>CAWEMY010000005.1:0-619368 GCA_963810305.1 uncultured Acidobacteriota bacterium
CCCCCAGGACATCGATGTGCAGCTCGACCACCGCCGCGTCCTTGGTCGGGAAGTGTGCGCTGATCTGGCCGAGCAGCACCAGCCGCACCGGGTCCGGGACCTCGAGGAGGATCCCGAGTTTCGCCTCGAGCAGCGTCGGCGTCCCCCACCCGATCAACGCCATCGGCCCGAACACGTAGCGGTCCTCGGCCGGCGGGAAGTAGCTCCGCAGGTCGCTGATCAACTGCGCCGCATCCTCGATGGGTTCCTCGGGAAACAGAATCGCATCCAGGCGCTGGCTGCGGATCCCCGTCTGCAGCGCCTCGACGACCAGCGTCCGATGGATCCCGGCCAACCCGCCGACCCCATTCAATGTGAACCCAAACCCCAACTGAATGGGCGTGAACTGTGTCGAGATGAGGATCAGAAACGAGAAGCCGGATGCGCCACCAGGGAGCCGGGTATCGAGCAGCCCATGGACCGACCGCAATGCCATACACCTCCAGCTGCAAGACGCCCGCATAGCGCGCGTTCGCCGGGTCGATCTCAGAAGCCGCCTCCCGTGATCGCACCCGCATCAAGCAGAATGCCAAGACCATCGGGCGGCTTGAAGCCAAACTCCGCATCGAAGCCACCCAGCAACCCGGGCGATGCCCCGGCAGCAATCGGTCCCACGGACAGTTTCACACCAAGCTTCTCAGCGCTAACGACGATGGGCCCTAGGTCCGCGTCTCCTGTTACTCCGACAATTGCATCCAGTCTTTCGTCGGACGCCCGGAGGGCTACTGTGGAGAGAGTCGATATCGAAGACACCAATAGTCCTGTTAACAGGGAGCGTAAGCTCGAGCCCGCCTTGCCCGCTGATAACGAGGCCTCGTTTCGAGGACAGGCCGATTGCAAGATCAAATTCAAGTCGCTGCGGATCGCTCCCAATGATGTCTCGCAGGAACGAGTCACTTTCGGCCAGTCGACAACGATGGCAGCTCTTTCCATGCCGGCATCCACGGTGACGTCAGGGTCGCTCGCTTCGCCCTGGACCAGCATTCGGAACTGAACTGCCCCAATCTCAAAACCGTGGGATCCCTCGCCGCCGATCAGCGTCCATGGAGTAGGAGGCGCGATGCGCAAGACGATCGAAGCGTCGACCTCGGAGCCCGCACCACTCACCAACGCCTCAATGCTGTCCGGGAGAACAAGGAGCCGCAATCCAGCATCGGACTCAAATCCTCCGGATGCCCTGAGCGCCACGAGACCGCTGCGTAGTTGCTCAGTCCCCATCGCACCGACTAACAGGGGTGCAATGACCAAACCATTTGGCGGATCGTCTTCCGAACTTAGGGGAGGGATGGGAAGAACCGACAGGGCGAATTCAAATGCATCCAGCCTGTCGCGCGGAACCCGTGGAAGAGACGGCCCCGAAGTTCATGGACTTCTCCAGTGTCGCATTGCTCGTCGAATAATAATCGTTTGCCAATCCTGGCGCGTGCGTGCGATAGTTGGCATGGCCCAAAGAGGCCAAGCACTTCTTGCGGTGAAGGTTCTTGAGAAGGAGTTCGTGATCCAGCGGTTGGATGGGATCGCCCCAGCCATAGACGTCCCGCATGACATCCCCGAAATCTGTGACAAGGCGGCTCAGCCGATCAAACGCGATGCTGTATCGCGTATACGTCATGCGGTTTGGTCCTTGCGGTGTTACCTGGCGTTTCACTGATGACACCGAAGAGCTGAAGCATGCCGTAAACGACAGGGAGTTTGAGCTCGACTCTCTTGATCAGAAGGTATTCCACGACCTCACTTGGGAATACTGACCAGAACTGCGCCGAGTCTAGTGGGGGAGACTTGGGTAAGTCGGGCTGTGCGCCAAGAGTGACCAAATCACGCACTCTGGTAACGATTCTCTGGATAGTTGTGAATAGCTCGTAATAGATCGGCAATTCTGTGACTGTTGCTGTGTCTGACACGGTATCGACCAGACGCTGCAGTCATCGAGATCATTGGTAATAGAGAAGACAGTCTGGACGCTGACAATGTCCGAGAGCTTCGGGGGCAGTCCAGCCGACCTTCCAACAGATGCTCGAAGTTCGCTTCTGTTGATAGAAAAGCGCTCTAATGGCCGCAACGATTCGGCCGTTCCGTCAAGTACTGCCGCGAAGAAGCCGGCTGCGCTCACAAGCTCGGCTCCAAGAGGTCGACACTCGACCGCGAGATGCACCTGTGGAGGGTCGATGATGCGGCGTGTAACAGCGCGATCACGTCGAGCACCTGTTTCCGTCGGGGCAACCACGGGGTCGTCTATCAAAATATTGCATCATAGTCGCGTGCGGCACTGCTCACGTTGTAGTTGTAACTGCTGAGACACACATATCGGTGTCGGAAAGTCATGAGGCGACGCGCGAAGCGACTGTCCGATACTAAAGATGCGCACACCGGCGGCGAGGTAATGTTGATACCTGCATTTGCTGAGTGTCCGAACAAAAGAGAAGGTCGTGGTGCTGATCCGGACGATCAATATCAACAGGTATTCTACGGATACCTCGCCGTGTGCACAAGGTACAGGCCGAGGCAGATTGTTTGTGAAGTATGGATTCGCTATCTGGATTGCAGTTTGGGCATTGCGAAAAAGGCGCACAATTCAGCTGTAATGTTGCTCAAGACCTGAGCATTCGCGAGCACTTTCACGCGCGAGTTGGAATCAGGTAGAGGCGCACCAGCAAGAACAGGCGGATAGTATCGCTCGCTGACTGGACTCAATTCTTCGCCGCTGGCAACCGCCCACCTCTCTGCAAACACGCGCTGCAGGTCACGGGCTGCCGGCCCTTCGATCTGGGCAAACAGGTCGTGCCACTTCTTCCAGGCCTCAGGTTGCCCTGCGGCGAGTCGGTCCGCTACTGCATCCGATTCTTAGGTACGGTCAAACGGGTGACGGTAAAGATAGTTCTTGCACAATTCATGCCCCCCGCAGAAAGAGAGCGTGCCATCGATCACGATGATTTTTTGATGATCCGCCGCGCTCATCAAATTCGTGAGACCGGCCCGAAACCTTCCGCGGAAGTGTTCTAGAGTCTTTGCGCTCGATCTCGATACTGGCATCCTGTAGAGTCTCCTCCAATTGGTGGGACATTCGTTTCCTGAACGGGCAACTCGGACACGACCGGCGCGAAGCCGTTGGACCATGTCCCTCGGACTGCGGCGACGTCGAACCCAGCCCCTCAGGGATCGGGCATAGCCCGTTGCATGGTGATTGAAGGCATCGGACCTCAACGCCGGACGGAGACTTGGCAATAAGAGCATTGACGATTTCATTTCCAACTTCATCCGGGCCGAAAAAGAACGAATCCAGATGGACGTGGTCAGACGCGTGTCGAGCGCCGCGAGTACGCCGGCAGCGCCGCATTGCCATCGATGAGAATCCGAACAGCGTTTTGGTCAGAAAACTGTGGAAAACGGCGGCGCACCGGTGGGCGATGTAACCGTCGCGATCCTTGGTTAGGTGCATCGACGGTGAGTCGAGTTCTTGGCCCAGAAGGTTCGATCTGTAATCTGCTCGGCGAGAAACGGGGCATTGGTTGGTTGCGGACTTCTCTCGTCCGGCGGCCCGAGCGAGGCGCGAATGAGACTGAACTCTTCGGACATTAACAGCCGCTCCCACAGAAAGTTCATGTCCAAGCCGAGGCTGGCATCGACAGACGACGCACCCACCGCAGCTTGCCGCGCAGTTTGTGAGAAGATCTCTTGAGAATTCGGCCCATCGACCTTCCTCAGCGCGAATTCCAGATCGCCGCCGAAGTTGTCTATTTCCACCGCCGTTTGCACTCGACGCCCCTGCGCGAATGAGCTGACGACTCTGTTACCAACTGACCATCGTGCGTTTTGAAGTCCCATGTTCTTCCTTTGCCTGCATCGACGCACACACAGCTAGATTGTCGCTAGGTTGTTATTCTTTTTCATCAGATCGACCACGATGAAGAATAGTTGCCGGACGGGCGTTACGTTTTTTCGAACGGGGACATTGGAAGCCTGATAGTCACCAGTTCTGAGACTCACCTTGGATGTCTGCGTCGGGCCAGTGCTCAGCAGGTCCGCGAGCACGAGATGCGCGTAGGGCAGTTGCCTCACGCAGCCTCGCCTTGGTGATGGCTGGCCCGAGGCGGTCGGCATGGCCGGACATGCCGGGCATCGATCAGCCGTTCCGTGACGTAGTGAAACATGTATCAGGTGCGTCCGCATTCGTCGGAGGCGCGTCGTCGATTAATCAATTCTCTGCGCGCCGTCGAGGCAACGAGCACTCGCGATCCCTGAACGAGTCGTCACAAGAATCCTTACCCGACGTAACGACGGTTCGTTGAGCCTGTTCAGAAGATCAAGAAGTGATTTGCCCGAGATGGTCGAGCTTCGTCCAGCGCATCGACGATCAGCAGGATCGGCCTCAGAGAACTTGCCGGACGCGTAGAGCTGGACAAGAGGATTGCGAAAGGCGTTGTCGAACGCCGGCTCTTCCGGAGGCCCCCAAGGTCGAGTCTTTCGATGTATACGCCGGTGTTCGCTCCCAACACGACGTCCGCTTGTGCAACTCCAGCGACGCTCAACGAGATCGGCTCATCGTCTCGGTCAGAGCCTTGCCAAAGCCCGGTATCGTCGCGTCAGCTGGTTCGCCATGTTGTTGCGGCGAACGCCGCTGGCGATGTGCTACCGGTATCCGCCCGACAAAATGGATGCCGGCAACCGCCGCGGTACGTGTTCGAGATCCGCGTTCGCGTTGCCGCGGGCGGCATGGTGGCACCGCCGTCTTCCGCGAGCCACGCGGCAAGCATGCTCTTGCCCGTTCGTGGGGGGCGGTGACCACGAAGAATTGGGTATCCGAGTTGTCGAACCAGTCCAGAATCGGCGGCAATGTCCACTCGCGACCGACAAACGTCGCGAGCCCGATAGGACGGTTTTGGCACAGGGCCTCCCCTCATTGCCGTAAAGTACCTTACTTCTCGTCGGATTCAGTCCCCGAACTCTTTGATGACGCAGGAGGCGGAGCTCCCGTCGCGATGACCGCCACCAATCCTGGACACCAAACGCCTGACCCCGGGCATCTCCGCGACCGGCCTGTACCCCACCGTGGCAGACTCGACCAGTCGGAAGGAACTCTGTCCGCGTGCACGCCCGCCACGAGCCCCGTTACCCCGTTGACTTCTACGACTCCCTCGAGACGATCGGAGTGCCCGACGGCGGCCGCGTCTCGCCTTTGACGTGTTGCTGAGGTAGATGGGCCCTTCGAGAACGCGTCGCAGCTCATCGACGCGCGCCAGACGCTCGCTGTTACTGACGTCGACCGGTTCGATGCCTTGCCGAAGGACTGACATCCCGGCGCAGATCGTTGAGCCTGGATTCGAGTAGCCGGCATCCGCTCCATGTCGTAGAAACGCCACGCATCCGAGCTGCCCTCGAGCGCGTTCGTGGACACCGGCAGAGGCGTTGGTGCGGTCGTGTCCTGCCGTCGCTGTTGGCGTCCACGCCACGCCTTGAGCGCCTCGGTTGCTTGTCCGTACAGGAACTTGATGCCTTCCGTGAGGATGACGGTGCTAACGGTCGTAAGTGTCAAGGGCTCGACCATAGGAGCCTCCTCGCGCTGTGATGTCGGGTGCCTGTCGACAGCTTACGCGGATTCTGAGAAGCGGGAAACGGAACTCCTCCTGTCCTTCGCCAATACTCGATCGACATCGCCTCGCGGGAAGCCTTCTGGAGACGTTGCCCTTTTCTTGCCCTTTCGGTGCACCAAGGAGCGGCAAACGGCGGCAATGGGCGGCACAAAGCGAAACCCGAAAATCGTTCATTCTCGGCTACGACGACGCCCGATCCGGCAGCGTCCAGCACATTGCGGCAAAGCTCGGCTAACGACGCTTTTTCCGCCTGTTAACCGGAGGGTTGCTGGTTCGAGTCCAGCCCGAGGAGCCAGCTCCTAAAGCGCTGCTATTCAACAACTTGCAGAACCAGCCAATTCTCAGTATCGAACTTCCACAGCGTAAGTCGTTGATCTGAAATCTCTCGCGACAACGGCGAGCAGCGTTCTCGCATACCTGTTTCGCGAGACTTCGTCGTTTGCCCATCGCTATCGCCGACTGTCTATTACGCGAGATCGATCGCGTCGATCCCTGATTCAGCGTTTCACTCGGGCTGCTACACGAGGGCCCGCTGGCTAAGCAGGCGAGGCCTGCTACTTCGGCGGGCCGGTGGAGCAGTCCCGGGACAGCAGGTCATCCGCCTGCGCTGGTGGCAGGCCGGAGAGCGCCATACGCTCGCGACGCATTGCGATGTAGCTCGCGTCCTCGCACAGAGATCGGGAGAGCCGCGAGGTCGTCATGGCCGACGTCGGACCGAGATAGAGCACCGCATCGACGTCGCCGAACTCCCGCTGCGCAAGGACGGTCCCGGCCACGATCGCCAGGCTCGGGACGGGCCAGGAGGAGGCATCTGGCTGCAGCGCCAGCAGACTCTCGTAGCTGCGGCGCGTGCCGTTCCTGATATTGAAAACGCGCACGCCCGCCTCACTCTCGAGACGACCGACGATCGACGTGGGGCGGCGCGTCACATGCATGTCGCCGAAGATGAGAAGCGCACGCCGCTGCTTCGCCAAGGTCTCACGTTGGATCACTCCCGCCGCGTGCCGATCCCGATCCATCGCTCCTGTCGGGGCATCGTCGCGCACCGGTTGACCCAACAGTCGCTTCTCACCGGGTTTCGGCGGCGAGTGCCGTGCGGCATCCCAATCGACTGGCAGATCGCCCAGCAGCACGCGGAGCTGACGCTCGCGCGGCAGCGTCGCGTTGACGGCGCGCACCGCGCGAAAGAAGTCCTCGTAGATCGGCCTGTCCCATACCCCTGAGATTTGCGTCGTGTCCTGCCACACGCGACGCAGCGCCTGGTCGCCGACCTGCTCGCCCTTGACAAAGCGGTCCATGAGCTCCTGGTAACGGGGGTTGCCGAACTCCACGACGATGTCGTTGACTGTTGCGGTGAATCTCGGATCCCGCAGGAGCCTGATGCGAAACGCGTGGCCTTGCTCGTTGCCGTGATCCTCACCCAGGGCGACGACGGAGTGCGAACGAAACGCGTCAACAATTGCCCCAATCGGCTCGATAGGCTGCGCGGCGCGTGCCGGCGGACTTTGCGTGGCGGTCGGAAAAGTCGTTGCCACGATCAGCGCCACTGCGACGACTGCTCCGCGAACGACTGCCGTCTCATTCGGAATCACTGTGCACTCAATTGGCTGCTGGTCCTCCGGTCCGAGCTTGGCGGAGACAATCAGCGTGGCGCCTACGCGGCAACGACGACCGAGACGCGTCCGTGGACCTTGCGTGTGGGCTTCACGCGGACTTCGACGTCGTGGCCGAGCGCGGCCAGGAACTCCATCAGGCGTTCCGCGGAGAACGCTCGGGCTCGACCGTTCAGGAGATCGGAGACGTGCGATTGCGGAATGCTCAGGAGTTTGCCGGCCTGTGCCTGCGTCAGCTTCCGGGCTTTGAGCACCTTGAAGATCTGCAGCGTGAGGCTGGCCTTGAGCAGTTCCTGTTCTGGGTTCGGCAGGCCAAGATCGGCGAAGACGTTGCCGCTGCTCGCCTCGACGTCAACCCTTGTTTTCTTCGCCATGTGGCTTCCGCCTCTCCTTGTGGTGACGCTCGGCGTCTGCCAGCCGACGGCGCACGACGTCGATCTCGCGCTTTGGCGTGGCGATTCCCTTGGTCGCCTTCTTCTGAAACGCGTGGAGCACGTAGATCGCGCCCTTGAACTTCACGGTGTAAACGGCGCGATAGGTGTCGCCGTCGTGCGGCGCCACGATCTCGAGCACCCCTCGACCGCCGAAGCCCTGCAGTGCTTTCACCGAGCGGTACTCCTCGCCCCGCTGGGCCGCGAACAACGCGTAGCCGACATCGGATTGGACGGGCTGAGGGAACGACTTGAGGTCCGTCCGCGACGATGCCATCCAGAAGACCGGCTTGATTCGGACGTTGCCGCCGGTCATGAGATTCCAGAGTATACCTAAAAGGGTATCGGTGCTGCATGAGACCTGGCGGGAGCGGCCGGCGAAACCCTGGGCGAATCTGTCGTAAGAAGGCCGCTTACGCCGCTTCTCGAATCAACCAGGGTCGAAAATCTCTCTCGATCATGCCGGGCTGCTCGATGGAGCCGGGCTAAGTTCGATGCGATAGCCGAGACTTCGCAGTTCGCGGATCATCTTGCGCGCTCGCACCTTCTTCGCCTCCGCGCTGACCGCCGGCCGCCGTTCCTCGTCACCTGTACGCGCTCGTGCAGGATCTTCCAGACGCGAAGCGCTTCTATGCACGTGCCGGATTTCACGAGTGTCCGGTCGATCCAATGATGATGATGATTACGCTCGCAGAGGTCGAGAAGAACCTCAGCCCGCCCAGCGCGAGCTGACGATTGCAACAACGCTCGATACGCGTCGCTTGAAACTCCTGATGGATCGGGTCACCGCCGGCGCTGGAGGACTCGTGTTGGGTCAGCACGCGCCCAGGGTGAGGAGAAGCTCGTCCAGTTGCGCGAACGTCTCGACCATCGCATCCGCCGCCCCGGTGCCGGCAGCGTCGAGAGCTTCCTTCGAGGAATAGAGCTCGTGCATGACCAGCAGCGTCTTGCCACGCTTTTCCTCGAATGTCACCGTGGTGACAGGCCCACCCTCACCACCTTCCTCGTTGGTCCACACGAGGCGCGAGTGCGGTGTCACTTCGAGGTACGTGCCGAAGAACGCCATAGCATCGGGTTCGAACTCGAGACGGTACTTGCCCCCGACACGAACATCCATCTCACAGGAACGCAGGGACATGCCCATCGACTTCGGCGCCCACCACCGCCTGAACAGCTCGGGCTTGGTCCACGCCTCGAACACGATGCGGGCCGGGCCGTTGAAGGTTCGGGTAACGACTAGCTCACGCTCGGACTTCCGCTCCACCGTCGTGCGGTTCTTCATGGGCGTGGGCTCACTCTCTCTTCTTGCGTCCATCAACCTTCTCCTTCCGTTTCAGTTCCTCGACAACCTTGTCCAGCTCGTCGAACCGTGCATCCCAGAGCTGGCGGTACCTCTCGATCCATGCCGCCTCTTCATCCAGTCTGCGCAGGCCGAGCCTGCAGGTCCGCACGCGCCCGACCTTCGCCGTGGTGACGAGCCCCGCCTGCTCCAAGACGCCGACGTGCTTCTTCATGCCCGTGAGGGTCATGTGGAACTTGTCGGCAAGGTCCGTGATCGAAGCGTCTGCACGCCCGAGCTGCTCCAGAACACCGCGTCGGGTGGCGTCCGAGAGCGCGGCAAACGAGGCATCGAAGCGGGTCCGCGCATACTGAACCACGTGGTTCAGTATATAACATCCGGATTGGCGGCATGCAAGGCGAGGCGTCCACCCGCCTCGGCTTCACCGACTACTTCCGCGTGGAGCTCGCGTGGGCCAAGCTCCTCGGGGCGGTGCTGTTGCTCGCGCCGGTGCCGGCGCGTCTGAAGGAGTGGGCATACGCCGCCTTCGCCATCACCCTCGGCTCTGCGCTCATCGCCCACCTCTCGATCGGAGAAGGCCCGCGGAGGCGTGGGGCTGGGCGGCGGGCACCGGGCGTGCTCTGGGGACTCTCGGTACTTTTGCGGCGTCGCCTCGAGGGCGCGGGACGCACGCCCGGTCTTTCGCAACGCCATAAATATGGCACAATGAGCGCATGCGCACGACTGTCGATATTCCAGACGGAGTGTACCGCCAGCTGAAATCCCGGGCGGCGCGCGAAGGCAGCTCGACTCGTGCTCTCATCCTGAAGGGCGTCAGAGAAGTGCTGAAGTCCGAGCGTCGGAGCGCGGGGGCGCCCGTTTCACTACCGATCGTCCGTTCGAAGCGCCCGGGCACCGTGGCTCTCGACAATGCCGCCATCTACGACATCGCTTTTCCCTGACATCAATGTCTGGGTAGCGCTCACCTACGAGGGCCACGTGCACCACACCACGGCCGCGACGTGGTTCACGGAGCTCCCGCCAGACGTAACGCTGGCGTTCTGCCGGTTCACACAGCTCGGCCTCCTGCGTCTTTTGACGACCGCGGTCGTCATGGGTGACGAGGTCATGACGCAACCGCAGGCCTGGGCGGCGTACGATCGGTGGTTGCAGGATCCTCGTGTCACGTTCGTCGATGAGTCTCCTGAGATCGAGCCGCGCTTTCGCTCTCTTACACGTCGTCGCCAGCCGGCGACCAAGGACTGGGCCGATTCATTTCTCGCGGCATTCGCGATCGCAGGACATCTGACGCTGGTCACCTTCGACCGAGGATTGCGGGTCAAGGTCAAGGCAGCGATCCTGCTGCGGCCAGACGACGAGGTGTCGGGATAGATCTCCGGCCGTCCTGACCTGCGAAACTCTGGCGAATCAGCGGAGATCAGCTCCCAGTTGAAGAACGCCTTCAAGACCGCGAGATCCTTGTCGACAGTGGTGGGAGCCACATCATTGGCGCGTCGCAGTTTGACGTCTTCCTCCTCCTGATGGACGTCCAACAAAACCAATCACGGACGACGCTGCTAGAAACGCACCCGCAAGCCACCGTTGATGTTCCGGCCTTCGAGCGGTGCCCACGCGTCAACGGTCCAGCGGCCGTCGACGGCGCGCGTCGGGAGAAGCAGCGGATCCCATCGCGTCTGCCTGACACCAGTCAGGTTCTCGCCGTTCACGAAGAGGCGAATGCGTCCGAACTGCTTTTCCGCCAGCAGTCCGAGAATCATGTACGGCTCGCTCGTCACGCGATACGGATTCTCGTCGAGGCTCTGTGTGCCGGTGTAGTACCACTCGATGCCGACTCGACCCACGTCCTCCGCTTCCCACATGCCCACGAGGCCGGCGCTGTGTCGCGGGGTGAGCGGCACATCCTGTTGAACAGCGTTGACGGTCTCGCGCGCCCGCACGTAGGTGTAGCTGGCGGTGACCGAGAATGGCGCGCGACGCCATGTGCCCAGGAGCTCGAGGCCGACGTTCGTGGTCGGATCCGGCAGGGTGCTGAGAACGTACGACGGCGAACGTTCGACGTGAAGTGGGTCTCTGATTCGAGACGCGAACAGCGTGGCCGTGTAGGACAGGGGCCCGTCCGTGCGAGACACGTCGAAGGACGTGCTCAGCCCACGTTCAGCTTCGAGCGGCCGTCGAATCTCCAGACGCGTCAGACCCGCCGCTTCCGTTTCCTCCGTGATCGGCGTCGGCCCGAAGAAACCGGTCCCCACTGAAAGCCTGCTCGTCCAATGTCCTGCACGTGCCAATGCCGAGACGCGTGGACTGAAGAACGTGCCGTACTCGCTGTGATGATCGAGGCGAGCGCTTCCGGACAGCGAGAGTTTCGGAGAGACGGTCAGGTCGTACTGCGCGAATGCGCCCGGCACGAGGAAGTCATAGTCGAATCGTGGCACGTCGCGCGCCGTATAGGCGTCACGTTCGATGGCGAATCCAGCGACCCAGGTCTGTCGACCGGCGGTTCCACGGATGGCTGTTTCGCCAAACGCCGTGTCGTGCCGATCCCGCTCGAGGACCTCGCCGAACTGATGATCGTGGCTCTGTCGTGCGATCGCCGCGCGCGCGGTCACGACGTATCGGTCCTTGATCAGAAACTGTCCCATGGCACCCGCGTCGTATCGTCGCGTCTCGAGGGCTTCGACGTAGGGTTGGCCGGTCGCCGCGAGTACCTCGCCATCCGGCGTGCCGCCGTGGCGATCCTCGTAGGTAAAGCCGGTTGTGGCAAAGAAGGTGCGACCGCCGCCGCCGTCCCAGAACACCCGCGGACGCACGACGCCTCGCGAATAGCCTGGGAGATCGGCCCACGCATCGCCGTTGACGTCGTTGGTCTCCTGCCAGTGGCCGCCACCGAGCAACGAACCACTCCACCCGCGCGCGAAGGAACGGGAGAGAAACGTGACCGCATCCGTCGCACCCCGTGTGGACCGATTGAGCAGGAACTCCTCCGCGGGTTCCGCGCCTGGACGCCGCGACAGCAGGTTGATGACGCCACCCATCGCGCCGGCGCCATATAACGCCGAGGCCACACCTTTGATGACCTCGACCTGTCCGAGATCCATCGGCGGGATCTGGAGCAGACCGAGCCCGCCGACCTCGCCAAACAGCGGGAGCCCGTCCGAGAGCACGCGCGTATAGCGGCCTCGCATGCCCTGAATGCGCACGCTGGCGGCGCCGAGCGACGGCGACGTCGTCTGCACCCGCATGCCGCCCATCTCGTTCAGCATCATGACGATGTCGCCGGGCGTCATGAGCATCTTCTCTTCGATTTCCTCGCGCGCGAGGACCTCGACGCGCATAGGCTGATCCTCGAGACGCTTGTCCGTCCGCGTCGATGCGACGACGGTGACGCTTTCCTCAAGGTTCGGTTGCGGCTGCAACTCCACGATCACCTCTTGCGTCGCGCCGGCGCCCACCTGTACGGATGTCGTCACGGGCACGAATCCGGTCTTCACGACGGTGATGTCGACATTGCCGGCGCCGATGACCACGGTTGCCGTACCTGAGGCATCGGTGCGATGGCTGGTGCCAGCGATGACTACTTCCGCGTCCTCGATTGGCTTCTGCGCCGCATGGACGTGAACACGAACAGTGCCCGTCTGGCCCTGGGCGGCTATGGAGAATTGACACAAAACAAGAACACCCAACGCGAACATCAGGGAACGCATAGACCTCCGGCGGCGCGTTCAGACGCACCGATTTCTCAATTCATCAAGTGTGGTGAAGAGCGGAACGCGCTATGCGCGCGGAGGATGGTCGGGAGGGTGTGAGAACGCGTCGACGTGGGATCTCAATGGCGGATGTCCAGCGCGAGTCGTGAGGAGACCGGACGGTGTGAGCACTGGTGCCGCGGCTGACACGATGCTGCCAAGGCAGAGCATGCAGCTGCCATCTCCTGAGTGGTCGTTGTGCTGTTGCGAAGCCGATTCGAGCTGGTTCGTGCAGCCATCCGGGCAGCAGAGCCCGTCGATCGCGTTCAGGGATGCGAACACGACCACTATCGCCACCGCCAAGAGCCTTCGCACGATTCGATTATGCCTGCTTCCGGGCGGATCGCGCCGTGCACTGGCGATTTCATGGTTCCCGGTGGCGCCGGAGAGGATGGCGACGATGAAGACCGCGACGAAGAACACAGGGCAATTCTATCGAGGCCAGGCAACAGGCCAATGCCGCTCGAGCGAGCTCGAGACGCGCTGAGGCGCTGAGCTGTCCCGCGAATCTCGACGATCGCGCTTTCATCGCTGTGAGCCGTCGCGGAAAGGAATTGGGGACTCAGCGAAGGCAACATGGCCGCCCATTAGATCGCGCTGGCTCATCCTGGACCGGCAGGTTCACTTCCCGATTCCGCGCAGCGCGTCTGCCAACTGGTCGATGTCCCTCAGCGTTGAGTAGACGTACGCCGAGGCGCGGATGGCTTCGGACGCGCCGAAGCGCTTGAGAAGGGGCATCGCTGCCATGTCGCCGGCTCTGACGGCAATCCCTTGTGCATCCAGCGCGCGCGCAACGTCCGTCGGCGAGCGCCCCTCGAGCACAAACGTGAATACCGGAACCCGGTTGTCGGCGTTGCGCGGGCCGATAAGCCGAAGTCGTGGAATACCTGCCAGCCGTTCGAGGCCGTGCTTCACCAGTGCCTGATCATGTCGAGACCAGGCATCGTCGGCCTCTTCGAAGAAGCGAATGGCGGCGGCGAGACCAACAGGCCCCGCCACGTCCGGGGTTCCTGCCTGGAACTTCTGCGCGCCATGCTCGAATTCCGCGCGGTCGATCTCGACAGCGTGGGCCATATTGCTGCCGACGTGGTAGGGCGGCATCGAGTCGAGCAGCTCGCGACGTCCCCACAGGACACCGGTCGCCATTGGGCCGAGCATCTTGTGCCCGGAGAAGATGTAAAAGTCACATCCCAAATCCCGAACGTCGACCTTCATGTGTGGCACGCCTTGCGCACCATCGACGACGACGTGCGCGCCGGCCGCGTGCGCCAGCGCGCAAACCTCTTTGATCGGATTGACGGCGCCGAGCACGTTGGAGACGTGTGTCAACGCGACGATCCGCGACCGCGGCGACAGGGCGTTCTTGACGGCTTGTGGCTCGAGCCGTCCTTCGTCCGTCACGTCGGCGACGCGAACCGTGGCGCCGCGCTCGCGCGCGAGCCTTGTCCAGGGCATCAGGTTCGACGAGTGTTCCGCGATCGAGATGACGATCTCGTCGCCGCTCTTCAGGTTCGTAGGGCCCCACGCCGACGCCACCAGATTGACCCCTTCAGTCGTGCCGCGCACGAACACGATCTCTGACGCGTCGGCCGCGTTGATAAAACGGGCGACCGTTTGGCGCGCAGCCGCCAAGTGATCCGCCGCGCGACTGGCGAGTGTGTGCACACGCGAGGGATTGGCGTTATCCGACGAGTAGTACTGCACGAGCGCGTCGATGACGGACTGCGGGCGGAGGGTCGTCGCCGCGCTGTCCAGGTACGTCAGCGGATGTCCATGGACGGACTGTCGAATTGCAGGGAACACAGACGGCCACTTCGTGCTCGTATCGCTCCGTTGTGCGCCGGTGAGCGTGCCGCCCCTCGCGAGAACAGGCGCGGCGAGGCAGAGACCCACGAACTGCCGACGGCTGGCATCCACGTCATGTCCTCCTGAAAAAAGTGCCGGCGTTCGAACACCCGAACTATTTCGTCTTCGGCATCGCTGCAACCGGCGCGCGTCGTGTGGCTTGCCCGCCGCTACTTCCACGTGACCTCCATCCCGAAGAAGTGCATGAACACTTCACGAGTCGGCTTGTTCTTCGGATTCTGCTGAGGGCTGCGGATATAGAAATCGATCTGCTGCGTCGCGGGATTCACCTCACCAGCAGGCTGCTTCTTGTTCGCCATGGGGTAGTTCACACGAAGCGTCTTCCGGTCGCGGATGCCCTGCGTGATCATGAAGTGCATCTCGTAGTTGTCGTACAGCGGCTTGCCGTTCAGCGTCGCATGGCCGAATCCCCAGCCCGCGAGGAACACGAACGTCTTCGGCCAGTTGTTGTCGCCGCAGCCTGAGTCGGTACCGTGTTCGTGCAGGAAGCCGACGATCCCGCCGTTCTGGCACGGATTGAACTCGTTGAACTTGTCGATGGCGAGCACGAGATCGCCTTCGGGAATCTTCAGCCGCACCTCGAACGTGCCCGTGTTGGTGAGGTCGTTGACGTCGATCTCCGCCGTGCCGGCGACGGGCTTCACGGTCTTGGCGTCGTTGTCCAGGTGGTCCCACCCGACCGGGTCGTTCAACCCGCCAACCATGTAGATCCGGTTCGCCGACAGGATGTAGTGGCCGTCGTACAGATCGTGTTGTTCCGGCGCAAACATGGTGATCGACGCGCCAGGTTGTTGGCGGGGATTTGCTGGTTGTTGCGCGGCGACCGCCGTGCCGAGCAGAGCGAGAACCACCACGACATTCCGCATACATCCCTCCCGGCCCTCGAACGCATATTGACCGCTGTAACACTATACGTATATCATGAAACGAACGTTACAAGCATTACGTCTGTGGTAGACCAAACATGATTCGGCCGATTCACGCTGATCAGTTGCCCTTCTCCACGGCGGCGCCCAGCCGTCGTCGCTGGCTGCTGTTTGTCCACCAGATCCCTTCTCATCCCTCCAACCTCAGAGTCACGACCTGGCGCCGCCTCAAGCAGATCGGCGCGATTCCACTGAAACAAGCGGTGTATGCGCTTCCTGATACGCCCGACGCGCGTGAGGATTTCGAGTGGCTGAAGACCGAGGTGAAGGACGCCGGCGGTGATGCGAGTGTGTTCGCGGCCGACCATGTGGATGCGTGGTCCGATGATGCGCTCGTCGAGGAGTTCAGGCGAGCGCGGCAGGACCTGTACGAGGAACTGGGCCAAGACGTCGAGCAGGCGTTGAAGCGCGCGAGCGCCCGGCGACCAAAAGGTACTCGAGCACCAGCGCTCCGTCGTCTCCTCGACATCTTTCGCGAGCGCCTGGTTGCGGCCGAGAAGATCGACTTCTTTGGCAGTGCTGGCCGCGACCGTGTGCTCACCGTGCTTCGCCAACTCGAGGACCGAATCGGCGGCACCGGAAGACCACCGGCGCCTGCTGAACCAGGGGACGACTCCGGACGGATGGCGTCGTTTCAAGACCGCGTGTGGATCACGCGGCCTCGCCCCGGCGTCGATCGCATGGCGTCTGCCTGGCTGATCCGTCTCTTTATCGATCGTCAGGCCCGATTCGGGTTCGCCGCTGATCGCGAGTCCGTCCCGGATGGGGGCGTACCGTTTGACATGTTCGGCGTGGAGTTCAGCCACCAGGGTGACGGATGCACCTTCGAAACGCTGTGCTCCGTCTTCGGCATAGCTGGACCGGCGCTCTCCAGGATCGCGGCGATCGTCCATGACTTGGATCTCAAAGACGGCCGATTTGGCGCGCCGGAATGCAATACGGTCGGCGCCATGATCGAGGGCCTGCAGCTCGCCTATCAGAACGATGACGCGTTGCTCGAGCAGGGCATGACGCTGTTCGACTCGCTCTACCGGTCGTTCGAACGGTCAAGCCGAGCCACCGGACCGAGGGTCGCGGCGAGGCCGAGGCGTCCAGCCACTTCGGCGAGCAAGACGCGGCGGGGCAAGAAGGGTCGGTGAGCGTTCAGTGTGAGCACACCCGTCGCAGCCGTCCGATCCGATGCTGTTGCTGAGCTGGACTAATCGATTCGCAGTAGTGCGTCGCCTGTTCCATGTAGATAGGATGCTCAGGCGTGCCGTCGCGCATGACATGCAGACGAGTGTTGCAGGTATGCTTCTCAGCATCCGTAGGCCCGCGGAGGTGGAAGCCGCGCTGAAACGGATCTTGACTGCGGCTCCCTCGTGACAAAGCGGCGAGATCACATGAACCTTCCGACTGAACCCATCGGCAGCATTCCGCGCGCGCCTGCTCTGATCGACGCCATGCGCGCCTTCGAGGTGGGACGCCTCGACCAGGCCGAGCTCGCCCGGTTGGGTGACGAGGCCGTTCGGGAGACCATCGCGGCGTTCGAAGCGACCGGGTCACCTGTCGTCACCGACGGCGAGCAGACGAAGCCGAGCTTTGTCACTTACCCGGTGCACGGACTGCGAAACCTCGAACCGGACGGCGTCACGATTCCCTTCGCGGACGGCCACACCAGACAGCTTCCGCGGCTCAGTGGGGGGCCCTTTCGGTATGCGACGTATGCGGCCACCTACACGGAAGCCGCGAGGCGTTACACCCAGCGGCCGCTGAAGCAGGCGGTCATCTCGTCGTCGGCATTGAGCCTGCTCTATCCCGCAAGCGGTATCCCCGGCTACTCGAAAGAGACGTTTCTGGAGGACCTGGTCCGCGAAGCCGAGACGGACATCCGCCGTGCGCTCGACGCCGGCGCGGACAAGGTGCAGATCGACTTCACAGAAGGACGTCTCGCCGTCAAGCTGGATCCCAGCCTCGCACTACTCCGCACGTTCATTGCGTTGAACAACCGCGTGCTGGACCGATTCCAGGACAGTGAGCGGTCGCGCCTCGGAGTGCACACGTGTCCAGGTGGAGACCGCGATTCGACACACAGCGCAGACGTCGACTACGCGCACCTGCTGCCAAGCCTGTTCGAGCTGCGGGTCGGAAACTTCTACATTCAACTCGCCAGCGAGCCGGATCGTCCGCGAGTTCTGGGTCTCATCAAGGCACACCTCGGACCGTCCCAGCACGTATTCATTGGCGTGACCGACCCGATCGCTCCGGGCGTCGAGACTCCGGAAGCGATTCGAGATCGTGTGCTCGAGGCCGCGAGGGTCATCCCAGTCGACCAACTCGGCACGACGGATGACTGCGGCTTCGCGCCGTTCGCCGACGACTCGTCCACGGCGCGCGAAACCGCATTCGCGAAGATCCGGGCGCGGGTCGAGGGTACCGAGCTCGCGAGCCGGGTCCTTGGCGTCTAAAACGGCCGAATCGCTCATTTCTGGAGTCGCGCCCTGATGTCGGCCGTACGCCGCGTCGACGAGTTGGGCCAGGGCTGCGGAGTCCACTTCGCACCTGGCCGGAGCTATCACGTGGCGCCCGCGCTTGCCCCTTCCACAGGCTCGCGGCCAGGGCACAGCCGAAGCCGACGAGGGTGCAACATTCCATCGGATCCACCACGCTCGAGATGTGGCGCACAATGAGAAACGCGATCTCGGTGTCCTCGCGAGTGGGCCGGGTTGGCTGTCCCGCTTGACTCGCGCACCCGGAGTGCGTCGAGATCGAGTGAGCCACTTTACTCAGCGGTAGACGTGGCGTTCAGCGCGCGCGAGGTGACATGCAACACGACGAACACAGCGGAGTTCTCGAAGCGTTTGGGCGATATACACAGGCGTTCCAGGCACTCGATGCTCAGGCGGTCGCTCAACACTTCCACGAACCAGCCCTCTTCATCACGCCAAAAGAGATTATTTCGCTACCAACGGTTCAGGCCGTCGAGCAGGCCTACGCTCGAGTGATGGCGGACATGCCGCCGGACTACGTCCGGACCGAGTTCTCGCCGCTGTCGGAGCACCGCTTGAGCGACGATCTGGCCATGGTGAGCGGTAGTGGCGCCTGGAAGAACGCGGCGAATGACGATCTGATGCCCTTCGGGATGACGTACACCCTTCGTCGCAGCGGGCAGACCTGGCGCATCGTCGTCGCGGCGATTCACGCGCCGGACGGTGGTCCTGGGCGATAAGCCACACTGCCTCGAGACCGCGGGCTTTACGCGGGCGGCGGCTATTCTTCCTCCGCCAATTCCTGTCCTGCAACGCGATCCACGGCGTGGACAGCTTGGGAGCGGCTGGTTCCGACCAACGGTCGCGTCCCTCTTGCAGACTCTAGCCTTCCCGCTTCATGCGCTCTTGCCGCGCTGCTTCCGCTTTACTCGGCTGGGCGAAGGCAGTGTCGCCAACCGTGACCTCGCCGCCGCGCTCGTAGTGCCCGATCATGAGGCCCGTGCTCGAGACCCGCGATCTGGTCAACTTGTAGCGGTGCGGCGCTGAGCCATCCGCGAACAGCTCTTTGCCGCCGCCGAGCACGACCGGCACCGTGAAGATGCTCATCGCATCGACGAGGTCGTTCGCGAGCAGCGCGTGCACGAGTTCGGTGCTGCCCTGAGTGACGAGGTTCGGGCCGTCTTCTTCCCGCAAACGCTTCACGTCCGCGACGCCTCGCAGCAGCACCGAGCCCTGCCAACTCGTATCGACGTCGCCGGAGCGCGACACCACGTACTTCTTGATGTCCTTGAACAGCTTGGCGATGCCGCCATGAGGGGCGTCTTCGTCGTAATACGGCCAATACGCCGCGAAAATCTCATAAGTCTTGCGCCCGAGCAGGAGGTCGCACTTCTCCTCGAAGACGCGGTCGATCTCTTCGCCGAACACCTCATCGAAATAGGGCATCACCCAGCCGCCGAACTTGAAGCCCTTGGTGGGATCCTCCCATGGCCCACCAGGCGCCTGCATGACTCCATCCATGGATACTTGGGCGCCGACAATGATCTTTCGCATGAGTCACTCTCCCTGATTGCGTAGCCAAGCGAGGCACGTCATGCGAACTGCGGCAGCGGACGCGCGATCACGGTGCTCGAAGTTTCCTGGGGAGCTAACGCCGGGGCCACAAACCCGGGCGGGTCAGGCGCGGCGCGATCCACCGATCGACAGAAATCCGCCGTCGCTACCAATGCTCAGCATGCTGTTGCTGCTGCCAATGCTGAGAATCGAGGCGAAGCTTCCGATACTGAGGAGCGATGCCGCGCTCGCGATCGATAGCAGGCTCGAGACGCTCATCAGGCTCCACCAGCTTCGGTAGCTGAGCGAACGACGGCGGCCCGGGATCTCGCCGAGGCGCCATACGATGACCGGTCCTGCGACAGCGGCGAGACCGGCCACCCGAATAACACGGCGTGTGAGGCGACTGAGACGGTCGCATGCCGATCCATATGCAGAAACGACGCCCAACCGTCCCGGCCCTGGCCGGAGCTTCGCACCCGCCGAGTCAGTGACTGCTAGAGCAGGCCCTCTTTCTCCATTGCGGCATTCTGATCGGTGCGGGAGATGTACGAGAGGATTCGCCATTGGTCCTCCGCCTTCTCGAGCAGGTACGAGATCTCGAATTCGATGATGCGTTCGCCCGTCTTCTCGAATCGAGCACCCCATGTGACAGTCGCCAAGGTGTGGAGTGGACTCAACGTCGCGTCGCGAACCGAAATCGCTGTAAGACTGCGCATGCCATGCTGGCGATTGAACGTGGCGACCTGCCGGAGCCATTCGATGAAGCGGACGTCGTTCGTAAACGCCTGACTGCCGTGCGGTCCGCCGACGATAAACGTCGGCGCATAGAGGCCGGCCAGTTCTTCCGGCTTCGGTCCCAGCGAGCGCTCCGCGTAACGGCTGAAGAATCTATCCAATGACATGCCTGGCTCCAGGCTCGAAACAAGGTGCGCCTCGACGCCTGAGGTGCACTGGTGTCGAGCTTGCGCGTTGAAGCGGAATTGGAGATGGTGGTCCTGACGGCGAGGAACGAAGTGCCAGGACCAGATCGTCGAGGCCGCAGCTGATATGGAATTCGGGCCACCCCCGCCGACGAGTCGTGAGCCACGATGCCACAACCTTATCTGAGTACGCGAGCTGTCGGGACCTACCGGTTCATGGGTATCCCGACGCTGACGAGAGCCACCGGCGCAACGACAAACGGGGCATTCGGGTCGATCGAACACTGGGACATGCCGTCAGATCCACCATCCAGTTCGTGACCAACCCGGACGACGACGGAGGACCCTGCATCATGCGTGGAACGGTACCGCCAGGTGTGTCCATCCCGTTGAACCTGGTCCGATCAGCGATCGGAGTCAGACGCGATCAAGGAGGAGACATTTCAAGATGGCCGTCCACTACCTGGAGATCGTCAGCGACGATGTAGACACCCTGACTGCGCTGTACCAGCGCATCCACGGACTCTCGTTTGGTCCCCCAGACCCCGATCTCGGCCAGGCCCGTGTGGCGACTCGCGCTGACGGAACGCTGGTGGGCATCCGGAAACCCCTGGCGGCGCATGAGCAGCCGATCATCCGAACCTACCTCGCGGTCGAAGACATCCAACAAGCCGTGAAGAGCGCGGAGGACTCCGGCGCGACCATTGCCTATCCCCCGACGCGACAGGGACAGTGGGGCACCTTTGCAATCGTGATCCAGTGCGGCTTGCAACATGGACTTTGGCAAAGCTAACGCTCACTGTGGAAGAAGGGTTTACGCAGCCTTGGTCGCATCTTGATCACGACTGACTTCATCGTCGACGAGACGCTGACGCTGATTCGATTTCGCCTGCTGGCCGCCGCGAGCGCATGGTGGCAGCAGATCGATGGCAGCGCCCGATTGCGATGGGAGCTGCGAATCTGGTTCGTCGGATGCCTTTCAGTCGACCACCTCGATCCGCGCGCGGTGCCCCGGCGCCGTGGCCAGCGGCGCATCGCAGGTGACGACCGTCGCGTCGAGCGCCTCCGCGAGCACGACGTACATCGCGTCATAGGCCGTGACGTTCTCCCTGAGTTTCCACGCGCGCGTGAGGAGGTCGAGATGGGCGTGGCGGTGGAGGTCGAGGCCGGCGAGATCCGCGATCGCCTCGGCCGCGCGGGCAGTTGAGATCTCGCCCATCCGTACGAGTCGTCGGAGACCCTGAGTGACTTCAACGTCCACCAGGTCGGGCGAGTGCAACTCGTCCTTGTCACGAAAGAGACGGCCCTCAACCCTGGTGCCAAGCGGTGTCTGCAGGAGAAATTCCAGAAGGGCCGAGGCGTCCAGAACGATCACGCGGACTCGCGTTCCTCGCGGATGACGACGGCGGCCGGGGTCTTCAAGGTCACACGCTTTCGACTGTGGATTCTGGCCAGCATCTCGTCGCGCGTCGGTCGCACGGCGAGACGTTCAAGCTCGTTCAGCAGGTAGTCGGAAAGCGTTTGCCCGGCGTCCACCGCCCGGGTCCTGAGCTTGCGGTGCAGTGCATCAGGCACGTTGCGAATCTGAACCATCTTCGGCATGTGATCAGCATGCGCGCATGCGAGGCGCATGTCACGACGTCGTGGCATAAACGGTCGGGCTGGGATCGGACCAAAATGTGCCTTTAGCCATGTCCGCTATTGCCGGGTCGAGTAATCGCGACTACTATCCTGACCTTCGACCTCAACCTTCGCTGAGAACCATGGCCGGACCGTGATGCCACGGCGCACCGCGGACTGAGGGCCGTTACGGTCGACGAGGCATCTGATGAAGCGCCGCGTCCTGGTAGTGGGCGAGCGGGCCGAAAAGCTCGCGCAAGCGACAATCAACTCGCCTAACCTCGCTGTGTCCGTCACCCCGGCGAAGACCGGAGAAGCAGCACTACGGACCCTCGACAACACAGACGTCCCGTTTGACATAGCGATGATCGACGGACTGCCTTGGTCCCGTCAGCTGCCTGCCGTTGAACGCCGCACATCGTCGTACGACCGCCGCGGCAATGCCCCGATCGATCTGATCGCCGCGATTCACGCGCGCTCAAAGGCGACCGATCTCCTGCTCGTTTCGACTGGCCGGCCCGGTGGTGTGCAGGCAGCGCTCCGCAACGAAGCCATCTCCGGAGGTGGCGGCTTCACGGACGACCAGCTCACCGAGTTTCTCGAGCATCACGTAACCCGCCCGTCGTACAACGAAGCGGACGCGACCACCAGGCTGAGCCACCTGCTCGGGGTTGCCGCCAGCGTCAGCTCCTCGCTGGAGCTGGACGACGTTCTGCGAGGCGCATGCTCGGCGGCGCGGGATATCCTCCGCGTCTCGCATGCGGCGATCGCGCTGTTCGCCACCGACCTCATCAGCGGGACGGTGAGAGCAGAGCATCCGGCGTTCGGCGCCAAAGGAACCTCGATCTCCGTGCTCGACGTTCCGGCGGCGATGCGCGTGATCGAGACCGGACAGCTTGTCGAAATCCCTCGTGACGAACTCGCCAATCAGTTGGGGACGCTCGGTCGTCGCATCGACATCAGCCGTGCGGCCTCGATGCTGATCGCGCCGATTCGGGTCCGCGCCCGCGTAATCGGGTGCATGGCTGTCAGTGTCACCAGACGATCGCGACGCTTCCGCCACGACGAACGGGTTCTCTGTGAGGGCCTCGCCTCGCTGGCCGGGGTGGCGGTCGAAAACTCGCGGCTGTATCACGAGGCGCGCAAGCGGGGCGATCTTCTCGAGAAGCTGCGGCGGACGACACTCGCCCTCACCGAGCACGTCGACCGCGAAGACCTGCTGCGACGGATTATTCGCGGCGCCGTGGACTTGATGAAGGCGTCTGGAGGCGGCATCTACAACTACGATGCGACCGCCGGCACGCTGACGATCATTGCGGACCACAATCGCCCCCAGCATCTGGGCCGGGTTCTCCGCGTCGGCGAGGGACTGGCAGGCGAACTGGTCCGAACGCAATCGCCGTTCATCGCCGAGCCCGATTATGGTCACTCGACGCGACGGGCCATCCGCGTCTTTCCCGACGACTCGTTCGGATCGGTACTCGAAGTGCTGCTGACTTGGGAGAACGAAGTCACTGGTGTGCTGTACGTCGATGACGCCACTGGTCGGGTGTTCGCCGAGGACGAAATCCAGCTGCTGCGCATGCACGCCGAACAGGCGGCCGTGGCGCTGGCGCACAATTCCTCGCCACAAGGGCTCGGTCCAATCCAGGCAGCGACCGAGATTCTCGAGCTCGGCGTGACCGAGTTCGAGGTCGGCGTCACGGAGCTCGACCAGCGCCTCGCCCAGATCGCCTCACAAGCGGCCCACCTGCTGAACGCCGAGTCGGCCGGAGTCTTTCTGGTGCCGGAGCCTGGCGTGCTGAGCCTCGAGGCGAGCTTCGGGCACAGCCCAGGCCGCTTCGACAAGGGCAAGCGACTGCTGATTCGACCGAATGCCGGCCTCACCGGGCATATCGCATTCGAAGGCAAGCCGTTCAGGGAACACGGCGATCGTCTGACCAACCATTCTGCGGTTCGCAACCCCCGCCCCGGACATCTGGCATTCGGCAGCTGCTGCTCGCTGGTAGCGCTTCCTTTGTTCACGCGATCCGGCGGCGAACGCCGGCTGAAGGCACTGCTGCGGCTGGAAAACAAGCGCGGGAGTGACGGACGGCCATCGCCACAGGTCGGATTCACCGAGGCCGACGAACAGGCACTCCGGTTGTTCGGCGAGTTCGTCACGATCGCGATCGCCAATGCGGAACTGGTCGCTGCGCTACGGGTCAAGCAGCGGCGCTCCGATCGGCGGAATCAGCTTTCCGGGCGCCTGCAGCAGGTGATGGAGCAGCTTCAGCCGGAGCAAGACCTGAAGGCGCTTCAAGGAGCGATCGTCCGAGAGGCGCTGAATCTGATCGACGGTTCGGCCGCCTGCCTGTTTGCTTATCACCCGGCGAAGGCGCAGCTCGAACTGATCTCCGCCATCGGACTTGCGCCTGATTTTGTGCCCGGAGGTCTTCATTTCTGTGACAACCTCGGCCTGGTCGGCCGCGCCGCTCGCGATCCCGACGACAAGCTGGCGTTCGTTGCCAGCGGGCAGCCGGAATGCGAGCTCGGCGGGCGACTGTTTCAAACGCTCATCGCCGTTCCGCTCGGCCGGGGGCGACACACCAAGTTCGTTCTGTCGGTTGGCGGCAACAGCTCGCACCATGAGTTCGCGGATGTCGAATACGACATCATTCGGCAGCTGGCAACTTTTGCCACAACCCTGTTCGGGCGCTCGGCCCTGCGCAGCACGGCCAAGAAGGTGCTCGAGCGGGGCGACGCCCTCGCCCGCTTCACCGCCTTCATTCAGAAGGCCGAAACCGAAGAGAAGCTGCTGGCGGCGCTCGCGACTGCGGCGACGGCGGGCTACTCGCTCGCGTTCAATCGTGCGGTGGTGCTGCTCACCAGTGAATCGCCCGACATCGTGATGGGTGCATTGGCGGTAGGCGACGTCAGCGAGGTCGCGGCGCGGCTGGCCTGGAACGACGACACCTTGACTACCGCCAGCCGCTATCTGCATCACTTGCAGAGTGTCGGCCATATCCCGACGCCGCTCGATCTTCGTGTGCGAGCCTTGCGAATCGAGCTGCAGGCACATCCCGGCTTTCAGTCGCTGCTGGCCCGTGCCCGTCAGGACGGATCGCTGGTGCTGGAGTCGTCGGATCAGCTCGAGAAGTTGCCTTCCGAACTGGTTTCGGCTCTGGACGGTACGCCAGTTCGCGTCGAACAGCCTTTGGTGATCGTCGCTCTCCAGAGCGGCGATCTCTCGGTCGGTTACCTCCTGGTGGACAACCCTTTCACACCCGACGACGAGATTCGACTGGACCGAGTCGCGGGCCTGGTGCGACTGACGAATCAGGCGGCTCAGTCCCTTCTTGCGCTCAGGCGGCGCGGCGGCGCGGCGGCAACGCCGTCGGAGCGCTTCGGTCCAAGTGCCTTCGACAATCAGGCGATGGCCGCCGAACTGGCGGATCTCCGCGACGAGGTGGTGCGAACCGCCGCGCAGTTACTGCAAGCCAGGTCCGCCGTCCTCTGGTGCCGGGACCGGATCGATGACAGCTGGAGTATTCAGGCCTGGAGTGGTGTGGGCAAGGAATACCAGCGCGAATTCGAGCGGCGGCCGCCAACCAGCGGGCACACCACGGAAACAGTCATTCAGGCAGGCTGGCTGGCCGTGCCAGAGATGGATAACGAAGCAGCGACCCCCTTTCTGCCGGCCGTCACGCGTGCCCTGTTGAGGCGTATCGGCACGAAGAGCTTCCAGGCCGTCTCCGTAACACTCGGCGCAGAAGTGCTCGGCGTTCTTTACCTCAACTACGATCAGCCGCGAGAGTTCACCGCGACCGACCGCGCGGAGGCGTTGCACGTGGCGCAGCAGTCGGCGCTCATTCTCAAGATGGCTGACAAGACCGGCCAGTTGAACAGAGCTTACGAGCAGCTTCGCGCCCTGTTCGGCGTCGCTTCGCTCGGCCTGCTGGTGTCACGCCTCAAGCACGAGGTCAGGGATACGGCGGCCTTGCTCGGCGAAGGCATTCTCCGCCTCGAACCAGGCCCTGGCTGGGAACAGCAACGCGAAGCCCTTCTCCGCCAGGTCGACGAACTGGCACAGTCCCCCGAGGTCGAGGGGCTCTTCGAAGGCGTCGGACTCGTCGACGTCAGTCACCTCATCACCCGCACGCTCGCGCCATTGGCAGCGGAGTGGCGGGCGTCCCAGTTCGAGCTGACGTGGTCGGCGAACAGTAACGACAATCTCGCGGTCCGGGCGAACGAGAGCTGGTTGAAGGTGGCCCTCATGCACTTCGTCACCAACAGCAAGAGAGCGCTGGATCGCCAGAAACGGTCGCGCAGTGGCTCGCTGCATGTCTCGGTCGAACGCCTCGACCAGCTCGTCTCGGTCACATTCACCGACACCGGGGCGGGCATCCCGGCCAAGGTTCGTAAGCACGTGTTCATCAATCCGACGCCCGATTCCAGAACTCTGGGGTTCGGCCTTGGCATGATGACCGCGCGAACGATTCTGGTCGCGTATGGCGGCGACGTCGAGGTCGCGACGTCGACTGCGTCCGGAACCACGATCCGAGCGTGGTTGCCCGCCGCGCTCGACACGCCGATCAACCCCACCGACTGACGGGGGTGCTCAAAGTGCCGCGTCGTAACGCTCGAATCGTCCTGGTTGAGAACCGCGCCGAGTGGCGAGCCATGGCGACGAACGAATTGGTCAAAGCCGGATTTGTCGTGGACACTGCGGAGAGCGCCGAAGCGGCCCGTGTGTTGCTCGACGACACCCACGCGCAGCCCGTAGATGTGGCGATCTTCGATCTGCACCTGGCGCGGGAGGGTCAGCGCAGCGATCACACCGGGCTCGCCCTGGCGCGGGATTATCCCTCGCTGCAGCGGATTATCTGGACCGCAGAATCACAGGACAGCGAGATGGTCGTCTTGGCGCATCAAGAGAAGATTACCGTGTCGATCAAGCGGCCAGGCGGCATGAGCGAACTCGTAAAGACAATCAAGGGCATGCTCGGACGGCGGGTATTCCTGGTGCATGGCCACGACCAGTTGAAGGAAGCCGTTCGCTGGTACCTCACGTCGATGGGGCTGAAGGTCATCGTGCTCGCGGATGCTCCCGGCGGTTCTCGCACGATCATCGAGCTGCTCGAGCAGTCCACGGTCGAGCGGGCCGTGGTACTGCTCACTCCAGACGACGAAGGACGGCGCCGAGCGGCGGCTGGCGAGAAAGAGGAAACACTCCGCGGCCGAGCCCGCCAGAACGTCATCCTGGAACTCGGCTTCTTCGCCGCCATGCTCGGCCGAGAGAACGTTTTTGCGCTGAGCTCGCCCGATGTCGAAGCGCCGTCGGACTGGGGCGGCATTCGATATATCTCGTACGACAGCCCACATGAATGGCAGCAGAAGCTGCAGGCCGAGTTCCAGGCGGTTGGGGTGCCGTTTGACCGCGAGAGCCGGTCTCTGCCTGGCCGATGAACTGCTGCTTCGCGTGAGCTCATCTGACGACAATCACGAGCTGCTGTCTGACCGGATAACCGTCGCGGCCATACGCGTCGAGTGCGTAGGTCGTCGTGCGCGCCGGCGTGACCCGAATACATGTCAGTGTGCTCGCCGGCGGGACCTCGCCGATGCCGGGTTCAACGCGTGCCCGCAACGCGCCGCTGACGGCGTAGCAGAGCCTCGTGGGTCCGCCTGACGCGATCGAGCCGGGCCGCGGACTGAAGATGCGAATACTCGCGCGGTCGGGATCTGAGTCGGGTGGCGCCGGCGGCGGCACCGCGTCGCGCGCGCCAGGCGAGGAAGGCGTGAAGTACACGTCAGTCCCCTGGACGGATGGTGGAGCTGCCGCGTCGGTGACCGTTGGGTGCCGGGCGCCGAAGCGTAGGAAGGAACCGATGCGTGCAAGCTCCCCGGGACCTCCGAGCGCGGCGACTGTTGCGAAAAAGGCAAGCCCCGCCACGAGGACGATCAGGACCGCGAACACCGCACGTCCGCTGCGCTTCGCCGGCGCGTGTACGGGTGACCAGGTTGCACCGCGCAGCGCGAACGAATCCTCGTCCGTCACGTCGGAGAACGGCATCGGGTCGCGCGACTCATCGACTGCGGGCGTGAGGACGAGCGCGAGGTTCCGACGGCTGGACGCGGCAGCCGGAATGTCGTCGAGCGACTCGCGCAGCGCCACGGCCTGGCTCAATAACCTGCGGGCCGTGCCGGGGTCCCCGACACACAGGGCTCGCGTGCCGATCTCGTGAAGCGCCCAGGCTTCGGCCGATCGATCGCCGAGTGCCTTCGCCGCCGCGAGGCAGCGTTCCAGGCAGATCACCCAGGCGCCCCACCGGGCGCCCGTGACGAGGGCTCCCTCGAGAAGCGTGCCCACTCGCAGGACCTCGGCCCAGCGCCGGGCGTCAGCGGCGTATTGCTGTACCGCCAGGAGCGCTTCGGAGTCGTCCAGCAGGCGTCCCGGACTTCGGCGGTACCGCGCGGCCCAGGCGGTGAAATAGGTGATTGCGCGATTCACCCAGGGTGTCAGATCGTCTGCCCGGCGGAGTTGGTCTGCAACACCATCGGCGAGCCGGTGCCGCGACTCTTTGCTGCTCACGAGGCCGCGCCGGGCCAGCGTCCTCAACGCCGGCTCGACGTCCGCCAGTTCGGCGATGCCCGACACGTGCTGCGCCGTGAGCGGCACACCGGGCAGCGCGCTCAGCGCCAGCAGTGCCCGCCGCTGTTTTTCGTCGATCGACACCAGCAATTCCGCGATGAGGGTCGCCGGCGTCATGCTTCGAGCCGCATCCGTCTACCGAGATCCCGTGTTCCCGGACGAGCGCCGCGGCCTGCAGAATTCGAACCGGGTGCCCTTCGAGTCCGGCGCAGAGGCTCGTCGCCGCCGCTCGCTCCGCATCGTCGAGAGCGCGGTCGACTTCCCGCTCGAAGAGCAACACGGCATCCTCGGGAGAGAGACCCTTGATGGTGAGGCTGCGCACCTCGTCCCACAGACACCTGTCGCGCGTCGCCACAACGAACGCCGATTGCGGAGCGATATCGAGCACCTGCTCCAGCTCGTGCTGCGTCAGATCCACGTCGTCGAGAATGATCAACGCCTGCTTGTCGCGCAGGCCGCGCCGGATCTCTGCGTCGGTCGGATTGCTGATTTCGTCGCTTTCGTAGAAGGCTTCGAAAATGAGTTGGAGGAGATCGGTGAACGGCTGACGGCGCGCCCGGACGTAGGCGATGCCGTCAACGAACGACGCGGCCCGCGTATGATGCGCCAGGTGCCGGAGGATTGCCGTCTTGCCGATCCCGGGTTCGCCACTCAGCTCGATCGGTAGACCCGCGTCGAGCGCCGAGAGCGCCGCAGCCACTTCGATTTGACGATTGAGCAGGCGTCGAATCTGCCTCGGGCGGACGAGAATCGGCGTGGGTTTGGGACGGATGTGGACTCGCTCTGTCCGCGAAGCCTCCCGGACGACCGCCCCGGACGAATCGCCGATCTCCAACACGAACCGGCCGACCGCGACCCGACCGGTGATCTCACTCGTACAGTCGTTCATCGAGTCAGTCCCGGATGACCCCATCAGCAGAGATATCGTCAGTTTAGTGCATCCCTGATACTCAGAGACCCAACGCGTACGGTCGAGTTCGGGACGCGCTTCGACGCTTCGGAAATAGCGGGCGCCGTGAAAGTCCAGTCGCTCGACAAGAACGCGCCGGTCTACGACGTCCGCACGGTCGACGAGCTTCTCGATCGCTCGGTTGCTACGCCGCGTTTCAACACGCTGCTGCTGGGCCTGTTTGCCGCGGTCGCGCTGATCCTGACGGCGGTGGGACTCTACGGCGTAATCTCGTGTGTGGTGTCCGAGAACACGCAGCAGATTGGCATCCGCGTCGCGCTGGGCGCGCAGCGGAGCGATGTCCTCAAGCTGATCGTCGGGCAGGGCGTCACGCTGACGATCGCCGGGGTCGTAATCGGCCTCTTCGCGGCCTACGGTCTCACGCGATTGATGTCGAGCCTGCTGTTCGGCGTAGGATCGGCCGATCCCTGGACGTTCACGGGGGTCGCGGTTCTCCTGCTATGCGTGGCGGCGATCGCTTGTTACCTCCCGGCACGCCGCGCGATGAACGTCGATCCCATGGTGGCTCTCAGGCAGGATTAGCCGCGCCGGTCTCTCCACATCAATCCGAGCCCCTTGAATTCGCGTAAAGGGAGTGTGACAACCTTCCGCATATGCAGTTGCTCGTCTAGACTCGACTATTGGCCCAAGACACGATGCGCATCCGGATCCCAACGATTCTCTCGGCACTTCTTCTCTTCGTCGCCGTCAACGCTCACGCTCAAGCGATGGGACGTGTCCGCGGCCGCGTGTTCGATCAGTCGGGTGCGGCGCTTCCAGGTGTGACGATAGACCTGCTGGTCAATTCGCGCGAGTTGACGACGGTGACGGACGACACCGGAGGCTACCGATTTGATGCGGTGCCAGCAGGCAGCGCCGAGTTGACGTTCCGCCTGCTGAACTTCAGCGTGCTGCGACGGTCGGTTAGCGTCCCAAACGGCGCAGCCGTGAACGCAGACGTTGTCTTGACGCTCTCCCTCAGCGCTGACGTCATCGTGACGGGAACCCGAACGTTTCGGAACGTCACCGATGTCGAGGACCCGGCGGGGAATCTCGTCGGCATCGCGGCGTCTGCCAGTCAAGGCGCCGTGACAGCCGCGCAGATCGACGAGCGTCCGATCATGCGCACGGGCGAAGTCCTCGAGACCGTGCCGGGCCTGGTCGTGAGCCAGCACAGTGGCGAGGGCAAGGCGAATCAATACTACCTGCGCGGGTTCAACCTGGATCACGGCACCGACTTCTCGACGACTGTCGCGGGTGTCCCGGTCAATACGCCGACCGGTGCGCACGCGCACGGATATTCCGACGTGAGCTTTCTGATCCCTGAGCTCGTGAGCGGCGTGCAGTTCAAGAAAGGACCGTACTTCGCGGACGAGGGGGACTTTTCAGCAGCGGGTGCCGCCAATATCAACTACGTCAATCAGCTCGAGCGCCCGATGGTTCGCGTCAGCGCAGGGAATGACGGCTGGAGACGCCTCTTCGGTGCCGCCTCGCCTCGCGTCGGCGGTGGATATCTGCTTGGCGCGCTCGAGGTGAATCACAACGACGGGCCCTGGGTGCGGCCGGACGACTATCGCAAGGTCAATGGCGTTCTGCGGTACAGCCGCGGCGACAATCGCAACGGATTCTCGCTGACGGGCATGGGTTACTGGGCAGACTGGGATTCGACCGACCAGGTTCCAGAACGCGCCATCAGCGAAGGCCTCATTCCCCGGTTCGGCCTCATCGATGAGAGCGACGGCGGGAAAGCGAATCGTCAAAGCCTCGCCGCCGAGTATCAGCGATCGAACGGCCCTTCATCGCTGCGTGCGACTGGCTTTGTGCTTCACAACAGCCTCAACCTGTTTTCGAATTTCACCTACTTCCTCGACGATCCAGACAACGGCGATCAGTTTGAGCAGGCTGAGCGCCGCGTTGCCGCCGGCGGCCGGGTCACCTACCGCCGCCTTGGACACTTCTTCGAGCGGCACACCGAGAGTGCGATTGGGGTTCAGCTGCGACGCGATTGGCTTGATCCAGTCGGCCTGTATCGCACCGCTGGACGGCAGCGACTGTCGACCACGCGCGAGGATGAAGTCGGACAGACGATGGCCGCAGTCTATGCACAGAGCGAAATCGAGTGGACGCGGACGTTTCGTACGACGTTCGGACTCCGTGCGGATCGGTACCAGTTTTCAGTCACATCGGACAACCCGCTGAATTCGGGAGATGGCTCTGATGGGTTGCTAAGTCCCAAGGTCGGCGCGATCCTCGGACCATGGAAAGGGACCGAGGTGTACGTGAACGCCGGCACCGGCTTTCACAGTAACGATGCACGCGGCGCCGCCATCACCGTGGATCCGGTGAGTGGCGATCCGGTCGATCGCGTGACGCCGCTCGTTCGGGCGAAGGGCGCGGAGATCGGGCTGCGAACGGTCCGCATCCGCGGTCTGCAGTCGACGGTAGCCCTGTGGTACTTGGGTATCGACTCAGAACTGCTGTTCGTGGGGGACGCGGGGACGACGGAACCTGGTCGCCCGAGCCGTCGCGTCGGGATCGAATGGACGAACTACGCACGGCTGGCGCCGTGGATGATCGTCGACGCCGATCTGGCGTTCACGAACGCGCGCTTTACGGATGACGATCCCGTCGGTACGCAGATCCCGGGCGCCCTGGACCGCGTGATTTCGGCCGGCGTGACGATCGAGCCACGGAAGGCCATCTTCGGCAGCCTCCGCGTGCGTCATTTCGGTCCGCGCCCGCTCATCGAGGACGGGAGTGTCAACTCGAAGAACACTACGATCTGGAACGGCGAAGTCGGCTATCGGCTCTCGACCAAGGCCCGCCTCGTGTTGGAGGCATTCAATCTCTTCGACGCCGAGGTCTCCGACATCGACTACTTCTACGCGTCACGTTTGACTGGCGAGCCCGCCGACGGCGTGGAGGATATCCACACGCATCCGGCTCTCCCGCGATCGGCACGCATCGGTATCCAGTTCTCGTTCTGAGAGATTTCAGCAATGAACCGCAACATCAAGCCGCCTCACGCAGCGCCAGTTGCAGAAATCGTCCAGTGCGGCGAGCCACCTCCCAAGAATTGACATAAGTCGCGACGAGGCAAACGCTTGCCAGTTCTAAGGTAGTGGGCAGACTACTTCGGCAAATACAACGCCGCGAGCCCCTGGACGATCGTGTCGACGTCCACATCGTCCATGTTGATGAGGACGATGATCGAGAGGCGGTCTTCGAGGAAGCGCGTAAAGCTCGCACGGGCTCCAGGACCGCCGCCGCCGTGATAGACCTTCGTCCGGCCGCGGTTCGTGGTGAGCTGCCAGCCATAGCCATACCCGGAAGTGGTCCCGTCGTTCAGTCGAACCGGCGTCCACATCTCGCGGCGAGTCGCTTCGGTGAGGATCGTGTCGGTGTAGAGCATGGCGTCCCACTTCGCCATGTCGAGAACCGTTGAGAGAAACGCGCCGCTCGGGCGTAGCGCGGTCCACTCCGGCGCACGGCGCAGGTTGTCGTTGTCCACGTATCCAATCGCGCGATTGGCGATCTTCACCGTGGTATTCGTCGGGAACGTCGAGATCATGCCCGATGGTTTGAAGACCTTCTCAACGATGTAGTCGTCCCAGGGGCGGCCGCTGATCCGCCGGATGATCTCGCCCAGAATGAAGTACCCCACGTTCGAATACTGATACTTCTCCCCCGGCGCAAAGTGCAGCGGAGCGTCGTACGCCTTCCGGATCACGTCGATATCAGGTTGGACCTTCGAGATGTCGACGCCAGGTGCTTCGCGCACGAGGCCGGCAGTATGCGTCAGCAGGTGCCTAATCGTGATGCCCTGCCACGCCGCGGGCGCATCGGTGATGTGTTCGCTGACCGGATCGCTGACGGACAGCTTTCCGTCCTGCACCAGCAGCATGATGCCGGTCGCGATGAATTGCTTGCTGACCGAGGCAATCTTCAGGACGGTCTCGGGTGTAATCGAAATTTTCCGTTCGAGATCCGCGTAACCGTAGCCCGCCGCCTTGATGACTTTCCCATCCTTGACGATGGCCAGGGCCAGGCCGGGGATGTTTTGCTCGCGCAGTTGCGCGTTGATGAACTCGTCGGTCTTGTCCTGTCGCGCGGCGAGTGGCGCCGGGAGGAGCAGGAGCCAAAGCGATCGAAATCGCGTAGCGACGCACGCGCGGAATAGTAGCATCGCGTCGCAGCGCCGTTCCCGCGGGACTCGGTCAGCGTACGGCGTGCCTTCGGCGCTTCGGAGCCCAAGGCCAGTCTCGTAAATCCAACAAAATCAGCAACTGACACGGACTGTCTTCGCGCGCAAGTGTCCCGAGTCCGGAATCCCTTGCGCACCGAGGGCGACGATGCGCCCGGATGGCAAGGCGCGAGGAGTGAGAATATCGGGAATATTTGATCGACGAGCAACGCAGCCAGCCGGGATGCAGCGTCGGCCGAATGCCAAGGGATTTCGGACTCGGGACACCAGCTACCCGTCCCGCAGGGCCTCCGTCGGGTCGACCCGAACAGCGCGACGGGCCGGCCCGGCCGCGGAGAGCAGGCCGATGGTCATGATGAAGATGGCGGCCGCCGGGAGGATCCCCGGGATGTGCCATCCGCCTTCGACTTCGATGTTCAGCCTGCGATGAAGGACGAGCGCGGCCGTGACGCCGACGGCAACGCCGGCGGCGATCTGCCACAGCGCGCGGGCGAAGATGCTCGCCAGCATTCGCCCCGGCTGCGCGCCGAGCGCCATCCGAATGCCGATCTCGCGGCGCCGCCGGGTGACCGTAAAGGACATGAGGGCGTACAGTCCAGCGGCTGACAGAAGGAGCACACTCAGCGTCACGATGGCAAGGGCGTAGGACGTCAGGTTGCTGGACATCTGCGTCTCGCCGTGGACCTCATCGAGACGGCGCACATCATCCAGGCGCAGAGTCGGATCGAGGCTCGTGCCGATCTCGTGAAGGCGACGCGACATCGCGGCCGGATCGGGCCCGGCATGCACGGCCAGATGGAGTGGGCTGGCAGGTCCACGCGCACCGGCTAGCGCCGGAACATACATTCGTCCCTGGGACGTGTTCGCGGGACGGTCGGGAACGATCCCGACGATCTCGTACCAGGGGCCGGCCTCCGCGACGTTCCCTCCGGGGGCAGGAACCGGCCTGACCCGGCGGCCGAGGGCATTGTCGTCGCCGACCACCTGTCGCACGAACGTCTGGTCCACGATCGCCGTTGCCGCCCGTGCCGAAATCCCTGCCGTCGAACGTGCGGCCCGCCAGGGCCGAGACGTCGAATACGGTGAAGAAGGTCCGGTCCACCTGATTCGCTCTGACGTAACGCCTGACCGGTCGGCCGCCGACGACCTCCTCGTCCATCTCGACGAGCGTCAGAGGCTCCGCGCCGGGCAATGCCGCGGCGAACGTCACTGCAGATACGCCGGCCTCCGCTTCGATCTGGCGAATGACCTCGGCCTGGAGGCTTCGGACGCGAGAGGCGAACGCAGGCAGGTCCGCCTCCGCGGCCGGCACGCGCTGGGAATCGACTGCGAGCCGCGCGGTAAGGAATTCCCTTGCGGCAAATCCGGGTCCAAGGACGGCGGGCCGCAGGTGCCCCCACGCCAACTCCACCGTGGACGGCAGCCCCGCCAGAGCCAGGGCAACCTGCGCGACGATCAAGGCGGTCCACGTCGCGCCGAGCGGTATTCCCGTCCGGCTGCCCAACGAGCGGAGTGCGGTGGGCAGGACTCGGCCGGTGGCCTGCAGCGCGGGTACCAGGCCGGCGATCAGCGCGGCCAGCACGCTGAGGCAGGCGACGAAGAGGGCGGCGCGCCACGAGAAGCCGAAGTTCACCCAGAACGGGAGCGAGCCGTCCAGCTGCGGGATGCGCCTGATGATCTCGCCTATCTGGGTGAGGATCGGGCGTGTGAGGATGAGCGCCATGGCTCCCGCCGCCGAGGAGAGCACGAGCACCTCCACGCACAACTGCGCCACGATGCGACCGCGGCTCGCGCCGAGCGCGTAGCGCGCGGCGAACTCCTCCTGGCGCGTGACCGTTCGTGCGTAGATCGAGGATGGCGATGTTCAGGCATGGCGGCACGAGCAGCAGGCTGACGAGCAGCAGGATGATCCGCTGTTGCCAGGCCAGCTCCCCGCGCTCGACATCATCGGTAAACGCAAACGTATAGGGCACGATGCGCGGGCGGCGCGCGTCAACCCTTGGCGGGCGTGTCGGCCCGGACGTCGCTCGGCGGCAGCAGCCCGATGGTCGTCAGCTCCGCCTGGGCGCCGTCCAGTGAGACGCCGGGCGCGAGCCGGGCGAACACGACGCCTTCGGGCGCGGCCTTCAGCGAGCCGGAGGGATCCGATCGGAGCGGGATCCAGTAGCGGTGGTTCACCGGGAACGCGAAGCCCTCGGGCATCACGCCGACTACGGTGTGGAGGATCTCGCCGAGCCGCACCGTTTGACCGATGACCGCACGATCGGACGCGAACCGTGACTGCCACACGTCGTACCCGATCACTACCACCGGCGCCGCACCGACGCGCTCGTCGGCCTCGGCGATCCACCGCCCCAGGAGCGGCGGGACGCGCGCCAGCCGGAAGCCCGAGGCGGTGATCTCGGCGACGCGCACCCACTCGGCCGGGCGGCTCTCGACCATCAGTCGGCGCTCGATGGTCTGAAACCCACCGAGATCCTCCACCGACTGCAGGGTCGCGCCCCACCGGACAAGATCAAGCCGGGACACATCACGTCGGCGATGCGCCTCCACGTCCCAGCTCTGAAGGGCGACCACGCGCTCGCCCTCATCAAGCGGCGGCGCGGTGCGCCCCATGAATTCGTCGAGAAAGACGAAGACGACCGCGGCGATGGTGATCACGATCGTCATCGCCAGCCCCCCGGCGAGCGTGAGGCCCCAGGATCGACGCAACATGCGGAGCCCCAGCTTGGCGTCGAGCGCGAAGCCGTCGAGCCACGGCAGGCCCCACGCCGCGCGCCACGACTCGCGCAGCTGCGCGATGCCGCCCAGTTGCACGCGGGCGGCCCGGCGCGCTTCCTCGATGGTGAGCCCCCGGCGCAGGCCGTCTTCTTCCGCCATCTGGAGGTGGGCAGCCATTTCCTGGTCGAAGTCCGACTCGAGGCCGCCCGGGCGGAGGAATCCGCGAATGCGGGCGGCGATCGTATGGAAGAACGCCAGCACGATTCAGCTCCCGGTCTGCGGGTGCAACACCCGGCCCATCAGGCCAGCGACGCGCTCCCAATTCGCGGTCTCGGCCTGCAGCTGTTTCCGGCCGGCCTTCGTCAGGGCGTAGAACTTGGCCTTGCGGTTGTTGTCGGACACGCCCCACTCTGCGTGGATCCACTTCTTCTGAACCAGGCGGACCAGGCACAGGTAGACGGTCCCCTGGTTCACGATCAAGGCGCGTTCCCCGACCTGCTCGATCCGACGAGCGATACCGTAGCCGTGCAGCGGCCCGAGGTGCTCCAACGTTTTGAGGACTATCAGGTCGAGGGTGCCTTGAAGAATGGACGACTGAGCATCCGACATGCCGATCACCTCTGGGATGTACAGAGGAGTATCACAGTGGTCATGTGGGATGTCAAGAGGAGAGGGGACAACTGCGCGAGTAAGCGGACTATTACAATTACCACCGTCCCCACCGGGGGCACGGCGTTGAGATCTCAACCGGGTGACACTGCTGCAGGAGGCCGCGGAGTGGAAACGTATCGATTGCTGTTCTTACTTGCGTGCGCCGCAGCGCCCGCGCCGATCCATGCCCGGCGTTGACGACTGGCTCGCGGCTGCGAAAGCCGACGACGCCGACGACCTGCGGGAGAAGATCCTCACGGGCTACAAGACTGGTAAGCCTTTCACGCCGTACGAGCCGACAATCCCGCTGCCTGCGGCTCCGCGACGTGTCCTCGATTTCGGGTGCGGACTCGGCCGGAACTTCCCGCTGCTGACGAGGCTGTCGTCCGAGGTCGTGGGATTTGACCTGCCGCCGATGATTGCCCGCTGTGGACAGCTGTCGATTGCGACCGGCGTGCAGTTGAGCGACGACTGGCCTCGACTCCGAGAGGAGGGTTTCGACCTGGTCTATGCCTCGCTCGTGCTGCAGCACATCGAGACCGACGCGTGTCGTACCTACCTGCGTGACTTTGCGGCGATGGCGCCCCGCGTGTACCTGCTGACGCGTGCCTCGACAGATTTTCATGTGAACGTGCTCGGTCTGGTCGACGAGGTGACGGCATTCGACCAGCCTGCCTGCACGGTCGTCGAGCACGATGAGGTCACGCATCAACTGAAGGTTCTCGGTCACGTCACCTTCGCCGAGGCGCGCGGCTCGGCCGGTCACGAACACTACGAACTGCTGCTCGGTCGTCGGGTTTGAGCGATCATCGAGGGACCGATCAAGGCGCACGATTGAACGCGGAGATCGGCTCGCCCGAGCCGGGGCAGTTTCGGACGGGAACGGTCCGGAGCAGGGCTCCGCACCGCCGGATGCAGCACTACGAACGCGGTTGCGGCACGATGCGGATGTACGGCTTCGGCGCGCGCCATCCCTCCGGATACTTCTCCTTCGCTTCCGCGTCCGACACCGCCGGCAGGATGATCACGTCGTCGCCCTCCTTCCAGTTCACCGGCGTCGCGACTTTGTGCTTCGCCGTGAGCTGCAGCGAATCGATGATGCGCAGCACTTCATCGAAGTTGCGCCCGGTGCTCATCGGGTACGAGAGCACCAGCTTGATCTTCTTGTCTGGCCCGATCACGTAGACGTTGCGGACGGTGGCATTGTCGGCCGGCGTGCGCCCTTCGCAGCTGTCGCCGGCGTCCCCCGGCAACATCCCGTACAGCTTCGAGACCTTCAGGTTCGGGTCGCCGATCATCGGATAGTTCGGCGCCGTGCCCTGAGTCTCGGCGATGTCTTTCGCCCAGCCTTCGTGCCGGTCCACGGGATCGACGCTGAGACCGAGGATCTTCACGTTGCGCCTGTCGAACTCCGGCTTGATGCGCGCCATGTAGCCGAGTTCGGTCGTGCAGACCGGCGTGAAGTCCTTGGGGTGCGAAAACAGGACGCCCCACGAGTTGCCAAGCCACTCGTGAAAGCGAATGCGTCCCTGTGTGGTGTCGGCTTCGAAATCGGGGGCGTCCGAGTTGATAGGGAGAGGACCGCTCATAGCTCTACTCCTCGCGCAGGTTTGAAGGCCTGAAAGGTATATCACAGCGGCGTATCACCCTGACGTCCACCTCCACGGCGCCCACGGCCTGCCGAAGCTTCGCAGTCTTCCCCGCGGCCGATCGCACGGCGGTGCTCAGGGCTGGCGGATGATTCCGACCGTCTCCCAGCCCGCTGCGGCCCGGCGAAAGTACACCTGAACCGGCTGGCGCCAACCAGGATGATCGGGATGGTCGCCGCGGATCGTCGCCATCACGTACTGCGCACCGGCGAGCAGCCCTGACGGCGCGGTGGCGCGCTCCTCGGTCACCTGCATCTCGGCGCCCATGGCTTCGGTCTTCCCGGAGCCGTTGTCGAATTGCGACCAGCTCACGGTGTAGCCCCTTCCGGGCGTGGCGGCGCCCGCCACGACCGCCGCGTTCACGAACGTCAGCGTACCGTCGGCGGCGAGGCGCGGATCCACGACGGGGTTCACGCCATTCAGCCAGACTCGTGCAATGGCATTGCGACGCTCGGTCAGCACATGGGTGATGTGCCCGGCTGCCCGGGGATCGTCGAACTTCACCTGGTCGACGATCGCGCGAATCGCGGCGTTTGAGAACCGTGCCACCAGCCGCGCGCCCCAGAACGCATCGTCCGCACGCATGTTGGAGAATGCCGGATTCGCGTAGTTCGGCTTCCATCGCACGGGATCGAACGAGGTGCTGTCGAACGCACCTGCCGAGGGCGGGCCGTCGGCGCGAGGCACGCGGAGATAACGCGGGACGGCCAGGCCGAGGCTCGCCAGGCCTGTGAGGCTTGCCTTCTTGTCGAGGTAGGTCTCGTGGTTGCTCGTGGCAGGCTCGGCGAACCGGGTGGCGCTGCCCAGGATGGCGCCGAAGTCGTACATGTAGTGGCGAACATGCTTGCGCCCGTTCGCCGCAACGAGCAGGTTCAGGGTGTTGATGGCCCGAGAATCGTCGTGCGCGAGCCATGCGCAGAAGACGCGGTTCGCTCGCAGCTCGCGGCGATGCTCGTGCGGGTGGATATCGTTCGGGTCGTCGCTTCGCGTGCCGTGGTACTCGAAGTTCCCGAGGCTCTGCCCCTCGACGAAGCGCGTGGCGGACATATAGACGCGCCCTTCGCGGTCGCGTGCGCTCTGGCGCAGAATTGCCTCCAGATCGCGCTCGTTAAAGCGCCGAACCCCCGAGGCATCTCGGATGGTTGCCTTGTCTGAGATCTTGATTCTCGCCGGGTCCACTCGGATCGCATACACGTCCTCCACGAAGTATCCGAGCGCGTGATAGATCAGCGTGCCAATGACTTCGGCGCCGGTTGCCAGCTGCGGGTGGTCGACCGGATCGATTTCGAGCTGGTACACCTGGTCGGGATCGCCCGCATGCACTGCCCGGAAGCCGGCCTGGAAACCGCCCGGGCTCTTGCCGCGAACGACGACCCAATCCTGCGCGTCGAGGCGCTCGAACTTGCTCGGTCCCCGCGCGATCTCGGCGATCGGCAGATCGCGGACACCGATCCGGTTGCTGAACCAGGTCGAATCCGGCACCTCGTCGAGGGTGTTCACGTTGACGGCGCGGATCGGCGCGCGGTCGGCGGGCGATGCGAACGTCTGCAACAGGAAGTCGTAGCTCTCGGATAGCTCCCGTTCCTTGATGCCGCTCGCATCCACGGCTGCGTCGTCATCCCGGAGGATCGGATCGTCGGGGAAGAACCGCAGCGCGGCCCGCGCACTCTGGGCCACCGCACCCGTACTGATGCCGATGGCGATCGCAGCAACGCATGCGACGGCCCCGGCAAGCCGCAACGCTTTAGAACACATCGTCGAACCTCAGAAGTACGCGCGTCCCTTCGCGCCCGCCGAAGGCCATGTCGAGTCGAAAGCCCACGGTCGCGCGGCTGCCCGCCCGGAGGCCGAACCCGTAGTCACGTTCGAGATTGCCAATTTCTCCGAGCTCGGGAGCGACCGCGCCGGTATCGTAGAAAAGCGCGCCGGTCACGAATTCGTTGATTCGCCACCGATACTCCGCTTGCAGCAGCAGCGCGCTTCGGTCGCGGAAACGGAACGACCGATAGCCGCGGAGGGAGTACGAGCCGCCCAGCGTCGGCTGGAGGTAGAACGGCACGGTGCCGCCTTCCGAAGGGTCGCTCGACGATACCCACGCCCGAAGTGCAAGCGTATGCGTGTCATGCACGAACGGGATGAACTGCCGGAGATCGACGTCCCAGCGATTGAACGTGTATTGATCGAGATCGCGATCCGCGTATCGCGTGAACGACAGGCGATACCGCCCGCCGGCACGATCGTCGATGGCCCGATCGAGGGTCGCAAACTCCACAAACGGCTCGATCACGCCAAACGCGGGCTGGGCAGCCAGGCCCGGGACCTCTTCTGGCCCGAAAATCTCGTCGGTCGAGGGCATCCGCGTGTCCGTGCCGCTGCCGATCGACGGATCGAGGTATCCCAGGTTCACGCCGGCGGTCAGGTAGCCCCGCCGCACGGCTGGCGTGACACGCACGAACGTATCCTTCAACGCGAAGTTCGATCGGGCACCCTCGCTGCTGTCCGGCCCGATTCCGTAGAAATCCTCCTGAGGAAAGTCGCGCCACCGGGCGTACACCTCCAGGTAGGGTCCGTTAGCCCATGTGTAGAGATCTTCGCTTTGCGTGCCCGGAAACCGGAGCGATCCCTCGGCGATGAAATAGCCCTTCACGGATGCACCTGCCGACGCCCGGAGATTGAAGGGCACTCCAAGGTACTGGTATCCCGGGCCTCCGCCAAACCCCGCGCCCTCGCCGATCCCGCCCATCCGAGCGTGAATCCCGCGCGGCGGATTGAAAATGCGCTGGAGGATTACGTCCTCGTCAATCTTGTAAAGGACGGCTTCGAGCTTCGAGCGCCGTTCAGGGATGAGCTCGGTCGCCTTCGTCTCCCGCTTCGCGCGATCCTCCTCTGCGCGTGTCGCTTGAGCGGATGCCGCGTTCGTGCCGAGCCACATCGCGAAAAGCGGCAATAGCAGGCGCATGAGCCGGAGGGCTTTCGAAGTCATGGCTGCACGCCTTGCATGTGGCGCACCAGATCGCCACGGAAATGCTGAGCCGCGCCTTAAAAGCGAGAGATGAAGGCCCGGTTAGACGTGCGGATGTCAAGAGGAGAGGGGCTCCGCGACAGAAGAGCCGTGAAGTCGACGAGGCTATCTGGCTTTGGTGATGCTTCGCGAGAGGAAAATCTTTCCCGCCGCGGCCGATCGCACGGCGGTCACGAGGTCGGAAGCGAGGTCGAGCTTGTCAACGACGCCGAGCGCACCCAGGTCGAGCCATGCCTGAGCGTTCCGGACGGTTGCGGTCTGCAGCACGAAGGCGATCGTGTGGCCGGCGGCGCGGAGCATCGCCAACGCTTCGGCTCCGGTGAGCGAAGGCATCCTCAGGTCGCTCACGATCACGTCCGGTTCGAGCGCCATCGCCGCATCCACCAGCTCGCGACCGGTTGAGACCACGGCGACGAGTTCGAACACAGGGTCGAGAATCTCGACGATTCCCTCTCGAACATCGTCGTTGTCCTCGGCGACCAGGACGCGCAGCCTGCCCTCATTCTCGTTGTGCACATCACAGCATCACCGGACGCTGACGCCGGTGTCGTTGCGCTGGCGCAATGAGGGCGCGACCGGGCGATTCGCTCAGTCGAAGAGGAGCTTCTCCGGCCAGATGATGTGGACAATGCCGCGGCTCTTGGTGATCACGCCGTCCCGTTCCCAGCGCTTGAGCAGGCGGCTGACCGTGAAGGTGCTGACATCGGCGAGCGAGGCCAGCTGCTCGTTCTTGATCCGAACTTCGACGCCTGACCGTTTGCCAGTGCCGGTCCGGACGCCAAGACGCGTGAGCGCGCGGGCCAGGCGTTGTTCGGCAGTGACCGTGACGAGCCTCCGGTGCCGTTCGGCGAACACGTCCACGTAGCGGAGCGCGACGTGCAACAGGTTCCCCGACAGCTGCGGGTGCTCGTCAGCCAACGCCTGAATCGTCTCACGTGTCCAGACGAGGACCTCGCCGGGCTCGAGCGATTCGGCGGTCCCGAGGTAGTCGACTGGCTGTTTCAGGATCGTGCCGAGACCAAAGACTTCGCCGGGCAGGAAAATCTCCATCACGATTTCGCGGCCGGTGCGAGCCAGCCGGGCGAATTGCACCCGCCCCTTGCGCAGCACGAACAGTTGCTCGGCCGGCTCTCCGGTCCTGAAGAGGATTTGCCCAGGCCGGAGCGTGAGCCGGCGCGATCCGGGCGACGATCTGCCGTCGGGCGCCGGGCGGGATGCCGGCAAGCAGCTGGTCCCCCCTGACGTCGTGCGGGCGCGAGCGGTGCGTGGCCGTGGCACTCATGAGAACCGATGGCCCACAGCATACGCCTGCTCGCACCCGCCAGGTCAGGCTAGCCCGGGGTCCGGTCCCGCGATCGATAACCCTTTACCAGCGTGGTGGGCGGGCTACGATCGATGGTAGTAGTCGTGCGTTTGGCGCTGGCCAACATCGATCCGCCTGGGATGTTCCAGCTGCAGGTTCGGTACGTGTTCTGACACCGCTCACCGACCAGGTATCAGGCTAAAGTACGAATTGGAGCGATGGACAGGCGCCGCTCGGTTCGCCACGGGATCGCGATGATCGTTGCGCTGACACTGCTGGTGCCGCTGTCGGCGCAGCGGCGTGACGGCCGCCGCTTCGGCCTCGGAGGAGAACTGCGCGCCGGTAACACCGTGGAATACGACGGGCGCTTCACCATCGTCCGCCTGTGGTATCCGCACTATGGCGGGTGGTCCTACGACTACCCGGACATGGAGCAGAACCTCACGCTGATTCTCAACGAACTCACCCTGGTGCGCGCTCGTACGGACGGCAGCAGCATCCTGCGGATGGATGATCCGGAGTTGTTGAAGTTCCCGATCGCCTATCTCTCTGAGCCCGGTTACTGGTATCCGAGCGACAGCGAAGTGGCCGGCCTCAGAATGTATCTAAACAAGGGCGGCTTCCTCATCGTCGACGATTTCCATTTCCCGGAGGAGTGGCGTGTCTTCGAGGCCGCGATGCGGAAGGTGCTGCCGCAGGCCCGCATCGACCGGCTCCAGCTGGCGGATCCTCTGTTCAACACTTTCTTTCCGATCAAGTCTCTCGAGGTGCCGTATCCGGGCCGCCTGGGGGAGAGTGGGCTGATGGGTGAGTTCTACGGGATCCATGACGACAACGATCCGTCCGGCAGGCTGATGGTCGTCATCAGCTACAACATGGACATCGGCGACTACATCGAGCACTCGGGGCGAGGCTGGTATGCCGTTGCTCCCACCAACGAGGCCTTCAAGTTCGGCGTGAACTATTTCATCTACGGCCTGTCGCACTAATCATATGAAGCTGAATACCTACTTGAACTACGGAGGCAACTGCGAACAGGCCTTTCGCTTCTACGAACAGCACCTCGGTGGTGAGATCACGGTGCTGATGCGGCGCGGCGAGCAGACGCTCCAGCCAGTAACGTGGCCTGGATGGGAACAATCGATCCAGTACGCCATCATGAAAATCGGTGAAACCGAACTGATGGGAGCTGATGTCGATCCCGAACGCTTTCAGCCGATGCGCAGCGCGTATCTGTCTCTCACCGTCAATGGTGCGGACGAAGCGGAACGGATCTACTCATTGCTGGCGGACGGCGGCCAGATATTCATGCCGCTGGCGGAAACTTTCTTTGCCGTCCGCTTTGGAATGCTCCGAGACAAGTTTGGCACCTCGTGGATGATCCTGGCGCTGAACCCCCCAATAGGCGGATAGGCTGATGAGCCGATAGGCCGATCGCCGCCTACTTGCCCAGCGGCACGACCGGAGCATCGAAAGACTCATAAATGGCTCTCCTATGACCTGGTGCGGACTAGGTTGATGTCGAAGAGGTGATCGTCAGCGCGAATCCGCTCGGTTCCGTCACATCGAAGGCGCGGCTGCCCCATTCGGTGTCGTAGGGCTCTCGGGTGAGCGGAACGCCTGCTGCTTTGGCGCGGGCGGCGGCCTGATCGATGTCGTCAGCTTCGACGATGATGCGGAGGCCTACACCCTTGACCCGGTCCCGACCCTTCTTTCCGTCGTCCTGACTCAGCCCCAGTCGCGCGCTGCCCCCCTTGAGCATGGCGCCCTGCAGGACGCCGTTGTCCTCCCAGCGATCTTCGACTTCGAAGCCGAGACCGGCGAAGAAATCGAGGCTTTGCTGCAGGTTGTTCACCGTCAGGGTAGGCATGACGCCCTTCCCCTGCAATGTCTGAGTCGGTGTCTGTGCCATCAGATCCTCCAAGAGAGTGGTGGCGCCAATCGTTCAGCGCACGATGATCAAGTATATCGACGCCGCCCGGTTTACCATCTTCTCCATGATTGCAATCATGTGGCAATTCGATGTCAAGGATGAGCGCAGGGCTGAGTTCGAGGAGCTGTACGGCGTCGATGGGGAATGGGCGACGATGAACCGCCAGACGCGGTCATATCTTGGCAGTTCGTTCCTTCGCGACCAGAATCGTTCCTCCCGCTACATCGTCATCGAATACTGGAGCGAGATGGTCGTGTACGAGCAGCACCGAGCGTATCGGTCCGACGTGATCGAGGCTCTTGAAGTGCGTGGGTCCGCGATCCTCAAATCCGTCGAGCCGCTTGGAATCTTCACCCCCCTCGACGTTCCCGATAGAAGCGGTCCGACGTGGTCGCAGCGAGGATGATCGCGGGATGCGGGATGCGGGATGCGCGATGCGGGAAACCGCTCGTTATTTCCCGACCAGCTGTTTCTCTCTCAGGGCGGCACGCGCGCGCAGCTGCTGTGCGAGCTGGTCGGCGAACTCGTACTCGGTACTGATCGAGGTACCACTGGCAGCCGACAGGGTCGACGAAGGGATTTGGCTTTACACCTGCGGCGAGACGCTTCAGCTTCTCATCGAGCCGGATTGTGGTCGCGCGGGGATAGAACCAGACATCGCAAGGGAGGGACCTGAGCTTCGCAAATGATCGCTGGTAGTCGGCCACCACGTTTGGATACCGCGCGTTGTCGAGCAGCGGCGAACGATCGATGCCTGGAACCGCCATTCCGCCGATGAACACCACGTTGTAGGTCTTCCCGTCGTCCTGGACCGTCGTGGTCCACGTGGTCGTCCCTTTGCTATGGCCCGGAGTGAGATGGGCGGTCAGTGTGACCTCGCCCAGGGTAACCGTTCCGCCATCCTCGACGATGCGGTCGGCCCTGAACGGTTTGTATTGCTCCGAGCCGTTCTCACGAAAGTCAGTGCGGCCGCCGGTTGCGACTTCATCGGCCGACGCGCGTGAGAGGACGATCGTTGCGCCCGTCAACGCCTTCATCATCGAAAAACCACCCATGTGCTCCTGATGCGCATGGAGGTTCAGCATGATCTTGATGTCGTGAGGTTTCACCCCCAGTTTCTCCAGGTTCGCCTGCACCCACGGCCATTGTTCGGTCGACGTCGAGTCGATCAGGATATAGCCCTGCGACGTTTTCAACAGGAATGCCCCCACCTGGGAGTGACCGACCCAGTAGATGTTGCCAATCATCCGCATGGGATCGCGACGGACGTTGACGTTGTCCGGCCGATCGGGAATGGTGACCTGGGGAACCGCCGCCGGCTGCTGGGCGCTCGCGGTCCCGGCAGCTACACAGAGCCAGGCGACAATTGCGCCGGCACGTTTCACGATACGCCGCTTCATGGCACAGCTGCCCATGCGTCCTCCACACCAGCTACAGTTCACGCCTTGCTTACGCGGACGGCCATTGTACCGATGCCGCGTGAGAACAGGCGATAGACTCTTTAGATGGTCGAATCGACCGATCCTTTTCGGGACCACCTGGTGCGGCTACTCGACTGGGAAGAAGCGCACGTCGGCTTCGACAAAGCTGTCGACGGAATCCCTCCCGACAAACGCGGCGCTGTGCCGGCTGGCTTCGAGCACTCGACGTGGCAGCTGCTCGAGCACATCCGGCTTGCTCAGGAGGACATCCTCGATTTTTGTGTCAATCCGAAATACGAGCACACGATGAAGTGGCCCGACGACTATTGGCCGCGGGACCCCGCGCCGTCGAGCGCTGCGGACTGGTCGAAAAGCATCGAGGCATACGCGCGATCACGGGACCAAGTGAAACAGCTGGCGCGGGAAGTGCCCGATCTGACGGCCGTGGTGCCGACCGGGAAGGGAACGCAGACGTACCTGCGCGCGATCCTGATGGCGGCCGATCACACCGCCTACCATGTCGGTCAGCTCGTCGCCGTCCGCCGCGCGCTGGGTATCTGGAAATAGTCCGCGGAAGACAAGAAAAGGAGGCTGACAAAGGGCGAGTAAAATCTCGCCTGATGGTCGACGACCCGGTCAGGCAGAAGTTCACCGCAGCGCTCGACAGTCTCATCACTGAGGTGCGAGCAGACCGCTCAGTGCTCGCCGCAGTTCTGTGCGGCAGCCTGTCGCACGACACGGTGTGGGCGAAGTCGGATATCGACCTCGTCCTGGTCACGATCGACGACCGGAAGGTCGAAAACACTGACCTCTCCTTGTACGCGGACGGCGTGCACGTCCACGCGCTCCTCATACCCCGCACCGACTTCCGCAAGATGGTCGAGGGATCCGTACGGAACTCGTTCGCGCACTCGTTCCTGACCAAGGGACGACTCCTCTACACACACGATCCGACGATTGCCGACCTGTGCGCGAGCCTGCGCGACCTCGGCCAGCGCGATCGTCAGGTGCAGCTTCTGCGCGCCGCCTGTCACGCGCTCCCGCCGATCGACAAGGCGCACAAATGGTTCGTCACGCGCGGCGATCTCGACTACACAGCGCTCTGGATTCTCTATGCCGCGACGCCACTGGCACAAGTTGAAGTCATCGGCGCCGGGCAGCTCGTCGATCGGGAAGTGATCCCCCAGGCAACCCGCATCAATCCCCCCTTTTTCAAGACGATCTACACTGATCTGCTCAATGCGACCAAGACGCGGGCGCGCGTCGGTGCTGCACTCGACGCCGTGGACGCCTACGTCGCCGAACGCGCGACGACGGTGTTCGGGCCGGTCATCGATCATCTGCGCGAGGTCGGCGAGGCTCGCTCCTGCCGCGAGATCGAGGATTATTTCAAAAGGAACTTTGACGTCAGCGGAGTGACGATCGTGTGCGAATACCTCGCGGACCGCGGCCTGATCGGCAAGGCCTCCACCGCAGTGCGCCTGACCAGAAAGAGCAACGTGGACGTGCAGGAGCTCGCGTTCTTCCATCTCGCATGAAGAACAGCAGGAACAAACCGCCGCGGACAACGATTGCCGTTCAGGGCGCGCGGGTCCACAACCTGAAGAACGTCTCGCTCGAGATCCCGCGCGACAGCCTGATTGTAGTGACCGGGCTGTCAGGGTCGGGCAAGTCGAGCCTGGCGTTCGACACGATCTACGCGGAAGGGCAGCGCCGCTACATGGAGTCGCTCTCGAGCTTCGCCCGCCGGTTCGTGTCGCAGGTCACCAAGCCGGATGTGGATTTCGTGTTCGGTCTCTCGCCGGTTATTTCGATCGAGCAGAAAACCCTCACCAGCAATCCGCGGTCGACGGTCGGGACGATGACCGACATCGCCAGCTATCTGAACCTCCTCTACGCGACGATCGGTCAGCCGCACTGTCCGCGCACCGGCGAACCGACGCCGAGCGTCTCCTCGAGCCAGATCCTCGAATCGATCCTGTCTCTTCCTGACGGCGCAGAGATCGAGCTTCGGGCGCCTGTCTTCAAGGTCTACGGCGAGGAGCTGGATTTCGTCCTGACCGACGTCCGGAAGAAAGGCTGTCGCTGGCTGATCGTCGACGGCAAGCGCATCGACATCTCCGCGGAGACGGCGCTCGATGAGTCCACGGTGCGCAATATGGAGGCGGTCGTCGACCGGTTCGTCGTCAGCCGGCGTCACGAAAAGGCGATCAAGGCCGGGATCGCGAGCACGCTGCTCGTTGGCGACGGTCTGATGCAGATCAACGTCCTCACCGGCACCACCAAGGCGCAGGCCGCGCGCTTCTACCAGGGGCTGTGCAGCGAAACTCACCACTTCGTTTATGGAGACATCGACCCGGCGTTTTTCATGTTCAACAACCCGGAGAGCGCGTGCCGCACGTGCGGCGGCCTGGGCGTGGACAAGCTCACACACCCGGAGCTGCTGATTCCGGATCCGGACCGGAGCATCCGCGGCGGCTGCTTCGTCCGTGAGGCGTTCAAGTACAACCCCGACACGTGGGACGGCCGGATGATGTACAGCCTCTCCGTGGCCCGGAACTTTACATTGGACGCTCCCTGGAAGGAGCTGTCCGAGAAGGCTCGCCAGGCAGTCCTCTACGGCATCGATCCCAAAAAGGTCGCGATGCTGATCCCACCCGACGCCAAGGTGCGCCCCGAGGAGCACGAGGGCAGGGAAGTTGGCTTTCACGGGATTGCCCGTCGCATCGAGCGCCACTATCGGCGCTACCGCCAGCGCGGTGAAGCGAATTCGAGGATGGAGGAGTGGCTCGACAAGGTGATGGTCGAGCGCACCTGTCCCGATTGCAACGGGGCTCGGGTGCGGGCGACACGGCTGCTCTTCACGGTTCACGACAAGACGATCTACGACCTCGGGCAACTTCATTTCGACGAACTGCACGCCTTTCTCACTCGCGTCAAGCCGACTGGACGTGGCGCCGACGCCGGGCGCCAGGTGTTGAAGGAAATCCGCGGCCGGCTCGAGCTTCTGCTGGGCATCGGCCTCGACTACCTGAGTTTCAACCGGCGGGCGGCCACACTGTCGGGGGGCGAGTCACAGAGGATCCGCCTGTCGACGCAAATCGGATCCGGCTTGATGGGCATGCTGTACGTGCTGGACGAGCCGAGCATCGGGCTGCACCCGAAAGACAACACCAAGATGATCGCCACGCTCGAAAGCCTGCGCGACATCGGCAACACGGTCATCGTGGTCGAGCACGACGAGGACACGATCCGCGCGGCCGATCACATCGTCGAAATGGGGCCCGGGCCCGGCGTTCACGGAGGCACCGTCGTCGTGCAAGGCACGCTCAAAGACATTCTCGGATGCCGGAAGTCTCCGACCGGGCAGTTCCTGTCGGGGAAGCGCTCGATCGCCACGCCGATGAAGCGACGCGCCGGCAATGGAAAGGCGCTGGTCGTGCGCGGCGCGCGCGAGAACAACCTGAAATCGATCGACGTGCGCATCCCGCTCGGAGTGCTGGTCGCCATTACCGGCGCTTCCGGGTCGGGCAAGAGCACGCTGGTCAACGAGATCCTCTACAAGGTGCTGTGGAAGGAACTGGTCGACACGCGCACCTTGCCGGGAGAGCACGACGGGATAGACGGCCTGGAGCACGTGCGCAAGGTCGTCAACATCGATCAGTCGCCGATCGGCCGGAACAGCCGTTCGAATCCCGCGACATACGTGGGCTTCTACGATGTCATTCGCGATCTGTTCACCGCGGCTCCGCTCGCCGTGGAGCGCGACTACAAGCCTGGCCGCTTCAGCTTCAACGTGAAAGGAGGCCGATGCGAGGAGTGCCAGGGGGAAGGCGTGATCACCACGCAGCTCTACTTCATGCCTGACGTGGAAGTGACGTGCGCCGCCTGCAAGGGAGCGCGCTTCAATGCGGAAACGCTCGAGGTCACGGTTCGCGGCAAGACCATCGACGACGTCTTGAATATGTCAGTCGAGGAAGGGGTAGCGTTCTTCAAGGAAGTGCCGGCGGTGAGCCGGAAGATCCAGGTCCTCGCCGATCTCGGTCTCGGCTATCTGACGCTCGGCCAGTCAGCGACGACGCTGTCGGGCGGCGAAGCGCAACGGATCAAGATCGCCACCGAGTTGAGCACGCTCCAACGGTCGAAGCACACGGTGTACATGCTCGATGAACCGACCACCGGACTGCACCTCGCCGACATCGAACGGTTGCTCGAATCGTTGAACAGGATCGTCGACGCCGGCCATACGGTGCTGCTGATCGAGCACCACCCCGACGTCATCAAGACCGCCGATCACGTCATCGACCTGGGTCCCGAGGGCGGTCACGCCGGCGGGGAAGTCGTGGTCACCGGAACGCCGGAAGAGATCGCCGCCTGCCGCGCTTCCTACACCGGACGTTTCCTCGCGCCGCATCTCCGCGCGTGACGCGCGCCGCGGTCCGACATGGAGCGGATTGGGGTACTCGGGCCGGGTAGACGGAGCCACTATCTCGAGTAGAACCTCGAAATGCATGGATGCCGCAGCTGGTGCAGTCGCCTGCAGTTTGAATCCACGCGCTTCTTCGGGCCCAGTCTCGATCGAGCCGGGAGGCCCCGGCGCTTTTACCGTAGCCGGCCCTGTCGTGACGTGCGCTTTCGCGGGCGCGATGAACGACACAGCGAGCGCGGCATGACCCGGCGTGCCGTTCCGATACTTCCCGCCCACTTCCCGGAACGCGGTATCGGACTGGAGATGCCACTCGGCCGTCCGCGGCGTCGTCAACGTGACGTCGTCAACGATCGTGAATGCGCGCGCGCCGTCCCACGTGAACGTGCGCGTGAAGGACGTCAATCCGACCGACGCTGGGTACGCCGCCGCGAGGTCCGCGACAACGCGCAGTCGGCGGCCGGTGAGGGCCGCCTCACGAATGCGGATGTTGTTGAGCGCGGCGTAATCCATCTTCCGCCACACGTCGTGCTGCGATTCGTGACCCTGGCCGATACCGCCGAAAGTCATCGTGTTGTGGTTACGCGCGGCCGGCATCCCCGCATAGCCGGTGTCACCGGTCAGATACTGACCGTGTGTCCAGACGACGAAGCTGCCGGCGTCGGGATGCGCGTGCCCGCTGTCGAGCCGCCACTCGGGGAGCTTTGACAGGAGTGCGGCGACGCGGTGCCCTTCGGGCGGCCCCGCCTTGAACGCGACTGCCGCGGCATCGGTGTTCCAGGACGTCCGGGTGAAGATCACACCGGAGTCCTTGAAATGATGCGCGAGCGGAATGATTTCCATCGGCGCGGCCGTCATCGCTGGATCGCGCCACAACAACGTCCAGTACTCCTCGAGGTTGCTGTGGCCGAAGGACGCATAGCGTTCTGCGATTGCCTGCGCCTGCGGATCCTTCAACCGCGCGGCGACGCGGTACATGACGTTGTAGTTGCTCTGTAGCGTGCCGCCCGGATATGCGCGCTGGTAGTCCGCGCCGGCTTTCGACCGGGTCAATGCTCCCTCCCAGATATCGCCAAAGTCGACGACCGTCTGCCCGTCGGGGAGAAGCGTGTGCGCGAGGTAAGTCTTCCAGTTTTTGAAAACGTCGCGGTCCCAGAGGCTTTCGCCGGTGGAGTGTTCCCAGGCGTCGAGAAAGTGGACAAGCCAGGGCGTTGAGAAGATCCAGTACTCCATGCCTTCATAGAAGTAACCGTCGGGGCTCAGCAACTGGCCGGCGCGGTGATGGTGCGCGCGCGCGAGCGCGGCCCAGCGTTCCGCATCTTTCGACTCGCCCATCAGCGCCAGCGCCGCGACGCCGAGACCTGACGGTCGGGATGAAGTCGTGGTTCTGCGTGAACACATGCTGGCGCCCTGGCTTGGGAGCGAAGGCGTCATAAACGAGATTCGCGTGCCGCTCCAACGAAGTGCGGATGCGGGCTCGTTCGCTGCTCGTCAGATCGTCGTGCAGGAGGTCGTAGGCCCAGCCGATCGCGTAGAGCAGGTGCCCGGCGGCGAGGTCGGTATTCGGCTTGTTGTAGGTGTAGCCCCACGGTTCGTAATCGATCGCCGCGAGCGTCCAGCTCCTCGCGGCGGCGAGATACTCGGGCTTGCGATCGACTGCGTATGCCAGCGCCGCTTCGGCAATCGCGAACGCCACATTGTTCTGCGAGCGTCGTTCCTGCGGTCCTGGTATCGGCGGCGGCGCCCCCTTCAGGGCCGCGAGGTTTGCGGTCACGTTCGTCCACTCCACGCGATGAGTGCCGCGCGCACGTTCGCGAAGCGTCTCGAGCCCGGATTTCGTGACGAAAACGCGCGGATGCACCCCAACCAGCTCCGGCTTCAGGGCCACCTTGTGTGCGAGGAGCACCTCGAAGGCGGGCACGGCTTCCTGCCCAGCCGCCATAGCTGCGGTGGTGATGCTCAGTAACATCGCGCCGGCGATCGTCAACCGTTTCGTCATGCTGTCTGTTCCTCCCGGCGGACGGCAACGCTTTGGATACGGCCGGCCAGCAGCAGCGTCACGACCAGGCCCACCGGTCCGAGAACCGCGGACACCAGAAACACCGGCGTATAGCCGAATGCATCGACGACACGCCCCGTTCCAAAGGTGAAGAGCACGCTGGCGAGTGCCGCGGCCGCACCTCCCATGCCGAACACGGAGCCGACCGCCGTGCTCGGAAAGAAATCACTCGGAAGCGTCTGCAGGTTGTTGACCCAGATCTGGAATCCGAAGAGGACCACGGCCATCCAGCCGAGTGCCACCCAGGGATCGTTGGCCCGCATCGCGAGAATCCCCGCCGACGTCAGCAGCGCGCCGAACGTCATGACTGTCTTGCGCGCGCGGTCGACGGACCAACCGCGCGAAATGAGCGCGCCCGATGCATAGCCGCCGGTGAGCGCACCGACACCGCCGGCGAGAAAAGGCAGCCATGCCGACTGGCCGACCTGTTGAAGACTGAAGCCGCGCGCCTCCTGCAGATACGATGGCAGCCAGAAGATGTACAGCCACCAGATGGGATCGGTGATGAACCGCCCCATTACCACCGCCCAGGTCTGACGGTAAGTGAGCAGGTGCAGCCAGCCCGGACGCCATGCCGGTCCGGGTACGCCTCCGGGGGCAGCACCGTCGAGAATGTGCGCACGCTCCGCGTCAGTGATCCACGGATGCTCGGCAGGGGTGCGGAACAGCGCCACCCAGAGCGCCAGCCAGACAAAGCCGAGAGCACCGGTGATGATGAACGCGGTCCGCCAGCCATAGGCGGTCGCCAGAAGCGCAATGATCGGAGGGGAGATGGCGCCGCCGACCGCGGCCCCGGTGTTGAAGATCCCCATCCCGAGCGCGCGCTCGCGGACCGGGAACCATTCGCCAACCATTTTGGCCGCGCCAGGCCAGTTGCCCGCTTCGCCGAAGCCGAGCGCCGCGCGGAATACCCCGAAGGCGGCGGCGCTGCGTGCAGTCGCATGGGCAAGCGCCGCGAGCGACCACAGCACGATCGAGAAGATGAACCCGCGGCGGGTACCGATCACGTCATACAGCCGGCCCGATAGCAACTGGCTCAAACCGTAGAACGCGAGAAAGCTGTTCTGGATCGCGGCGTAGTCGGAGTTGCTCAGCCCGAGATCTTTGCTGATCGACGTCTTCAGCACCGATACCGTCTGGCGATCGATGTAGTTGATGACCGTGGCCAGAAAGATCAGGCCGATCATCACCCACCGCAGTCCGGACATCTTCATCGCATGTACATTCCGCCGTTGATCTCGATCGTTTCGCCGGTGAGGAACGAACTCTCTGAAGAGGCGAGAAACGCAACCACGGACGCGACTTCGCCGGGCGTGCCGGCGCGGCCGAGCAGGACGCTCTTTGCCGCCGCCTGAAATGCCTCGGGCGCGGTGAATCGCCCGTGGAATGCGGTGTCACCGATCAAGCCCGGCGAAACACAGTTCACCCGGACGCCATGCGGCGCGAGCTCTTTCGCGAGCGCCTTCGTGAACGCGACGATCGCCCCTTTCGCCGTGGCGTAGATGCCGGCGCCAGGCCCGCCTCCGTTCCATGCCGCGAGCGACGCCATGTTGATGATCGTCCCGGCCTTCCGGGCCACCATTCCGGGGCCGACGGCACGGCTCATGAGGAAAGCGCTGGTCACGTTGACGTTCATCACCGCGTGAAACAGCGCCTCGCTCATCTCGAGGATCGGCTTGCGCTCGATGAGGTCTCCCGCGTTGTTGACGAGGATGTCGATCGCACCGAAGCGCGCCGTCACCGCTTCGACGAGAGCGGCCACCTCCGCCGCCTGCGTCAGGTCGCCCTGGAACATGCCGGCGTCAGTTCCCGATTCCGCGAGAGCTGCCGCCACCGACTCAGCGCCTTCGCGGCTCTTCTGATAATGGACGGCAACGCGCGCGCCGCGCTGGCCGAGCGCAAGCGCGCACGCCCTGCCGAGGCCGGCCCCGGCACCCGTCACCAGCGCAACACCCTGCAGCGATGTCATGTGTCTCCGTTTCTAGCGAGGCTCCGCCTCAGACCATCGAGGCTCCGCCCCGCTAGCGACAAGCTTCATAACGCCCCGCTGACGCGGGCTCTAGCGGCCGAGCCATCCGCCGTCGACGGCAAGAATGTGTCCGGTCACGTAATCCGATGCGCGCGACGCAAGAAACACCGCCGCGCCTTCCATGTCGGACGGCTCGGCCCACCGTCCGGCGGGGATGCGCTCCAGGATCTGGCGGTTACGGGTTGCATCGTTCTGCAACGCCAGCGTGTTGTCCGTGCGCACGTACCCCGGTGCGATCGCGTTCACGCAGATGCCTTTGGCCGCCCACTCGTTCGACAGCTCCCGCGTCAATCCCGCGATCGCGCTTTTCGAGGCCGCGTACGCGGGCACGTTGAGCCCGCCCTGAAACGACAGCAGTGAGGCGATGTTGATGATCTTGCCGCCACCGCTGGCGAGCATGTGCCGTCCAGCGGCCCGGCACATGCGGAACGTGCCGTGGAGATTGACGTCGATGACGGCGTGCCAGTCCTCGTCGGCGGTGTCAACCGCACCGCCGCGCCTGATGGTTCCGGCGTTATTGACGACGATGTCGAGCCGGCCGAGAGCGGCGATAGTTTCGCTCACCAAACGATCGGCGGTGGCCCGATCGGCCATGTCGCCGACGAGGGCGACCGCCCGGCGGCCCAGCCCGCGTGCCTTCTCACACGTCGCCTCGGACGGAGTGGTGTTGCCGTGGGCGGCAACGTCCGCGCCCGCCCTCGCGAGGGCGCACGCGAGCGCCGCGCCAATGCCGCGGGACGCCCCTGTCACGAGCGCGACGCGCCCATCGAGAGAGAACAGATCGGCGGTCATGCCTAAGGCGACGGGCGCTTGAGAAAGTCTTCGCGCAGCGGCGAGAAAATGTCGATCAGCACCACTTCATCGTCGAGCATCGTCGCGCCGTGCCAGAAGCCGCCCGGGAGGAGGAGGACGTCGCCTGGGCCAAAGATCTGTTCGTCCGATCCGAGCACGAATCGCACGCGTCCTTTCTCGACGATGGTCATCTGCTCGTGGAGGTGGGAGTGTGCCGCGGTGACGACTCCGGCGGCGATCGTGAGACGGCAGATCATGAGCCGGTCGCCATGCACCATCTGCCGGACGATGCCATCGCTCAGATGTTCCTTCGGCACCGTCGCCCAGTTCCAGCTCTGATGCTCGACCGCGGTCGGGCCAGGCATGCTGTGACTGCTCGGGCTGTGGGTGTTCGGGCGGCGGCCCATCAGGCGACCCCCTCGCCGGCGAATGAAGGGGCGGCGACCAGCGCGGCCGCGCCGCGAAGACGCGGGTACTGCTCGGGAGGGACGGTCACGATTGGCGTCATGCGCGCCGAAGCGGTGAGCGCCCGTTCCGCGAGCCCCGCGCGGACCGTGGGTTCGATCAGGTCCCATGCAGCGGTGATCTCTCCGCCGATGTAAACGTGCGCGGGATCGATGGCGTTCATCACCGATCCCAGGCCGAGACCCAGGTATCGCGCCGTCGAAAGGAGAGCGGCAAGTGCCTTGGCGTCGCCGCCTCGCGCGCGCACGATCAGATCCTCGACGGTCAGCGACGCGGCGTCTGACGCAACCGGCCGCTCCTTGATGTCCCGGCCGAAGTAGCGCGACAAGGTTGCGAGGTTCGAAACGTACGCTTCCCAGCACCCGGTCGCGCCGCACCCGCACCGTGGGCCATCGATGTTCAGCGGCACGTGGCCGAATTCACCGGCGATGTTGTGCTGGCCGCGGACGACCTCTCCGTTGAGCACCACGCCGACGCCGAGGCCGTCCGAGACCGTGATGTAAACGAAGTTGGCGGGTGTTTTCCCTTCGCGGGTAGCCCAGAGTTGTGCGAGCGCGCACGCCTTGCCCGAGTTTTCGATCTGCACCGGCAGCCTGAGCGCCGCCGCGATCGGGTCCCGCAGGTCGACGTCCCGCCACCCGAGGTTCGGGGCAAGCAGGACGCGGCCGGCAGCCGATTCGACCATGCCCGGCACCACCACGCCCACCCCCTGGCAGCGGCCGAGGTCCTTGTGTTCGAGCAGGATGCCGCCGATCCGCTTCACCAGCGTCGCGATGAACTTCTTCGGGTCGCGCTCGGTGGGGAAGCTGGTGACGCTGGCGAGCTGCTGTCCGACCAGGTCGGTCACCATGATGAACGTCCGGGTCGGCCGGATGTCGACAGCGACGACGCAGCGTTTTCGCGAGTCGATGTAGAGGAACGTCGGCTTCCGTCCGCGCTTGGCCTCCCCGGTCGCACCCTCGAAGACGAGACGTTCTTTGATGAGCTCTGTGACCAGGAGCGTGACGGCGCCGCGGCGCGTGCCCATGAGCCGTGCGAGGTCGGCCCGGGAGATCGGCTGATTGGTGCGGATCAGATTGAGCGCGATCCGGCGGTTGATCTCGCGGCTGGTGCCGCGAGTCGCGAGGCGCAGGCTGCGAGGGGTGGACGAACGCATTTGTTCTTTCGGCGATCAATATACCCCAGCGCCGCCGATCCGCAAGCACTTTCTACGGGCGCCGCCGTCCGGCGAAAAGCCTGCGACTCTGCTAAATGCGCCGTTTCGGTTTCGCTTGACAGGCGCCAGGAGCAGGCATATTGTCTCAACCGCGAACAAACAAGCGGATGTTCGACCGCACGGGATCGACGCAGGAGGCTTGAAATGAACCATTTGCTGAAACGGTGCGCATGCCTGGTCGCCGCCTGCCTGGTGGCGGTTTCGGTGGAGGCACAAATCCCGACCGGGACGATCCTCGGCAGCGTCAAGGACGCCCAGGGCGCCGTCGTGCCGGGCGTCACCGTGACCGCGACGCACACCGGGACGCAGGTTTCGAGGACCGCGACCACCGACACCGACGGCCAGTACAGTCTGCAGCTGCTGCCGGTCGGCAACTACACCGTGGAAATCAAGATGTCGGGCTTCAAGGGCTTCACCCGGACCGGCATCATCCTCGAAGTCGGGCGCAACGCGCGTGTCGACGCGACGATCGAGCTTGGGAACTTTGCCGAAGTCGTCTCGGTCGCCGGTGACGCGCCGCTGGTCGAAACGACCACCGGAGCGCTGTCCCGAAGCGTGAACCAGAACGAAGTCCTCAACCTTCCGCTCGTCAATCGCGATCTCTACACGCTCTTGAGCATGACCGCTGGCGTCACGAGCAACGACAATTCCAACTCGCTTGGCGGCCCGGAGCAGCTGACGACCATCAACGGGTCGAGCCGCGCGCAGATGGGGGCGGTGAACTTTCAGCTCGACGGTGGCAACAATACGGCCGGTCTGCGAGGCACCGGCAATCCCGCGCCCAATCCGGAAGCGGTCCAGGAATTCCGCGTCCTGACCAACGGCTACGCGGCAGAGTATGGGCGCTACGCCGCAGGCGTTGTCGACGTGGTGACCAAGTCGGGCACCAACATCTTCCACGGCGCCGCGTTCGAGTTCTTCCGCAACGAAAAGCTGAACGCGAAGCGCTGGGCGCCTCCCGGTGTCACGTCGGCAAAGGATCCTCTGGACCGCAACCAGTTCGGCGGCGCGTTCGGAGGCCCCTTGAAGACCGACCGGTCGTTCTTTTTCGCCAGCTACTCGGGCCTTCGCCAGGAGGAAACCTACTACCGCAATACGGCCGTCGTTCCCACCGACCTCGAGCGGGCCGGCAACTTCTCGCAGTCGACGCGAAAGCCCATCGATCCGACAACTGGTGCGCGGTTTCAGGGGGATATCATCCCGGAAGCGCGCTTTGATATCACGGCAAAGGCGATCCAGGCCGAGTACATTCCGACGTCCAACCTGCCGAACAGCTTCTTTGAAATCCGGCGGCCCGACCCGTTGGACACCGACGAAATGACGGTCAAGCTGGATCACAACCTGTCGGCAGGTCGCAGCATGGCGGTGAGTTACTTCTATCAGACCGGTACCGATACCCAGCCGCTGTCGCTCACCGGCAACATCCCCTGGGTGGATCGCGACTTCAAGTGGAACCAGCACAACGTCAACTTCGCCGACAGCTGGGTGCTGTCGCCGCATGCCATCAACCAGTTCCGCGTCTCCTACATGCGCCAGTTCGGCGGCCGCGTGAACAACCCGACCACCTCGCTTGGCGATCTGAATTCGAACTTCCAGATTCAGGGGGATCCGACGCTGCCACGCCTGACCGTGACCGGCTTCTTCACCGGCCAGACCTCCATCGCCGGCCCCGACGCGGGCAGCAACTACTTCGGCGTGAAAGACGCGATGACGATCAGCCGCGGGCGCCACGGCTTGAAGTTCGGCGCCGAGGTGTCGTACGAAAAAATCGTTCACGACACGCTCCTCGACAACTATGGAGTGTTCGCGTTCGACGGCACCAAGACGACCAACGCCTACGCCGACTTTCTCCTTGGCCTGCCGGCGTCGATGACGCAGGACGCCCCGATCCGCAAGCTCGACAACGGGGCGTATCTCAGCTTCTTCGCGCAGGATGACTTCCGGATCCATTCCCGCCTGACTCTGAACCTCGGTTTGCGCTACGACATTCAGTTCCCCTTCACCGACCCGCAGGACCGCAAGCTCGCATTCGTCCCCGGGGCGCGGTCGACCGTCACCCCCAGCGCGCCCGAAGGGTTGCTGTTCCCGGGAGACGACGGGATCCCGCGCGGCATCGTCGACACCGACTACAACAATGTGGCGCCGCGGCTTGGGGTGGCGTGGGATCCGCAGGGGGACGGCCGGACGTCTATCCGCGGTGCCTTCGGCGTGTTCTACGGCAGCATCACCGGCAACGAGTGGAACACGACCGCCGACAACCAGCCGTTCACCCTCAGGCAGAGTTTTCCAACGGTGTTCACGCTCTCGGATCCATACCGCAACCTCCCGGGCGGGGTGGGGCCGTTCCCGTTCGAGTACAGCCCCGACTCCGCACGGTTCGCGTTTCCCGCGCAGGTCTTCGGGCCGTCGCTCGATTTCAGGTGGCCGTTCATTTACCAGGCCAACGTCACGATTCAGCGTGAGATCGGCCGGGGCATGAGCGCCAGCGCATCGTACGTGGGGGCCTTCGCACGGAATCTCGCGGCTCCGGTCGACCGCAACTATCCCGTGATGACTTCGACCGCGACCGTCGCCAACCGGAATGCGCGCCGTCCCTATCAGCCCGGCGTGATCGCGGCCGCGAACGTGCTCGAATCGATCTTCACCAGCGACTACAACGCGCTCCAGTTGAGTGCCGAGCGTCGTGGAAGCATGCTGTCGTTCAAGGCCAATTACACGTTCGGCCGGGCGCTCGAGGATGTCGACTTCCAGGGGGGCGGACTGCCGACGGTCCAGAACTCGACTCAGCTCGACGCGGAGCGCGGCCGCGCATCGTCAGACCGGACACACAGCTTCGCATTGTCGCTGGTGTGGCAGCCGAACTTCTTTGAGAACTCCACCGGATTCGTTCCTGTATTGCTTGATGGCTGGACCGTCTCGACGATCGTGTTAGTGCAGAGCGGCTCCGCTTTGACGATCACGGCAGGGCAAGATCGAAATCTCGATGGCATCAACAACGACCGCGCGGACCTCGTAGGGGATCCCGACCTCGACTCCAGCCGCCCGCGGGAGGAACTGATCGAAGCGTGGTTCAACACGGCCGCGTTTGCGAACCCCGCGCTCGGAACCAATGGCACGGCCGGGCGCAGCATCATCGATGGGCCAGGCATACGCACCGTCGATCTGGGCCTCTTCCGCGATTTCCCGCTGATGCGGCAAACCGTCCTGCAGATCCGGATGGAAGCCACAAACGTCTTCAACTTCGTGAACCTGCAGAATCCCGGCACCGGCCTGAATGCGCCCGCGACATTCGGCAAGATCCGCACGGCGCGCGACATGCGCAGAATTCAGCTGGGGGCGCGGTTCTCGTTCTAGTCAGCAGCCGTGTGATCGGCCGGCTTCAGGGCTCGTCTGCGCTCGGGCCGTATACCTGTGGCACGGTCGATCCCATCGGACGCAGATACGTCGTAATCTGGCCACGGTGGTGGACGATGTCGAAGAGGAAGCTCCACGCCATCGGCGCGGCCGGGCGCTGGCTGCCGAAGAACTCGAGCTTCCCGTCCCAGCGCGTGGCTGGCAGCTCCTCCCACCGCCGCGCGATCTCCGCACTCTGGCGGTCGTAGGCTCTCGCACAATTCCTTCATCGTCGCCGGCGCCGGCGCCGGCGCCCATTCGGCCACACCGGTCTCGAGGGCGTCGATGATCATTTTCTCTTCCGCCACGATTTGCCAGGCGATCTCACTGGCGGTGCGCGATTTCGGATCAGGGCGGTAGTCCGAGCCCTCCGGGATGCGCGACAGCACCTTGCTCGTCGTTTTGGATTCCTTATTCCACAGCTCCGTAAACAGCGATTTCTCGTCCACGTGACCTCCCAACATTCCAATCTTGGACCTTTACTGGGCGCGGATGCCGCGGGTATCGTAAAGCACGAAATGGCACAGATCGTTCGCGGCGCGTGTGGCCACGATTGTCCGGACACGTGCAGCTGGGTGGTGGAGGTCAGTGAAGGCAAGGCCGAGCGGCTATCCGGCGACAGCACGCACCCGTTTACGCGCGGCACTCTCTGCGCAAAGGTGAATCACTATCTCGAGCGTGTCTACCATCCAGACCGCCTCCTGCACCCGCTCAAGCGGTCCGGACGCAAGGGAGAGGGTCAGTTCATTCGCGTCAGCTGGGACGAGGCGCTCAGCGATATTGCCTCACGATGGCAGTCCATTGCCGCGGACGCCGGGGCAGAGGCAATTCTGCCGTATAGCTCCGCAGGGACACAGGGGCTGATTCAGATGGCTTCGCTCGACCGGCGGCTGTTTGGGTCGATGGGCTGCAGTGGCCTGGATCGAAAAATCTGCGGGGCGACGGCAGCCGCGGGGCTTTCGGCGACCCTCGGTACCGGCACCGGCATCGATCCCGAACAAGTTGATCCACAGCCGGTTCATCGTGCTGTGGGGAACCAACACGATCGTCACCAATCTGCACCTGTGGCCGTTGATCCGCGAAGCGCAAGCTCGCGGTGCGAAGATCGTGGTCGTCGATCCGATCCGAACCCGCACCGCAGAAGCTGCTGACTGGCACGTGCAGCTCAAACCCGGAAGCGACGCGGCGCTTTCGCTGGCCATGATGCATGTGATGATCCGCGACGGCCTGGTCGATCACGACTATGTGTCGCAGCACGCCGTCGGATACGAAGCGCTTGCGGAGCGCGTTCGGCAGTACTCACCGGAACAGGTTTCGCACACTGTGGGCCTGCCCGTCGAAGAGATCGAGCGGTTCGCCCGTGAATACGCGACCACGCAGCCGTCGCTGCTGCGGCCGCTGATCGGCCTCGAGCACCATCGAAATGGCGCGATGCTGTTTCGCACCATCGCATGTCTCCCGGTTCTCAGTGGCGCGTGGAAGCACCGCGGCGGCGGACTCGCGCGATCGACGCACGCGTTGCATTTTGCGGTGCTGGACATGGATCGGGTGATGATGCCGGAGGTGTACAAGCCCGGCGTCCGCGTGCTCAACATGCGCGATCTCGGCGACGACCTTTGCAGCCGTGACCTTCAGCCGCCAATCCGCGCGCTGATGGTCTACGGCAGCAATCCGATGGTGTCGATGCCGAATCAGGGCCGGATTCGCGAAGGTCTTATGCGCGAGGACTCTGTTCACCGTTGTGCACGACCTGTTTGTCACGGATACCGCACTGTACGCCGATTACGTGCTGCCGGCGACGAGCCAGATCGAGCACCTGGACCTGTCGCCCGCATGGGGGCATCTGTATCTCGCCTTGAACCGTCCGGCAATCGCGCCGTGTGGTGAATCCATCTCGAACACGGAGCTCTTCCGACGCCTCGCGGCTGCTCTTGGCCGGACGGAACCGTGGCTGTACGAGAGCGACGAGACGATGCTGCGGGGCGCACTGGCAAGTGGACACCCGTGGCTCGAAGGGATCACCTACGAGCGCCTGTGGGATGAGGGCTACGCGCGGTTGAAATGCCCGGATGACTGGAGGCCGTTTGCGAACGGCGGGTTCGCGACCCGCTCGGGCAGGGCAGAACTCTACTCGGAGTCGTTACAGGAAAACGGCGAAGACCCGTTGCCGTGCGCCGGTGAGATCCGGGACGGCAATGGCCTCCAGCTCATCTCGGGTAAGACCGTGCACTACCTGAACTCCGGATACAGCAACATGGAACGTCACCGCCGGCGCTCGGGGATCCTTTCGATCGAAATCCACCCTGATGATGCGCTTCCGCGGGGAGTGGTGGATGGCGACACCGTGCGCGTCTGGAACGAACGCGGTGAAGTGCGCGCCGTGTGTTCGGTGGATGACCACGTCCGGCCTGGCGTGGCGTGGATGCCCTTCGGGGGCTTCTCGGATGCGAGCGGCGCGCGGAGGTCAGTGAACGTGCTCACACCGGTGGAGCCGACCGACTGGGGTGGTGGCAGCGGCTTCTACGACGCGTTCGTCGAGGTCACGCCGGTACCGGCCGTCAGCGTGCCATAGCCTGCACCGCTCCCTTTCCTACCGCATCACCCAATTGTCCTCACCCGGCGATTGTTGTCCTTCGTCGGGCCCCGAAACCCAGCGAATGGGCGCGTTCCCGGGCCTGACGGTTCGGCACGAATTGTGATGCGAGAGACGGCAGTGAGGTGAGCAACATGCTTCGCGAACTGCTGGCAACCGACCAACGTCGAGCGCTCGAGTTCTTTTTCGTGCACCTTCGAGACGTCTGCGAGCCGTCAGTTGATGGCGACGAGTTGCTGTACAACGCGAGCGTCCTGGCCCATTACGCCCAGTTGTCCACGGCGACGACCGATGGCGTGCCGATGCTCTCCGGCTTGAGCACGCTGTTCGATCAGTTCGTGATGGACACCACGGCGCACGACGACCCGGAGATGATGGAGACCGCAGCGGCGCAATGCCTCGTGCTGGCAGGATTCTTCGAGCACCAGATGCGCCGCAGGCACGCGATCGCCTGGTACGCTGAACTGGGCGCTGGTTTCTTCATCCGTTCCGCCGCGCGCCAGGAATCAGAGCGCAAGGCGCGGCTGCTGCGAACGCTGGCGCGCAACTTTGAGCCGTGGCGCCGCCGCCATGCACGGTTGAGCCTCGAGTTGCGCGACTTGCCCTACCTGCTGCCGCCGCCGACTGCATCCGGCTCCCGTCTAACGAGACGCTGAGAACGACGAGCGCTGAATTCAGACGTGATTGCGCAGCATCAGCTCTCTGGGATGCGGATCGAGGTACACCTGACCGGCCAGATACTCGATGTCGTGAATCCGCACGTAGTGACGGAGCAGCGTAATCGGCACGATCAGGGGTACCAGGTCCCTGCGGTAGTCTTCAACCGCGGCAAGTAATCCAGCCTTCGATGCTCGATCGAGCTGGTTCTTGAAATAGCCGACCATGTGCTGCAGCACGTTGGCGTGCCGCGCGGAGTCGCGACCACCGCAAGCGCGGCCATGAATCCGGCCTGTAGCGCCGCTCGATGTCCTTGCGCCGCGATCAGACCTGGCGTCGGCGACGAACCGTCCCAGGCGGCGATACGCCGTCCGGCGAGTGCGCCATCAGGATCAGCTTATGCGCGGTGTGAAAACCAACGAGTGCGGCCAGTTCCATCTGCCGCCGAACAGACCGCGCAGCCTCCAGTACGCAAACACACGCTCGACGAAGTTCTCGCGCAGGCGCGGATCCGACAGGCGGCCCTCCTCTTCAATGGGCAGAGTCGCGGAAGCGTCTCGGCCAGCCTGGACGCAAACAGTCCTCGCCCTGATCGTTCAGGCAGCGCCGTGCGCATCGTACATCTTCACCCGTTCCAGTGCCGCAGCTCGGCGAGTCTTTCTTGAGCACGTAGCCGCTCAGATCTTCGGATGACAGCTCGGCAACGCGCCGCTCGCGTATTCGACCAGCGGAGCGGTCAGATCGACGCCGGTCTTGACCGTGAGCAGCCGAACGCTCGCCGTTCACGCGGACGAGTCGCATCGCCGGCCGCGGGGTCCCGAACCCGCATTCGACTTCCGGACACACCGGCACCCACTCCACGAATCGTCCAAACGTTTCGGTCAGGAACGAGTCTCGCTTGTGGCCGCCGTCGAAACGGACCTCCTGACCGAGGAGGCATGATGAAATCCCGATCCGGATCGGGCGAGGAGGGGCGGATGCGTCGTCCATGGGCTGAGCGCCTAAATTTTACGGCTGTCGTAGGCCCAGTGGAGCACGGCCTGTCGCTGTCGCCGGCGGCACTCGAGGTCGCGGGGCTCGCAGTGCTTTCGAATTGCCGCCACGTGTCTCGCGATCGCGCGCCATCGCCGGATCTGGCGCACATCGTCCGACGTCCGCCGGCCCAGGTAGTAACGACAGTACCACTGGAACCAGCCTCGGGGATCCTGCGGACGAATCCAGAAATTCCGCTGCCACGTCGCAAGTGATTGCGACGCGTTAACCCCGAAGTAATTGAGGCGCGGGTCGCGACGTCCGGCGCTCAATTTCGCGCGCTCGAACCAGTCGGCCGGGAATTCGGCGGGTCGATCGGCCATGTACTTGCCGCCGAACACGCCGAGCGCAAGCATCTCCTTCGGTGTCAGCTCGGGGCGGAAGTCCGGGGCGAAGTTTCGACCGGGGGGCTCTGTCAGGTAATACACGTACCCGGTCTGCATTCTGTCGTTGACGATCACGCTTGGTGGCCGGGACGTCATCACGCTGCAGATAGTGGCCCGCTGGCAACGGCGCGTTGGGCGATCCGGCGGAGCAGTCCGCGGAAGAGCAATGCGTGGACGGGGTAGATCGCGTACCAGTACGCGGAGCCAAGCACCCCTCGAGGGTCGAAGGCCGCAGTCTGACGGATCGAGGATCGGCCTCCGGGAAGTGGCGTTACCTCAAATTCGAGCCACCCGCGACCCGGCAGCTTCAAGTCAGCGGACAATCGCAATCGCCGATCCGGTTCGTACTCATCAACTGTCCAGGCGTCGATCACGTCTCCAACCACGCAGCAATCCGGATCGCGACGCCCCCGGTGCATCCCGATGCCGCCGAGGCGCTCATCAAGCCAGCCGCGGGCCGTCCAGAGAATATTGCCGAAGTACCACCCGGTCGCCCCGCCGATGCGCCGCACCGGCTCGAAGGCAAGTTCCGCCGATACGTCGACCGTCACCACCCTCGTGTCAACCTTCAATCGCTGCTTCGCCCCTTCCCCAATTGCCTTCACGAATGAATCGCGAAGCGTCATGGGTTGCACTCCGAACGCGGTGTTCGCGTCTGCCGACCGGACGATCGTCGGATTCTTCAGGCCATCGACGAGCGCGCGACCGATACGCGCCTGGGCGGGGGTCACCAACGCCAGCCACAGGCCCGACAGGTGGGGTGTCAGCACCGGAACCGGCACCAGCAGCCGTCGCAACCCGCGAAGCCGCGCATACTCCCGCATCATGTCGCCGTACGACACCACCTCCGGCCCACCAATCTCGAAAACTCTATCGCGCGTGTCCGGGAGATCCAATGCTGCCATCAAGTACGTCAGCACATCGTCAATGGCGATGGGTTGCGTGGGTGTGTCAACCCAACGGGGACACACCATCAACGGCAGCCGCTCTACGAGTGCCTGAATCATCTGGAACGAGAGGCTACCGGCACCGATGACGACCGACGCGCGAAACTCGATGACAGGAACACCAGCCGCGCGAAGCACGACGCCGGTCTCTGCGCGGCTGCGCAGGTGTGTGGAGAGCGAGTCTGTGTTGTTGAACAGCCCGCCAAGATAGATGATGCGCTGCACGCCCGCGCGGGCAGCGGCGCGACCGAAATTTTCCGCCGCCTTGCGATCGAGGTCGACGAAGGGCGCCCCGGCTGCCATCGAATGCACGAGGTAATACGCACTCTTCACGCCGGCGAGCGCACGATCGAGCGACGACTCGTCGAGACAGTCTCCGGCCACCACTTCAGTGGTCGGACTGGTCGGCGCGACGTTCCCTGGCTGCCTCGCCAGGCAACGGACGGCATAGCCGCCTCCTTCAAGGGACCGAAGAAGGCGGCCGCCGACGTATCCACTGGCGCCGGTGAGCAGAATGCCCGCCATGCCAGTCCCTACTTGCCGTTGGGAAGAATGACGGCGTCAATCACGTGGATGACCCCATTGCTCGCGGCGATATCGGTCTTGACGACATTGGCCTGGTCGACGGTGACGCCTCCATTCCCGCTGCCGATCTTCACGGTGTCGCCGCTCACGGCCTTCGCCGAGCGCAGCTTCACGACATCGGACGCCATGACTTTGCCGGACACGACGTGATACGTGAGAATGCGCCGCAGCTTGGCTTTGTTCTCCGGCTTGAGCAGGCTCTCCAGCGTGCCCGCCGGCAGCTTGGCGAACGCCTCATCGGTCGGGGCGAAGACCGTAAAGGGCCCCGCGCCCTTCAACGTCGTCACGAGATCCGCCGCCTCCAGGGCCGTCGCGAGTGTCTTGAACGAGCCGGCCGAAACGGCCGTTTCGACGATGTCCTTGGTCTGTGCATTCACTGTCGTCGTCGATGCGCTGCCTGTCAGAACGAGTGCGGCCAGGGTGCCGATTGCGAACGCCTTCATCATGTCTATTCCTCGAGATTCCGTTTTCATCATTCCTCCTCGACGCTGGGATTCCAAACGTCATGGCTTTAACTGTAGTGCAATTAGAATTGCTTAAAAGTAAAATCTAGACCGTCGGGAAAAGTCATGTGAACGCCAGGACAACTACGGCGCAGATTGTGAACGGCAGTCAAAAAGAGAGGCGTGATGTTAACGGCGACACTGCAGCAGGGGCTGAGCGAATACGCGGTCGGGGAGAAGATCCGGGCGCTGCGGCTCAAGAAGAAGATGGGTCTGGTGGAACTGGGCACGCACACCGGCCTGTCGCCGGCGCTCCTGTCGAAAATCGAGCGCGGGCGGTTGTTTCCGACCCTGCCGACACTCCTGCGAATTGCCCTGGTCTTCAGCGTCGGACTGGATTTCTTTTTCTCCGGAGCGCGGGACAAGCCGCTCGTCGCGGTGGTCCGGAAGAAGGATCGCGTCGCCCTGCCCGATCGGCCGGGGGGGCGCCCGGTCTCCTATCGCTTCGAGTCGCTGGATTACCCAGCGACCGAGCGGCGATTCAGTTCCTATTACGCGGAGTTCCTTCCCGTAGCGCCCGAAGACGTTCACCGGCACGACCATCCAGGCGTCGAATTCATTTACACGGTGCAGGGCACCCTGAGCGTCCACCTGGGTGAGGCCGAACACAAACTGCGGCCCGGAGACGCGATGTATTTCGATGCCGCGGTTCCCCATGGGTATCGTCGCAGTCGGGGAACGAGGTGCGCGCGATCGTGATCACCGCGTCCTGATTATGCGCAACTATCAGGTTGCGCAATCACAATATCGGTTGTAAGATGCAACCAGGAGGTTGCGTATGGCTACCGCATCGCTGAGTCGGATCGACCGCTCTATCGACATCGAGGCCCCGCCCGGGCGGGTGTGGCGGGCCCTCACCAATGCCGACGAGCTCTCGGCCTGGTTCCAGGTGCAGCATCGAGGGGAAGATTGCGCCCGGCATCGAGGTGTGGATGACGTCAGTCCACAAGGATTACGAAGGGCAGCGGTTTCGTGTCCGCTTCACTGAGATGGTCGAGCCGTCTCGGTTCGCGTGGGAGTGGCACCCAGGCGCCGTCGATCCCAATGTCGACTACTCGCGCGAACCGCGCACGACGGTCACCTTTACGCTGGAGCCGTCAGGACGCGGCACGCGGCTGACCGTGTCGGAGACCGGTTTCGACGCGATTTCGCTCGCGCGCCGCGCGAAGGTCTACGAAGACAACAGTCAGGGCTGGCCCGAAGTTCTCGTGTGGCTGCAGCAACATGTCGAAAAGGCGGGCTGAACGGAGTGTCGCCGGCGCTGCCGTAGTTTTCGCGGCACTCGGCGACACGACTCGTCTGGCGCTGTTGCAGCGTTTGTCCGATCGCGGCCCCGCGTCCATCTCGATGCTCGCCGAGCGCGTTCCGGGCATCTCGCGACAGGGCATCACGAAGCATCTGAACGTGCTGTCGGCCGCGGGGGTCATCGACGGCTCCCGCCAGGGCCGCGAGCATGTCTGGACGCTCAATCCGAAGCAGCTGGCGGCCGCTCGCCGCCAGCTCGACATGATTGCACGCGAATGGGACGGCGCTCTGGCCCGCTTGAAGATGCATGTCGAACGCGGACAGAATCGTTAGCCACCCTAATCCGGCCGCACGGTTCGTCCGATACCGTCATCAGGATGCTTCGTGAACTGCTCGCAACCGACGAGCGGCGCGCCCTCGAGTTCTTTCTCATCCACCTTCGCGACGTCTGCGAACCGACGGTTGCCCGCGACGAATTGCTGTACAACGCCAGCGTGCTGGCTCACTACGCGCAGGTGTCAACCGCCACGACGGTCGGCATGCCTATGCTCGGCGGGTTGAGCGCCGTATTCGATCAGTTCGTCCTCGACCCGACGTCGCACGGGGATCCGGACTTGATGGAGACAGCGGCGGCGCAGTGCCTCATCCTGGCGGGTTTCTTCGAGGATCAGATGCGCCGGCGGCACGCGGTGGGGTGGTACGCGGAGCTGGGGGCAGGATTTTTCAGCAGCGCGGCCGCGCACCAGGAGTCAGAGCACAAGGCGCGCCTGCTGCACGCGCTGTCGCGACACTTCGAGCAGTGGCGCCAGCGTCATGCCCGCTTGAGCCGGGAACTGCGCGACCTGCCGTACTTGCTGCCGCCGCCACCACCACAGGAGGCTGGCCTGAGCTAAGACTAGGATCCCTTCGACCGTTCGAACACCTTGCGGCCTCCGACAACGGTCATCGATACCCGGACGTCGCGGATCTCTCCCGCCGGGATGTCGAAGATGTTGCGGTCGAGCATGACGAAGTCGGCGAGCCGGCCCGCTGCGAGCACGCCCTTCCGACCCTCATCGAACGAGGCATAAGCGGCGCCGGAGGTGTACGCCCGTAGTGCCTCCTCGATTGAGATCTTCTGTTCCGGCACCCATCCGGCGGGATTGCGGTCGTCGAGCGTCCGGCGTGTGACGGCGGCGTAGATCCCTTCGAGCGGAGTCGGCGGTGCGACGAACCAGTCGCTGCCAAACGCCAGTCTCGCGCCGGAATCGAGCAGCGAGCGGAACGCGTAGGTCGTCTTGATCCGATCCCCGATATACCGTTCGGCCCATCGCCCATCGTCTATCGCGTGATACGGCTGCATGCTCGCGATCACGCCGAGCTGCCCGAACCGTGGAATATCCGCCGCCGCAAGATGCTGGGCATGCTCGATGCGGAACCGGCGGTCGCGCTGGCCGTTCTCGCCGATCACACGCTCGAAGATGTCGAGCAGCAGCGCGTTGGCGCGGTCGCCGATCGCGTGGACCATGACGTGGAGCCCGGCGGCGTCCCCTCCCTTGATCCACCGATACAGATCCTCCGGTGTATTCACCAGCAGTCCGCGATCCTTCGGTGCATCCTGGAAGGGCTGATGAAACGCCGCGGTATGCGATCCGAGCGAGCCGTCGACGTATCCCTTCAGGCCGCCGACGCGCAGCCAGTCATCACCGCGACCGTCCGCGCCACCATATTCCTTGCGCGAGACCGCGTCACGCAGGCGTTCCCAGTCCTTGAGCGGGACGACGCCGTAAATGCGGGTAGCAAGTGCGCTCGACTTGCGCGCACGCGCGAATGTGGCAAGTTCGTCCCAGGTGCCCACGTTGTGCACCGAGGTCACTCCCTGTTCGGCGACGTACTTCATCGCGGCAGACAGGGCGCGGTCGCGCATTTCGTCAGAGCGCGGCGCCACGACCCGATCGACGAGCGCCATCGCGTTGTCTTTCAGGAGGCCGCTCGGCTCCCCAGCGGAGGATCGGACGATTTCACCGCCGGCGACGTCCTTCGTCGCGCGGGTGACACCGGCCGCCTTCAACGCGGCGCTGTTGGCGAGCGCCATGTGCCCGTCGAGACGATTGATCCATACCGGGTGGTTGGGTGTGACGGCGTCGATCCAGTCGCGCGCCGGCAACTCTCCGCCCCAGAGGCTGTGGTCCCAGTCGCCTCCCTCGATCCACGTCCCGGCAGGGACGGTCGCGGCAAATGCGCCAATACGGCGCACGAACTCCTCGCGCGTCTTCGCATCCCGCAACTGCACTGATGCGAGCCTGAAGCCGCCGTCGACGAAGTGGACGTGGCTGTCGATGAATCCCGGGACGATCAAACGTCCGCCGGCATCAAGGGCCGCGACGCCGGGCGCCAGCTTGCGGACCGCATCACTCGTCCCTACTGCCGCAAGCGTGTCGCCGCGCGCTGCGATGGCCTCAGCCCACGGCGCCGCGGGATCTCCGGTCCACACGCGCGCATTGACGATGACGAAGGTGATCGGCTCAGAGGCGGACGGCGCTTGCCCGGAGGACGAAGAGCACGCCGCAGTCATGAGGACTAACAAAGGAAACAATCGTTTCAGCACGAGTTGGGCAGTCTAGCACCGGGCCGCACTGTTTAACCGTGGACAGTGACACTCGCCATGCGAGAATGCCCGAATGCACCCGCAGGATCAGGCTGTCGAAGCAAGGCGGTGCGCACTGGCCGGAACGCTCGTCGTTCTTGCCCTGGTATGCGGCGCTCGCGCGCGAGCCGATTCGTGGGCGGCACCGCAGATCAAAGAGGTCTTCAGCGCGTCACGCGAGTGGTTTGTTCGCGTCGTCCCCGGCACCAGCGTTGGCGAAACGGTTGGATTCGCCGGCGCCCCGAAAGGCAAACATGCCACCGCGGAGTTTTACCGCCGCGCGCCTGACCGCTCCTATCGGCTGGCTGCGGAAGTCACTCTCCAGAATCCCGTCGCGCCGGTGCTCTTCCTCGTCACCGACCGCGGCTACCTGCTCACGCTCGACAACTGGCACAACATGGGATTCGGTAAGGCGATTGCCTCGTATTCCCCGGACGGCCGCGTTGTCTTTTCGAGTGAGCTGAAGGACGTCTTTTCCGAGAAAGAGGTCGAGGGCTTCCGCCGGAGCGTGTCATCGATCTGGTGGCGCACCGAGACCGCATACGTACGCGAGGGGCAGCAGACCATCTACATTGCGATGGACGACAAGGGCAGAGAGCTCATCGTCGAACCGGAAAGCGGCCGCTGGCAACAGTGCGAATGGCGCAGCAAGGAAATGCATCAGTGCCGGGACTCGAATGATCCCCGCACCTGGCGCGCATATCAGGAGCCAGCGCTGCGAAAATAATCCGTCCGCTGGCTGGATAGAGCTACTGGGCAAGTAATAGTTGTCCGTTCACCAGCGCAGATTCGTCTCCATAACTCCTTAATGATCAGCAACTTGCGCAATCGGGGTCAGGCCCCGTTTACGGCCTGCGGCAAAGAAAGATCTCATCGGTCGTCTCATCATCGAACGGTCGATCGACCATCTCGACGCGGTATCCGGCACTCTCCAGCAAGTGGACCCAGCGCGCGCGCGAGAAGAGCCCTTCGACGTGGCGATCGTGGACGCTCCTGACGTCCTCACCGTCGCGGAGCAGCAAGGCGTAGTCCACGCAGAAGACATCGTCGGTCGGGTCAGGATCCCACGCCCACTCTACGCCGCGCAGCGCGCGCGAACCGTCGTCGGCCTGCATCAACGTCGCGCGGTCGCGGAATGTGTCGCGCAGACAGTCAGGCGCGAAGAGTGCCGCGCCGCCAGGCTTCGTGTGAACGAACGCGGTGGTGATCGCGGCGCGAAGATCCTCTTCGGTGGTCATGTACATCACCGCGTCGTGAATCATGACCGCGTCGAACGTCCGGTCGAGGCGAAGCGAGCGCATGTCACCGAGGACGTGTTCGCAATCGCGATTGAGCTCGCGGCTGAGCGCCTGCATCTCTGGTGAGATGTCGATGAGCGTGCAGCGGAAACGCTGCTTCAGGAAGAACGCGTTGTTCCCGGCGCCGGCGCCAAGTTCGAGCAGGGTCTCGGCCGGCTGCGCGGCGGCGCGATCGAGGGCCTCGAGGTAGCAGGTCGCCTCGTCCTCGTGATCCGCGGAGGGATCGACGAGGCGATACCACGACACCAGGTCGCCGTAGATCAGCATGTCAGGCGCGCCACGGGCGCGTGAGGGGGTCCGGGGGACGAAGTCCCCCGGTCTATTTCGGACAGGGCTCGCCAGCCATGATCGAAAGAACGACAAGCGGACTTCGTCGCGCAGTAAAGCCGTGCGCCACGCCACGCGGCACCATCAGCAGCATGCCAGGCTGCATGCGGTGCTCGGTACCGCCGACGCGGCCGGTGCCCTCGCCGCCGATCACGTATACGAACTCGTCTGATTCGTCGTGCACGTGCTGTGGGAACGGATCCCGCACCTGCAGCAGGACGGCCGCCCCGCCGGTGGCGCAGGTGAGCACCGACGTCTTGGCCGGAGCCTTGCCGACGTAGTTCTTCTCCTGGAACGTGGGGATGTCGATCGCTGCCGGATCGACCTTGAGGACGGGTGGCGGCGGCGGCGGTGGGGCCGGCGCCGGGGGAGGCGGCGGTTTCGGCGCCGGATTCAGTGTCACCTTGACGTCAATTGGTTTGCCGGCACGTGCGGTCAACTCACGTTCGAGCGGCACGAACCCATCGAGCTCGAACCGGAGTTTGTAAGCGCCCGTCGGGAGCTCCTCGAGGGCGACGCGCCCGCGCTCAGTCCGGGTTGTCTTGTTCGCCGGACCTTCGACGATGACCTTGACGCCACCGAGAGGCGCACCGGCCGGATCGGTAACGGAGATGGCCAGGGTCGCCAATCCACCCGGCTTGCGCTGAGCCTCGACGCCGGCCGCGCCCGCGGCCACGAGCAACGCCAAGACAAGTCCAGTTCGCATCACTCACCTCATTAAGAAGGTCCCGCCCCGCGCCCCCCCGCGCTTCCCCCTGCGCGCCGCGAACCGCGACCCGCGCACATCGCGCCGCGCCCTACGCGCCGCGCCCCGCGCCTTTCGCAATCGTATACTCTGCAATCCCGATGAGCTTGCTGCTCGAAACCCGTGACCTGAAAAAAGCATTACAAACTCCGCCGCGGACGCCTGGACGACGCGGCGCTGGCGGAGCTCGCAAAAGCTCGAACAGGTACGTGAGGTCTACCCGGTAGTGCGCGTCCCTATGCAGGTGAAGTTCGGTGAAGTCACCGAGTTCACAGGACGTGCTCACGTGCCGCGTGCGGACGTGCTTACGTGCTGCTGGATGGGAGGTCGGCGATCTCGCGCTCGACCTTGATCGTGCAGTCCTGAAGGATGGCGACGAGGACGCCGACCAGCGCCGCGACCGGCGCGATGACGGCACCGACCACGCCGACGGTCAATGGAAACTCCGCGACTGTCTTGCCCTTGCTCTCGACGATGACCCGGCGGACGTTCCCCTCGCGAATCAGGTTATTCAGCCTGTCGATGACGTGCGCGCCTTCAGCTTTGAACGACTCCCAGCGGGTCTTTTCGGTCATACAGGAAGATACGAATTCGCGAATGGGAGGTTCTGCGTTATCGCGGGGTTTGGGTATACTCGCGCTGACTCCCTGAATCGGCGGCGTCTCGCAGAAGCGGCCACCAGGCTTCCATGAGCCGATCGCGCAAGCGGCACCGGACGGAAAAGCGCGACGCGAGCGACTCGGCTCGCGCGGCCGGCATTCCACTGCCTTTGCGCCGTCAGCGCTCCCGACGAATCCGCGCGTATTTCCTGCACGGGCTGGCGCTGACCGCGATCATCATCCCGGCCTTTCTTCTGGCGGAGCGGATCCCGCAAGTCCACGCCGCGGTCGAGATCTCTTACGACTGGTTGCAGAGTCACCTCACGGTGGCAAAGGGTGTCAGGGCATCAGTGGTGTTCATCGACATCAGCGATCTGCCGCTGCTGCCCGATCCAGGACATCCCGAGCGGGAGCCCCATACTTCGCGGGCGGCACTCAGATCGATCGTGGAGGCCGTTCTCGCGCACGAGCAGAAACCGAAAGCGATCGGCATCGACGTGGACTTTTCGCTCGCGAAGGATGGGGAGTTCTTCAGCCCGGATGACCGCGCCTTTCTCGAATTTCTGCTCGGCCAGGAAGCGATGCATGGACGGCTGTTCGTTGGCGTCGCCGACGGACTGCAACGCGGACCATCGCGGGCTCTCGGTGATCCCCGATTCAAAGAGCTTGCGACATCCGTGGTTGTTCCAAAGGAAGAAGGCTTCGGCGCCAATCCCTGGATGAGCGCAGTGACGAACATTCCATTCATCGAACCGCCGAACCCTGCAATCCAGTACTGGCCCGTCCCATCGCTGTCGGCGGCGATGACTGGGATTGAGACCGAGCCTCCGCGCCCCCTTCAATGGGCGCTGGAGAGCTGGGTCGTCAAGGAGGTTGGTGACGCTGAGGGCAAGGTCGCGATCGAGCAGTTTCTCGTCGATTTCGGCGCCATCGACGATTTCAACGAACACGCGATTGTCTCCGCTGATCCGGAGTTGCTGAAGCGAGACCGGCGGCTCGGAGAGTTGGCGGGAAAAGTCGTGATCATCGGGAGGGGGTCGAACGGAAAATTCCCGGCGACGGATACATTCTCGGTACCCGGTCGTCATGGAGAGGATGGCGGCGACTACGCGGGCGTGCTCTTGCATGCGTCCGGCGCCTACACCCTGCTCGGGGCAACTCTCTGGCGGCCGACACTGCCGGGCCGCCTGACGGCTGATGCGTTGTTCTCGGTCGCCGTGTTCGGTTCAGTGTCGCTGATCGCGCTGTACTACAACAACCGCGCGAGAGACGATGTGGCGATGCACAGCTTGACGAAGCTGATGACGTGGATCGCCGTACCGGTCGTCGTCCTCGTCGGGTTGTCGCTTGCGATCTGGACCCGGATCATGTGGGCGGATCACATTCTCGTGGCGGCCGGTCTGCTGCTGCACTCGTCGCTCGAACAGTCTGACAATCCACTCCGCGTCGCCGGACGCGGAGTCCTGAGGGGCTGGCAGACCGTCGCCCTCGAACGACGCGACGAGGAGCATCACTGATGGGAATCGATCTGCTGCTGTGGGTCGCGCTCTGGATATCGCCGCAGGCGGCGTCGCGGCCGACGGCAGCCGTCCGGCCGACGGCGGCGATGCTCGATCGCGTCAGCTGCCAGGCGACGCTGCGGCGCGCCGGATCCGCGCGCCCGGAGCCGATCACCGAGCGAACCAGGGGGACGTACCTTTTCGTTGGTGACGAGGTCCAGTGCACGTCGAAAACCGGCTACCTGACGCTCATCCTGAGCTCCGGCGAACCGAAGTTGCTGACGTCCAAAGACGGCACTCACAAAGTGCTCGCGCCGGCGGACGCGACAGCTCCGCCGCGGGAGACGAGAGCCGCGACGCCGCGCGCGGTTGATTCCGAAATCGAGAAGGCACGGAAAGAACTGGCGGCGATGGTCGCGCGCGTCCTGAGTCACCACGGCAAACGGGCCGCGACGCGAGGATCGGCCTCGGCACCATGGATCATCTATCCGGCCGTCAACGCGGTGGTCCTGCCGGAGCGCTTCGTGATCAGGTGGAATCCGGAGCTCACGTCCCCACAGCCGCGGTTCAGCCTGTGGCGCGTTGGCGGCGCACAAGCGCTGTGGAGCGACACGCAGGTCGATGGGCGGCGCGGTGTACTGGAGTCCACTGCCGCGAAGGAGGCGCTCGGCAAGGCGGTTAGCGGGGGCCCCAACGCCCAGCAGTTGTTCGTTCTCCAGGTGCAAGACAAGGAGCCCACGGCTGTCCCGTTTCGGGTGCTCGGTACCGAAGACACGCAGGCACTGAATCAGGAGCTGGCGCTCTGGTCGCAGGAGAAGAACGAGCTGCTGCGCCTCCTGGGTCGGGCCTATTCGTTCGACGTGCGCCAGCTTTTCTGGGAAGCCGCGGAGGAATACCGGGCGGCGTTCGATCTGACCAGCAGCTGCGATCTGCTGAACGAAGCCGTCGCTGCGAGCGCCCGAGCCGGCGATGAGGCGCAGGAGCGGAAACTGATCGAACGCCGGCCGAGTTTTCCCGGCGGGTGCACGGACCGCCATCGTTAGCGAAAGCGCATAGTGGCAATCTCGCGATTGGTCTGCGGCGTCTGCCTCTTGCTGGTGGTCACGCCGCACGCTGCCATCGCTCAGGAAGCTCGATGGAACGAGCTGAACGCCCAGGTCGGTAGCCTCTTCAAGCAGGACAGGTTTGCCGAGGCCATTCCCCTCGCCGAGGAGTCGGTGCAGATTGCGCGTCAGACGTTTGGCGCGGACGATCCCAGGACCGCCACATCCCTCGCAAATCTCGCACTGCTCAAGTACGCGCAGGGAAAACACGCCGAGGCGGTTGGCCTCTATCAGCAGGCAGTGACAATTCGAGTGAAGCAGTTCGGGCCGGATCATCCCGTGGTCGCGATTACTCTCAACGAACTCGCCAATGTCCATCGCGCAGCGAGGAAGTATCCCGAGGCCGAGCAATTGTTCAAACAAGTGCTGGCGATTCGGGAAAAAGCATTCGGGCCGAACCATCTCGATGTGGCAGTCAGTCTCAACAATCTCGGCGAGATCTATGGTCAGCAACGGAAACTCATCGAAGCGGAAGCGCTATACAGGCGGGCAGTAGGGATCCTCGAGAAACTCCCCGGTAACGTCACGCTTGGCATCACCCTTAACAATCTCGGTCTTCTTTATTATCGGCAGGGAAAGTACGCCGAGGCTGAGCCGCGATACCAGCGTGCTCTGGAAGTCTCAGAGAAAGTAGTCGGTCCAACGCATTTCCTCGTCGGCGGCATCCTGCACAATCTGGCCACCCTCTACAGTGCGCTGGGAAACCTCCCGGAAGCAGAGTTGCGGCACGAGCGCGCGCTGGCGATTCGGGAGAAGGCGCTGGGGCCTGATCACCCCGAGGTTGCCAGCAGCCTCAACGGCCTCGGGGTCGTTGATGCGGAACAGGCGAAGTACGCGGAGGCGGAGTCACGCCACCTGCGAGCACTGGCGATCCGCGAAAAAGCGCTTGGCGCGAACCACCCGGACGTGGCCGAGAGCCTCAACAATCTTGCCCTGCTGCATCGCCTTCGTGGCCAGGACGCCGAAGCGGAGGCCCGCTATCGACAGGTGTTGCGAATTCAGGAAAAGGAGCTGGGTCCGGCGCATCCAGACCTCGCTATAGCGTTGAGCAACCTCGCCGAGCTTTATCAGGCCCAGGGCAGGATGGCCGAGGCCGAGCCATTGCACCAGCGCGCGCTCTCGATTCGGGAGAAGGCGCTGGGCGCGGATCACCCGGACTTCGCGCAGAGCCTCAACAATCTCGGCATGCTGTATCTCGCCGCGAAGAATTACACCGCCGCCGAGAAACACTTTCAGCGAGCGATCGGCATTCACGAGCGCGCCCTGGGGCCAACTCACCCGGATGTCGCCCCAGGACTCAATAATCTCGCGAAGGTTTATCAGGAACAGGGGAAGTATGCCGAATCCGAGCGCCACTATCTGAGAGCGCTGACGGTAGAGGAGGCGGTCTGGGGCAAGGACCATCCCTCGCTGAGAAACATCCTCCTTAACCTGGGAACCCTCTATTACGGCTGGAATCAGCCGGTGCGGGCGCAGCCGTACTTCGAGCGAGGTCTGCGGAACCTGGTTCGCCAGCTCGAGCAGGAGTTCTCATACATGACCGAGAAGGAGCGGCTCGCGTTCCTCGAAACGGCCAAACTCGAGATGCCGCTCTTTCTCAGTTTCTGTCTGACGTCCCGGGGTCAACTGCCCGCGCTCACCGGTCAGATGTACGACGCGGTGCTGTTTCAAAAAGGAATGGTGGCAGCCGGCGTCGCGGCGACTCGCGCGAAAATCGCCGTCAGTGGCGACCAGATTGCGATCAGGCTGTTCACGACGCTGACCGAGAAGAAGCGGCAGTTGTTCAGGCTGACCTCAACACCCGCCGCGAATGGCGAGCGGTGGCGCGAAGAGGTGGCCGGCCTCGAGCGTGAGGCTGGTGCCCTCGAACGCGATCTGATCGCGCGGTCGGCGACGTTCGCGGAACAGCGGCAAGCGACCCATCCCACGTGGCAGAGCGTGCGCGATCGTCTGAAGCCCGGAGAAGCGTCGGTCGAGTTCGTCCGGTTTCCCTTCTACGATGGCCGGCAGTGGTCCAGCGCGACGCAATATGTGGCGCTGGTTGTCACGCCTGCGTCCACCACGTCGCCGACGTTGGTGTCGCTCGGCAAAGCTGAGACGCTCGAGTGCGGTCCGTTGAACGAGTACAGCCTGCGCATTCAGCCACTCCAGCGGCAGGGGATGCCCTGCGTGCCGGGCGACGGCAAATCCGCTCTGGCGCTGACGCCGACGTTTTATCAGGCGTTCTGGAAACCTCTCGAGCCCGCGCTGGCGAAAGCCACACGCGTCTATGTTTCTCTCGACGGCATTCTCAACCAGGTCTCCTTGAACGTTGTTCCGGACGAGAGCGGAACGCTCCTGGTCGACAAGTACGATCTGCGCGTGGTGCTCAGCACCCGCGACCTCCTGCGCGATCCGACAGTCAGCACTGACAGATCCGCGGTGCTGATCGGTAACCCGTTGTTTACGGTGGACCCGTCCGTCCACGTGGCCGCGGCACGACTGTACCGAACCGCTGTGAGGGGTGGTGACACCGAGTCAGGCATCCCCAATACCTCTGGTCGCGCGGACGTCGGGTTGCGAGGGCCGCCGTGGGATCCACTGCCGGGCACAAAGGTGGAGCTCGAGGAAATCGCCCGGCTGCTGCGCGCACAACGGTGGACGGTGACCGCGCACGAGGGAAAAGACGCGGTTGTTGAATCGATTAAAGGCGTACGCTCCCCGCGGCTGCTCCACGTGGCAACGCACGGCGAATTCGCGGCGGATCCAGCCGAGATCCGTCGTGAGACATTCGCGCTCAGTGGAGTGGACGCGCCCGGGCAGCCGTCGATCCTCAACGACCCGATGCTTCGTTCGGGCTTGTTCTTCACCGGTGCGAATCGTTATCGACGGGGGCTGTCCCCGCTTGCGGGTGCCGACGACGGCGTCCTGACGGCATTCGAGGCAAGCCAGCTGAATCTGAACGGGACGGAATTGGTCGTCCTGAGCGCGTGCAAAACCGGACTCGGCCAGTCGCGCCAGGGCGAAGGCGTATTCGGCCTGCGTCGCGCCTTCCAGATCGCGGGGGCTCAGGCGGTGATGATGACGATGTGGAGCGTACCCGACACTGAGACGCAGGCGCTCATGACGCTGTTCTACCAGAAATGGGTGGCCGGCGCCGGGAAGCACGAGGCCCTGCGGGACGCGCAGCGAGAGCTGCGCAAACGAAATCCGGATCCCTCGAGTTGGGGAGCGTTCGTTCTCGTTGGACGATAGTCGGTCGCGTGAGGTGCCCCCCGACGCACGTTAGTACCTGGCAGCGTTGATTCGATGAATACTGGACGCGGAGGTCATGCATGCCGCGTCTCGGGGTGATTGTCGCGAGTGTTCGGGAAGGGCGGGTTGGCGCGCCGGTGGCGGACTGGTTCCTCGAGCACGCGAGGCAGCATGGCGGCTTCGAGGTCGAACTGGTGGACCTCAAGGCCATCGACCTCCCGCTGCTTTCGGAGCCGCACCATCCGCGTCTGCAGAAGTACACGCAGGAGAAGACGAAGGCCTGGAGCGCCACCGTCAGTGCGCTGGACGCTTTCGTTGCCGTCACGCCCGAATATAACTTCGGATCGCCGCCCGCACTGATCAATGCGCTGGACCACCTGTATGTCGAATGGAGCTACAAGCCGTTTGGCTTCGTGAGCTACGGCGGCGTCTCTGGCGGGTTGCGTTCGGTGCAGATGACCAAGTTGATCCTCACGTCATTCAAGATCGTTCCAATGGTCGAAGCGGTCTCGATTCCTTTCATCGCCAGGGCGCTGCTGGACGAACGCTTCACCCATGATGAGAAGACCGACAAGGCCGCCACCGCCATGCTCGACGAACTGCTCCGATGGACCAACGCCCTCGCGGCGCTTCGGTGAAACAATATCCGGATGGCTACCGGATCGCGTTCCACTGAGCAACCCGCAGGCTTTGCCACGCTGGGCCTGGCCGACTCTCTGGTGAAAGCGGTGACTGCGCTCGGCTACGAGGAGCCGACGCCGGTCCAGCGCGAGACCATCCCCCTGATCCTCTCCGGCCAGGACCTGCTGGCGCAGGCAGCAACCGGCACTGGAAAAACAGCGGCGTTCGCGTTGCCGATGATCCAGCGGCTGATGGACAAGGCGGCCGAAGCGCCCGGTGGACGAAAGAGTGCCAGACGTCGCACCCGAGGGCTGGTGCTCGTGCCGACGAGGGAGCTGGCGATGCAGGTCGCGGAAGCGACCCACAAGTACGCGCGGGGGACCGGCATTTCCGTCGTGCCGGTGTACGGCGGCGCGCCGATGATGCAGCAGATCCGCGCGCTCGAGCGCGGCGCCGATATCGTCGTCGGCACACCGGGACGAGTCCTCGATCACATCCGCCGGCAGTCGCTCACGCTGGACGCCATCCACGTGCTCGTCCTGGACGAGGCGGACGAGATGCTCGACATGGGTTTCGCCGAAGACATCGACGCGATTCTCGAGGCGACGCCCAGCGAGCGCCAGACGACGCTGTTCTCGGCAACGATGCCGGCGCGGCTGAAAGGGATTGCGGACCGGCACCTCGACGCACCGGCCAGGATCACGATCGCCCGCGAGAAAACCGCCGCCGGAAAACTCCCGCGAGTGCGGCAAGTGGCCTACATCGTCCCACGCGCACACAAGGCGGCCGCGCTCCAGCGTGTGCTCGACATGGAAAGCCCGACGTCGGCGCTGGTCTTCTGCCGCACGCGTCTGGAGGTCGACACGCTGGTCGAGACGCTGAACGCGCACGGCTACAGGGCCGAGGCCATTCACGGTGGCATGCAGCAGCGCCAGCGCGAGGCCGTGATGGCGCGTTTCAGAGGAGCGAAGGCGGATCTGCTGATCGCCACCGATGTCGCGGCGCGTGGCCTCGACATCCGGCAGCTGTCGCATGTCTTCAACTACGACGTCCCTTCGGCGCCCGAATCCTACATCCACCGCATCGGACGAACAGGCAGAGCTGGCGCTGAAGGTGTTGCGATCACCCTCGCGGAACCGCGCGAACATCGGCTGCTTCGCAGCATCGAGTCGATGACCAGGCAGAAGATCGAGGTCGCGACAGTGCCGACGGTGTCGGACCTCCGCGCGCGCCGGCTCGAGCTCACGAGCACGTCGATTCGCGAGCAGCTCGTTGCCGGAGATCTCGACAGCGTCCGAGTGGTCGTGCAGTCGCTGGCCAATGAATTCGACGTCGTCGATGTCGCCGCAGCCGCGGTCAAACTGGTCCACGCGCACCTGTCCGCCGGGCAGGAACGGGACGACCGTGATGTGCCGTCGGCGGCGGTGCCCCGCGAGGTGCGCGGACCCCGTCCCGCCTTCGCCAAGGCTTCCACCTTCGCTAAAGCTGCGGCGGACAGGTCGGCGGGCAGGCGCTCCGACGCGGCCGGGACCGCGCGTATCTATATTGGTGCGGGCAGGCAGGCCGGCATCAGACCAGCTGACCTCGTCGGCGCAATCACCAATGAGGCCGGTATTGCCTCGCGGGAGCTGGGTGTGGTTCAGATCGCGGACCGGTTCTCGATCGTGGAGGTTCCCGAGGAGGCGGCCGACTCCGTCATCGAATCGATGAAGCGCGCCTCGCTGCGCGGGCAGCGTGTAACGATACGCCGCGACCGCGAAAACTGACGCAGGGCGACCGACACCGTCGTCCAGCCCTTTAGGGCTGTCCATCGAGGGTCGTCCAGCCCTTTAGGGCTGTCTATCACACAGCTCATCACCGGGGCGCGACCGCGTGCCAGGGGCGGTGATAACTTAAGGACGACTATGCAGATCATTAGAACAGTCGTTTTCGCAGTCCTCGTGGCCTCTGCTGGCGCCGTCCTCGGTGCGCAGAGCAACAGTTCTCAAAACCAGCCCTCGGTGACACTTCCGACGGTGACCGTTGTCGCTCAGAAAGAGCCCGTCGACCTTCAGAGGCTGCCGGTAAGCGTCACGGCGGTAACGACCGACTGGCTGCGGCTGGCGGACATCCGATTCATCAGCGATGCTGCGATTTACTCACCGAACACGTTCTACTCGGATTTCACCGCACGGAAGCTGGTGAATCCCCGTTTTCGCGCTCTCGGCGCGAGTCCCGGCAAATCCCGCGGTCACGACGTTCATCGATGGTGTGCCGCATCTGAACACGAACTCGTCCAGCATGGATTTTGTGGACGTCGACCAGGTGGAGTTCGTCCGTGGCCCTCAGAGCTCGCTCTTCGGCCGCAATACGCTCGGCGGGCTGGTGAATGTGCTCAGCGCGCGCCCGTCGCTCACCAAGTGGACAGGTGGGTTGTCCGTCCCGCTCGGTGACTACGACGCCCGCGAGATCCGCGGCAACGTGTCGGGACCGCTTGGTGACAGGCTCGGCGTAGGGTTCTCGCTGAGTCACGCCGAGCGCGATGGCTTCACCATAAACAACATCACGGGCAACGACCTGGATTCGCGCTCGGCAACGTCGGCCAAGGGGCAGCTTCTCTGGACGCCGGCCAACTGGGAGACGCGGGTGATCGTCAGCGGTGAGCGTGCACGCGACGGCGACTACGCGTTGAACGATCTGGCCGCCCTTCGCGAAACGCCGCATGTGGCGTCGCGCGATTTCGAGGGACGCACCGACCGCGACATCTTTGCCACAACCTTCGGCGCCCGCCGCGAAACCCCACGGTTCATCTTCTCGTCGACCACGGGATTCGTTCGCTGGAAGACTCACGACCTCACCGACATCGACTACACGCCGCTGCCGCTGGCGAGGCGTGACAATGCCGAAGAGGACGTCCAGTTCTCCCAGGAGGTGCGCTTCGCATCGTCTCCCGCCGCCTCGATCAAGCTTTCTGACCGCGCGGCGCTGGCGTGGCAAGCAGGCGCGTTCCTGTTCACCCAGCGTTACGAGCAGCTCGCGGTCAACAGTCTCGCGCCGTTCGTTGCGTCGGAGTTCATTCCGTTCGCTGTCGACCAGATTTCTCCGGACGCCGATCTCGACGATGTCGGCGTCAGTCTTTACGGGCAGGCGACGGCGACGCTCGGTGACCGGCTGGATCTGACTGCCGGTGCGCGGTTTGACCACGAGAACAAGAAGGCATTGCTCAACACGTCGTACACGCCGGTTATCGCCCCGCCCCAGACGGTCGATGCGGAGGAGTCGTTCTCCAACGTGTCGCCTCAATTCTCGGCGACCTACCGCTTCCAGCCGCAGCGTTCGGTGTACGGCAGCGTCGCGCGGGGATTCAAGGCCGGCGGATTCAATCCTGTGAGTCCGATCGGTTCGGAGGCTTTCGACGAGGAGTACGCGTGGCACCTCGAGGCCGGCGTGAAGACGATGCTGGCGGCGAATCGGGTCCGTTTCAACGCGGCCGTGTTTTTTATCGACTGGCAGGACCTGCAGCTGAACGTCCCGACCGGTGTGCCGGCGGAGTTCTATATCTCCAACGTCGGCGCCGCGAAGAGCAGAGGATTTGAACTGGAGCTGGCGGCCCGCGCCAACGACTATCTCGACCTCTTCAGCTCATTCGGCCTGACCCACGCTCGCTTCGGCGACAACACGACTGCAAGCGGCGTGAACGTGTCCGACAACAAGGTCCCGAACACGCCCGACTACACGGCGACTTTCGGTGCGCAGCTTTCGAAGGCGGTCACCTCGGATGCCACCTTCTATGGCCTTGGTGAGATCGTGCTCTACGGACCGTTCCACTACGACGAGACCAATTTCGCAGAGCAGGAGGCCTACTCGCTCGCCAACTTCAGGGCCGGCGTTCGTTGGAAGTACGTTTTTGCCGAGGGCTGGGTCCGCAACGCCTTCGACACCGAGTACATCCCTCTCGCGTTTCCATACCGCTCGCAGTCCGGGTTCATCGGCGAGAGCGGGCGGCCACGGACGTTCGGGATTACCGGAGGCGTCCGGTTCTGAGTTTTTCCGCCCTTATAATCTCCCGGCTATGAATCCAATCCTCGCGGCCGGGCTCCTCATTGGTGTGCTGTGCGGCCTGTGGACCTTCGTGATGGGATTCACCGGCTGGTACAAGAATCCGACGATGGTGTCCCTCTTTTTCCTCGTGATTGTCATCGAAATCGCGGGATTGATCTGGGGGCTTCGCCGGACGGTCGCGCAGGGACGTACCTACAGCGGCCAGGTGGTCGCCGGCACTCTGATGTCGATCATCGCGGGTCTGGTCATCATCTGTTCATCGCTGCTCTTCACCACCGTCGCGTTCCCCGACTATTTCAATGAACTGAACGCGTCGCAGCGGCAGATGATGCAGCAGCAGGGGAAGTCTGAGGCGGAGATTACGGCTGCGATCAACGCCGCGGCGCCGATGCAGACGCCGATGGCAAATGCGCTGGCGGGTTTCATCGGCACGTTCATCACCGGCGTCGTGGCATCGGCGATCATCGCTGTCTGGCTCCGCGTGCGTGGCCCAAGGCTGAGCGCGACGCGGTTCTGAGACGCGGAGGGTGCTGGAGAATAGGGCAACCACATGAACTCTCTCCTCCAGGATCTTCGCTACGCGGTGCGGACGTTCGGGTCGAGCCGCGGTTTGACCGCGACGGCGATCTTGTCGCTCGCCCTCGCGATTGGCGCCAACACCGCGATCTTCAGCGTCGCCAGCGCGCTGCTCCTCCGTCCGCTCCCGTACCAGGACCCGGAACGGCTGGCCATTCTATGGAACCGGTCGCCGGGGCTCGGGATCGAGGAAGACTGGTTTTCGACGGCGCAGTATTTCGACATCCGTAATGCCGCGAGCAGCTTCGAGCAGGTCGCCATTGCGATCGGCTCGAATCTGAATCTGACCGGCGACGGCGAGCCGGAGCGGGTCGGGACGATCCGGGTCTCGCCAAACCTGCTTCCGATGATCGGCGCGCACCCGGCGCTCGGGCGCACCTTTACCGATGCGGATGCCGCGGACGGTGCCGCCGGTGTTGCCATCCTCCATCACGGCACCTGGATGCGGCGTTACGGTGGGGATCCACAGGCGATCGGACGGTCGCTCGTGCTCAACGGCCAGTCGTTTCAGATCGTCGGCGTCATGCCGAAGACCTTCACGCTTCGGCGCGAAGTGCTGCCCACACTCGGCGGGGCGGAGGAAGCTGAGATCATCGTACCGCTGCGGCTCGGTCCAAAGGCATCGCAGACCCGTAACGGCGAGGATTACAACATCGTTGCCCGGCTGAAGCCGGGGGTGTCGGTGCCGCAGGCGCAGGCGGAGATGGATGCTCTGACCGCACGCCTTCGGCAGGAGCACCCGGACTTCTATCCGCCAAACGGCGGCCTCACGTTCAGTGTCGTCCCTCTCCAGCAACAAGTCGTCGGTGATGTCACGCGCGCCGTGATCCTGCTGATGGCCGCGGTCGGCGTCGTTCTGCTGATCGCGTGCGCCAACCTCGCGAACCTGCTGCTGTCGCGCGCGCTGGCACGCCGTAAGGAAGTCGCCATTCGCGCGGCACTTGGAGCCAGCCGCGGTCGGATCGTCCGGCAGCTGCTGACCGAAAGCGTCCTGCTCTCGCTGCTGGGCGGTATCGGTGGACTGGTGCTGGCGTTCTGGGGCGTGAACGCGATCCACCGGCTCGGCACCAGGAGCGTGCCTCGCTTGCACGACGTGGGCATCGACGGGGTTGTGCTGCTCTTCACCGCCGCCGTTTCGATCGCCGCTGGAATCATCTTCGGCCTTGCTCCGGCGCTGCGGCTCGGGACCGTCGATCTGCACACGTCGCTGAAGGCCTCCGAGCGCGGATCATCCGGCGGGCAAAGCCTCTGGGGGCGCGGCGGACGATTGCGCGGTCTTCTGGTCGCCGGTGAGCTGGCGCTGTGTGTCATGGTCCTGATCGCCGCCGGGCTGCTGGTTCGCAGCTTCGCCCGCGTTCACGATGTCGCGCCAGGCTTCAATCCCGCGCGCGTGCTGACGCTGGAATTGACGATGGCGGGACGGAAGTACGCCGACGCTGGCCGCGTGTACGAGACCTACCGCGAGCTGTGGAATCGGCTCAACGCGGTCCCCGGCGTGACCGCAGCCGGTGGTGTCACCGCCCTCCCGCTCAGTCAGATGTTTGCGTGGGGACCGATCACCGTTGAAGGACGGAATGCGCCAGCCGGGGAGAAGTTCATCAACGTCGACATTCGCACCGTCGCCGGTGATTACTTCAAGGCCATGGAGATCCCGCTCGTGCGCGGCAGGTTCTTCAACGATCAGGACACGCGCGAGACGCCGATCGTCGTGGTCGTGGACCAGCGGATGGCCGAGGACCTCTGGCCGGGGCAGGACGCCGTCGGCAAGCGGATCCGCACCGGCGGCTTCGACGTCCGGCCCGATACACCGTGGATGACGGTGATCGGCGTCTCAGGACGCGTCCGGCAATACGCCCTCGACGCCGGCGATCCGCGGATCGCCATGTACTTCTGGCACAAACAGCGGCCATCGCGCGCCCTGAACGTCGTCATCCGCTCGACGTCACCCGACCCGATCACGATCGCGCCGTCGGTCAGGCAGCAGATCCGGGAGCTCGACGCCGACCTGCCGATATACAACGTGCGGACGATGGAGCAGCGTGTCGATGAATCGCTGGCGCGGCGGCGTTTCGCAATGTCGCTGCTGTCGCTGTTTGCGTTGCTTGCGATGGGGCTTGCAGCCGTAGGTACCTATGGGGTGATTGCCTACCTCGTCAGCCAGGGGGTCCGCGACATCGGCATCCGTCTGGCGCTCGGCGCAACACCACGGAAGGTTGTGGGGACCGTCATGCGTGCGGGACTGGTGGTCGTCGCGTTGGGGATAGCCATTGGCCTTGCCGGGGCGCTGTTGTTCACGAGGTTCATGGGCGGGCTGCTCTTCAACGTGCCTGCGACCGACGCCGTGACGTTCGCGTCGATCGCGGTGATTCTTGCCGCGATCGCGACTGCCGCGATCTACCTCCCCGCACGCCGGGCCGCACGAGTGGATCCACTGATCGCGTTGCGGACGGAATAGGACACGGCTGACCTCTCCGGGCGACTCCCGCCGGCCCTCTCGAGGGGCTCGATGCCTGTAGCGCGGCGCGGACCTCTGGTGCGCGACTTGCAATGCTCGAGTCGCCTGCCTTAGAGAGGGATACGATGCGTCGCAGTCTCCGTTCCTTGAGTCTTGTCGCTGGTTTCTTCGCCGTCACGTTCGTTCTCGCGCCGGCCGATGTGTACGCGCAACGCGGCCGCGCCGGCATACGTCCGGGGTCGGTGCGTGTCGTTGGCGCCGGCTTCTATCGTCCTTATTACTACCGTCCCTACTACTACCGTTCCTTCTACAACCCTTACTTCTGGGACGCGGGATGGGGCCCGTACGGCTTCTATCCGTCGTTCTGGTATTCGCAATATCCAGGATATCGATACGTCTACGACGAGGCCTCGCTGCGGATCCAGGTCAGCCCGCGGGAGGCGCAGGTGTACGTCGACGGCTACTACGTCGGGATGGTCGATTCGTTTGACGGCACCTTTCAGCGGCTGCACCTGAGCCCCGGCGAACACGTCATCGAGATCTTCCTCGAGGGGCATCGCACCATTCGCGAACCGATGCAATTCCTGCCCAGAGAGGGATATCAGCTCAGACGCGCAATGGAACCGCTCGCCGCAGGAGACCCTGCTGCCGAACGGCCGCGTCCGGATCCAGGTGCCAGGCAGGCACCCCCCTCCTATCCCGGCGACTCGCGGCGACCGGACGAGCCCCGCGGACAAATTCGAAGCGACGAGGGCGGGGCGATCGTGGTTCGCGTGCAGCCTGGAGACGCCACGCTCATCGTCGACGGGCAGAAGTGGGACACGCTGGCCGGCCGTGAGCCGCTGACGATCCAACTGCCAGAGGGTCCACACCGCATCGAGGTGCAGAGAGAGGGGTATCGGACGTTTTCGACCGAGGTACGCGTGCGGCGGGGTGAAACCGTTCCGCTGAACATCAGCCTCAGGTCGGGCGGAGGGGTTTAGAATCCCTTCATGCGTTCGGTCCGGTTGTTCTTGTGTGTCCTCCTGATCTCGGTGGTTTGGAGTTTGGACTTCGAGGTCTGGAGTTATCAGCAACCGGAACCATTGCCGCCATTCGACAAGTGGATGGCGGACCTTCGCGCCGAAGCCGAAACACGCGGAATCCCGGCGGCGCTGCTCGATCGCGCCTTTGCCGGAGTGCAGCCGGTGGAACAGATCCTCGAACGCGATCGCACGCAGGCGGAGTTCACGCTCGATCTCGAGTCGTATCTGAAGCGCCGGCTGACGCGCGACACGGTTCGCACCGCCCAGCGGATGTACAAGCAGCATCGCGCCGTGCTGGCGAAAGTCGAGAGCCACTACGGCGTCCCCTCACGCGTACTGGTCGCGGTCTGGGGGCTCGAGTCGAATTTCGGAAAGTTCGCCGGGGTGAGGCCGACGATCCCCACTCTTGTCACTCTGGCCTACGATCCGCGGCGCGGCCCGATGTTTCGCAACGAGCTGTTCAGCGCGCTGGAGATCGTGAACCGCGGCGACATCGAGCTCGATCGGCTCAAGGGTTCCTGGGCCGGGGCTCTCGGGCAGCCGCAGTTCATGCCTTCGAGTTATCTGAAATACGCGGAGGACTTCGACAACGACGGCCGCAAGGACATCTGGGGTTCGCAGGCTGACGTATTTGCGTCGATTGCCAACTACCTGAAACAGCACGGTTGGCGGACCGGCGCGTTGTGGGGCCGCGAGGTGAGAGTGCTCGGGACAGCTGACAAGGCGGTGGAGGCGGTCCCGCGCCGCGAGACCGGCTGCCGTGCGGAGCGGTCCATGACCGAGCCACAGCCGCTGGTCTACTGGCGAAAGATGGGCCTGCGGACGACCGCGAACAATCCGCTGCCGAATGCCGCGATCGACGCGTCGCTCGTCTCCGCCGGGCGGCGCAACTTTCTTCTCTACGACAACTACGACGCGCTGCTCGGTTACAACTGCGCGCACACGTATGCGTTGAGCGTGGCGCTGCTTTCAGAGCGACTGTAGGTGTGCCGCCTTCGCGCGAAGCGCTTCGGCGGATCTCGCCGTAGCCTTGGCGGAGGCGGACGCGGGCATGACGGGGTCAGAACAGCTACGGCGATACCGGACGTCCGGCAACCAGGAAATCCGCCGGCGCCAGCGGGACGCGGACGGAGAATGTCGCGCCGCGCCCCTCGCCTTCGCTCTTCGCCTCGACTGTGCCGCCGTGCAATTCGGTGACGTGACGGACAATCGAGAGCCCCAGCCCGAGACCTCCGTGCGCGCGCGTCGAGGCGGCGTCCTGCTGCCGGAACCGATCGAACACAAAGGGCAGAAAGTCCGGGGTGATTCCCATCCCCGAGTCGGCAACCCCGATCACCAGCGCGGCATCGTCCACCCGTTCAGCGGTCACGCGGATCGTGCCGCCCTCAGGCGTGAACTTGATCGCATTGGTGAGCAGGTTCCAGAGGACCTGCTGCATGCGGGCTGCGTCGCAGAGCAACGGTTGATCGGGGTCCGCCAGCGCCGCATCGATCGTGATGCGCTTCGCATCAGCGGACGGACGGACCGAGTCCACGGCCGCGTCGATGATGCGACTGACGGGGACGGCGCGCAGGTGGAGGCGCAGCTTCCCGGTAATGATCCGGGAAATATCCAGGAGGTCCTCGATCAGCTGCGCCTGCAACCGGGTGTTGCGTTCGATGATCTCGATCGCCTTCCTCGCTGTCTGCGGATCGAGATTCCCGCTCGACAGCAGACGCGCCCAGCCCAGGATGGCATTGAGAGGCGTCCGCAGCTCGTGCGACAGGGTGGCGAGAAACTCGTCTTTCGCACGGTTGGCCGCCTGCGCTTCCTGTCGCGCATGCTGCTCACGCACGAGCAGTTGACGGAGTTCTTCGTCGGCGCGGTGGAGCGCGAGCGCATAACGCAGGCTGCGTTCCAGACGCTCCGCGGTGAGGCTGTTCTTGTTCAAGTAGTCCGCCGCCCCCGCCTTCATCAATTCGACGGCGACCTCTTCGTCCCCCTGCCCAGTCAACGCAATTACCGGGACCGTCTCTCCCTTCGCGCGAATCTCCTTGAGGATTTCGACACCGTCCGCGCCGGGAAGGGCGTAGTCGAGCAGGACACAGTCGAAGGCCTGTGGAGTGAGCGCCGACATCGCAGCAGAACGATCGCTGCGCTCATCGACGACCGCGTCGAAGCGCGTCTGGCGCAACAGCCGCTTCACCGCCAGTCTGTCGACCTCGTCGTCGTCTACGAGAAGGACACGGAGGGGGAGTGACATCGATCAGGGAAGTTCCACGAGCGTCCAGTACTTGTTGAGCGCCGCCATCAGCTCGACGAAGTTGATGAACGTGACCGGCTTCAGCAGGTAGCCGGCGACGTTCAGGTCGTATGCATTGACCTTGTCGCGCTCATCGTCGGAGGTCGTCAGGACGACAACCGGCGTGGCGTGCAGTTCGGGGTCGGCCCGCAGCTCGCGAAGAAACTCGATGCCGCTCATGCGCGGCATGTTGAGATCGAGGAGAATCAGCCGCCGATCGCGCGGGACGGCGCCGGAGCGAAGCATCTCGAGCGCCTCGATGCCGTCGGCTGCGACAAACAGCGGGTTGGCGATCTTGTTCTTCCCAAATGCCCGCGTGACGTTCATTACGTCCACCTGATCGTCCTCGACGAGCAGGATGTTCAGCGTTTTTTCCATATCACTCGCAGTGCAGTTCCCTGAGTCCAGCCTAGGCTGCGGTCTTCGCCTTCTGGGCCACAGGAAAAAGAACGTGGCCCCCTGGCCCGGCGAGGATTCCACCCAGACGCGCCCGTGGTGCGACTCGACCAGCTTCTTCACCAGCGACAGACCGATGCCCGTCCCTTCTACCTTATCGCGCGGTTCGAGCGTCTGGAAGATCCCCCAGATCCGTTCGTGATACTCCCGCGGGATGCCGACCCCGTTGTCACGGACACTGAACTGGTAGAGGCGGCCGCGGTCCGTCGCGTCGATGCCGATGACCGCGTCGCGCCGAGCCGAATGCTTCAGCGCGTTGCCGATCAGGTTCATGAATATCTGCTGCAGCGGCAGCGCCGCCGACTGCAGAGTCGGCAGCTGGCCGATGTTGATTGTGACGTTGTCGCCCGGCGCCAGCAGATCCACCACTTCACCGACCAGCTTCCGGGTATCGACCTGCTCGACTTTCTGCGGGGCTCGGCCAGCGCGCGAGTAATGCAGGATCCCTTCGATCAACGCTTCCATGCGGTGCATGCGGGAACGCATCAAATCGAGCATCTCGTGCGTCTCGTCGCGAAGCGGGCCAGCACTGGTCAGGTCCTCTTCGATCCATCCTGCGAGATTGGCGATGCCACGGAGCGGCGCCCGCAGATCGTGCGACGCCGCATAGGCGAAAGCATCGAGCTCCCGGTTCGATCGTTCGAGGGCCTCGGCGGCGCTGTGTAACGAGGTCTCCGCCTCTTTGCGGTCGGTGATGTCCATGCAGATCCCGACGACGCGCTCGGGCTCGCCGGCTGCATTGAGGAACATTTGTCCGCGCGCCTCGATCCACCGCAACTCGCCGTCCGGACGGATGATCCGGTACTCGAGCAGGTACGGCGAATGGTTCGCGAGGGTATCCTCGACCTGCGCGAGCACCCGTTCGCGGTCATCCGGATGAATATGTTCCTGGAACGCCGCGAACGTCCCACCGAACGTCCCGAGCTCGAGACCGTGGATGCGCTCGACATCCGGCGACCAGATCACGCGGCGTCCGGGCAGCTCCCATTCCCAGGTGCCGAGGCGACCGGCTTCGACCGCAAGGCGGAGGCGTGCAGCGACTTGTTCGAGTTCCCGCGTTCGTGCTTCGAGCGCGCGCCGCGCCTGTACTTGCTCGGTCACATCGATGCCGTGCGCCATCAGGCCGTAAGACGCTCGCGACTCGTCGAGCAGCGGCTGATAGACGTAGTCGAAGAACCTGACCTGCGGTCCGCCCGGCGTCTGCATCGCGATCGGCAGTTCGCGCGCCTTCTGCGGTTCCGCCGTCTGGTAGGCGAGGTCCATCAACTCGATCGTGCGCTGGTCCGGCTGTGCGAACGCGTCGCGCATTTTCCTGCCGATGATTTCGACATCCCCGATCAGCTCGCGATATCGCTCGTTGATCGTGTCGACGATGTGATGAGGACCACGCGTGACGCAGATCGCCGCGGGTGTTTGAGCCAGCACTTCACGGAGTTGCCCGTGTCGGAATTCTGCACGCGCGAGAGCGATCTGCTGTCGCGCTCCCGGTGTCAGAGTTGCGGCTGGTGTGTCAGGAGTGGATACACGCTTCGGCATGCAGGGATCAACAGCCTGCCTGAGGCAAACCCAGTGCCACCGAGATGTCTCCGTGCTCGAGTCGGGTCCGATGGCGGTGTGGCCGCCCGCCCCGTAACTCAACGCGGAATTGCTGCGGGCACCCACGCGGGGCCCGTCGCCCGGCAGCCCACTTTCTTGAAGCGCGCTCGCGGCCTGGCTTCGGATACGCGCGCTTCACAAAAAGCGGGCGCCCGCCGTGCGCCACCCGCGAGCCCGCCCGCCAATCCCGCGTTATCGAACTGGGGCGTGCGTCCCTCGAATCGCGTATGCGACCGATCACATGCGCCAATCGAGGATGTGATCACTCTGACGAACTTTCAGAACGATGCCGGCGGGGGCACGTCAGGTCCACGGCGCGATGCGGCTAGCCGGCATCGTCAGTTCGAAAAACGAAACGCAGGCGTTTCGATCGGCGGAGGCGGTGATTCGCCACCGCCATATGGATAGCCCGTCCGCCCAACCGATCCTCAAACAGCGTGCAAGCAACCCCAGCCGGAGCCGCCATCGTAAGGCTAGCGCCGAAGGTTCGTTTTTCCCGGCGTCAAGCCGAGGCGCCGTGGACCTGACGTGCGCCCGCCGGCGAGTAGCGTGGGTGCCCGCAGCAATCCCGCGTGGCCTCGGCTGCTATTCGATACCGGCGGCGCGGGTGGTGGCGGGTTCGATCAGCGTGACTGAGGCGAGCGTCACGATGCCGAGGCCGATCAGGAGGCCGGCGACTTCGTCGTGCGCTTCGGCGAGTCGGGTTGCGGCGACGATCATCAGGACGGCGAGCGACGAGTCCACCAGCGGGAGCGCCGGAAATACCCGGCGGCGCTGCGCCGGAAGCAGCGCGGGATGCACGCGCGCCGTGAAGGCGAGGTTCAGCCGCAGCGTCACTGAAACAGTCGCGAGCGCCAGCGACAGAAAGAACAGCCATGAACCGTACGGTCTGCCGATCCACGAGCGGATCCACCAGGCAACGGCCGGCATCGCGGCGAGGACCACGGCTATCGACGTCTGGTGGAAGCGCCACCACCACAAACCGTCGTCAGCGCCGCCATCTCTGGCGCCGGAGAGCACACTTCGCAATGCCGCCGCGAGATCGGCGCCGGACCGATAGCGTTCGTCGGGAACGGTGTTCACGCATCGCCGGATGATCGGTTGCAGCTCGGGAACGCTCCACGTGCCGCTGATTGCGCCAGACGAAGGGTGGCCGCCCGTGGCCAGCTCCGCGGCGAGGACGCCAAATGCGAAGATGTCGGTGCGCGCGTCGACCACGCCTCCCGTCATCTGCTCCGGCGCCATGTACCCCGGTGTGCCGAGGGCCATCCCGGCCATGGTCAGCCGCGTCATCGTCGGATCCGATTCGCGACCGGCGATTCTGGCGAGGCCGAAGTCGAGCACCTTCACGTGCCCGTCGATGCACCTGATCACGTTCTCAGGTTTCAGATCCCGGTGAACAATTCCTCCATCGTGCGCAGCGGCGAGAGCTTCGGCGATCTCCAGTAAGGTTGATCGCAACCGGTCGGGCGGCAGCGGACCGTCACGCAGCTCTTCACGCAGCGTCTGGCCGCGGACGAGCTCTGAAACGATGTACAGGCTTCCTTCGAACTCTTCGAGCGCATACACCGTGGCGATTGCAGGATGGCTCAGAGCCGCGGCGGCCCTTGCTTCGCGACGGAGCCGTTCCCGCCGCGAGTGGTCGCCGGAAGATTCAGGCGTGACCGCCTTGATCGCGACGAGGCGGCCGAGGCGGGTATCCTCGGCGGCGTAGACGACGCCCATACCACCGCGCCCGATTTCCTCGATGATCCGATACGGCCCGATGGCTTTGCCGACCAGCGTCTCAGCCGGATCGTCGAACATCAGCTCGGGAGCGACGCCCCACGCCGGGCTCTCGAGGAACTGACCGGAGCCCCGTTCGTGTGCGGCGAGGAGCGACTGTACTTCCTTCAGAAGATCGGGATCGTCATGCGCCCCGGACGCGAGAAACGCGTCCCGATCCGCCGGGTCCTTTTCGAGCGCCGCATGGAACAGGTCGTTGACCTGCTTCCATCGCGCTGCGTTCATGCGTCCGCCAGCCCCTCGAGCTCGCGCGTCAGCCACGCCTTGGCGACGGTCCAGTGCCGCTTGACTGTCGCCGGAGAGATGTCCATCGCTTCGGCGGTTTCTTCGACCGTGAGGCCGCCGAAGAAGCGCAGCTCGACGAGGCGCGCCTGCTCCGGATCGATTTCCGCGAGCCGCTGGAGCGCCTCGTCCAGCGCGATGAGATCAATCGATCGATCGGTGCCTGCCACCAGGCCTTCGTCCAGCGTGATGCGTTGACGCGCGCCGCCCCGCTTCGCGGCGCCGCGAGCCCGCGCGCGCTCGATCAGGATCTGCCGCATCGAATGCGCGGCGATGGCGCAGAAGTGCGCGCGATTCTGCCACCGTCCGGGGCGGTCCTTCATCAGCCGGAGGTACGCCTCGTGGACGAGCGCGGTCGGCTGGAGCGTCTGCCCCGGTCGCTCCCGGCGCAGATAGCCCGCAGCCAGACGCCGCAGCTCCTGATAAACGATCGGCAGTAACGAATCCAGCGACTCGGGTTTACTCACACCCGTTTTATGGTCAGCTGGTTGATGACCACGGGCTTGCGGGGTCGGTCATTCGGCCCAGTGGGCACCGATCCGATCTTTTTGACCACGTCGAGTCCTTCTACGACCTCACCGAACACGGTGTGGCGGTTATCGAGATGTGGCGTGGGCCCGAGTGTGATGAAGAACTGACTGCCGTTGGTATTCGGTCCCGAGTTCGCCATCGAGAGAATCCCCGAGCGGCTGTGACGAAGCGAGGGGTGAAACTCATCCGCGAACTTGTAACCGGGGCCGCCGGTGCCGGTGCCGAGCCGGTCGCCTCCCTGGATCATGAAGCCGTCGATGATCCGGTGAAAGACGACGCCGTTGTAGAACGGCTCGCTCTTTTTCTGCCCGCTCTGCGGATCGCTCCACTCCCGCGTCCCTTCGGCCAGCCCGACAAAATTGGCGACCGTTTTCGGCGCTTCTTTCTCGAAAAGGCGGATCGTGAAGGCCCCTTCGGACGTATCGAATTGTGCGTATGTTCCTGGATCCAAATAAGACGCTCCTTCGCTGATAACTTCTAACCTCTAACTCCTAACTCCTAACCTCTAACGTCTAAACGGAAAGACAAGTGTATCTGTTAGGAATTAGAAGTTAGTAGTTAGGCGTTAGGCGCAGCGGAGCTGGCCTACGAAAGTCTTCGTTGACAATACGAAGGCGTTCGTAGATAGTACGGCGCTATGGCGAAAGCGATGGTTCCCCGGCCGACCGATACCGAGCTCGCGATCCTGCGTGTGTTGTGGGAGCGTGGCGCCAGCACCGTGAGGCAAGTGCACGACACATTGTCACGCGAGCGACCGACGGCGTATACGACAGCGTTGAAAATGCTGCAGATCATGACCGAGAAGGGGCTCGTCCGGCGCGACGAAAGCGACCGCACACACATTTACCAGGCGAAGCTCTCGCAGGAGCAGACTCAGCGGCAGCTCGTGCGCGACCTGCTGGATCGCGCGTTCGGGGGCTCCTCGAGCAAGCTGGTGATGCAGGCCCTCGCGACGCGACGCGCTTCGTCTGAGGAACTGACCGAGATCAGGAAGCTCATTGAAGAGCGAAGGGAGGTGGGCGATGACCGCGATTGAGACGCTGCTTCGCGAGCCCGCGGCACAGGCGATCGGGTGGGCGTTGCTGCACTTCGCATGGCAAGGGACGCTGATCGGCATTCTCGCGGCCATCGCGCTGCGGCTGCTGCAGCGGAGCGCCGCGGATGTGCGTTACGTCGTATCCGCCATAGCACTCGCGCTGATGGGAACGATGCCGCTCGTCACCGGCTGGCAGGCCTATCGCGCCACTACCGTGAGCACCGCGGTTGCTCTCAGCACTCCGAGCACCCGGAGCACCCCCGGCACCCCGAGCACCCCTGGCACCCTGAGCACCCCTGGCACCCTGAGCACCCCTCGCACCCTGGGCACCCCCGGCACCCTGGGCACCCCCGGCACCTTCGGCACCCCGTCTTTCCGCATCGAAGCGTGGCTTCCAATGCTTGTTGGCGTCTGGCTGGCCGGCGTATCGCTGCTGACCGTGCGTCTTCTTGGCGGCTGGATGTGGGTGCAGCGGATGAAGCGTCACGCCTCCACGGGGGCATCGCGTGAGCTGCAGGGGATGGTCGTCCGTCTTTCCAGGCGGCTGCACATTTCGCGGACCGTCCGCCTTCTCCAGTCCTCCGCGGTCGTCGTGCCGACGGTGATCGGTTGCCTGCGGCCGGTGATCCTTTTTCCGGTGAGCGCACTGGCCGGGATGTCGCCAACGCAGATCGAGTCGATCCTCGCACACGAGCTCGCGCATATCCGCCGGCACGATTACCTGGTCAACCTCCTGCAGACGTTGCTCGAGACGCTGCTCTTCTATCACCCAGCGGTGTGGTGGCTGTCGCGCCGGATCCGTGATGAGCGCGAGAACTGCTGCGACGATCTCGCGGTCAGTCTCTGTGGCGACCCGGTGGCCTACGCCCGTGCGCTTGCCGACCTCGAAGAACATCGTGGCATCGCGCGTCCGCTGGTGATGGCCGCCAGCGGCGGCGTACTGCTGCAGCGGATCCGCCGGCTGCTGGTGGGCGCGCCGATGTCGCACGCCGGCCGCGGCCCGGTCTGGCTTGCGGTCACCACCGCGCTCGCACTCGTCGCCGGCATAGGCGCGACGGTCGTCATCACCGCGCCGCGCACGGAACTGCGCTCCGGCAACACGCCAGTCGACGCCAGTGCCGGCCGTAGCGCCGACACCGGCAAGTGCCGACCAGCGCGCCGCGTGCCAGGGTCGCGGCGAGTGCGACCAGTGCGACGGTGCGCCGCAAGTGCGCACAAGTGCGACGGGTGCAGCACGACGCACGAGCCCGACGCGCGGCGGTGACAGCGCCAACTCCGACAACTGCGGCTAGTGCGCCGACTGCGCCAACCGCGGCGAGTGCACCGACTGCACCCCTCCGCCCCCTCCGCACTTCTCCGCACCCTCTCGCACGCCGCACCCGTCGCACCCTCCGCACCCCTCGCACCCCCCGCACCCTCTCCCGCGGCACAGAGCGCACCCTCGGCACCCAGCGCTGCCGTCAGCGCCCACGGCCCGTCTCTCTCGATGCATACGTCCGGCTCTGGTCAGAAGAGCAGCGGGAACATGAGCTGGTCGCACAACGGCGAGAGACTCGAAGTGAGGTACGAAGGGGAGTTCGAGTTCAGTGACGACGACACGGATGTGAAACGGATGTCGCCGGGCGCGCAGCTGCGGATCAGTGACGGCGGCTGGCTCCGCGGCAGGTCGGTCGAGTTCACCGCCGATGCGTCGGGCAACATCACGCGGCGGTTCTGGGTCGGTTCCTCGGAACGGGCCATCGATCCCGAAGGCCGGCAGTGGTTGTCGCAAATCTTGCCGCGGTTCATCCGGCAGAGCGCGATCGGCGCAAAGGAGCGCGCGGCGCGCATTTTCAAAGCGCAGGGAGCCGCGGGGCTGCTCGCGGAGATCACGCGCATCGAAGGCGGCTGGGCGAAGCGACGCTACTTCACCGAGCTCTTCACGATGAACATCGATCCGAACACGGCGCGACAAGCCCTCGAACAGGCGGGGCGGGAAATCTCATCCGACTACGAACTGGCGTCGCTGCTGATCGAGTCCGGGGATCGCCTGGTCACCGACGAAGCCACACGCCGTGCGTATTTCGACGCGGCGCGAACGATCGAAAGCGATTACGAGCTGCGACGCGTATTCGGATCCGCGCTCAAGCGCGGTCCGCTCAGCACCGAGCTCCTGGTGTCGACGCTCGACGCCAGCCACACCATTGCGTCCGACTACGAGCTGGCGTCGCTGCTGATGCAGATCGTGAAGCAGCAATCGATCGAGCCGGCCCGTTCCCAGTTCTTCGCCGCGCTGTCGACCATCGAGAGCGACTACGAGCACCGCCGCGTGCTCAGCACGCTGGCGGCACGTCCGGATCTTTCCGCCGACGTCACGGCGACCATGCTCAAATCGGTGGCCGATCTCAATTCAGACTACGAAGCGGCCGAGTTCCTGCTGCAGATTTCCCGCAACTCGATCGAAGGCCCGCAGCGCGCCCCGTTCTTCACGGCGGTCGAGACGCTCGGCGGAGCTTACGAACGCGGCCGTGTGCTGCAGGCCGTCCTGAGGCGCAGCGACATCTCAGAGGAATCCGTCGCCAGCGCGCTTCGCGCCGCGGGGACGATGCCAGCCGGCTACGAACTGTCGCAGGTCCTGCAGACCGCCGCCCGGCACCACGCGATTTCCGGTCCGACCCGCGAGATGTACATCAAGCTGGCGGATTCGCTCGGGCAGTACGAGCAGTCGCAGGCGCTCGCCGCATTGGCGAGACGAGAGAAATGACCGTCGCCGGCGCTTTGGCGTCGGTGCGATTCCATCACTCAACGGTGATCAGACGGTCGGCGCAACGCGACGCGGGATTGCTGCGGGCACCCACGCGGGGCCCGTCGCCCGGCAGCCCACTTTTTTGAGGCGCGCTCGCGTCGTGGCTTCGGGTACGCGCGCTTCACAAAAAGCGGGCGCCCGCCGTGCGCCACCCGCGAGCCCGCCTGCCAATCCCGCCCGACAAATGTGACCGGCGTCGGCGGGGGCACGTCAGGTCCACGGCGCGATGCGGCCAGCCGGAGGGCGTCAGTTCGAAAATCGAACTGCAGGCGTTCCGATCGGCGGAGGCGCGGATTCGCCACTGACGCAAGGAACACCTCTACGCCCAACCGATCCTCTACCGGCATGCGGATAACCCGCGGCCGGAGCCGCCATCGTAAGGCAGCGCCGGAAGTTTGATTTTCCCGGCGTCAGGCCGATCCGCCTCCGCGCGGAGCGCTTCGGCGAGACCTCGCCGGAGCCTTTGGCGTAGGCGGGGGCGCCGTGGACCTGATGTGCCCTCGACGCCGCCGCGCAATCAGTGACGCGGGATTGTCAGCGCGCGCTGAGCGACAGGACCGCGTGGGTGCCCGCAGCAATCCCGCGCACCTCTCACCTCGTCGACGGACGCTGGACCTGACGCGTCCCTGCCGGCGGTTGCCGTCGTTACAGCGAAGGATTCATGGTGTGCCACTTGGTGGCGCGCTCGTAGGCCAGGGCGACGCGCAGCATCGTGGCTTCCTCGTAGAGTCGGCCGGTGACCATGATCTCCACCGGCGCGTTGGCCACGAACCCGGCCTTGAGAGCAACGGCCGGGTGGCCTGTGAGGTTCGTAAGCCCCAGGCTCGAGCTTCCGGTCGGCGTGATGAACACGTCGTACTTCGACATCAGCGCGTCCATCTCGCGGATCAGCAGCGTGCGGGCGCGCTGGGCGCGGATGTACTCGACGGCCGGCACGAACCGGTGAGTACGGAACGCGTTGGGCCAGTTGCCGAGCGAGGGGTCGTTGATGCCCTGGCTGCGCGTCAGATCGTCGAACGCGGCCGCGCCCTCGGTCGTCAGGATGAAGTTGATCATGCCGGCGAGCCGCGTGCCCGGTAGCTCGATGGGCTCCAGCGTCGCCCCTGCCTTGCGATAGACATCGAGCGCGTCGTTCAACACCTTGAGCTGTTCTTCGCGGCGGCGCCGCTGTTCTTCGGGCGGCACACCTCCGCGTCCGCGGCCGGCCTGGTCGCCGCGACCCGCTTCACCGCGCCCCGTCTCGCCGCGGCCAGCTTCACCGCGACCCTCACCACGTCCGCCTTCACCACGCCCTTCGCCTCGACCTGCCCGGGTACCGGCGGCTCGAACTCCGCCTTGATGTAGCCGATCTTCAGCCTGGACAGCGGGACGTCCGGGTTCCACATGAATGGCGCGTCGACGACGGTATCGTCGCGTCCGTCGGGACCATAGATCGCGTTGAACACCAACGCACAATCTTCGACCGACCTGCACATCGGGCCGATCTTGTCCATCGTCCAGCTCAGCGCCATCGCGCCGTAACGGCTGATGCGCCCGTAGGTGGGGCGCATGCCGACGACACCATTCACCGCTGAAGGGGAAATGATCGATCCACGCGTTTCGGTGCCGATCGCAAAACCGACCAGACCGGCAGCTGTCGCGGACCCTGGACCGGCCGACGAGCCACTGGAGCCGCCGCGCTGCGGATCGTCCGGATTCCATGGGTTCTTGGTCTGACCGCGGAACCATCGATCCCCCTGCGCCAGCGCGCCGAGCGAGAGCTTCGCGACCAGCACCGCGCCGGCGTCGCGCAGCCGTTCGACGATCGTCGCGTCGTGGTCGATGACCTGGTTCTGGTAGGGTCCGGCGCCAAATGTGGTCGGGATGCCTTTGGTCGCGAAAAGATCCTTCGCTCCCCATGGGATCCCGTGCAGCGGTCCACGATACTTGCCGCTCTTGATCTCGCGGTCCGCCTGCGCCGCCTGGGCCAGGGCGAGCTCCTCGGTGAGCGTGACGAAGACATTCAGTCGCGCGCCGTGCTTTTTCAGGCGCTCGAGGTACATCTTCGTCAGGTCGGTGGACGACACGTCACGACGCTGAACGAGCGGCGCGAGGGCCGTCACCGGCAGGAAGGCAAGATCGTCCAGCGATGCCGCCCGCGCGGCCGGCGCCTGCAGCCGGACGTTGATTCTTGCGCCCGGTGTCGCGCCCGCTTTCGGTTTCTTGCCAGGCAGGTACGGCCTGAACGTGACGGCCGGCTCGGTATCGAGCGGAATGTCGACGCCGCGCAGCCGTTCGTACGCGTCGAGATTCCGGTTGACGCCGTTGAGCGCCTGTTCTTCCTGCTGCTCGGTGAAATCAACGCCGAAGATCTTCTCCGCGCAGTCCAGCGTCTCCTTGCCGAGACGCGGCGCCTGCTCCCCCTGCTGCGCAAGTGTCGGAACGGCGATACCCGCCGCCACCGCCGCAGGTATCGCCTTCAGGAATCTTCGTCGTTTCATTTTTTTCTTCGCTCGGGGCAAAGCCCCTCGCTTGCTGCGCACGCGAACCGACTACGGCGCGACAGGCTGCTGCGCGCTCGCGGTCGCAGGCGCTACGTTCCGACGCTCACTGACTACTGACTACTGACCCTTACGCTGATGCAGCCCTAAAGGGCTGGACTACTTCTTCTTGAACCCCGCCGGGATCTGCACATCCGCGTCCGACGCCGACGTCGAGACTTCCTGGAACTCGTGCTGGATCGTGAAGATGGTGGCGCGCGTCTTCGGGTCTTCTTTTTTCATCATCCTGCGCGCGAGCATGCCGCTGACGCCGCCACCGCTGTTCTGCTTCTTTTCTTCTTCGACCATAGCCTGCGACTTCACAGCTTCGAATGTAGTGGTCGTCGCGAGAGGCGTCCCCTTGAGATTCGCGCCTTCTTTCTTCATCCGTTCGGTCGCATCCTTGAGCGCGGGGTACATTGCCATCACCATCGCCATCTGCTCGGCGGCCAGCCCCATCCCGGTTCCGCCATACAGCTTCGTGTAGTACCGCATGTCGAAGTCGCTGAGCTCCTTCAGCGCGGCGATTTCCGGACCGAGCCACGAGTCAGCGGTCATGACCAGACCGCCGTCCTCGATCTTCTTTCCCTTCTCGCGGACCGTGACCGTCATGATCACCTGGCGAGCGTCGTGCCCGGCGACCTGTTTGCGCTGCCCGGTTTCTTTCGCGTCGAAATCCACTTCGAATTCCTTCTGTGGCTTCTCGCCGGGCTTCTCAGCCTTCTCTTCACGCCCTTCCTGACCCTGTGCGTCCTTTGCGGCACGTTCCTGCGCTTCGCGCATCCTCTTGCGCAGCTCGTCGAAGGTGGTGACCTCGTACTCCTTCTTTTTCATGTCGAGGTCGTAGACCTTCTCTTCGTCGAGGTCGATGATCTGGCTTGTGGTGTCACCGATCAGCGCCTTCCGATTGCCTTTGACGGCGGCGCTGGTGACGATGCCGTCCCGGGCGCCTTTGCCGCCGAACATTCCGACAACACGGCCGAGCATGCCTTCGAACTTGATCTGTGTCTTCTCACGGGTCTTGACGTCTGCGGTAAGCGAAATCGTAAACCCCGCTGCGAGTGGAAGCACAAGCAGCGATGCGGCCAGTGAACGGTTCATGGGTCCTCCGGGTGGGTGCGATAAAATCCGCGGTAATTGTACACATGGAAGGGTCCCTGTTAACGCCCCGCGGCGCCGGTCGTCCTCCTCTTGCGTGCCGCCTGTCATTGCGCTCGCATCCGGCGTCCATTCCGGCATGACGACCACCAGATTCGAGCCGGATCATGCCGCCGAAGATGCGCGGCTGGTCTTGCGTGCACGCGACGGCGACGCGGCTGCGTTCTCCCGGCTCTACGAGCGGTACGCCCGCATGATCCACGGGATGCTGCTGGCACGCGTGTCACGGCTCGACGTGGAGGACCTCGTCCAGGACGTCTTTCTCGCCGCGTGGCGACGCCTCGACAACCTTCGGGATCCGGCCGCTTTCGGCGGATGGCTGTCGATGATCGCGCGGAATCGTGCGACGGATTTTCACCGCAGCAGCATCGAGGCGGTGGAGCTTCCCGACACGCTGGAGGCGCACGACGCCACGGCGGCCGGCCCCGAAGCCAGCGCCGTGCTCGAAACGATCCGCCAGCTGCCGGACGCCTACCGCGAGACGCTGATCCTCCGCCTGGTTGAAGGCATGACAGGACCGGAGATCGCCGTCCGCACGGGGCTCACGGCGGCGTCGGTGCGGGTCAACCTGCACCGCGGCATGAAGCTGCTGCGCGAAAAGCTGGGCGCAATGAACGACAGAACGACACGACGATTACCTGTGGGACGGATCCGGTACGCCGGATCCGGACGTGGAGCGGCTCGAGTCGCTGCTGCGGCCGCTCGCCCACCGAGGCGCGATGCCGGCTCTCCCCTCGCGTAGAGACCATTCGGAAGCAACCGACTCAGCCCAACCCGTTCGGCGGTCGGTGTTGTCTCGCACGTTTCGCGGGGTCGCGGCGTTGGCCGCGAGCGTTCTACTCGCCGTCTCGGTGTGGTTCGGATGGGGACTATGGTTCGGCGGCTGGTCGGTGCAGACGATCGCCGGCAGCCCGCTGATCGATGGCCGGTCGATGGACGATGGGGGGTTGTTGCGGCGGGGAGGTCGGCTGGTGACCGACGGAGCATCGCGCGCGCGGATAGCCGTCGGCCGGATCGGACGCGTCGAGGTCGATCCCGACACGCGGATCCAGCTCGTCAACGCCGGCGGACGCGATCATCGCCTGTCGCTCGAGCGCGGAACCATTCATGCGCAGATCTCAGCGCCGCCGCGATTCTTCTTCGTGAACACGCCGTCCGCGACCGCGGTTGATCTTGGCTGCGCGTTCACGTTGCAGGTGGATGACAACGGCGCCGGCTTCCTGCGCGTGACACATGGATGGGTGCTCCTCGCCTACGGCGGACGCGAGGCGTTCATTCCGCAGGGAGCGATCGGGACCACGCGTCCCGGCGTCGGCCCCGGCACTCCGCGCTTCGCCGACGCGCCTCCGGGATTTGCGCAGGCACTCGCCATCCTGGATTTCGACACGTCTGGTAACGCGGGGGCTCGCGCCGAGGCGATTCATTTGATTCTCACCCAGTCACGACGAATGGACGCCCTCACGCTGTGGCACTTGCTCTCGCGTGGGTCGGAGTCGGAGCGGGCGCGTGTCTACGACCGCCTGGTCATGCTCTCACCTCCGCCGCGAAGCGTGACTCGCGAAGCCGCGCTCGCCGGCGATCGCGCCGCGCTCGAAGCGTGGTGGGACAGCTTCAACTTCGAAGGCACGAAGTGGTGGCAAAGATTGAAGAAGAAGGTGGGGTAGGCCGGGCTCGCCGGGGCTGGGGGCCGGGGCTCGGGGCCCGGGGCTCGGGCACGCGTCCTGTCGGTTGATGAGGTTCTGGAAAATCGCAAGATTCACGCTTGGCGGCGCGGCAGTGATTGCCGTGGCGATTCAGTTCGTTCGACCGGCTCGAACCAACCCGGCCTCTGATCCTTCCACGGCACTTGCGGCGCGCGTTCAAGTACCCGCTGACGTCGCCGCGATACTCGACCGGTCGTGTCGCGACTGCCATTCGAATGACACGCGTTGGCCCTGGTACAGTAATGTGGCGCCGGTGTCGTGGTGGGTGATCGACCACGTCAATCACGGCCGGAGTCATTTCAACTTCTCTGAGTGGGCGAAATACAACTCCGAAGAGCAGCAGAAGCTGTTGAAGGAGTCATGCGAGCTTTCGCGCAAGGGGGCGATGCCGCTCCCTTCCTACCTGCTGATGCATGACGCGGCGATGTCGGCAAAGGACGTCCGGACTCTCTGCGCCTTCACTCAATCGGAACGGCCTCCGCAGCCCGACGTCCAAACGCAGTGACAAAAGGCTCCGCTAGAGGAGAAAAGCTGGCGACAAAAGTCATTTATTGGGTTGACTATCTGACCTCTAACTCCGTAATTCCGGGCCTTTTTATTACAAAACTGTTGGTACGAACCTCGCCTAGTGGTTCGGTGCACAATCCATGTGTGTTTTCCGAATCACCGGCGACTCGGTCGGTTCTATCTCTGAAGACTCGTCATGCTCAAACTGCCACGGTGGCTCTCCGGCTCGACTCACACCTCAACTGAACACGCGGCCGACTCCCTCGATACCTTCGGCTCGGAACGAACCGGGCGAATAGGCGCTCCGAAGGTTGCCGGGGGGGTTGTCGCAAACCGTCAACAACTTCAGGTGCCGATCGCGATTGCGGTGCTCGTGATCGTGGCCGCGATCGGATATGGCGCCACGGGCTACATCGCCAGGAAGTGGAAGCCCTTCGACGTGGAGGCCGCCTCGGCCTCCCTTACGATCGAGTCCGATCCGTCCGGCGCCGAAGTGCTCTCCGGGGGTGTGCGACAGGGGACGACGCCGTTGAACCTGTCGGTGACGCCGGGCGAACACACATTCGAGCTGGTCTCGGGGACGCGTCGGAAGTCACTGCGCACCCTGGCGCGAGCGGGGGCCGCGGTCGTCCACCACGTCCAGTTCGACTCTGGACCGCCGCCTCGGACGAAGGCCGCGCTCAGCGTCGTCACCGAGCCGGCGAAGCTGAAAATCCTTCTCGACGGCAAGCCGATCGGCGTTTCCCCATTACTTGCGCCCGATCTGGAACCCGGCACGCACAGGGTTCAGGTGGTTGGTGCAACCGGAACGGTCGAGCGGAAGGTCGCCCTCTACGCCGGAGAAACGGCCTCGGTGATCCTGTCCGCCGCCATGCCGTCGACTTCTGCGGGTCCCTCTGTGGGATGGCTGACCATCAGCGCTCCTGTTCCGCTGCAGATCGTCCGGGGCACGGATCTGATCGGCACGAGCCAGACCGCCAGAATCATGTTGCCGGCAGGAACGCACGATCTGCAGCTCACCAATGAAACTCTCGGGATCGCTGAGCGGCGAACCGTCCAGGTCACGGCCGGCTCGACGGCGACTGTCCGCGTCGACGTCCCGTCCGGCCTTCTGAGCATCAACGCGCTCCCCTGGGCGCAGGCCTGGATTGACGGCAAGCCAGTCGGCGAAACACCCATCGGCAATTACCAGGTGAGTGTCGGAACCCATGAAGTGCTCTTCCGTCACCCTGACCTCGGCGAACGTCGTCAGACCGTTGTTGTCACTCTTAAAGGACCGGCGAGGGTGTCGGTCGACTTGAGGAAACCTCAGTGACGAAAGTCTCGCGTTTGGCAATACGCACCGCGAAGCGCGCACCGCGAACCGCCTTGGTTCTGCTATGGGTGACGGCATTTTCTCCTCTGGCCGCAGCGCCGCAGATTCCGGCGGTCCCGCAGCTTGCGAGCGCGATTGACATAGATCGCGTCCGCGCTCTGTACGGGGCCGCAGCCTACGAAGAGGCGCTGGCGGCGATGCCCGCGGTCAACGGAGAGTCGGTCGGAACGGATCTCGAGCAATATCGCGCGCTGTGTCAGCTCGCCTTGGGACGCGAGAAGGAGGCGGTTGCCACTGTGGAGCGCCTCGTTCGCGACAACCCGATGTATGTCCCGCCGGCCAGCGATACGTCCCCGCGGATGCAATCGATCTTCACGAGCGCGCGCTCGAAGCTCGTCCCGCAGATTGCCAAACAGGCGTACGCCGAGGCCAAGGGCGCCTACGAGGCGAAGAACCGCGATGCGGCGCATGCGGCTTTCAAGCGGACGATAGAGCTGATCGAAAGTCTGCCGGACGCCGAAAAGACGCTGCTCGCTGACCTGCGACTGCTGGCCGGCGAGTTCCTGACCCTCTCGGCTCCTCCGGCAGCGGCGCCGTCGGCTCCTCCGGCGGCGCCGCCGCCTCCGCCTGTTCCGACCAGCACCGCGTCAAATCGCTCGGGGAAACCCGAGGCGGAGTTCGTGGGCCCGGTCGCGGTGCGGGAGCAGCTGCCGGCCTGGGTCCCGCCGAACAGCGGCAGCGGCGCGGACCGAGTACGTCGGTCTGTTGCGGATTCAGATCGCCGCGGATGGCCGGGTGACCACGGCTGAGATCGTTCGAGGCAGCCACCCCGCGTATGACAATGCTGCCGTCACTGCCGCAAAAAGATGGCTCTACAAGCCTGCTACCCGGGGCGGGCAGCCCGTCCCTTCGTCGAAGGAGATCCAGGTCCGGCTCATCCCACAGTCGTCCGGTGGCGATTAAAGTCTGTCAGATGATGGACTTTTTTCGGCCTATAGTAAGTCTTTTCCCATAGACAGAACCGTAATTCTCGCGGGAATGCAGTAAATGCCATCATTCATTGGGGGTATGACGTTCGCGGGTAGAGAAATGTCGCCGGGATCGTGGCGACTTCCTTGCACTGATGACCTCGTTCAGTGAGAGTGCCAGGCCCGCTGCTCCGTCTTGCGCCCGTAGCGCGCCCGTAGCGCCGCGCAAACAAATCGATTGTCGAGTCGATTCAGAGAGGCAGCCAGCGGATGAAACGTCGTTTAGGGGATCGCAGGGGCCGGCCGCGATTCGAGATCGTCGGCGAGTTACGGGGGACGCTCGACACCGTGATCGGCCTGCCGCTCGTGGACATCGGAAAGAGTGGCGCGCTGGTGGAATCGCCAGTCGCGCTCACGCCGCAGTCCGTGCATCACATCACGGTGAACTGCGACGGGCAGGCAACCCCAGCCCGCGTCCAGGTACGGCACGTGCGGAATGTTCCTTCACCGGATGGCCGTCAATACTTCCTGATCGGGCTCGAATTTCTATCCATGCCGTCGGCGTTGGAGGCGCAGATCAAGGCATGGACGACCGGCGATCCGCAGATCGCTTCTGAAAGCGTCTGAACATGCAGCACCGGGGACTCGTCAGGCGGGCAGGGAGCCCGCCGTTCAATGGTTGAGCGACGTCGGTGGCCTAGAACGGAGCTGCGTTCGGACGAGGTCGTTCGAGTGGAGCTTCGGCACCCGGTCGAACTCCTCGAGATCAGCCAATCAGGGATCTTGCTGGGGTGCGAAGCACGGCTTCCAATCGGAGCCCGCGCACAGGTGCGCGCCGATCTCGGCGCGCTGCCGTTCACCGCTGAAGTCGTGGTGAAGCGATATCACGTGAAGACAGGGCCGCGACAGGCGGCAAGCCTCGGGTCTCAGTTCGGAGCGATGGACGACCGGAGCCAACGACATCTCGAGCAGTTTCTGGAGCGGGGAAAAGAATGACGGATCGGGACTGCCCTTTGGGGACTCGCGGGAGAGGCGAATGAGAGCGCAAGGCAACGGTGAATTGATCGGCACCAGCAACGCGATGGTCGAGCTCGTCCAGGAGATCGAGCGAATCGCGCGGTCGGAGGCTAAGGTGCTTGTCACCGGTGAGAGCGGAGTCGGTAAGGAGCTGGTCGCCAGCGCCATCCACCGTCGCAGCAGCCGCGCGTCGCGGCAGCTGGTCACGGTGAATTGCGCCGGGCTGCCGGAAACGCTGCTCGAGTCGGAACTCTTCGGCCACGTGAAGGGGTCCTTCACGGGTGCGTATCGCGACAAGATCGGCAAGCTCGAGCTGGCCGACGGCGGCACTATCTTCCTTGACGAGATCGCGGAGATGACCCCGCGCATGCAGGGTCTGCTGCTGCGATTCATGGAGACCGGCGAGTTGCAGAAAGTCGGCTCCGATCGCATTACGACCCGGGTAAACGTCCGGGTGATCGCAGCGACCAACCGCAACCTGCGCGACATGATTACGGAAGGGACCTTCCGTGAGGACTTGTACTACCGGCTCAATGTCATTCATCTGACGGTCCCGGCGCTGCGCGAGCGCCGCGAAGACATCCCGCCGCTGATCGAACACTTTCTTGCTCAGTTCTCGCGAGGCACCAACGGGAACGGCAACGGACACGGCCATGTGGCCAAGGCGCTCGCCCCCGACACGATGCGATTGCTGTGCGAGTACTCCTGGCCCGGCAACGTTCGTGAGCTCGAGAACGTGATCGAGCGGCTGGTGGTGACCGGACGGAGCGATTCGATTCTTCCGGAAGAGCTGCCAGTCGAGGTGCGGATGCAGAGCGACGTGAGCCTGCGTCCAAAACGCGAACGTCGCCGTACCGTTGCAGACGACCTGTACAAACGTCTGACCGAGGAGCGCGAGTCGTTCTGGTCGGCGGTGTATCCGCTCTACATGGAAAGGGAGATCACCAAGGGCAACGTTCGCGATCTCGTGCGCAAGGGACTGGAAGACGCGAGGGGTAATTACAAGATCGTGGCGCGCATGTTCAACATGGAGCAGCGCGACTACAAGCGCTTCCTGAACTTCCTGCGCAAGCACGATTGCCAGGTGCCCTTTAAGGAATACCGGCAATAAATCGCTTGGAGGCGTTCGTAGTCCAGCCCTTTAGGGCTGCATGTGCGAAAGAGAGTCCAGCCCTTTAGGGCTGCATGTGCGAAGAGAATCCAGCCCTTTAGGGCTGCATGTGCGAAAGAGAATCCAGCCCTTCAGGGCTGCAAAATAACGTGGTCCGCGTCTTGGGTACTTCGCGGGGGAACAACATGCAATTGAACACAAGAATTACCACTCTGGCGCTCGTCTGTGTCACTGCCGCGACCGCTTTCGCGCAGCAGCCGCCGCCGACCCAGCCGCCGACGCAGCAGCCGCCGACGCAGCAGCCGGCGCCGCCCCCGACCACGAACGGCGCAAATGCCAAGCCGCCCGCTGATGCAAAAACGCCGGCCGGGACCATCCCGGCTGGGGTTCCTACACCCGGCGACTACGTGATTGGACCCGACGATGTGTTGACCGTCGTGTTCTGGCGCGAGAAGGAGATGTCGAGTGACGTGAATGTTCGACCGGACGGCAAGATCTCGCTGCCGCTGTTGAACGATGTCCAGGCAGCGGGGCTTACACCTGACCAGTTGCGCGTGCAGCTCACCGCGGCGGCTGCGAAATTCATCGAGGAACCAACCGTCACCGTGGTGGTGAAGCAGATCAACAGTCGGAAGGTGTTTGTCACGGGCCAGGTGAACAAACCTGGACCTTATCCGCTCCTCGGCCCTACGACGGTTCTCCAGATGATCTCGATGGCCGGCGGGCTGCTCGAATATGCGGATGAAAAGAACATTCTGATCATGCGCACTGAGAACGGCCACGCGCTGAGCTATCGGTTCAACTACAAGGAAGTCACGAAGCGCCGCAACATCAAGCAGAACATCGAACTGAAGCCCGGCGACACGATCATCGTTCCCTGATGAAGTCTTTCGCTGTCCTCTTATCGGCGAGCGCGGTACTCACGGCTGTTCCGGCCATCGCGCAGCAGCAGCCCCTTCCGCGGGTCGAGCGTCCGTACCGCGGCCTGTTCGGGGGTGGCGTTGGTGATGCTGAACAGTTGCTCACTGTGGACCTGAAGACCGGGGGTGGCTACGACCACATCATCTCTGCGGGTGCCCCTGCAGGCAGCCCGGATTCGGTCGATTCAACTCCCTGGCAAAATGGGGGATTTGGCAATTTCGCCGCGGCCCTGGGATACTCGTTGAATCGTGAGCGGGTCACGGTAGCCGCGACACTGGCGAGCGACAACTACTTCTACCCGGGTTCCGGGAGCGATTTCTTTGGCTCCTACAGCGGCAGCGTCGGGGCCTCATTCGAAACAACCCGCAAGTCCCGCCTCGCAGTTCACCACCGGACGACTTATCAGCCGTATCTCACGTTCGGCCTTTTCCCGCAGCCATTCGGCTTGCCCGGTCGATTTCGACCGCCTACGCCTGACGTCGGGGTCGAGCCGGCCGATTACCTCGACAGCATGTCAGGCATCGCATACACACACTCATTGTCGCGGAAGGTTGAACTAGGCGTCGAATATAGTCATCAGATGAGCGACTTTGGTGACTTGCAGAGAGGCTTCAGGAGTCACAGCGGCGGTGGTGGTGTCGTTTATGGCCTTGCTCGTGGGCTCGACCTGCGAGCGCGGTACTTGTACACCGGAGCAACCTACGAGGGGTCGTCGGATCCCCTGGTCGCGGGCCACAACATCGACGCCGGCGTTGACTTCCGACGTGCCCTTTCGTTCTCCCGACGCTTGTATCTCTCGTTCGGCACCGGTTCGGCGGTGGTCTCCGATAGCGTGGACACACGGTACCGGCTGACTGGCCATGTGCAACTGACGCGTGAGATCGGCCGCACATGGGACGCGTCCATTGCGTACGTTCGCGATGCCGGGTTCGCCGCGGCCCTGCGGGAGCCAGTTTTTTCGGATTCGCTGACGATCTTTGCTGGGGGTCTCGTCAACCGCCGCCTCCAGCTCAGATTCAGCGCCGCCGCGGTTATCGGCGGGTACACCTTCACCGGCCCAAACACCGGTTTCGACAGCTACAACGGCACGGCTGACCTGACGGTCGGCCTCAGCCGGTACTTAGGACTCGGCGCAAGCTATTCGTACTACCGCTACGCCTTCGAAGACGGTGCGCCGCTGCCGGCGGCCCTATCGCTGGATTTCGATCGTCAGAGTGCCCAAGTCTATTTCACTACGTGGCTCCCACTGATTCACCGCGCAAGGAAACCCGATGCTACCAGGTAAGAAGTACCACCCCGGAAGATGTGCTGCGGATCCTCCGCCGGCGAATCTGGCTGGTGCTGATCCCGTTGTCCGTCGTTTCGGCGGCGACCGCTGTCGCGACACGTCAGCTGCCCGACCGTTACCGGTCGGACACCCTCATTCTGGTTGTGCCCCAGCGCGTTCCCGAGGCGTACGTCAAGTCGACGGTGACCACGCGCATCGAAGACAGGCTGCACTCGATCTCGCAGCAGATTCTCAGCCGCACGCGGCTCGAGCGGGTCATCCAGGACTTCGACCTGTACGCGAAGGAACGCCGGGACGGAATCATGGAGGACATCGTCGAGCAAATGCGCGATGACATCCGGGTGGACGTCGTCAAAGGCGATGCCTTCCGCGTCAGTTACATTGGCAACGAGCCGCGGACGGTCATGAAGGTGACCGCGCGCCTCGCTTCGTTGTTCATCGAAGAAAATCTCCGCGATCGTGAGGTGCTCGCTGAGGGAACGAATCAATTCCTCGAAGCGCAGCTCGGAGACGCGCGCCGGCGTCTGATGGATCAGGAGAGCAAGCTCGAGACGTACCGACGACAACACGCGGGCGAGTTGCCGTCGCAGCTCGAGTCGAACATGCAGCTGGTTCAGAACACACAGGTCCAGATCCAGTCAATCCTGGAGGCGATCAATCGCGATCAGGAACGACGGCTCATCCTCGAGCGGCAGCTTGCCGATATTCAGTCGGAAATTCAAGCCACTCGCGAAGCGCCCTCGCCGGCGCAGCTGGTGAACGGTGACGGCATGCCGACAAACGGCACCACGGCACAGCAGATCGCGCATGCGCGTGCAACGCTGCAGGCGCTGGAACTTCGGTTCAAGCCCGACCATCCGGATCTTGGCATCTGGCGGCGTCGGCTGAGGGATCTCGAAAAGAAAGCAGAAAAGGAGGCGCTCGAGGCGCCAGTCTCCTCTCCTGCGTCAGCCGCGTCGGCCCCGGAAGCGGCACGTCAGCGTCGGTTGGCAGATCTGAAAGCCGAGCTCGAACAGCTGGACCGTCAGATCAAGTTCAAGCAGGGGGAGGAGCGGCAGTTACGTTCCGTAGCCGCAGGTGTTCAGGCGCGCATCAGCGTGGCGCCGACGCGGGAATCCGAGATGGCGGAGTTGACTCGGGACTACGCCACTCTTCAGACCATGTATGCGTCACTCCTTACCAAGAAGGAAGATTCGAAGATTGCAGCAAATCTGGAGAGCAAACAGATCGGCGAACAGTTCAAACTTCTCGACCCGGCCAGGATCCCGGAAAAGCCATTCAGCCCGAACCGCCTGTTCATGAACATGGCTGGTCTGGGCGGCGGGCTTGCCATCGGGCTGTTGCTCGTCGGCCTGCTGGAGTACCGCGACGCGACCTTCAAAACTGACGAGGAAGTCTCGGCGATTCTGGGGTTACCCGTGCTGGCGGTCGTTCCGTCGATGCGTTCTGATCACGAACGCCGCCGGCATTTTCGTCGGCGCACCGTCCTGGGGATCGGTTTCGGTTCGACCGTAACCGCCTGTCTCGGGCTGGTTGTCTACACGCTTCTCCGCTGAGTCATGTACGAACAGTTTTTCGGCCTCCGTGAACGACCCTTCGACCTGACGCCTAACCCGCGTTATCTGGTGATGACCGACGTGCATCGGGAGGCGCTGAGCAACCTGGAATACGGCATTGTCAGCCGGAAGGGCATCACGCTGCTCATTGGCGACGCGGGGTCGGGCAAGACAACGCTTCTTCGCGCCGCGATCGAGAAACAGGCGGCACGCGTCCACTGCATCTCTCTGAACAATCCGGCGCTGACACGCGGCGAATTCGTCGAGATGCTGGCAAAACGGTTTGCGCTGAGCACCGCCGCGAGAACATCGAAAACGACATTGTTGACGGAGCTCGAGGCCGTCCTCCTGGCACGGCGCGATGCCGGTGAAACCACCGTGCTGTTCGTCGATGAGGCCCAGAGCTTGCCGCTCGACCTTCTGGAAGAGATTCGACTACTCGCCAACATCGAGACCAACGAGGAGAAGCTGTTGCTGGTCATTCTCGCCGGCCAGCCGGAGCTTTCCGAACGCCTCAACGCGCCAACCCTGCGGCAGTTGAAGCAGCGCATCGCGCTGCGTTGCGAACTGCGTCCGCTGACGCTTCAAGAAACGGCGGCGTATCTCGCCGGGCGGATCAAGGCCGCCGGTGGGGTAGGTGCCCAGGTGTTCACCAGGGAAGCGGTGACCAGGATCTTCGAGAGTGCCCATGGCATCCCTCGCACGATCAGCGTCATCGCCGACAACGCGTTGTTGAGCGCGTTCGCCCAAGGGCGCCGGCCGGTGAACAGCCACGTGGTTGGCGAGGTGTGTCGCGACTTCGACCTCGAGTCGGTCGAGACCGACGAACTGCAGGTCCCCAGTCCGCCCCCGGTGATCGCAGCGGCCGCCGGAAGTCGGCTGCTGGATCTTCGGCCTGCCACTCTTTCCGGGGCGCCTGAACCAGACGGCGCAAATGTCGGCGACCAACCCTCGAGCGGCTCTGGATGGCGGCGGTTCTTTTTCGACAAGAGGTCAGTACAGCGATGAGTCGTGTTGATGAAGCGATGAGGCGAGCCGCGCAACTCGCCGAGCCCAAGCCCTCCGAGGCCGGCGAGGTTGCGGTGCGAACAGTGGACGAGGTCGCCGATGTGCGGGATCTCGCGGGCGAGCCATATCCCATCGAGCTGCCAGAACGCCGCTCGACGCGCAGCCGGCCGCAAAAGATCGGCTCCTTTGCGACAGTCATGTCCGAAGCGGTGCGCCCCGAACCGGTGCTGCCCGAGATCCCCGAGGCAGGATCGTTGTTCGAACGGATCGACGCTTCGCTGGCTGAAAAAGTCGTGGTCGATCGGGACATGGAGTCGACCTCGCGAGAGCAGTATCGCCGTCTCGCGGCCGCGTTGCATCATGCTCAGATCGAACACGGCGTGAAGGTGGTCATGGTTGCGAGTGCCGTGCCCGGTGAAGGCAAGACGCTCACGGCGTCCAATCTCGCGCTGACGCTCAGCGAATCGTACAAGCGCAATGTCCTTCTGATCGACGCCGACCTGCGCCGCCCGACCCTGCACACCATTTTCCGCATCGACAACTCGACCGGGCTGAGCGAAGGGTTGCTCGAGGCTGCCGAACAGCGGCTCCCGGTTCGTCAGGTGTCGACCGGGCTCGGCGTCCTGCCGGCCGGCCGGCCGAGCTCCGATCCCATGGCGGGTTTGACGTCGGGCCGCATGCGTCTCCTCATCGATGAAGCGCGCGGCATCTTCGACTGGATCATCATCGACACCCCACCGGTGGCGCTGCTCCCCGATGCGAACCTCCTCGCCGCGATGGTCGACGGCACCGTGCTGGTGATAAGGGCGGGCTCGACGCCTTACCCGCTGATTCAGCGTGCGATCGAGTCGGTCGGGCGTAGTCGAATCCTCGGCACCGTTCTGAATCATGCCGAAACACTGACGCACGCGCACAGTTACGCCTACCACGACAGTTACCATCGTCCGCGTAGCGGCACATGATCAGACTCCTGATGCACCGCCTCACCGGGCGATCGCTGACGCTCGTCTTGTTCGAGACGATGCTCATCGTCTCGGCCGTCGGGGTCGCGGCATACGTGCGGTTTGGCGACTGGGCCTGGCAGATCATGGCGGATGAACAGGGTTGGCCGAAGACGCTCCTGATCGCCGCGGTCTGCCAGGTGTGCCTCTATTACGCTGATCTGTACGATCTGCGCCTGGTTTCAGATCGCCGCGAGCTGTTCATTCGAATCGTGCAGGCGCTTGCGTCTGCGTCGTTCATCCTCGCCTTCATCTACTTCTGGTTCCCGGCGCTGATCATGGGGCGCGGCGTGTTCATGATCTCCGCATTCCTGGTCATCACGCTGGTGATCGCCTGGCGTGTCGCCTTCGAATGGGTCAACTGGCAGGTCGGGCCTCGTGAGCGCCTGCTGCTGGTGGGTACGAACCCGGCGGCGGTGGCGCTCGCCCGCGAGATCTTCGACCGGCGCCGGGAGTTGGGGGTCGAGATCGTCGGATTCGTCGACGCGGACCCGGCGATGGTTGGCGCCCCGATTCTCAACCCGGGCGTGATCGGTACGATCGAGGACATTCCTTCCATCGTCCGCGCCCGCGGAGTCGATCGGGTTGTGGTGAGTCTGGTGGACGCTCGTGGCAAGCTGCCGATGGACAAGCTCCTCGAGATGAAGCTCGACGGCGTCTCTTTTGCGCACCTCTCTTCCGTGTACGAGGATTACACCGGGAAGATCGCGGTCGAGAACTTGCGTCCGAGCTGGCTGATTTTCTCCTCCGGCTTCAAGAAGGGACGTTTGACCGCTGCTCTGAAACGCGCCATGGATGTCGGCATTGCGTTGTGCGGTCTGATCGTCCTGGCGCCGGTCATGCTGCTGGTCGCCTGCGCCATCCGCCTGTCGTCACCGGGAGCGGTGATGTACCGCCAGCGGCGCGTGGGGCAGCACGGCCGGCTGTTTACGATTCACAAGTTCCGGTCGATGCAGCAGGACGCCGAGGCGGCCACCGGACCAGTATGGGCCGCAGCAGTCGGCGATCACCGGGTGACGTTGGTGGGGCGTTTCCTGCGCCGCACACGCCTCGACGAACTCCCGCAGCTCTGGAACATCCTGGTCGGAGAGATGAGCCTCGTCGGGCCGCGGCCGGAACGCCCGGAGTTCGTATCCGAGCTGACGCGGCAGATCCCGTACTATTCGCAACGCCATGTGGTCCGGCCGGGTTTGAGTGGCTGGGCGCAGGTCCGGTATACCTACGGGGCGAGCACCGAGGACGCGCTGCAGAAGCTCCAGTACGACCTGTTCTACGTCAAGAACCTGTCGATTGCCCTCGACCTCTACATCATCGTTGAGACTCTCAAGACGGTCATTCTCCGGAAAGGCGCGTAAGCGTGCGCTCGGCCGGCGGATGTACCGAAGCGCGGATTGTCAACGCGATGAGCATCGACGTGGAGGATTACTTCCACGTCAGCGTGTTCGACGGCATTGTGCCGAGGCATCACTGGGAGCGGATGGAGAGCCGAGTCGTGGCAAATACGACGCGGATCCTCGACATCTTCGCCGAGTCAGGGATCCGGAGCACGTTCTTCATCCTCGGCTGGGTCGCGGAGCGTCACCCCGATCTCGTGAAGGCGATCGCGAGCCGCGGCCATGAGCTGGCGTCGCACGGCTATGCGCATCGCCTGGTCTACGACCAGACACCGGCGGCCTTCCGGGAGGACGTCCGCCGCGCGAAGCGGGTGCTCGAGGATGCTTCCGGAGAACCCGTGCGAGGTTACCGGGCACCGAGTTACTCCATCACCCCTCGATCTCTATGGGCGCTCGACGTCCTGATCGAGGAAGGATACGAATACGACGCCAGCATCTTTCCCATTCGTCACGATCGCTACGGGATACCGGTGTCCGCGCGACATCCGTACACAATCAAACGGAAGGCGGGTACGCTGATCGAGGTACCCGGGTCGGCGACACGGGTGGGGCCGCTGAATCTGCCGGTTGCCGGGGGCGGATATTTTCGCCTCCTGCCCTACTGGTGGACCCGCTGGGGTATCCAGCGCGTCAACCAGCGCGAGCGGCGGCCGGCGGTGTTCTATCTTCACCCGTGGGAGATAGACGCCCACCAGCCGCGGTTGCGTGCGGGGCGTCTCGGCATGTTTCGACACTACCGCAATCTCGAAAAGACGGAGCAACGGCTGCGTCAACTGCTTCAGGATTTCGAGTTCGACGCGCTGGACACCCTCGTGGCCGAGGTGCGCCGCGGCATTCCTGCCCACGATAATCTCGCCTATCCGCTGCCGTACTCGTGGTAGCACAGGCCATCGAGCGGCGCGACAGAACCTTGACGGCAGCACGTTGTAGCGATCAAATCCAGCCGCTCATCGTCCGGCGGGCTACCCCGGCGGATCGTAAGAACTTGATCCGCCGCGGCTAACTCTCAGCACCATCGTGAGCCGAAGAACATATCTCAGTCTCATTCTCATCGCCGCTGTGCTCGGGTTCATGATCCGAGCGACATTTGCGACCGGGCCATTCTGGCACCGCCCGTATTCGACGCACGATTCAGACGAGCAGTTCATGCTGTTCGAGTCGCTGGCGCTGTGGGAGGGCATTTCCCCGGAGTCGATTGGCTGGCCCGGGTCCACAACGCGATTGGTTCTCAGCGTCGTCTATGCCGGTCTCTTCGTCGTGGAGTCGGGGTTCAATCTCCCTGCGAACCCAGGTCAGCTCTTCGAGGCCATCGGTCACTGGATTGCCACGAAGGGGGATGACCCGCTGACTCTGTACGTTGTCGCGCGCTGGGTTTCGGTGGTGATCGGCACTCTTCAGATACTGGTTGCGGCCTGGGCAGTAGGTCGCGGCGCCGGACCGTTAGCGTCCGTTATCGCGGCCCTGATGTGCGCTACTTCTCCGATCGCGATCAATTACAGCCAACTCGTTCTGGCCGACATGACTGCCCTGACATTTACGTTCGTGCTCATGGGCATACTCGCGGGCGGCAAATCGCCGACGCCTCTGACGCCGGTAGCCATGGGTGCCTGCCTGGGGTTGGCAGTCGCGTCCAAACACCATTACGCCATCTGGGCGGTAGCGATCGTCGTTTTCTGGGCGTTGCGACTGCGCGAGATTCGTCCTGAAGGTGTACTGAAATCACTAACGATCGCGGCGATCGCCGCGCTCACGGTGTACGCCGCCCTTGCGCCTTGGGCATCGATAAATCCCGTTCTGGCAGCAAAGGAATTCGTCGGAACGGTGGTCGTGAAGGTCACCGGGAGCCATGGTCCGGTAGCTATACGCGGCCCAATGAACGTCCTGTATCCCATGTGGACGTGGGGACTGTGGGTCATGGTGGCGCCACTGCTGGCACTCTGGACGCTCAGATCGCGCGAACATCTGCGAGCGCACGCCCCTGGCCTGGCAGTGGCGGCGCTTTCTATCCTGTTGTTGTTCACGTCAGGCCGTGTTTTCAGCCGCTACGGGTTGTTGTTTTTTCCTGTGGCGATATGGCTGGGGGCTGAGGCGACTGCGACTGCGATTGCGCTGAGCCGCGGACGCCAGCGGGCACGTTTCGCAGCCGTCCTGATCCTCCTGATAACCGTTCCCGTCACGATCGTCCAGGTAATCAAGGAGCAATCATTTCTCGGCGCCTTGTCGTCGTATGCGCTGGCCCATGACTGGGTAAACGCCAATGTGCCATGGGGGGCGCGCATCGCCATATTCTCGGAAGACCCGCAACGCTATAAGAGAACCAGAGAACAACTCGAGGATATCCTGAGGAAGGTGGACACGCCCGCGGCGTACGCCGAGAAGATGGCGACCAACGGGTTGACCGCCTCCTCCGCGGCGATGCCGATGCGCACGGCCGTGCTGAACGACGAAATGTCGGCTGCCTTCTGGGCTCTGAGGGAGCTCGGTATCAGACGACCCGGTGAAGGATACGTTCTGAAACGGTACCACGACGACGCCAAGTACGATGGGCTGCGAACGCGCGACGCACTGAGCCAGTTCCGCACGGGTCAACTGGATGTTCTAGTCTTGAACCGTGTCGAAACGTCCCTGCCTTCGCCCGTCATCGTGTTTCCGGGCCAGCCCGGCGAACCGCTCTACGTCCATGTGCAGCCAGGGCTGCTCACCGCTATGGCGCGTAGTCGTGCCGGCGCGTCCGTTACGCAATGACTTCATTCCCAGACAGACCAGCGGATTCCGACGCCTGCCGTCTAGCGACCATCATCAGAGATGTCCCCCCCAGGACCTGAGGAACTGGCTCTAAACGCGATAACGTCCGGAGCAGAGCATTGGTGACGGACGAACCAGAATGGAACCCGGTTCGAACAGTCCGTTCATTTGGTGTTTTACCCAGGACCAGCTTCCTGACGACAAGCAGGGGCAGAAGCGGCAGGCCCCAGTAGGTCATCGAGTCGACAACAAGACCGTTTCGCTCCGCGACTGCCCGCAGCTGCCGCAGGTCATAGCGGCGCACGTGCCCCACCCGGCGGTCGTACGCCGAGTACAGTCCCTGGAGGGCGGGCACATTGACGATCAGATGCCCCCCCGGTTTGAGGTGATGTACCGCGGAGGCGACGAAGGCATGATCGTCATCGATGTGTTCGATGACATCGAACATGATCAGGATGTCGAATGCTTGTCGCAGTTCGACAGCTCTGGCGTGGATGTCGTAGCAATATAGACGACTGGCGCGGGAGACATTCTTCTCGAGCGCTGCAACATTCAGGTCGTAGCCGTGCACGGCTGCCTGGAATGCGTCCTCACACTGGCGCTGCACGATCCCGTGACCACATCCGAACTCCCCGACCTTCGCGTCCCCCGTAAAAAGGTGGCCGGCAAGACGTTTGAATACTTCGAAGCGTCTTTCGATCCAAAAATGTTTCAGGCTCGCCAGGTCGAACCATTCGTCCGCCATCTGCACGGCGGCCGGCGGCGACAGGTACTCTATACGCTCACGGTTCACCTGGCCGTCCCCAGTCCGATCCGCCCATTCACAACACTCCACAGCCCACCGCGGTCAAAGCCGGCTGCCTGCACCAAGCTCAATGTTGGACGGTCCGCTCTGGACCTGCCCTGATCGATCCTCATTTATGCTCTCAGCCGCCACACCGAGCGAGGCTTTGATGACCCAGCGGGGACGCCGCTTCACTTCGTTGTAAACGCGCCCCAGGTACTCTCCGATCATTCCGAGGAGCAGGAGTTGCACGCCGCTGAATGCGAGCAACCCGAGAGCGATGGCCGTCCAACCCGGCAGCTGCTCGGCTGTGCGTCCCATCACTTCGAAATTCAAGAGCCGCCACGACAGCAGAAAGAGACCGGTCATGATGCAGAACGTGACGGTGAGCAGGCCGAGATATGTTGCCAGGCGCAAGGGCATTACCGAGAATGCGAAAACGCCGTCGGCCGCGAGGCGCACAAGCTTTCGGAAGGTGTATTTGGTCTGTCCGGCCGCTCGTGCCGGCCGATCGTAGACGAGCCCCACTTGCCGAAACCCGACCCAGGCCCGCATGCCCCGGAGGAACACGTTTCGCTCGGGCATCGCGCGCAGCGTCTCAGCCACTGGCCGTCGCATGACGCAAAAGTCGCCAGCATCCACGGGAACCTCAATATCCGCGGCGAACTTCATGAATCGGTAAAACGCTGCATAGGAGGTCCGCTTGAACCAGTTCTCTTTGCGCTTCCGCCGAACGGCATAGACTACGTCATTGCCGTCGCGCAGGAGTTCCAGACACCGTCCTAACAACTCCGGCGGGTCCTGCAGGTCGGCGTCCATGATGGCGACCACATCTCCGGTGGCATGCTGCAACCCCACGTAGACCGCAGCCTGGTGGCCAAAGTTACGAGAGAGGCTGATGCACTTGAACCGCGGTTCCAGCAGGTGCGCTTCAGCCAACAGTTGAAACGTGCGGTCGGTGGACCCATCGTCGACGAGAATTACCTCCCAGGACACGCCCAGGGTTCGCAGTGCTTCCCCCAGGCGGTGGCACAGAGTCGGGATGACATCGGCTTCGTTGAAACAGGGAATGACGACACTGACCCGAGTCTTGATCCGCTCGGAGTCCGGCCAGTTCAGCGGCTCCGCTGAATCGCTGGTAGAGGGGCGAAGTTCGTTAGAACGTTGCATGTATTCGACTTCCGCGACTGAGCGCGCGAGAGCCACGCTCCACCGTGTCAGATCTCGCCCGGGCGGCCGCCAAGAGCTATACAGAATAGCCCGAGCGCTGGTGATTTAGCCATCGCTCGGACGACAACTTTGCGGGTCGCCGCGTCACCGGGAGACGGACCCATAGGCTCTGAGGCGACATGCCCGGTGTGTAATTTCTGCAGCAGCGATCGTGTAAGTCCTTCCCATAAACAGGTGTCACGCTCACGTTCCCTCGGTGTATTTGCCTGAGAATTCCCGGCGAGCATGGCAATTCGTTTGCTGAGCTCAGCGGCCAGCAATCTAATTCGGCCAGAAAACGCTGTTTCGGGAAAGGTAGCCTCCGGCAGCCGGGGCGCTCGTCCGGCATGTCGTGCGACGCGGCGCGTCCCGCCCGTCTGGGAGTGGTCTGCTTATGACTAAACGCCATCTGTGTGCTTCGTTGTGTGTGGTGACCTGGATGTTTGTCAACGCTGCCCAACCCGCAGCGGGAGCAACCTACCAAGTCGGCCCTGGCAAACCGTACTCCCGGATCAGCGACGTGCCAGCACTGGCGCCGGGTGATGTGGTCGAGATCGCGTCGGGGACATACTACGAAGGCCGGCGCTGGACATCGTCCGGTACTGCCGCGGCTCCCATCACGATCCGCGGTGTCGGCCTGACCCGCCCGATCGTCGATGGCACGGGTGTCGACGTCAATGGCTACTTACCGGGAGGGCGTGCCCTCTTCCAGATCGAGGGAAACTACGTCGTCGTCGAGAACATCGAGTTCCGGAACGCCCGCAACGACTCGGCAAATGGAGCGGGAATTCGCGTGCTCGCCGGCCGTTCGGCAGTGGTGCGGAACGTGCGCATCACTCAATGCGACATGGGGGTGATGGCGAACCTGCACGAAGACCTCCTGGTGGAACACAGCGAGATCGCTTCGAACGGAGCGCTCTCAGGAGCGAATTCGCACAACGTCTATGTCGGCGATGGCGGCACCGCGACATTCCAGTTCAACTACATCCACGATGCTGTGTCGGGCCAGAACTTCAAGAGCCGGAGCCATTTCACACAACTGCTCTACAACTACATTGCGGACTCCGCGGACGGGGAGATCGGACTTGTCGATTCTGACCGGACCGACGAGCCGCACAGCAATGCGTTGATGCTCGGGAATGTCGTGGTCAGCAGTCACCGGTCTGCCGCGAACAACGTGGCGAAGTTCATCGATTTCGGGCAGGACCTGGGTTACCCGCACCGGGGCGTGCTGTATCTCATTCACAACACCCTGGTCGCAGGAATGCCCGAGATCGAGTTTCTATGGGCAACCAGTCCGCAAGGTTCGATCGTTGCCGAGCACAATATCTTCATCGGCAGTAATACGATCGCCGGGTGGTGGGTAGAAAACATTTCGGGCGCCAGAAACTGGATGCCGGCGTCTGCTGCGATCCCGCCGGCGATGACCACCAGCTACCAGGGTGCCGCCCCAGGATTCATCGATCCAGCGACCCGCAATTTCCGGCCAGCGGCCAACGCCGCCGTCAATAACCTTTCCGCCGGACCCAGCCTGTACTTCGACGGCCAGGGTCTCCCGCATTCGGCATTGCCGCAATTCGAATACGCGTCGCCGATGCAGGCGGTCCCCCGTGTCGCGATCGCCAGCTACGACCTGGGCGCCTACGAGTCCGGGGGCGGAGGCGCCCCCTTACCGCCGCCAGGCGGCACGCCTCCACCGCCCGGCGGCACGCCTCCACCCACTGGCCCAAGCCAGGCGGTCTTTGTCGAAATGGACACCACAACGCAGGGCGCGTGGCTGGGGACGTATGGGACGCAAGGCTATGCCCTGGCTGCTGACGTGACCAGTCTGCCGGCGGGCGCGTCGGTGTCCGCGGCGGGCCAGGGAAGCTGGATGTATAGCGCTTCGACGACCGATCCACGTGCGCTTCAGCGCCCGACGGGGGGGAGCTTTGCTGCAACATGGTACAGCAGCCGTTTCACGATCGATGTGAATACCGGCGACGGCGGCGCGCATCGGGTCGCCCTGTACTTTATGGATTTCGACGATAGGGGACGCGTGCAGTCGATCGACGTGCTGGATCCGGCTACAGGGGCGCTGCTCGACACACGGACCGCGAGCACGTTCGTCGGGGGAGTCTATGGCGTGTGGAACGTCACTGGCGCCGTTCGGTTCCGGGTGACGGCTATCGCCGGCGTCAATGCCGTGACCAGTGCGGTGTTCATCGATCCAGCCGGCGCGGTCCCCCTGCCAACCGCGAGCGCCAGATTCGTCGGTACTGACCCGACGACGCAAGGGACGTGGCGAGGTGTCTACGGCACCGGCGGGTACATGCTCGCTGCGGAGGGCGGCCAGCCTTCCGCCGAATGCGACCATGGTGCCGTCGGCGCCAACCTGGACGTGGGCCTCGCCAACGAGCGACACGCGCGCCCTTCAGAGCGCGAACGTCGCTGGCCGCCTCGCGGCTACCTGGTACGGGAGCACCTTCACCATCGACGTGAACGCGGGCGACAGTCAGCCACGTCGCCTGGCGCTGTACATGGTTGACTGGGACGACAGGGGCCGCCGCCAAACCATTCAGATGTTCGACCTGGCCACCGGCGCGCTCCTCGACACGCAGACGGTCAGTACGTTTGTCGGGGGCCAGTATTGGACGTGGAGCATCACGGGCGCCATCCGCATTCGCGTGACCCAAAGCGCCGGTGTCAATGCGGTCGTCAGCGCGGTTTTCCTCGATTCGGGCGGGGCGGCGCCACCGCCGCCGCCATCGCCACTGCCGCCGCCACTGCCGCCGCCACTGCCACCGCCTGGAGCCAGCAGCGCAGCGTTCATCGGGACCGACGTGACAACCGCCGGCACGTGGCGCGGCGTGTACGGCGCCGCCGGTTACATAGTCGCCAACGACGAAACCAATCTAGCTGCGCCAGTCACATGTCGCCCTTACCGGCGCTCAGGAGTGGACCTGGGCCGGCTTCTCCGCAGACATCAGTGCGCTGCAGCGGGCGAGCGGAACGAGCCGGGTCGCGGCTACGTGGTACGGCAATAGCTTCACGATCGATGTGAACACGGGCGATGCCGGGGCCCGGCGTCTAGCGCTCTACGTCTTAGACTGGGATGCCGGCAGCCGGAGTCAGACGGTCGAGGTGATCGACGCCACCAGCGGTGCCGTGCTCGACTCGAAGATGCTCAGCAGCTTTGCGGGAGGGCAGTACCTGGATCTGGCGGGTCAGCGGTCCAATCCGCTTACGCATCACGCGCGCCACGGGCGCGAATGCGGTCGTCAGCGCTCTTTTTCTCGATCCCGAACGCTAAAATTCTTGCCGCCTGAGCAAGCACACCACCGCACCTTGCTCTACACTCGCGCGGTCAGGCGACTGGATGACGAAAACGGAGGAGGGTAGCCGAGCGCAGACAGGTGGCCGAGTAGCTCCGCCCACACTCCCGCGGGCGTGCCCGTTTCGAACAGGATCCGGGTACCTACAAAGCCGTAAAAGGCAAGGCGCAGTTGCTCGTCGGTGAGCGCCAGGCGACGAGCCAGTTCGGTTAGCAAGCGCGACACGGCGTTGTCTGAAAAGAACACGTGCATGAATGCTTGCACGTGGGACAAGACAGCGCCCTTGCTGGTATGGGTGGAGTATGCGCACACAGTAAATGCGTCCTGGAGTGGAAAGCCCGGCGCGAGCGTCTCCCAATCGATGACGGCAATCTCGTCGCGCGTAAACAGAATGTTCTTGGACCAGAAATCGCCATGCACTGCTGGCGCCGTTCCTGTGACAGCTGCGGCGAAAGCAGCGATTTGCTCTGACAGGTCCCTGGCCGCACCGGTGCCATGCATCCGCAGCCGTGCCGCAAGTGCGGAGCCGAGCTCGGCGAGCGCGATCTGCTCGGGCGCAGGTACCAGCGACTGAAATTCCATCGCCCACGATGTTGCCACGCGGAGCCGATGTGGCGGTACATCCCCCTCCGACGCACCGAACACAAACGGTTGCGTAACGCCCGGGACGCCAGTTTCGATCAGGCAGGCGCACCCGGGAGAATTATCCCAGGCAACCGGACGCGGGACACGCAAACGGTCGGCGTATGGCGCCAACTGATGGAGGGCGGTGTGCTCGCGAGTCAAACTTGCGACGCCATCGAGTGCGAAAGCCGTTTTCGCGATCCATTCGGCGTGGCGCGAGTTCGGAAAGTACGCGGATACGATCTCGAGGCACGGGCGCGATCGTAGTCGCGCCAGAGAAACTGGGGAAACCGCGGAAGCGATGTGGTGCAGGACTGCCCTATGCACCTTGCGCGTCCGCCGGATTTGTTGGCCGTGCTCGCAACAGGAAGGCGTAGTCGCTTCCGAACCATCGCCAGAACCATTCTGTTGCGACGAATGTTATCAGTCGATTCCGCAGGACGTCCTTGTTGGTGCGCGGCGGACTCATCAGCCGTGCCCGTGTGTATGCGTCGATCGCGGCCCCGTTGAGCGGGAGGAGCTCCTGGGGATTGTTGTAGCTACCCGGCGCGATCCAGTGGGCTGCGATGTCGAGTCCGGACTGTTCGAACAACTTCCGATAACCGCGGTAGCTGTAGGTGTAGGTGCGGTAGCCTGTGTTGAACTGCGAACGGTAATCGTGGCTCATCGAGCATACCGCACGAGCCATCCATCGAGGCATCAGACTGGTGTACCGCAACCCGCTGTGATCTCTCGTGCCGCGCAGTTGTGCCCAGCCGAATCTGTTCTCGATGCCGACGTACAGGTAACCATCAGGCGACAGTAACTCGCGCAGGCCAGACAGAAACCTGCCCTGAACAGTTTCAGGGGGTGCGCTCAGGTCGAACAACCCGACCCACTCGAGGACGCCATTCACAATCACGGCATCAAACTGACCGGGCGCCAGCCGAACGGAGTTCAAATCGCCGTTTATGACAGTCAGGTTGTCGAGGCCGTCCTGTTGCTTCCGCACCTGAATGAACTGCGCTCGCTCCCGAACTCCTTCCAGCGCGACGACCTGGTGTCGCTCGGCTAAATGCGTAGCGATCGCGCCCAGGCCGGCGCCGACGTCGAGGATAGTACTGCCGTCGGGTATGGGCAGGACATCCTGGAACGCCGCTCGGTTGGCCTGCAGAATATAGTGATGCAGGGCCTGCGGAGCTCGCTCCAGCACCGCAGTACGCCACGGGCTGGTCTTACACTCGCGTAAAAGAGCGTGCATCTCCTCTTGCGAGACTTCCCCCCAGTACGGGGTTGCGCTCAGGCAGGCAAGTCCGTCCTCGAACGACGCAATCCGCCGTCCGCAGTTGCAGGATGCTGGTTCCTCGAGCGACACGCTCGCCCCGCAGGCGCACAGTAATTTCGGAATGAACTTCATTATCCTTGCGTTGCGCTACGTAGGGGCGGGGGCACAATCTTGGTCACAGAACTATGATCCAGGTGCGAGGGCAGGGTGTCCGCCCGCGCAACGTATGTTGAAAGAGATGCCGGTGGTCGGCAGTCGGGGTGATCAAACGGCAGCCGCGCCTACCGAACTCGGCGTCAGATCGATGCACGCCGCGAGGTGACTGTGGATCTTGGCCGACCGGGGAAGCAGGAGATTCAGCGTGCGCGCGAGTACGGCGACACCGCCGGTTGCACGAGCCGTGTTCAGCACGTCATTCCAGCGGGGATGTTCAATCTGATGGACCTCTTTGCCATCTGGCGTGCCTTTCCACATCCGAACATCCCCGAACTGTGCGCACAAGACCCTTAGTTGGCTTGGGGTGTACTCGCGGATGTGATACGGCCAGGCGCAGCGGCTTGCCGTCCAGTTTGGTGTCGTAAGGATGACTCGCCGGCTCGCTATTCTAACCGCCTGGGCGAGGAACCCGCTGTCGTTGTCGATGTGTTCTATGACATCGATTGCCACAATGACATCGACGGACTTGGAGGCATAGGTCTCGAGCGGCTGAATGTCTACGTCCTGAGTACCGAGGCGCGGGTCAAGATCCTGGCCGCGCGCTGTTCTCGCAGTTCGCCGCAAGATCGAGATCCCGTAGCCGAGACCGCAGCCCGCATCCAGGACAGTGCAGTCCCGAGTGTGTTCACGTGCAACCCATTCATACCAGCCACGCTGCCCTGGACCCCGCCCGGCCACGACATCGTCATCACCGCACTCGCGAGCGCTTCGAAGTTCCACCGTTCTTAGACTTTACGGGGATCTAGGGGCCCACGTCAACGCCCGCGGCCTAACCACCAGCCGACGGTTTGTTCTCCAGCCGAGACGTCACCTGATGATTTTCAAACCACTGGGTGCAATCGGTGTCTGCCTCGGCCCACCCGGGACAACCGCTCCCTTTCCCAAGGATCCTCGCTTGAACGCCCACCCGGCACGCGTCCTCAGGTAGTCGTTCATCCCGACCGTATCGGCGTCTTTTTCGCCCAGCAGGTAGTCAAGAGCAGTAGTGGCGCCGGAGATTCCTGCCCCTTCGGCGAGATTCAGGGTCACGTAGACTTCGATGCCGTGCCACCCCGTAAACGGGTAGTGCAGTTGCGGGGTCGCAGCGACGCTCTTGGTGAGCACTTGTCCCATGTTGGTGAACCAGTTGACGGCGTACGGTTCGGCGGGACTCTTGAACTCGCCGTAAATCAGGAAAGGCGCACCCGCGGCCCACTTCGGTAATCCTTCCGACTCACTGGTGAACATTCGGACGAGCATCGCCGCGGCACGTCTCCGGTACTCGGTGCCGTGCGCGCCCCAGAGGCCCTGGTCAATCGCGTGGTCGATCGTCCAGGCGGTCATGCCCACTTGCCAGGGAGTTGCGTACAGAATCGTCGGGTCACCCGCGCGACTATATTGCCCCTTACCAACCCAGATGCCATCAAACGGCGCCGGCGTGAGCCACTGTGTTCCACCTCGGGCTGCTTCGATGTCAAGCCGCTCGAGGTTCTTTGCTACCACTGTACGGAAATAGGCTTGATCGGGATCGGCGTCGGGCGTGTAGGCGGCAGCATCGATGACGTTCCGCAAACCCCAGGCCAGTGCTCGGATCTCTCCATAGAGAATCAGTGAATCAAGCTGGGTCACAGGCCCACCGGGAGAGTTCGGCCAGCGGTCAGTATCCTTGCGCGGGTAGTACTGGTTGCCTGGGTAGGTCCCGATAAAGCCGTAGTTCGCCCAGTATTTCAACTCGTCGGCGTAGTAGCGATCGCCGGTCAGGAGATACGAGACGTACGCAAACGACGGGCAATGCGCGATCTCCGGATACAGGTGGCGTTCCGGATCCTGCATGTTTCCCTTGGGCATGTAGCCATCGCCGCCGCGGGGATCGATCCAATAGGACATGTTCCCCGGGGCACGGTCGGTGCGGATGATACGGCCCTGACTGTCGGTCACATGAATCGGCCAGCTGCCCGCCAGATCATCGGTGCGTAGCATGAACTGTTTGACCGTCGAGTTCTTGTGGACCAGATAACGGGCCACCCAATCGGGATAGGGGCCGAGCTCGGCGCGTCCACCGGCCGCCGGCATGCCGTTTTGCGTAAGCCCCCCTCGTTGGCCAATTTCAAAAAACGGCTTCTGTTCCGACGCGTCGGGGTTGTCGACGGTGTTCGCGATCGATGGGTCGTAGCTGGGCAGAGCCTTTGCCGCAATGAATGGGCCCGTGTCCGGGGTTACCTCGGATTCCACCAGGCCGTTCGCCGGGAAATCCTTCCGCCACCGCGACAGATAGAAGTGCTTGAATCCGGTTTTGGCGAATACCTGCTGCCCCCCGACGGTGACAGTGACGTTGTAAGGAAGCGTGTTCCCGGCGTCGTGCATGACGTTCTGGGCGGCGACGTCCACCTTGTGTTGGCCGTTCGAGTACGACCTGACATCGAAGATTACCCGCAGAAACGGATGCGGCGTACCGCCGTTCGCGGGAGTCACCGTGACGCGGTTTTCCCGGACTACCGGTCCCGAAAGCCACGCGTCGGCATCGGTCGCTTGTGGAAGGGTCGCGACGAAGGTGCCAGTCGGCCCGCCTCCCGTGATCACGAAACTGACGTTCGCCGAGGGCCAGGTGCGCTCGAAGGTCCCTGTAGCTCCCGCCGCGGCGGTTATCGCGTAATTCGCCGTCGAGGGAACGATCGCGCTCAGCACCGCGAAGCGAATCGACCCGTCAGGCCACCGGTTCTTGACGTCGACCTGTGTGTTCAGGCTGCCGATTTTGAGCCCGGCCGGCGCGACTCCCGGTGGCGCCACTTGACCGAACGTCGCCACACCCGCCGTGAGTCTGACCGTTGCGATCGTTTGTGCGCTCGCCAAAGCTGGAACGGCGAGCGAGACCGCCAAGGCGAACACCCGCGTCCACAACTTGCAATAACGAGAACGAACGTGCACGCAGACAGGCATATTCACCACGGCAATTTCCTTATGTTGTGTCTAAGCTGGAAGATAGCTGACCCTCATGTGTTTCAAGGGACATGCCCAAGGCGCAGAGTCGCCGTCTATTAGAGATACGCGGAGGATAGACATTTACGGCCTTCCAGCTCGATGCCCCTGATTTCGATCCTGTCATCCGATTTCAGTACCGTCAGTGACTCCTGCGACCAGCTTCAGGAACCTACCGGTATCTTGTCAGCGGCTTCCCGACGCGGGTGCGCCTGGGCGCCATGGACTCCGTCAATAAACTGGCGATGCCATTCCTCCAGAATGACGAGCCTCCACAGAGTCGATTGATGGTCCGCCCGTCCCTCGACGTGCTCCCGCACGATGGTCTGGACCGTCTCCGGATCGAAGTACCCGCGCATCCTGATCGAACTCGGCGTCAGCACGTCACGCACGTATGAGCTGAGCTCCGAACGGAACATCATGGCGAGCGGCGTCGGGAAGCCCATCTTCTTGCGTTCGATCACCCACGGTGGCACGACGTCCTTGAGGAGCCGCTTCAGAATGCGTTTTCCGTTGAACCCGCGAAGCTTGAATCGCGAGGGAATGGAGGCCGCATACTCGATCAGCCGGTAATCGAGAAATGGAACGCGAAGCTCGAGTGAGTTTGCCATGCTCATCCGGTCGGCCTTGATCAGGATGTCATTCGGCAGCCACGACCGCGTGTCGAGGTAGAGCATCCGGCTCAGCGCGTCCCACCCGGTCGTGGCTTCGTAGATATCAGCAATCGGTTCGAACGCATCGCGGTGTCCAGCTGCTGCGAACTCCCGTGTGTACAACGATTCACGGAGCCGCGGATCGTACAGGTGCACGTTCGAGTACCGCCGCTCGAGCGGCAGTTCCGCCATTCGCAGGTAGCGCTCCGCCTTCGGCCCGGGAATGGCACGGCGCAGCAACGGTGACAGCATCCGGCGGCGCATGAACGCAGGCACGTGACGATACCGGTCGAGGATCGACATGTACGCGATAGATGGGATATCCCGCGAACAGCTCGTCGGAGCCTTCGCCCGAGAGGACGACGGTGACGTCCCGAGCTGCCAGGGCGCAGACGTGATAAAGCGAGATGGCCGCGGCTTCGGTGACAGGTTCGTCCATGTAATGGACGAACTGCGGCATGAAGTCGCGAAAGACGCCGGGCTCGAGGATCATCTCGTGATGATCGGTGCCGAAATGATCGGCGACGCGGCGGGCGTACCCCAGCTCGTTGAACTCCTGCCCGGCGTCGAAGCCTATCGAGTAGGTTTTGATCCTGCCGACATCGCGGCTCAGCAATCCCACGACAGCGCTCGAGTCAAGTCCGCCGCTCAGTAGCACTCCAAGAGGAACGTCGCTGCGGAGACGGAGCCGGATCGAGTCATTCAGGAGATCGGTCACCCGCTCCATGTGTTCTTCTTCAGAACGCGTCTCGTCAGGCGTGAAGGAAAGATCCCAGTAGCGCTCGATCTTGATGTCGCCGTCGCGGTAGGTCAGCGTGTGGCCTTCGGGCAGGCGGAAGATGCCCTCGAACGCCGTTCGAGGCGTCTGGACGTAGCCGTAGGTCATGAACTCGTCGAGCGCGACGAGATCGACGCGGGCCGTCACTGCCGGGTGCTGGAGGATCGATTTGATCTCGGACGCAAAGATGAAGGTCCCCCCCGCCACGGTGTAGTAAAGGGGTTTGACGCCGACCCGGTCTCGCGCCAGCATCATCATCCGGCGGCGCTCGTCCCAGATGGCGAATGCGAACATGCCGTTGAAGTGCCGAACGCACTCGGCGCCGAAATCCTCGTAGAGGTGGATCATCACCTCGGTGTCGGAGTTCGACGCGAACTGGTGGCGTCCCTCGAGCAGATTCTTCCGGAGTTCGATGTAGTTGTAGACCTCGCCGTTGAAGATGATCCAGATCGAGGCGTCCTCGTTGGACATCGGCTGGTGGCCGCCGGCGATGTCGATGATCGACAGCCGGCGGTGGCCGAGTGCCACCGGTCCCTCCACGTAAATGCCGGTATCGTTCGGCCCGCGATGGCGAATCACGTCGCGCATGGCCACCAGCACTGCCGGATCGGCAGGCTGCTGTCGATCGAGGTTGACGAATCCGCAGATGCCGCACATCGGCTACGTCGCCTCTATCCGCTCAGACGCTGGCGCGCCCAGTGGTTTCACGCCGACGAACGCGACCATCTGGCGAGCTTCGTTCGCGAACGTCACATCCTTGACCTGGGTGAGCCCGGCGTCGACGAACCGCTGCCGGACCTGTTCCGGCGTGTACCGATATTGGTAGCGCGGACTCAGATGATCGAACAGCGATGTGGCGCGTTCTCGCATGCTGGCCGTCCTGATCGCTGAATCCTCGCCGCGGATCGCCGCAACCACCCGGACGAGAGCCGTATGTACCGGGACCATCACGTAACAGAGCGCATACAGCAGCCGCACCGGCAGGCGCGTGGTGACGAATCGCAGCGGCGCGTTGATCATCCGGATCCACAGCTCGCGCCGCCGGTACAGCTGAACGTAGACGCGTCCGCCCGGCTTGCCGAGCGCCAGAAAGCTCCTGAATGCGCGCCAGGTGTCCGGCGTGTGATGGAGCACGCCACTGGTGTGGATGTGATCGAAGCTTTCCGGACGGAGCGGCGGTTCCATGATGTTGCCTTGAACAAAATGCACGAATGGAGCGTGCTCGCCCGCGATCGCGCCACGATTGGCGTTGGCGCGGACCACGCTTCTGGTGAAGTCCATCCCGACGACTTCGGCACCGTATCGCGCCACAGTCGCCGTCAAACGGCCATTGCCGCATCCGCCGTCCAGGACGGACGCGCCCTGGAGCGCCGGCGCTTCGATATCGAGCGCCTGAACGAACTCGTCCTGCCGCAACGAGAGATCGTCCTTGAACCAGGTGCGGTCGGTGTACTGGTAATTGTCCCACTGTACGCTGAAGCTGTCGCTGCTTCTTCGATCGAACAAGGCCGGGTCGGTTCGCACCACCGGAGGGAGCGGCGTTCCCTGTCCGGTGTTCTGATCGAGCACGGATGCGTGCTGCTCGAAGAAATGTGCGTATTCGGCCGGGGCGTCCCTCAGGATCCTTGGAACACCATCGATGATCGGGAACCGTAACCCGCAGCCCGAACTCAGAACGCCTTCGACCACGTCTCTCGAGTAACAGGACCGGCAGTCGAAATCCAGGTTTTGACGGAGCCCCTCCGGCACGGACACGCGATGCATCGCGCAGTACCGTGAGCAGCTCGGCGAAGTCACCGGCAGAGTTACCGTCTCGGGCGATTCAGCAGTGGCGTGCAGGGACAGGGCATCCTTGCAGACGGGACATTGCAGCAGGTCAACGAGCCTTCGTTTCATGATCACTCGGCTGAATGGTCGGGGTCATAGAATCGTGATGCAGGCGGGTACCGCGCTCCACCTGACCATTATGGTCGCGGGCAGCGTCCAACACCCTCTGCCATGTCGACCGGACGCGCAACGCGACCTGCGCCCAGGTGTGAGCAGCGGCATGGGCCGTGATCCGCTCCTCCTGCCATGTCGTGCGAAAGCTCTCGGCAAGGCAGCGGCGCAGGGCGTCCCGATCGTCGGGATCGTCGAACAGCAGTCCCGCATGTGGCGGCACCATCCGCTCGACTTCTCCCACCTTGCTCGCGACGACCGGTCGTCCGCACGCCATCGCCTCCCACACCGCGTTGGGGCAGCCTTCGTAGTCGCTGGCGAGGACGAAGACGTCGGCGGCGCTGAGCCACATCCGGACCGTCGCCGGCGGCTGCGGCCCAACGAAAATCACATGCTCCTGCAACTCCGGACGTCCTGCCATTCCGCGGAGCTCCGCCTCGTTGCTGCGCTCCGCCCCGGCGCCGCCAATGATGGCGAACCTCAGATCCGGAAACTCGGCGAGAAGCTGCGGCAGCACGTCCATCACGCGCTGAAATCCTTTACGTGGTGAGAGGTGGCCGACCGACACCAGCAGCCGCCCCTCGACCGCCAGCCCCAGCGCGCGGCGCGCCTCGGCGCGATCGGTGGGGAAGAACCGCTCCACGTCGACGCCATTGGGGATCGTCTCGACTCGTCGCGGGTCGGCGCCGAGAGACCGCGCGTGATCGGCGAGCGGTTGCGCGACCGCAATCAGCGCCGCAGCGCGACTGACCGCCCATGAGATCGCCGCCCGACGCGTTCGGTAGACCGACAACGGGATCATCGTCCCACGCAACGTGATCGTCACTGGCCGGCGGAACCACCGCCCGAGAAGGATCGCGGCAAATCCATCCGGGAACGCGAAGTGCGCGTCGATGAGATCGAAGTCGAACTCCCGCCTCAACCGAACGACTGTCATGAGACTGGAAAGGAACAGGAGGATGCCGTCGAGAACTTTGAAGAGGCCCGGCAAGTACCAGAAAGTCGGATGAAGGGCCGCCAGGCCGTTCTGGCCAGACGCACGTGGCACGCCACTTCTCAGTCGGACCATGCACGACACCGGCGCGACGACTCGCACCTCGGCCAGCGCGGCGAGATGGCGAATCCGTTCGTAGACGAACAGCCCGTGAATGGGCTGCGCCGGATTGGGAAACACGGTCGTGAACACCAGCACCTTCATGATCTCAGGTCCCGGGCCCGCGACCGACTGTCCCGATCACGTCGACGATTCGTTCGGCGTTGCCGCGCCACGTGAACCCTCGACGCGATACCGTCTGTCGCGCTGCCTCACCGAGGCGCGTTCTCAGTTCGCCGTCATTGACGGCAGTGACGACCGCACCAGCGAACTCCTCCATGTTTTCGGGATCGAAACAGAGCGCATCGCGGTTTTCGGTGACCACTTCGAGGAGGTTGGGTTGCCGGGGCGCGATGATCGCGCGGCCGGCCGCCATGTACTCGAACAACTTCAGTGGCGAGGCGTAGGGCACCGCGCGCGGGATCACCGCCACGTCCGTCGCCGCGAGGTGCTCGACGACGCGTTCGTGCGAGACGGTTCCGGTGAATCTGGTCACGTCGTCCAATCCGAGAGTGGTCACCAGACGTTTGAGCTGTGGCACCGCCGGCCCGTCGCCGACCAGGAGCACGCGAGCTGCCGGGATCGTCGCGCGGGATCGGTGGATCACGTTCAGCAGCCGGTCTATCCCGTGCCACTCGCGGAAGAACCCGACCGCTCCGATCACCACATGCGAATGGTCGAATCCCAATGCACGCCGCGCCTGGCCGCGGGCCTGATCCGCGGCGGTCAACTGCTTCAGGTCGGCCCCGTTCTGGACGACGAGCGTCCGCTCCTTCGAGAGACCGGCGGACTGACCCACCATGTCGGCGAGGACCTGAGTGACCGCCAGCACCCGCGTCGCATTGGAGAGGATGTAACGTTCAAGCTTCGCGGAGAGCTGTTGCAGAGACATTCGGCCATGCAGACGCTTCTCTTCAGCCAGCGGCGAGTTCACCTCCAGCAGTAATGGCAGGCCAAATTTCCTGCTCGCCCAGATCCCCGCGACTGTATTCAATGCGTAGCGCTCATAAATAACGTGAGGCCGCACCCGCTTGATCGTACTGCGCAGCGTTCGATACGCCTCGAGGTTGTAGGCCAGTTCGAGTCCTTCGTACAATGCCGCCGGTGTGTGTTCCGCAAGCGTCTGTAACACCACTCGTTTCCTGGTACGGACAGCGGCAGCGCCTGCCCGTTCGGTCGCAGGGAGCGGCGCAACCTCGATCACTTCATGACCGAGCTCCCGCAGCGCATCCTGAATGGCCCGGATGTGCACGCGCTGCCCGTCGAGCGCCTGCGTTCGATGGTGGTAGAGGATTCGGTACTTCAAAACAGTCGCTGATCTTCTACCCGTAGTCAGCCGAGTCGGGGCGCGCTGCCCATGACGGCAGCGCCGAGCGAACGATAGTGCCCGTTATGAAACCGGTGCGTGCCGTAGAAATGGACCACGTGAGCTTCCCGCAGGGACGATTCGTATTTCGGCGCGTAATTGAAATACGCCGCCGGTGGCAGTCGGCGCCCCCCTGCGGCTGACAGAAGGTAAATCACCGTGCATTGTTCGCCACCCCACTGCTGCATCGGTATACCCAGGCCGGTGGTCACCCGGAGCAGTTGCTCGATCGGCGCGAGCCGAAGTTGCCCCATGCAGCCATAGAAGCCGCCGGTCGTCCCGTCGAGGAACGCGGATCCGAGCTGGAGCTGGTCTCCGATCTCCGCCAACCGGCTGATGAATATCTGCTGAATGTGGGGATCGCGGATCGGCGCTGCGGCATCGACCTTGACGGGCGGCTGACCGAGCAGCAGCGGCTGAGCCCCGTTTTCTATCCATTCCACCACGTGCGTGGGCGGTTGCAGAACCAGGACGTCTGCATCCATGATGAGGCGTTTGGGCGCCGTGCACCACAGTTCTGTGTCCACGAGCCGCCGCCAACTCGCGTCGATGGACCGCCATCGCGCCAGATAGGAGCCGTCGCCGATCTCCCGCGCCGCCCGAGCGTCAGCCTCAGCGGCCATGATCACCACCGCGCCGGGCACGTGACGCTTCAGTAACGCAGCATCTCCCTCCGTCAGTGTTCCATCGGAATGGATGACGACCGCGACCTTCGCATAGTGGCGCAGAAGGGACTTGATCGCCACCAGGTACATCGGCACGTCGCGCCGCGTCAGCATGGTGTGCACCTGGCACAGCGCGGCTGGATCGCAGCTGAGGGGCCGGGATGCGAGCGCCCGAGTGCTGTGGGCGAATCGCCGGTATTGCAGTGCGTTGCGCAGTCGGTACAACATGTCGAGGCGTTACTGAACCGCCACGGAACCGGTCAGATACCGTTCCGCCCAGCGCGCCAGGACCAGGACCGTCCACAGTGTCTGGCCGTTTCGTGCCGTGCCGGCCAGGTGTGCCCGATACAGCTCCCGTGCATAGTCCTGATCGATGAGGTCCGAGACCGCCGCGTTTCGCGCCAGCACCGCCGACTCGAACACCTCACGAAGAGGCTGGCGCAACCAGCTGTCGAGCGGGATCTCGAAACCGTGCTTGGGCCCGGTGATCACCTCGGACGGCAAAGCGTCGGCAAACGCCTGCTTGAACAACCACTTCGTCCGCCGGCCGCGGATCTTCAGCTTCGAGGGCATGCCAATCGTCAGTTCGAGGAGCTCGTGATCCAGCAGTGGCGGTCGCACTTCCAACCCGTTGGCCATGCTCGCCCGATCCACTTTCACCAGGTAGTCATCGGGCAGCGTCACGGCGACGTCGGCCTCGATCATGGCGCGGAGCGCGTCGACCTCGGTGCCGTTGTGCGAGTACGCTTCGACGAGTGGCGAGTCGATTCGCTCCTGCGAAAGCCGCGCGCGAACGTCGGCGCTCAACAGACGCCGCCGTACCGGCTCGCGACATCCCATGAGGCTGTTGGCGTAAGCCTCGCCCGGTGGTAAGGACAGGTTTGTCAGGACTGTCTTGAGGCGCAGCGGACGAGGCAGCCAGTCTGCGCGTGGCCACAGGCGCGACGCAGCCGCAATCGGTCCGCGCCGCACCGACCCCGGCAGGCGGGCCCGAAACGCGGCCTCCCAGAGATCCTGCGCGTATCGCGCGTATCCGCCGAACGCCTCGTCTCCCCCGTCACCGGAGAGCACAACCTTGACGTGGCGCGCCGCCATTCGAGAGACGAGAAACGTGGGGATGGACGACGAGTCGGCGAACGGCTCATCGTAGAAGTGCGTGATGTCGTCGAGCAGGGTGACCGCATCGGGCGTAACGATCTCCTCATGGTGCTCGGTTCCGTAGCGTACGGCGACGGTTCGGGCTCGCGGTAATTCGCTGAAGGACTGGTCATCGAATCCGATCGAAAACGTCCGGAGAGGGTCAGGCTGCAATGTCGACGCGAGTGCGACGACGACTGACGAGTCGATGCCGCCGCTGAGAAAGGCGCCCACCGGCACATCCGCGATCATCGTCAACCGGACGGCCTCTTTCACTTTGTGCTGAACGGCCTCCTTCCACTCATCGACCGTCTGCGGCAGCGTCGCGGCCGGCTGTAACGTCCAGTAGCGCTTCGACGTCTCGTGGAGATTCGCGGCAGTGACCCGCAGAAAGTGCCCCGGCTTCAGCTTCTCGACGTTCTGAAAGATCGACCGCGAGCCGCAGGTCATCCCGAACGCAACATACTGTTCGAGCGCGGTCAGATCGATTGGCAAGTCGACGCGGGGGTAGGCAAGAAAAGCCTTTGGCTCGGAGGCGAACAGCAGGACCTCTGAATCGCGATAGACGTAGAGTGGCTTGATACCGATTCGGTCCCGGACCAGGAGGAGGGCACGCTGGCGCCGGTCCCACAGCGCAAACGCATACATCCCGCGCAAGCGGGTTGCCAGATCTGCCCCGAGCTCTTCGTAGAGATGGACCAGAACTTCGGTGTCGCTCGATGTTCGGAAACGATGGCCCCGCTGCTCGAGGTCGGATCGAAGCTCGCGGTAATTGTAGATCTCACCATTGAAGATGACCTGCACCGTTCCGTCTTCATTGCTGATCGGCTGATTACCTCCTTCGAGATCGATGATCGAGAGCCGGCGGTGGGCGAGGCCGACGCCGGGTTCATGCCACAGTCCTTCCGCGTCGGGCCCTCGGTGAGCCAGCGCGTTCGACAGCCCGCGAAGGAGTGACGGACTTACCGGCTTCGCCGCGTCCGAATACAGGACGCCGCTGATACCGCACATATGTCACCCGTGGAAGGTCCGGAAGGTCGCTTAGGGGAAGGTCGCAGGATTAGCAAGAATCCTATGATTTTACACCGTGGTCGAGCTGCTGTCAGCTTCATTCAGCCTCGATCAGCAAGGTGCCGCGCAAGGCCGGCCAACGGCGCGCCAGCCGGTGCCACGCCGTTTCAATTGTGGCGACCACGGGGACGTTCGAATAGGTGTCCGGATGGTCGAGCTGCGAGATATTACATTTTCGAAATCCGGCGTCGTTCAGCAGAGCGGCCACCCTCCCGGGTCGGTTGAAACGATAGTAGGTGGGATACACGTCTTCGCTCTTACGCCGCTCGAGCCGCGAGACGATGGCCGGGTGCAAACGGTTCGGAACCACTCGCGCGGTCAGCGTCACGATGTCCAGCCAGTTGGGGGTCAGCGCCATGAACTTGCCGCCAGGCCGCAGCACGCGTCGAATCTCCGAGAGCACGACCTGCGGCTCGGTAACGTGCTCGAAAACCATGTTGCTCGTCACCAGATCAAAGCTTCCGTCTCGCAGGGGAAGCGTCACTGTGTCGCTTTGTAAACGGGCCGCGCACGAGCGATTGTCCCGCAAGGCGTCGAAGTCCGGGTCGACGCCGACCAGATGACCGGCGCGGGCGCTGAGACGCGCTTCCAGCTCGTTCCCGTTTTTCAGCCACGAAGGTACGAGTTGGCGCCCACACCCGAGGTCGAGCCATCGCATCCGCGGCTGCAGGGCTTGTTCGATATGCTCGAAGTAGGTCTTTTGCGGATGGGCTATAGGGTGGTTCATCTGGAACAGCGTAGAGTTCCTAAGTATGTTCTAATCTACATGAGCTGCGGCTGATGTCCATCGACTCGGGCGCACGACCCATCGATGCTCCGCGCCATTTTCATTACCGCCATTCTCATTCCGGGGTTCATCGCAGGACTGTTTCACCCGTTCAATGCGTTGTTGCTCTACGTCTGGTACGGCGTGTTTCACCCTGAAGCCTGGGTCTTTTTCAACATCACGGCCTACCGACCGTCCCTCTTCATAGGGGCGCTGGTCGTGATCCGTTCCGTATTGGCCGGCGTTCTGCCGACCCTCGGACATCCGCTCGCAGTGTTGATGCTTCTGTTCGGGATGTCCGCCGTGTTCAGCCAGATCGGCGCCTTCGACCACGACATCGCCTGGGTCGGGCTGGATCAACTCCTGCGGCTGATTGTCGTCGTCTTGTTTGCCATAAGTCTCCTGTCGACGCCACGCCGGATCGTGATCTACACGGCGGTGCTCGCAGGCTCGTTGGCTTTCCACACGGCCAAGGCTGGTCTGGGGTCCTTGTTAGGCGGCGGGGTGCGGTTCGCTGAGGGGCTTGGCGGCACGTTCAACGACAACAACTCTTATGCACTGGGTGCGGTGCTCATCCTGCCGCTGCTGATCGCGGCCGGGCAGAACATGCCTTCCCGGTGGCTTCGACTGGGGTTTTATGCTGCCGTCCCGTTGACTGCGTTCACGGTGGTGAGCCTGTTCTCGCGCGGCGCGCTGCTCGCACTCGGTACAACGCTGGCGTGCTTCGCGCTGCTTCAGCGGCGAAAGCTGGCGTGGGGAACATTGATCGCATGCAGTGTCGGGCTCGCTCTGTTGTTCGCGCCGATTCCCGAGGGCTATTTCGAACGCATTCAGACGATTCCAGGCGTCTCCGCCGTCAAGGAGATAGATGCATCCCAGGGGGGCGACGAGAACGTCGAAACATCAGCGGCCGGACGTTTGTACTTCTGGAGGGTCGCGATGGATATGGCGCAACACAACGTGTTCGGCGTCGGCCTGCGCAACTTTCAGGTGGCGTACGACCAGTATGATACTTCAGGCGGCCGTTACGGTCCGGCACGAGCGGTGCACAGCAGTCATTTCCAGGTCCTCGCCGAGGTGGGCTACCTGGGTTTCTTCATCTATGAAGCGCTCTTCATCTACGCAGCGGTTCTCATCTGGCGCATCCGCAGGAGGGCGGCGGATGCCGAACAGCCCGCTGAACGCCGCCATCTCCTGTTCACCACCGCGAACGCGATAGGGGCGTCGATGGCAGGGTTCATCGTCGGCGGCAGTTTTCTTGCCGTGGCTTTCAATGAAGTTACCTGGTTCACGTTTGCGCTGCTTGCGTCGCTCGACCGGCTCCCGCGCGAACATCTCGTCGCGGAATCGGCACCGATCCGGTTCACGATGCCAGGGTCGCTCCCGGTGCCCTTCCACCCCGGTATGCCACAGGCCCGGTGACCCGATCACATGTCAGATCGAGGTGATACGAGGGTGGCGTCTCAGCGGCGGGTTGCCGTTGTCGGTGCGGGATTCATCGCGGACTATCATTTAGCCGCTCTTCGTCGTGTCCCGGACGTCGAGGTCGTCGGCTTGTACGATCGCGACGTTCAGCGCTCCGGCAGAGTCGCCGCCCAGTGGGCGATTGCGCCGGCGGCCACGCTCGACGAATTACTGCAGCGTAAGCCGGATGTCGTCCACATCTTGACCCCCCCGCCTTTTCATGCGCCGGTGGCCGCAGCCTGTCTCACTGCGGGAGCTCATGTCCTTCTGGAGAAGCCGGCCGCCGTGTCCAGCGAGGAATGCGAGGAGTTGCAGCGCATAGCCGTTGACCGGGGGCGCGTGGTGGGGGTCAATCACAACGCCGTGTATCAACCAGCGTTCAGGACGGTAACCGAGTGGGTACGAGACTGGTCGCTCGGAAAACCTGAGCACGTCACGGTCTGGTGGAATGTGCCGCTCCACCAGTTTCAGCAGCGCCGCTTCGAGCACTGGATGTTTGGCTCGCCAGTGAATATTCTGCTGGAGCAGGCCGTTCATCCCCTCTCGCAAATCACGTATCTTCTCGGCCGGCCGCTGGAATTTGCCGTTCTGGCAAGCGACGAGATCCTGCTGCCATCCGGCGCGCCATTTCAGCGTACGTGGAACGTCAACCTGCGCTGCGAGCGCGGCACGGCGAACTGCTTCCTCAGTTTCGGCCGGGGCTACTTCGAGAACGCGCTGCATGTGATTGGGGAAGACGGCGCGGCATGGGCAGATCTCCGGCGGAATACCGTTCGACGGGCAGCCAAGACGCGCTACGTCGAGCAGGTCGATGACCTGGTCAACGGAGCCGGTGGCGCCTGGCAGCAGCTGACCGGTGCGAGCGGCAACTTCACACGCTACTGTCTCGCATTTCTAAAGCTGCGACCGCGATCGGACGCGTTCTATACGAGCATGAGCGACAGCATCATGGCATTCCATTCCGCGATCCGGGCTGGCGTCCCTGTTCCGGTCTCCCTCGAATTCGGTGCGCTGCTCGTCGCCGCTTGTGAGCAGATTGCCGCCGCCTCCGTGATAGCCGCACGCGATTCAATCGGGTCTCCCTTATGAGCCGCGTCACGGTGTTTGGCGGAACAGGATTTATCGGCCGGAGCTTGGTACCGCAGCTCGTGACTGCGGGCCACTCCGTGAAGGTCGTTTCCCGTCGTGCCACGCCTGTGGATACCTTGTCCGGCATAACCATGGCTGCCGGTGACATGGCCGATCACCGGTCGATCGAGACGGCCGTCGAGGGTTCCGACGTCGTTGTTCTGCTCGTCACCGGCGGCGGGGACCGGTGGGCCGACTTCGTCCGAGACGTCGTACACGGCACCCAGGCTGTGGCCGAGGCTTGCGCGCGTTCTGGTGTCAAACGGCTCGTTTATACCAGCTCGATCGCAGCCCTGTACCTGGGGGCATCGAAGACAGTGACCGAGATGGACGGAGTCGATCCGCGCCCTGACCGTCGCAGCTTCTACTCGCGCGCTAAGATCGAGGCGGAAGCGGTGGTGCGCAGGTCCGGTGTGCCATGGGTGATTCTGCGGCCCGCTCTGGTTATGGGCCGTGGCGGCGTATTGAACCACGCGGGCCTCGGGCTCTGGCCGTCGGACACGTGCTGTGTCGGATGGGGCGATGGGCGGAATCCCCTGCCCTTCGTCCTCGTCGACGACGTGGCCACGGCGCTGCGCGCGGCTGTGGACGCCCCCGTTGAAGGAGGCATGTTCAATCTGGCCGGCGATGTATCGATGTCTGCGCGGGAGTTCATTGAAGCCGCCAGGCGAGCCTCTCGCAGGCCCTTTCGGTTCTACTCGATGCACGCCGCGCGCATGCAGGCTCTGGATCTCGTCAAATGGGTGGTCAAGGTCGCTGCCCGCAAACCAGAGAACGAGTTCCCCAGCTACCGCGACTTGCGCAGCAACGGTCTTCGCGCACAACTCGATTGCTCGCAGGCCAAGCAGCGGCTGGGCTGGAAACCTAACGCCGATCGGGAGCTGTTTCTTCAGGAAGCGCTGCTGTCGCACATCGCTCCGATACCGGCGGGCGACCTGCGCCGTGCTCCATCCGCGTCTTGATGGTCCCGCCGCATCTGTTCCATGTTTTTTCCAGTTTTGAGACTGGTGGCCCCGAGATTCGAACAGTCGGCATCATCAACGCGCTCGGCAGCCAGTTCCGTCACACGATCATGGCAGCCGATGGGCGCGCTGGTGCCCGTCACCGGCTGGCCGCGAACGTCACGGCGACAGTACTTCCGCCCCCGCCTGGCAAGGGCAAATTGACATATGCCCTTGCCTTTCGCTCGGTACTTCGGCAGCTCGGTCCGTCCGTCGTCGCGACTTACAACTGGGGTGCAATCGACGCCGTCCTCGGCGCACGTCTCGCCTCAATTCCGGTGATTCACGCGGAAGACGGGTTCGGGCCCGAAGAGGCCGATGGCTTGATGACCCGCCGCCGGCTCGCCAGACGCCTCCTCTTGCGCAAGGCGTTCGCGACGGTCGTCCCGTCGAGGACACTTCTGAATATCGCCCTCAACGAATACAAGCTGCCCAGTTCCAGGGTGCGGCTGATTCCGAATGGCGTCGACCTTCACAGATTCCGCCCAGGTAACACCCGGGAATGGCGGCGTGTCGTGGGTGTGCCGGACGAAGTGATATTGGCGGGTTTCGTCGGCGCTCTGAGGCCCGAGAAACGCCTGGACCATCTTCTGCGGGCCGTGGCACGGTGCCGCGGTGAGCACCTGCGCGTGGCGATTGTAGGGGAGGGTCCCTGTCGAGCGGAGTTGGAGACGCTCGCGAGGCAGCTTGCGATTGGAGATCGAGTGATATTCACAGGCGAGGTGACGGATACCGCCCTCGCCTACTCGGCATTCGATCTGTTCGTAATGTCATCGAGTACGGAACAGCAGCCCATCTCGTTACTCGAGGCGATGGCGTCGGGTCTGCCCGCGCTCTGTACTGACGTCGGTGATTGCCGGATCATGCTCGATGATGCGTCAGGCTCCGTCACTGTGATGCGGGACGATCTTGACGCCTACGCCGACGTTTTGGAGCGACTCGTCGCCGACCAGCCCTGGAGAGTCGCACTCGGCCGTCGGAATCGCCAGCGGTGCGAGGCGAATTTCTCCCACCAGCGAATGCTTCGGGAGTACGCCGCACTCTATACCGAGGCGGCGAGTAGCGGCGCGGGATCGGCCGACGGTCGCTGAAAGTACCCGAAGGACACGCGCGGCGTCGTCAAGGCCTGGCCATTGGCACCCGGATCGCCGCCGAGACTCCTTTGATATACCCCCAGGCAATTTGCCTGTCAGACGACGGGAAGGTCGCGGTAAATACCACAGCCGCAACCGGTATGGTGAGGATGCCGCGAATAAAGAGCACGCCGAAACCCGTCGGGCCCAGAACGTAATCGAGAGCGGCTTGCGTCGTGACGATGCCGCCGAGCAGCAGAACGCCTGGCTGCAATCCCTGGCGAGCGTATACGCCGAGGCTGACCCCCAGATGCCGGCACATGTAAGAAGGCAGGAACGCCGAGCTCAAGATCGCCGGGATGAGCGTCCCGACGGCGACTCCGACGATGCCGAACCGCGGCGCGAGGCTCACACTGAAGCAAAGGTTCAGCGCTGCCTCGACGATCAGGATGAGCGCCGGCACCCGCATCAGTTCCAGCGATTGATAGAAGCCGAACTGGATCTGGCTCGAGAAGGCCTGAAAGAAGCTGGCCAGGCCAAGCGCGACGAGAAGCGGGTACGCGCCTCCTGCAATGTCATTTCCCACCCACAGGGCCAAGAACGCGGTTCCCAGTGAAATAATGCCGCCAACCAACCATCCGCTGACGAAGCCTCCGACACGCGTCGCAAGCAGGTACGCAGCGCGGAGCGCACTGGCGTCACTGTTTGTCGCCATGACGGTGAGCCGTGGCAGGAGGACCGAAGCGATCCCACCGACGATGAGACGCGAGTACTCCACAAGTTGCAGGGGCAGAGCATAGAGAGTCACGGCAGTCGCGCCGAGCATCACCCCGATGACCGTGGTGTCGGTGTAACTGATGATCCGCGCGGCGGCGAGGATGACGAACGATTGAAGGCCGAAGGCGTACAGCGCCTTCAGCTCGAAGAGGTGGGGTTTGGTGAGTCGCACCCGCACCGCCGGTACGACCCGGATTGCGATGGTAATGACCGCCACAGCTTCGAGTATGGCGATCACCGTCGTCGCAGCCGCCAGTGTCAGCAGCGGTACGTCGGATGTAACAGACAGCGGCACTGCCACCAGGCGAAGCAGGGTTCCGCCCAGGCCCACGGCGTTGAGCAAATCGAATCGCTCGTACCCGTACAGCAAACCGCCGAATGCACTGATTACAAAGGTGAGAAACAGCCGCACGCCAATGAACCAGCATGCATACTGCGCACTGAAGAGCGCTTCAGCGCTGAGATCCTTCCCGAGCATCGTGCCTACGGCGGTGCTCACCAGGGCAAAGCCGACAAAGCTGATGATGCCGAGACCCGTGTAGATGGTGAGAACGACAGAAACGAGCCGGCTCATAGAGGCGATGTCCGCCTTGGCGCGGTGCCGGGCAACAGTGCGGACGAGCGCAGAGCCGAGACCGAGATACAGCAACTCCGAGTATCCGCTCAGGGCATTCAGAAACGACCAGACGCCATACTGTTCGGCCTGCAGGCTTCGGACCACCACCGGGGTGACGGCAAGCGAGTAGACAACACCTAACGCGATGCTCGTCCAGTTGGAGAGTACATTTCGGATGACCGGATGCAGGCCACCGCGGCCGGGTTCCGCAGTCACGAGATCAGCAGGATCAGGCGCAACAGGGATAGTGGTTGTCATCGGCGCGCCGGTGGTGCTTGCGCCTGCACGACGAAGGAGTGACTCGCCAGGAGCGCCAGCAGCGGAACATAGCGGAAGAGTGCGATGCCGGCCGAGGTGTCGAACGCCTGCTGCAATCGCCGCCATTTCGCGGGCGCAATCGGCAGCCAATCCACGCGCACGCGGTTGTAGCCACGGCCTGTAAGTATTGCGCGGAGTTGGGATGCTGAGAGGTAGGTCAGGTGCGCGGGTCGGCCCGTGATTCTTCTCCACATGATCTCGAGCAGGTGCGGAACGCACCATCGGTTCAGGCCGTCGATCCAGAGCTCGCCGCCGGGCTTGAGGATCCGCGTCAACTCGGCGATGGCGTCCGACGCGTTACCCAATGCCTGGGTGACGCCGAAGCAAAGCACGCCATCGACGGCATGGTCAGGCAACGGCAGCGCTCGCAGGTCGCCGACCAGGAAGGACGCTCGATCGGTACGCCGTGCCGCCTTCTGCACCGTGAGGAGCGAGTAATCGAGACCGATGACGCGAACGCCCCTGGTAATGAGCCACCGCATGTAGGTTCCGGCGCCACAACCGGCGTCGAGCCAGAGGGTGCCACTGGCGCCGCCCCAGAGCCCCGCGAACCGATTCAACCGGGCCTCGAGACCGGTTCGGCTCCAGCCAGCGATGCCGGCGTCGTCGTCATTCCGCTGAGCGAAATCCCGGAAACGGCGCTGCCATTGGTCCTCGAAACCGGACCTGAACTGCGAACCCGCGCGAAACGAACACCGGTCGAGCGTGGGCAACGCGACGCAGGTGGTGTGCGAATTGTCGATCACGGGAAGTGCCGTACGATCAGGGGACCGACAGCCTTCGAAACCGATAGCGGCAGCTTCTTCCAGAGTGCGATCGCGGGAGCGAAGATGCGGTTCTTCGGCGTCAGATCCGGCAGCGACTTCTGCGAAACCAGGTGATAGGCGTATGGCAGCGTTTTCTCGGCCATGCCCCAATTGTGTTTGAACGCATGTGCGCCAGTGCCCTGCTTGCTTCGCCCGAAGTCGAACCGCGTGCAGCCCCTGGCTGCGCCATGACGCATCAATTCCCAGTACATCATGTAGTTGACGCCCGCCTTGTAAAATTGCGGATACGCTCCCGCGTAGTAGGGAGCGACGGTGTCGCCAAAGTAAAAGCTCAGAACGGCGCTGGCCAGCTCGCGACCCTTGCGAATCACCAGAATGTCTGCGTCAGGGAACTCCTCGAGAAAGATGCGGAACAGCCGCTTGGGGAACACCGGGGTGCCCAGCGTATGCACGCTGTACGTGTACGCTTCGTAGAATTCGTCCAGCAACTCAGTGCGGCCCGTCTCGGCGGTGAGGCCCGCCTTTGGTCCAAGCCGGATCATGCGACGGGTGTCCCTTGGAAAGCTGGTCATCATCGCATCTGTGTTCGTTGAGATGGGATGATCGAAGTGAGCGTAGAGCTCCTTCACCAGCAAGTCGGCCTCACCTGAAGTGCCCTGATCGCTCCTCCAGTCGCGCAGTTCGAGAAAGCGGACCCCGAGCTCGCGCGCAAGCGTCTTCGCCCTCCCCAGGAGTGCTGACGCGGTCGGGGCATCGTCGGCGACGACCCCACCGTAAACCGCGTTCGGGGTGGAGACCAGCATCGATCCGAACAGGCTTCGAACGTGAAACAACGGCAGTACGCCACAGACTTGGCCGTCGCGCAGCGCCTGAAGGTAGTGGGGGCGGTGTTTCCACGTTCTCTCGACCACTTGTTTCCAGCCGATGGTGTGACAGAACGTGCCATGAGGGTGCCGCGCGACAAATGCGTCCCATGCCGCCAGTCCGTCCCCGGGAAGCAGGGCAACATGAGGGATGGCCGAGCCGGCTGCAGCTCCGGGGGAGGAGTGAAGCGAATACACGCCGCTACGAGGTCGCCAGCTGACTGCCGGCGACCTTCCTTTCAGGATGATCGAGGCCGACCGATTCGACCAGGCCGCAGAACCGTTCCAGCATGGCGGGCCATTGGTGCTCGCGCTCGACGTACCGGCGTCCGCTCCACCGGAGATTGTCAGCGAAACTGGCGTCCGTCAATACCCGCCGGATCGCACGGGCATACGAATCCGCGTCGTCGGCGACCAGCACAGCCCCCGCCGTTTCCATTGCCGGCATGCACTCTGCGACGGCCCGCGTGACGATTACCGGTCGTGCGGACGCCATGCCCTCGAGTACCTTGGTCTGCATGCCGCGGGCGATCCGCAGGGGAGCCAATACGGCGGCTGCAGCGTGCAGATAGGGACGGACGTCGGGCACTGATCCGAGGACCTCGACGCCGGGACGATCGGCGAGTGCGCGAACTGCGCGAGTGGGCCGATGTCCGACAATCGTGAATACCAGATCCGGAACGTCTCGCCAGGCGAGGCAGAACTTCGTCGGCGAACCAGCAGGCGCCATCGACATTCGCGAAGTAGTCCATCGCCCCGGTGAAGACGATCCGGGTTTGGCCGCCGGCTGACGAGTCGGGGCTGGCCGGTGTGAAATACGAGAGATCGATGCCAGTGGCCAGCGCGTGAACATGGGCGCCGCGACTGTGGCCAAGGAGGGCGACCTCCCGCGGGGTCGTCAAGACGACGTGCGGAAAGTACCCGGTCAGCGACTCCTCGTAGGCCCTCAAGCGTGTAGCCTCGGTCGCATATACCGCTGACATCGGAAATGGCGCGCGCCCCGAATACTCCGCCCACTTGGCCGAATCGACATCGACGAGATCTGCCACCGTCCTGGCTCTGAGTGCAATCGGGACGTACTGGGCCATGGTGGAGCTGTAGACAACGACAGCCTGCGGCGGGTTCTCCTGCACCCGACGGCGAATCGCGCGGTGCATCCCTGCAAGTTCGAAGTAACGCAGCGAAAGCGACGTCCGTCCCGTCAAGGCCGCAAGCGCGCGGAGCTTCGCAGTGCTGACACGAAGAGGGAGCACCTCGACGGTGGTGGCATAGCGCCGCAGGGCCTCGGCATACTGGAGGTCCTGCGGGTCGTCGGCGAACGCCAGCAGATCGACGGAATGGCCTCGCTCGTGAAGGCCACGAACTTCGTGGAACGCGCGGATCTTCTCACCCTTGTTCGGAGGGTACGGGATGCGATGGGCGAGAAACAGAACCCGCATCGCGTCCGACCGCAACGCCGCTGGTCTCAGGAGCTCAGCGCCGCCAAGGCCTTGCGCGCGTCGGCAGCCCCTTCGAAATTCGCGTTCAGTTTCAATGCCTGTTCGAGAGCCTCTCGCGCCGCCCTCTGATCGCCGGTACTCACGTACGCGAGACCGAGGTGATAGTGATACAGGGGGTTGGCCGGCGCCTTTTCAATACTGTGGCGGAACGCAGGGACAGCGAGCGTGGCGAGCCCCTTTTTGTAATACACCCAGCCCAATGTGTCGCTCACCTCCGGATTGTCCGGCAGTTGCGATTTCGCCTTCTGCGCGAGCTGCAGCGCAATGTCCAGATCGCCCCCTTCCTCTGTAATCATCCACGCAAGGTTGTTGGAGGCGACCGCGGCATTGGGGTCCATTTCAATGATGCGCTGGTACACGGCTTTGGCATCCGCCGTGCGATTCTGCATCTGCAGCATGATCGCGTAGATGGTCTGGATTGGAACCGAGCGCGGCTGGCGATCGGCGACATTCTTGTACTCCGCCAACGCCTCAGGCAGCCGTTTCTGCACTCTGAACAGCTGTGCGAGCGTCATGTAGGCCTGAATGTTCGACGGATCTTTCTCGAGCGCCTTCCGAATGAATTTCTCACTGGCCGGATAGTCCTTGAGCGTCGCGTAGGTGACGCCCGCCAGCAGCAGCACGCGCGGATTGTCAGGGTGGCGCTGCAAGGCGTCGTCGACCCGCGCGCGTCCTTCAGCGCCTTTGCCCTCTGCAATATCCAGACGGGTCAAATCGGTGAGGGCTTCCAGGTTCGCCGGATCCGCCTTCAACACTGCGTCCAGCGTCTTTCGCGCGCCGGCGCGATCCTTCTTCGCCAGCTGCAGGCGCGCCATGTCGATCTGAATGGTGGCTGATTTCGGAAGCGCGGCGGCCAGCGGCTTGAGCGTCTTTTCGGCTTCGACCGGGTCACGCTTGGCAAGGAGGGCGCGCCCGCGGATGAGCGCCGCGTCGGCCAACCGCGGGTTCTTCTGGAGAGCGCTGTCTGCAAACTGCAGCGCCTGGTCGGGGCGGCCGGCAGCGAGGTGAAGACGAGCCAGTTCGATTTCGGCCGCGATCAACCGCGGGTTGAGCTTGACTGCTTCTTGAAAGGCGGGGATCGCCAGATCCGGGTCCTGGCGCAGCAGGTGCAGCCGGCCGAGCGCGAAATGAACCATCGCCGCCTGTGGGGCTGCGTCCGCGGCGCGCCGGAGTGTGGCTAACGAGTCATCGAGCTTACGATCGGCGGCCTGGAGCTGCGCCTTTGTCACCAGCGCCTCCGAGTGGTTGGCGTCGATCTTCAGAATCTCCTCGATCAGACGGGCCGCCTCGGCTTTGTTCTCGGCGCCCATCGCGATATTCGCGAGACGAAGCCGCGCTCCGTGCGCCTTGTTCGAAGCTGCTGCGACGGCCTGCAGAACCGCCTTGGCGTCGTCTGGTCGTTTGGTCGCGCTGTAATAGTCTGCGAGCGCCAGCTTGCCCGAGTCGTCAGGAGCGTTGTCGGCGATGGTCTTCAGGTATGGCTCGGCCTCAGCGGTACGTCCCTGCTGGAGGCGCAGATACGCCATCGCTCGATTCGCCATGAAGTGTTTACCGTCCAACTTGATGGCTTCCAGCATCTGCTCCTCCGCCTCCTTGAGACGGGAGGTGGCTCCATAGAAATTCGCAAGGGCGAGCCGGGCGTTGACAGATTTCGGGTCGTTGTCGACCGCAGTCTTGAACGCCGCTTCAGCCTCGGCCTTGTCGCCGCGAGCCATGCGCATGAATCCCAGGGAGGCGTAAGGCTCGCTGCGCTCCGGCGCGGCCCTGATCGCGTCGTCGATCTGCTGAATCGCGGCGTCGATGTCATTGAGACCAGCGAGCGCGTTCGCGCGAAGAATCTGTGCGTTCGTGTTCTTCGGGTCGATCGCGATTGCCTGGTCGGCGCGGCTCTTCGCATCCTCGAACTTTCGCGCGAGGAGCAGCATCTCTCCCGCCCTGAGCTGCGCAGCGGCGTCACCTGGCAGGAGGTCGGCAGCCCTGACGAATTCACCGTAGGCGTTCGCCGGTTCGCCCAGCTTGAGGTACGTTTCCGCCAGCTTCGTGCGCGCTTCTGCAAATCGGGCGTCCTGCTGGATAGCGTTCCGATATTCGACGACCGCCTCGCGGTACTTCTGTTGCGCGACGTAGGCGTCGCCGCTCTGCAGGTACTCGCGCTTCGCGACCTCAGGGTCCTTGCTGCAGGCCGATATCGCTGCCGTCAGCGCCACTACCATCATTAAACGACTTCTCGAGAACATCACGTACTCCTGGGTACTCTGCTGATTACGACCGAACTTTACTGACCGCAAACCTCACGACGGCAAATGCGTGCCGAGCAGGGGAAAGAGCGCCTGAACGAAACGGATCGTTCGGGCGGTCGCCGCGCTGTCGTCGGGCTCGGTATCGAGCACCGGACTGCCGACGCGAACCAGCGCAGCGTCTGTCCGGTTCAAACGCACCGCGTCGTAAACCATGAAGGCCTTCGCCGAATACTCGCTGGCGATGGCGCGACCGTGACTCTCGTACCAGTAAAGAACAACCTGGCGGTCGAGGCCTTTTTCGATCACATAACGATTGACGAGAATCGTTCCCCTACCCGCCACTGGAATCTCGATTGTGGACTTGCCGACCGGCTGCCAGCCGGCGCCGGGAAGGCAGTTCAAGGGTGAGTGAATCGCGGTGCCTTGACGCTGGCTTGCATGATAACCAACGTATAAAGACACGGACGGTGCATCAGGCCGCGTGTAGACGCGATTGACGTAATCGTCGGCCTGCAGCTGCCGCTCGATGGCAGCCGTGAACCGTCCCGTATCTCGTCCGCGCCACTCGCCAATTTGCTGAGGCAACTCTCGCAGGCTGTTTCGGATCGGCACGTCTTCCGCCCGGTTGGCCCGCGCCGCCACTCCAGCAGCCGCGAACAGCACGACGCAAAGAACCAGGAGTCTGTTGGTCATCCGACCCTCTCGGCGGCGGTCTGCTGAGGAACAAAGGTGGGTGGCACCCGCTGCGCCGGAAACAGCCACAGCAGGATGCGCGCTGCCAGGAACAGCATCGACACGCCGACGACGAAAACGATCCAGCCGGAGAAGGTGTGAAGGAATCCCTCAGCTGCGGCTGGTCCAATGAAGTGGGCGGCGATCCCTGTGCCGGCGACCCGGAACGCGTTCGCCGCGATCGCAATCGGCACGGTCAGCACCGCCAACGCGATCCGAATGCTTGTTCTCGGATCGGTGAAGTAACCGTAGACAATCCCCAGGGTCAGCAGGGAAATGAGCGAACGGATCCCGCTGCAGGCCTCCGCGACTTCCAGGGTGATGTGGGAAAGGGTCATCACATTGCCTTCGCGAAGAACGGGAATGCTCACGGCCTGCAATGTCAGCTCGCCCACTCTGGACGCCAGCAACTGCAAGGGGAAGGCGATCTGATTGAAAATGATCGCGGGTAACGGCACCATCAGCACCAGAAACGCCAAAGGGAAGGCGAGCGTTCTCAGGGCGCGCCAGCCAAGCAGGAACAGCACGCCCCCGGCGAGCACGCCGATGATGGACACGCGCGTCAGAAAGAATTCCGACCCCAGCAATCCGGCGAGAAGGACAAAAATACTGCCGATCACGACGATCAGGCCCCATCCGGACCCCGACTTCGTGTCAGCCGGCAAATCGCCTCTGCGCACCCAGGCGAAATACAGCGCCAACGGGACGATGAAGAAGCCGTGCGAGTAATTCTCGTCAATCGACCAGTCGTGGACGAGTCTGGCGATGATGTCGCCGAACAGCACGGCGAAGCTGATAGCGAGCAGCCCGGCGGCCGCTATCGGCAGTTTTTGTTTGAGCATTTCAGAGTCCAAGAGAGCAAACCACTCTCCATGCGCGGCAAAGGAAGACTTCCCGGAAACCGTTTAATAACGGTGCTTTAACCGCACAATTTTGCACGGATCGGGCTATCGAACCCAAAAAGTCAAACTTATGGGTGACTATTGTCGCGCTACATCGAAAAAAAGACGGAGGACAGTAATCCAGTATAAACCAGGGGCAGCCATTTTCGGCATCTGGCTCGAAACGGCGGCTAATACCGTAATCTTGAGTGCGTGCGGCCCACGGCATTCGCAGGTTTGATCTGTTCGATTGCCTTGGTGCTGGCTCTCGGGTTCCCGTGGGGGGAGATCGTTGGTCACTCGCACTGGCTCAGGATCGAGTGGATTCCATTCTCCCGGCCGCTTCGGCCGGGTGACATCATCGGAAACCTGTTGCTCTGTGCGCCAGTCGGGCTGTTTGCCGGTTTCGTGACCACTCGCCCGCGGCTCGTCGTCGGTGCGACCACGCTACTGTTGTCTGTATTCATCGAGTCGACGCAGCTCTACACGCATACCAGGTTTCCGTCGGCGACCGACGTTCTCTGCAATGTCACCGGCGCGATCGTTGTGGCCGGTGTCGCACAGGCGTATCGTGTCCACGCAAAAAAAGGGGTCAGCCCGTGAACAGACCTTGGGTGCTTCGTGTGGCACTCTCCGGATTCGTGCTCTCCGCCGCGCCCGCCGCGGCCCAGTCGGCTGAAAACGTCGCCGTCGTCATCAATGAGACCAGCCCGGCATCCGTGCAGATCGGGGAGTACTACATTCGAAAGCGCGGCATTCCCGTGTCGAATGTGATCCGCCTCAGGGCGCCGGCCGACGACGAAGTCTCCCGCCAGATTTATGCAGCGGCCATCGAAGCACCGATCGTGACTGCACTGATCCGGACAGGCCTGCACGACCGGATCCTGTACCTGGTGTTGACGAAGGGGGTTCCCTTACGTGTCGCCGGCACAACGGGTCTCGAGGGGCTCCTCGCCAGCGTCGATTCCGAGCTGACGCTGTTGTATCGGAAGATGACCGGCGCGCCTGTGCCGGTGCGCGGACGGGTCGATAACCCTTACTTTCTCGGGGACAAAGACGTTCGGGAGGCGCAGCGTTTCACCCACCGCGCCCACGATATCTTCCTGGTGTCACGACTCGACGCGTTTACTGTCGACGAAGTGCTGGCGTTGATCGATCGGGCACAGGCGCCACGAACCGACGGGCGTGTCGTGCTCGATCAGCGCGCGACACTCGGCAACGCGCTCGGCGATCAGTGGCTGGGCGCGGCCGCCGCGCGGCTGCGGGAGCAGGGTTTCGCCGATCGCGTCCTGCTCGAGGATTCGAGAAGCCCTGCGAGGGACGTGAAGCCGGTGATTGGCTATTACAGCTTCGGGTCGAACGACCCCTCGAACCGAGTGCGGCGTTTCGGCATGGAGTTTGTCGCTGGTGGCCTGGGCGCGACCTTCGTCAGCAGCGATGCCCGCACCTTCCAGGCGCCCCCGGACGCCTGGGTCCCCACCGACGACTGGCGGAACAAGGCGGCGCTCTTCGCCGGCACGCCTCAGACTCTGATCGGGGATCTGATCCGCGAAGGTGCCACGGGCGTTGCCGGTCACGTCGCCGAGCCATATCTTCAGAGCGCGGTGAGACCGCAAATTCTGTTTCCTGCATACCTCGGCGGTTTCAATCTGGTCGAGGCCTTCTATCTGGCTGTTCCTCACTTGAGCTGGCAGACCGTGGTTGTGGGCGATCCGCTGTGCGCACCGTTTTCGAAGAAAGTCTTGACCCGATCGGACATCGAGGATCCGTTCGACACGGCGACCGGCATGCCAGGCTTTTTCGGCAAGAGGCGGCTGGCGATCGCTCAGCGAAGCCTTCCCGATGTGCCGTCGAAGATTCTCGCGCTTCAATTCCTCGCCGAGAGTCGACTGGCTTTAGGGGACAGGGCTGGCGCTCAGCAGGCGTTGGAGCAGGCCACCGACGCGATGCCGGCACTCGCCGGCGCTCAACTCCAGTTGGGCCTGCTTTACGAGCAGACGGGAGACTTCACCCGGGCCGCCGAGCGTTACCGCGCCGTCCTCAAGGCACAGCCGAATAATGTCGTCGCGCTGAACAACCTCGCGTACGGTTTGGCGGTCCGCCAGAAGGCGCCGCAGGAAGCGAAGCCGATGGCGGAGAAGGCGCTGGCGCTGGCGCCAAACGATCCCAACATGGCGGATACCCTCGCCTGGATCGAGCATCTGCTCGGCAACCACGCCGAGGCCGCCAGGCTGATCTCACGAGCGGTCAGGGCCGTGCCGGCCAACGCGGAAATCAGACTCCACGCCGCGTTCATATATGCCGCGGTGGGGGACCTGCCTGCGGCGGATGTCGAGCTGAAGGCGGCCTTGAAGATCGATCCTGAGCTGTCAAAGCGCGACGACGTAGGGCAGCTGCAGTCCCGGATTGCGAAGAAGTAGGATCAGGACGCCGCCGCCGGTCCCTTTAGTCGCCTCAAAGCGCGACTTCGACAGCGATCACAGACCGGCTTGATGAGCGTCTGAACGTCTGATTCTTGAGAAATTCCGCCAGTTTTCAGTGATCTTGCAGTTGAACGACGTCCGGCATCGGAGTTGCTACCGTGCAGTCGACGTACTGCGAGCGGGCAACGGAGTTTGCGCATCCCGTGCGGCCCCGAGTTCGATGTGCAAGCCGCGGAACGTTTAACCGAAGAACCCACTAAGGGGGAGGAGACCTGCATGAATTTTCACAAGACTGCAAGGCGGATGGTCCTTGCGGGCGGGCTGACGCTCGCACTCGCATCGCCCGCGGCCGCCAACACGATCACCGTCGAGCCCACGCCTGACATCGGTCCGTTTGTCGCGGGCTCCTACCTGTGGAGCTACACGGTCACTCTCGATGGCAACGCGACCGTCGAGACGGGTGACTTCTTCACGATCCTCGACTTCACCGGCTTTGTCCCGGGGAGCCAGAGCGTCACCGCGGGTTGGACGCCGACTTCCGCCAACACTCGGCCAATGCCCGACGAACCCGGCGTTCCCGTTGTTCCAGGCCCTCTGCGCTAGCCCTCTCATCGACGATCCGGCCATTCCGAACCTGACGTGGACGCGCACCGGCGCGCCCATTGCCCAGGGCGGCGGTACTCAGGTCCTCGGTGAGTTCACGGCCCGGTCAATCTACAACCTGCCGAGGAACGATGGCTGGTTCTCGCAGGACCGAGACAACCAGGAAGGTATCTCTGACGAACCGGCCGCCGGCCAGACGAACGTCCCGGTTATCCCGGAGCCGGCGTCGATGATGCTGCTGGGCACGGGCCTCGCCAGCGTTGCGGGTGCAATCCGCCGCCGTCGGCAGGCAGCCAAGGCGCAGGCGTAAGCAGATACGCAGGCGTAGATAGACAGGTACTCCTTAGATTGCGCTCCGACCGGTTCGCCGGTCGGGGCGCTCCCAAAGGATCGATATGGCTCGGCGTCGGCCGGGCTTTTCGTACGTACGGCCGCTATCGTGAGACGACGGCGGTTGGATAAAGTGGGTGGGGAGCGATGGGCGTGTCGATTCGCGCCCGAAATCGGCTTAGACCGACGCCTTGCTCATTGACAGGTGTGCGGCGGCCGGGAGCTCAAACTGGGTATGCGTATGCTGGAACACCTGCGCTCCCGTCGTCTCGACGCGCAGGGTGTACGCGATCGGGAACTGATCGAGGACCGCACTCACAGCCTTGAGAAGCGCTGGGGCAAAGGCGTTTTCGTCGTCAGCGGTGAGGGAAGAGATGAAGCGGATGTCCATGTCGGGGCGGCGAGGCTGCAAGGGATATTCCATTTCTGTAAGGACGGGCGATACCCAGAGGTATATGAATGTATACCTTCATGAGGTAGAAACCCTATTCCTCCCACCGGCTGACAATTTTCTCCCTAACGCCGATTCCGAGTCCTTTCCCCAACCTTACGGCCAGGACGGTGTATTTCCCATCAGGCGACCGTCTCGATGACGATGTAAATTCGTCATGGCGCCCTTGACGGGTCGCTGTTTTGGCGGATAATGTTCTCCGTTCCTGCGAACTATGAGGCCACACACAGAACTCCTACAACTGATCGGGACGAGCCAGTCTTCTGCGATGATCCGCGACGAGATCGAATACGCCTCGCGCTGCGAAGCGAAGGTGTTACTGACCGGAGAAAGCGGCGTTGGCAAGGAGATCGTCGCGAGGTTGATTCATGCCGGCAGCCAGCGGCGACAGTATCCGCTCGTCACGGTGAACTGCGCCGCGTTGACCGAGACGCTGCTCGAGACCGAGCTCTTCGGTCACGTACGAGGAAGTTTCACCGGCGCGTTTCGCGATCGCACCGGTGTCCTCGAACAGGCGCACCGCGGAACGGTGTTCATGGACGAGATCGGCGAAACCACGCCGCGAATGCAGGGGCTTCTCCTCAGATTCCTCGAGACCGGTGAGATTCAACGCGTCGGATCCGACCGGACGGAAGCGCGGGTCAACGTCCGCGTCATCGCCGCAACCAATCGCAATCTGATCGATGCCGTCGCTGCCAAGACCTTCAGGGAGGATCTGTACTACCGGCTGAACGTGATCCAGCTGCACATCCCTCCTCTGCGCGAGCGCGCCGAAGACATCCCGGAAATGCTGACGCACTTCCTCTCGACTGTTTGCCGCGGAGAATCGCATGGCGGTGCCATCGGTTTCACCGGACGCAATGGCGATGCTCACCTCGTACAAATGGCCGGGGAACGTGCGGGAGTTGAAGAACGTCGCCGAGCGTCTGGTCATCAGAAACCACAACGGCGTCGTCGAAATTGGGGACCTTCCGCGATCGCTTCTGCGGGCCGAGCCGGTTGTCACTACCGCCTCGAATTCCAGCAACCGGTCGGCGATCGATGCGTTGTACGACGAGGTCGTCCGCGGACGTGCCTCGTTCTGGTCGGCGGTCTACGCCCCCTTCATGTCTCGCGATCTCACCCGCGACGATCTCCGGACGCTCGTCCGCAAGGGGCTGGAACAGACTGGTGGGAGCTATCGGCTGCTGATCGAGCTGTTCCACATGCCGGCCGGGGATTACAAGCGCTTCCTCAACTTCCTGCGGAAGCATCATTGTCACGTCGCTTTTCAGCAGTTCCGCACGATCCCGGGTCGTCCCTTGAACATGGCTGCCGAGGCCGTTGCCGACCGTGACAATCCGTCGCGCGCCGAGGCGGACGGTAGCTGGAAGAAGCCGGTCTCAGCCTGAACTTTCGCGGGACTCTGCGCACTAGCACTCATCGACGAGTGTAAGCAGCTGCTCCGCCGAGACCGGCTTCACCAGGTAGGCCGCCCCGAGCCGGCCCGCTTCCTGCCGCAACACCGGGTCGTCGTATCCCGAAAACACGACAATCCCCATTCGGGGATGCCTGTCGCGGGCAATCACCGCCAGCTGGAGGCCGTTGAACGCGCCCAGCCGGACGTCGGTGACCAGGCAGTCAAACTCCTCGTTCAACAGCCTGTCGCGCGCGTCTTCGAACGTGCGGCACGCAACGATCTCGCGACCTTCTCGCTCGCAGGCCATGCGAACCGCGTCGAGCAGACCGGCCTCATCGTCGACCAGAAGCACTCGCTGAAACCGCTCGGAGGACGATCCAGGGTGCATAGCGTCCATATCCTACGCGTCCGCGCGCGACTGTGTCTACTTGCCCGCGCGTCGCGCTGTCGTGTGATGCTGACCGTGTTTCGGAGCGACGACGAGCGTCGCCGTCCTCACTCTGGGGCGGTCCGCCAACCTGCAGCTATAGATCCTCGATTCGAATGGGCCAGTCGGCGAATCTGTCGGAGAAAAGGTCATCAATACGTTGACTTCCTAGCGCCTGCAGATTGGCACCACTGCACAAACAAGCATGAAACCATTTGTTTACGCCTAGTTACAGCGCTTGATGCGTTACGTGGGTGACGGCGCTCCTTTTGCTAATAAGCTCGTCGTAAGGGAAAATCGGTTTGGTGAGCGCGGGGTTGGCGTGATCGACAGGGGACTCAGATGGTGAAAAGAATCTTTGGTGTGGGTATCTTGGCGGCGGTGCTGGTCGCAAGCGGGTCGGTTGCCACCCCGGCAGACAGCGGCCCTGTTTACCTTATCAGGTGTATGTGGGACGGGTGAGATCAGGGTTGGGTGATTGCAGCAAGACTGCCTCGTACAACGATGTCACTAATCTGCTGAGCCGATCTGCTCTGAAGAACGAGTCCGACGCGGCAAACGGCGGGTTCATTACCGTCGGATGCCTTTGACCTGTTGACGGCGGGTGGGGCGGTGATCGACGTCTTCGACGGTTCGTTTACGACCACCAAGGCGCAACTTTTCACTGTTGAGAACGGGCCCTTCTCGACCCCCCCTGCCCGGCGGTGACGACAGAACTACGCTGATCGGCTGGAAAGTGACTGGACCGGAGGCGGTGTCCCGAACGGTGGACGGGGTGGGCCAGACGGCGACCGTTCACCATGACGCTGGCCAGCGGACCTGAGCGCGATCGACTTTTGCCGCGCGCTTTCTTTTCCGAAGATCAGTCCGTTGTCAGGGGATTCGCGGACGGAGGCAGCGACAAAGGGCGGGGATCGTGCCAGGACCGCCGGACGACGACGATCCGCCAGACGACGACGCCGCCCCCCACGGCGGTTCCTGAACCTGCGTCGATGCTCTTGCTGGGGACCGGCCTCGCCGGGCTCCTGGCGCGCCGCCGCAGAAAGCTCTAGCTCCCCGCACGACCCTTCGCGTGACACAGGCCCGATCCCGGATCGGGCCTGTTGTTTTTCTGGCGGCACTCGCCTGAGCGCTACCGACCTTTCGTTCCACCCTGCTGAGTGACGGAGACGGTTTTTCCCGCGACGATGGCTGTCGCGGTTCGAGATTTGCCGGACGTGGCGTCAACCTGCAATGTCGCCGGGCCGGCGCCGGTGCCCCCTCCGGTCACCTTCAACCATCGGCTGTTGCTCTTCGCCGTCCATCCGCAGGTGGCGGCGGTTGATACCTGCACCTGCAAGACTCCTCCAGCCGCGGGCGCGGTCAGTGTCACAGGCGTGACGGCATAAGTACATGGGGAAGGCGGCTTTACCGTCGAAGCGGCCTGCGTCACCGTCACGGTCTGACCGGCGACATTCAGAGTGGTGTTTCTCGCGTCGCCCGGGTTACCGATGGCGGTCACGGTTGACGATCCCGACCCGGTGGCGCCCGGCGTTACCGTAGTCCACCCGGCGGAGCTCGTTGTCGCCCAGGAACATCCGGCGCCGGTCGTGACGCTGACCGTGACCGCGCCGCCGCCCGCATCGAAGGTGAGTGAGCGAGGCGTTACGGCGTACGTGCACGGCGCTGCGACGCCGGCCTCGCTGATGCTCACCGCGCTTCCTGCGATGGTGGCCCTCGCCGAACGCGGACTTCCGGTGTTTGCCGCAACGAAGACAACCACTGAGCCCGCCCCGGATCCGCCCGGCCCAACCCCAACCCAACTCGCGTCGGTCACCGTCGTCCACGCGCAACCGGCCTCAGTGGTCACGTCGACAGTGGCCGTGCCGCCGCTTTCAGTGAACCCCATCGATGTCGGCGTGATCGTGTAGCTGCAGGTCGGCGTACCGGCAGACGACGACCGGAAATTCGCGACCGTGGCGGCGTTATTGTTCAGCGCCCGCGCGTTGTCCTGCGCGGCAGTGCCAGTCAGGCTTCCCGCGTAAGCCACGTTTGGATTCGAGAAGTGCTGCACACGGGGCGCACCGCCGTAGGACATGACGGTTCGGAACGCCCCGAACGGGTGCTGAAATCCGTAGGCATACGGGTACGAGGGCGTGCTCCCGGCATTCGCCGGATCGTGGTGGAGCCCCTGGTTGTGCCCGACTTCGTGCGCGAAGCTCAAGTAACCCCCGGCGCAGCTCTGGTCGACAACGTTGAAGGCGTGGCCAGCAAAACCGATCGCGACCGTCGACATCAGGTAACCGACGCCGCAGGAACCCGCGGAGGCGTAGCCGCTGCCGATCAGCGACACGATGTCGGCCCCGTACTGGTCTCGCAGCGTGTGTATCTGGTCCATGTATCCGTCGTTCGTGCCGGCGAGGCGCGAGAGATCCAGTGACGTGTTCGCCGGCGTCTCGGCGAAGTTCACCTCGCCGCTGTAGACGACGCGGAGTGTCGTTGCAACCTGGCTGTTCGCATAGGAGGCGTTCGCGTTCGCGACTGCGAGGTCGACAAGGCTCTGAATCGCCGCCGCCGTTCCCCCCACGGCGTTTCGTGCCGCCGGCGTCCACACGACCATCACGTCGATCTGCCCTGCGCCATCTGCCACGCCGGAGGATCCCGCTCGCGATACCGTCGCCGAACCGGACGACGAGACGAGGTCGGGCTCCAGGGGCGGATCTTCGGTCGGAAAGAGCGCGGGATTGACTTCGCGAACTTCGTGCAAGCCGTTGCCGGTGGATGCAATTTCGAACATCCGGCCGTCCATCGTCACGCTGCCGGCGAGCGCGTTGTCGACCGCCGCGAGTGTGACGTCACCGCGGTATGGCGCCTCGAGCTTCCCATGCCACACCGTCGAACCGCGCCGGGCGTGACTGCTGCCCGTCCTCCGCGCCGTGACGCGGACGTCGTCGAAGAGCGTCAGGTCGATACGATCGAACGACAGTGCCTGTGTGTCGACGCGAGCCCGAGCATGGCGGGTTGCCGCTACCGAGTTGCCCCGCGCTTGCGGCGGCGGACCCGACGCCGGTTCGAGCAGACGTCTTGCGTCGGATTGCGCACTAGCCGGGGAAGAGATCCCGAGAAGAGCGAGGACGATCAAGGCAGAGCGGTAGATGAGACGAATCGGCATGGTGACGGTGCGTGCTGCATCGGGGGTACCTGTGGCAGTTTGAGCGGAATTGCTGGACTTCTTGCGGGGAGAACGGGTCCGCTCTCACAGGTCTCATGACGATTCCGTAACCACGCTTACAAAAGCGCAGGCGCCGAAGAAGGCAAAGGGGACCGCCTGTCAGCGGCCCCCTTTTCGTCACGTCCCGACGGATACGTGCTATCTCGAGTTGTTCTTGGCGCCGGTCTGTGCGATGGTCACCAGATGCCCGGCGACCGTCGCCGTCGCGGTACGGGAGCGCTTTGAGGCCCCGATCTCGAGGGTCGCCAGTCCGGCGCCAGCGCCTCCTCCCGTGACCCTGAGCCAGCCGGTGTGGCTGGTTGCGGACCAGGTGCAGTCGGGCGTGGTCGTCACCAGCACTTCTACGGTCGCCCCGACCGCGGGAACCGTGATGGAGGTGGGCGACGCGACGTAGGTGCAGGACGGCGATGGCGATGAGGTTGCGCCGGCCTGGTGGATGCTCACGCTCTGGCCCGCCACCGTCACCGTTGCCGAACGCTGGCCGCCGCTGTTCGGCGCGGCGGAAACCGTCACCGAACCGGGACCTGAGCCCCCCGGCCCGACGTCGACCCAACTCTCGCCGGCTTCTGTCGTCCATACGCATCCGGATGCGGTCGTGACGCTGATCGTGGCCGTGCCGCCATTCTCATCAAACGCCAGTGACGTCGGGCTGATCGCGTAGGCACAGGACGGCGGGGCGGTCAAGGATCGGAAGTTCGCGACTGTCGCGGCTGTCGTATTCAGCGCGCGCGCATTGTCCTGGGCCGCGGTGCCCGTCGGTCTTCCAGCGTAGAAGACGTTGGGATTCGAAAACTGCGGCACCCTCGGCGCGCCGCCGTAAGCCATCACCGTGCGGAAAGCGCCTCCAGGATCCTGATACCCATAGGCGAACGGATACGCGGGGGAAGCACCCGCGTTGGCCGGGTCGTGCTGCAGCCCCTGATTGTGGCCGACTTCGTGAGCGTAACTGAGATGCCCGGCGGCGCAGGACTGATCGACCACGTTGAACGCATACCTCGCGAAGCTGGTCGACACCGCCGACATGATGTATCCGATGCCGCAGGCGCCGCCGTCGGCATAGCCGGCTCCGAGGAGGGTCACGATGTCGGAGCCGTATCGATCGCGAAGTGTGTGCACCTCGTCGATGTACCCATCGGACTGTTCGACGAGCCGTGAGAGATCCGTGCCGATGCTCGACCCCGTCTCAGCGAATCCGACCTCTCCACTGTAAACAAGGCGGAGCCTCGTCGCAATCTGACTGTTCGCATATGCTGCGTTGGCGTTGGCGACAGCCAGGTCGACCAGGCTCTGGATCCCGGCGGCCGTTCCGCCGTTTCTGTTTCGCGCAGCGGCCGTCCACACGACCATCACGTCGATCTCGCCCGAAGAATCCGCCGCAGCGGCTGGTGACGTTGTTCCGCCCGAGGACTCGACGGGATCGAGCGGTGGATCCTCGGTCGGGAACAAGGCCGGGTTCAGCTCACGGATCTCGTGGAGCCCCCCGACGCCCGAGACGATCTCGAACATGCGACCGTCCATCGTGACGCTGCCGGCGAGCGCGTCGTCGACGACGGCGAGCGTGACCTCCCCGCGATCGGGCGCTTCGAGTCTGCCATGCCACACAGTCGAACCCGGACGCGCGTGGCTGCGACTGGTGCGCCGCGCGATCACCCGCACATCGTCCAAGAGCGTCAACTCGAGCCGGTCCGCCGATAGCGCCCGGGTGTCGACACGCACCGACGCGTGCCGCACTGCCGCAACTGACGAACCGCGTGTCTGCGCCGACTGACCTTGTTGCCGTTCGAGTAACCGCCTCGGTGACTGCGCCAGGGCATTCGAAGAGGCGCAGAACAAGACCAGGAAGGCGAGGACGGAACGACGGAACACAACTGTTGCCATAAGTGTGAGGCTCCAGGCACACGAGTGTCGCCAGCGCCGACTGAGTGGCCGGCGACTCTCGAGCGCACGTTCATGAGTTGAAGGGTTCAGTGCTCGCCAGAGCACCGCAACCATCGCGCGCGTTCTTTGATGGATTTGCACGGGGAGCGGGCCACGCTCGTCTGCGTACGCAGAGGCGGAACCGGCGCGAGGCCGACCGCTACGCAGAACTTCGTGGAGGACGCTCCGAAATGGGGTCTTGGTTGCCGCCGACGCTCGCACTGGCGCGCGGAAACCGGGAAGAACTGATCACCTCACGCCGCAATGTTGCGGGACGATAACATGCGTTCTCGATCAGCACCAGCACAAATTAGGTAGTAACCTCGCACGTAAGCACGTAAGCAGGTAAGCACGTGTAACCGCGTATAAACCCGTATAAGCACGTGAGCACGTGAGCACGTGAGCACGTGGCACGTGGCACGTCGCACGTCGCACGTCGCACGTGAGCTTGGTTGTAAGATCCTACACATGCATCTTTCGTCCGCGGCCGTGTTCGTGGCCGCAGCCATGAGCGTCATGCAGACATCATCGAAGCAGATCGTGAACGTCAGGTCCTGCGCCCGGTGGGGCCTTACAGCGTCGCCGTCAAGGCCGACGGGTTCATCTACCTCTCCGGGTACGCTGTCGCAGAACGATGCTGGCGACCTCGTCGGATCCGACGTGGGCGCACAGACCCAACGGATCATCGAGCGGATGAAGGCTGCTCTGGAGGCTTCAGGCTCATCGCTGCCGCAAGTGGTTGCGGTAACGGTGTACCTGAAATCAGCGTCCGACTTCGCCGCGATGAACGATGCGTACCGCGCGTTCTGGCCGAAGGATCCGCCGACGCGAACAACCGTCATCGCCGACCTGCTTCTCGGTGCGCTGGTCGAGGTCTCAATGGTGGCGGTGCCGAACGGCGCGTCGCGAACGGTGATCCATCCGAAAGAATGGACGGCGTCGCCGAATCCCTACAGTTACGCCATCAGCACGGGAGACACGCTGTTTCTTTCCGGCCTCGTGCCCCGAAACGTCAGCGATAACACGCCCGTCGCTGGAGATATCACCGCGCAGACGAAAGCGGTGCTGGAGAACGCCGGGCAGCTGCTCCGCGCCGGCGGCATGGATTACTCGAACGTCGTCAGTGCGCGCGTCTACCTCCCGGATGCGAGTGTGTTTCCACAGATGAACGCGGTCTACGGTTCGTACTTCAAGAAGGATCCTCCAGCTCGCGCGACGGTCAAGGCTGGACTCGCCGGCAAGGGGTATGCGGTCGAGATGACGTTCATCGCGTCCTCGGCTCCGAGACAGGCGCTAGGAACCCACCCGAGCCTTCCTCTGAGTCAGGCGGTGCGCGCTGGCAACAGGCTGTATCTCTCTGGCGTGCTTGGCCAGACCCCTGAGAACGCTGGTGATGCGGCCGCGCAGACGAAAGAAGTGCTGGCGAGAATCGGGAAGACACTCGAGAGTGCCGGATACACCCCGGCCGACGTGGTCGACAGTCTCGTCTACCTGACCGACCTGTCGCAGTTTCAGGCGATGAACGGCGAGTATCGAGCGTTCTTCGGCAAGGACTTTCCGGCCCGCGCGACAGTCGGAACGGGTCTGGTGGCAGGGGGCGCGGTCGTCGAGATCATGATGACCGCGGTGAAATGAGTTCGCGGTTCGCGGGGCGCGATGCGCGGGGCGCGATGTCGCGGGGCGCGAGGCGCGGCGCGCGCTGCGCGGTGCGCGTCCGGGATGCGGAATGTCCGCCTTCGCGCGAAGCGCTTCGGCGGATCTCGCCGGAGCCTTGGGCGGAGGCGGACGGGATGACGAGAGTTTGATGACAGGGCTGCCGCTGGAGCGCGAGGATTTCGAGGCCGCTTACGAGAGAGTGGCGCCGCATATCCATCACACGCCGCTGCTTACGTCGCGGATGCTCAGCGAGGCTACGGGCTTCGACATTCGACTGAAGGCGGAGATCTTCCAGAAGACCGGTTCCTACAAAATTCGCGGGCCGCTGAACAAGTTCACCCACCTGACGGAAGAGGAGAAGCGGCGAGGGGTCGTGTGTTCCTCTGCCGGCAATCACGCGCAGGGCGTCGCGCTGGCGGCAAAGATCCACGGCATCAAAGCGGTCGTGGTGATGGCCGAGAACGCAACGCCTTCCAAGGTCGCCGCCACGCGCGCGTATGGCGCGGAAGTCGTCCTGCACGGCACGATCTGGGACGAGGCGAACGAAAAGGCCAAAGAGCTCGTCCGCGATCGCGGATTGACCTACGTGCATCCGTTCGACGACCTCCAGCTGATCGCCGGCCAGGGGACGCTCGGTCTGGAAGTGATCCGCGACTGGCCTGAAGTCGAAGTCGTGGTGGTGCCGATCGGCGGCGGCGGACTCATCTCCGGCGTCTCGATGGCGATCAAGGCGTTCAAGCCGTCGGTGAAGATCATCGGCGTCGAATCATCCGGCGCCCCGGCGATGCACGACAGCGTCCGGCGTGGCGCCGTCGTCACTCTCGACCGCGTCGACTGCATCATCGACGGCCTGCGCGTCAAACGCGTCGGCGATACCACGTTCGACGTCGTGCGGCAGTTCGTCGACGAGATCGTCACGCTGCCGGACGAGAAGATCTTCGAGGCGATGATCTGGACGATGGCGCATGCGAAGGTCGTGGTCGAAGGCGCCGCCGCGGCTCCCGTCGCGGCGCTGCTGAACGGTCTCGTGGCCGCGCCCAGGGGATCGAAAGTCGTCGCCGTCCTCAGCGGCGGCAACGTGAACCTCGATCAGTTGAAGGGACTCCGCTGGAACTGAATCATCCCGTGCTATCGCCAAGCCGCGCGGTGCGCGTCCTTCGCGTCACCGACGATGACGTCGTCGAGCAGGCGGACGTCGCCGCGGTCGAGGAGCCCCTCGAAATCCGGCTACACGACCGTTCGTTCGCAGTGATCATGCGGACGCCCGGCGCCGATCGCCACCTCGCAGCCGGTTTTCTCCTCGCTGAAGGTTTGGTCACCACGGCCGACGACATCGGCGCCGTCGAACACTGCCGTCATCCGGATCACCCGGAGGTTCACAACGTCGTCAACGTCTTTCTCCTCGGCGACGCCGCGCAGGCGCTGCCGCAGAAGCTTGACGAGCGCCGGAATGTGCTCGCGAATTCGTCCTGTGGGATCTGCGGCCGGGTCACGATTGAATCTCTGCAGACGCGCGCGGTGCCGCTGGCGATTACGACCTTTGTCGGTCGGGACGCCGTCCTCGCATTACCGGCGCAACTTCGCGCGCGGCAGCCGCTCTTCGACAAGACGGGCGCGCTTCACGCAGCCGCGGTGTTCGGTCCGGGTGGAGAGTGCGTGGCGTCCGCGGAAGACGTCGGCCGCCATAACGCCGTGGACAAGGTTGTTGGGGAGTTGCTGCTGGATGGCCGGCTTCCGCTCACCGGTCACGCGCTCGCTGTCAGCGGACGGTCCTCGTACGAAATCGTCCAGAAGGCCTGGCTCGCCGGGATCGAGATCATCTCCGCCGTTTCCGCACCGTCCAGCCTGGCGATCGATCTTGCCGCTGAGGCCGGCATTACGCTCATCGGCTTTGCCCGGGCGGACGGTTTCAACATCTACTCACACGCCGGACGAGTTCGGCTGTAAGGGTAGTCCGGTTCCCACCTCGAATCGTTTCAATCTTGTAAGTCGACATTTTCCGAGCGTTTAGCAGGATTTCACGTCGTGGCACCCGCGTTGCTCAAATGCTCGCTGGGAGCATTAATGCGACGTGCCGCGGTGGTTGTGACGATCGTCGTACTGGCGCTGACGGGCTCAGCCGCAGCGTGGTACGCCTTCGCGTTCGTCTACGGCATTGGCGCCGAACTCGACCGCTCGTCGGAGCTGGCCGAGCTGACACCTCAACCCCAGTCCACGATCGTCTACGACCGCGAGGGGAAGCCGGCTTTCACCTTTTTCGTCGAGCAGCGCATTGAGATCCCGCTCGATCGCGTGTCGCCGAAGATGGTGGACGCCATCCTCGCGGTCGAGGACCAGCGTTTCTACTCGCATCATGGCCTCGATCCGATCAGGATCGCAGCCGCCGCCAGAAACAACTTTCGCGCTCGTCGGATCGTCGAGGGTGGCAGCACGATCACCCAGCAGCTCGCCCGTGCTTCGTCCGGACTCTCTCCGCGCCGCACCTTCGACCGCAAGATCCGGGAGGCGATGATCGCCTCGCGGCTGGAACAGCGGTACTCGAAGAAAGACATCCTCGAGGGCTATCTGAACGCCGTGTACTTCGGCGAAGGCTTTTACGGCGTTGAGGCGGCATCGCGCGGGTACTTCGGAAAGCCCGCGCTGGACCTCGAGGCACACGAGGCCGCACTGCTCGCCGCCATCGTTCGCTCCCCGTCGAATTACGACCCCGTCGCACTCGCCGGAAAAGGCCGTGGCGCGACGGGACCTGGTTCTGAGACTGATGCTCGAACAGGGACGGCTCAGCGCCGAAGGTTTCAGCGCGGCAGTTGCGAGACCTATCCCGAACGGATTGCACCGTCCGGCGCAAAGCCCGGCGTTGACGGCAGCGACGACGGCAGCGACGACATCGGGGGGCAGTATTTCGAAGAGGAGCTGCGGCGTCAGCTGGTGGCGCGGTTCGGCAACGACCGAGTCCTGCGCGGCGGCCTCCGCGTGCATTCCACGTACGACCCGAAGCTGCAGCGTCTCGCCGAACAATCCATCCGGACGCGTCTCGCGGAGCTCACGAAGGGACGAAAAGCAAAGGATCTTCAGGGAAGCCTGGTTGCGATGGATCCACTCACTGGTGATGTCGTGGCGCTGGTCGGCGGACGTGACTTCAGCGAGAGCCGCTTCAATCGCGCGACGCAGGCCAGGCGACAGGCAGGGTCCGCTTTCAAGCCGATCATCTATGCGGCAGCACTCGAACGCGGGTACGCGCCGGGGACGATGCTGAGAGACCTGGATACGCCGATCACCTCTTACGGGCCGGCGTGGCTGCCGGCCGGAGATCATGAGAGCTCGGAGTACACGCTGCGACGTGCGTTGAAGGTGTCGAGCAACCGCGCGGCGGCGCAACTGATGCAGCAGGTCGGGATGTCCACGACGATTTACTACGCGCAGCGGCTGGGGATCGCGTCAACGCTGCCGACGGTCCCGTCCCTCGCGCTGGGCACCGGCGAGGTAACGCTGATCGAGCTCACCGCCGCCTACACGGCGTTTGCCAATCGCGGCATCACGTCGCTGCCGCGGTTGTTCACGCGGGTTGAAGATGCCGATGGCGTCCCGCTCTTCTTCCAGGAGGAGAACCACACCCGCGCGATCAGCGAGGGGACGGCATACATGATGTCGAGCATGCTCTCGGACGTCATCTCCGGCGGCACGGCCACCGGCGCCCGGTCGTCGGGATTCAAGCTGCCGGCAGCGGGGAAGACCGGCACGACCGACGATTATTCGGACGCGTGGTTCGTCGGCTATACGCCTCATCTGATTACCGGCGTCTGGTTCGGATTCGATCGTCCGTCGCCGATTGCTGCCCGGGGTTTCGGCGGCACTATCGCCGTCCCGGCGTGGGCCTCCTTCATGAAGGCGGCGACCGCGGGTCACGATCCTGACTGGTATCAGATGCCGCCGGATCTCGAGAAGGTCGCGATCTGCAGGTTGAGCGGTGCGCGCGCGACGCCCGCCTGCCGGGAAGAGCAGGTAGTGGATGAAACGCCGGTGGCAACGACCGGAGAGGTTGATCGAGTACGGACTACCGATCGTGATGCCGGTGGCTCCGCCGCGTCCACGGAATCAGGTGTACGAGGATATTTTTCCAATCGGTGCTGTGCCGCCGGACCTGTGTCCGATCCACGGCGCGTCCATAGGTGCGCCGGGGTATGTCGCGACGGATGCCTCCGATGCGCCGGCAACGCCGATGGTCGACGCTGCGCTTCAGCAGTCGTCAGGCAGTCCTGTGATGCCGATCGGCACCAGCGGCTCCCCCGCGACTGTCCGCTCGGCGAACCCGCGCATCTACTACGAGCCGGTCGTGGGGCCCGACGGCGTCGTCCGCATGGTGAAGCGGCAGCGGTGGTAGGAAGGGGTCAGATCTTGTTTCTTGCAGGTTTGTCCTCTTCCGATGACGCAGGCGCCTCTGTCATCTCAAGGCTACAAAGGCTGCAAGAAACAAGATCTGACCCCAAAGGAGCACGAACAGCGTGGCGTTTGCGGCGTGGCCCGCCCAGCAGATGCGGCACTGCAGGTTGCGCGACCACAGGCTCCAGGCGAGAAATGCGCTCATCGCGACGGCGGGTAGCGTCATCCCGAGCAGCACCCACGCCGGCCACTCAGCGATCAGGCCAATCGCGAGCAGTGCATACAGCAGGATGCCGAGCGACGCATTCGGGACGCCGAGGAGCGCGGCTCGCGGCGTTCTGAAAAGGACGGCGCAGCCGCCATCTTCGAGCTGGCAGATCTCCGGCCCCGTCAGCCATCCAGGCAGGACGCTGTAGTAGCCCCACAGCGCGGCAACGGACGCCGACGTTCCGACTGCGAGTGCCGCCCAGATCAGGACGTCGATGACTGGCATGTGCTGCACCAGTAGGTGAGCCGCGCATCACGTCCTTGTGCACGCATGCTGATCGGCGTTCCACACTTGCGACATCGGTCCCCGGCGCGACCGTAGACCCAGAGCCGCTCCTTCGGACTGGCGCGCCGAGTGGTTCGTCGAAACCCGGTGTAAGTGGTCAGCTTTTCCGAGACGTTCGCGGTCAGGAACCGTCGCGCCGTGGACACGAGGCACGAAATCTGTTGGTCGGCCAGCACTTCGACCTTCGCGAAAGGACTGACCGCGCACGCGAAAAGAATCTCGGACTTGTAGACATTGCCGATCCCGGCGAGGACGCGCTGGTTCAGCAGGACGTCGGCGATCTCGCTGCCTATGCGCTCACGAATACGGCGGATCGCCTCGACGCCGTCGAAGTCATCGGCAAGAAGGTCCGGACCGAGGCGCCGCAGCTCGTCGTGGCGCCGCAGGTCCTTGACCTTCAGCATCTCCGCCACCGGGATGTCGAAGCCCACGGCAACAAAGTCTTCGGTCGCCACGACGATCCGCATCGATCCGCGCGGGCGCTGCCAGCTCTCGCCGGGACGGTAAATGTGCCAGCTGCCGTTCATCCGCATGTGCGTGCGCAGCAGCAGACCGCCACTGAATTCCATCAGGATGTGTTTCCCCGCCGAACGCACCCCGCTCACCAATCGTCCCGTGATCCGGTCATCGTCATGGACGCGCGTCAGGTGAGGAAACATGGACTCGAACCGGACCACCGCTTTGCCCGCCAGCGCGCGATTGAGCGTCCGCGCCGCGCGAAAGATGGTGTCTCCCTCAGGCATCGGATCCCTAATCCCTAATCCCTAATCCCCAAATCCCAATCCGCGTTCCGCACCGCGCATCCCGCATTCCGCACCACGCATCCCGACGACCACGCATCCCGCATTCCTACGCCGGCCGCCTGACCATCAGACCCATCGCCGACGAATAGAAGCCCGCGTCGATCAGAAACGCCGCGAGCGGATGTTCCGCGGCGGGGACGCCATTGATCTCTTCCACCATCAGGCCGGCGCGGCCATCCTCGCCGCGCGCGATGGATGCGAGGCGGAGGGCGAGCGGACGCCCCACGGCCGACCGTTGGGGTTCATCGTCCGGCACGTAGGCAAGCAACTGGCGTCCGCCGCGCGGGATGTAGGCCGCAAGCGTGCCGTTCACGAAGATCACCTGCGACCCAACCGTGCGCACTGCGCCGCGGCCGACGGAGCCGTGCTCCGGCCACTTGAGCATGGTGCCGTAGGGATTGGCGGGATCGGTTGCCGACAACACGATCGTTTCGGGAACGTCCGGCGCTTCGCGGAGCGATCGCATCAACTCGAGTGCCGCCGGAAGGGCGAACTGTGTCGCGCCAACCTCCGCGACGAAATAGCCGCGGCGGATGCGTCCGGCGTCTTCCATCGCCTTGAGGACGTTGTAGACCGCGCTGAAGCCGCCGTAGATGCCTTCCGCTCCGGCAACCTCTCTCGTGAGAACCCCGTAACGGGAGAGCAGCTGCTGCGCCGTAGCGGTCGACCATTCGGTTGGCGATACCGGTGCGCCGATCCGGTCCGATACGAGCGACCAGCGCCCCTCGGCCGACGGCGGCGAGGCGCGACGGCTGCGAAACATCCGTCCGCCCGACTTCATCTTGAGCTTGCGCGCGCGTCGCTCGGGCGGGCGCGTAAACGCACGAAGCGCATGAAACGTGTCGTTGGTGACGACGCCCTTCCAAACGAGATTCCAGAGCGCGTCAACCGTCTCACCGGGATAGCCGCTGCCCGCCGCGTCATGGATCGCGACGAAGAAGGAAGCTCCCACCGAGTCGAGATGCTCGACGATCGCCCGTTCACGGTCGGAGTCAGGCCGGCTGAAGCCGGCCTCTACCGTTACGCTGACGCCGGCTTTCCCGGCCCGAGCGTCGTCGAGGGCAGCCGGCCTGGGTCCTGCGAGTCGGCCGAAGTTGTCCGTCAAATAAAGTGCGAGCCTTCCGTCACGATCGCCGATCGGCTCGACGCCGCGCCACACGACTTCGCCGGCGCCGCACAGCGCGTCCAGGTCCGCCGGCTGGTAGTTTTCTACCCGCGCGGCCAGGATTTCGGATTCGAAGACGGTGGCCGCGAGCGGTACTCCCTGGAGGTGCTCGATCGCGTCGAGCAGGCTGTCGAGGCCGGGTCGCTTTCGGACAAGCCCCTGCCAACTGGTGAGCAAACGGACGAATACGGGCGGCTCGACCGGCTCGACCTGCTTGCGGAGACGGGCCAGCGATCGGCGCCGCACCGACTGAAGGATTTCCGGATCGCACCACTCACGTCCGGCGCCGCCGGGCCGGAACTCCCCTTCGAGCAGGCGACCCGCCGCGGCGAGCTCCTTCAACAGCGCATGCGCCGTGGCCCGGCCGAGACCGTAGCGCGCGGCGAACTCCTCGGTGGTGAACGGGCCGTGGGTGCGCGCATAACGACGTGCGAGGTCCGCTGCCGCGGTTGGCGACGATTGCAGCAGCGACTCGGGAAGACCGGTCGGGAGAGGAACACCGAGCGCATCACGATAACGTCCGGCGTACTCGACTGGCAGCACCCGGGGCTCGCCGGCGATGTTCACCGTGATGACGCGGCGACCGCGGCCGAGCTCTTCGAGCGCGATCGCAGCGTCGATGCGACTGCGCGCCGCGACTTCCGCCGGCGTGATATCTCCCAGACGGAGCAGCAGATCGTGAACGCCGTCGACCGATCGCGCCTGGTACGAGGGCTCGAGCTGCTGCACCTGCGCTTCCACTTCGGCGAGCGCATCGGCGTCGAGCAGTTCGCGCAGTTCGATGTCGCCAAGCAGCTCGCGAAGCTGCGCCTGGTCGATCGACAGCGCCTGCGCGCGACGCTCGGCGAGCGGCGCATCGCCGTCGTAGATGTAATTCGCGACATACGTAAAGAGCAGCGCGGAGGCGAATGGCGACGGGATCGTCGAGTCAACCGTCACCGTCCTGATCTGCCTCTGCTCGATCCGGCGAAGCGTTTCGACCAGCGCCGGCATGTCGAAGACGTCCCGCAGGCATTCGCGATAGGTCTCGAGGAGCATCGGGAACGATCCGAACTTCGACGCCACCGCCAGGAGATCCGCCGCCCGTTTCCGCTGCTGCCACAAGGGGCTGCGGCCTCCCGGACGCCGCTTCGGCAGCAGCAGCGCGCGCGCCGCTGCTTCGCGAAACTTCGCGGCAAAGAGCGCGGTGCCGCCCAGCTGACGCAGTACGAGCCCCTCGACTTCTTCCGATGTTGGCACCATCAGCGCGGGATCCGGAGGTTCCTCGGTCTCCGGAAACCGAACAACGAACCCATCGTCCGCCCACATCGTTTCAACATCGAGACCGGTCTGGGCACGGGCGCGTTCGACCACCGCCATTGCCCACGGCGCATGAATGCGGCCTCCAAACGGCGAGAGGACGCAGATCCGCCAGTCCCCAAGTTCGTCGCGGGTGCGTTCGATGAGGATGGTCCGATCGTCCGGCGCCGTTCCGGCGGCTGCGACCTGGTCCTTCAGGTAGCGGAGCAGATTCTCCGCCGCCTGCCCGTCCAGATCGTGATGCTTGACGAGACGTTCGATCGCCGCTGCTGGCGGAAGGCCGGTGAGAGTGCGAATGAGCTCACCGATATGGCGTCCGAGCTCCAGCGGCCGGCCGGCGGCATCCGCTTTCCAGAACGGCATCTTCCCTGGCTCGCCGGGAGCGGGGGAGACCAGGACCCGATCGTGCGTGATCTCCTCGATGCGCCACGTCGAAGCGCCGAGGAGGAACGTTTCTCCGGTGCGGCTCTCGAAGACCATCTCCTCGTCCAGTTCGCCGACGCGGGCGCCGGGCCCTCGTTCGCCGACGAGGAAGACGCCGTACAGCCCACGATCCGGGATCGTGCCGCCGTTGATGACGGCGACCCGCCTCGCGCCCTCGCGTGCGGTGAGCGTGCCTTTGACGCGATCCCAGGTGATGCGCGGACGGAGATCGGCGAAGTCGTCGGACGGGTATCGTCCCGAGAGCATGTCGAGAACACCTTCGAACACCGACCGGCTGAGATCCGCGAAGGGAGCCGCCCCCCGCAGGGTGGCGAAGAGTTCGATCGACGCGCCACGGGTCCATCGACACCATCGCGACGATCTGCTGGGCCAGAACGTCGAGAGGATTGCGGGGGTAGCGGCTCGACTCGATCCGCGCCTCGTGCATCGCACGCGTCACCGCCGCACAGGCGACCAGATCGCCGCGATATTTCGGGACGATGACTCCCTTGCTCGCCGCCCCTATCGTGTGGCCGGCCCGCCCGATGCGCTGCATGCCGCTCGCCACCGATGGCGGCGCCTCGATCTGGACGACGAGATCGATCGCCCCCATGTCGATACCGAGCTCGAGCGAAGACGTTGCGACCAGACCGCGGATCTGTCCCGCCTTGAGGCGATCCTCGACCTCGACGCGTTGCGGACGGGCCAGCGACCCATGATGCGAACGCACCAGCACCTCGCCGGCGAGCTCGTTCAGCGCCGCGGCGAGTCGTTCCGCGATGCGCCGGCTGTTGACGAAGATGAGCGTCGAACGGTGTGCGCGAATCAGCTCCAGGAGTCGCGGATGGATAGCCGTCCAGATCGAAGTCCTCGATGGCCCCTGCGACGCAGGGCCACTGGGGATCTCCTCCGGCTGCCCGACCTTGGCCATGTCCTCGACCGGCACTTCGATCCTGAGCTCGAGCTTCTTTTTCTCGGAGGTGTCCACGATCGTGACCGGACGGTAAACCGGCGCGGACCCCCCCTCAGTCGTGAACTCATCGTGAATCGCACCCGCCTTCGCCAAGGCTTCGGCGCGCAGGCCCTTCGCACCCTTCGCACTCCCCGCCCCCTTCGCACCCCTCGCACTCTTCGCACCCCCCGCACCCTGTGCGTCAGCCCCCCCTAAAAACCTCGCGACCTCGTCGAGAGGCCGCTGCGTCGCCGACAGGCCGATGCGCTGGATGGAACCGTCATCGTCCCTCAGCGCTTCCAGCCGCTCCAGGGACAACGCGAGATGAGCGCCGCGCTTGGTTGGCACGAGCGCGTGGATTTCGTCGACGATGACCGTGTCGACTGAGCGGAGGGCGTCGCGCGCATTGGAGGTGAGCAGGAGGTAGAACGATTCGGGTGTCGTGATCAGGACGTCGGCGGGTTCGCGCATGAACCGCGCGCGTTCGGACGCGGGTGTATCGCCGGTTCTGATCGAAATCGCCGGCGCGTGGAAGCCGTCCCCTCGCGCCGCCGCCCGGTTCGCGATACCGGCCAGCGGCGCGCGCAGGTTCCGTTCGATGTCGACCGCGAGCGCTTTCAGCGGCGAGATGTAAACAACCCGGCACCGTCGCTTCGTATCAGTAAGAGGCTCGAACATCAGGCGGTTGATGCACCACAGGAAGGCGCTCAACGTCTTGCCGCTGCCGGTCGGCGCGAGGATCAGCGTGGAGTCGCCGGCGGCAATGGCGGGCCAGCCCTTGTTCTGAGGAGGCGTCGGCGCGTCGAACGAGGCACGAAACCACTCGGCCACTGCCGGATGGAAGAGGTCGAGAACACGCCGCGAGGCCACAGGCCATCTTAACGTTGAGAAACGAGTTCGGGTTATGTCAGGCTGTTAGTCGCGGTTCGCGGTTCGCGGTGGTCGCGGGTCGCGGGTCGCGGGTCGCGGGTCGCGGGTCGCGGGTCGCGGGTCGCTGAAGAACGACTTAACGAATGACAGACGACTCGCGACTGACGACTGACGACTGTTTGATTGGAGACTGTTTTGGGAGATTCGGGAGAAGGGCTCGTCGACGCAGAGGCGCGCATTCAGGAGCGCATGGAGCAGCTCGAAGCTGACAAGCGTCAGCGCGCCGGCGGCAAGCCCGTCGTCGATCCTGAGAAGGCGCGGGAAGTCCAGTCGCTGAAACTGGCACGGCTGAATCTCGAGCAGCAGGTTGCCGGCGCCACACACCCCGTGCGCAAGCAGCAACTTCAGCTCGCGATGGCCGAGATCGACAAGCGCCTCAAGAGCCTGTCTTAGCACGTCCGCACGTAAGCACGTGCGCACGTCGCACGTAAGCACGTGGCACGTAGCACATCGCACGTTGCACGTCGCACGTCGCACGTGAAGACGTGTTTTATTCCGCCGACGCCAACAATTGAGCGAACGCGTGCGCTGACGGCGGCCGCTTGTCGGGATCGCGGCTGAGCGCCGACCGTATCGTAGGATCGAGATCCGGCGGCAACCCGTGGTTAAGGCGCTGCGGCAGCCCGTGCGCGTGGGCGAGGACGATGTCCGCGATGGTGCCGCGGCCGAACGGCAGGTCCCCCGTCATCATTTCGAACGCGATCACTCCGAGACTGAAGATGTCCGTCCGGGCGTCGACGGCGAGGCCGTGCAGCTGTTCGGGCGCCATGTATGCCGGCGTGCCGACGATCATTCCCGCCGCCGTGACCAGCGATCCGCCGCCAGTCGACCCCTGATCCGCGTGGTCCTCGATCACCTTTGCGACTCCGAAATCGAAGACCTTCGCTTCGACCTCGCGTGCGGGGAGCAGAATGTTCTCCGGTTTGAGATCGCGGTGCAGCACGCCCTGGCGGTGGGCGGCCTCGATGGCGCTGCAGACTGCGGTCAGAATGCGCAGGGTGCGTGGCACTTCGAGGCGTCCCTCGCGCTGGAGCACGTGGCGGAGGTCTTCACCGCGCACCAGCTCCATGACCAGATATGCCCCCCCATCAGGGAACGTCCCGTAGTCGAACACCGAGACGATCGCCGGATGTTGCAGGCTGGCGACGATCTGCGCCTCGCGCCGAAAGCGCCGCTTTGCTTCGGCGTCACCAACCAGGTTCGCGCGGACGACTTTGAGCGCGACAAGACGATCGAGCCGGAGGTCGCGCGCGCGGTAGACCGCCCCCATCCCGCCGCGTCCGAGCAGCTGGTCGATCCGGTACTTGTCGTCGATCACCCGCGGAACGGATGGGACCGGACGCATGCCGGCGCCATCGGTCGGGCAGAGCGCCGCGCCCGCGTCCTCGCAACGGCCGCACTTCGGGCACTCCGACATGGGCTGGACCGCCTGAGTAACCGCCCGCGTTTCGTCGCTGTCGGCGCGCGCTCCAGTCTCGGTGGAGCTGCGGAGGCGCGCCACATCGAGCCCGAGGCCCATCTGTGCGGCAATGCTGCCGAGAAGCTGCATGTCTTCGGTGGTGTACGCCTCCTCCGAGCGCTTCGCACCGAGCGCGATCACGGCGATCGGCGTGCCCTCCCTGCCGGCAACCGGCACCAGCAGCGCCGTCCGCGTGCAGGCGAGCCATTCCTTTTCCTCTGGCGGCAGCCGGTTGGCTGGTGACCGGGGATCGTTGAGAAAGATTTCCAGCGGCTCGTCGGACCACTTCAGCATCGCCGCAAGCCCACCGTCCTCCGGGAGTGATTCGACACTGCCATGGACGACGGTCACCGGAGTCAGACGCCCCGGTTCGACGCCGCTCACCAGGATCGCGGTGAGCTCGGGGTGCAGCGCTTCGTCGATCTGCGTCACGACCATCGTGGCCAGGTCCCCGGGATCGGTCTCGAAACGGACGCGATTGGCCAGCGACAGCAGGATTTTCCGCGCGTCGTACTCCTCCCGGAAAAACCGTTGATCGAGCCAGTGTCGCGCACGGTGGCGGTACGACCAGACCAGCAGCGCGCCAGCCAGCAGCGCGGTGTCCACAGCCGCAGCACCCTGGGCGGCCTCCGCGATTGTCTTGTGCCGGTTTTCGATCAGCGTCACTACGAGCGCGGCGAGCGGCAGAAAGGGAAGGACCGCAAGCGTGCGATTGGCCAGCGCGTACTGGAGGCTGCGACGCAGGACGATGCGCGGGCCGAGAACGCGCGCGACGCCGACGGCGTAGACCAGGCCGAAGGCGGGTAGCAGAATGAGCGCCTGCAATCCCGCCGCGATCCAGAACGGATACGTCGGCGCACGCGTACCGGCGAGCTGCGCAAAGATCGGGATACCGTTCAGGACGGCGAAGGCGAGGATGCCCGGAACCCCTGCATAGATCGCCATCCGGATCCGGCGCCTCTCGTTCGCATCCGGATTGAAACGATAGCGATCGACGCCTTCAATGAGTGCGGCGACGTTGACCGCCAGCGCGACTGCAAACGAGCTGTAGAAGACGCCGGGATGCGCGGCATCCCAGCGCGCCAGTGCGGCAAAGCTGTCGAGTCCCGCCAGATACAGAGAAGTGCCGGCGGCTGGAAGGAGCATCGGCAGCGCTGCCAGCGCGGGGATGGCTTGCAGCGCCGGATGGCGTCTCAGCCGGGCAGAGGGAGAGGGAAAGTAGAGCATCGCAAGTGCGATCGCCGGGAAAGCCAGCGGTGACGCCAGCCAGGCGAACACGGTCAGCACCGGCCCCAGCAGTGGGATCACCCGCTCGGCGCCCAGAAGCGGTCCCGCGGTGGCAACCGCGCTGAACACCAGCGCGAGAATCATCAGGGCGGCCGTGCGATCCGCGCTGCGCAGCACGAAGAGCACGATCGCCGCGCCGGTGAATACCACGAGCCGGATGATGGCGCCGAGGTTTCCGGGTCCGTAGGTCCGCAGGTCCGTCACCCGGTTGGTGCCAGACCCTGGTCCCGAGTGATATTCCACGCGCCAGGCGCGGAGCGCCTCATCGCTGGCGCCGGCCGACACCGGCGGCCGCGCGAAGTTCGGGGGGGCATCGGCGGGGAGGTACGGACGGACGAACCCGATCTGCAGGACCGCGTAGAGCGACGGTGAGCGCCAGGACGGCGGCGACCACGAACGCAAACTTCGGCGCATTGCCGAACCCCGAGGGCTGTCCGTCGCGCATCGACGGGTATTCTACGCTTCGGACGGATCGCCGAGGCCGCGCTGACGGGCGATCATCGCAGTAGAATCAACTTACCGTGCGGTTCAATCTGCGGCCGCGAGTCTGGGTGACGCGTCGCGTTATGTCGCGTTCGCCGGTGCGATCCTCACCGGCGTTCTCGTACAGCGTGCCAGCCGAAGCCGAAGCCGCGTCCGGTCATGCTCACGCGGGCCGAGCAGGCGCGGCAGATGCTGTTCGAGGAGATCCAGCCAGTCAAGCTGGCGAATTGCGAGCTCGAGCGTTTCGGCGAGCGGCATGACGGAGGTTACCTTCTCTGCCGCAACCTCCTCGGCGACGTGAAATCCGCATATTCCTACGGGATTTCCGGGTACGACCAATGGGGTTGTGATGTTTCGACTCGACTCCGCGTACCGGTACACCAGTACGACTGCTTCAACCTGACACGTCCGAGGTGCTCGACCGGCAAGGCGGTGTTTCACGCCGAGTGCATCGGCGACAGCCTCCGGGTCGAGGATGGACGACCGTTCGACACGCTTGAAAACCAGGTCCTGAAGAATGGCGATGCCGGGAAGCACCTGGTCGTGAAGATGGACGTGGAAGGTTCGGAGTGGGAAAGCTTCCTGGGCGCATCGGACGAGATATTCCAGCGTATCGACCAACTGGTCGTCGAATTTCACGGCTACGACCAGGACCGCTTCCTGCTCGCCATGTGGAAGCTGAAGGGGTTCTTCCATGTCGCCAACCTGCACTGGAACAACTTCGCCTGCAACGGCGGCACGCCCCCCTTTCGCTCGTGGGCCTACGAGGTCCTGTTCGTGAACAAGCGGATTGGCGTGCCTGTACCGGGGCAACGTCCCGTTCTGCCCAATCCGCTGGACCGTCCGAACACTCTCGATTGGAAAGACTGCCAGGCAGAAACTAAGAACTAAGAACTCTGAACGATGAACGATTCCCGCCGTTGGTCGCGGCGCCTGTTGCTCCTGATCGTGTTGCTCGTGCCGTCCGTGCTGCTGGTTGCCTTCGGATGGCGGGTGCGGCAGCACAACCTCGAGCTCGACCAGCGGCAGGCCGACAACCGCTGCGAAGAGGCCGCGGACCTGGCCGCCGCCCGGTTGCAGCAGGGCGTTGCGGCGACGGAGGAAAAGCTGCGCGATCAGGAGGCGATGCGGTTTCTCGCCACGACGCCTGATTCCGTGTCCGTCACGTTCGCTGACGGGCGACTGGAGGCTCTTCCACATGGCCGCCTGCTGTATTACCCGGTCGCGTTGCCTGGAGAGTCGGCGCCCGGGGCCGCCTTCGAACACGGCGAAGCGCTGGAGCATCAGCGCCAGGACCCTGCGCTGGCGGCAAAGTGGTTCCAGCAACTTGCCCGTCAAGCGCCCGCGCCGGTCAGGGCAGGCGCGTTGATCCGCGCAGCGCGCAATCTCAGGAAGTCGGGCCAGCACGAGGCGGCGCTCGCCGCATATTCGGATGCGGCGCGGCTCGCGACTACGGCGATCGGCGAAGTGCCCACCGAGTTGTTTGCCAGGTGGGCGAGGTGTGACCTGCTCGATCACCTGGGGCGCACCACTGAGCTGAAGACGGAAGCGCTGGAGCTGCGGGAACTGCTGCTCGAAGGCCGCTGGCGGATCACTCGTCCCGTCTTCGACGCCCACTTTCAGGCTGCATCACGGTGGGCTGGTGCGGGAGAGCCGCCGGCGATTCACCGGCTGGCGCTGTCGGAAGCGGTCGCAGACCTGTTCGTTCGATCAGAACCCGTCGTAGGCCAGCCCTTGAGGGCTGTCGACGCACGCTCCACGATAACAGCCGGCGGCATGCAGTTCACCGTCCTCGCGCAGGTGGCCGGGAGTCGCACGAACGCACTCATTGCCGGGCCCGCATTCGTCGAGCACGAGTGGAAGCGATCAGTGATCCGGGATGCTAGAGGCGCGCGTCAGCGCGGCGGACGATGTCTTTGATCTCGTCGGCGTCGATCGATTCCTGATCGAGCAGCATCTGGGCCATCAGGTCCATCGCGCGGCGGTTCTTCTCGATGATCCACTTCGCATGGTCGTAGCCGTTCATGACGATGTTGCTGATTTCTTCGTCGACGCGCTGCGCGGTGGCTTCGCTGACGGTGTGGTGCTTGTCGGGTTCGAAGGCGTTGCCCGGCTTCCGGAAGGCGAGCGGGCCGAGCTTTGACATCCCGAATTCGCAGACCATGTGCTGGGCGATATCGGTCGCCCGCTCGATGTCGTTCGAGGCGCCGCTGGTCATGTGGTTCATGAACAGCTCCTCGGCGACGCGCCCTCCCATGAGGACGGCGATCTGCGTCTCGAGATATTCCTTCGTGTAGGTGTGCCGGTCCGCCTCGGGCAGCTGCATCGTCACACCCATCGCGCGGCCGCGCGGGACGATCGTCACCTTGTGCAGCGGGTCGGCTTTCGGCAGGAGCGCCGCCACGACTGCGTGGCCGGCCTCGTGGTAGGCACAGTTGACGCGATCCATTTCGCTCAGCGTGACCGAGCGCCGCTCGACGCCCATCATCACCTTGTCTCGCGCTTCCTGAAAATCCTTGTCAGTGACGCTCGGCCGCCCCGCGCGTCCGGCGAAGAGTGCCGCCTCGTTCACGAGATTCGCCAGGTCCGCACCTGAGAACCCCGGCGTCCCGCGCGCGATGGAACGGAGATCCACTCCCTCTTCGATCGTCACCTTGCGGGTATGGACACGCAGAATCGCTTCGCGACCGCGAAGATCCGGATTGCCGACGGTCACCTGACGGTCGAACCGGCCGGGGCGCAGGAGGGCGGGATCCAGAATGTCCTGCCGGTTGGTCGCAGCGATGACGACGATGCCGGGGTGGCCTTCGAAGCCGTCCATCTCGACGAGCAGCTGATTGAGCGTCTGCTCCCGTTCTTCATGACTGAGCGAGTTGCCGCCACGGCTGCGGCCAACCGCGTCGAGCTCGTCGATGAAGACGATGCAGGACTTGTGGCGGCGGGCATCTTTGAAAAGCCGACGGACCCGAGAGGCGCCGACGCCCGCGAACATTTCAACGAAATCAGAACCGCTCGCGAAAAGGAACGGGACGCCGGCTTCACCGGCGATCGAGCGGGCGAGAAGGGTTTTTCCGGTTCCCGGAGGCCCCACGAGCAGCACACCCTTCGGGATGCGTCCCCCGACCGACGAGAAGCGGTCGGGATGACGAAGGAAGTCGACGATTTCCTTGACCTCGTCTTTCGCTTCATCCACCCCGGCGACATCCTGAAACGTGATCACCGGTATCGCCGCGCTCGGCAACGCGCGCCCGGCCCGACATCGACGGGATACGGCCGGCCGTCGTCCGGTAGACGGTGAAGCAGAGGAGGCCGAAGAACGCCGCGGCGGTCGCGATCGCTCCGTATCCCAGCGCACCCGGATCCGGGAGTGGCGCGGCTGAAACGAGGACGTCCTTACGGACGAGATCGTTGATGAAGGCCGAGTTGGCGGAGAGGAATTCCGGCGGCGGGATCGTGCTCAGCCTGGCTCCGTCCCGGGTGGTGACCGCAACGGTGTGCTCTTCAAACGTGACTTGAGCGATCCGGCCCGCCTCAACCTGCTTGAGGAACTCCGAAAAAGCCATGACCGGCACAACTGGCGTCCGATTGTAGAAATACAGCCCGGCCGAAACCGCGGTCAGCAGGACAATTGCGGTAATGACCAGAACGCGCGGACGCCTGAAGTTCGGTAGCTTCACAAGTCACCGTCTAGGCCGCCGGACGCAGGCGAACCGCGTGAACCAGTCACGCGCGGCATCCGCCTCGCAAGGCAGCACACTAATAGATTGTGGAAAAAGACACTCCGCCGGGGATTGGAATGTGCAGCGATTCTACACTGCTGACGGCCCGTAAGTAAATGACCCGTAACGCCAATCCGAGCTCATCCGTACCAGCCTGGCTGGTCCACGCGTACACGGCCTCCGGCGCCGTGCTCGCCTTTGCCGCAGTGCTCGCGACGTTTCAGGACCGGTTCCGCACCGCTTTCGTCCTACTGATTGTCAGCACTTTGGTGGACGCCACCGATGGCATCCTCGCGCGCGCGGCGCGCGTAAAGGAGGTGACGCCGGGTTTCGACGGCGCGCGGCTCGACGACATCGTGGACTACCTCACGTTCGTCTTCGTGCCGCTGCTGATCCTCTATCGCGCGGGGAATCTGCCGGACGGCTGGGGACTTGGAATTGCAGGAGCCGTGCTCCTGAGCAGCGCCTACGGGTTTGCCTCGCTGGATGCGAAGACGGATGACTACTTCTTCACCGGGTTCCCTTCTTACTGGAACATCATCGCGCTCTACATTCACGCCGCCCGCACGCCTCCGATGTTCAATGCCGCGCTCCTTCTCGTCCTGGTCGCACTCGTCTTCGTCAGGATCGGGTACGTCTATCCGTCGCGCACACCGATACTGCAGCGAACGACGAACACACTTGGCGCGGTCTGGACGTTGATGATGATGGCCGCCGTCTATCTCCTGCCGGATGTTCCGCGAACGCTGTTGGTGGCGTCGCTGTTCTTCCCCGTCTACTACGTTGCTCTGTCGTTGTGGCTTCGAACGGACGTCGTAGGGGCGGTTCGCGAACCGCCCCTACAGGAACATGAAAACCTGGCGCGACCGCGTTTTCGGGGCGATCTTTGTCGCCCTGATTGTCGTGACGGCAATTGGCGTTACCTGGACGTTGCGCCAGACCCATCTGGTCTACAAACTTCGGCGCGGCGTCGGCGACACCTGGTTCCTTGCCGCCGACGGACGCCGATGGTTCCGGCTCGACGAGCATCGGCGCGATGTGCCGCTGTCGGAAATCCCGCCGCACCTTCGCAACGCCTTCGTCGCGGTTGAAGACCATCGTTTCTATTCGCACCTCGGGGTGGACCCGCTGGCCCTCGGACGCGCGGTGTTTCGCAACCTCACGACTTCCGGGTCGGTCGAGGGGGGCAGCACGCTGACGCAGCAGCTGGCGCGGACGCTGTTCCTCTCCAACCAGCGCACCTACGGCCGCAAGCTGCGCGAAGCGATCCTCGCGCTCAACATCGACGCGCAGCTCACCAAGGACCAGATCCTCGAGCTCTATCTCAATCGGATCTACCTGAGCGGCGGAGTTTACGGCGTCGAGACGATGTCACGGATGATGTTTGCGAAACCGGCGAAACAGTTGTCGCTGGCCGAGTCGGCGCTCGTCGCCGGTCTCGCCCGTGCCCCGTCGGCGCTCTCCCCCTGGTCGAACCTCGACGGCGCACGGGAGCGGAGTTATGTCGTCCTTCGGCGCATGCGCGAGGAAGGGTTCATCACCCCGGACGAGGAGCGCGCCGCGAAGGCGGCGCGGATCATGGTGCGTCCTTATCCCGGAGCGGCCGATCCTCGGGCCGGCTACGCGAAGGAGCATCTGCGCCAGCAGTTCCGCGACCGTTTCGGCGGGGACCATCCGCCCGACTGGGTCGTGCGAACGACGTTCATGCCGGATCTTCAGGACGCCGCGGAACGGGCGGTGTCGGAAGGCCTCCGCCGGTTCGGCCAGCCGCAGCTGCAAGCGGCGCTGGTAGCGATCGATCCTGAAACCGGCAATATCCTCGCGCTCGTCGGCGGACGCGACTTCCGCCAATCGCAGTTCAACCGCGCCACACGCAGCCGGCGGCAGCCTGGATCTGCGTTCAAGCCTTTTCTCTACGCTGCGGCGCTCGAGCACGGCTACTCGCCACTGACGGTGCTCAAGGGTCTGGCGAACATCGCGCCACAGGGGCCGGAGGAATGGTCGCCGCGGAACGCAAGCGGCGAGACGCCGGACGAATTGACGATCCGAGCCGCTCTGCTGGAGTCGAATAACCGCGCCGCCAGCGCGCTCCAGCAACGCATGGGATCGCGCCACGTCCTGCGTCTCGCGTCCGACGTCGGCATGCGCGAGCTGCCCGACGTCCCCTCTTTGTCGCTTGGCACCGGCCTCGTGACGCCGCTCGACCTGACCGCCGCCTTCGCCGCGTTCCCCAATGGCGGCTACTCCGTCCGCCCGCGAAGCATCACCCGCGTCGTCAACTCTGACGGGGTGACGGCGATGGAGACGGCGGTCGAACGCCAGCGGGTCATTTCGGATCAGTCCGCGTTCCAGATGGTGACCATGCTCAGCGACGTCATGGACCGCGGCACCGGTTCGGCGGCGCGCCAGTGGGGCGTCCGTTTCCCCGTCGGCGGGAAGACCGGTACCACCAACGACTTCAAGGACGCGTGGTTCGTCGGCTTCTCCAGCTCTCTCGTCGTCGGCGTCTGGGTCGGCTTCGATCAGCCGAAGAAGATCGACGATGACGCGTACGGTTCGCGCTACGCCCTGCCGCTCTGGTCCGACTTCATGCGCCGCACCTCGCGCCGTCGCCCGCCCCAGGCGTTCGATATCCCGGCCGGCCTGCGCGAGGAGCAGTTGTGCAGCGTGTCGTACCTCCGTCCCGTCGAGGGGTGCCCGATCTACACGGAATACCTGAAGGACGGCGACGACATGCCCGGCCGTCTCTGTCCGCTGCACCAGGGAAGCGTCAAGCAGCGTGTCCGGCGAACGATCGAAGGCCTGCTCGTCGGGCTCGGCAGGAAGCTGAAGGGGATCTTCGCTAGGTGCGCGGGTGATGCGAGCATCCATCGCCACATCGCCGGCTGGGCACATCAGGTCCCGGCGCCTCGGCCTGACGCCGGGAAACCCGAATCTCCGTCGCGCGCCTCACGATGGCGGCTCCGGCTGGGTTATCCGCGCGCTGTGAGGATCGGTTGGGCTACGGATATCCGTCGTCAGTGGCGAATCGCGCCTCCGCCGATCGGGACGCCTGCGATTCGGTTTTCGAACTGACGATGCCGGCTGGCCGCATCGCGCCCGGTCCTGATGCCCACGCCGGCGACGTCAGTCGACATGCGGGATTGCAGGCGGGCTCGCGGGTGGCGCACGGCGGGCGCCCACTTTTGTGAAGCGCGCGTTCCCGAAGCCACGCCGTGAGCGCGCTTCAAAAAGTGGGCTGCCGGGCGACAGGCCCCGCGTGGGTGCCCGCAGCAATCCCGCGCCACCTCGCACCTCGTCGACGGCGCCGTGGGCCTGATGTGCCCCCGCCGGCGACGCTCACCGCGAAGGCGTTTCGAATATCCCCCATGTTCTAATGTCCACGTGCTCTCGCCCGGGGACGTTCTCGACAACAGATATGAGATCCTCGCGCCCCTTGCCGAAGGGGGCATGGGGGAGGTGTATCGGGCGCGCCGGATACTGCTCGGGGACGAAGTCGCACTCAAGATCGTCCGGCCGGATGTGACCTCCAACTTTGCGGGCGAGCGATTCGTGCGCGAGAGCCGCATCGCCGCGCGCCTTCGCCATCCTGCCATCGTCGCCATCTACGACTTCGACATGCCGCCGGACAGCGCGCCCTATCTCGTGATGGAGCTGCTCAGTGGTCCGAGCCTGCGAGAGGAGATAGAGACGCGCGGCAGAATGGATCCTGCCGACGTTCGCCTGATCATGCCGTCCATCTGCTCGGCACTCCACCTCGCGCACACCAATGACGTCGTCCATCGCGACATCAAACCCGCGAACATCGTCGCCCACGACTACCCCGGTGGCACACGGGTCTACAAGATCGTGGACTTTGGCGTGGCGAATCTACGGGAGACGACCGACGACACGCGGCTCACGAGCGCACATCAATTCGTCGGCACGGTCACGTATGCGTCGCCGGAACAGCTCACGGCAGGTGGTGTGGATGCGCGGTCCGATATCTACAGTCTGTGCATTGTGATATTCGAAATGATCACCGGACGTGTCCCGTTCGACGAGACCGACACGCTCGAGATCGTCACGGCACACCTGACGCGAACGGCGCCGCGGCTGCGCAGCGTCCGGCCCGACGTGCCGCCGTGGCTGGACGATGCCGTAGCGCGAGGGCTGGCGAAGGCCCCGGCGGAACGCTGGCAGACGATGGCGGAGCTGGGAGCCGCACTCGCTGCCGGGGACGTTGCCGCTGTCGGCCCCTCTACGCGTCCAGCCTCGAGTTCAGGCCTGGCCGCGACGTACGAGATCGGGGAGTCGCTCGGACGAGGCCGGCTCGGGAGCGAAGTATTCCGCGGATCGCACCGGGCGCTCGGCTCTCCTGTGACGATTCGTATTCTTCGCTCGGATGCCGCCAACTGGCCCGCCGCGCGAGAGCGGTTTCTGCACGAAGCGAGGTCGCTGCAGGTCGCGCATCCGTCGATCATCCAGGTGCGGGATTACGGAGAAGAAGCAGATTTCGTCTACGTCGTCACCGAGTTCATTGAGGGCCGCAGCCTCCGGCATGTGCTGCGGGCGGAAGGTGCCTTGCCATGGACGCGGCTCCGACCACTGCTTACGCAGCTTGTCGAAGCGGCGCGCGTCCTGCACCGCCGGAAGATCCTGCTGTGCGGTCTGAGTCCTGAGATCATTCGCGTCCGGGAGCCGGAGGCCGGTGATGCGGACGCTGTCGAAGAGGGTGAGCGGTTGATGATTTCGACCGGCGGGATCGGGCGTGCGCAGGATCTGCTGGCAACGCTCAACGACCGCACGCTGCGCGGCATCGCACTCGACGACATCGAGTTGCGCTACATCGCACCCGAACTGCTGACGGGAGCCACCGTGGACGTCCGCTCCGACGTCTTCACCATCGGGACGCTTGCCTACGAAATGGCGACCGGACGCCCCCCGTACGACGGATCGTCGATGCAGGAGCTCCTCGGCCACATGCTGGCCGGCACACCCGCCGATCCGCGCGTCTCGCACCCGGAACTTCCAGAACAGGTGAGTGCCGCCGTCCTCAAAGCGTTGTCACCGGCGCCTGCGGACCGCTTCGCGACAGTGGCGGAGTTGGCAAAGCAGCTGATCCCGAGGTACCTCAGCGGCAGCCCGGCTCTAGTTCGTCGATCGCAGAATGGGATACACCTTGACGTCCGGCACCCAGGGCGGCGTCGAGGAAGTTCCAGTCCACCAGGCCGTCGTCTGAGCGCGGTTCCAGCAGGTAGAACGCCAGGCGGGCGAGCGGCTGGTTCATGCGGACGACGGTGGTGCCTTCGGGGATGGGGCGCTTGGCGGCGACCCATTTTCCGGTGAGCGTGCGCTCGCGGTGGGTCTGGAAGGCGTTTGCAGCCTGCGTATTCGCCTCGATCTGAAATTCCTCGACGTCCTGCGTCCCGGTTCGTCCGAACGGTTCGAAGAGGATGCCGTGCGCAGCGAGGAGTTCGATCGCCTCCTTGTGGCCTGGCGGGATCAGGTAGGCGCGCGGGACGCGCTCGGTTTCGGTCGCCTCGAACGTCCCGTAATCCTCCATTTTCTCGGGGATCTTGACGTCCTTGCGGAGCTCCATGACGTGGCCGTCCACGGGATGTTTTTCCTGCGTCACCTCTCCCATGAGGATCTCGACCAGCTCCGGCGCCTTGACCATCTGCGCGCGCAGGCCGAGGCGCTGGCCGATGACCGTTCGTCGATCCGCTTCCTCAACGACACGGCGGATGCGTGAGGTGTTCTTCGTGATGAAGTCGAGACTCTCTTCGACGAACCGGTTGGTCGCGAGAATGCGGTCTTTGAACGTCGCGTACGCGAACGCCTCGCTGAGGAGAGCGAACCGGTTCCGCAGCCCGATGTAGTTGTTGTTGAAGCGGGGACGATGATCGAAGGAGCGCCAGGCGCGCAAGCCATCGGCACCCGCTTGCCCTGAGCCTGTCGAAGGGCGCGCCCCCTCGACGTTCCCGTAGTAGTAGTAGTCCCAGCCGTACTTCGACCGCACCGACTGTGTCAGCCACGGGAACCAGGTGTCGCGCAGCAGGCTGGTGATTGTCGGATCTGTCGCGGGATTCAGCGGCGGCGAATACGTGAGGTAATACGCGTGCCGCGTGCCGTTGGTGGTGTGCAGGTCCATCGCCACGTGCGGGTCGTACTCGTTCATCAGCTTGACGAAGGCGCGGGCCTCGGGCGAGTCGAGCTTCATGTGGTCGCGATTCAGGTCCAGGCCCTGCGCGTTCGCACGTTGCCCCTGGCCGCCGATCGGGCCGTGCTGCCGTCCGCGGTTCGTCAGGCTGAACCGCTCGTTGCCGTCCGCGTTGTAGATCGGGGCGACGAGGAGGACCATCTGCTTCAGCCAGTCCTGGTGCTTGCCGGCAGCGAGATCACGCAGCAGCATCTGCGCTGACTCCTTCCCTTCGACCTCGCCGCCATGGATGTTCCCCTGGATGTACACGCGGAGCTTTCGCGTCCGCCGCACTGCATCCGGCGAGGCATCGTCAGCGCCAACAACGACGAGAGGCAGCGCACGCCCTTCGTTCGTCGTGCCGAACGTCCTCAGCTTGATCGTCCTGGGTGACGCCTTCGCCAGCTCGTTCACGAAGTTGACGACATCGTCAAAACGGCTGGTCTGCTCGAAGTTGGTGGACTCGGGTTTGGTCTGAATCGCCCCGGCCGCTCGGAGACCTGGGCCGCCACGCTCTGACGTCGCGAGAAGAATGAGGAGCGTCGCTGCCAGTATCTGTTTCACATGAGACTCCTGTTGCCGATGCTAGGCGCGGCCCAGCCGACACCGCCCAGCGCCTGTGCCGCTCGTGCCGCCGTGCTCGCATCATATACTTTCCGCATGAAACGCCTTGTCACGCTCTCACTGTTGCTCGTGCTCTCAGCATCCACGAGGGCGCAACCGCGGCTGTTTACTGATGCCATTCCGAAGGAGGAGTTCGCCGAGCGCCGGGCGCGGGTCATGCAGCGGATCGGCGACGGCGTGGCCGTCATCCAGGGGGCTACGGAAACCGTGGCGTATGAGCCGTTCCGGCAGAGCAACCAGTTCTTCTATCTGACCGGCGTCGAAGTGCCGCGATCGGTTCTGCTGATCGACGGTCGCGACAAGACCACCACGCTGTACTTGCTGCCGCGGAACGAGCGGATGGAGCGGTCGGAGGGTCCGGTCCTTACCCCCGGGCCTGAAGCCGCGGCAATCACCGGGATCGACCGTGTGCTGCCGCGCGCCGAATTCACCGCCGCGGCCAAGGCGCTCGCCGGCCGCAGGGTCTACACCACGACGCGCGGCGAGACGCGCAGCGCCGGCACGCCAGACCGGGAAGCGCTACACGCCACCATGCGCAAGGCGGACCCGTTCGACAACCAGCCGTCGCGCGAAGAATGGTTCCGGACGAAGCTCGCGGAGTACGCGACCGGCGTGACCTTCGAGAACCTCGATCCGATCCTCGACGAGATGCGCCTGATAAAAAGCGCCCGCGAGATCGAGCTCGTTCGCAAGGCAACGAAGATTGCCGGCGAGGGCATCATGGAAGCGATGAGATCGGCGCAGCCGGGGATGTACGAGTACGAGCTTGCGGCGGTCGCTGACTACGTCTTCCGGAAGAACAACTCGCAGGGCGTCGGATATTACGCGCTGGTGGCCGCCGGCACGAATGCGGCGTGGCCGCACTACCACGCGCTGCAGACCAGAACGAAGGACGGCGACCTGATTCTCTTCGACTACGCTCCGGATTACCGCTATTACACGTCCGACGTGACCCGGATGTTCCCGGTCAGCAGCAAGTTCACGCCGGAACAGAAGGAGCTGTACACCATCTACCTGCGGTTGTACCAGGCGCTCATGACGTCGATCCGTCCCGGAAAGGCGCAGGACATCCTGAAGGACGCGGTGAAGAAGATGGACGGTGTGATGGCCTCCTATACGTTCACCAATCCGAAGTACAAGGAAGCCGCCTCGCGATTCGTCGAGAACTATCGAAAGAGCTCGGAGGGAGATCGGAGCAGCCTCGGGCACATGGTCGGCATGGAGGTGCACGACGTCACCGTGCCGTTTACCGAGCTGAAGCCCGGGATGATCTTCACGATCGAACCGGCGCTCACGATCCCTGAGGATCGCGTCTATATCCGGCTGGAGGACGTCATTCTCATTACCCCCGCCGGCTACGAGAACATGTCCGGTTTCGTGCCGATGGAAGTCGAGGGGATCGAGAAGTTGATGGCGGAAAAGTCGATTGCGGAAACGGTCGCGAAGTAGCGCGTCGACCCGACTACAAGCATCTGCAGGTCGCGGCACGGATCTGGGGCTCTGGCACGCTGGCGCCGCGCTGGCGACGGTGTTTCTCGTCAAGGCGGTCGTCCTCCTTCAACTAAGAAACCACCCGTTACTGCAGGCCGACGCGGGACTCGACACGACCGTATATCTGGATCTTGCACGACGGGTATATCGATGGCAACGTCGCACTCGGTCCGGGTCTTTATTTCGTTTCACCGCTGTACATCTACTTCACCGCCGCGGTCCTTGCGATTGCACAGTCCCTGACAATCGTCCGCGTCGTGCAGGTCGCGTTTGGCACGGCCGCGGTCGCTCTGGTTTTCATTACCGCACGGGTGTGGTTCGGCCGCCCGGCGGCCTGGGCCGCTGCTACGCTGGCTTCGCTCACGGGACTCTTCACCTTCTACGAGATACTCGTGTTGCAGGCGGCATTGGATCCGTTCTTGACGGCGGCATTTTTGTGCGCGCTTGCGTTCGCTCTGACCAGGCGATCCGGCCGCTGGTTCATTCTTACGGGGGTCGTTTTGGGGATCGCCGCGCTGAACCGGCCGAACGTCCTCATCGCCGGCGCCGGTATTGCGGTCCTGATGATGCTCCAGCGCAGGTTTGCACATGCGGCGCTCTTTACCGCGGGGGTGTTGCTGGCGCTCGTGCCCGTCACCGCCCGCAACGTGGCGGTCGCCGGGGAGTGGTCGCCGGTGTCTTCACACGGCGGACTCAATTTCTACATCGGCAACAATCCGCAAGCGGACGGCACCTATAGCGGGGTCCCGGGGATCACCCCCAACATCGCGGGCCAGCAGGAGGACGCCAGACGCGTTGCCGAGCACGCAGAAGGCCGTCCACTCAGCGACGGCGAGGTGTCGGCGCATTTCTATAACAGTGGGATCGCGTGGCTCCGCTCTGAACCCGCGGCCGCTGTTCGGCTCTTTTTGCGCAAGCTGCAGTACACATTCAGCGCGAGCCACCTTTCGTTGAACTACAGCTTCTCGTTTTTCGCGTACGACACGGGCTCGATCCTGCGAATGCTGATAGTCGGCCCCTGGTTCATCATCCCTGTCGGTCTCGTCGGTCTCACCGCCGCTGCTCCCCGCGACCGGAGATGGGACTACTTGATCTGGGTGTCGTTTGTTCCCCTGTACGCGTTGTCGGTGGCCCTGTTTTTTGTCTCTGAACGTTACCGGTTGCCCCTTCTGGTGCCACTCTCCATCGGTGCCGGAGCTGCAGTCGCATCTGTTTTTGAAATGATGAGACGGTCGGAATGGCAGCGCGCGCTCGTCTGGCTGGGAGCCGCCGCCGTGCTCGTCATCGTCGTGAACCGGCCGCTCGGGTTGGACGACGGCCGCGCCGAGGCGCGCGTGCGAATGGCCGAACGGCTGGTTCAGCACGCCAGGTATCTCGAGGCCGAGCAATGGACCGAGCGGGCGCTGGAAGGCCATCCCTTGCCGGCCACGGTGCACTTCCGCGTAGGACGAGCGTTTCTTGCCGGCCGGCGTCTGGACGCCGCCCTCGAGCATTTGCAGCGCGCCGCGAAACTTGATCCGTCTCGGAGTGAAATCAGTTATGCGCTGGGACAAGCGCTCTTAGATGCTGGACGGCCAGCCGAAGCAGTCCCGCACCTGCGCCGCGCGTTGAGCGCCGGTATCCGGCCGGATCTGGCGGGTTTCGATCTCGCCCGGGCTCTGGCCGCAACCGGCGACCGCACTGGCGCATTGAGCGTGTTGCAGGATGTGAAGCCAGCGCGTAATGACGATGCCGCGAGCTGGTTTGGGTTGGGTGAACTCGCGCGGCAGCTCGGTGCGCCGCCACTGGCGGCCAAGTACTACGCCGAAGCCGCGCGCGCTGAACCCGGCGCGTCCGATCCCCGAAAACAGCTCGGTCTGATGCGCGCCTTGCAAGGTGATTTCGAAGGCGCCGTGCGCGACTTCGAGTCGGCGGCAAAGCTGAACCCGACCGACGCGGCGATCCGGCTCAATCTCGCAGTGGCGTACGCACAGTTGGGGCGAACAGCCGATGCAAGATCACAGGCGCAGGAAGCGCTTCGACTGAATCCAGAGTACGCAAAAGCGCGCGAGTTACTGGCTGTTCTGGAGAAGTAGCCCGGCAGCCGGAAGCTGCCGGGCGTCCTTTCGCAGCCCTGAAAGGGCCGGACTACGTAGGCTTAGAAATCGGCCTGAATCGAGAAGAAGAAGCGGCGCCCTGGCGCCCAGTCGCTTCCTTTCCCGAAACGTGAATTCGGCTGCGTCGTCGTCTGGACGGCGGTGAAGATATCCGTCGCACATGCATAGTCGGTCCCGCACACGGCGAATGCCGAGACTGCCGGACGAATCCGGGCGTCCAGGAACTGCCGTTGTTCCACGTTCAGCGTGGTGAGCGGCCCGAACAGGTTCAGCACCCGTCCCTCGAACTTGAGTCCGGCGCGGCCGCCCAGGGGCACGCGGTAGGCGCCGAGGAGATCGACATTTGTCCACGCCTCAACGCGGTTGGTGCCGGCCGGTTCAAGGAAGCGGCTGACTGCGTTGTCCCAGTCGATGCCCCTCGCTGCCCAGGGTGTTCCGCTCTGAGCCCGCAGGTAGCCGCCGACTGTCAGGTTTGGGACCACTGGCGGTTCGTAAGTTGCGAACAGCTTGAACACGTGCGGCCGGTCCTGGCTGAGCGGTCCGTAGCGGAACCTGTCTTCCACGAATCGACCCGGCGAATCCTGAATGCCGGACGACGTGTTGAACAGTGCACCTGTCGTGGACAGGATATCGAGGTCGAAGTTTCCTTCGAACCGGCTCCACGCGTAGCTTGTCGTCAGGCTCCACCGATTCATGAGTCTTCGGGAGAGCTCGATCGTGAAGGCCTGATACTTTCGTTCACCACCGGTCAGCTGCGCCGCGCGGAACGGCCCGGTCGCAGGCAGCGAAGATGGCACGTCCTCGATCAAGTCGGATATGTTGCGATTCGTGTAGAAGAGATCGAGCCCCCAACTGGTCATCAAGGGCGTGGCGTACCCGATCAGCCACTCATCGCTATAGGTGGGCTTCAGGCCGGGATCGATCAACTTACCAGTCGTGCTCGCTCGCGGAACGGTAGAGATTATCGCTCCCGTCGTGCGGTCGAACACGGTGTCGGTGAAGAACATGCGTGATGGTGCGAGGGAGCGGGCGCTGCTCTTCTGGTCCATCGCATAGTAACGCCCGAAATTCGCGTAGACCTTGTCGCCGGCGCCTTTCCGCAACTGATAGTTGGCCCCGATTCGCGGCTGGACTTCGTCCCCGAAGCCAAACGTGAGGAAGGTGTTTTCAGACGCGAGCACCTGCGAATACTCGTCCCGATTCAGCAGCACGCCGGCGTTGATCACCAGCCGCGAGCCGATGCTGATATCGTCCTGCACGAACAGACTGTAGGTTTTGCCCGGAGAGACCTGCGCCGGCTGCTCTGTATAGTAGGTTGCCTGGATGCCGGTGGCGACGGTGGCCAGCGTTCCCCAACCATTGGATTTCCGGTCCAGAACCTCCGACCCTTCCTCGTAGCCGAAGCCGCCCTTCAACTGATGATTCGTGCCTCCGACGTCGAAGAACTGCGTGACCGTTGCCCGGAACTCGTTGCGCTTGTAATCCACCTGTTCGGACCGCAGGTTGTGCGCTCCCCGAGTCACTGCGAACGGGCCTGAAGTGTCGCTGTACTGTCCCATGCTCGCGAGGTTGTTCGGGTTGAACGCCGGCTGAAATCCGAGATCGACGACCGGCAGGTTCTCTGCGTTCTCCTCCATATGAATGTAGCGAGCATCGACGACAGTGCGATTCGCCGGGAACCAGCTCCACGTCGCCGTAGCAAGCCGGGTGTCAGCATCGGTGTTGCGCGCCACGGTGCCGGCATCGGTGTTGCCGATGCCGCACAACTCGCACTCGGTCGGGCGGAAACGGTAGCCGACATTTACGAACATCTTGGTCGTTGGCTGCCCGGTCAGCTTGCCGAAGAGTTCGTTGGTGGTCTCGGTCCTGTCGGGGACATCCCCAAGAGCGTTTGTACGGCCGGTGTCCTGCCTGCGAAGCCACTGACCGGATCCATACCAGAACAGCCGATCGCGGATCGCGGGACCGCCAAGGTTGAATGAGCCAGTGTAGCGATCGATAGTGCTGGGGATCTTGACGATCTCTCCGGCTGTGTTCAGAGAGTTCGACTTGGCGCTGAAGCTGCGGGGGCGCATCTCGGCGAACCCAATGCCGTGAAACTGGTTGGTGCCCGACTTGCTGACGGCGTTGGTGACGAAGCCCGTCGCGCGGCCGAATTCGGCGGTGATGGCGCCGCGTTTCACGTTGAATTCGGCGATGTCGAGACCGTTGACCTCAGTCGACAAATACCCGAAGCCGGGATTCGTGATGTCGACACCGTCGATCAGATACTTGTTGTCCTGGCGACTGCCTCCAGCCGCGGGTGCGAACTGGTTGTTTTCGGCGACACCCGGGATCAGTTGGAACAGGCCCGAATAATTCCGCTGAAGCGGCAGCGCCGCTATCTGGTCGGCCTTGTAATTGAAGTTGACCTCACTCGACTTCAAATCCACTATCGGTGAAGCGGCGGACACGACCACGTCTTCCTTGACCTCGACGCCGATCACGAGGTCAACCTGGGTATCCTTATCGAGGTCGACCTGCACGTCGCGAGAGGTCGTGCCGACGCCGGATTTCTCCACTTGAACGGTGGACTTTCCTGGCAGCAATGCCTGGAAGCGGTACATCCCATTCTCGTCGGTAGTCACCGTACGGCCTGCGGGCATCAGTTCGCCCGAGATCTTCACGGTGGCGTCCGCGACGAGGCTGCCGCCGGGCCCGAAAACAGCGCCGGAAACCGAACCTGTGTCGCCCGCAAGTGCTGGCGATGCGGTCAGAGCCGCGATCGCCATCACCGCGAATATTAGCCGTCTCAATTGCATGATTCTTCCCCCAGAAAGCGTGTTATGGATGAGCAGATCGTAACACGTAAGAAACCAGCCGTCTCAGCTTGTTGTCATCTGGTCCCCGGCATGCACGGCGGCCCCGAGCAGAGCGGCGTCGGGATTCAGAATGACTGAAACAGGCATCGTGGCCACGAGGTCCGCCATCGGCTCCTTGGCACGAAATGCGTCCATGAAAATTCCGGACTCGAGCGCCGGCAGGATCTTTGGCGCGATGCCGCCGCCGACATAGACGCCCGCGGTCGCGACGCAGCGGAGCCCGATGTTCCCGGCTTCGGCGCCGTAGGCGGCAGATGAAGAGGTCGAAGCGCTTCAGCGCAGGCGTCGCACCGGCCCTCCATCGCGGCTTTGGAAATGCGAGCGGGCAGGTCCGCAATAACCCTCTTTCACCGCCCCGACACCCTCACAAAGACGCGCCGGGCGCGATGCTTCCCGGTGTGAGCATCGGACCGGGCCCGAACGAATCGTGCGTGAACTGGTAGATATTCACCAGGCCAAGACCGGAGACGACGTGTTCGACGCTGACGCGGCCGAAGATCTTCGTCATCTCCTCGACCATCTCGAGCTCGCGCGCCGTCCGCGCGGAGAAGTCGGCATGGCCTCCCTCGGACGCGGCCGGCACGAACCGTCCGTCGACGTTGTGCAGCATCGCTTCCCCGAGGCCCGTGCCGGCGGCGATGACCGCGGCGTTACCGTCAGGGACGGCGACACCCACCTGCAGCGGCTTGAGCTCCGACGGCTCGAGCATGGTCACACCGTGGGCGAGCGCCTCGAGGTCGTTGATGACGCGGACGCGGCGGAACCGAAACGCGTCCTCCACCGAGGCGCCGTCCACCAGCCAGGGGACGTTCGTGAGACGCGCCACCTGCAGGGTGACCGCGCCGGCGACGCCAAAGCACGCGGCCTCGATCCGCCGCGGGTCGACCTTCCGCGCCTGAAGAAACTCGCGCAACATCGGTTCGAGGCCGTCGTACGCCAGCGTGACGAACTCGCCGACTTCGATCGCGGCCGGCCGCTCCGGCGCCGTCGAAAACAGACCGAGGAGGGTCTTGGTCCCGCCGATGTCTCCGGCCAGAAGCATCGGGTTCATTGTATGCGTGTGGACGGAGTGAGGTGTCAACTCCTAACGTCTAACCTCTAACCTCGAAGGCTCGCCGATTCGGAGCTTTTAGGAGTTAGGAGTTTAGGCGTTAGAAGTTAGCAGTTAGGAGTTGACAAGGATCACCCGTTGGCGCATCTTCCGTTTTTAATGACGTCGTTTCCGTCAGCTGCCGGTGGGGCGCTCGGGCACCGGCAAGTGCGCAGCCTTTATCCTGGGATCACCGAGAACCACCTGCGGTACCTGGAAAAGTGGGGGCTGCTCCGTCAGTCACACGTGCCGCGTGGCGCGCGCGAGTATTCGTTCCCCGATATCCAGACCATCAAGCAGCTCGCGACCGAACTCGAGCGCGGCACGCCGCTCAAGACGATCCTCCGCTCGCTTGCCGCCGAGCACCAGGGGCAGATGCAGCTCGATTTTCAGGAAGGCCTGGCCGCGTCGGACGTGCCACGGGCGAAGGTCGTCGCGCTCGAGCAGCACCGCGCGCGGCGCCGGGCGGCCGCGGGCGCCGCCAAGGATGCCGTGGTCGGCTTTCCGTTCAACGATCCACAGTCGGCGCTCGCCGCGAAATACTTCGTCGAGGGCTCGCGTCTGGACGATGGAGAGGAGCGGAATGCGGAGGCCGCCAAGTCAGCCTACCGTAAGGCACTGATCATCGACGCCGACCTCGTGCCCGCGATCGTCAATCTCGCCAACATCCATTACGCGAGTGACGAGCTGATCGAAGCGCAGGCGCTCTACGAGCGGGCGATCAACCTCGAGCCGGACTGCTTCGAGGCGCACTTCAATCTGGGGAACATTCTTCACGACCTGGGACGATACGATCGCGCGCTCACGTGCTATCGCGACGCGGTGGCACTCAACCCCACCTACGCGGACGCGCATTTCTATCTGGCCGTGACGCTGGAGAAGACCGGACATTCCCCCGAAGCGAAGCCACACTGGAAGGCATACCAGGACCTCGCGCCGACTGGGGAGTGGATCGAGCTCGCGCGGGAATTTACTGAATAGCGTCCACTCGCCGGCGGGGGCACATCAGGTCCCCGGCGGCTCGGACAACAGCGCGGGGATGTGCGGGATTGCTGCGGGCACCCACGCGGGGCCTGTCGCCCGGCAGCCGCACTCTCGTCGGAGCGCGCTCGACGGCGGTCCGGCTTCGGGTAGTCCGCGCGCTGTCACGAGGATCGGTTGGACGTGGAGGCGATCCCGCGTCAGTGGCGAATCGGTGCCTCCGCCGATCGGAACGCCTGCAGTTCGATCTTCGCACTGACGCCGCTCCGGCTGGCCGCATCGCGCCGGGGACCTGACGTACCCGCGCGCGATGCGGCACATTCGGCGTGCGGGATTGGGAGGCGGGCTCGCGGGTGGCGCACGGCGGGCGCCCGCTTTTGTGAAGCGCGCGTACCCGTAGCCACGCCGAGCGCGCTTCAAAAAAGTGGGCTGCCGCCCTTCGACAAGCTCAGGGCGGTGGTGAGCCTGTCGAACCACCGGGCGACGGGCCCCGCGTGGGTGCCCGGAGCAATCCCGCGGATTTCGCGCGCGTCCGAGCGAGGCGCCGTGGACCTGATGTGCCCCCGCCGGCGAGTCTCACTGTGAAGTTGTTCGCTATCAGTAGGAGGGATATTCGCGCTTCTTCGGGGTGCGTCGCAGCTTGTAGAACCCGCAGTCCGGGCACCACGAATCCGCGACGAATCCTTCCTTGCCGGCAAACGGCAGCACGTCCCGATGTGTGCAGAACGCCCCCAGGTCCGGATCGCAGCGCCAGCGGCAGGAGCGGAACTTGATCACCGACTCCGAGACGGCATCGGCCGCCGGCGGCTCGGGCTTGGCCGGCTGATCGGCCGTGTTGTTGTCTGGCCCGGGTGAAAGTTGAGAAAACGGGTTGGTATCGTCCATCATCCCTGAACTTCGAGACCCACGGACCGCTGGAGCGCCTGAAGCGCACGCAGCTCCTCGGGGGCCGCGAGGGTCAGCGCTGTCCCGGTCGCTTCGGCGCGTCCGGTGCGGCCAACGCGGTGCACGTAGGTCTCGCGGTTGTGAGGCACTTCATAATTCACGACGTGCGTGATGCCGTCGATATCGAGGCCGCGTGCAGCGACGTCAGTCGCGACGAGAACCCGGTAGGTTCCGCTGCGAAATCCTTCGACCGCCTGGGTGCGCTGCTGCTGGGTACGGTCGGCGTGGAGCGCAGCCGCCTTCAGCCCCATCGACGCGAGCTTGCGCGCGAGACGCTCAGCTCCTGACTTGGTCCGCACGAAGACGAGCACCGGCTCCCCGGTGCGGCGGCGCAGGAACTTCGCCAGCCACTCGGTCTTTTCCGACGCCGCGACCGTTTCGACGGCGTGCGTAATCGTGTGCGCGGCGCCGCGGGTCGATCCGATCTGCACGTACTTCGCGTCGCCGGACCACTTCGTCCGCCAGCTTCATGACCTCCTCGGGCATCGTCGCCGAGAAGAGGAGCGTCTGCCGCGCCGCGCTGTCAGGCAGCGCCTGAACGATCCGGCGAACGTCCGGCCAGAAGCCCATGTCCATCATCCGGTCGGCTTCGTCGAGGACCAGGGTATCGAGCTTGCTGAACGACCCGATCTTGTTGCGCATGTGGTCCATCAGCCGGCCCGGCGTGGCCACCACGATGTCGACGCCGGACTTGAGGGCGCGCTCCTGCGGGTCCATCGGCACGCCGCCGTAGACGGCGATGCTGGTCAGATCGGTGTGATACGTGAAGCCCTCGACGTCGTCCTCGATCTGCACGCACAACTCGCGCGTCGGCGCGAGAATCAGTACGCGCGTGTAACCTCGCTCCTCGGGCGCCGCTTCCCGCGACTTGAGCATCCGGTTGAGGATCGGGAGCAGAAACGCGGCGGTCTTGCCCGTTCCCGTCGCCGCGCAGCCGATCAGGTCATCGCCATTCATCACGATGGGGATGACGGCGCTCTGGATCGGGGTGGTCGCGTTGAATCCGCGAACGCGCACCCCTTCGATCAGGGACGTTTCGAGACCGAGCTTTTCGAACGCGATCGGACTCGGATCGTATTCCGCCTGCGCACGGGTAATCGGGGCGGGCGGGACGGCCATCGTCTGCTGTCGCCGGGCCGGACGCGCACCTTTGGCCGGGCCGCGGCGTCCTCGTCGTCGTCCTGCTGCGTGTGTTTGTGCTGTATGGGAACTCAAATCGGGTATTAGCGAGCGCGGAAGGTGATGATGCCGCGGACCGGGTCGTAGGGTGAAACGCCTACAGTCACGCGATCGCCGGGCACTACCTTGATTCGGAAGCGGCGCATTCGACCGCTCAGCTGCGCCAGAACCTCGTGTCCTTGGTCACATTGGACCCGGTAAAGGCCTCCGCTGTGCACAGCCACCACGGTGCCCTGCACGTCAATCAGATCATCCTTGCTCAATAGCTATCCTTTCTACTCAAAGATTGTGCCACATCCGACTGTGGGGTTACAAACTCTTCCGGGGGGTTGTAGCCGTAGGCCAGCCCTTCAGGGCTGTGTGTCACGGGGGTTATCCAAACCGCGGACGGCCTCCTCTATCTTACCAGCCAATTCCTTGTAATCGTTACCTGTCAATAACATAGGCGCACCAAAGATGACGCGCCCCCGCCCGCGCGCGGGAAATCTCCACGAATGATGAAGGATCTTGTCCAGACCCTCGAGCCGGACCGGGACGACCGGGACGCCCAGGCGCGACGCGATCATTCCGACGCCGGGCTGGAACGGTTTGATTTCCCCCCGGTCCGTCCGTTTGCCTTCGGGGAAGATCAGCACGGACTGACCGGCTGCCAGCAGCTCCCCCACGTAACGCAGCGTCTGCCGAGTGCCCGCTTCACGCTGCGGCAGCGGGAACGCATTGAAGAAGAGCGATGACAGGTAGTAGTTCAGGCTGTTGAGGATGTACGACTTGCGTCCGTACCGTTCGGGGTAGAAGTGCGCCTTGAAGAACTCCTTCGCCATCGCCGGAGCGAGGTTGTATCGCCACCGCGAGGGGAGGGCCTGGAAAATCGCCGGCCCGTCGAAGTGGCTTTGATGGTTCGCGGCGAACACGACCGGTCCGCGGAGGTCGCGCAGATGCTCCAGTCCGCGGACGTCGAGAGACATGAAGACGCGCGCGAGCGGCAGGATCCACGTTGGCAGGCTCACCCTGCGTAACAGCCACGCCGGGCCGGAGCGATTCCATGAAGGGAAATCGATTACCTCGGTCGGAGGTGCGTGGCTCGCGCCTGCGGATGACGTGAGGCTTGGATCGACCGCAACCAGGGTCTCCAGATCACCGACCGTCCTCGCGGCGGCAAAGCTCCCCTCGTCCACGGTCACCTGGAATGTTTCCTCGAGCGCGAGCATCAACTCGACCCGTTCGAGCGAGCTCAATCCGAGCTCGTCGATCGTTGTCGCCGGAGTAACGGTTCGTCCAGGAGCGAAGCGCGAGACCACCGAAGGCACACTACGTGTCGTGTCGCGCGAAGCGTGGGGCACGCCGGCGGACTTTTCCAGCCACTGTCTCAGCTCGCGGCGTTTGAGTTTCCGCGTCCCCTCTGTCCGCGGCAGTTCACCCGCCGTCCACACCGTGGCGGCGCGGATCTTCTGATGATCGAGAAGCGCCAGGTTGGCGGTGCGAACGACGGCGTCGACGTCGGTGCCGGGATCGAGCACGAGGATCGCCTGGACGCGTTCAGACGATGAGCCGGCGGCCGTGGCACCGACGACGGCGGAGTCGCGGACTCCCGGTATGCCGTTGAGCACGCGCTCCACGTCTTCCGGAAAGACGTTGAGTCCCTCCGGGGTGACGATCATTTCCTTCTTCCGTCCTCGGATCCGCAACTGCCCGCCGGCGTCCAGCTCGCCGATATCGCCGGTGTGGAACCAGCCGTCCGCGAAAGCGCTACGCGTTTCTTCGGGAGCGTTGAAGTAGCCGCGGGTGACGTTTTCGCCGCGGACGAGAATTTCGCCGTCCTCGGCGATCTTCACCTCGACGCCGGCGATCGGTTTGCCAACCGCGCCTTTCGCCGCCCGCAGCGGATGGTTGAGCGTGACGATCGGTGCCGTTTCGGTCAGGCCGTATCCCTGGACGACGACAAATCCCAGGCGTCCCCAGAACGCCTCGAGCTCAGGATCGAGCGGTGCCGCGCCAACGACAAATGCCCAGAACTTGAACCCGAACATCCGGTGAATGTCGCGATGGATCCACCACCGCTTCATCCAGTGGATTTTCTCGGTAGAGGCCGGCTTCCGGCCGATTCGGTGGAGGCCGGCTTTAGCCGGCCTGCCACGTAATCACGCAGCACCTCGAGAATCTTGGGCACGCACACGATCACCGAGATCCTTCGGTCGTGAACCTGGCGAATGATGTCCTGTGGCGCGTAGCTGCGCATGAAGACGACCTGCCCTTCGAGCATCGGCGGGATGAAGGTCGCCATCGATTGGCCGAACATGTGGCTCAGCGGCAACAGGTTCAGGAAGCGCAGCGGCTTGAAGGGCCGCGCATAACGCTGGTACTTGGCGATCTCGTGTTCGATCGGAACCATGTTCGCAAGAATGTTGCGGTGCGTGATCACCACACCCTTCGGTTCCGCGGTTGCGCCCGAGGTAAAAATGATTTCCGCGACGTCATCGGGACTGGGAGCTGCGGGACTGCGGGACTGCGGGCTGGGACTGCGGCTCCGTCGCACCTCCCGCACGCCTTCGCACTCCGTCGCACCGCCCCGCACCGCTCTCCTATCTTCCAAACCGGTCGTTCCGTGACGAACACGCGGAACGACGTCCCCCACGACGATGGCATTTCGCGTCGACGATGTCGGCGATGCGGAGCATGAGGTCTGGGGAGCTGCGGTAGTCGATCGGAACGAGAATGATCCCCTCGAGCAGGCATCCCCACAGGACGACGATCCATTCAGGACGGTTTTCGCACCACAGGACGACTTTCTGCTCGGGCTCGATGCCGGCGTCCCGGAGCCGCCCGGCGAATGCGCGCGACGCGGCGACGATCTCCGCGTAAGTGTAGGACCACGTGCGATATCCGTCGTCGTGCACGACGAAGGTGCCGTCGATGCGTTGAAAGGTCGTCGAAGAAGTCGAGTAGCGTGCGCCGCGCCATCCCGGTGAATTATGATGGCACCGCATGTCCCTCCCTCCGGTTTTTGCGGCCAGCGCGCTGTACGACAGCCTTCTACAGACAGCGCTGCGGCAGTTTTTCAGCCGCGCCACCTTCGAGACCGAGCCGATCCCGTCGCTGTCGTCTGACGGACGGCTTGCGATCGAGCCGACCAGCGATCCGTCAGCGCTGTCGATTCGCTGGTTCGGGATGCGCCACGTGCTGCACGTACCGGCGCGTCGTCCTTTCACCGAACACGAAGTGCGGCTCGCCAAGGCGATCGGCCGTGTGCTCGCCGCCCGCTACCGCGCGATCTTCGACCCGCGCCAGATGCTCGAGCGGGGAGAACTGTTCAGAGGGGCGATCGAGGACCGCTACATCGGCGCCTTCCTGGTCGATTCCGCGCCGAACGAGGAAAAGGAGACCCGCGCCGACGTCGTCGCCAATGCCATCGAAGTGCTTCGCGTCGCCGGGCTCTCGAGCTATGAGAATCGGACGATCTCCTCCGGCGTGTTGCTGCTCGAGGGAGACACCGATCCGGTCCGTTCGTACGCAGTCGCGGACGGGCATGGGTATCGGTACTCCCCCGCATTGACCGGGATCAAGAGCTTTTACCGGCTTTGTGACGGCCTGCACACGCTCTTTCTGGTGAACCGAAGCGGCGAGGTGCTCGATATCGTCGAAGTCTCACGGTACGCCAGACCCGCGCAGCTCGATATCCCCGGGCCGGCTACCTATCGGCCTCACGCGCTGGCCACAGCTGCGTCGAAGAACATCTGCATCGTTCTGACTCCTGCGCACGAGATCAAGGTGTTTGCCGCCGGGGCGCAGACGTTCAGCTTCCGCAACGCGCGGTGGCATCTGCTCGACATGCAGGCCAAGTATCAGCTGTGGGCGGACGTGGTTGGCAACACGGCGTTGGCCGAGCGCCTGTTCCAGACAGCACTGGACCTCGCGGATGCACGTGAAGGGGCGCTGTTCGTCGTCCTGCGCGATGCCGCGAGCTCGCTGTCGCAGCTCGTCGCGCCCGGCGATCAGCTGGACTCGACGCGCGTGTCGACGAGCGACGTACCGTCACGCGCGCAGCTGATGCACATGCTTCGTGGCCGGACCGCCACCGAGCTCGATCCCGCCGTTCTCGGCGGGCTGGCGAGAACCGACGGCGCCACCGTGATGGACGAGAGCGGACGGCTGCTCGCCGTGGGTGCGATCCTGCTCCATACCGAGCCCCCTGAGCCGCACTCGAACCTGGTGGTCGAAGGCGCCCGCACCACAGCCGCCATGACGGCGGGCCGGTACGGCGCCGTCCTGAAGGTGAGCGAAGACGGCCTCATCACGTTCTACGATCGTCAGGAACGGATCTGGGATATTTAATCAGTGCGAATATTCCTCACTGGAGCGACGGGTTACATCGGCGCGGCTGTGCTCGAGGCGTTCGTGCGCTCCGGGCACCGTGTCGATGCGCTGGTGAGGAACAGCGTGAAGGCCTCCCAGGTGCAGGCGCGCGGCGCGACACCCGTTCTGGGCGACCTTCGAGAACCCGCGTCGTTCGCCGACGCGGCGGCATCGGTCGAGGGGATCGTCCACACCGCACTCGACAACACTCCACAAAAAGTGGAAGTGGACGCCAGGGTCATCGACACGCTCCTCGCGTCCGCCGCGGCATCGAAGACCGTCGAGTGCCTCATTTACACCTCGGGCACCTGGGTCATCGGCAACACGACGTCACCGGCTGATGAAACGACGTCGCTCGATCCCGCCGAGATCTCCTCGTGGCGAGCGGCCCACGAGCAGCGCGTGCTGGCCGCGGCGACCGAGATGTTTCGAACAATTGTCATCCGTCCCGGTATCGTTTACGGCGGATCGCGCGGGATCATCGCTGACGTCCTCAAGGATGCGGCGAACAGCCTGATCCGCGTCGTCGGTCCCGGCGACAACCGCTGGCCGCTCGTGTACGATCGCGATCTCGCCGACCTTTACGTCAGGATCGCCGTCACGCTCGGCGCATCGGGGCTCTTTCACGCCAACGACGAGGGAGACGAGCACGTCAACGACATCGTCGCGGCGATCAGCCATCATGCGCCGACACGACCGAGCGTCCGCCATGTGCCGCTCCCCGAAGCGCGAAAAAAGATGGGGGCGTATGCCGATGCGCTCGCGCTGGACCAGGTCGTCCGCAGCCCGCGCGCCCGCGCTCTCGGGTGGAATCCCTCGTTGAAGTCGGTTTCAGGCAACGCGGCGCGCCTCATGGAAGAATGGCGCAGAGGGAGTCGGGGCTAGGTTCGCGGGCTGCGCGGGGCTCGCGGGGCGCGCTTCGGCGGGGCTCGGGGCTCGGGGCTCGGGCTCGAAACATATCCTAACTGCGAACTGCGGACTCCGATTTCTGAAATTTGGAGTTAGAAGTTTGAAGTTAGGAGTTGACAAGAATCACTTCAACGCAATCCCGCCGCTGAAGACGAAGACGCGGACGGAGCTGGTGGCGACGCGGCCAGGCGCGGCCTCCTGAGCGCTGATCGAATAGAACCGCAGGTCGAAGGTGAACGCGAGGTGTTTCCTGGCGAAAAACTTCGCTCCCCCTCCGTAGTTCAGCGTCCGCACGCGGTCGCCGGGATCCTGCGGCTCGTCGTCGCGCTCCATGGTGAGCTTCGAGTAGCCCAGGCCGCCGGTGAGATAACTGAATCCATCGCCGGATCCGAAGTTCAGGGATACCTGCGGTGACAAATGAGACCAGCGATTTGTCAGGGTTGGTCCCGCCGGTAACGTCGGTCCAGGCCCGGGCACCGGTTCATCCTCCGGCTCAATGGTGTTGCGCGCGCGCATCAACAGCAGCTCGCCGCCGACGCCGAGCGACACGACGCTCTTTCTCGGAAAAATGAGCTGCGCACCGAGGATGACCGCCGGCCCTCGCCCGGGCATTTCCTCGGCCGGGACGTCGAGCGCTTGCGCGGCAAGGGGATCGCGCGTGATGCCCGACCACGAAAAACGGGCGTCGAACACGAAGGGAGGCTTGGGGTCGCGCGGTAGCGGTACCGGCACCGGGTCCTGTGCCGCCGCCGGAGCCGAGGTAGCGAGGAACAATAAGAGGAAAGCGATCGCATGACGCATCTGGTTAGATTGTAGCCATTTCAAATCATCGTCCTGGCGACGGCGACGCCCTCTTCAACGGATGACACAGCTCCGTCGAGCTGGCGCTCGTAAACCGCGCGGAGGATCTCGCCCATTCGCGGGCCCGGTTTGACGCCGAGTGCGAGTAGATGGCGGCCCAGCAGCACAGGCTTGGGAGGGGCGTGTTGAACGCCCAGCTCCCGTGCGCGCTCCAGAAACCAGTCCATCGCCGAGCAATCGAATCCGCCGCCGCGGCCGAGACAATCAGACTTGGCGACCAGGGCCAGCAGTTCGAGATCGACTTTCTGTGCCAGCCTGCGGAATGCGCCGTCAGAAACCGGTGTGGGCGACTGCCGGAACATGCCGGGCTTGAGATGATGCGCCACCATTCCGAGGACCTGTTTGCGGACGTCGTATCCGCCGATCGAATGAACGTTCAAACGATCGAGCACCGCCGTCGCCGGCGCGACGCCCTCTTGCTCGTGGTTGATCGAACGAATCCTGCCGTCGAGAAAGGCCGTTGTCGGCGGCTTCCCCACATCGTGGAGCAACGCTCCAAGCATCAGCGCAATCTGGTGCGGCGGGTCGAGATCCCCGATCCGTTTCCGTGCTTCATCGACGACCAGCAGCGTGTGCACCCAGACGTCCCCCTCGGGATGCCACTCGGGCTCCTGCGCGCATCCGACGAGCGCCTGCAACTCGGGGAACAATCGCTCGATGACGTTCAGTTCCAACGCGAGCTGGAGGCCGATCGACGGGCGATCGGCCAGCAGCAACAGCTTCTCGAGCTCGCCCCAGATGCGCTCGGACGGCAGGTCGTCGAGCGGAATGCGGCGCGACAGTTCCGCTGTGCCCGGGTCGAGCGTGAACTCAAAACGCGCCGCGAACTGGACGGCGCGCAGCACGCGCAGGCTGTCTTCGCTGAAGGTCGAGTGATCGACCGCACGCAGGACCCGCGCCGCCAGGTCGGCGCGGCCGCCGAAGGGATCTTCGTAGACGTCAGTCAGCGGATCGAAGGCGATGGCGTTGATGGTGAAATCGCGCCGGCGGGCGGCCTCGCGGACGGTCAGGTGCGGATCGCCAGTTACGGCGAATCCGCGATGACCGGGTGAGACCTTCGACTCGCGCCGAGGCAACGACACGTCGAGATCCGCCACCTTGTAGACCGTGAAACTTTCGCCGACGGTATTCACGGTCCCGAACGCGGACAGCCTGGCTTTCAGGTCGGCCGCGTCCAGGCCGAACACTTCGATGTCGATGTCTTTGGATGGCCGGCCAAGCAGCTGATCGCGGGACCAGCCTCCGACGATGAGCGCGCGCCCGCCGGCGTCGCGCACTGCGCGCGCGATTGCCGTCGCCGTCTGAAGCCTGTCGGGTCCGTCGCTCGATTCCATCAGGACGTGGGCGTGATCTCGCGTCGACGACTGTACCTGCGGATCACGCGGTCGGTCAGACCGGGTGCAGTCGCGTTCAGTACGGCGAGCGCCTTCGAGAATCCATGCGGATACACTTCGGGGCGCGGCCGGCGGATGCAGTTCAGGATGGATTCGGCGACGACGTCGACCGACTGACGCGGGCCGACCCCCTCGACGGCGTGGCCATAGTCGCGATGCATCGCGTGTCGAAACTCGGTCTCGGTGGATACGGGATAGACCACCGACACGTGTATGTCGCTGCCGGTGAACTCCGATCGCAGCGATTCCGCAAAACCCACCTGCGCGGCCTTGGTCGCGCTGTATCCACTCATCAACCCGACACCGCGCTGCCCGACAATCGACGAGACGATCACGAGATGGCCGCGCTGCTGCTGTCGAAAGACGGGAAGGGCAGCACGCGCACCATAGAAGGTCCCCATGAAGTTGACGTCCATCATGCGCCGCATCGTCTCCGCCGCCGTTTCCTCCACGGTGCCGTAGTAGCCGAAGCCGGCGTTACAGATCATGACGTCGAGCCCGCCGAACGCGGAGCGTGCCCGTTCGACGAGCGCTGCCACCTGGGTCTCGACCGTCACGTCCATCGCCAGGCACTCGGCCCGACCACCGCCGGCGCGGATGCGATCCGCCGCCTGGCGGAGCCGGTCTTCGCGCCGCGCGCCAAGCACCACCGCGGCGCCGGCGCGCGCGAGCTGCTCCGCGCAGGCGAGCCCGATACCCGCCGACGCGCCGGTGATCACCGCCGTACGCCCCGAAAGATCCATGAACGCATAATAGGCCACAGAAGGGGGGCTCGGGGCTGGGGGCTCGGGGCTCGAGGCTCGGGGCTCGGGGCTGGGGGCTCGGGAGAGTCCAAGAGTTTAGAAGTTAGAAGTTAGAAGTTAGGAGTTAGGAGTTGGGAGTTGGGATTTGACAGCGAAGACCCCGTCATCGTTCTCCTGTCGGAGTTGGTTGCGATCGATTCCGTCAATCCTTCACTGGTCAGGGGCGGGGCGGGGGAGTCGGAAATAGCGGCGTTCATCGCGCAGCATTGCGAGCGGCTTGGTTGCCGCGTTCATCTGCAGGAAGCCGCGTCCGGGCGATCGAATGTGATTGCTGTCCTCGACAGCGGCACGTCCGGACCGTCATTGATGTTCTGCGGGCACATCGACACGGTCGGCGTGGACGGGATGCGCGCTCCTTTCGAGCCGGTGGTCCGCGACGGACGCTTGTACGGACGCGGGGCGCAGGACATGAAAGGTGGCGTCGCAGCGATGATCGATGCCGTACGGGTCGCGCGCGAACAGGGATTTTCGCGCGGCCGGCTGATCATCGCCGCCGTGGTGGACGAGGAGTTTGAAAGCATTGGCGCTGATGCTCTCGTCCGCGAGTGGCGGGCGGACGCGGCAGTGGTGACGGAGCCAACCGACCTGCAGATCGCGATTGGCCACAAGGGTTTCGCGTGGTTCGAGATCGAGACTGTCGGGCGCGCCGCGCATGGCAGCCGTCCGCGTGAGGGGCGAGACGCGATCCTCAGAATGGGACGCGTGCTGGCCGGGCTCGAGGCCCTCGACCGCGAGCTGCAGACGCGGCCGCCGCATCCGGTGATGGGCACCGGCTCGCTTCACGCGTCGCTGATCGACGGGGGACGCGAATGGAGCAGTTATCCGGACCGGTGTGTGCTGAAGGTCGAGCGGCGCACCATCTCGGGTGAGAGCACCGAGTCAGCGGCTGGAGAGATCGAGGACCTTCTGACCGCCCTGCGAGCCGCGGATTCGGAATTCGTCGCTAGTGCCACAACGGTTTTTTCCCGGCCGCCATACGAGACACCTCGGGACCACGCCATCATCGAAGCGCTCCAGGCTTGCGCCCGCAGTGAACGTGTCGCCGCTGAGGCTGTCGGAATGACCTTCTGGACGGATGCCGCGATTCTCGGGGAAGCCGGAGTGCCGTCGGTGCTGTTCGGCCCCGGTGGAGCCGGTCTTCACAGCACCGAGGAATATGTGAACACCGCGGACGTGATCGCGTGCCGAAACACGCTCGCCCGGCTGGCGCTGGAATGGAGCGGCAGCCGTCAAGTAGTTGCACAGCCCTGAAGGGCTGGGCTACGGGTTAGTTTCTTTCCGTGCTCAGCAGGTGGCGACGGGCGTCTCCGTCGAAGCGGCGACGCGGTCCGCGGGCACCGACTTCCCACCCGGGGCTTTCGTGGCCGCACGACGTGCAGCGCATCAGCACCTTCTTGTCCGAGAACTGCAGCACTTCGTCGTGTCCGCTGAAGCCGCAAATCAGCTGTCCCAACCGCGCCATCCCTCGCGCGACAGCGTAGCCGGTCCGTTCGTACGTAATCTCCGCTGCCGCGGCCAGTTGCTGGGGGTAATTTGTCACCATTGACGATATCTCCCTGTTCTAAGGACGCTGGTCGAGACCCGACCGTTCCCGGTCCTCCTAACCTCAGGGATATCAAGAGATGTGCCACGCGATTCGCGCCGCTGCAACCGCAGCTCGTCGGGCGACTTATGCGCATTTTCGTCGTTTTCAGGCCGATTAGCCCCTTCCGGACCTGTCAGCTCATGAAGCAATTTGCCCCGAAGGGTGGCGGATTGCCCTGGCGTGCTCCCGCAGAACCACGGCTGACCGGGTTAACCCACGGCCGACGGTGGCCCACCTAACGCTCGCTGAGGATTCCGCGGATTACGAAACCGATATTGGCGGGCCGCTCCCCCAGCCTGCGCATGAAGTAGGGGAACCATTCACTACCGAACGGAACGTATACGCGAACGCGAAACCTTTCGGCTGTCAGCTGCGCCTGCAGGTCCCGCCGGATGCCATAGAGCATCTGCAGCTCGAAACGCTCCGGCGTGATCCCATGCTGCGATGCGTGCGCCCGGACGGCAGCAATCATCGCCGGATCGTGCGTCGCGATGGCTGGATAGTTCCCGTAGGAGAGGAGCGCCCGGGCGATCGCGACAAATGCGGCATCGACGTCCGCCTTGTCCTGGTAGGCGACGCTGCGAGGCTCTTTGTATGCGCCTTTCACGAGGCGCACCCGGGCCCCGAGCTCGTTCATCCGCCGGGCGTCATCCGCGCTCCGCGGCAGGCACGACTGCAGCACGACGCCGACGTTGCGATACCCCTGCTGCCACATCGTCTCGAAGATGTCGAGTGTGACCTGCGTGTACGGGGAGTCCTCCATATCGATCCGGACGAAGAATTCGTACTTGTCGGCCGCATCGAGGATCCGCCGCAGGTTATCGACCGAGGTGGCGCGGTCCACCGTCAATCCCAGCTGCGTCAGCTTCAGGGAGATGTTCCGTCCGATCCCCGCCGCGACGATCCGGTCCATGACCGTCAGGTACTCACGTGTCGCGGTGTCGGCGGCCGCACCGCTCGCGACGCTCTCGCCGAGAAGGTCGAGTGTCACGGTCATGCCGGCGCGTTCGATCACGCGCGCCGCCTCTATCGCTTCTTCTACCGTCTCCCCGGCGATGAAGCGGCGTGCGAAGCTGCGCTCGGTGCGAAAGCCGTAACTGGAGGCAAAGCGCTTCAGGCTGCCGCTGCCGGCGAGGCCATGGAAGAAGGTTTTGGAGAGCGCCTGGATCATCAGTGCGTGCGGGGGGACCTGCGCCCACCCGTGATCAGATGCTCGATCGTCCGGGCGTAGTAGCGAAGGACCGTCCGCTCGCGGATCCGGTATCGGCCGCCGCGTTCGATGTGGATGACACCTCGCGTGGCGAGCGGCTCCGACGCCGCGTCCACCGCCTCGCGTCCCGAGCGCACGCCCATGTTGGCGCCGCCGGCGCCAACGGTGTCGATGATTGCGGTGCATCGCGTCTCGAGCTCACGACGCGTGATCGACGGGCGGATCGCGGCCGCGACGACCGCCGTCGGCAGTACCTTGTAGAGCATGCCGATCGTGTCACGCGTGAGGTGCGCCAGCGCCATGACATCGCGGCGGGATTCCGGATCGTATCTCCCGAGCGCGATCGGCGCGCCGAAGGTGACGAAGGCGCGCGACTGGTAGCCGACTGCATAGCGGACCATCTCGGCCACTTCGCGCGCAAACGGACGTTGCCGCCGCTTGGCGGCCTGGTGCGCGAGGATCCGGTCTTCGAGCACCAGATCGTAGGCGACCGCCACCGGCACGATCACCGCGTCGTTGCGCTCAGCCTGCAGCGCGGCGTGGATCAGTCCCGTCTTGGGGGTCTTCAGCTCTCCCGAGTAGCTGCGTCCCCCTTCGACGTAGAAGAGCAGGTCATGACGTCGCAACAGCTCGGCGACGTACGCCTTGAGCGTCACGAGGTATGCCGGGTCCTTCGCGTTCCGGCGGATCGGAATCGCGCCGGTGACATGCCGGTGCAGGAGTCCGAGCGGGCCGCCGAACAGATTGATGCCCGCGGCGATGACCGGAGGACGCACGCCGTTGTCGTCGAGCACCAGCGGCTCGACGAGGTAATCCAGGTGGCTCTTGTGATTCGAGACGTAGATGACGCGGCCGCCGCGTGTCGCGCGCTGCGCGATGTCGACGTGTTCGTGGACGCGTTCGATCTTGCGCAGGATCGGATAGAGCGGATGTTTCAGGGCACGGTAGATCGGATATCGCTGCGTCGTCCGCAGCTCGTCGAGGTAGGCGTGGATGCGCTCGCGAGCCTGGAGCTCCGTCTGCCCGTTGCCCCCCCGCAGGTACCGCGCCACGTCGTCGCGCGCGAGAACTGCCTGGGTGATGTCGTCGAGCATGACCCGCGGACTATATCAGTTCCATTAGTCTTCCTGAATCCATTAGTGTTCCTGAATCTCGCGAGAGCCTAAGGTTGGAGCTCGCGCATTATGGTCTCGGTGAATTCCGTCGTTGACGCGGTGCCGCCGAGATCGTGCGTCCTCACTTTGCCCTCCAGGAGGACCTTGTCGAGCGCGGCGCGAATGCGTGCGCCCGTGTCGCGCTCGCCGATGTGATCGAGCATCATCAGCGCTGACAGCAGCAGCGCCGTCGGGTTCGCAAGGTTCTTGTGTGCGATGTCGGGAGCGCTGCCGTGCACGGCCTCGAAGACCGCCGAATCCGGACCCATGTTCGCGCCGGGCACCACGCCCAGGCCGCCGACCAGCCCGGCGCAGAGATCCGAGACGATGTCGCCGTACAGATTCGGCAGGAGGAGCACATCCAGTCTCTCGGGGTGCATCACCAGATGCATGCAGGCGGCGTCCACGATGCGCTCGTCATAGGTGATATCGGTGTAGTCGCGCGCAACCTTGCGGACGCTGTCGAGGAAGAGGCCGTCCCCGAGCTTCATGATGTTGGCCTTGTGGATCGCGGTCACGCGCTTGCGGCCGAACTTGCGCGTGTGCTCGAAGGCGAAACGGGCGATGTTGGTCGAGGCCTTCTCGGTGATGATCTTGAGCGATTCGACAACCCCCGGCACCACTTCGTGCTCGAGGCCGGCATACAGGTCCTCGGTATTCTCGCGGACGATGATCAGATCGACGTCGGCGTAACGGCTCTGCACCCCCGGGAGGTTGCGAACCGGCCGGAGGTTGGCGTAGAGCCCGAGTGCCTTCCGAAGCCCGACGTTCACACTGGTGAAGCCCTGGCCGATCGGAGTCGTCACCGGCCCTTTCAGCGCCACCCGGTTCCGCCTGATTGACTCGAGCAGCACGGCCGGGAGCGTCTCGCTCGTCTTCTCGAACGCAATCACGCCGGCATCATGGCGTTCCCATTCGATATCGAGCCCCGCGGCCTTGAAGATGCGCACGACGGCTTCGGTGACTTCCGGTCCGATGCCGTCGCCAGGGATGAGGGTAATGACGTGACTCATATTCTTGGCGCGATTCTGGCTGCGACCCGCTCGAGCAACTCCCGGTCGGCCTCGGTAAATGCCGCCGCGCGGTCGCTGTCGATGTCGATCTCGCCGAGCACGTCGTCACCGCGCATGATGGGGACGACGATCTCGGATCTGGTTTCAATGCTGCAGGCGAGATATCTCGGATCCGCGTTCACATCGTCGACGATGATCGTCGCCTTCTCGGTGGCTGCGGCGCCGCATATGCCGCGGCCCAGCGGGATCCGTGTGTGCGGTGAAGGTTTGCCGCGGTACGGCCCGAGCACCAGCTCGTCGCCCTCCAGCAGATAGATCCCCACCCACGTGTAGTGCGGAACACGTTCTTTCAGGACGTCGACCACCCCGTCCATCATCACCCGCGCGTCACCGTCGCCGGCAACGACGGCGTCGACCGCCTCGAGCACTTGAGCGTCACTCATGATCTGCACATCGCCAAGTCATTATAATCAGCCCTCCGCATGAAGAACCTGCTGCGCGAGCCAACCGCCGTCCGGTGGCTGCCCTGGTCGGCCGTTGCATTCGAACGTGCACGCGCTGAAGGCAAAGTGATTCTTCTCTCGCTTCATGCCGCATGGTCGCGCGCGTGCCACGACATGGACGCGGCGTGTTACGTCGATCGTTCCATTGCGGAAGAGATCAACAACCGGTTCGTCCCGGTTCGCGTCGACGCCGATCGCCGGCCCGACATTGCCGACCGGTACGACCTTGGCGGGCTCCCTACGACGGCGTTTCTCGATGGCGAAGGGAACGTCCTCGGCGGCGGCACTTTCGTGCCGCCTCAGCGGCTGCGCGACGCGCTGACACGCGTCGCGCTGATGCGTGGCGCATGTCAACTCCAAACTCCCAAGTTCAAACTCCAAATTCGGCCGCGAACAGGGTGCCTTTGGAGTTAGGAGTTTGGAGTTTGGAGTTGACTCCATCGAAGCTCTTACCACCGCAGTCTTCGAGAGCTTCGATCATCAGCATGCAGGCTTCGGTGAGACGCCGAAGTTTCCGCTTGCCGCTCCGGTCAGGCTGGCCCTCGAGCTGTCTCGCGAGTCTGGTTCCGCAGAGATGGCCGACTACGCCGCCCGTACGCTGGACGCGATGGGCTGGAGCGCGCTGTACGACGAGGACGACGGGGGATTCTTCCGGTGTTCCATCGGCAGCGACTGGCAACAGCCGCAGCGCGAGAAGCTGCTGGTCACAAACGCAGCCCTCCTCGACCTGTATCTCGAGGCGGGCGTGACGATGGCGAATGAGCGCTGGCTCGGGCGTGCCGCTGACGTGCTCGAGTACGTGCAGACGAAGCTCGCGTCCGCTCCTGGCGAGGGCTGGCGTGCGTCGGAAGAAAGCGACGGCGCGCGACTGTCGGACGTCAATGCCGCGATGGTTTCAGCGGCGCTGCACGCGTCGCGCGTATTCGCCGACGAAACCATCGGCGGGCTGGCGCTGCAGTCGCTCGAGACGGTTCTGCTCGCGACCTACCGGCCGGGGCAGGGGGTGGCACATTGCCAGGGAGGCGTGCGCGGCCTGCTGACCGACCATGTCGCGATGATCACCGCGCAACTGGACGCCTGGGACATGACCGGAAATGTCGTCTACCGCATGATGGCGGAAGAGCTTGCCCACTTTGCCGTGCGCACGATGTGGGATCAGAAGGACGGAGGGTTCTTCGACCGTGTCGCGACCGACGACGATGACGCGCTGGGACTGCTCCGGCGGCGTGCTGAAACCGTTCGTTCTCAACTGCGAGGCGGCCGAAGCGATCCAACGTCTGAGTCTCGCCGCCGAGGACGCCACCTTATTCGCTTACGCAACCCGCGCGCTCGATTCGGTGCAGGGAGACGCGGTCCGCCACGGTCCCCTGGCGGCCTCGTACGTCCGCGCCCGCCGCGCTCTTTCGCGATGATAGACTTCCGTTTCTTGACATGACACCTCCATCACTGCCCGCACTCAAGAACCTCTCGACCCAGCTGCGCATCGACTCGATCCGGTCCACCTCCGAAGCGGGGAGCGGCCATCCGACGACGTGCATGTCGGCGGCGGAGATCGTCGCGACGCTCTTCTTCCGCGAGATGCGGTACGACCCGAAGGATCCGAAGAATCCGTACAACGACCGCTTCGTGCTCTCCAAGGGGCACGCCGCGCCGATTCTGTACGCCGCGTGGGCCGAAGCGGGATTGTTCCCGCGGGAAGAGCTGTTGAAGCTGCGTCAGATCGGATCGGATCTCGAAGGCCATCCGACGCCGAGACTGTCGTTCGTCGATGTTGCCACCGGGTCGCTCGGCCAGGGTATCTGCGCCGCGATCGGGACCGCGCTGAACGCGCGCCGGATTGGTTCCGACTACCGGACCTACGTGCTCCTCGGCGACGGTGAGATGGCGGAAGGGTCGGTCTGGGAAGCAGCCAACGCGGCCGTCTATTCCAAGCTGGATAACCTGTGCGGCATCATCGACGTGAACGGGCTCGGACAAAGCATGCCGACGCAGTTCAACCACGACATGGAGACGATCGGCGCGCGGTGGAAAGCATTCGGGTGGCACACCATCATTGTCGATGGCCACGACATCGAAGCGCTGCTCCGAGCGTACGACGAGGCGCGCGCAACGACACAGCGGCCGACCATGATTCTCGCGCGGACGCTGAAGGGCAAGGGGGTTGCGTCCGTTGAAGGGAAGCCGGGATGGCACGGTAAGGCGTTCAAGAAAGGTGAAGAGACCGACAAGGCGATCGCCGAGCTCGAGAAGCAGTTGGTCGCTGGCGCGCCGGCGCCTGAGATTCAGAAGCCGGACGGCCACGGCCACCCGCCGCCCGAGCCTCCGGACTATTCCAAGGTGCCCGCGCCCGCGTACAAGCTCGGGGACCTCGTCGCCACCCGTGAAGCCTGGGGCACCGGACTGGCCTCACTCGGCACCGTCGACACCCGCGTCGTTGCGCTCGATGCCGACGTGAAGAACTCCACGTTCAGCGAGCGTTTCGAAAAGGCGCAACCTGAACGCTTCTTCGAGCAGTTCATTGCCGAGCAGGTGATGGTCGGCGCAGCGATGGGCCTTGCCGCGCGCGGCGCCATCCCGTTTCCCTCGACGTTTGCCTGCTTCCTGACCCGCGCCGCCGATTTCATCCGCATGGCGGGCATCTCAACGCTCAATGTGAAGCTGGCAGGATCGCACGCGGGTGTCTCGATTGGTGAGGACGGACCGTCCCAGATGGCGCTCGAAGACCTGTCTCTCATGCGTTCGGTCCCCGAGTGTGCCGTGCTGTATCCGTCCGATGGTGTGAGTGCCGAGAGACTGGTGGCCGAGATGGCTCAGCGGCCCGGCATCGCCTACATGCGGACGTCACGACCGAAGACGCCGATCATCTACGAACCCACCGAGCGTTTCCCGATCGGCGGCTGCAAGGTGGTTCGTCAGAGCGCACATGACGGCGCGGTGGTCATCGGCGCCGGCGTGACGCTCTTCGAGGCCCTGAAAGCGTACGACAGGCTTCAGACCGAAGGCATTTCGATCCGGGTCATCGACCTGTACTCCGTCAAGCCGGTCGACACCCAGACACTGCTCGACGCCGCCAAAGCCACCGGCGGCCGCGTGATCACCGTCGAGGATCATTACGAGAGCGGTGGGATCGGCGATGCCGTGTCGGAGGCGGTCTCCGGCGGCGGGTTCGCAGTCCGCCGTCTGGCAGTGAGAGAAATCCCGCGCAGCGGTCAGCCGGACGAGCTCCTCGATCGCTACGGCCTCTCGGCCCGCCACATCGTCGACGCGGTGCGTGCCCTGGTCTCTGCGAGCGTTCGGTAGTGGCCGCCGTTCGGTAGAGGCCGGCTTTAGCCGGCCTGTGCCCGGCGTTCGGTAGAGGCCGGCTTTAGCCGGCCTGGAATCACGCCCGCGCGGTTTCAGACAAGCGGCCGATGCCGGCGAACATCTGACGCAGCAGTTCGGGGCGCTCGGCCATCAGCTCGAAGAGGTCGTCCCGGCCGATGCAGAGCGCGAAGCCGTCCTGCGTGACCGTGGCGTTCAGCCCGACTTCGTGCCCTGACAGCGCGGCGAACGATCCGATCACGTCACCCGCTTTTGCCGTCAGCGTTGCGCCCTCCGGCTGTTGGAGCTGGACCTCGCCCGAGAGCACGAGCCAGGTCGCCGGCGGCGACGACGCGGCAAACAGCTGCGCGCCCGCTTTCATCGTCACGGTTCGCGCGACCGCGGCGAGCTGCTGGGTTTCTTCCGCCGGGAGCTGCGAGAAATACGGAACGCGCTGAAGCGCCAGGACCTTCTCCACCGGCGACACGCCGTCACCTGCAAGCTGACGAAGATCGTGTGCGGCGCCGGTCGCTTCGACGGGGGCGGACGCCTCGGCCCGTTCGGCCATTTCGGCGAAGAGTCCGCGAACGAGTTCGGTGTTGTCCGCGAGGAGCGACCGCAGTTCGTCGGTCGTGAGGGCCAGCGTGACCGCCACACCCGTGGTCTTCGTCGTCCGTCTCACCGCCGCGCCCTCGAGCGCTTCGGCGAAGCCAAGCGGTGACGGAGCGCTGATCGTCTGTGGTGCCGTATGGCCGCCGCTGGCAACGACGTCCCCATCAAGGAGCAGATGAATCATTTCCGGCGTTGCCCCTTCGCTCATCAGCACTGTGCCCGAGTCGTGGCGCACCTGCTTTGACGCAGAGGCGATGCGGAACAGTTCGTCGACGCTGACCGACGCAAAGAGCGGCAATCCGCGGAGCCGGTCGGCGAGCACGGCGGCAGGCAGCGGTTCGAGCCACAGCTCTCGCCTGCGCTCCGCCGGCATCCGCTGTTCGGCCAGCGCCCACGATGCCGCTTCGAAAACGTACCAGTCGCGCACGTCGCGGTGCGCCAGGACGTGCTCGACGTCGGTCGCCAGCGACCAGAGCCGTTGCTGCCGGACGACGTCGATCGCCACCGCGGCGATGACCTGGTCGTCCTCATTGATCAATTCGAGCAGCGTTTCCTCGATATCCCGCGAGCGCGTCCGCTGCAGGACGTTCGCGCGCCGTACCTTTTCCTCCAGCGGCAGATCTTCCAGGACGGGCATGACGAGATGCCTGACCTGTCCGGTCAGGATGTTGTCCAGGTATTCCGACGCACTGGAGCGTGAACGATTATCCCCATGCGCCATCGTCCACTGTGCGGCGTCCACGTCCTTCCATGGATAGATGAGCGACAGCAGGCGGTAGATCCGATCCTTGCTGCGGCTCATCTTCTGTTCGACCGCCCGGGCGAGGAGCGTGTCGGCCGGCAGCTTGCCGCGAACGAAGAGGTTGTGATGTAACGACAGGCTGGTCAGAAATGCCCGAGCCTCGCGGACCACCAGCGGCTCGATCGCGGTCTTGTCGAAGACCAGCGTGTCGTCGGCCCGCCGCAACCGCTCGAGCGCCGCGATGACTTTGTAGCGAAGGAAGCCATCGGATTCCTTCAGCCCGGGCATCAGCACGTCGACTGACTTCTGAGAAACGATGGAGGACAGCGTCGTCGGGATGTGACGGCGCAGCCAGATGTCCTCTTCGGGGTCGCTCATGAAATGAGCGAGCGAATCGATCACGGGTTCGCCATAGCCGACCAGCGTTTCGCGCGCGCCGGCCTTCACCTGGCGGTTGCGCAACAGCGAGATCAACGCCGGGACGAAAATGAAGTCGGTCGCTCCCGCCTTGCGCACACTTTGCATGGCGGCATCGGCAACGCCGGGGTCCTGGTCATAGAGCAGCGGGATCAGCAACCCCTTGAACCGTTCATCGGCAATTTCGCCGAGAGCGCCGGCGACGTCGCGGCGGGCGGTCCGCGATGCCGTGGACGAATCGGAGATGACGTCCATGAGCGCGTCGTAGGCGGCATCGACATCCGATTCCTTCAGGCTTGCGGTCATCGCGAGCGCCGCGGTCGTTCGAATCCGCGGATCCGCTGCGGTCAGCAGCGGGCGTGCGTGCGCGACCGCGTCTTCATGACCGATGGATGCCAGCGCGCGAAGCGCCGCGGTGCGGACGCCGGAGTCAGCATCCGACAGCGCACGGCGGATCTGCGGCGCCCAGCGCTCCGCCGCGCCGGCCCCGAGCGCACGCAACGTCCGCTCACGGACGGCCGGCGCCTCGTGATAGAGGAGGAGCGGCGTGACCAGGTTGCGCTTGTCGAGCGATTCGAGGACGTCTATCGCGTAGATGACTCGCGCCGGTTCGGGATTCGCGAGCTCCTGCATCAATGTCTCGACCGTGCTGAGGTCGGCGACGTTCAGACGAAGCTCCGACGGGGCCAGGTCGCGCCGCTCGATGCTCTTTCTGAAGTGCGGCCAGGTACCCGCGGCGGGCGCGGATCGACATGAAGATCCACAGCACCATCACGCTGAGACTCGCATAGCTCAGGCGCTGCCAGTCGAGACCCAGACCCCACGGTTTGACCAGCACGAGCAGGAGAAGCGCACCAAGCGCCTTTGCGTTCCGGTCCACCGTGACGTCGACAAACGTCTTGGCTTTGAGCTTGATGTCCTCGGCCAGCGGGAGAAACAGGATCTCGCGGGTCGTCTTGTCGACGGTGTAACGAAGCGACTGATCGAGCACGCGCGCGAAGCCCGGCGCCCAGAGGCCGGCGTTGAACAGCATGATGACCGCGCTCGCTCCCAGGCTGACCGGGCAGCACCATCAGCGCGAAGCCGATGCCCAGATAGCGGTGGATCTTGCTGGTCAGCCACACCTGGATGACGAAACCCGCGATCGACGTCCACCGCTGGACTTGCGCCAGGAAGACCGTGATGGCGTCGGTCGCCCCCTGACCCTTCGACGCTGCCGCAGCCATGTTGAGCTGCTGCTCGATGATCGCTGCCCCCACGGCGGCGAAGCTGATCACCAGCGCGATGATCTGCAGATGCGACGACGTTCGCAGCAGGTACAGCGCCTCCCCGACACCAACACCTTTCTGTTTCGCGCCGGCGACGATCGCGTCTGGCGAGGGCTGTGCCTCGCTCCGCTGAAAGATGATCCACACGATCACGGAGCAGGCGATCAACAGCGTGCCGCTGATCAGCAGCATGCTGTTCGTGCCGATCCGGTCGGTCAGGCGAATCAGGATCTCAGAGCCGGCGATGCCACCGAGTGCTGCGCCGCCTCCGATGAAGCCGAAGATCCGCTTGGCCTGCCGCGGATCGTAGACGAGGTTCGCAACCGTCCAGAACTGACTGATGAGCAGCACGCCCAGAATCGACCCGAACAGATAGAGCGCCACCGACGCCCAGGTCGACGGATTCTGAAAGAGGAACCAGAATCCGAACAGCAGCCCGGCCATCCCGATCTGCGTGATCGACAGCGCCGATCGTCGCGGGAGCCGCGCGATCAGCCAGGCGTAGCCGGTCATCAGGACACCGATGATGAGTCCGGCGACCAGCAGCACGTAGGGAAGGTTGTCGGCCCCGAGCGTGCTGATGAATTTCGACCGGGTGACCGGCTTGAGGACGTTGTAGCCCGTCATCGCCAGGAACGAATAGCTGAACATCAGCGCGACGCCAGCGCGTCTCCTCTTTGCGGACCTCGACGATGGGGGAAAGCAAGCGCTGCAGCAGGGCCATGCGCAAAGCCTAAGCTATCGTGGAACCTGAAGTAAACTCGCAAGCCTTCATGCTCTTGCGGGTCCGGCGGTTCTTCGACGTGAGGGGCGGCGAAGGGCTGCCCGTCATGCTGTCCTTTTCGTATGTCGCGCTGGTAGTCGCGGCCTATCTGCTGGCGAAGCCCATTCGCCAGGGCCTGTTTCTTCAAAGTTACGGGCCGTACGCCCTTACCTACGCCTACGTAGCCGTCCCGATCGTGCTGTGGGGGTTTCTGGCCGTCTATTCACGGCTGGCCGCCCGTGTCGGCATGCGGAACGTGGCGATCGGCACACTCCTGTTTTTCAGCCTGAATGCCCTCGCCTTCTGGTATTCCTTCAGGTTTCTGCCGTTTACCTGGCTGCCGGGGCTCTTCTTCGTCTGGGTCAACTGCTTCGGAGTGATCGCGCCGGTTCAGGCCTGGGGCTTCGTCAACTCCCTGTTCGACGTCCGGCAGGCCCGCCGCCTGTTCGGCCTGATCGGTGCGGGCGCTTCTCTGGGCGCTGTTACCGGCGGTCTCATGGCGCGCTTCCTGGTCGGCCCTGTCGGAGGCGCGGCCAACCTGCTGCTGGTCCTCGCGCTGCTCATCTTCTTGTCGGCAATCACCGTGTTCATTGCCGCACATCGTCTTCGAACCGGGCGCGCATCGCGCCGGACGGCGCGACCGGGCTCGCCGCAGCCGCTGTCCGAGTCCTTGCGTGACATCCTCGCGACCCCGTACCTCCGCCTTCTCGCGGCGCTCGTCTTTCTCGTCGCCATCGTTACGCAGTGGACGAACTTTCAGCTCGGCCTGATGCTCGCGGCGCGCTACGGCAAGAACGTCGATGCCATTGTCGCCTTTTACGGGACGTTCAATTTCTCGCTGGGGATCGCAGGTGTGCTCCTGCAGCTCTTCCTGACAGGCCCGCTCTTGCGACGGTTCGGGGTGCCGGTGGCGGTACTCCTGTTGCCGCTGTTTCTCGGATGCGGAAGCGCCTGGACGCTGTTGCTTCCCGGGTTGCTCTCCGTGGCCTTCACCAACGCCGCGGATCTGGGGTTGCGGTTCACAGTCGACAAGGCGGCGTACGAACTTCTGTACTCTGCCCATCGCTCCAGGCCGGCGACAGGCAGTCAAGAACGCCATCGACATCGCCTGTAACCGCATTGCCGATGCGGTGGGCGGCGTGATGCTCGGGCTGGCGACGCGTGGTTTCCTGAATCTGCCCGGGCTCGGCTTCGGGCTCCGCGGCACCGCGACGGTCACGCTCGCGTTGAGCGTTGTCTGGATGCTCGTCGCGTTGCGGATCCGCCGCGCGTACGTACGAACGATCGGCGAGAGCATTCACAGGCATCGCCTCGACAGCGAGCAGACAACAGTGCCCTTGCTGGACCGTTCGATCGCCGAGGCATTTGCCACAGAAGCTCTCGTCCGCGGCGGTCGACGATGTCAAGTACGCGCTGGACGTTCTGGCCATGCAGCCGCTTCCGAGCGCGGTTCCCCACGTCCGTCAGCTTCTGACGCATGCGGAGGACGAAGTGCGGAGGCGAGCGATTGCGGCCCTGGCGGCGGCGGGGGACCAGGGTTCATTCGCGGCGGTCAGGCCGCTGCTCCAGGACCCGTCGCCGGCAGTCCGGACCGAAGCGCTGCTCTACGTTTCGCGGCGGGGAGACGTCGATCCTTTGCAGATGATCGAAGAACTGGGGGACTTCGAGGGGTTCTCGATTCGTGCGGCGATGGCGGCGTTCCTCGGGTCCCCGGGCCGTGCCTACAAGCCGGAGGCGGCGCACGCCCTGCTCGAAGTTATGGGCGGGTCTGCCGAGCCGCGCGACCGGATCGAAGCTGCCAAGGTGCTGGCGCTGATTCAGGAGCCGCCGCTCAAGCTGCTGGCAGCGTTGATCAACGACCCTGTTCCGGACGTATGGCGTCAGGCGCTGCTGGCGAGCGAGACGATCGGCGCCGAGGCCGTCGACGTCCTTGCCGATCGAATGGCGGACCGGTCGCTTTCCCTCGAGGTCCGCCGCGAGATCCCGCCCGCGCTGATGCGGATCGGCACCGAATCAGCGGAGCGCGTGCTCATCTCCGCGCTGATGGACGCGGACTCCGCTGTCAGGCACCGGGTGATCTCGTCACTCAACAAATTGAAACAGCAGCGCCGTCCGGGGGCGATCGACAATGACATGCTGGAGCTGCTGCTCGCGGCGGAGATTGCGGGCCACTATCGTTCTTATCAGCTGCTGGGGGCGCTACGGGCGTCGGAAACCGACAACCACGCGGTGATCTCGGCGCTGCAGGCGTCGATGGAGCAGGAGCTCGAGCGGATCTTCAGGCTGATTGCGCTGATGTCGCCCGACGAGTCACTGCACGACGCCTACGTCGGGGTCCGATCGTCGAACACGCTCGTACGCGCCAACGCGATCGAGTATCTGGAACACATTCTCAAGCCGGAGCTTCGCCAGGTGCTGCTGCCGCTGATCGACAGCCAGATCGAAGAAGCCGAGCGGATCCGGCTCGCAAACGTCCTCGTCGGCGCACCCGTCGCCACCCCCGAACAGGCGCTCGGGACGCTTCTCGTCAGCGAAGACCCGTGGCTCCGATCGCGCGCCGAATACGCCTGGCAGCGTCTCGCCGGCGAGCCCGAGCCGACGGAAATGGCGCCCGCGCCGCGCGACATGTCCATGCACGTCGGCGCAGGGTGAAGCGCGGGGTAGAGGCCGGCTTTAGCCGGCCTGGGAGCGGCAGGCGGCAGTTGCGTCGTCAGGCCGGCTGAAGCCGGCCTCTACCGTCCCGGTGTCTCATCTTCGGGCACCGGTGGCAGCGCGCGTTTATGCTCGCTGGCGCGGGCCATTCGATCGATGCGGGCGGCGAGCGCGGGAGCGACAGCGCCGGGGCCGTCCTTCAAATACCACTCGAGCTCGGCGTAGGTGAAGCCCATTTCGGCCTCGTCGGTCTGACCCTGCCAGAGTCCGGCGCTCGGCGCCTTCTCGATGATCGAATCCGGCAGCTGCAGCTCGCGCGCGACGGCCCGGACCTCGCTCTTCAACAGGTTGCCGATCGGCAGAATGTCGACGCCACCGTCCCCGTATTTCGTGAAATATCCGATCGCGAGCTCCGTGCGATTGCCGGTGCCGGCAACCAGATAGTTCAAGGAGTTGGCCACGAAGTACAACGATGTCATCCGCAGCCGCGGCTTGATGTTCGCCACCGGCACCCGCGCCTTCGGGTCGACCTCGTCATGGACGAGTATCGGTCGTTGCCCTTCGGGGAGGTGTGCGACTGCCGTCCGCAGATCGAGCAGTAATCGATCGTACGCCGCGGCCAGATCGATGCGGATCGTCGGAATATTGAAGTGCTCGGCCGCGAGTTGCGCGTCCGATTCGTCACGCGGATCGCTGTGGCACGGCAGCATGACGCCAACGACGTGCCCTGGTGTTGCGGTCGCCGCCAGGCCCGCCACCACCGCGGAATCTATTCCGCCGCTGAGCCCGACAACGATGCCGCGTGAACCGGCGGCTTCGACCTGCGCCCGCATCCAGCGGGCGATATCCGCGACCTGTGTGTCCATAATGTTTAGCCCGTGATGCGCTCCCTACGAGATTTTGTACCCGTTTTGACCATGAGCCGGGTTGAGAGACCGTTATGCGGCCATCTACGCGATCTTGTACTCACTGCCGCATAACGGCGGCGCGCAAAGCGCGCCCGCGAGCCGGGGCCCCCGGCGCGCGTGGTTTGCGCGCTGGGGTGGGACGGAGCGGCGCGGGGTTTGGGGCCCCGCGAGCGACCGAGCCGGGGTTCGGGGCGGAGCCCCGACTAATCATGTGAGTAGAAATTTTTCGTGATGTTCGATGATGCGCAAAAAGGCGTCCACGAGCGACGGATCGAAATGATGCCCGCGCTGCCGTTCCATTTCGGCGATCGCTTCGGCGACCGGCCACGCTTCCTTATAGGGACGCTGTTGAATCAGCGCGTCGAAGACATCCGCGACCGCGACGATCCGGCCGGCCAGCGGAATCGAATCGCGCGTGATGCCCGCGTATCCCGAGCCGTCCCATCGCTCGTGGTGGCTGAACGCGATCTCTTCGGCGAGCCGCAGGGTCGGGAAACGGCTGCCCGAGAGAATCCGTGCGCCGATTGCCGTGTGGGTCTTGACGACGTCGAACTCGTCGTTTGTCAGTTTGCCGAGTTTCAGCAGGATCGTATCCGGCACGCCGATCTTGCCGACGTCGTGAAGCGGCGCGGCGCGGCGAATCAGTGTGACCTGCGGTTCGGGCAGCCCGATTTTCTTTGCGATCAACGACGCCATCTGACCGACGCGCACGGTGTGGTTGCCGGTGTTGTCGTCACGAAACTCCGCGGCAAGGGCGAGCCGGTCGATGATCTCGATCTGTGCGCCCTCGAGCTCGCGCGTGCGCTCGCGCACCTTGGCCTCGAGCATCTGGTTCTGGCTCTGGATCTCCAGATACAGGAACCTGGTCTCGAGCAGCGTGCCGATCCTGAGCATGACTTCATCGCTGGTGAACGGCTTGTTCAGAAAGTCCTTGGCCCCACGCGACAGCGCCTTGCTCTTGGCCTCCTCCGAGACGTCGCCGGTGAGCATCAGGATCGGGAGGTAGGTTGCCTCGATGATCTCGTTGAGCGCGTCCATCACGGCGAGGCCGTCGAGATGCGGCATGTGAAGGTCGAGCAGGATGAGGTCAGGCCGGTGCTCGAGGTACATCGCGACCGCGTCCCGCGGGTCGCTGGTCGTGAAGATGCGAGTGAAGCCGCCGCGCTCGAGCAGACGGCGCAATACTTCAACGCTGGCTGGCTCGTCATCCACGATCAGGATTCGCGCTTTGGTGAACTGCCGTCTGCTCATCGAGTCGTCGGCTCCGCGTTGATTATGCTCTCAACCGCCGGGGATTCCGGCCACGCCCGCCTCGGCGCCCCCGTATAGGCGGTGTGCGCGAGGGCCGACTGGAACAGCGCGCAATTCGAGGCGTAAAAGAGCAACTTCAAGTAATGGCGCATGACGATGTAGGCCTGACCGAAAACCAGGGCGACCCACAGAGCGATTCCCTGACCGGGGACGGAGGGAGCCAGCAGCCCGTAAAGGGCGAGAAGGGCCAGATACAGTGCCGCGTTCAACAGGTAGACGACAGTCACTGAGGGGAGATGACGCCGGACGAACCTTGCCCCGGCAGCAAACGCCCCCAGTGCGCTGCGCCGCTCTTCGATGACCAAGCGGATACGGGCGTAGTCGAAGAGAGTGGTGAAGAATGCGAGCAGCGCCGCAAACAGCGCGTAGCCTCCCAGGCGGATGATGAACGCGGTCCGTTCGACGGTGACCTCCTGGGTCAGCGCGGGGAAGACATCATCGAAAATCCAGGGGTGCACCAACCCGAAGAGAACGTAGTAGACCACGGCGGCGATCAGACCGAGCCGGAGGAGACGCCAGACGTGGACGCCGCACGCGGCGAAAAACCCGGACGTTCGCGTTGAACGGTCACGAGCGAGCCTGTCGATGATGCCTCCGCTGAGGAATGACCAGATCAGAAGCCACGCGGCCGTTGCGCCCACGATCGTCGTCGCGAGCGGCTGGTTGTCGAGCAGGCCGCTGACGTTGCGCAGCACGGCGCCGAAGCCGCCGACCGAGGGCCCGAAGGTCGTGCCGAGGCCCGTCGCCTGCCGCTCGAACTCCCGCCACCACCCGTAGTCAGCCCTCGACGCGACTGCTTCCGCTGCGATGCTGTGACCGAGGTGGGCTTCCAGCATGCCGCGAAGGGCGATCGATAGCGGCAGTGCGATCAGCAGCGTTACGCCACACGTCGCAGCGACGAGAGCCGGGGCCCGGTTGACGCGCCGAACCCCGTCGCGCAACGCCGCCGCTCCACGCCTCATACGAAAAATCCATACGTGAGGAGGTGATCCTGGAGCCAGATGAGCCAGGCCAGCGACCACTTGCGCGCGGCACGCTCCGCCTGCGGCTCGAGCGAGTACGAATTGTTCGTGGTATTGACGTCGAGCAGCAGGACGCCGTCCGGATCGACCTGGGCATAGGCGGCAGCGACCCCTCGCTCGGTTTCGAACAGCTTCCAGCGGTCCCGGCCGTCCCACTGCCAGCGCTGCTCCTCGCCATTTTCGAAAACGACACGGACGTCCACTGGGAACGAACCGTCTCCCAACCGGCGCGCGACTACCGTCGTGCGGAATTGCTTTTCAGCGGGCTCGGCATTCGTAGTTCGGCCCTTCTTGCCCGCCGTAGCCTTGGCGAAGGCGGGCAGGGCTGCGTCGCTGCGCAGCAGCGCGATCGAGTAATCGAAGGTCCTGGAACCTCTATAGGCCTGGTCCAGAAACCAGCTGAGATCCTGCCCCGATACTTCGTTGAGAACGGCAAAGAAGTCCTCTGGCTTCGGATGTTTGAAGGCGTACCGTGCGAAATACGTCGACATCGAACGCTGGAGCGTCTCCCAGCCGAGCATCCGCTCGAGCGTGTGCAGCCAGAATTCGGTCTTGAAATAACTGATGGACGCGGCCGCCTGCGGCCAGTAGCGCCACGACGGTCTCGACTGGTCGTCGCCGCTGGCTTGCGTCAGACGATCACGGCCGTGCGTGGTACGTGTGACGGTGAGACCGCGAAACACCCAGGGTACGAAATCGCCAAAGTACCGCTCCACGTGGAAGGTGGGCGAGAACGCCTGCTCCATGACGCGGCTCGTGGAGAAGTTATTGAGGCCTTCGTCCATCCACGCGTGCTCGAACTCATTGGTTGCGATGACGCCGTACCAGAACTGATGGCCAGCCTCGTGGATCGTCACCTCCTCGGGATCCGCTCCATGACGGGGAGCGATCCAGCGGGTACCGGCGGTGAACAGGGTCGGATACTCCATGCCGTCGGCCTGACTCTGGAACGCAGGATCGACGACGGTGATGTGATCGTAGGGGTAGGCTCCGAACCATTCGCCGTAGTACTTCAGCGCGGCACGCGTCGCATCGAAGTGCCGCCTGGCCTGGCTCGCGTGCTCAGGCTGCAGCAGCAACCGCATGTCCACAGGGGGCAGCGTGGGGTGCTCGAATCGTTCCTGACGCTCGATGTAATCCGGGCTCGTCGTCCAGGCGAAGTCGTGCACGTCCTCCTGGTAATAGTGGTGGGTCGTCGCCGCCGCATCCAGCGCACGCAGGCTGTCGCGCGCCGTCCGGCCGAAGGTGATCGATCCGGGCGTCTGCTCGCGCTGCCGGCCAGTAGCGCCGACGATCCAGCCTCGCGGCACCGACAGCTTCACATCGTAATTGCCGAAGTCGGCAAAGAACTCCGTCGTCGCATGGAACTGATGGCAGTTCCAGCCGGTGTCTTCGAAGACACCGATCTTCGGGAACCATTGAGCGATGAAGAAGTAGTTGCCGATGGCACCGGTCCGCGCGATCGGCCGGGGCACTCTCGACGTCCAGTTGATCTGGACGTCGATTGTCTCTCCCGGCGCGACCGCAACGTCGAGAGGCACTTCCATCACCGTCCGGTCGTCGATGTTCCCATCATCCGGTGCGATATAGCGGATGCGAGACGTGTGGTCGGATCTGGCCCCGCCACGGGTTATCCAGAGCGTGGTGATGTCAATCGAGCCGCGGTGCGCCTGCGGAATCTGGGAGACGTACGGCACCGCCAGTGCGAGCTCTCGCATCCACGACGACCGGTTGTCGCGCCAGGCGTTGTAATAAAGGTGGAATTGGAGGCTGGGAGCGCCGACGGTCGCGACGTTCCGCCAGGAAATTGTCTCGGCGCCGGTGATGGTTCGTGCGACGGGATCGAGCGCTGCCTCGATCTGGTAATTCGCGTTGCGAGGTGATCGCTGCGGTTTCGCCGCAGCGGAGCCGGCGACGGCAATCGGCTGCGCCACTTGAGGGACCGACCACGCCGGAGCATTGCTCGGTTGCTGCTGCAGACCGGCGAATGCCATCAGCGCAGTCAGCGCTGAGATGCGCGCGAGCACGGGCACATCCTACCATCGGCGTCATCGGCCGATCGACCTATCGGCCTGTCGCGGGGATTACAATGTTTGTTTAATGTTGTTTAGGAGCACTCATGCCATCAAAGACAGGCCCAATCCGCGTCATTCATTTCGGTCTCGGGCCGATCGGCGCCGCCGTCGTCCGGCAGGTCGCCTCACGCAAGGGGTTCAAGGTTGTCGGCGCCGTCGATATCGATCCCGCGAAAGCTGGGCGCGATCTTGGTGAAGTGTGTAACGTCGGACGTCCGCTGAAGGTGAAAGTGTCGAACGACGCGAAGAAGGCGATCAAGGCATCCAGGCCCGACGTCGCCGTCCTGTGCACCAATTCGTCCCTGAAGAAGGTGCTGCCGCAGATCGAAGCGATCGTGAAGCAAAGGATTCCGATCGTCTCGACGACCGAGGAGCTGGCGTATCCCAGCAAGGCCAACATGAAGTACGCCCGTGAGATTCACCGGCTTGCGAAAAAGCACAAGGTGGCGATTCTCGGCACCGGGGTGAATCCAGGCTTCGTCATGGACGCGCTGCCGATCACGCTGACGGGGGTCTGCGAAAAGGTGGACGCGATCCGCGTCGACCGGATCCAGGACGCTCGGATCCGTCGCCTGCCGTTCCAGCAGAAGATCGGCGCTGGCCTGACGCGCGACCAGTTTCAGAAGAAGGTGGACGATGCCAGCGTCCGGCATGTCGGGCTGACCGAATCAGTGTCCATGATCGCCGACGCGCTCGGGTGGAAGCTGGATAAGATCACCGACGAAATCCAGCCGAAGATCGCGACCTCTACCGTTGCCAGTGAGTTCCTGGCAGTGGATCCCGGCTACGTGTGCGGCATCGTGCAGGACGGCATCGGTTATCGTGATGGCAAACCGGTGATCACGTTGCATATGGAGGCGTATCTCGGAGCCCCTGAATCGTTCGATGCAGTGGAGATCAGCGGGTCGCCGCCGTTGAAGATGAAGCTGGCGGGTGGCGTCCATGGCGACATCGCGACGGCGTCGATCACCGTGAACTCGATCCCGAAGATCCTCGACGTCCCGTCTGGCCTTCACACCATGCGCGACATGCCGATACCTTCGTTCTTTGGAGGAACTCGGTAGAGGCCGGCGGTAGAGGCCGAGCCCCGGTAGAGGCCGGCTTTAGCCGGCCTGGGCAGGAATCCTATGGACAGCAAAGGCGCGGACCATTTGACTCGTGTTCGTCATCTTCGCGAGGGGTTCGCGTCGGCGAACGAGCGGCTCGTCAAGCGGCTGCGTTCGAGTGAGGACGTGGCGGCCGAACGCGTGCCGGCCGACGGTGGATGGTCGGCGGCGCAGGTCGGCTGGCATGTTGCGACGGTGAATACGCGCTTTGCGGCGCTGCTCTCTGGCGACATTCCGGCCGCCAAGCCGCTGCCGGCCGACTTTCAGGAGAAGCCGTGGCGAGACATTGCCGCCGAGCTGCCCGAAAAGATCCAGGCGTCCGCGGCCGCGATGCCGCCGCCGCACGTCAGCCGGCATGATGCGATCGCGGCGCTCGAGGCGTCGGCGGTGAAGATGGCGCGGGCCTTCGACACCTTGACGGCGGAGCGGGGCGGGGGAATCGGCGTGACGAATCAGCTCGTCGGGACGATCAACCTCTATCAAGTGGGGGAGTGGGCGGCGTCGCACGCCGCTCGGCACGACGCACAGGCTGAGCGCGCGCTGAATTAAGGACAATCCCACGGAGGGCTCACGTGCTTAGAAAGTTGCTGATCGCGCTCGGCATCCTTGTCGCATTGGTGGGCCTGGTGACCTTGATTGGCTACAGCCTGCCCGTCGCTCACACCGCGTCACGCACGGCGTCGCTTACGCAGCCCGCCGACCGCGTCTATGTGGTGCTGACCGACGTCCAGAGCTATCCGCAGTGGCGCTCTGACGTGAAGAGTGTGGAGGATCTGGCCGCAAGCCCGCGGAGATGGCGGGAGCACGGGAGCAATGGCGATCTCACCTTCGAGGTCGTAGAAGCGAATCCGCCGGGCCGGCTTGTCACGAAGATCGCGGATCGGGACCTGCCATTCGGCGGGTCGTGGACGTACGAGCTGCCGGAGACAACACCGGCACGCGTCTGACGATCACCGAGAACGGCGAGGTCTACAACCCGATCTTCCGATTCATGTCGCGCTTCGTGTTCGGCCACACCGCGACGATGGACCAGTTCCTTTCGGATTTGAAGAAACGCGTCGGATGACACCGCGCGTTCCTACACACCCACAAATACAGATTCGAGTTCTTCTTACATTTCTGACCCGGCCCCTGGTCCCGTCCTCGTTCGCACGCGTACGAACCCCACCACTAACTCGCACGGATAGAGCCCTTTAGCAATCCTGATTTTCATGGCGGGCCGGGGCACGCCCGTTGCTCAACCAGTCGTCGTTCCACAAATCCCGGGAAGACGAAAGGGTTGTGCTCATGCGTCGTGTGCTCGTGTGCCTTTGCGCCGTGGTGTCGTTCGCGTTGGCTGGTGTTGCCTCCGTTCAGGCTTCCGAGCCAGTGACGCTCGCGTGGGACGCCAACACCGAACCTGATCTCGCGGGCTACATAGTCGAGTACGGGATCACCCCTGGCCAATATGCGCAGTCGATCCAGATCGGGAAGACCACGCAGCTGACGGTCACGGGTCTTCAGCCGAACACGACTTACTACTTCGTAGTCCGCGCGTATAACACTGGCGGGGCCGCGAGTTCCCCTTCGAATCAAATCGAGTACCGCACGCAGGACACGGTCTCAGTCGGCACGCTGTCGCGTCCCGGTCCGACCGTGGCAGGGTTCACGCCCGGTACAACCGTTCGCGGGACAGATACCGGGTACGACCCGGCGCGAGATGTGTTCTTGATGGTGTTTGGCGAGGGTCCGATCCTTGGCGCCTTCGCGGACGGCACCGGCACAGCGATTACCCCGGCCTTCACCATCGTGAGCAGTGTGACGCCGGCTTACTTCCCGCGCGCCGAGTACAGTCCGCACGTTGCGAATGGCGTCAGCGGGCAGGGGGGATTCCTCGTCACCTGGCATCAGACGGTGGGGGCACAGAAACACGTATTCGCTCGGATGGTTTCGTACGTGGGTCCGAGCTCGTTTCTTACAACCCCGAAGCAGATCTCGGATAACTCGCAGGGCAGCTCGCAGGACCCTGGTCCTGCGGTCGCGTACTCCCCGACCAGCCGCCGGTTCCTCGTCGTCTGGAAGACTCCGCAAGCGGGTCTTCGCGGCCGCTTCGTGGACACCGGTGGCAATCCCATCGGTACCTCGATGGAATTTGAAGCCGCCGGCGGCGGCTATCCGAGTCTGGCGTGGAACGCGGCCACTGATGAGTTCGGACTTGCTTCCGCGGGCGTCAACGGTACTAGTGAGTTCACGACGTTTCGCCGTATCCGAGCGTCGAACGGCGCAATCTCGACCAGTGACACGTTCGGCTTCTCCCCGAAGGTTTGGGCGACGGCCGTCGACGTCAACAGCATTACCAACGACTACGTTGTCGTGTGGGGGCTTGGCCCAGGGACGATGTCTGCTACGTTCGATCAATTCGGGGCACGAGTCGCATCGAATTACGTAACCGATCGCCTTGGATACGACAACTCACTGGGTCTCGCGTTCAACGAAGCGACCGGGACTTTTCTCGCCGTCGGTGCGGACAGAGATTCGCTGAATGTGGCAGCGGTGGAGTTGAGGGGGAACGGAGCGCCGAACAGCCGCGTCGAAGTGATCACAGAAGGTGCCACGGTAGGGTCTTACCATCCGCGCGCCGCCGCGCGCACGGGTTCGAATCGCTGGCTTGCTACTTATTCACTCGACCTCCGATCAAATGCCGCCCAGGCCGTGGTCTCGTCAAGCCTCGGCGGCGGGTCGAATACTCTGACACCTCCACCTCCACCTCCACCGCCACCGGCCTCGCCACCGCCCTCGCCACCGCCCTCGCCAATCGCGTGCGCAGGTGGCGATCCGTTCGTCGCAATCGGCGGCGGCACCTGCTGCAACGGCGGCTGGTTGCCGCCGGGCATGGTCTGCAGCACCGTGGCGCCGCCATCACCTCCCGGATCGACGCCGCCACCACCGGCGCCACCCAGCGGAGGTGCCGCATGTGCCGGCGGTGACCCGTTCGCCGCGATGGGCGGTGGCACGTGCTGTAACGGCGGATGGCTGCCTCCCGGCATGGCGTGCAGCTTCGTTGGCGCGACGACACCGCCGCCGCCGCCACCGCCACTGCCACTGCCGCAGCCAACACCGCCTGGAGGGACTGGTTCCGGTGCCGCGTGCGTGGGTGGTGACCCGTTTGTCGCGATGGGCGGCGGCACGTGCTGCAACGGCGGCTGGCTACCGCCTGGAATGACGTGCAGCTTCGTTGGCGGAACGACACTGCCGCCGACAACGCCGCCGCCGACAACGGCGCCACCAACAGCGCCGCCGCCGAACACAAATCCGGCGGCGTGCGCGACGCCCGATCCGTTCGTCATCCTCGGTGGTGGCACCTGCTGCAACGGTGGATGGCTGCCCCCCGGTATGGTGTGCAGCAGCGGGCCGCCGGCGTCCACGGTCCCACCGCCTGCGCCCCCACCCTCATCGGGTGGCGCGTGCAGCGGCGGTGACCCGTTTGTCATCCTCGGGGGAGGCACATGTTGCAGAGGCGGCTGGCTGCCGCCGGGGATGGTCTGCAGAGCGAACTGACACCAGCGCAGATTCGTCGCCGTAAACGCAGCAGGCAGAGGGGCTTGCGGGATCGGGGTCAGACCCCCTTTCGGCGTGGAAAGGCCAGGTACACCAGCGCAGATTCGTCGCCGTAAATCCAGCAGCGAGAGGGGCTTGCGAGATCGGGGTCAGGCCCCCTTTCGGCGTGCGAGAGCCAGGTACACGGCGGCGCCGACGGCAAAGCCGACGAACCAGGCATAGTCGTAGAGCGGACGCATGGGGGGGAAAATCAGTCCACCCCAGGCCACCGCGCAGCCCGCCAGAGTCGCGATGATTCCGGCGGCGTTCCAGCGCCCGTAGCAGCCATCCGCGAGATACAGGTCCTCGAGCGACAGCTGCCGCCGGCGGAGGATCCAGTAATCCGCAATCAGCACCCCCGCAATCGACCCGAGGCCGCCCGAATATCCAACCAGCCAGTTGAAGATGTACCCGCTTGGGTCCGCGAGGAGACGCCAGGGCTGAATCAGAAACCCGAGCAGACCGGTGATCAGCCCGCCAGTGCTGAACCGGATCAACTTCGGAAACGCGTTGGCGAAATCGTTGGCCGGCGAAACGACGTTTGCGGCGATGTTGACCGCCAGCGTCGCGACGACTGCGGTGAACATCGAGATGGCGATCACCAGCGGCTGACTGAAGCGTCCAATCAACTTGATCGGATCCCAGATCACTTCTCCATAAATCAGGGTGGTGGCGCTGGTAATGAGGACGCCCATTGCCGCAAAGACGAACATCGTCGTCGGCAGCGCGACGGTCTGTCCGATCACCTGCTCGCGCTGGCTGCGCCCGAACCGCGTGAAATCCGGCATGTTGAGCGACAACGTCGCCCAGTAACCGACCATCGCGGTCAGCGACGGAACGAACACCGGCATGAACTCTCCGAAGGTCTGGAACTTCCCGGGCTGAGAGAGCAACGGTCCGAAGCCGTTTGCTTCGTATACGGCCCAGGCGAGAAGGAGCGCGGTCATGACGAGCACGAACGGCGCGGCCCAGTTCTCGACCGCTCGCAGGAGGTCCATGCCCTTGTAGATGATCCCGATGTTGAGACCCCAGAACAGCATGAACGAGATCCACTCGGTCGTCGTGTGCCCCTGGAAGCCCGAGCCGAGGAAGGTATGCCAGCCGGGGATCACGCTCGAGAAAAATGTGTGGAGCGCTTCACCGCCGATCCAGGCCTGGATCCCGAACCAGCCGCATGCCACTAGTGCGCGCATCAACGCGGGCAGATTCGACCCGATCGTTCCATACGCCGCCCGCGCGAAGACTGGAAACGGGATGCCGTATTTCGTTCCCGGATGCGAGTTCAGCAGGATCGGAACGAGGACGATCGTATTGCCAAGGGCGACGGTGAAGAGCGCCTGCGCCCAGCTCATGCCGGCCGCCATCAATCCCGCGGAGAGCATGTAGGTCGGAATGCAGTGGGCCATGCTGATCCACAGCGCCGCGTAGTTGTAAGTGGTCCACGTCCGCCGCGCGATCGGCACCGGTGCGAGGTCGTGGTTGTACAGCGCGCTGCGCTCGACCCGCGAGGTGTCGGTCAGTTCCACTCGTCCGTCGGGATGCTCGACTTGGTTTGGTGCGGTTTGAGGGGTCATCGCGTGGCGGCATTGTATAATCCCGGCTCTTCCCGCCGACCATCCGCGTTCACTCTGGAGGCGTCATGAGATTTCGCGACCGTCTCGGCCCGCTGACGCTCGTCACGATGGGCATCGCCGTGGCGTCTTCAGTCGCATCGGCGCAGGCACCTGCGACCGCGACCCCGCAAACGGCAGCGCTCACGCAGCAGATTCCGCTCGATCCCACGATAACGACCGGGAAACTCCCGAACGGACTGCAGTATTTCATCCGGACGACGAAACGGCCGGAGAAGCGGGCCGAACTGCGGCTGGTGGTCGACGTTGGGTCGATCGTCGAAGACGCGGACCAGCAGGGTCTGGCGCACTTCGTCGAGCACATGGCCTTCAACGGGACGAAGCACTTCCCGAAGCAGGAGACGGTGGCGTTTCTCGAATCCCTCGGCATGCGCTTCGGTCCGAGCATCAATGCCTCGACGAGCTTCGACGAGACCGTCTACATGCTGCAGGTCCCCACTGCCAAACCGGAAGTGATGGATCGTGCCTTCCTGATCCTGGAGGACTGGGCCCACGGCCAGAGCTTCGATCCAGTCGAGATCGACAAGGAGCGAGGGGTCATCAAGGAGGAGTGGCGCATCCGCCGCGGCGCCGGCGCACGGATGCAGGACCAGCAGCTCCCGGTTCTTCTGAAGGGCTCCCGCTACGCAGAGCGGATCCCGATCGGGACGATGGAGGTGATCGACAACTTCAAGCACGACCGCCTCAAGAAGTTCTATACCGACTGGTATCGCCCCGACTTGATGACGGTGATCGCTGTCGGCGATTTCGATCCGGCGGCCGTCGAGAAGATGATCCGCTCACATTTCGAATCGATCCCGGCGGTGAAAGGGATGAAGCCGCGTCCGTCCTTTCCGGTGCCCGACCATCCGGGGACGCTCTACGCCATCGCTACTGATAAGGAAGCGACGTCGGCCAGCATTTCGGTCTACAGCAAGATCGACGCTCGCGATCCGCGCACCGTCGGCGCCTATCGAGAGCAGATCGTCGAGCGGCTCTACGCCACGATGATGGGTGCGCGATTTTCGGAGCTGGCGCAGAAACCCGATGCGCCCATCGTCGGTGCTGGCGGAGGACGCGGCGGGTTCGTCCGCAGCAAGGACGTCGTCACGCTTGGCGCCGGCGTCAAGGGTGATGCAATCGAGAAAGCGTTCGAAGCGCTGTTCACCGAGGCGGAACGTGCGGGCCGCTTCGGTTTTACCCCGGGAGAGCTCGAGCGCGTCAAAGTGAACATGCTGACCGGGCTCGAGAGGGCGGTGAAGGAAAAGGAGAACACGACTGCCGCGGCGATCGCCGGAGAGCTGGTGCGCCACGTCACCGACCAGGAACCTGTGCCCGGCATCGTCTACGAATACGAACTCCACCGCCGCTTCCTCCCGGAGATCACGCTCGCCGAGGTGAACGCGCTGGCAAAAACCTGGGTACCCGACCGCAACCGCGTGATCACGGTGAGCGCTCCGGAGAAACCCGGCTTTACCGTGCCGGACGAGTCGAAGCTCTCGAGCGTAGTAGCGTCGATGGCCGCGAAGAGCATCACTGCGTACGTCGACACGGTGGACGCCTCGCCCCTCCTCGAACCACTGCCCGCGCCGGGTTCGATCACGAAAGTCACGACGAAGGATGCGTACGGCATCACCGAATGGCAGCTGTCGAACGGTGTGAAGGTGGTGCTCAAGCCCACGGATTTCCGCGAGGACGAGATCCTCTTCCGCGCGACCAGCTTCGGTGGTTCCTCGCTCGCCAGCGAGGCGGATTACGTCCCGGCCAGCAGCGCGTCAGCGGTCGTCGGAGCCGGTGGCATCGGCCGGTTGAGCGCCATCGATTTGCGCAAGAAGATGACCGGCAAGGCCGCGACCGCGACGGCGTTCATCACCGAATACGAGGAGGGCCTGAACGGCTCGTCGTCGAAGAAGGACGTCGAGACGATGTTCCAGTTGATCCACCTTCGATTCACGCAGCCACGGTCCGACCCCGCAGCGTTCGGGGCGTTTCAAGGCCAGATGAAGTCAGGTCTGGCGAATCAGCGCTCGAACCCGGCATTCCTCTTCAACGAAGCGCTCGTGACGGCGTTGAGGCAGAACCATCCCAGGGCGCGGCCGCTGACGCTGGAATCCGTGGACCAGCTGAATCTCGATAAGTCCATGGCGTTCTACAAGGACCGCTTTGCCGATGCCGGTGACTTCACGTTCGTGTTCGTCGGCAGCTTCAATCCGGACGAGCTGAAGCCGCTGGTCGAGCGCTATCTGGCGTCGTTGCCCACGACTGGACGGAAGGAGTCGTGGAAGGACACCGGAATCCGGTACGCGAAGGGTGTCGTCGAGAAGCGTGTGGACAAGGGGCTGGAGCCGCAGAGTCGCGTCGCCATCGTCTTCACCGGACCGTTCACGCAGAGTCAAACCGAGCGCGTCGCCATTCGGGCGATGGCGGAGGTCCTTCAGTCCCGGCTGCACGAAACGCTCAGGGAGAGTCTTGGCGGGACGTACGGTGTCACGACCGCGCCAGGGTATCTTCAGATACCGGTGCCGGAATTCTCGGTGAACATCAGCTTCAGTTGCGCACCGGAGCGGACCGAGGAGCTGATCAAGGCGGCGCTCCAGCAGGTGGAGTTGCTCAAGTCGGCGGGTCCGACGGAGAAGCAGCTGAGTGACGCGAAAGAGAAGTTGCTGCGGGACCTGGAGACGAACAGGAAGCAGAACAACTACCTGCTGGCACAACTGTCGATCAGGTATCAGTACGGCGAGGACCTCGCGGCGCTCTTCACGCTCGAGGAGTTCTACAACAAGCCCACCCCCGCCGCGATTCAGGACGCCGCGAAGCAGTACCTGAATCCCGCGAACATGGTGAAGGTCACGCTGTTCCCGGAGAAGAAATCGCTCCCGTAGTCCAGCCCTTTAGGGCTGTCTTACTGTCCGGGCGGCTTCATAACCCGGCCGGGGCCTGACTCGGGCCGCGCCGGAGAAAACGGCCGGCCCCCTTCTTCCCGACGAACTTGTCACCGTCGATGACGACCTGGCCTCCGCAGATCACCTCGGACGGCGACCCCTGCACCGTGCGTCCTTCATACGGGTTGTAGTCGACCTTCATGTGCAGCGTCTTGACGCCGAGTGTCGCCGACCGGTTCGGATCGAACACCACGATGTCGGCGTCGCTGCCGACCGCGATGGTGCCCTTACGCGGAAAGAGGCCGAACATCTTCGCCGGGGTGGTCGAACAAAGCTCGACGAACCGGTTCATCGAGATGCGTCCCGGGCGAACGCCGCCGTCGTGCACCAGCGTCAGGCGGGTTTCGATGCCTGGTGCGCCGTTCGGGATCTTGCTGAAGTCGCCTTTCCCGAGCTCTTTCTGTTCGGCCATGCAGAACGGGCAGTGATCGGTCGAGATCACCTGCAGATCGTTTTTCGCCAGCCCCTTCCACAACACGTCCTGGTGCCACTTCTCACGCAGCGGAGGTGACATGACGTATTTGGCGCCGTCGAAGCCCGGCTCCTCGTAGTTGTCGTAGGAGAGGAAGAGGTATTGCGGACAGGTCTCCGCGTAGGCGGGCAGCCCCATGTCGCGCGCCTGCTTCACCTTCTCCAGCGCATGCGATGCGGATAAGTGGACGATGTAGATCGGGACGCGTGCCATTTCCGCAAGAGCGATCGCCCGACCCGTCGCCTCCCCTTCCGCCGTCGGCGGGCGGGTGAGCGCGTGATACTTCGGCGCGGTCTCTCCCTTGCGCAGCGCCTCCTTCACGAGCTCGTCGATCACGCCGCCGTTCTCGGCGTGCATGCACACCAGGCCGCCGTTCTCGCCCGTCCGGCGCAGCGCCCTGAAAATCGTCGCATCGTCCACCATGAAGACGCCGGGATACGCCATGAACAGCTTGAAGCTGGTGATGCCTTCATCGCGGACCATGTGGTCCATGTCGCTGAGCCCCGCGCCTTCGAGCTCGGTCACGATCATGTGGAACCCGTAGTCGATCACCGCCTTGCCGTCGGCGCGCTTGCGCCAGTCGTCCAGCGCATGTCTCATCGTCTGGCCGCGGTACTGGATCGCGAAGTCGACGATGCTGGTCGTACCGCCGAAGGCGGCGGCAATGGTGCCGGACTCGAAGTCATCGGCGGACGTCGTGCCGCCAAACGGCATGTTCAGGTGGGTGTGGACGTCGATCCCTCCGGGGATGACGTACTTCCCCGATGCGTCGATCGTGCGGTCGGCCTGGAAGCGGTGCGCGGGCAGGTCCTTGCCGATGGCCTGGACCACGCCGCCGTCGCAGTAGACGTCAGCGACGTAATCATCGCTGGCGGTGACTATCCGTCCGCCGGTGATCAGCAGCGACACGTCACGCCTGTGCCGAGTCTTCGGCCGATGTCGGATCGAAGATGTTCTTCACTTCTGAAATGCGATTTGCAGGGAAGCCGCCCCGCGTCGCATGCTCGCGGATCATTTCCTCATTCGGCGCGATGTAGACACAGTAGATGGTGTCGCCGGTGACGTAGCTGTGGACCCACTGAATGCGCGGGCCCATCGCGTTCAAGACCTCGTTCGATTTCTGGGCGACACCTTTGAGCTGCTCGGCGGAGAAAGCTCCGCATCCGGGGATGTGTCGTTCGATAACGTATTTCGGCATCGTCTGCTCCTGCCACTTGCCACTGGGGTCAGATCTTGTTTCTTGCAGGTTTGTCCTGAATTGAGGAATTCCACCAATGAGGACACTCGTGCAAGAAACAAGATCTGACCCCTAATACAAGTTGCCCGTCCGCTTGCCGCCGGTGTAATCGACGTAGACAACTTTCAACTCAGTATAGAAATCGATCGCGACGCTGCCCATCTCGCGGAGCCCGACGCCGGTGGCCTTCATGCCGCCGAACGGAATGTGCGCCTCGCCGCCGACGGTGGGGGAGTTCACATGAATGATGCCGGCGTCGAGCTGGTCGACGAATCGGAACATCGACGCGACGTCGTTGGTGTAGATGGACGCCGACAGCCCGAACCGAACGCCGTTCGCGATCTCCAGCGCCGACCGGGTGTCCGGCGCGCGGATGACTGACAGGACGGGACCAAAAATTTCTTCCTGGGCCACGCGCATGTTCGCGTCGACGCTGTCGAAAATCGTCGGTGCGACGAAGAACCCGTTGTCGAGTCCGCCACCCTTCAATCGCGCGCCGCCGGCGACGAGCTTCGCTCCCTCGGACTGCGCGATGCCGATGTATTCGAGGACGGTGTCGAGCTGCTTCACGTCCACCGAGGGCCCGACGTGGGTCTTGGGATCGAGGCCGTTGCCGACCACGAGCGCCGCTGCCCGCGCGTGCAGCCGCTCGACGAATTCGTTGGCGATGGATTGTTCGACGACCGCGCGGCTCGTTGCGGTACAGCGCTGTCCGGTGGACCCGAACGCTCCCTGCACCGTGCTCTCCACCGCCAGGTCGAGGTCCGCATCCGCGAGAACGACGATCGGGTTCTTGCCGCCCATTTCGCACTGACACTTGATGCCACGCGCCGCGGCGGCCGAGTAGAGCCCTGAGCCGACATCGTTCGATCCGGTAAACGAGACGGCCTGGATCGCGGGGTGCTTGACGATCGTGTCGCCGACCTCGCGTCCGCCGCCGAAAACCAGATTGAGCACCCCCGGAGGGATGCCGCACTGCTCGAACACCTCCACGATCAAGCGCCGCCGTCAACGGCGTCAGGCTCGCCGGCTTGAACACGACCGTGTTCCCTGAGACCAGCGCCGGGGCCATCTTCCACACCGGGATCGCAATCGGGAAGTTCCACGGCGTGATGATCGCTACCGGGCCGACCGGCTGCTTGACGGTGTAACAGAAATTGTGCGGAAGCTCGGAGGGGATGGTGTCGCCGGTGATCCGCCTCGCCTCACCGGCGAAGAACTCGATGACGTTGATCGCGCGCTGCACTTCGCCACGCGCTTCGACCAGGGTCTTGCCTTCCTCGCGTGTCAGCGCTTCAGCGATCTCCTCCTTGCGCTCTTCCATCCGCCGCTGGACGCGGTAGAGGAGCTGCCCGCGCACCGGCGCCGGCGTGTTGCGCCACCCCGGGTAGGCGCGGAGCGCCGCCTCGCATGCCTCGGCCGCTTCCGCCGCTGTAGACGATGGTGCGTCCGCGATGATCTCGCTGGTGTCCGCCGGATTGAGGTCCTGGACGCGTGTGCCCTTGGAGTCGCGCCACTCGCCGCCGATGAAATTTTTCAGGTGTCGCATATGTAACGTTGTAGGGGCCGTTCGTGAACGGCCCGACGCGGTTCGCGAACCGCCCCTACATCGAAGTAATTGCCCCGTACGTTTCGGGACGCCGGTCGCGGTAGAACTGCCACGTATTCCGCACTTGCTGGATCAAACCCAGATCGAGATCGGCGACGACGAGCTCGTCCTGGTCGCGGCTGCCGATCGAGAGGATCTGCCCCCGCGGATCGCAGAAATAACTCTGGCCGTAGAACTCGCCGATGTTCCACGGCGCTTCGGTGCCGACGCGGTTGATGGCGCCGACGAAGTATCCGTTGGCCACCGCGTGCGCCGGCTGTTCGAGCTTCCACAGGTACTCGGAGAGCCCCGCCACAGTGGCTGACGGATTCAACACGATCTCGGCGCCATTGAGGCCGAGGATGCGTGCTCCTTCGGGAAAGTGGCGGTCGTAACAGATGTAGACGCCAACCTTACCCGCCGCGGTATCGAAGACCGGGTACCCGAGGTTGCCGGGACGGAAGTAGAACTTCTCCCAGAACCCGGGCGCGACGTGCGGGATGTGGTGCTTGCGGTACTTGCCGAGGTATTTGCCGTCCGCGTCGATCACCGCGGCGGAGTTGTAGTACACGCCGGTGATCTCTTCTTCGTAGATCGGCACGACGATGACCATTCGATGCTGCTTCGCGAAGTCCTGCATCAGCTTGATCGTCGGTCCGTCGGGGATCTTCTCCACCATGTCGTACCAACGGGGCTGCTGCTCGGCGCAGAAGTACGGCCCGTTGAACAGCTCCTGCAGGCAGAGGAGCTGCACCCCTGCCTTCGCCGCCTTCTCGATCAGCGGCACGTGCTTGTCGAGCATCCGTTGCTTTATTTGAGCGGCGCTGCCATCCAGTGAGATGTCCGCTTTCATCTGGATGAGCCCGCCTCTAACGATCTGTCCCATATCGTCCTCCGCGTGGGGAGAGCCGGAACATATCACGAGGGGACGGCGCCTCCGTCCCTCCCTGACGCTCCCAGTGCTACACTTCGCCCTTCCAGGAGGGCCCTCGAATGGCAGCCGATCTCTCCGTCCTCTTCACCGGGCTTCGATTCCGCAACCCGTTTCTGCTCTCGTCGGCGCCGCCGACCGAGTCCGACAGCAACATCATGCGGGCCTTCGAGGCGGGCTGGGGGGGGGTCGTCACCAAGACGATCGGTCTTCATCCGGTCACCAACGTGGCCGGCCCGAAAACCAAGTTCCTCCGCACCGATCCCGCCACCTCGCGGATGTCGATGCAGAAGCGTCCGGGGACGGCGCTGCACTCGTCGTGGAACTGGGAGCTGATCTCCGACAAGACCATCGACTGGTGGCTGCCGCGGATCGAGCGGATCAAAAAGGCGTTTCCCGATCACATCCTGGTCGCGTCGATCATGGCGGGGTCGGGCAGCGACAAGGAACTTCGGCACTGGCAGGAGCTCGCCATCGGCTGTCAGGATGTCGGCGCCGACGCGTTTGAACTGAATCTCTCCTGCCCGCACATGGACCGGCAGGACATGGGGTCCAACGTCGGCAAGGACGCCGGCCTGATCTCGGTCGTCACCAAGGTCGTCAAGGAAGTCGCAAAGGTCCCGGTCTGGTGCAAGCTGACGCCGGCGACGACCGATATCGCGGCGGAGGCGGGCGCCTCATTTGCCGCGGGCGCGGACGCGATCGTCTCGTCGAACACGTTCCCTTCGCTGCCGCCGATCGATCCGGCGACGCTCGAATTCGAGATGCACGTGGACGGCTACGTCTCGAGCGGTGGCCTTGGCGGCCCTGCGATCCTGCCGCAGTCGCTCGCCAAGATGGCACAGATGACACAGCCGTTCCCCGACAAGTCTTTTTCGGGCATCGGCGGGATCTCCGACTTCTCTCACGCGTTGAGTTACTTCCTGCTCGGCTGCGGGACGGTCCAGGTCTGCACTGCCGCGATGCTGGACCACGCGATCGGCCCGAATGTCATCAAGGCACTCAACGAAGGGATGACGACGTTTCTCGAAGCAAACGCCGAACGCGGATGGAAATCACTCGAGGACTTCCGCGGCCAGCGTCGCGATCGCGTCGTGACGCACTCGAAGATCCGCCGGCCGGATGGAAAGGAATACTTCGGCGGTAAGGATGCGCCGGAAGGCTACGCGGCCCCGTCCGCCCCGGCCACGGCGGCATTCACGCCTTCTTCGTGAACGGTCGCACGAGCCGTCTCTTCGGACTCGTCCTGTTTCTCGCTTTCCAGCCGCTGGACGTTTGCGCCCAGCGTCTGCCAATCAAGACCTACACCACTGCGGACGGCCTCGCCCACGACACCATCAATCGCATCGTCAGGGATTCGCGCGGATTCCTGTGGTTCTGCACCGGGGGCGGCTTGTCGCGATTTGACGGCGACAGTTTCGTCAGCTTCGGAGTCGATCAGGGCCTCCCACACTCAGTCGTCAACGATCTTCTCGAGACGCGGACCGGACGAGTACTGGATAGCGACCGATGGCGGGCTGGTGCGGTTCGAGCCTGCCGGGGATCCAATGTTCAGCGTGATTCTCGCCGGCGACGATCGGCCGGCCAGAATCACCGTGTTACGCGAGACACGCGACGGCACCGTGTGGGTCGGCACCAGCAGGGGTCTGTACCGTCTGGAAAACAGAAACGGCCGCCAATCGTTGCAACCGGTTGACGTCTCGCTTCCGACCGAATACCCGGAACAGCGCATCATTGCGGATGTGGTCGAAGACGCACACAACACGCTGTGGATCGCGACGCCCAGTGGTCTCTATCGACGGTGGTCCGACGGCGGTGCGGCTCGCTATACCCGCAGCGACGGCCTTCCGCACGATTTCATCTCGGATCTCTTTCAGGATCACGCCGGCCGACTCTGGGTGGGTACGCGGCTGGAGGGCTTCTTTAGACTGACGGCCGATGCCAGCCGGCGCGCGCCGACTGTGGACAAGGCGATCACCTACCGCGAGCGATACGTCTACGGTCTGCCGACGTCCTGGGTCTCTCAACTGTTCGAGTCCTCCGACCGCAGGTTCCTGATTGCGACACCGAGGGCGATGGTCGAGTACTTTCAGGACGCGCCCGAGCCCGAGCGGCTTCGTATTTACGGGATGCGGAATGGTCTCAGCGACCGGAACGTCACCAGTCTCGCCGAAGACCTGAGCGGCAATCTATGGCTCGGATCCATCATCGGGGCGATGCGGGTGTCACGCTCGGGATTCACCACTTACGGCTTGCCGGAGGGTATCGAAGCCGTCTACTCGATTTTCACCGATGGTGCGGGGCGCCTTTGTTTCAGGGGCAGCGTGATGGGCGATGACCGGACCAGCGTCTTCGAAGGTGGAACAGTCGATCTGTTGCACGGCGAAGAGGGCAGGCTCCATACCCGGCTTGGCTGCTTCGACGGCCGGCGGTTCGACTGGTTCAAGCCCGACGCGGTGACGGATATGGGCTGGGTCGGGGAGCACGTAACCCTGCAGACGCGCGCCGGAGAATGGTGGCTCGGTACGGGCGAAGGGGTGTACCGCTTTGCCGCGACAAACGATTTATCGCGCCTCAAGACCGCACGACCGATTGCCGCGTACGGGGTGCGAGACGGCCTCGCGGCGCTCCAGGCGTTCAGGCTTTTCGAGGACCGCCAGGGCAACGTGTGGATTTCGACGACTTCGCCGAGCACCGCCGGCCTCGCGCGCTGGGAGCGTGCCACTGAGAAATTGACTGACCTGGCATCGTCGCCAGGAATGGCCGCCGCTGAAGGACGAGTGGCCGGCGCGGTCCTTCGCGGAGGACACCGACGGCAACGTCTGGCTTGGCTACAACGGCGAGCTCGCCCGGTACAAGGCCGGAGCCTTCCAGGTCTTTTCGGCGCGCGAAGGCCTGCCGCCGGGGGCGATCAAGGATATTCACCTGGACGTGTCCGGGCGGCTGTGGCTCGCTTCCACCCAGAGCGGACTGATCCGCGTCGATCACGCCGGCGCCGACCAACCGGCATTTGTCAGGTATGGGACCGCGCAGGGCTTGTCCAGCAACAACAGTGAGGTGATTACCGACGACCAGGCCGGACACATCTACGTCGGAGGTGGCCGCGGCCTCGATCGTCTGGATCCTGCGAGCGGTCGCGTCAAGCACTTCACGACCGCGGACGGTCTGCCGAGAGGATTGTTCCGCGCTGCCTTTCGTGACTCGAACGGCGTGCTCTGGTTCGGCATGCTCGGCGGGCTCGCTCGTCTGAACTCGTCTGAGTCGTTCAGCGCACCATCGCCGGTTGTGCTGATCAACGGCGTGCGCATCCGCGGCGAACCCCGGCGCATTTCGGCGCTCGGGGAACGACAGCTGTCGCTGCCCGATCTTGCACCGCAGCAGGATCAGCTGCAGATCGATTTCATCGGCCTCGGTTTCGCTTCCGGCGATGTGCTGCGCTACCAGTATCAGTTCGAGTCTGCCGGTGCCGCGTGGAGTGCGCCGGCCGAGCAGCGAAGCGTCACCTACGCGAGCCTGCCGGCGGGGCGGCACAGATTCCTCGTCCGCGCGGTGAATTCCGACGGCGTCGTGAGCGCCGAGCCTGCCGCGGTCACCTTTACCATTCTCCGTCCCATCTGGCAGCGCTGGTGGTTCGTCTCGCTGGCGGCGATGGTCATCACCCTCACCCCCTTTGCGCTCTATCGTGCCCGCGTATCCCGGATGCTCGAAGTGGCGAGTCTGCGAACCCGCATTGCCACCGACCTTCACGACGATATCGGCGCCAACCTCACACGTATTGCCCTGTTGAGCGAGGTCGCGGCGATGGGCCGGCCCGAGGACCGACCTCTCGCATCGATCACTCGCATCGCCCGTGAGTCGGTCAGTTCGATGAGCGATATCGTCTGGGCGGTCAACCCAAAACGGGAAAGTCTGATCGACTTGACTCGCAGGATGCGCCAGCATGCGGACGAGGTCTTTACGCAGCGTGGCATCGATCTCCGCTTTACCGCTCCAGCGGCTGCGGTCAATCCGAAGCTGGGCATGGATGTTCGCCGCGATCTGCTCCTGATCTTCAAGGAAGCCGTCAACAATGCCGCTCGGCATTCCGGCTGTTCGGCCGTGACCATCGATCTGAGGCTTGACGGTGCACGACTCGTGCTCAGGGTCGCCGACAACGGAACCGGATTCGACAATTCAATCGAGAGCGAAGGCCAGGGGCTCGCCAGCATGCATCGGCGAGCCAGCCGGCTGGGCGGGCGGCTTGAAATCACATCGGGACCGAGTTCTGGAACCACTCTCGAGGTCAGCGTCCCGATTTGACGGCAGCACAACGCGCCCCGGTTCGGGTGGTGGTCATCGAGGACCTTCGCGAAGTGCGGGAAGGTCTCGCGGCGCTCATCAACGGGACAGCTGGATTCGAGTGCGCCGGCAGATACCGCACCATGGAAGACGCGCTCGATGGCATCGCAGGCAGTCGGCCCGACGTCATCCTGACGGATATCGGACTCCCTGGCATGGATGGTGTTGAAGGGACGCGCCTCCTGCGTGAGCGTTTTCCAGATGTGCCGATCATGGCGCTGACCGTCTACGACGATGACGACAATGTGTTCAACGCGATCTGCGCGGGAGCATCCGGTTACCTGCTCAAGAACACGGCGCCGGCGCGACTGCTCGAATCGCTCAGGGAAGTCGTCGATGGCGGAGCGCCGATGTCACCCGACGTCGCACGGCGGGTGGTGACGCTCTTCCGCCAGTTCCGTCCGCCGCCACGCGCGTCGTACCACCTGACCCCGCAGGAGACCGAGCTGCTGAAACTGATGGTGGAAGGGCACCATTACAAGACGGCGGCGGGCGTCATGGGCATCTCGACCAACACCATTTCGTTCCACTTGAAGCACATCTACGAAAAGCTGCAGGTCCATTCCAAGACCGAGGCCGTCGCGAAGGCGCTGCGCGAGCGCTTGATCTGACGGCACGCCCTACGTATCTACGTAGTTACGCTGCCCGTCCCAGGAGCGTACAAAGGGATGCGCTCGTGGGAGCGAGAGATTCATGACAAGGATCATAAGAGGTGCCGTCGTCGCGCTGCTGCTCGGAGGCATGTTCACGTCATTCGGCTGCGGCGATTCCGGGAGCCCGGTCATTCCCGGCACACCGGTAGTTCCCCCGGGAATCCTACCGACCGTAACGAGCATTTCGCCGAGCGCCGGGTCCACCGGCGGCGGCGCTTCGGTGAAGATCACCGGCACCGGTCTCAATCGTGGTTCGTTTGCGATCTTCGACGGAGTCAGCGTGGCAGCACGTTTCGACTCTCGCGACGTCCTCTTCACGACGATGTATGTCGAAACCCCTCCTCATGGCGCCGGACCGGTGGATGTGGTGGTGACAAGTCTTGACGGCGGCACCGTGCGAGTCGGAGCGGGCTATAGCTACCTTGCCCCTGAGTCGTTTGACCTCAACGGCGTGTGGACGGCGAGCGGCATGGACGGATCGGATCGCGGCCTCGGTTTCACGATTGAGAAGAATCGGCTGGTGAGCGCCTACTGCTCTGGCGTGGACGGCCTGCTATTTCCCTTATGGTTCACATCACCTCCACTGATCGTCAACGGTGAGTTCGTCATTGAGGGACCGGACGCACCTGTCATATTTGGCCGGGTCGTGTCGGCCGTCGAGATGGTTGGCACGATTGACGTTGCGCCATGTAACCGTATGCCGTGGCGCAGCTATCCGAAAACTCAATGACGCCGGAGGTAAGATTGCATCTGCAGGTTCTATGAGAGGCAGGTGCCATGACGACCACCACAACCCCGAACGCGACGATGAGTGGCGCGGAGATCGTCGATCTCTGCCGCAAGCACACCATCTTCGAATGGTCCCCGCAGGGATCCGTCGATCCGATCCCGGTCGCGCGCGCCAAAGGCGTGTACTTCTGGACGCCGGAAGGGAAGCGCTACCTCGACTTCAACTCCCAGTTGATGTGCGTAAATATCGGCCATGGTGACGAGCGCGTCACCCGCGCAATCGCCGAGCAGGCGGCGGTGCTGCCGTACGCGAGCCCGTTCATGGCCACCGAGGCGCGAGCGAAGCTCGGTGCGAAGCTGGCGAGCCTCGCGCCCGGCGACATCGACGTCTTCTTCTTCACCAACGGCGGCGCCGACGCCAACGAGAACGCGATCAAGATCGCCCGCGCATTTACCGGCCGCCACAAGATCCTCGCGCGCTACCGCTCGTATCACGGCGGCACCGCTGGCGCGATGGCGCTGACCGGCGATCCGCGACGCTGGACCACCGAGCCGGGCATGCCGGGCGTCGTCCACGTGCTCGACCCGCATCACGGCCCCGGACGGCCGATGGACACCGCGCCGCAGTCGCTGGCGATGCTGGAAGAGATCATCCAGCTCGAAGGGCCGAACCACATCGCGGCGTTCTTCCTCGAAACCGTCAGCGGGACCAACGGCGTGCTGATTCCGCCGGACGGGTACATCCAGGGGATCCGCGAGCTGTGCACGAAGTACGGAATCCTGATGGTGTGCGACGAGGTCATGGCCGGTTTCGGCAGGACAGGGGAGTGGTTCGCCGTCAATCACTGGGGGGTCGTGCCCGATCTGATCTGCATGGCGAAGGGGTTGACCAGCGCCTACGTCCCGATGGGCGCGGTCGGCATGCGCCGCGCGATCGCCGACAGCTTCAAGGAGAAGGTGTTCCCAAGCGGTCTCACCTACAACAGTCATACCCTCGCGGCCGCGACGGCGCTCGCCACGATCGATGTCTACGAGCAGGACGACCTGATCGGCAATGCGCGTCGCATGGGTAAAGTGATGTCGGATCTTCTCGGCCAGCTCGCTGCGAAGCACAAGATCGTGGGGGCCTGCCGCAACATCGGTCTCTTCGGGATCGTCGAGCTGGTCAATCCAGCGACCAGGGCGCCTCTGGCGCCCTTCGGTGGAACGTCAGACGAGATGAAACGGCTGAATAGCTACTTCCGCGAGGAGGGGCTCTACACGTTCGTGCGGTGGCACTCGTTCTTCACCAATCCGCCGCTGTGCATCACTGAAGAAGAACTCCGCCAGGGCTTCGCGATCCTGGATCGCTCGCTCGCGAAGCTGGAAGCTTCGATGTAGCGTTGCGCGGGGCGCAGGGCGCGGAGCACAAAACGGAAACCGCCCAATCCCAGCGCACTGCGAACCGCGCACTGCGAACCCGCGACCCCGCGACCCGCGCGTTACTTGATCGTCCACATATAAACCGGCCGTCCGTCGACTTCGACCGTCTTTTCCGGTGGCCACTCCGTCCCCATGTCGAAGCTCTGCGACACGATCCGCGTTCCGGGCTTCAATTCCTTCTTCAGTTTCGGCATCAGCTTGATGTTCAGCGACTGCAGCAGGTACAGCGTGACGACCGTCGCATCCTTGATGTCCGCCTCGAAGAGATCTCCCTGCACGATCTGCACTTTGTCGGAGACGCCCATCTTCTGCGCCCGCTCGGTCGCTTCCTTCACCCGTTGCGGATCGATGTCGATCCCCACCGCGCGCGCGCCATATTTCTGCGCGGCGGTCGCGACGATGATGCCGTCGCCGCATCCGAGGTCGTAGACGACGTCGCTCGGCTTGACGCCGGCGAGCTTGAGCATGGCGTCCACCACCGGCGGCGGCGTGGGCACCCAGTGAATGTCCGGACGGCGGAGCGGCGCCTGCGTCGCCTGCTGGCCGATGGCCGGAGTGGTGAGAACGAAAATCGAGGCAACGAGCGCAAGAAGTAGTCGGCGTGTCATGTCCAATTAATATCCCATTTCCCGCTGGATGCCTTTGACAATCCGGTCAAGCTCGTCAACCAGCCTGCCACCGCCGGCGTGACGAAAGGATTTCACCAGCGACTCGTAATAGGCCATCACATCGTCTGCCGGTGCGTTGAAGCGGCTCCAGACAGCTTCGCCGGAGTTGCGCAGGTCCCGCAGGATCGCGTAGGCGTTGTGCACCTTGTCGGCCGACGAGACGCGAAGGCTCGAAGAGTCCAGCCCCCGCGCATGCTCGGCATACTCCCGCTTCCGATCGATCCAGGGGCGCTTGGGTGTCTCCCACGAGTCGGTGCAGTCCTCGACAATCTTCGCGACAGCGTCGCCGAACCGCGCCCGTATTTCCTCCAGCCGCGGCCGGCCGCCATGATCCTCCGCGGCATCGTGCAGGAGTGCGCCGATCGCTTCGTCTTCGGATCCGCCATCGTCCAGAACGATGGAGGTAACCCCCAGGAGATGGCTGATGTAGGGGGATTGATTGCCTTTCCGCACCTGGTCGCGATGCACCTCATGCGCGTATTTCATGGCTTCGTCAAATCGTCCGGAGAGCCTCGGCATCCCGTTATTCTAGTGGCCCATGGGGGCCATTCAGGAAAGCAGGCTGCCGTTGATGCCGGAGAGGTGGTTCAGCGGCGGCCAGGCGTTCCTGATGCCCACCCGGCGAGGAGCCCGAATCGCACTGCTCGCGATTGTCGTCGCCTACGGCACGCTGCTCCGTCTCGACGCTCTGACATTGACTTACGGCGTCGTCGAGCGGCCGTCGTGGCTGCGAAGCCTTCAGAGCTCTCGCGCGCCGGAAAGCGTGATTCGACCATTCGGATTTCGCTGGCAACGCTGGGAAGGCCGGTACATCAGTGATCCCTTCACGTATCTCAAGTACGCGCGCGAGATGCGCTCGTTCTATGCGGCACATCGACGCGAACCGCTGTATCCATTCGCGACGAAGATCTCGCTGCGCCTTCTGAGCGATCAGGACATTGCAGCCAGTTTCACTTCGATGTTCTTTTCCGTTCTGGCAATTCTCGGAACATTTCTGCTTGGTTACTTCGCCTTCTCGTACTGGGTCGGTCTCGGTGCGGCAGCGGCGATGGCGATCGAATACGACGTTGTGACGTGGGGCGTCGGCGGATGGCGAGACGACGCGTTCACAGCCGCGGTGGTGTTTTCCACGTGCGCGATGCTGGGATACGCACGACGTGATTCTGCCGGCGCGGCAGTGGCACTCGGCGCGATTGCGGGCATTGCGTGCCTCGTGCGTATCACGGCGCTCTCTTTTCTGCTTCCAGGTCTCCTCTGGGCCGGGATGAGTGTAAAGGGGCCGTGGACGGTGCGCGCCAGACGCGCCGCGCTCATGGTCTTGACCGCCGGGCTGATCGCGGCTCCGTATTTTGTGAACTGCTGGCGAACATACGGGGACCCGTTCCTGGCGATCGACATCCATACCGTCGTGTATCGCGAGACAGAAGGGGAGAGCGGCGCAACCCGCAGTCAGTCGGCGGCACAATACGTCACCTCGAAATTTCGCGCGCGGCCGTGGCAATCGGTCGACACTGCGGTCCTCGGACTGACCGAATACCCTTTTACGAACAAGTGGTTTGGGTTCGACCCATGGCATTCCAAACTGGGAAAGCTGCTGTCCTGGTCTGCGGTGATCGGACTGTTTCTATTTGTCGGTTCGCGCGAAGGGCGGTTGTTGCTCATCGTTCTCATTGCTTCACTCGTTCCGTACATGGTCACGTGGAGGTTGATTCACGACTGGCGTTTCACACTGCATGCGTACCCGTTCTTCCTGACCGCCGCGGCGCATGCGATCGCGACCGCCGCCCGCGTCGTGCGCCCTCAGTGGCTGAAGGCGCGCGTATCCGGGATCACGCCGTCGACGGTTGCCGGCTGGACTGCGGCGGCGCTCATCGTCGGAACGGGCGTGTGGATCATGCAGCGAATCCTGCCGGTTGTCGTGGCAAAGGAAAGTCTGCGCCACGACGAAGCCGTGCTGGTACTGGCGGGCGCGCGCGATGGCGCTTTCTTCGTCGGCGGCTGGGGGCCTCCGGCAACGGCAGGCAACGTCACTGCCCGTGTGACTGAGCTTCTCGGGGGGACGATGTGGCTGCCGCTGCCGGAAATGCGCGACTACCGCCTCACGATCCGCCTCGATCCGTTTCCGCTGCCGTTCAATGCGGACCCCGAAGGCCTGCCGTGGGTGCACGTGGCCATGAACGGCCAACTCGTAAAAGTTCTTGATACGACCTGGAATCCGGAACGCGTCGGTGCCTACACGGTCGTGGTCCCGAGGCACTATCTCAACGCGCACCGGAATCTGCTGGAGTTGAGCGCGCTGACCAAACGGGCTCGGCGCGCGCGGCTGCGGTTGTGGTACGTACAGATTCAACCGTGGACAAGAAGTTGAGTTCTCCTGACGTACGCGCCCCCGTCTTCGACGCGCTCGACGCGCTCGGGATCGCGTACGAAGCCTACGATCATCCGGCCGTATTCACGAGCGAGGACGCGGACAAGTACTGGCGCGACATTCCCGCGACTCCCGTGAAGAACCTGTTCCTGAGAAACAAGAAAGGGAACCGCGAGTACCTGGTGATTCTGGGGATCGACAAACGCGCCGACCTGCGGCAACTCGTGAAGATAATCGGCGACGATCGGTTCAGCTTCGGATCGGCGGAGCGGCTGATGCAGACGATGAGGCTGACACCGGGCTCCGTGTCACCGTTCGGTCTGATCCACGATGCGAGTCGTGAAGTTCAGGTGATCATCGACGCCGACCTGCGCAACGCCGAGCGCCTGATCTTTCATCCCAACATAAACACTGCAAGCGTGACGATTTCGTTCCCGGATCTCGAACGCTTTCTAGCCTCGCGCGGGAACTCCGTACGGTATATCTCCGTTTAGTCTCCGCCTTCGCCAAGCCTTCGGCGCGACAGGCCGAGTCCCGAGTCCCGAGCCCCGACGGAGGGGCCGTTCGCGAACGGCCCCTACTCGTTTCTTTTCGGTCGCATGTTGGCGGCGAGGATGCGTTTACGGAGACGAATGCTCTGCGGCGTCACTTCGACGAGCTCGTCGTCGTTGATCCACTCGATCGCCTGCTCGAGGCCGAGTTTGCGCGGCGGGATGAGGCGGACCGCTTCGTCGGCGCCCGAGGAGCGCATGTTCGTCTGTTTCTTTTCCTTCGTGACGTTGACGTCCATGTCGGCCGCGCGCGCGTTTTCGCCGATGATCATGCCTTCGTATACAGAGGCGGTCGGCTCGATGAAGATCTCGCCGCGCTCCTGCAGATTCCAGATCGCGTAGGCCGTTGCGACTCCGGTACGATCCGCCACGAGCGCGCCTGTGGCGCGCGATGCAATCCCGCCGTGCCAGGGTTCCCATCCGGCGAACAGATGGTTGATGATGCCGGTGCCCTTGGTGTCGGTGAGAATCAGCGACCGGAGGCCGATCAGCCCTCGCGCGGGGATCCTGAACTCGAGCCGCACGCGGCCGCTGCCGTGGTTCACCATCTTCGTCATGGTGCCTTTGCGCATGCCCACGGCGGCGATGACAACGCCCTGGAATTCCTCCGCGACGTCGATGACGAGATCCTCGACCGGTTCCATGACGCCACCGTTCACCTCTCGAGTCACGATGTCGGGGCGTGAGACCTGCAGCTCGTAACCTTCGCGACGCATCATCTCGATGAGGATGGAGAGCTGAAGCTCGCCGCGGCCGAGCACTTTCATCTGCTCGGGCGTTTCAGTCGGTTCCACCCGGATCGAAACGTTGCCAAGCAGCTCGCGGTCGAGGCGGTCCTTGATCTGCCGTGAGGTCACGTACTGACCTTCCCGGCCCGCCATGGGGGACGTATTCACGCCGAAGATCATCGACACCGTGGGCTCGTCGACAGCGATCGGGTTGATGGCGCGCCGATGCTCCACATCCGTAATGGTTTCGCCGATCGTGATGTCTTCGATACCGGCAAGGCAGACGATGTCGCCGGCGGCCGCGGCGGTAATGTCGATCCGCTTCAAGCCTTCGAAGGCGAACAGCTTCGTTACGCGCGTGTCCTGAAACGTTCCATCCAGCTTGCAGACCGAGATCTGATCTCCGATCCGAACCTGTCCATTGAAGATGCGGCCGATCGCGATGCGGCCGAGGTAATCGCTCGAGTCAAGGTTGGCGACGAGCATCTGCAGCGGAGAGGCCGGATCCCCTTTGGGCGGCGGCACGCTCTCGACAATGGCATCGAACAACGGCCGGAGGTCCACGCCGGGGATGTCCATCGAAGTTGACGCCGTACCCGCCCGGGCGCTGGTGTACAGGATCGCGAAATCCAGCTGTTCCTCCGCGGCGTCGAGATCGATGAACAGGTCGAACACCTCGTTCAGCACCTCCTGGATGCGCGCGTCAGGGCGGTCGATCTTGTTGATGACGACAATCGGCGTCAGCCGCCGCTCCAGGGCCTTGCGCAACACGAATCGCGTCTGCGGAAGCGGGCCTTCGGAAGCGTCCACCAGCAGCAGCACGCCGTCCACCATGGCGAGGACACGCTCGACTTCGCCTCCGAAATCGGCATGCCCCGGGGTGTCGACGATGTTGATGAGGATGTCGCCGTAGTTGACCGCGGTGTTCTTCGCGAGAATGGTGATGCCGCGCTCGCGTTCGAGGTCCGTGTTGTCCATCGCCCGCTCGGCGACGCGCTCATTCGCACGGAACATGCCGCTCTGATGCAGGAGCGCGTCGACGAGGGTCGTCTTGCCGTGATCGACGTGGGCGATGATCGCCACGTTGCGCCGAAGCGCGTTGGCTGTAGTGGAGCTCCTCAGGGTTGCGGGCATCCCTCCAGTATAGGTCCCTGGGTCCGTAGGTCCCTAGGTCGTTGATTCGGAGGGGCCTACCTTTTGATCCAGAAGGTCACGCCGCCGTAGAGCCGCCAGTGGTCCGGAGCGAGGTCGTTGCCCTGGAAGCGGCGCAGGTCGGCGCGTGCGAGGACGCGGCTATTGATCGGGATCTTCACGCCGCCACCGAAGTTGAAGGCGATCTCGGTTTCGCCGTCTGGATCCTCGTCCGCCCCCTCGACGTTGAAGCCGTAGCTCTCCCACCCCAGGCCGGCTGTCGCGTAAGGGGTGACATGAACCACGTCGAAGTGGTACACGAAGTTGGCACTGATGGTTGTGAGCGAGATATCGAGGGCCGCTTCGTCCCCGGTGACGTCGAACACACGGCCGAGCTCGAATTCGAATCCCAGGTTAGGCGTCCAGTCGTAGGCGATCGCCCCGCCGATCCCGAGGCTGTTTCCGAGGTCCTGAGAGACTCCGAACGTCACTCCGAGAAACGGTGTAACCGTTACCGAGTTCGCCTCAGCCACCGACTGGGCAGACGCCGGCGCGGCCACCCCGGCTATCACTGCAACCGCCGCGCAAATCCTCACAAAACAACGCATTCCCCCTCCTTGATCACTTCGCTCGGTGGGGCCCCGACCCCACCTCGCTGCGCGCTCTGGGCGCCGCTTCGCGACGCTTCCCTCCGGCCCTCGCTTGCGAACACTTCGCTTGGTGGGCCCCGAGCCCACCGCGCTGCGCGCGACCCTGAGCTGTCGAGCCGGTGATTATGACGTTCCGGCTTGCAAACTGGCTGACATCTCGCGACAAAGCCCTAACTCCTAACCTCTAACTCCTAACCTCTAACTCCTAAAACGCTAAGACCTTGCGCGGTTGACGGATCAATCGGCGCAGCTTAGGAGTTAGCAGTTAGATGTTAGGAGTTATCAACTTTCCAGCGCTACCGTGCGTCATATCTCTGACAGGCGTTGATGGACCCCGCCGTTGATGAATGATTCGGACCTGATTCCACGCGCAGCAGCCGGGGACCACTCCGCCTTCCAGTCGCTTGTCGAGCGCCACAGGTCGATGGTCTATCGCGTCGCGTACCAGTTCGCGGGCAATCACCACGATGCCGAAGACATCGCCCAGGAGGTGTTCATCAAGGTGTACCGGTCGCTCGACCGCTTCCGGCAGGACGCACAACTGACCTCGTGGATGTACCGAATCGTCATGAACGCCTGTATCGACTATCGTCGCCGCCACGTCCCGGCGGCTTCCGCCCCGTTCAGCGAAGAGGCTGAACACAAAATGTTGAACACGCCCGAAGAGTCGCCCGGTCCGGAAGACGTCACCTACGCCGGAGAGCTCGGGGAGGTCCTCGAGACAGCGGTATCCCGCCTCCCGCCGGGGCAGCGCATCGTTTTCATCATGAGGCACCACCAGGGACTCAAGCTCGGGGAGATCGCCGAGTCTCTTGGCCTTGCCGAAGGCACCGTGAAACGCCAACTGCACGCGGCCGTGCATCGGCTTCGCCATGCGCTCAGTGCGGCGAATGTCACCGTGGGAGACCGTGTATGAAGGCCCCTTGTGATTTGCAGCAGCGCGGCTCCGTCGAGCTCTTCTTCTATGACGAGCTCGATGACGCGTCGCGCGTCGAGATGGCGGCGCATTTTCGCCGATGCCGCGACTGCGCTGCGGCCCTCGAGGATCTCAGGATCATCCGCGAGGTGCTTGCCGCCCGCGGCAGTGTTTCAGCGCCACCGGCCGGCGACTGGTCGGGATTCATGCGCCGTCTTGATATCGCCGTTCAGGCCGAACAAGGCCGGCTAAAGCCGGCCTCTACCGTGCCAGGCCAGCTAAAGCCGGCCTCTACCGCACGGTCGTACGTAGGGCTCCTGGCAACCGCCGCTCTCCTCGCCGTGGTCGCGATGGGCGTGTATATCGCCTCGCGCGGAGCGTCTTCAGCTCGTCGCGCCACCTACGAGCGTCGCGGGGGACGGCAGCCGCACGCCGGTCGCGACCACCGGGATGAAGGCGGTCGGGGAACAGCATTTCGAGCGCTCCAAGCTGGTGGTTCTCGGCCTCGCCTCGAAGGAAGCAACAGCCACCTCCACGGCAGACTGGGCTTACGAACGGGAGCTGGCGACATCGTTGTTGAAAGACACGCGGCTTTACCGCCTGGCCGCCGAAGAACGCGGTTTGACCTCGCTCGCGGGCGTGATGCGCGACCTCGAACTGGTGCTGCTCGAAACCTCGATGGCCGAACAGACCGATCAGAAGGCGCTTGGCCAGATCCAGCGGATCATCGAAAAACGTGGATTGATAGAAAAGATGGAGACCGTACCCACGGTAGGAATGTGAACGTCATGAAACACCGGATACCTGCATTCGTGTTCGCGGTCACGCTCGCGACCGTTGCGCCTCTGCCGTACGCGGCCGCCGCAGAGCCGCAGAGCTCCCCGCGCATGGAGAAGGCCAAGAACTACATCGCCGAAGAGCAGTGGCGGCGCGCCATCGAGGTCCTCAGGGCGGCGAGCGCCGACACCAAGGAGCGCAATCGGGATGAAGCGCTGTTCTGGCTCGCCCACAGCCTCCACCAGGCGCGCGACCTTGCCGGGGCAGTGGAAACGATCGCGGAACTCGAACGGAATTATCCGGCCAGCCGGTGGGTGAAGCCGGCGCGTTCGCTGCGAGTCGAGCTCGCGCAGAAGCTGCATCGTGACGATGTGTTGTGGTGGACGGCGACGCCACCGCCGCCACCGCCGGCGCCAGCGCCTGCCGCCGTTCCGCCGGCGCGTCCCGGATGGGTGCCTTATCCCCCGCCGCCGCCTGATGCTCCGCAGCCGGTTCCACCGCGTCCGCCGCGGGCCACACGTCCGGGGGCAGTGCCGCCGACGCCACCACCGGCTCCTCCGGCCCCGCAGCCCGGAGCGGTGCCCTATCCTCCGCCTCCGCCACCCGCGATCTGGGTTTCGGAGTTCTCGAGGTCGGATCCGGATTTGAGGATTCAGGCCCTTGGCAGCCTGATGCGAACCGACTCGCAGCGTGTCATCCCGATGCTGCGCGAGATTGCGCTGGACGGCGACAATCCCAGGGAGGCAAGCCGGGCGGTGTTCGTGCTCGCGCAATCAGGACTTCCGGATGCGCATCTGACGGTCCTGGAAGTCGCGAAGCGCGGGACGGAACCAGTCAGCGTCGCCGCTGTGCGCGAACTGGGCCGCTTCGGGGGGCCGAAGGTCTCAGACGAACTGCTGCAGGTCTACGTAAGCGGGAACCCGCGTGTGAAATACCAGGTAGTGAATTCCCTCGGCGAGCGCGCGGCGGCCAACGCACTGCTCCAGATCGTCCACTCGGAGCCGGACCGCGCTCTTTGCGACACTGCCATCGTCACGCTCGGGCAGGCGGGCGGTCGCGAGCAATTGCAGCGCCTCTATGTTCGCGGACGGCAGGAATGGAAGCGCCCGATCATCGTCGGTCTCTTCAACGCGCGCGCCGAAGATGAATTGATTCAGATTGCCGATCGCGAGACCGACGAGGCGATTCGGCGTGAAGTGCTGGCGCGACTGCGGCTGCTCGGCACTCCAAAAGCGCGAGCCTACCTCCAGAAAGCGCAGGTAAGCAGGTAAGATCCCGAAAGCGCTTACGATTCCGGGAATCAGCTGGCGGCGGACACGCCGCCTAAATCGCTCAGGGACCGCAAGTTGCGCGGTCCTTGCCTCTGGCCCTCGGTTCGCAGGTGTCCAGGCCGGCTAAAGCCGGCCTCTACCTTGTGATGCACCGTCGCCGCGCGCTTGCGCTCTTCGTCAATACAACCGTTGCGCTGATTGGTGGCGCCCTCTCCGCCGTTCTCGGCGCGTTCGCGCTGCGTCCGACCCGCGGGTCGCAACCTGACCGATGGGTCCGTGCAAGTGCGCTGACCGACCTCAGACCGAACGTTCCCGTACCGCGAGTGCTGGCGGTGTCGCGCCAGGATGGCTGGTATCGCGAACGCGCACGCCAGACGGTTTTTCTCGTATGGGACGGCGACAAAACGGTTCGCGCGTTATCCGCCACGTGTACGCATCTCGGTTGCCAGGTGCGCTGGGATAGCGGCACGACGAAGTTCCGCTGCCCATGCCATGGCGGCGTCTTCGACACGCAGGGCAACGTCGTCTCAGGCCCGCCGCCGCGAGGGCTCGACCGCATCGAAGCGCGGCTCGACGAGTCCGGCTCCGACGTCCTGGTGCGGCTTTGAAATTCAGCCTTCAGCCGGCCTTCAGCATTACGGAGTGGCTGCAGTCTCGGACCGGGTACCGTGGCGCACGCGGCGCGCTGCTCGATGAGCAACTGCCGCCGGGGACCGGATGGTTCTTCACGTTCGGCAGCGTGCTCCTCGCACTGCTCGGTGTCCAATTGCTCACCGGCGCGGTTCTGACGCTCTACTATGCGGCGACGCCGGATCACGCCTACGACAGCATCAGGTTCATCGTCAGCACTGCACCGGGCCGGATCGTTCGCGGCCTCCATCACTACGGATCCAGCTTCATCGTCGTCGCCGTCGTGGTGCACATGCTGCGGGTCATCGCCTTCGGTTCGTACAAGCCGCCTCGTGAGGCGACATGGCTTTCCGGGCTCGCACTCTTCGGGCTCGTGCTCGCGTTTGCGCTGACCGGGTATCTCCTGCCGTGGGACCAGCGCGCCTACTGGGCGACGGTGGTGACGATCAACATTGCGAAGCTGACGCCACTCGGCGGCGAGTTGATGGCCGCCGTGCTGCGCGGCGGGGCCTCGGTAGGCGCCTTGACGCTGACGCGGTGGTATGCCGTGCACGTCATCTTCCTGCCGGCCCTGCTCGTGCTTCTCGTCGTGCTCCACGTCGTGCTGATGCGACGCCACGGCATCTCCGGGCCGGTGCGTCCCCGTGAAGGGCCGATGACCACCTTCTATCCATGGCAGGCCGCGCGTGACACCGCCGTTGTCGCGATCGTGCTGGTTGCGCTTGCATCGTTTGCCTGGAATGGTGCGCCGCCGCTCGAGGGCCCCGCCGATCCAACCGACGCTACCTACATTCCCCGACCGGAGTGGTACTTTCTCGGTCTCTTCGAGCTGCTCAAGTACTTCCCTGGCAAGTGGGAAGTTGTCGGCGCAATGGTGATACCCGGTCTTGCCGCTGTATTCCTGGTGCTCTTGCCGTGGCTGGATCGTGGACCGGAGCGCGATCCGCGAAGGCGGCCAGCGATCATCGCCGTGTCGCGCTCGGCATGGCCATCGTCGTCACGTTGACGACGCTCGGCTGGCGCGATTCTCCAAAGAGTCCGGTGGCCAACGAGTGGACGCTTCGCGAGATTGGCGGACGCACATTCGTGGAACGGCGGGGTTGCGCGAAGTGCCACTCGGCCGAAGGCCTGGCCGATCCGTTAGAGGGACTCACGTCGAATCGGGGAGCGGAGTGGATCGCCGGCCATGTTGCGGATCCCGAAATGATCGCTACCGGACTGCGTGAGCCACCCGTTCCGCCCGATGAGCGGGAAGTCGCAGCGATCGTTGCTTACGTCCACCGTCTCGCCCGGCAACCCTATCCAGCGGTGCCGCCAGACAGACTGATGACCGCTGTTGTCTTCGCAAAGTTCTGCCTCGGTTGCCATACGATCGACGGCGATGGCGGCAAGGACGGTCCCGACCTGTCAGCGATCGGATCGAAACGCGACCAGGACACGCTGCGCCGTATCATCTCCGACCCGGAGTCGGTGAACCCGGACGCCGAGATGCCGGCCTTCGCGAAGCGCCTGACCCCGGCGGAACTCGATGCGGTCTCCAGGTACCTGGCGAATCGAAGGTAACGGGATCGCGGAATGCGGAATGCGGAATGCTGCATAATCCACAGCATTGCCCATAGACTCCAACCCGCTCCGCGATGGTCTCCGGATCGAGCCTGCGCCCGGTCCGACGATCCTGGTGATCTTCGGCGCATCCGGGGATCTCACGCGGCGAAAGCTGCTCCCGGCGTTGTACCGGCTGGCGCGCGGCCAGCGCCTTCCCCACGCCTTTTCGGTCATCGGTGTGGCGCGCACGCCGTTCAGCGACGATGAGTTTCGCGAACAGTTCCGACAGAGCCTCCGCGAATTCGCGAAGCTGGAGGCCGCCGATGATGTGGCGGACTCGCTGGCCGGGCGCCTCCATTACATCCATGGTGAATTGGACGATGGGGCGCTCTACCAACGGCTCCGCGAGAAGATCAAGTCACTCGATGAGAACGCCGGCGTGCTGTTCTATCTGGCGATCCCGCCGAGTGCTTACGCCACGGTGAGTGGACGGCTTGGCGAAGCAGGTCTCAATACCCAGGCGAACCCCGCAGGCTGGCGGCGGCTGATCGTGGAGAAGCCGTTCGGGCGCGATCTCACCAGCGCACGCGCGCTCAACGGCCTCCTGCATCAGCACTTCGAGGAGGACCAGATCTTCAGGATCGACCACTATCTCGGCAAGGAAACCGTACAGAATCTGCTCGTGTTCCGGTTCGGCAACGGCATGTTCGAACCGATCTGGAACCGGCGCTACATCGATCACGTGCAGATCACCGCCGCCGAAACCGTCGGCGTGGAAACCCGCGCCGCGTATTACGACTCGGTTGGTGCAATGCGTGACATGGTGCAGAACCACCTCTTGCAGCTGCTCACGCTGGTAGCGATGGAGCCACCGATCTCGTTTACCGCGGAGAGCGTCCGCGACCGAAAAATGGACGCCCTGCTCTCGGCGCAGCCGCTCGACGACAGCGACGTCGTTCGCGCGCAGTACGGGCCGGGATGGGTCGACGGCAAAGAGGTGAAAGGCTACGCGGAAGAACCCGGTGTCGCGGCGAAATCCACGACCGAGACCTACCTTGGGCTCAGGGTGTCGCTCGACAGCTGGCGATGGGCGGATGTGCCGTTCTATCTGAGGACGGCCAAGCGGCTGCCGAAACGCACCACCGAGATCGCCATCCAGTTCAAACGTCCGCCTCTCGAGATTTTCAGGCGGGCGCGGGTCAGTTCCGTCGCTCCGAGCCTGCTGATCGTCAACGTTCAGCCCGACGAGGGGATCTCGCTGCGATTCGAAGCGAAGCTTCCGGGGACGCGCATGCAGCTTGCGCCGGTCATGATGCACTTCCGGTACGGGACGACCTTCGGAGGCGAGGTGCCCGAGGCGTATGAGACGTTACTGCTGGACGCGATGATCGGCGATTCGACATTGTTCGCGCGCCACGACTTCACCGAAGCCGCCTGGGCCTTGATCTCGCCGGTGCACGAGCGCTGGGCGGCCAGCCGCGCGTCGCAGATTCCGAAGTACGAAGCCGGTGAGTGGGGGCCGCCCGAAGCGGACCGGATGCTGGCGGGAGAAGGGCGGAGATGGCGAAATCTGTAATCGCAGTACATGCCCAGACGGCGACGATCGTCGCCGTGTGCACCACCGAACGGATGGCGGAGACGTCGGACGTGCTGGCATCGCTGCGAGATCGTTCGGCGGTGCGCACGATCCTGATCAGCCTTGGCGACAACCCACAGCCGCCGATCGAAACGCAGCAGGACGTCATTACGATTCGCCAGATCGTCCCGCGATATCTGAACAACGCCGTGGCCTCGCTCAGACTGTCGAGCCTCCCGTCGATTGCCTGGTGGCGAGGTGGCGAGGTGTCTCTTCTGCCGGATCTCGCCGCACTGGTCGACCGGCTGGTGCTCGATGCGCAAGACCCCCGTGACGCCTGGGCCATCGTGCCGCAACTGGCGCCGACGACAATGGTCAGCGACCTTCGCTGGACGGCTCTGACGCGCTGGCGCAATTTGATGGCGCAGTTCTTCGATGTACCCGCCGTCCGCGAATCCAGCGGGTCATTCTCCAGACTGGAGATCAGTGCCGGCGATCTGTTCGCCGCGCGTCTGTATGCCGGCTGGCTGACGGCGCGACTACCCGAGGGAGGCACGCTGGCCACGGAAATCTCGAGCGCCGCCGGCGACGGTCTGCAGTCAGTCAGGCTGAGCGGACCAAAGCATCACTTGTCCCTGGTGTTGGCCCCCGGGAACCTCTGCATCGAAACCTCAATCGAGGCGAGCGGACGCTCCGTCATGTCGCGCATCGTTCCGCGCGGTGCGCGGACGCCTGAAGCACTCATGGCTGACGAGATGCGAGTAAGCGCGCGCGATGTCGCGTTCGAGGAAGCGCTGCGCCACTCGGGAGAGCTGACATGAGACCTCAGCACTTCGGGCATCGGTCTCGGGGACGAATGGGGCGCAACCAGCGGTTGCCCGGCCTTGAGATTGCATTGAAGCTGGTCCACGGAGGATTGAAATGCCGAAATGCAGTGAAGTAATGACGCGTGAGCCGGTCTGCTGCGAGCCGGAAGACTCGGTCGCCCAGGTCGCCATGCTGATGAAGACCGAAGACGTCGGGTCGATCCCCGTCGTCGACTCGCGCGAGGGCCGCAAGCTCGTCGGGATCGTCACCGACCGCGACCTCGTGGTCAACGTGCTCGCCGGGGGTGCGGCGGTCGACCGGGCCACCGTCCGCCAGGCCATGACCGCGAACCCCGAGTGCTGCCGCGAGAACGACGACGTCAAGAAGGCCGTGGATCTGATGGCGGACCGGCAGGTTCGGCGGATGCCGATTGTCGACGAGGCGGGCCGGTTGTCCGGCATCATCGCCCAGGCCGACGTCGCGACCCGGGTCAAGCGTGACAGCACGACGGGCGAGCTCGTCGAGGCTATCTCGGAGCCGGGATTCGCCCGAAAGTGAGAGCAGGGAAACACGGTCGAGCGGTTTGGCCTGCTGATGAGGCGTGAGTTATAGTCGCTTGCCACATGCCTCTCGACCTTCCCCCGTCACATCATCGCGCCACAGGACTCGTCGACGTGCTCGACCGGGTCCTCGACAAGGGGCTGGTCATCGCCGGCGATATCAAGGTGTCGCTGGCGGAAGTCGAGCTGCTCACGATCCGGATCCGGTTGCTCGTCTGCTCGCTGGACAAGGCACAGGAGATCGGTCTCGACTGGTGGCGTTACGATCGCGAGCTATCATCGAGCGCGTCGCGCGGGTCTCTCGCGGAGCACAACGAATTGCGCGCACAGATTCAGAAACTGGAGCGCAGGGTCGAGGCGCTGACGTCAGCAAAGCCGGCGCGTCGCCGACGCTAGGGGTCGCGCAACTCCGGACATCAGGAGCGAACAATGCCAGTTGAACGTTACGCGGGCGCCACCAGTCTCATTGACGTTCTCGATCGCGTGCTCGATAAAGGCATTGTCATCGACGCGTGGGTGCGAGTATCGCTCGTCGGCATCGACCTGATCACGGTAGAGGCACGCGTCGTCGTCGCGTCGATCGATACCTACCTGAAATACTCCGAAGCGGTCGGCCAGGTAACACCGATGTCGCGCCCCCAGGGCGAGCTGACCGCTGCTCACCAGAATGTAATCGCCGAAAATGTGGCCCTGCGCGCGGAGCTGGCGGCGGTCAAGAGTTCCCGCGCACGGGCGCGAAGACGGACGGTCGAAGGATAGGCCGTGCGATCGGTCGCTCCGGCCGTTCAACTGCCTGGCGCCGAAGTCGAGGCGAAACTAGCATTCGCTGAGTTTCTTCTCTCCAGCGTCGATTTGCAGTTGTCGGCGCGGCGGGCGGCCGAGTGGCTCGCAGCGCACGCCGGCGTCGAGCAGCTCGTCATCGCGGTTCACGATCATCTCACCGGCCACGTGCTCCTCGTGGCGGAGTACGGCATTCCCCCCCCGGCGGTCGTGGATTTCGTCCTGAACCGCGACGATCACACGCACCCGCTCATCGTTGCACTGGGGGCGAGGGACGCAACTTTCTTCGAATTCACGGACGGCTTCCAGGCGCCGGTGTCGACACCCTTCCACGCGATTCCGCTGCGCACGGAAGACGACGACCGCGCCGAGGGTTTCCTCCTCGTCAGTGGCGACGGTCCTGAAGTCGACCCGGACGTCGCCTGGGCGGCGCGGCTGCTCGGTCGCCAGGTCGCTCGTCTCGTCAGCCGGACGACGCTGCCAGAAACACGATTCGGGCAGGAGCGGATGCTCCTCTACAGCATCATCAACGCTGTCACCGACCCGATTCTGATGACCGACACCGAGGGGAAGCTGATCATCGCGAATCTGCACGCGGAGAAACTGTTTGCCGCGCCGGAGGAGGCCAGTGAGGGATGGCGTCGCGCCGTTGCGCTGAACAACATGCTGTTCTCTGCGGCGCTCTCCACGAGCGCCGTCGCTCAGACCGAGCTCGCGCGGCGGGAGCTGCTGCTGGTCGATCCCCTCGAAGGGTCGGACCTGCTGTTCGAGCTTCTGAGCTCACGCGCAAAGGACGAACGGCAGGGCACATACGTGGTGTCGATCCTCCGCAACGTCACCGATCTCGCCCGCGCGAAGGAAGAAATCGAAGACAGCTATCGCACGCTGCGCATGGCGCAGGCGGAGGTGCGCGACGAACGGCACCGCCTCGAGTTGATCATCGACTCGGTCGCCGACCCGATCATCGTGTCGGACCCGGAGGGGGACATCGTGCTGATGAACGAGCCAGCCGAGCGTCTCTTCACGGTTCCGGCGGTCGCAACCGACGCCGTGCATCGCCGCGTGCGCGCCAACGGCGCACACCTCACCTCGTTCGTGTCGAACGTGCTCACCGGTGTCGGCGGCGAGCGCTACCGTGGCGAGCTGCAGCTGATGGATGCGTCCAGCGGCCGGCTCTCCCCGGTCGAGGGAGTCGCGGGACAGATCCTTTCGGAACAGGGAGAGCTGATCTGGGTCGTGACGATCCTGCACGACTTGACTGAAGCGATTGAAAAGGGACGGCTGTACGAGCAGTTGAAGCATGCGTCGGCGGAGCTCGAGCGCAAAGTGCAGGAAGCAACCGCCGAGCTCGCGCAGCAGAACGAGTTGTTGCGCCGGCAGCAGATCGGGCTCGAGCAGGCGTCCGCTCTCAAGTCCCAGTTCCTCGCCAACATGTCGCACGAGTTCCGGACGCCGCTGAACGCGATTCTCGGCTACACGCACATGCTGCTGAACGGCGTAACCGGCGCGGTATCGGAAACGCAGAAGAAGGGGCTGACGCGGATCGACTCCAACTCACGGCATCTGCTCGCGCTGATCAACGATATCCTGGACATTACCCGCATCGAAGCGGGGCGCATGCCGCTGAACGTGACGAGTTTCGCTATTCCCGAGCTCGTCAACGAGGTGATGTCCGAGCTCGAACCGATCATCAAGCGATCGAACCTCGAGGTCAGCGCTCGAGCCGCCGGCAAACTGCCGACGCTGAAGAGCGATCGCCAGAAGGTGAAGCAGATCGTCTTGAATCTGCTGAGCAACGCATTGAAATTCACGCCTGAAGGGTCGGTCACGATCACCGCGCGGTACGACGCCCGCAGCCGCATGATCAACATCGCGGTGCGCGATACGGGCGTCGGGATTGGAGCTGACGACCAGGTGAAGGTGTTCGAAGATTTCCGGCAGCTCGATACCTCGCCGGCCCGCGGCTACGGCGGCACCGGTCTCGGTCTGTCGATCTGCCGTCGGCTGGCCCAGATGCTGGAGGGGACGATCGAGTTGGAAAGCGGGGTGGGGCGGGGCTCGACATTTGTGCTCAGCCTGCCGACGCGTCTCAGGCGCCGATGAACTCAAAAAAAGGCCCACTCGTGCTCATCGTCGAGGACTACCAGGATGCGCGGGAGATGTACTCCGCCTATCTCCAGTATTCGGGTTTCCGCGTCGCGGAAGCCACCAACGGGTACGAGGCGGTCCAGCAGGCGCAGGACCTGCAGCCCGACATCATTCTCATGGACCTCGCCCTCCCGAAGCTGGATGGGTGGGAAGCGACGCGGCGGCTGAAGAGCGACCCGCGAACCCGGGACATCCCTGTGGTGGCGTTGACCGGACACGCGCTCGAGGGGCACGCTGAAGGCGCGCGTGCAGCCGGCTGCGACGCGTTCGTGACCAAACCCTGTCTCCCCGACGCGCTGGTCTCGGAGATCCGACGTATGCTCAAATCTTCGAAAACGCACTGAGATGGCGAAGGCCCTGAAGAAATCGAAGCCACAGCGGAAGATGAGGCCACGAGGTCCTGTCCCGATTGAGCGCCGCTCCGGCGGCATGTCCACGACTCCGCCTGCGCGCGGCAAGCTGGAGCGCGTCCGGATGCCGGCGGCGACGCGCGCAAAGGCGGCCCGCACCGATACCGCCCGCCCCTCCGATGACGCGAATGAGGGCAGATACGTTTACTGCATCATCAAGTCCGAACGTCCGTTGTCTTTCGGCGCCCTCGGTATCGGTAATGATCCTGCAACCGTGCAGACGGTCCTCTATCGCGACATCGCTGCGGTCGTGTCGAACACACCAATGGTCGTGCAGGATCCGACCCGCGAGAACGTCCTCGCGCACCAGCGCGTGAACGAGACGGTGATGCTGCAGCACACGGTCATCCCGATGTCCTTCGGCACCGTGTTCAAGACCGACGACGACATCATGGAGCTGCTGCGGTCGGCCTACGATGCTTTTACCGACGTCCTGAACAAGATGCAGGACAAGTTCGAGTTCGGCCTGAAGGTGTTATGGGACCGGGACCAGATCATCCGCGAGATCGAAGAAGAAGACGAAGACATCCGGCGTCTCAAAGGAGAGATCTCCTCCCAGAAGGGGTCGACCTACTTCGCGCGAATGCAGTACGGACGGCTGATCGACGCGGCGCTCCAGGCACGCTCGGAGCGCTACGTTGCCGAGATTTTCGAGGCGCTGCGCGACGTCTCGGTTGCATCGCGTTCGAACAAGCCGATCGGCGATCGAATGATCATGAACGCCGCGTTTCTGGTTGCCCGCGACACCGAGCACGCCTTCGATGCCCGGGTGAAGGAGATCGGCCTGCGTTACGACAAACTGACGTTCAAGTACACCGGCCCCTGGCCTCCTTACAACTTCGTGAACATTCGCCTCAAGCTCGAGAGGGCTCACTGACAACTCCTAACTCCTAACTTCTAACTTCTAAATGAGATTAGGAGTTAGGAGTTAGGCAGTTAGAAGTTGACAAGCGTTCATGCTAATACTCGACACCCTCCTGATCGGCGGCATTCGGTTCGTGCTCGACAAGGTGGCGGCAGCGGTCGAGACAGAGCTGAACGATGACACCGCGCTTCGCGAGCAGTTGCTGGCGGCGCAGATGCGCGTCGAGCTTGGAGAGATGACCGAGGAAGAGTTCTCGGTGTTCGAGGCGGACATTCTCGCGCGGCTCCGCGATATCCGTGAGCGCAGAGAGGTCAGCGCTCCCGCGGCGCTGTCGCCATCCGACTACAGGATTACCGGCATTGAGGCCAGCTTTGAAGGCGGCCACGACCACGACCGGTAGTAGTGCGCAATTCCACTTCATCGGGGGCAAAGGGGGCGTCGGCAAGACGACCTGTGCGGCGGCGTTTGCGGTCATAGGGGCGCGAGCGGGATTGCGCGTGCTTGTCGCATCGACCGACCCGGCGCCGTCCCTGGGCGACGCACTCAAGACCCGCTTGTCGGGTTCACCCAAGCCTGTAGAGGCCGCCTTTAGGCGGCCTGCCATGGGCGGCCTGACACCAGGCGGCCTGACAGGCGGCCCGGGACGCTCCACGCCGTCGAAATCGATGCGGCGGCGGTGCTTCGCCGCTGGATTGCCGAACGGCGCGCCGCCCTGGCGAAGATCGCGCTCGAGGGCACCTGGCTCGATCGCGAAGACGTCGGGAAACTGTTGAACCTGTCACTGCCAGGGATCGATGAAGTCGCGGCGCTCCTGGAACTCGCCCGGCTCGCCCGTACCGGCCGCTACGATCGCATCGTCGTCGATACCGCCCCGACCGGGCACACGCTCCGCATGCTGGCGATGCCGGAGACACTCTTCGCCGTGGCGCGGGTGTTCGACCGGATGCGCGAAAAGCATCGCATGATCGTTGAAGCGCTGCGCGGCCGGTCCGTGGAGACGCCGGAGGACGTTCTCATCGCCGACCTCGCCGGTGAAGCGCGCGAGCTGCGCGCCATCCTGACCGATGGTGAGAGAACCCGTGTCTCGTGGGTCACGCTGCCGGAGCCGATGGCGGTGGCCGAAACGATCGACGCCCTGAAACGGCTTGCAGACCACGCCGCGCCCGTGAACGAAATCATCGTCAATCGGCTCACACCCCCACCGGCGCCGTCATCCTGCGATCACTGCAGTGCGCGGCGGGCCTTCGAGGCGAAAGCCCTACGCGCGCTTCCAGCGATGGAACGCGTATTCGTGCACGCACGCGATCGAGAGCCCAGGGGTGTGACGGCGCTTTCTGCTATCGGGCTGGATCTTCGGAAGCGCAGGTGTTCGGCCTCAATCGCGCCTTGCTCGTAAGTCCTGGTCGGCTGACTCACGGGGACCTGGCGTCGAGCCCGAGTCAATCGCTACGGCCGGAACGCGCCTCGTGATGTTCGGCGGCAAGGGAGGGGTGGGGAAGACGACATGCGCCGCCGCCGCGGCAATTGCGGCCGCGAACAGATGGCCGGCGACGAAGATTCTCCTGATCTCGACGGACCCGGCACACTCGCTGGCAGACGTCCTGAACACTCAGGTCGGTGACCGGGCTGGTCGCGTCAAAGGAGCCCCGCCCAACCTTCTCGTGCGTGAGATGGATGCCGGGCGGGTCTTCGACGCCGTGCGAGTGAAGTATGCAGCCGCTGTGGACGATCTTTTCGATCGCCTCACCGGCAAGGGTGCCTTCGATGCCGGTCACGATCGATCCGTCATGCACGGCCTCATGGATCTGGCTCCGCCGGGCCTCGACGAGCTCGCCGCTCTCGTCGAGATCACCGCCGAGGTCTCTCGCACCGGCGATCACTTGACGATCATCGATACGGCTCCGACCGGGCATGCGCTGCGCCTGCTGGAGATGCCGGCGCTCATTCACGGCTGGATCAAGGCACTGATGGCGATTCTCCTGAAATATCAGCCGGTTCTCGGCCTCGGGGAGCTCGGTACGACGCTGGTCGATCTCTCGAAGGGACTGGGACGGTTACGGGAGCTGCTGTCGGATGACACGCGCACACATTTCGTCGTTGTCACGCGCGCAGCCGCGCTGCCGCGGGCCGAATCCGAGAGACTGTTGAGAAGGCTTCACCGTCTCGGTGTCGACGTGCCGATGGTCATCACGAACGCGGTCGGTCGGGGCACGTGTACGCGCTGCGCGAAAGCATCAGCCGCCGAGCGCCGTGAGATCGGCGCACTCGAACGGATCGTCAACACGTCACGAAAACCGCGTGCGCTCATCGTCACCGCCGCGCGCATTCCGCCGCCGCACTCTCCGGCGTCGCTGCGCGCGTGGCAGCGCGCCGGATGGCGATATCATCAGGACGCGTGAAGACAGCGACGTATCTGTACTGCGTAGTGCGCGCGGCGAGGAAGCCTCCAGCCGGCGATGCTCCGGAGGGACTTCCAGGCGCAACGCGTCCGGAGGTCGTTGCCGTCTCACCTTTGTTGTGGCTCGTAGCGGCAGCCGTGCCTCTCGACGTGTATGGCCCGCGACCGCTCGAATCGATCCTTACCGACCTCGAACAGGTCGGCCGCATCGGCCTCGCCCACGAAGCGGTTGTCGAACACTTTGCACAGCGTCCCGGACTCGTCGCCTCCACCGTCATCCCTCTCAAGCTCTTCACAATGTTCTCGACACGAGAACGTGCCGTTCGGGACATTGCCTCGCGACGCCGTCCGCTCGAAGCGGCAATGAAGCGAATCGCCGGCTCGGAGGAGTGGGGCGTTCGCATCAGCGCCACGATCAAGCCCCGGTCCGCCAGCACCACCACCAGTCCCTCGGGGGCCGAGTTTCTCGCCGCGAGGAGACGCTCGCGCGATGAAGCGCGAACCGCGAAGGTGGCTGCCGCCGAGGCTGCGATTGCGACCTTCGAGCGGCTGAATTCGGTCGCCAAAGATGCGCGACGCCGCGAGGACGCGCCTTCGGCGATCACGCCGCCGCTTCTGGACGCCGCATTTCTCGTACCGTCGAAGGACCGCGACCGGTTCACTGCGGCGGCGCGCGAGGAGGCGGACACCTGCGCGCGCGCCGGTGCGCAACTCACGCTGACCGGGCCGTGGCCGGCGTACCACTTCATCGAAGCGGACGGCGGACGATGAAGCGTCCACGGCGACATTCCACCGTTCCCGCCTCCCACCCACCGAGGCGGAAAGGGCAGAACCCGCGGCCGGTAAGCACTCCGCGGCCGCACCGAGAGAAAACACCGCCGCCTCCCGCGCGCCCATCTCCGCCAAGAGCCACCCAGGGCAGCTGTCGCCGCCATCATCGACGACAGTGACGGCTCTCTGGTGGACGTGCTCGACAGCCTCTTGAACCAGGGTGTCATGCTGAACTCGGACATCGTCCTCGCTCTCGCCAACGTGGATCTGGTTTACCTGAGGCTCTCGGCGCTGTTGTGCGCGGCAGATCGCGTGCTGCCGCCGCGCCGCTGACGTGGCTGCGCTCTACGTTTACGCGCTCACTGACGTGCCGCTGGACCCGTGGAACGACGGCAGGCGCAGGATCGAGAGCATTCCGGTCGAAGGCATCTTCGCTGTCTGCGAACGCCGCTCGGCGTCACCTCCGATCAGCGAGGCTGAACTTCGGCGGCAGCATGCGATCGTGCAGCGGATTGCGGACTCGGCTCCCGCAACTCTGCCGGCACGGTTCGGATCGCTGCTGGACGAGGCGGAACTCGTTCGAATGATCCGCAATCGCCGCGATGTCGTCCTGGCCGCGCTCGACCACGTCCGCGGACACGTGCAGATGACGGTGAGAATCGCCGTAGAAGAATCAAAGGCGGTGACACCATCGGAATCGGGACGCGCATACCTGGAGGCCCGGCAGAAACGGGCGTCCCCGCCGGTGCCGCCGCGAGCCCGCACCGCGCTGGAGACCGTCGCGCCCTGGGTCGCCGACGAGCGGCGGACTGGGAGCGTTGCGCGGCTGCTCACGGTGTACCAGCTCGTTGGTCGCGAACACGTCTCGAAATACACGTCGACTATCGCCGCTGCGGGAGTCAAGGGCATGCGAGTGACAGGACCGTGGCCCCCGTTCGCGTTCGTTCCGGATCTATGGGCATGAGGAAAAAAACGAAGTCGGTATCCAGGCCCGGGTCGCGGCGCAAGAAGCCCGTGAAACGGTCGATGCCCTCGCTCGAGCTCGACCGCCTTCGCGGAGCCGCCGGGCCACCGCGATGGAATGCGGATCCTGACGAAGTGCGCCGATCGGTGCTGAAGCTGGTGCTGACGCTGGTCGAATTCATCCGCCAGTTGCTGGAACGGCAAGCGATCCGCCGCATGGAAGTGGGCACCTTGACCGACGAGGAGACCGAAGCGGTCGGCCTCGCGCTGATGCGGCTGGAAGAAACGATCCGGGATCTGTCCGAGCAGTTCGGGATCGCGCCCGAAGAGCTGAATCTGGATCTCGGTCCGGTTGGCAGACTAATGTGACGAAACCGAGCGCGAACGCGTCATCAGCACGATCAATTTGCCGCAAACGTATAGCAGCCGGGAGCGACGATGAGGCGGCCGGTTGTTGTAAAGAACAGATCGCTCGGCGTCATGGTGCCGGCGCCGCGGAACTGGATGATCCGGCGCTTGTCGCCGTCGCTGTCGTAGACGTAGGTATGGGTGGACGCGAGCGCGATCCACAGGCTGCCGCCCGGGCCGACGGCGGCGGTGCGGATCGCTGACGGCACGAGCGGAAACTCGCCGGCTCTGGTCTTCCGTCGCGGCCAGGTGGTCGGCAGCCTGCGAAGGTGTTCGTCGATCTCGAGCCCTTCGATGTGACGCTCGTAGAGCAGGTTACCCTCGGCGTCGTACTTGCGGAACGCCGGCACACCCGCGATGAAGATGTAGTAGAACCCGCCGCCGGGGATGGCCAGCGGCAGTCCGCCGTTGAGCGCAAGGTGCAGGTCCTTGTCGCCTTCGTGACCCGTCTGGCGCAGATTGCCGAAGGTCCGCAGCGTCCGCCCATCCGGCGCGTACTCAGTGATGAGCGCACCCGTGACATCCGGCTGGCTGACGAGGATCGAGCGGCTGGTGTAATCGACTGAACCGACGCCGCTCAGGACGAGGTCCCCCAGCGTCACGCGCGGAACCGATCGCACCGGCAGCGTGAATCCGCCGAGACTGGCGCCAAGATACGAGAAAATCTGGATCCGCTCCTGCCCGTCGGGCGCATCCGCCACGATGAACGTGCCATCGGGATGGGACGCGAAGGCAATCGGGCTCAGGATCCGGCCGGGCTCGACGCCGATCTGCAGGAGCTTCCTCGCCCCGCCCACGCCATTCTGCGCGACCCGATACACGGCATGACCCCGCCGATCGAAGACGAGATAGTCATCGTCCGGCGTGATGTGACAGGCGGCGATCTCTTCAAAGGAACCCGCGACGTGCGCCGGGAGCGCTCCCGTCGCGCGCAGCGTTTCACGCAGTAGGGGCGGTTCGCGAACCGCCTCTACACCCATATCCCGTAGGGGCGGTTCGCGAACCGCCCCTACACCGAGATTCAGCGCCATCACTATCGCAAGTATCAATAAGCCGCCGTGTCCTGGATCGCCTTCAACACATCCGCGGACTGCGGCAGGATGACTTCTTCGAGGTCCGGGTAATATGCGACCGGCGCGTCGAGGGCTGCGACGCGCTTGACTGGCGCGTCGAGATACTCGAACAGTTCTTCGCCGATCCTGGCGGCGAGCTCGGCGCCGAAGCCGCAGGTCAGCTGGTCTTCGTGGGCGACGACGACCCGGTTGGTTTTCATGACGGCGTCGGCAATGCCCTGCCAGTCGTACGGCACGATCGTCCGCAGATCGATGACCATGACACTGACGCCAGACTTCTCCGCCTGCTGCGCCGCGAGAATCGATCGCTGCACGAGCGCGCCGTAGGTGAGGACCACGACATCGGTGCCGTCGCGGCGAACCGCCGACTTGCCAAACGGCACCATGTAATCCGCGCCGGGATACTCCCCCTTGTTATAGGTCTGGCGGTAGAGATGCTTGTGCTCGAGATAGAGCACCGGGTCGTCGCAGCGGATCGCCGTTCGCAGCAACCCCGCCGCATCCTGCGCATTCGAGGGGAACGCGATGCGGATCCCCGGGCAATGAGCGAAGATGCTCTCGCCCGACTGGCTGTGGTACGGAGCGCCGCCGCGCAGATAGCCGCCGGTCGCCACGCGGATGACCATCGGGCACGAAAATGCATTGTTCGAGCGGTAGCGCAGCATCGACATCTCGTCGCGCAGCTGCATCATCGCCGGCCAGATGTAGTCGAAGAACTGGATCTCCACGACCGGTTTGATGCCTCGCGTGGCCATGCCGACCGCGCGCCCGATGATGTTCGCTTCAGCCAGCGGCGAATTGAACACGCGCGTGGAACCAAACGCCCGCTGGAGGCCGTGAGTCACTTTGAAAACGCCGCCCTTGCCCGAGACTGATTCGAGCGCGGATTCACGGCTGGCGTCGGCGACGTCTTCGCCGAACACCACGATCCGGGCATCGCGCGCCATCTCGTCTTTCATGGTGCGATTGATCGCCGCGACCATCGTGTCCGGTTTGCCTTCCGGCTGCGGCCCGGTCTGAAAATCGTCCGATGCCGGGTCGATGTCGGGGGAGTACACATACAACGCGGCGGTCGACGGGGACGGCTTTTCGGCTTTGATTGCCGCGTCAGCCGCTTCGTTCACCTCGCGCTCGACGTCCTTGAGCAGCGCCTCGAGCTCGCCGTCGCTGGCGAGCCCTTCTTTCGTCAGGAAGGCGGCCATCCGCGAAATCGGATCGCGCTGCGCCTCGGCCGCCCGCTCGTCCTTGGTCTTGTAAAGCTTCTCGTCATCCGACAGCGAATGCGAGTACGGGCGGATCACTTTGGCGTGGACGAACGCCGGCCCTTTGCCCTCACGCGCGTAGGCGACGGCAGCCGTCATCGCGCGATAGCTCTCGATGAAGTCGGTCCCGTCGATGCTCTGGACGTCAAGCCAGGGATATGACGCGACGAGTTTCGACAAGTCGCCGCCGGCGGTCTGAACTTCGACCGGCACCGAGATCGCGTAGCCGTTGTCTTCGATCAGATAAACGACGGGAAGCTTGCCCAGGCAGGCGGAATTCAGCGATTCCCAGAACTCACCTTCGCTCGACGTCCCCTCGCCGATGGAGACGTAGGTGACCTCCCCCTTCGCGAATTTCTGCTCCCGCCCTTCGATGCCTTCGACACGCTCGTAGAGACGCCCCGCCTCGGCGCAGCCGATCGCCTGCAGACACTGCGTGCCGGTCGGGCTCGACTGCGACACGATATTGAGCGCCTGGTGACCCCAGTGGGACGGCATCTGGCGGCCGCCGGAGTTGGGATCGTCTTTCGCGCCGACCGCGCTGAGGAGCATCTCGAGCGGTGTCATGCCGAGGGCGAGACAGAGCGCGCGGTCGCGGTAATAGGGATAGAACCAGTCGTGCGCCGGTTTGAGCGTCATGCCGGCGGCGGTGAGCACGGCCTCGTGGCCGGCCCCGCTGATCTGAAAGAAGATGAGGCTCTGATTCTTGAGCTGAATCTCCTTGTCGTCGATCTTTCGCGACAGAACCATCGTCCGGTACGCGCGGAGCAGATCTTCGCGCGTGAGCCCGTGGTAGGTGGCCGTGCTGACGGCGGTTCGCTTCATGCGTACGGAATCCTCTATACAGAAGTGCGCGTTGAGCGGAACACTGCATTATACCGCGGTGCTATAATCGCCGCCTTCCGTGACGCCGCAAACCCACCACAGAGTCACAGAGGCACAGAGCCATAAAAGTTTTGTTTTCTCTAACCTAAGGGGTTTTTTCTGTGTCCTCTGTGTCTCTGTGGTGCATTGACCTGGAGCGAGTAACGTGACACCGACCGTGAAGCTGCATCGCTGGGACGAGATCGAGCTGGATAAGGTCACCGAAATGATCTCGCGCAAGGTAGTGACCGGCGAGCGCGAGATGCTGGCGCAGATCTATCTGAAGAAGGGAGCGCTCGTGCCGATGCACTCGCACGAGAGCGAGCAGATGACCTACGTGCTGCAGGGGGCGCTGAAGTTTCTGATCGGTGGAGAAGAGATCACCGTCCGCGAGGGAGAAGTGCTGCACATCCCGTCGTGGGTCGAGCATCAGGCCGAGGCCCTCGACGACACCTTCGAGCTCGATCTGTTCAGTCCGATCCGCCAGGACTGGCTCGACGGCACGGATACGTACTTCCATCGAAAGTGATACAGGAATCAGGAATCTGATAACAGGAGGCAAGGAGTTCAGGAGCTTCTTTTGTTTTTCTTGTCTTAAACCAAATTACTCCTGATCTCTTCTGGCCTCCTGATTCCTGTCATCCACAGGCGGTCAATGAATATTCCGATCCCAGTCGGAGCGCCCGCCGGAGTAGACATCGAATTTGCGGCGGAGGCGATTCATCTTCCATTTCAGATAGCGATACTTGAACTCCGCGGTGAGGCCGCCGCCGCGGCCCTTCAAGTAGAGATAACCAAACAGCAGCCCGCCGAGATGCGCCGAGTTCGACACGCCTCCGCCCGGCGAAAACATGAACGCGAGTGCGCCCAGGATCATGACGAAGTACTTGGCGGGTACCGGAAAGAGCAGAAACATCAGGATCGGACGATTGGGAAAGTAGATGGCGAATGCCATCAGCAATCCGTAGAGCGCGCCTGATGCTCCGATCGTGACGGCTTCATACGTCAGGCGCAGCGCAGTGATCGGCAACAGCGACGCCAGCACGACGGTGATGCCCGCGCCGACCCCGGTCACGGCGTAAAAGCGCGAAAAGAACCGCGTCCCCCACGTACGCTCGAGCTCGACCCCGAACATCCACACCCCCAGCATGTTGAAGAGGATGTGCATCGCGTCGGCGTGCAGGAACATGTAGGTGGCGAGCTGCCACAGCCATCCCTTTTCGAGCACCGCCTCCGGAATCACGCCGAGATACAACGCGATACGCGGATAGAACTGCGAGACGACAAACAGCCCGATGTTGGCGAAGATGATCGCCTTGACGGCCGGTGTCACAGGCCCCGGGCCGAACGAATAACTCACAGTGGTGGCGGGGCCGTAGCGGCGCATATGGAAGGGCGAAAGAAACTATCGTACCACAGCGATTTCACGCGGCAGACGCGTGCGGCCTCCGGGCAGCGGCAGTGCACACGCGGCTGCGAGCAGCGGGATGAACGCGAGGGCGATGAGCGTCCGCTCGATACCCAGGCGGTCAGCGACGTAACCCGTCAGCGGAACCGTAAGCCCACCGGTTCCCCACGCAAAGCCCATCATCAATGATGAGACGGTCGCGGCGCTCACAGGGGCCAGCGCCTGACCGAAGATCACGTTGACCGGCAGCGTCGATTGCAGAAAGAATCCGCCGATCGCAAGAACGATCACAAACGCGGCGCCGTGTAGAAACGGAGCGGCAACCAGGAACGGCGTCGAGAGGACCAGCGACCAGGCAATGACCCGCTTGGGACCGAACCGGTCCGCGGCGGGACCTCCGAAGAATCCGCCGACGCCGCTCGCCAGTAAGTAGACGGCTACCGACGCGCCGGCCGCCCCGACTGTCATTCCACGTCGCGTCAGCATGACCGGCACAAAAGTGGCGATCGCGATCGCCGTCATCGTTCTGAACACGACGATGAGGTAGAGCAGACCGAGAGGCTTGGCGTACGGGCGCAGCGTCCGCAGTCCGCCACTGTTGTCGTGATGGATCTCGATCGGGGGCACTCGCGACAGGAAAAAAGCCACCACGAGCAGCCCTGGCAGCGCGAGAAGCGGCGTCCAGGCGAGCCCGAATCGCTGGGCAAACGGCGCGAACATCAAGGGGCCGAGTGAAAACCCGAGGGTGCCCCCGGTGATGTAAACCGACATCGCGAATCCCGGACGATTGCCCCCCAGCTTGTGCGCCAGCGCGGCGCCCGGCGGGTGGAACGCCGCCGCGCCGAGCCCTCCGATGACCAGGATCGCAGCAAGCCCCGGCGCGGTGGTGGCCAGTCCAACGAAACTCAATACCGACACTGCGACAACGGGGCCGACCATTATCAGCAAGCGCGGCCGCCAGCGGTCCGCCAGGTGTCCGAACCCGATCTGCGCGACCGATGCTGCCAGCTGGAAGAGCATCGTCAGCGTCCCGGCAGCGGCAAGACTGAGACCGAGGCGCGGGATGAGCAGCGGGAGGAGCGGCGCGAGGATGTTGCCGTAGCCGTCCACCATCATGTGAGCGGACGCCATGAGTAGAACGGTCGGGTGGAGTCCCAGGGGACGCTTGGCGGACCCGCCTTCGCCAAGGCGCTTCGGCGTGGCAAGCATCAGCGAGCGAGCCGGCGCCGGACGGTCGCGACGGCATCGTTGAATTCCTGAATGCGAAGCAGCCGCGCTGCGGCCGCGAGTGCCAGTATGGCCACGCCTATCGACCCGAGAACGCGAGCGGCCTTTGCCATCTCTCCTCCGGCCGGGGTCAGTCCCGTAATCCACTGGAGCGTGACGAGCGCCGCCAGCCCCATCACAGCGGAGGCGATCAGCACTTTGAGAAGGGCGACGGCCACGCGACGGCCGTCGAGCCCGCCGAGCCGCCCTCTGAGAAACCATAGCAGGACGCCGGCGTTGAACAAAGCCGCCAGTGCCGTACCCAGGGCAAGGCCGCGGTAACCCATTACTGCGAATCAGCCAGAGGTTGATCCCCAGATTCACCCCGATGGAAATGACGCTGACGATCACGGGGGTGCGGGCGTCACGCAGCGAATAGAAGGTCGGTGCGGCGATCTTCACTGCCGAATAGCCGAGCAACCCGGGTGCATAGAACATCAGCGCGGCGGCCGTCGCCGTAGTGTCGCCAGCGTGAAACATCTCACGTTCGTAGAGCAGGGCCACGATCGGGTGCGCCAGGACCATCAGACCGATCGTCGCCGGAACGTTCAGCATCAACATCATGCGCAATGCCCGCGAGACCGTCTCTCGAATCGCCGCGAGATCGTCGGTGACTGCCTGGCGCGAGATGTCGGGGAGCGACGCCGTCGCAATCGAAACACCGAACACGCCGATCGGCAGGTACATCAATCTGAACGCGTACTGAAGCCAGGAAAGCGCCCCCTGTTCCTGTCCGGTTGCCAGGTGCGTGTTCACGAAAACGTTCACCTGCACTGCCGCGACGCCGATCGTGGCCGGCGCCATCAGCCGGAGAATCTCCCGCAACGAGGGGTCGCGAAAGTCAACGATCGGCTGGTAGCGGAAGCCTTCCTTCCGGAGCACCGGCCATTGCAGCAATATCTGACCGACACCGCCGAGCAGCGTGCCGATGGCGATGCCGCTAATCGGGTTCAGGCCAAATCGTGGCATCACCGGAGCGATTGCAATCGCGCTGAAAATCGACGCCACGTTGAACATCGCCGGCGAGAGTGAGGGGATGAAGAAGCGGCGGAGGGAGTTCAGCATCCCCATCATCGCCGCCGCGATCGCCAGCGTGATCAGGAAGGGGAGCATGATCCGCGTCAACCGCGTGGTGAGAGCGAGCTTGCCGGGGACGGCGGCGAACTCCGCATCGACGAATGCGTTGGTGATCTGCGGGGCGAACAGAATGCCGATGACGACGAGCACGCCGGTGACGATCAACAGCGCGTTCATCACGAGGCTGCCCAGCCGCCAGGCCGCGTCCCTTCCTTTCTCGGTCAGCGTGCGGGTGAATGTCGGGACGAACGCCGCCGTCATTGCTCCCTCGGCAAACAGATCGCGCAGCAGGTTCGGGACGCGGAACGCGACGTTGAAGGCGTCCATCTGCGGGCTCGCGCTTGCGCCGAACACAGCGGCGAGCACGGTCTCGCGGACGAGGCCGAGCACACGGCTGGTCATCGTCGCGGCGCCGATCAGCCCCGCTGATTTCGCGAGCTTCGAGCTCATCGGGTGACTTTACAACCTTTACACGAATGCACTGGCCAACTGCCGATGCGTCTCTGTTCGGCCGTCCCGCTTTCGCGCAGTCTTTGACCGAACGGCTCGAAAACGAACGCTTCCCCGATCGATCGATCCCTCGGTCGCGAGCGGAACGGAGCGAGCGACGAAGCGCGAGCGCAGTGGAGCGAGCGTAAGCGGAGGGCCGAAGGCCCGGAGCGCCAAAAAAGAAGGCTCCTGCCTTGCGACAGGAGCCTGATGGAGGATGGATGAGAGGCTGTGCGTGCCTTTCAATTGTGTTAGACGGATACCATTCAAGAAAAGTTTGCCATTTGTTACCCGCCGGCGAGTTTGGTCTTCACCAGTTCGCTGAGGGCCTTTCCATCGACGTTTCTGCCCGCAACAATCGCCATTGCCGCCTTCATGACACGTCCCATGTCCTTCGGCGACGCCGCATTGGTGTCTGTGATCGCCTGTGTGACGAGCCGCTCGAGTTCCGCAGCGTCCATCGGCGGCGGCATGTACTCCTCGAGGACCGCGAGTTCTGCCTCTTCCTTACTGGCGAGGTCCTCCCGGCCGCCGGCGCGGAACTGTTCGATCGAGTCGCGTCGCTGCTTGATAAGCGCGGCAATAACCTGGAGCGACTCGGCGTCGTCCAGCGCGCGGCCACGCTCTACTTCCCGGTTCATCAACGCTGCCTTGGCCATTCGCAGCGTCCCAAGCCGGACCGAGTCGCGGACGCGCATTGCCGCAGTGAGTTCCGCCGAAATCCTGTCGATGAAAGCCATAACCTGCCTTACAGCGTGAAGCCGGCCTTGTTCGTAGGCCGGCTGCCTATAACCTGAAGATGTTCAGCGCGCCAGTAGCGGCGGCCCACGCGAGAAGGCCGATCGCCACGATCCGGTGCGGTGTACCCGCGATCCATAACCATGATGCACCGAGGCCACCTGCGACGGCCAACGCGGGAATCACGGCGAGGTAATACCGCATGTCGACCGGTGTGACGATGCCGATGACGAAGAAGAGGACGCAGGTCGCCGTCCAGCCGAAAATTGCCAGCGTTGCGCGGTCGCGGGCGCGCCGCACGTAAATGCGCCACGCGCCGAGTACGGCCAGAAGCATCAGCGGGATGTCAAAGTAGAGCTGGAGGTATCGGGGCACATCTGCCAGGCGTCCCATCGGCGTCCGCCCGCCAGCGTCAGGGGCGCTGCTGGCGGTTTCGGAACCGATCCGCGCCAACTCGGTCCGATAGGTTTCGCCGAAATGACCGTAGTAAAGCCCGACCGACGCGATGAGCGCGACCAGGGCGGCTACGGCAACTGCGGCGCCCGGCGAACGTAGGGCTGGCCCTCCCTTCCAGAGGAAGGCTCCGGCGATGAGGACGCACGCCGGAAAGACAATCGCGAACGTGCTGGTGTGCGACATGAATGCCGCGGCGAGAAGAACGGCGAGCAGGATGACCGGCAGCCGCCGCTCCCAGCGCAACGACGGATGCGCGATCAACACCAGCGCGAACACCGCGAGCGACTGAGCGAAAGCGTTGGTCAGGTTACCAGTCCGGGCGACGTCAAAACCGAGAGGCGTCAAATGGTACAGAGCCACGGCAATCGCGCCCGCCAGCCGGTCTCCCCAGGCCCGAGCGATCATCAAGTAGAGGAACCCGCCGGCAACACCGTCGGTCAGGGCAGCGAAAATGCGCAGCAGCGTCATGTCGCCGGCCTCGCGGCTGACGAGTGCGGCAAATGGAGTGGCGGCGACGTAGAGCCCGGGCGCATAAGGGAACTGGTAGTTGCCGGGCGCAATCGATGTGAAGAACAGGTTGCCTTCGACGACGGTCCGGTACCGGTGGGCGTGGAACAAGGCGTCCCCGACTGGCATGTTCGGATGGAGAAGCATCAGCAGCTTGAGGAGCGCCGCGCAGACCGAAAAGACAACCGCGAACCGCGCAGTGTTCCGCAACGAAGCGCCGGAGCGCCACTCGACGCCCCAGATGATGGCGACGATCACGACGCTGGCCCAGAGCGACGCCGACATGGCGGTGGAGGGCAGAGTGCTGAACGGCGCAAAGCCGGTCGCGAGCGCCGACGAGATGCCGGCCGCGATGCCGATGGCGCCACCGACTGACGCCGTCAGGCTGAATCCGATAAGTGCCAGAGCAGCTGCAAACGCCCCGGCGGCCACGGCGACGGCGGCCAGTGTCGAACGCGGTGGAAAAACGACCGCCGCTGGAGCGAGGGTGAGGCGGTCGAACATCAGGCCCAGCTCCCGCGGATCCGAAGGGCCGGGGACGAGCGTCCGCGACGCGCGCATGGCGATGACTGCACCACGCCGGTCGGGCCGTGCCGGGATGGTCACCGTCAGATGGCTGAAGTCGGGGCCCGGCTGGCGCGTCTCGAGCAGGACTCCATCGACATAGAACTCGAGCGCCGGGTTGTCCTTTGGCTCCGGCCTGCCGCCTCGAACCCGCGCATCGAGGATCCATTGAGCGCGCCGATCGAGACCTCGCAGCCGCAGGACCGCTTCTCGTTCGCTCCATGCGAACGTGAGACCGGACGCGTTGTCGCGCTCGGGCGGGTAGATGCCGCCCACGAGGCGGGGGAGCTCCCGGTCGAATTCAATCGTCAGCGTTGACCGGAAACCATAGAAGAGCGCCAGTAACGCCGCACCGAGAAACGCGGCGAGCGCCGCACAAATCACAGCGCGAGTCAACTGGCGCGGATTCATTGCCCGCGCACCTCCGCGTAGATTTCCCGGTACTGCGCGGCGACGGCCGCGGGGCGGAACTCCCGCTCGATCGCCTTTTGCGTCGTGCCCAGCGTTCGTCGTTTGTGTTCCAGGAAGTGGGTGATCGCGGCTGCGATCTGCAGCGGCTGTTCACGCGGCACGATCGCGACATCAGGACCGAAGATGTCATTGAGCTCCAGACCGCCCGGGTTGTCGGTCGACAGCACGGGCGTGCCGGCCGCCAATGCCTCGACCGCAACCGTCGGCAGAGCCTCGAGCAGCGACGGGAGGACGAAGAGATCCGCGGCGGCGCAGTAATGAGCGATGGCCGCGTTATCGACGATGCCGGCAAAGAAAACGTGGCGCTCCACACCTGAGGAACGCGCGACATCTTTCAATTCTTCGAGCATCGGACCGCCGCCGCAGATGATGAGCCGCGTGTCCGGATGAGACCGGATGACTTCGTTCATCGCCTCGATGAGATGACGCTGGCCGGCAAGCGGATGGAGCCGCTTCACGTTGAGCAGCACGTGAGCGTTATGAATATCCAACCCGGCACGGGTCGTCATCTGCGAGTGCTCACCCTGCCAGGTGAATGCATCGCTCACCGGAGGATACACGGTGCGCGAGCGGCGGCGTCCGAGCCCGAGCTCCTGCGCCTTCAGCATCAAGCGGTGGCTGTAAAAGGTGACGTACGAGGCGGCGTTGTAGGCGCGAAGGAAAAGATTCGGTCTGAGTTTCTTCGGCTTGTAGTGCCAGATCTCCGTCCCGTACAGCGTCAACACCGCCGGCTTGCCGGCCCTCTGCGCGAGCAAGACGGCCAGTTCGGCGAGCAGACCGTTGCTATGCGCGTGGACGACATCGGCCTGAGCGATCCGAGGCGCCAGCACTCTCCAGATGCGCCGAGCTGCGAGCGCGGAACCAAGGAGAGGCAGACGATCGAGCGGCCTTCCGCCCCGGCGGGCCACCCACGTCACCGGTCCGGCGAGACGAGTCCCGCCGGCGACCCGCGCGGGGTGCGCGACGTACTGCACTTCGTCGCCTTCGTCGCGGCTCCAGTTGCCCATGTGCCACGGAAGCAACGCGTTGGCGGCCTGGTCGGGCGGGAGGTGCGGCGTGACGTGGAGGATCCGCATCGCCTCTGTCAGTGCCGGCCGGACACGTAGGCTGAACGGAATTCGGCGAACGTCGCCGGCACAGCGCGAAGTTCGCGGGTGGCAAAGGAGAGAAACCGGTCCAGTCGATCGCAGAACGCGTCGAGCTCTCCCTGGGTGCGGTTATAGGGACTGCCTCCGACGATGGCCTCGCTGGAGTGGAACAGCAGATTGAGCACTGGTTCGTTCCATCGCGCGAGGTCCTTCGCCAGGCCGATCATGTCCTCGAGCGACGAGTACGACGGCCGCAGCCAGCGCGGGCGCAGCAGCCGCAGCGCTCGCAGGATCCGCTTGCTCGTATACGGGCTCGGCAGCCGTGCGTAGGCGTGCTGCAGCGGTTTCGGCAGCCGGCGATTCAGCGCCACCGACAACGGCACTTCGAGTACCTGACTGGAGCCGGCACGGGTCGCGCTGTCGTAGGCAAGAAAGTACGGACGCAGCGGAGCGTCGACAAACTCCGGCCCACCCTTGTGGCTCTCGTAAAAGAGCGGAGCCACGCTCGATTCCACCTGATAGCCGCTCCGCTCGAGTGCCGATACGTGATCCGCTGAAAAACCGAATCGTCCGGAGCGGTACGAGACCGGCCGCCGGCCCACGGCGCGTTCGATCGCCTCGGTCAGCGATCCCAGCTGGGCCTCGAACTGGGGTCGCGGCAGCGTTGACGCGTAGGGATGCTTGCGGATGTCCTCGTCGGAGCAGGGCGGCGTTTCCCACGCGTGATGGTGCGCGCCGATCTCGCAATCACCACCGGCGTCCAGCGTCCTGAGCACTTCAGCCGAGCGCTCATCGGTTGCGACGGGATAGGTGATCACGTAGGTCGGCCGAACGCCATGTCGAGCGAACAGCGCGTGAAGCCGCGGCAGTGCGTAGAGGTTCTCGAACCGCTGGTTCAGCCGCGCCGCGGCGTCCCATTGGTTGTCGCCTTCTGTATCGATGCCGACGAGTAGAGTACATCCCTGTCCGATTCTCGACTGGCGATTGCCGATTGGGGAGTGACGGATTGTTGATTCTCGATTGCTGGGATTGTCCAGCAATCAACAATCCCCAATCAGCGATCCGTCAATCCTCACATCCCCAATCGGCAATCGACACTCATCTCTGTCATCTGTCCTGGTCCGAATCGCCGAGCGTGATGTGCCAGTTCGCCGGGCGCTCGTAGAATGATGACTCGACGTCGATGCCGTTCACTTTCACGACGAACTCCATCGTCGATTTCACCTGAAAGTAGCCGGACCGCTTCAGCACCTTGCGGAACTCCGCATGCATGGCGTACGCGCGGATCTTGTCGGAGTCGGCGTGTCGCGCCTCGCGGTCGATCCAGCCGAGCAGCGTACGCAGTCCGCTGTCATCAGTCGGATCGACGAGAAAGTCGACGAGAAGCGTGACGCGACCGCGCGGTTCGTGGAGATTCCGGTAGACCGCATATCCGACGTTACGATCGTCACGACGCAAGGCCGCGATGCTGTAGCGCACGTGCGGGGGGTTGACGTACTTCCAGTTCAGATACGGCGCATCGCGGCGGACGGCGAGGTCGAACTTCGGCGCGAGCTCTTCCCAGAGAGCCGTGAAGCTGTCGTCGAAGCGCTGGATCAGACGCACTTCGGCGGCGAGCGGTCGGTCGCGCGCAACGATCATCACGATCGGCAGCGTCACGGCGGACACCAGGCGATTCAGGGCGGTTGGCCAGTTCGGGCGCCGCAGCGCGCGGCGGGTGAGCGGCTTCACGAAGCACGGTACGGGCCCCACGTCCGGCCATCGCATCTTCTGAAAGAGTCGGTAGGACGATTCGGAAAGCCCGAGACCCAGTGAGGCGCCGACGTTCCGATCCCAGGTGCGGAAGAGAAGCTCGCCGAGCCCCTGCCGCTGCCGTTCGGGGGCGACCATGACGTCCATGCCCCAGGAGCCCTGCACCTCGCGACCGCCGAGCGAAAGCCGGACCGGCATCGTGGCGTACTGGCCGATGATCGTCGTCCCTTCGCGAGCGATCCAGATCTCAGGCTCCTGTCCGGGATTGTTCGGATTGCGCCGGTACTGCCATTCCCAGCGCAGCCGGCTGGACTCGGCAGCATCGTTGCCAAACACGCGTCGATACAGGCCATCGACCGCGCGTTTGTCGTCCGACCGATAGCGGTCGATCTCGGTCACGTCGCCGCCTTCGCGAGCACGTACTCCATGTTGCTGATCAGTGCATCCTGCGTGAGCGGACTGTCTCTGAGCCAGCGTCCGACCGGACCCGGCATCCGCCTCACCGTTGCGGTCGCGTGCAGCTCCTCGCGAACGATGCTCAGACCAGACGCTTTGATCTGCGCGCGAAGCCGCCGCACCCGCACCTTTTCGAGCAGGTCATCGTGTTTCACCTCGCCTCGTCGCGCCGCCTTGATGAACGAGTTCTCGTTGGCCGGCTCACGAAGCGTCCACGGCGCGTATCGCGCGAGTTTCTGAAACGTCGCGAAGGCGACCCGTCGGCCGGCGATGAGGTGCAGCGGAACCGGAACCTTCAGCCGCGGCAGATGAGCTCCCGCAAAAGAGAGGTACGGTGCGGTCGAGAGATACACATGCCCCCCGGGCGCGAGAACCCTTGCGCACTCGCGGAGGTAGAGCGGCGCGTCCGCCACGTGCTCGATGACCGCGTGCGAGAGGACGAGATCGAAGGATCGATCCGGAAACGGCAGCGCCATTCCATCCGCCAGGGCGAAATGCAGGTTCGGCAGCGAGCGCTCCTGGCCCAGCCGTACGCCTGCGTCCTGGAACCGCTCCGCGGGATCGATGCCGACGACCATCTGCGCCTCTTCGGCAAGTGACAAGGGCATCCCGCCGCCGCCGCAGCCGGCGTCGAGTACCCGGCCCCTGATCGGCACTCCCGCCCGTTCGAGGAACGCAATAACCTTCGCGCTCCGGTAATACTCGAAGAGCGCGTAGTCGTATTCCGAGCGGAAGCGGAGATCCGCATGCGCCTTGATGGCGCGCTCGTCAATTCTTCGCACGATCGGTCGTCTGGGGAGCTGTGCCTCGATCGGCCCCGAACTTGTCGATCAACGCTGCGCGGTCGTGGCCGGTGGCAGTCTCCGCCACGTCAAAGGTCATGATGATGGTGCGGTGAGGGTACGCCTCGAGCACTTCCCGGATCACGGGATCGTTCTTCTGTGACTCGTAGCCGAGGCTCGGTGCGATATACGTCAAAATATATCGCACATCGTCGCGCGCCAGCCGATCGTCGTAGTTGCCGAAACCGCGGCCGATGAAAACGGGGCGGATCCGGTTTTCGAGCGACAGCCCGTTGGCCAGCTTCCCATGGACGAGCGTGCCTGGCTCGAGCGCAAGGCCGACGGCGATCGACGCGGCGTAGTTTTCCGTCGTCCGATCCCGGGTCCACTGCCAGTACTGCGCGAGGTCCCCCGCGACGGCGAGCAGCGCCAGCATCAGCGCCGCTGCCGGCCTTATGGTCTGACGGGACAACCAGGCGGCGAGCGTTCTCCATCCGACAAAAACCGCGATCGTGGCCGCCACCGCGAGCGCTGCGGACAGTCGCACCGCCGGCCGAATCTGATAGAGGAACGCCAGACGCGCAACGCTGCCAAGCACGATATACGTCAGGAGCAGCACGAGGGGAATGGCGGCCCATCGCGCCCAGCGTCCGACAGCGAGCGTTGCTGGAAACAGCGATTCGCGACGCGCGACGACCACCGAAAACAGGCCGATGAGCGCCGGGATGAACATGATGTAGCGGCGTTCGTTCCCGGAGTCGTGCACGACGAGTTCAGCCAGGCCGAGCAGCACCCACAGCACGAGAAGGCGCTCGGCAGGTTGTGCCGAGCGCCATCGCGCCACGACGGTCGCAATCCCGAGGGCAGCCACCCCGGTGACCAGCCACATCCTCGTAAAGAAATCGTGAACGATCGGGATCCACGAAGCGCGGTCCATCACCGCGCGAATGCTGTACGCAGGCTTTCGGGTCACCGACATCTGCCAGTTGTAGAACCGGTACTCAGTCCAATACGGCGCCACGAACACGATCGCTGCGACAGCCGTGGCAAGCGCAATGCCGACAAGTGTCCAGACCGCGCCTCGCGCCACCTGGGGTGACGGCGCTTCGATTCCAAAGCGGCGTCGTCCAGAGTGCCACCGCGAAATCAGCACCGTGCAGACCGCGTCGAGCACAATGGCGGCTACGAAAAAGGCAGCCGAGGCTTTCGTAAACCAGGCGAGAATCACTGCGATACCCGCCAGGAGCCCGGCCGCGGGACGCCGCTGCGCCCATGCGTAAGCTCCCCAGCTTGCGACGATGAACGCCGTCATCGTGGACTCCATGAGGGCCGCGCGATTCCACATCACGAAGACGTAATTGGTCGCAAGGAGCGCGGCGCCGACAGCGGCGGCCCGGGGCCCCGCCACTGCCGCGAGCCCGAGGGAAAGCATCAGGATCGCAAACAGGCCGGATCCCGCCGGCACAGTACGCGCCTGCCACGTGCCTACGCCAAACGCGCGGAAGGCGCCGTACTCCAGCGCGGTGAACACCGGCGCGATGAACATCGGATTCCACTGATCCGTACGCCAGGTACCCCACAGGGCGCGATTACGGGCGTTGTGCACCCACGCGCCTTCGTCGTGCCAGACGATGCCGACGGTCCCTTGTGTTGGTGGATCCGAGGTTGGCCAGGCGCCACGCAGGACGGCGCCGACCAGCAGCGCCGCGACAAGGGCGCCAATGTAGCCTCGCCGCGGCCCTTCACTCATGGGCCGCAGCAGAAAGCGCGGGAGGGCCAGAGGAAACAGTGCAAGTCGCGTGATTTATAGTAGCGGCGTGGAGCCTGCGCCGTCGGCTGACCGTACCATACCCGATCTCTCGATGGTCGTGCCGACCTACAACGAGCGTGACCGGATTGCCGAGCTCGTGAACGCTGTCTTCGCGGCTTGCGAAGCACACGGCGTCATCCTGGAGATGGTGATCGTCGACGACAACTCGCCGGATGGCACGGGAGAGGTGGCAGATGAACTCTCCCGGACGCGCCGCGTCAAGGTTGTCCACCGGTCAGGCAAGCTGGGGCTCGGCACCGCGGTCGTTGCGGGATTCGAGATCGCGTCGGCTCTGGTCCTCGGAGTAATGGATGCGGACTTCAGCCATCCTCCATCGCTGGTGCCGAGACTGCTCGCGACGCTCAAGTCGAACAATGCCGATGTCGTGGTCGGTAGCCGGTACGTTCGTGGCGGCAGCACGCCGGACTGGCCGGTGCGGCGCCGCATTCTTTCGCGCGTCGCCTGCATGCTGGCGCGGCCGCTTTCCCCGATCCGCGATGCCGCATCCGGCTTCTTTCTCATCCGCCGGGACGTGGCCCGCGGCGTGATCATCAAGGCCGGCGGCTTCAAGATCCTGCTGGAGCTGCTCGTGCGAGCGCGGCCGCACCGCCTCGTCGAGGTGCCGTATCGGTTCGACGATCGCGAGCGCGGGGAAAGCAAGATGAGTCTGAAAGAGGCGGCAGGATACCTGGTGCAGTTGAGGGATCTCTACGTAGTACGCTGGAGCGGACGCTCTGGTAGCCCGGTCGAATATCGTCGCGAGCCGGCGGCAGCCCCAACCGGCGAACATAGCTGATCGTCTTATCTAAAACTCCCGACCACAATGTCGCTTCTCACATCTACTCTTGTTTTGTCCCTCGCCTTGGCCGGCGGTGCCAGTCCTTCAGATCAGCAGGCGCAGGCCAGTGAACGACCTCGGCCGTCGGCTGAAGGTACCGAACTGACCAACGGGTGGGCGTTGTTTACCGAAGGGAAGATGGAGCAGGCACTGGTACGCGCCGACCGCGTGCTCGCAACCAATCCCGGGAGCGTCGCGGCATTCGTGCTCGCGATCGAGGCAGAGGTGGCGCGCGGCAGGTCGGGAGCGGCGCTGACCCGCTACGAGGCGTGGATTGGCGCGCGCCAGCTCGAAGAGCCGTCCTTCCTTCGGCGCATCGCGAAAGGTGTTCTCCGCGAACTCGCGAGCGCAAATCCGAACCCGGCACGTCTCGACGCGCTCGACGCACTTGCTCAGGAGGGGGACGCCGAAGCGATCGTCACACTGCACCAGGGAGTAAAAACATCGAATCTCGCGGAGGCGCGCGTTCTTGCGCGCAAAGGTGACGAGGCCGCCGTGAAAGTACTCGTCGACGATCTGAAGCGCACCGGCGGGCGGTCAATGTCCGCCGTCGAGGCGCTTGGGGAAAGTGGGAGCAGCCTGGCGGTTGCTGCCCTCGCTGATCTGCTCGCCCACGGGTTCCCCGAAATTCGCGGAAGCGCGGTCGAAGGTCTCGGCAAACTGGGGGCGAAGCACAAGACCGCGGCTCGGATCAAACCTCTTCTCAACGACCCGGTCTCGTTTGTTCGGCTGAAGGCAGCCGCCGCGCTGCTGGCGCTTGGCGACGTCAGCGGGCTGCCAATGCTTCAGGAACTGGCCGGGCAGGAGAATCCGACCGGACGCCTGATGGCCATCCAGGCCATGGCGTCGCAGCCGGGACCGGAATGGCAGGCGCAGGTGCGGCAGCTTCTTTCGGCCGATGCCCCCGAGGTTCGGGTCGGGGCCGCTCGGCTGCTCTTGCCGCATCAGCCGGAGGTCGCCCGCCCGATCCTCGAAGCGGCCATGAACGACCAGAATCCGGCGATCCGTGAAATGGCCTCAGAAACCTTCGTTGAAGGCCTGCTCGTCACCGACCTTCCGGCGCTCCGCCGGATGCTCAAGACAGCCGATCCGGTCGTTCGAGCCCGGGCGGCGGGCCGTATACTCGAGCTGCTGCGTTAAAACGGGCTCATCCGTTGGTTTTTCGGCCTATCTTTGCCTGTTTTGGCTTGTCTTTACCTATATTGCTCGCCTATACTCGCCGCTCGCTCCCCTGAGTAAGCGCTATAAAGTTCCACGGCCATTCTGTCGATACGCGTTCAGAACAGCCACTAACAGCTGTTCAGAACCCAAAGCTTGTCTGGCCGCGAATCTGCGACGTCACGGAGAATCGAACATGAAGGTTAAGAGCTATGCGCGGGCGCGCCTGAACTGGTTGCGACTCGCCGCCGTTTTCTGTCTCCTCACGGGATTTGTCCCCGAGGTCGCCGCGCAGCCCTCGGGTGGCGGCACCGTCGTCAATCACAGTGGGTTTATCCGCGGAGTCGACGTCACCTATGACGCTGGCACCGGCGGTTTCTTCGTGGTCGGAGGCCAGGGACACGTCATCGGTCAGTGCGTGAACGCCGATGGCAACGCCATCGGGCCGATGATCACCATCAATAACACTGGGTTCGGCGCCTTTCCACGTGCCAGATACAGCCCACACATCAACGGTTTCCTGGTGGTGTGGAGTGAGGAGGTCGGCAACCCGAGCGAGCTTCGCGCGCGCACCGTAACCTGCGGTGGTGGCATGGGACCCGAGCAAACGATCTCAGGGGGCCTCAACGCCTGGATGGAGAGCGGCGCAGCGATCGGCTACTCACCAAGCAGCCAGAGGTTTCTCGTTGCGTGGAAGAGCCTGGCTCCCGCGCTCCTCAGAGTGGTGCTGGTTGACAACAACGGTTCGCCGGCTTCCGGCGTGGTCACAGTCTCCACCGGGTTTGCCCGGGATCCGGGCGTTGCCTGGAACCCGAACACGAACGAATTCGGCGTTTCCTATAGCGGCGAGAGCGGCTCCACGAACTTCAGCGGACTCGCCGTGGTTCCGGCGGACAACCCCGGAGCCTTCCGCCGCACAACGTTCAACGCCTTCGGCGGCGGAATGAACGCGATAACCGATCTGGATTTCGTCGAGTCGACCGGCCGCTACCTGATGACGTGGGTCGAGTTCAGCAGTGGCATTTACGCGAAGACCGCAACGTTCGATGGCGGCGGAAATGGCCCGGTCTCGCACGATGTTGTCTCGACCCGCATCGGAGCCGCTGATGCCATCGCGATCGCGTCGAACCGGGTCACCGGCACGAGTCTGCTGACAGGCGTCGATCGCGGAAACGACGCGATCCTTGGAATAGAGATCGGCGGCACTGGTACACCCGTCAGCGGCGTGAACACGCTCAATGCCGCGTTTCTTCCGACACGGTACCCGCGAGTTGCGGCGCATGGAGGCGCTGGCAGATGGCTGAACACCTACAGCGGCGGCCCGCTGGGGCAGTTCGGCGGAATAACGAGCTTCGCCGCTTTTTCTGGAGGAGGAGGAGGAGCACCACCACCACCACCGCCCCCGCCACCACCACCCCCGCCACCACCGGGAGGGGGCAATCCGCCGCCACCGCCGCCGCCAACGCCGACTGATCCCTGCTCGTGTCCGACGATTCAGCCAGGTCCGGCTTGGGTGTGCTCAAATGGCGGCTGGCTGCCACCTGGATCCAGTACGACGTGTGGAGGTGGGGGTGGAGGAACACCTCCGCCGCCACCAGCACCGGCACCGCCGCCGCCGGCCGGCAGCGCCTGCACTTCGATTCAGCCCGGGCCGACGTGGGTCTGTGATGGCAATGGCAACTGGCTGCCGCCTGGATCCGGGGGCGGCGGTGGAGCACCGCCCCCAGCGCCACCACCGCCGGCCGGCAGCGCCTGCACCACGATACAGCCGGGCCCGAGCTGGGTCTGCGACGGCAATGGGAACTGGCTGCCGCCCGGGTCGACTCCGCCGCCGACTACGCCGCCGCCGCCGACTCCGACACCGCCGGGCGCAGCGTGCACAACGATTCAGCCTGGGCCGACTTGGGTGTGCGTGAACGGCGGCTGGTTGCCGCCAGGGGCCGGTGGAGGTGGAGGCACACCCGCACCGCCCCCGCCGGCTGGAAGCGCGTGCACCTCGATTCAGCCCGGGCCGACGTGGGTCTGTGACGGCAACGGCAACTGGTGGCCGCCAGGGACGATTGCGCCGCCGCCGACCGCGCCGCCGCCGGCACCGCCACCGGACAACAGCAGCTGCACGACCATAATGCCGGGTCCAGGGTGGACGTGCATCGGCGGCGGGTGGTGGCCACCCGGTTTCGACGCACCGAGCGCGTGCACGACGATCAAGCCGGGCCCGACCTGGTGGTGCCACGAACCGAGCGGCACTTGGCGGCCACCGCAATAGTTCGGTAGACCCTGTGAAACAAAACGGCCGCCGTGAGGCGGCCGTTTTGTTGTACCCATCTATTCAGGTGGTTTCCGGCGGGGAACTGCCTCGTCGGACACCTCCGTCGCGACGATTTCTCCCATCATCTCCGTCGTATCTGCCGGCGCGGTGACCGCAGGTTCACCACGAACCCGGGATCGAAGCGCGTTCAGCGCCCTCAATTCATCAGGCCTGAAGAACCGCGTGATCCACAGCAGAAGCGCAACCACGGCCACCACGACTGCGCCACGCGCGAACAGACCGGCGAGCGGTGGCAGCGCCGGTAGAGCAATCGCCACCGCGTAGCCGGCGATAGACGCAACGATCGCGCGTGAGATCCTGCCGTGCTCGTAGCGGATTGGATAGAACTTCTGGGAGAGGCCGAAAGCGACCGAGCTCTGTAATGCGTAGGCGGCCGCATTCGCCCACGCGGCGCCGACGATGCCGTAATGGGGAATCAGGAGAAAGTTCAAACCGAGATTCGCCGCCGCTCCGATCGCTGTGGACACGGGGTAGAACTGCGTCTGCTTGGTTATGTTGAGACCTATGGACGTCAGCAGGTAGATGCCGTAGAAGAAGACACCGACGGCGGTCCAGGCGACGATCGGCTCCGCAGCCACGTACTGCCCGCGGGTAACGACGGCAAGCAGATCGCCCGCAACCGCCGCAAGCCCCGCAGTCATCAGCGCGAGGGCCGCGACGGCGTAGGTCGTGAGACTGCTGAATATCTTCGCGGCGCCAGGTTCGCGCGCGGTGGCGTAGTAGAAGGGTGCCCACGCATACTCGAATGCTCCCAGCGCAATCTTGGGCACCAGGCCGAAACTGACACCGATGGAGTAGACGCCGATCATGTCGAGGGGCGTCTTCAGGGATTTGAGGACGAACCGGTCGCCGACTGACATCACCTGGAGCGCGAAGCCGTGGGGAACTCGTGGAAGACCGAAGGCGAGCGCTTCACGCAGCAGTGTCCGAGAGAAGACCGGGCGGATCAACGGCGCGAACCAGCGCAGCATGATCGCCAGCATCGCGACGGTGACGACCACGTCGGCGATGACTACGCCCATCACGCCGAGACCGAGCCCGATCACCAGCACCAGACGTGCGAGCAGCGTCGCGACGGAGCGGCCGAACGCCAGCGCGCTGAACTCCTTCGCCCGTTTCTCGATCCGCAGCACGTGGAACGGGATGAACGTGAACCCGATGGCGAAGGTGTTCAGGAGGACGAGGACGAGCGCGAGCGTGTAACCGGGGCTCCCGAGCAGCCATCCGGATGTAAATGGCGACGCCGCAAGCGCCAGAACCAGCAGGACGCCGTTGACGGCGAGCAGGAAGAAGAAAATGGTGCTCGACAGCCGCTGGCGCGCCGCGTCGTCTTCGCAGTCGTACCACAGCCGCATGAACGATCCGTCCACGCCCCATCGGAAGAACAGTTTCGCGACCGCTTCGACACTGCCGAGCAGCGCCAGCACGCCGTAATCAGTCGGGGACAGGTAGAGAACGTAGACGTTGAGGAGGAGGAAGCTGACGACCTGAATCGCGACCTCGCCCAGGCCGTAGATCGCCGAGTCCTTCGAAAGCTCGCGGAATTTCTGAAGCAACGCTCAGCAGTCGGTGGCGAGCGGCATGGCCGGAGTCTGACGCTTACGCGCTCATCGCGCCGGTATGTTTCCGTTCGGCGGCGACGTCGGCCGCGCCGGCATCGACCACCCGCCCGCCGAACAACGTCCGCGAGACGATCTGCCAGGCGACGCCCTGCTTGGTTGCCGCCAGGCGCATCAGGTCTCCGAAGTGCCGAGTCACGTAGGCGGGCCGGAGGAAGAACCGGCGCTTTGCGCGGTTGATCGCGTCCATGACGACGGCGCCGTTGAGCCCGTTCCCGTTCAACAGGTAGTACGAATACTCCATCTTCGACCAGTCCGCGTCAGCACCATCCGGCAGCAGCCCTTCTTTTCGAACCTTGTCGTAAAGCGCCGTGCCCGGATAGGGCACCGCCGGGTAGAAATTGGCGAAGTCCGGATCCAGTTCGACCGCGTACTTGACGGTCCGCTCCATGGTCTCGAGCGTCTCCCCGGGGTAGCCGAAGATGAAAAATGCGAACGACTTGATCCCGGCCGCGCGCATATTGCGAAAGGCCATCTCGATCTTCTGGCGCTCCAGACGTTTCACCATGTCCTTGCGGACTTCGTCGGAGTCGGTCTCGATCCCAAGCGCAAGCATCCAGCATCCCGCACGCTTCAGGCGGTGGACAAAGGCCGGATCCGTCAGATTGTCGGCGCGCGCATTGGCGAACCACTGGATCGGAAGTTTCCGTGCGATCAGCTCGTCGCAAAAAGCGGAGAACGATTTGACATTGAGCGTGACGGTGTCACCCCAGAGATAGAAATACTCGACGCCGAGTTCACGATGACTTCGCTCGATCTCGTCGACGAGCGCCTTCGGGCTGCGCTCGCGGAACTTGTGCCCCTGGTGAATCGGCGCAACGCAGAAATCGCACGAATACGGGCACCCGCGGCTGGTCTCGACAATGACATAGGGCTTGTTGACGAGAGGGAGCGCATAGCTCGAAAGCGAGAGCTGATCCCAGGCCGGATAGGGGGACGTCAGGAACTTGCTGAAGCTGCCATGGGCGCGGTTTGGCACCACTGGCCCGGCGGGCTCACGCCAGGTCAGACTTGCGACTTCGCTGCAACGCGCGAGCGAATCGAGCTGCGCCAGCTGCAGGGCGGCGTCCTCTGGTTCGCCGACGAACATGCCGTCCACTTCAGGCACGCGTTCCATCGACAGCGTCGGCACGGTGGAGGCGTGCGGCCCGAAGCAGAACATCGGGGCTTGGTAGCGCCGTTTGAGGCGCGCGATGGCGGCGACGTCCGCATCGAGCGTCGGTGTCGTGCTGGGGAACAGGATCAGTGTGGGGGAGAAGCCTTCGCCGTCGAGGCGTTCGATGACCTGCTCGATCGACAGCCGATCGGCGGTCGCGTCGATCAGGCGAGCCTCGCAACCAACTTCCTTCAACAGCGTCGCGAGGAGCGCCAGCGTATATGGCGGTTTAGTCGTGCCGAGGACTTCTTCGCGTTCCTGACAGCGCCCCTGGCGTGTGAATGCCACGCCGTTGATCAGCGGCGGATTGATGAGAAGTGTCTTTCGTCCGAGCATTGTGTCGATTACCGCACCACCGTGAGCGGAATGGCGCGCCGGGCAGGGGCAGGCACGCCCGCGCCGAAGGGTTCAGCCACCGGCACGGGGGACAGCTCCACCTTGCAGCACCGGCGGCACACCGGGAATATGCCGTTTTCGACCAGACGCCTCCGCATGTCGACCAGTTTGTCACCGTTCCAGATTTCTTCGAGCGTCTGCGTGCTCAGATCACCCACTTCGACGCGGATGAACGGGCAGAAAAAGACCTTCCCCGAGAAGGAGACCCGCGCATGCAGGAACGGGTACAGACACCGGCCGTCCAGCTTTGCGCCCGGAGTGTAGTAGTTGTCGATCAGCTGCGGATGCACTTTTGGCCGGTAGTCGAACAGGACGTTCTTTTGCCGGCACTTCTCCTGCAGCGAGGCAACTTTCTCGCGAACCCGCGCCACATCGAGACCGGGGTCCTGCGTCACGAAGGTCGCGATCACTGAGGGGTCGGACGCCCCGATGAGCCGCACGGTCTCCGCGACTTCCTCCGGCGTGCTGTACATCAGGTGATTGAGCCCGATCGCATCGACGCCGAGCTCCGCCGCGACGTCGATCATCTGGTCGAGGGACTCCAGACTCTCGTGCGCGACGGTCGTATTGATGCTGACACGGAGCGGCGCGTTCCGCGCCTTCGCCGCCGCCTGCAGCCGTTTCAGCCCCGCGCACGTTCGCTCGAACGTGCCTTTGACGCCGCGTGCGCTGTCGTGCAGCTCACCCGGACCGTCAATCGAGATGCTGATGTGCTTCAGGAACCCGGCCGCCGCGAGATCGGCCAGAGCGTTGGCGCGCTCGTCGTTGATGATCGTGCCGTTGGTCGTCAGATACCCGCAGGCGTAGCCCTTCTCGCGGAAGAGATCCAGGACGGACATGATGTCCTTCCGCATGAAGATCTCGCCGCCGGTGAGGCTGATCTGGAGGTCGTCGCGCTCCGGGAATGCCTTGCGCAACGCGTCGAGAGTCATCTCCTGGCGCCACTCTCCCTCGAGATTGAGGAGGTCGCCGACGTAGCAGAACTCGCATTCCAGATTGCACCGCATGGTCGCCTCGTAGACGGCTCCCATCGGCAGGCGGTCGGCGCGGCCGCTCTTTTCACGAACGAAGCGCTCGATCCGGCGCTCGTAGCGACGGCGGCGATAGCGCGCCCAGGCATGGCGCGCCAGCGGCACCGCGCGCGCGCGGGACGCTATCGAGTGCCGCAGTCTTTGGGTCAGGGCCATTCGAGCTGCCAGATCTCCAGCGGTGGACCGGGACGCTCCAAGGCATCGGCGATCCGCGTATCGGTGTTGTGCAGGAAAGAATCGATTCCCGCGCCGTTCAGCCGCCGGCACGTCCGGTCGGTACGGCGAGAATGCGGCAATCAGCCGGCCGCGCCCCGCCAACTCGGCTGTCAGCCGCGCGATCTCTGGATCCAACGTATTGTACCGCTTCAGGATAACGTAAGTCACTCCCAACTCGCGCAGCCGCCGCAGCCCGTCCCCAGCCACCAGCTCTGCCGGGTCGACATATACCTTGTCGGCATCCAGGCCGCCTCGCCCCAGCCAGATCAGACGGTAGGCGGGCTTCGGGTACGGCTGGAGGCCGAGCTGGATCTGGTACTTCGTCGAGGCCGCCCCCGCGCTCCCCAGATTGCGAGTCAAAGCCTCGACGAGCACCTCTCGCGACGGCGTGAGCACCACCGAATATGGCTGGACGAGGAGGGTAGCTCCCTCGGGAATGTGCTCTTCGATGAAGCGCTCGGCCTGCGCACGGGTATCGTCCATACGAAAAAACTGTCCGGTGCGGACGCTGTCGGCCAGCGCCGGCGCGGCACAGGCGACAGCGGCGATCCAGAACGCGGCGGCCGGCACCCGAAACATCAGCGCAAGCTGCCGCAGCGTCCAGGCCGCGAACAGGGCGACGAAAGGCACGACGGGATTCAGGTAGCGCGACGCCGGAACGGTATTGACGATGAACGCAAAGAACGTCACCGGGAACAGGAGCAGCAGGATTGCGCGCGCCGGGGCGGTGACCAGCATCCAGCCGGCTCCAGCCGCGGCCAGCGCCACGATCGCCCGGCCGAGCGAGTCCGTCCACAGGATCTCGAGGTAGCGTCGGGCCGGCGCAAAGGCGCCCGACGTGACAGCCCGATCGACCACGATCTGCCGGTTCGCGGTGATGTCGCCGAGCGCGTTCAGCGGTTCGACGAGAATGAATGGAGAGAGCGCAAAGAACAGAACCGCGCTGGCTGCGGCGGCCGTGAACAGATGCCGCATCACCACCCGCCAGCCTGATTCACGCCACCGCATCACGATCGCCCAGGCCAGCGGCAGCGCGAGAAAAATGCAGTAATAGTGCGTCGAGAACGCGACTCCACACGCGGCCCCTGCCACCAGAACGGCGTTCCGTTGTCCCTCGAGGGCCTTTTCACCCGGCCAGATTCGCGTGATCGCGATGCACGCGACGATGACCACGAGCGTGGCCGGGATGTCGTGCTTCACATAGTGTGAATCGCGGACGGCAAGCGGCGCTACGGCGACGAATGCAGCGGCGGCAAGACCCGCGTGAATGTCGAAGAGGCGCCTGCCCAGCACGAACACGGCCGGTACACACAACGTCCCGAGTAGCGCGCCAAGGATCCGCCCCGCAGTGTAGATGCCGGTCGGGTCCGTGAAATAGAGCTGCTGCAGCGCCGCCACCGATGCCACGCCACCCGTCAGCCACACGAATCCGAGGTACGCGCCCACCCACGCGAAGAGAACGTAGAAGTAGAAGGTCGGATACAGAAAATTGTGGGGATTGAGCGTGCCCTTCGCAAAGCTCAGGGCGCGCGCCATGATCGCGACTTCGTCCGGGTTGTAGACCGAGGGCAACCCGTACTGGATGCCGTGGAGCCGCAACCCAAGCGCAAGCAGCACGACCGCGCCGAGCACGATGCGTCCCTGCAGCCTCGTCATCTGAAGATCCTGGCAACGATCTCGAACGGGACGACGAACCGCGCCAGCCAGAGATTGTAAAAGCCCCGAGGATAAGGAGCGACGTCTCGCAACCCGTGCATGAAGGTCTGGTACTGGACGAGCAGCAGAAACGTATGCGCCACGATGGCGCCCGATGCGAGCGCGAGCTTCTCGACCGATGGCGACCACCGCTCGATCAACGCGGCAAGCCCCAGCGCGAATACCGGGAAGCAGCTGATGAACCGGCGCGAGCCGAACGCCTCACCCGCCCACCAGTCGGCAACCGCGGCATTCACGTACCACGAGATCAGGACGAATGCCGCCACAGCAATGCCGGTGCGCGCCGAGTGGCGGAACACGAACGGCAGTCCCGCCAGACACAGGACGATGATCGGCGTCCACGTCAGGAGGCCGTGCCAGTCAGACAGCAGCACCTGGACGAGCGCCGGGCTCGACCAGCGCATGAATCCTTCTCCCTGAGGGATTGCCAGCGGACGCCCGTACAGCGTCGTCCACACCAACATCTGCGGCGCAAACACGGCGGCGGTGCTGGCAACCGTGAGGACGCCGCGAACTGCCATTTGCGTGAACGACAGGCCGCCGCGGCGGGCGGCCAACAGGTCGATCGCCGGCACGACAAGAAGGATGGCGTCCTGCCAGCGCATCAACGCAGCGGCGCCACAGAGCGCACCAAGGGTGATGTAGCGGCGCGCGCTCTGCACGTCCCGCATGCGGATATAGGCGTACCAGAATGCGCTGACGGCCAGGAGCGATGCCGCGTGTGAATACGTCGGCGAGATCACCGAGTAATAGACAGCGCTCGAGGCCAGCCAGGTGGTGAGACACCCCCAGATGGCGGCTCGCCGGCCCACGTACTCCACGCATGCTTTGAACGTGAGCCACACACCGAATGTGGCGGCAGCCACGCCGCTCAGTCCGGCGGTGGCCTGGAAAAGTCGTCCATAGCCATCAAGCGGGTAGGCCATGCCGAGTGCGTTCAATAGAAACGTGACCGCGGCTGCGAGCAGAAACAGCGGCGCCCAGAGCAGTGCCGGGCCGACCGGCATCAAGTTGCGCACGTGACCGGTCGGTGTTTCGCGGTAGATCCACTCGGTGCCTGGTTCGCCGCCGTTCAGCCCGTACATCCGGACGTACTCGTTGCGAAAGTGCAGATCCCGATCGAAGACGGCAGACCGAAGCTGGACGTAATGATGCAGCGCATCGCCAAGGACGATGCGTCCGTTCGGCTTGGGAAAGAAGATCAGGCTGGACGCGTACGCGAAGGCGAACAGCAGGCCGACGGCGGCGATCACCTTTCCGGGAAACCGCTCTGGCAGGAGCAGCGCCTGGGTTATCAAGGTTTGCGGAATGTGAGCAGGTTCAGAAAACACCAGCCCGGCACCGGCAGGATCGTCGTCAACAAGCGATGCAGCGGCTCGAGGGCACGCGGGTGGTTGCGGATCAGGCGAGTGAGGACCGGGATCGTCGGAAAGATGCCCCGGCGCGCCACCATCTGGAATCCGACACGCTCGCCGAGTGCGATGTAATCGCGAGCGGGCCGGTCCCCCGGGTGCTTCAACTCTGACGCGGTCCTGATCAGGCGTCCGCGCAGCAGAAACTGGATCCTCGACTGCAGGTGGGCGAGGTTCGGTATTGACACCAGGAGCTCGCCACCGGGCTTCAGGACGCGATAGAGCTCCGACAGCGCCACCGGCTGTTCGACGAACGGGAGATGTTCGAGCACGTCGAGGCAGAGCCCGCGATCGAACGAACCTGGATCGAAAGGAAGGGCGGTGAGCAGCCCGTGCTGCACGCGGTCCGACGAGTAGAAGGCGTCAACCCCGACGATCGACAAACGCGCGGCGTACTCGTCGACGAGCACTCCTTCGCCGCATCCCGCGTCGAGCACGCGCGTGCCGGCAGGCAGCGCGTCGAGCCACTTTCGAACAGCCGTGAGCTTCGCGATGTAGGTGGGGTAGTAGTTCCAGTCGGGATCAGGAGCCCGGTGGTAATCGCCGCGGGCGGCGTACTCGCCCTCACGTACCACCGGAGAACCAGCGCTCATGCGCTCATTCTATCGGCCTATCGACAGATCGGCCTGTCGGGGGTGCCTTACTCGTTCGCCCCACCACCGCCTCCCGGCGGCTTGGGTGGTCCGGGCGGCGGGAGGAATCCGGGCCGCGGGGAGGTCATCTGCGGCTGCTGCGGTTGCTGACCGGGCCCCATGGGTTGCATGGTTGCTGCATGGGTTGCGGCAACATACCCGGCTGTGGAAGCGTCGTCACAGGCATTGGCGGCTGCTGACCGGCCGGCTGGGTCGCGTCGTCGGAACTCCGGCGTCGCCATCACCGGGCGGTTCACGAACGGCTGCGGCATGCTCTGGGTCACCGGCATCGGCGAATACGCCGGGGCCTGGCTGAAAGGCAGGATCATGATGCGATCGAATGTGGAGGCACCTGCGACCAGCTCTTTCCGTTCCGCTGCCATGAAGCCGCTGGCGGATCGCAGCACGATCTCGAGCGCCTTTTTCTCCGGCATGTCGATCAGTTCGAGACTGACTGGAGTCATCAGCTTCTCGCCGTTGACGATCTTCGTCTGGCCGATGCGCGCCCACTCGGACAGGATGCGCGATATCGGGACATCCTCGGCGATGACGGTGACGAGGCCGTTGTTGATCGTGAGTCTCAACTCCCCTGCGGACACTGGGGCGGCGAGGACGGCAAATGCAGCCACGACGAATGCGCAGCGGAAAATCTTCAGCATTTCATTGGCTCCGGGGGCTCAATAAGTATACGCCCCATTAGACGGACCGGCGATGGCTGCGGATGGGGAAAAGTAGGGGCGGTTCGCGAACCGCCCCTACGTGAGCTTGGTCACCCAGAGCGGAGAATCCTTGCGCGGGAGGTCGCAGGAACGGCAGACGTCGGGTCCGCCACTCTCGAGGTGTTCGCGACGGACGGCGCGATAAGGCTCGCCGTTCCAGATGTCCTTGATCGTCGACGTGTTCATGTCGCCGAGGACCGTATGCGCGTCGAAGTCGGCGCAGCAGAGCGATACCCGGCCGTCCCAGAGGACGGTGAACGTCAGCCACGGCCGGTAGCACGGGTAATTGACGTCGGACTCCTGGTTCAGCGTCCCGCCCCAGTTGTGCAACTCGGTGATGTGGATCTTGTCGGCGATATTCCGCCAGTGCTCGATGAAGGCCTGCTCGTCGGCTGAGTTGTTCTGGCGGACGAACGACAGGATCAGCTTCGGCCGCTTCCTGCCGAGCTCGGCGCGAATGCGGACGATCCTCTCGATGTTCGAGATGACCTTGTCGTATTTGAGCCCGAGCCGCGTCGACTCGAACACCTCTTTGCCTGACGCATCGACGCTGATGTTGATGGCGTCGAGCCCCGCTTCGATCATGCCGCGAGCTACCTGCTCGTTGATCAGCGAGCCGTTGCTGATCATGCCGACTTCGCGAATGCCGCGTTCCTTCGCGTACCGCACCTTGTCGACAAGCTTTCGGTCGACGAACGGTTCGCCGTAGTTGTGGACGCGGACGTGAGTAATACCGAGCTCCGCGCACTCGTCCACGACCTTCTTGAACAGGTCGAAGCTCATGATCCCCTGCTTGCGGTGCATCTCGTCGCGGGGGCAGAACACACACTTGGCGTTACAGATGTTCGTGCTCTCGATCTGGACGATTTCCGGCAGGATGGGGGACCGGTCGCGACCAGTAGCGAGCATCAGGCGGCGCACAGGCTTCGCCTGCTGGCGGAGGACGCCCTCGGCCAGTTTGCGTGCGCGGCTTCTGATGCGGAGCGTTGACATTAACTCTGTTGGAACGACGTAATTACTCGCGTCAGGATCTCATCGAGCTCGACCGTCGGCTTGTAGCCGATGAGCGCGCCGATCCGCCGGATATCCGGGACACGGCGCGGCATGTCTTCAAAACCCGACTCGTATGCCTGGTCGTACGGGATCCGCACGATCTCGGACGAGCTTCCAGCAAGTTCTCGGACTTTCAGCGCGAGATCTCCGATCGTTATCTCGTTGCCGTTGCCGATATTGAAGACCTGGCCTACTGCGCGGGGTTCGTTGATCAAGGCTACCATGGCGCGCACCACATCCCCCACGTAGGTGAAGCTGCGCGACTGGGTTCCGTCGCCAAATACGGTGATCGGCTGCCCGGCCAACGCCTGCCTTACAAAGTTCGGGATCACCATTCCGTATTGACCCGTCTGCCTCGGTCCGACCGTATTGAACAGGCGGACCACGATCACGGGAAGTTTGCGCTCCTTCCAGTACGCGAGGGCGAGGAATTCATCGATGAGCTTGCTGCACGCGTATGCCCAGCGATGCTTACTCGACGGTCCGAGCACGAGGTCCGCATCCTCGGAGAACGGCACGCTGGCGCTCTTGCCATAGACCTCGGAGGTTGACGCGATCACCACGAGTTTCTTCTTCTTGTTCGCGTGCTTGAGAACGACCTCGGTCCCATGAACGTTGGTCTCGATGGTGTGCACCGGACGTTCGACGATCAGTTTCACTCCGACCGCTGCGGCGAGGTGAACGACGACGTCGCATCGGTCGATCAGCTCGGCGAGGACCGCTTCGTTTTCGACCGTGTCGATCGTGTAGTGGAAACGCGGACGATCCTTCAGATGGATGATGTTGTCGATCGAGCCGGTCGAGAGATTGTCGAGCACGAACACTTCGTCTCCGCGCGACAACAGCTCCTCGCAGAGATGCGATCCGACAAATCCTGCGCCGCCGGTGATCAAGACACGCATCAATCAGTCTTCCTTGGTCTCACGGGCAGGGTTCCCTGGCCTCATGGGCGTCAACTCCAGGATTGCCTCCGCCGTGCGCACCGCCGCCCTGCCATCAGAGCTCATCGCGTGGGCGCCGAGGACCTCCCTACGCGCCGCTTCCAGCTGTGACCTGAATCCTTCATCATACAGGACGCGGCGGAGCTGATCACCGATCTCTTCACTGGTCTTCGCGCCGGCAAGCGCACCGGCATCGACGAACGGCGAGAGATTGTTTGGCAGCCCGATCACCAGCGCCGGAACTCCCGCGACCGCCGCGTCGAGCGCAACGGTGGAATTCACCGTGATCACCGCGCGGCTGGCCGCAAGCAACGGCGCCAGCGCACTGTCGGCAGGCAGCACTGTGACACCGGGCTGGCTCGCCACGCGCTCATACGCGTCGGAAGTTTCGGCGGGATGCGGCTTGATCACCAGTCTCACGCCGGGTATCGAGGTCGCCGCCGCCACCAGGTCGGGCAGGACATGTCTGGCCTCCTTCTCCTTCGTTGTCACCAGCACAATCAGTTCGTCGTCACCCGCGCCGGCCAGCGTCCGCGCGCGCTCGAGATCGGCGGGGCCGAGCTCGGACAGTCGGGCGATGAGCATGTCGAGCCGGGGGCTGCCAGTGACTTTCAACGAGGCTTCGGGCAGTCGGCCGTGCTCACGGAGGTGGCTCGCCGCGTACTCGTCGAAGAGGAGGGTGATCGTTGGTGCCGGGAAGCCCGGATCCCCACGACTGCCGCGTTCGATCTCGTCCGCCTCGTGACGGTAATTCAGCCACTGGCGGTAGATGAATCCGTGCTGGAGGCCCGCCGACGGGATGCCGCGGCGTCTGGACTCCAGGATCAACGCGCGGCCCCAGCCGCCGGCTTCGGCGTAGGTGAGTACGCTCGACGGTCGCAGCGTATCGAGCGCGGCGGCCGCTTCGTCCATCGCACGGGCTGACCACGGCCACTGCAGAAAGACCACTCCCGCGAGTTGCTCGCGGACGATCGGCCAGCAGTCTATGCCGTCGATCACCGCCGCGCTGCGCAGATCCTCACTGTCACACAGGGCGCGAAAATTGACGGCGCGATTGCGCCAGACGTCCTGCGCGTCGCGGAGGAGATGCCACGGCGCGTATCGTTCGATGGCGACGACCTTGTCGCTGGCTGTCGAGCCGAGCGCCCGCGCCCAATGGCGCGCTCGGAAGTTCACCGGCGGACCGACGCCGACATACTGCACGCCTTCAGCGCCGCAGCGTTCCTCGATGGCGCGAAGAACAGGCCCGATGTACGACTCGGCACTGCCGTCCTCGCCACCCGAACGCCAGAATGCCCGATGGATGAAAGCGGCGACGGTGGGCGAGTGACCTTCGCTCTCGGTGCCAGCGCGCAATCGCGACGCCCGCGCAGCCAGGACGAGCGTTCGCGCCCGCCAGCGGATCCGGCGCAGTCGAGCATCCCATTCACCTTCCGCGACGCCGCCGTCCGCGCTCAGCCCCGACGCCTTCGCGACGAGCGTCACGACGTGTCGCACGACCACGGAGCCGCTCGTGACCTCGAGCCGCGACGGCTGCTCCTTCGCAAGGAGCGCGCGCGTCGCCGCGATCGCGCGGTGGATGTCGACGAGAGCGCGCTCCTTGTGGAGGTAAATCTCAGTGAACCACCACAGGGAATCTCCACGTACCGTGAACCGCTGCCGAAAGCCCCGTCCCTCGACCTTGGCGTGACGCAGGTTCTTGATCCACGCATGCGCGTCGCGGTGTGCGGCCTCTTCGTCTCTGGGATCGAGATACGCGTCGAGCGCCACCGTGCGCTGGCTGGTCGTCGTGATGTTGACCGTCCCGGCGATCATGCGGAGGCGTCCCGAGTGTCTGGCTGGTCTCACCTTCGCCAAGCCAACGGCGCGCAGTTCCACCTTCGCCAGGGTTACGGTGGGCAAGCTGGTCAAGGATCGCCGTCGCCGCTCGTAGACACGGTCGGAGGACACCAGCGCAAGGCAGTCGGGAGTGATCGCCCTGACACCGTTCCGGAGGCAGGCGGATACGGTTGCATGGTGCACAGGGCAGATCGACTCGCACGACACGGTCGAGAGGGCCGCGAGGCGCATACCGCCGTGGATCCGACGGGCCGAACACCGCCACGATCGGTGTTCCGACGGCATGTGCGAGGTGCATCGGTCCGGTATCCCCGGTGACGAGCAGGTCCGATTGCGCGAGAAGCGCGGCGAGGGTGAGGAGGTCGACGCTATCCGTCACGTCGATCACGCCGGACGACGGAAGCAATGACTTGACTTGCGCGACAAGCGGCCGGTCGGCTGTCGATCCGGTCAGGAGAATTGTGGCCCGGCGACTGGCGGCCAGCTTCCGGGCGACCTCGCCGAATCGCTGCGGGTCCCACTGCTTCACCGGGCGTCCGCCGCTGACGTGCATCGCCACGACTGGACGAACCGCGGCGCCGATGATCGCCTGTGCTTGCCGCCGATGCTCCTCCGGGATGACGAGAAGTGGTCCGACGTCCTCGGTGAGTGGCGCCTCGAAAACCGCGGCTGCAAGGCGTCGCGCGTTGTCGCTCGTGTGCGACCCGGGATCGTAATCGAGGGCCTGATCGAGGACGGGACCTCCACCGGCGCTGGCGTAGCCGGCCGTCCAGCGAGGTCGGGCCGCCGCAAGAAGCAGGTTGCTCCGGATATCCGGCTCGAAGTTGATGCCGAGATCGTACCGCCGATGCCGCCAGCTCGCGGCACGCTGAAGCATCGCTCGCGGATCCAGCCCGGTGCCGTTACGCGCAAGCCAGCGCGCGTCGAGCGTCTCGATGCCGTCGACGTATGGGATCGCCCGCGCGAGCTCCTCGTTCCAGCTGCCGACCACGAGATCGATCCGTGCCGCCGGCGCATGCCGGCGAACCGCCGCGATTCCGGGGAGCGCCATCAGCAGGTCGCCGATCCGCTCGAGACGAAGCAGCAGAATCCGTTGCGGCACGGGCGGCTTCTGTCGGCGACGGAACGGGCGAACGATCGCCGCCGCCGCCGAGAGTAACGCATCGGCCGCCGAGACAAGCGTCCGCTCACGCTGGTCGTAAATCTGTAGCAAGAAGAGGTGCTCAGTACTTAGTATCCCATTTCGGAATTACGGGTGACGTATTCCTGTCATATGGTCCGCCGCAGCGCGGTGCCGCCGATATCGCTCGACGCTCAGGGACCGGTGTGGCGCGGCCGGCGCCGGATCATGTCGTCGCTCACGCGCTCGGATACGTGGTCTTCTCATCCGCGGAGATCACGTAGTCTCCGCTGACAATTCCGTCCGGCAGGCTAACATCCACACGTTGAGAACGCCAGCGGCGGCATCGACGGTGAACTGCTCCCGCTCGCCTCCAGCAACGCGCGCTTCAACGACACGTTCAATTCACTCGATCTCCGGCTCTCGCGAACGTTTCCCATTGGCCGACTCCGCATTGACGGTCTCGTGGAGATGTTCAACGTCTTCAACGTCACCAACATTCTCGGGACGTCAACCGTGAACTACTCCGGCTTCGCCAACGCGCTGGTCCGCGATTCTAACGATCCAAGGAATCCCGGATACCTCCGCGCGTCGCAGTTCGGGACGCCAGTGAGCACAGCCGGCAGTGTGTTCGGCTCAGGTGGCCCGTTCGCCTTACAGCTTGGCGTCCGTGTCCGCTTCTAAATTCATCGAACCTCCGACCGCACGACTCGGACTCTGGTCCGCGACGGCACTCGTCGTCGGCCACACCATTGCGATCGGCATCTTTCTGACCCCCGCCGAACTGATTGGCGCGATAGCGTCGCCCGTGTTGACCCTTGCGCTGTGGGTCGCCTGCGGCGCCCTCATCCCGGCGGGCGCATTTACGTTCGGCGAACTCGCGGCCCGATACCCGCTGGCCGGAGGCCCGTACGTCTATTTGCAGGAGGGCTGGGGCGAAGGGATCGCATTCCTCTATGGTTGGCAGTCATTGCTGGTGATGGATCCGGGTGTAACGGCGGCCCTGGCCACCGGCTTGTCCGAGTACGTCGTCCTGTTGTGGCCTGCGGTAGCCGGAAAGGAGCGTTGGCTGGCCATCGGAGTCATCTGGACCTTAGCGATCGTGAGCATGGCGGGCCTCAGGCTGAGCGCGCGCTTACTCGGTATCATCACGGCCGTCAAACTGCTCGCATTCGTGGCCGTTGTCGTCGTGGCGTTTGCAGCTGAGACTGGCAGCTGGTCGCACTTCGAGCCAGTGGTCGGGCGGCAGGCCAGCACGGTACCGCTTGGCGAAGCGATCGCACTCGGTCTCGTCAGTGTGTTCTTCTCGTTCGGAGGATTCTGGGAGGCGAGCCGCATGGCCGGCGAGGTGCGCGACGTCACCCGCACCTTGCCGCTGGCCCTAGCCATTGGGGTTACGTGCGTCACCGTCGTCTACGTCGCAACGACGATGGCTTTCGTCTACGTCGTTCCTCCGCAGCAGGTGACCAGCGCCTCGGAGTTCGCCCGCCATGCGGGCGAGGCGATGCTCGGGCGCAGCGGTCCGGCGGTGCTGGCCTCGATAGTTGTGTTGTCCGTCGCGGTCAGTTATCTTGGCGCTCCTCATCATGGCTCCGCGCCTGTATGTGGCGATGAGCCGTGACGGTCTCTTTCCGGCCTCTCTCGCAACGGTTAACCCGGTGACTCAATCGCCGGCTCGCGCCACGGCGTTCCTCGCGTTACTTGCCAGCGTCTTCGTGTCCGTAGGCACGTTTCAGCAGATTGTCGCGTTCTTCATGTGCACCCCGCTCGGGTTCATCGCGCTGGCGGCCGCAGCGCTGGTCGTGGTGCGGAAGCGAGCACCCGGCGGAACTTCATTTCATGCGCCGGGCTACCCGCTTACGACCGTGTTGTTCGTGTTGCTGATCCTCAGTGTAGTGACGCTTGTGGGAATCAACCAGCCGCTTCAAGCGACCGCGGGTTTCGTGATTGTCCTGCTCGGGCTGCCGGTGCGTCATCTCTTCGCGAGACACAACAGGGAAGGCTGAGACCCTTGAAACGCGTCGTCCCGCCTAAAGCCGAACGGTTCTTGGGTCCAATTGAGTCCAAATTTCGAGCCGCGCTTGTGCGACGAACGAACAAAGCGTGAGTTCTTACTGGAAAACTGGAGGCGCCGCCCGACTGATCGTGATGGCCCGTTGGCCAATTCACAGGTGACCGGCGTCGACCACCTCGAGTCCGCGCTCAGGTGTTCCTGATCGCTCGCGTGCTGCAATCACCCGAAGCAGCACGATGATCAGGGCAGCTTCGATGACGAAGAGCGGGATGAGGGTCGCCAACCCCAGAGACATGATCAGCGTGCCGCGGTTCCTGAGGAGCAGTCCGGCCTGGATGTTGGGCCAAATCCCGTTCCAGATGGTCGAGACGAACAGCACCGCCGGGTGCCCGTGTTCGTCCAGCGATCGTTGAATCAGCCGAAACACGTGCTCCGATCGCCCGGCGACCGCGATCAAGTGCTGTGCGATGGAAATGACCGCGAGGCACCCGCCCAGCGCCATCCAACGCTGCGGCACGAACGCGAGCGGGATGGCGAACACCGCGAAGAGCGGAATCAGATGCCTGGGCGTGTAGGCGAGACCGCCGGTCCAGTTGTAATAGCCGGACATGAGCGCGAGATAGCTCACGCAGACGGCGACGGAAAGACAGGCCTCCGCTCGCCAGCCCAGTCTCCACATCGTCATCCATCCGGCCACTGCGAGGAGCAGCACGGGGCTCTGCCAGAAGATTCCCATCAGGGGGTGCACGGTCATCGACAACATGACGACCGGGTCCGGCGGGCCGATGCCCGAGACCCCGACCGCGTGCGCCGCCGCGAACGTCGCTGTCGCATGGTGTTGGTAACCGGTCGCGAGCGGGTGACCGAAGACCTGCACGTTGTACCAGAGCAGCGGCGCGACGGCGAGCAGGCAGCCTGTCGCGGCGATCGCGTACAGCCGCCACTCGGATAGCCGCCGCTGTTCTCGGAGCACGACGATCGCATAGCCGCCCAGGAACGGCACCAGCACCGCCGTGGGGTACTCGGTCACGACCATCCACCCGAGCAGGAACGACGAGAGGAACACCGGCAGGCCCGAGACACGGCCGTTGCGGCGTCCGGCAACCCAGATCAGCGATGCGGCGAGAAAGAAGAGCCCGGCCTGCACGTGGCCATAGTAGCCGGTGCTGTACCTGAAAACCGGCGTCCCGAAGACGATCGCGCTGGTGACAAGCAGCGCGATCCGGCCGCCGGCGACCGCCGTCACGAACCCATAGATGAGCGGCGCGAGCGCGGCGCAGATGACGCTGACGCCCATGAATGTCGCGGTCACCTTGAAGAATTTCGGCTCGACATGCACGCCGGCCGCCTGCAGCGCGCGGTAGAGCGGAGCCCAGGCCGTGGCGCCGATGAGCGAGGAGCCGATGGCCTTGTCGGAGTAGTAGTGTCCGTTGAAGTACGAGCGATCCTTCGTGCGGAACTCGCGAAGTTCGTGCGACTGCTGGGTTGTGTCGATCTCGAAGCGATGCTCCTCGGCGAGAGACTTCACGAGCGACAGGCGTGACAGTGTGTTGTCGTCTTGCCACGTGCCCACGAAATACCCGAAGGCCGTGAGCGCCATGACATAGACAACCGCCAGCTCAGTGACGGACGCTCGCCGACCGCTCGTCATGCGGCGTACGACGCTACACATACCGTCGTGATCACGCGCCTTTCGTCCCTCCCCTCACGACAGGTGAATGAAGAACTCAAGGCCGCGTCACGCGAGACACCCAAAATCAGTGCGCTTTGGCGGCCATCGACGGCAGATAGAAATCATCCTGCAACCATGTGTGCGACTTCGTGTAGCCCTTGCTTTTCAGCAACACCTCGATCTGGGTTCGCTTGGGCTCTTCGTCGTTATGTTCGATGGCAATCGATCCAAGCTTGTACCTGGTCAAACGGAAACCCGCGCAATGCCTCGAGCTCCGCTCCCTCGATGTCCAGACTCATGAAGTGAATGAACGAAGGCGCGTGCGCGCGCTGCAGGACATCGCGCAAGGTCACCGTCGTCAGCTCGACAGTCTTTTCGTTCTTCACGAGATCTTTCCAGCGATTGAGGTGATTCGAAATCCCGCCAAGCTCTCCGGCTTGTGCAAACTGCACCTTCTGTCCACCCTCGCCGTCAACAGCTTCTCGAAACATCTGGCACGTGCGGCCTTCCATGTTCGAGGGAAACGGATCGACGCAGATCCCTTTCCAGCCTCGCTGCTCGAGCGCCCACGTATTCGAGTTGAAAACCCCGTCAGCGGAACCAACATCGAGGAAGTAGCCGTTGGTGACGCCACGAAACACTTTCTCAGCCACCCAACGGTCCTGTCCGATTTGCGATGGGAATTTGAGGAGTCCAAGTCTTTCGCGGACGCTGATCTCGAAGTTGTGCCGCTGCGGGATCTGACAACACATCTGGTTCAGCTGGAACGAGCGGCCAACACGCATTCCAAAATACCCGGCAGCCGTCGCGACGGAAAGGAGCACGACCCCCGCTACCGCTACCTTGAGCAGTCGCTTGCGCATCCGATCATTTTAGACGCAATGAATTGACTTCCGTCGCGCGGTCATTACTTCCGTTCGGCGATCCCGATGTCAGCTTCTTCGTGTACGCCACAAAAGTAGATCGTCCGGACCAAAGTAAGCATTAACGGGGGGACAACGTCCTTTTCGTGAAGTGGGCCTATTGGCTGAACTACTGATTGGCGAGGAGCAGTAAATCAAAGGTCAGGAGATCAGGAGACGAAGGATCACCACAGAGACGGTCATGACCAGCGGTCACCCTGTGGCATGAAAAACGGAAAGCTACCGCGCGGTCGGCGACGTCGCTGGTGATTGGTACCAGGAAGTCCTCACGGAGTCTGACGCGGGAGCGTTGAGGAACCCCGTATTGTTGCTGCGAGCACGCCGAGCAGAATCGTCGATTTCACGCTCCTCCGACCGCACTGAGGACGGCGCCATGGACCAACTGATTGACCGCGTGGCGGGCATCGGACGTGCACAAGGCGACGGTCGTCGTGGACCGTCCGCACGTCGGCCGTCGACGGGAGCCGCGCGATCCGGATCGAGACGTTTGGCATCGATGACGGCGGATCTGATTGCTCGCTGCGATGACTGGCTGCAGGCGTATGATGTGACGCATGTCGCGCTGAAAGCGCGTGGGTACTGGAAGCCGATCTACTACGTGCTCGAAGACGCGTTTCAGCTGTTGTTGATCGACTTGCTGGAGCTGAAGCACGTGCCGTGCCGGAAGATCGATGTGAAGGGCAGCGAGTGGCTGGCGCAGTCGCTCGAACGCGGCTTGCTGCAGCGCGAGCTCTGTGCCGCCGCCGCCGATCCGCGAGCTGCGCGACTCACGCGCTACCAGGACCAGCAGGTGCGCGACCGGAGTCGGGAAGTGATCGATTTGCAAGGTCCTGGAGCGACGCCGGGCTCAAACTGACCATTGCCGACAGCGACGTCCTTGGGGCGCGCGGGCGCGCTATGTTGGACGCGCTGGTGGTGGGGACGACCGATCCCGGACCGTGCTCGACTCCGTCAGTCAGCGGTCACCGCCACGGACGACCCTGACCAGTTGCGGCCCAGTCCCGTGAAGCGCCGCTTTCGCACATCGTGTCAGGAGAATTGATCCTGCCACGATCAATTTCTCCGGACGGAGACCGATCCCACGCACCGCCGCCGACCTCGCCGCGCGGCGCGTCGCTCGCGCCGATACTGACCGACGTTGACACGATTCCGCGGGCGTGCCGCAGCCGTCGCCGTCGATCCTTGCGGAGCGAACCCCGGCTGATCGAACGGTGGCGGCCCGCGAGACTCCGTTGCGGATCGGCACCGCGAGGTCGGTATAGGTCAGTGTGCCGGAGAAGGTGCCGAAAAGTTGTAGGTGACGGTGAAAGAGGTGACCTCATTGGCAGCGGAGACGCTGAAGCGGATCGGGGTTCCATGCTGGGTGGTTCCCGTCCACTCGCCAGCGGGCACGGGCGCGGGCGCCGTTCCGCTCTCGCATGCGACCCGGGCAGAGATCGCGATGCTTGCCGCTATCACGAGCCGACGAGTTTTCCACACGCATACTGCATGACCATTGATTACGCCGAATCTTCAGCGATTTTAGCCGTCAGAAGGCAAAATGCAGCCCAGCGCTGACAGTGTGGGGCGTGCTGTGCGACGATGCGCCCCAATGGGATTGGGAGGTCGCTGAGGCAAGCGATGGACCGACGTGATGAAACTCGGCTTGCTCGATACTGAGCGCCTGCCCACCGCCGCCCGCACAGACTTCTATGGACGTTAGCTGCTTCATGAGTTGTTTGGCTTCCACGGCTGCGCGGGCGGTTTCGGACCGCCTGCGCTTACCCAAGTCTCGAAATTGAGAATGTCTTTGACTGCCTGGTCGGAAACGCCGAACGCGTCAGCGAGTTCCTTCGCTGTCGACCCCTCTGCGAAACGCTCCCGGATCGCGCGGGCCTTCTGCGCGGTCAGCTTCGTTGCTCCGCGCCAATTGGACTGGATGTTGCTGATGACCGGTCTTGCCGCTCTCGTGGAAGACCGGGTCACGCTGCTGCGGTCGGCGATCGTGCTAGCGCTCACCTTTCAGGTGTGCAGTGCCGCCGCGGTTTTCGCGGTGGTGAAACGTCTCGTCGATGCAGACTGGGGTTGGGTGGCAGCCGCCTGCTGGCTGATCAATCCGCTCGCCTTCCTCATCGCCGTGCAGGCCACGGAAGCGAGCGTCTACGGGGTGTCGGCCCTCGGGCTCCTGCTCGTGCATTTGCGGGTCGTCGAGGCGCGCATGGCCGGGCGCCAGCCCTCCTGGCGGCTCGTGGCCGTGTACGGGCTGGCCCTCGGGGTTCTCTGTCTCGCCCGGATGGACGGCGTGATCGTCGTCGCTCTCGCGATCGCCTGGCTGGCGTGGCCGGCGATCTCACGGTCGGGCGACCGGCTGCGCGCCGGCGCATCCGCGTTCGCCGCGGCTGCCGTCGCCGTCCTCGTGGTGAGTCCCTGGTGGATTTTCTCGTTGATGAACGTCGGCACCATCGTGCAGGACAGCGGCGCGATGAAGACGCTGTGGGCGTCGGACCAGTACCCCGGGTTCACCGCGCGGCTGGAGAACCTGTCAAAGACGCTCGAGTACTTCACCAGGCGCTGCCTCGCCGCCATGACCGTGTGGAGCTACTCGGCAGCGAGCGTCACGCTCTGCTTCCTGGGTTTGAGCGCGGGACCGGTGTTCACCCTGCTGAGACGACCGGCGTCATTGCAGGGTCGTGCGGTCGCGAGCCTGCTGCTGTGGCTGGCAGCGCTGATCCTCACCTACGGCTTGGCGGTCGTCGAACGCCAGATCTGGTGGCTCACCGTTCCCTGCCTGACGATAATGCTCATACAGTTCATGACGGTGCCGTGGGCGTTGGGCACCGTGTCCGGCGGCGTCAGGATCGGGCGAGCATTACAACCGACGCTCGTCATTCTCGCCGTGCTGCTGCTCGCGCGCTGGCACATCAAGGATCGGCCGCTCTATCCGTGGCAACCGGACGTCAGGCGCAGTCAGCTCGCAATTGAGGCGCTGGTGCCGGCGCCGGAACGGATCGGCGCCTTCAATGCCGGCATCCCCGCGTACTTCGGCTCCGGCCGTGTGGTCGCGCTCGACGGGCTGGTCAATCACATCGTCCGGACGCACTGGGCCGAGCGCCGATTCGATCAATTCGTGGCATCCCACGGGATTCACTTCATTGCCGACGAAGCGCGCGTGCTCGACAAGGCCCACCGCTTCTCGCGCACTCCACTCAGGCTCGAACTCGTGGCTTCTTTCCCCCTGCACGGCTGGCCAACCGGACAACGCCACCTGTGGCGTGTGATCGCGCCATGAGCCTTCGCAGATGAATTCCTCCCCGGTCGCTCGCGGCATCAAACCACGGCTCCCGCGATTCGAGAGCTTCCGTTTGCCTCGCTGGGCCTCGTTGGCGGCACTCGCCTTCGCGCTCGTGCTCGCGTGGGCCAACTTTCTTACCACTGGCCGGTTCGCTGCTCTACCGGGCGCGCTGCACGGGTGGCGGGAGCCTTGGTACGCTGCCTCTTTGGTCGCCGCCACGGCGCTGACGCTCACTGGATGGCGCAAGGTCGGCCAGCCGGTAGCCTTGAAAAGCCCCATCGGCATCGCGCTCCTGCTGGCAGGCGCCGGCGTGCTGGTGGCGGCTGTCCTCGGCCGTCTTCCGCCAGGCACGTGGCTGCAGCTCCCGTGGAAGGACGACTGGACGGAGCTATTCACCCAGGCGTCGAACGGCGTGGCACTGCTCAAGCGTGGTGTGTTCGTCGGTTGGAACTGGTGGCTGCTCGGCGGATATCCGACCTCTACCGACATCGCACAGAACTTCGCCCTGGTGGCCTTTGTGCCGATGACGATCTTCGGTGACCGTCTGGGGTACCACCTGCTGCACGTGGGACTCTTTCTTCTCGTGCCGATCTACGTGTGGCTCGACCTCCGACACGAGGATCGCCAGACGCGCCTGGTCGGCAGCGGGCTCGCGTGTCTCTTTGCAGCCGGCTATTCGGGCCAGCTCGGCTCGAGCGGCGACACCAACTCGCTGGTGGGAGTGGCTTGTGCGGCGCTGGCGATGACCGGAGGGCACGCCGCCCGGCGCGGCACGCGATGGGGCGGCCCGCTGATGTGTCTGGGGCTCACCCTTGCTGTCTACACGCATACCGCCTTTGCGGTCTACGCCGGGATCTACCTCACGGTCGAGGCGATCTACTTCCGGGACCGTGCGGCGTTCATCCGCGTCGCATTTGCCTCCGGCGTCGCCGTGATCGCGGCTCTGCCCATGCACTGGGAGTCGCTTCGACACGCTGCGTTCGTGAGCTTCAACAATACGGTCTACGACCCCCACGCGCCGATGGACTGGCCCGCGTTCCTGCGCACGATCTACTACAACGTCGAGATCCTCCTCCTGCCGCATCGCTGGTTCAACGACTATCGCAGTCTCGCGAACGTGTGGCTGCCAGCGCTGATCGTCACTGCGCTCCTGCCTGGACGATCCCGCACCAGCTTCTTCGCCTGGTCGGCGGTCGTCACCCAGCTGCTGCTCCGGGTGAACACAGCGGAGGCCGGGGCGCTCTTCGATCGCGCCCAGCACATGTTCCCGCTCCTCACCGCCCCGGCGCTGGCCGGCTTCGTCGTGCGCACGACCGGGGGGCGCCCTCTCGCCGTCGCCGTCCTCTGCGTAGTCGGACTCTACGTCGGGTCCGTCCATGTGCCCGTCCGCCACGTAACCGACCTGCGCAGCTGGAATCCACCTCTCATGGACCGGATCGCCCGCGCGGACGGCATGGTGCTCGTCGAGATCAGTCCGCACCGCGATATGGACAGCCACCCAACCCGCCGCAGCCAGACCACCCCCTTCGACGTGCATTTCGAAGGTCTGCTCCCGCGCCTCGCCGGGCAACGGTTCTACAGCCAGATGATCGACGGGTGGAACTGGACCATCTGGCGCGGGCAAGTCGTCGGCGCGGGTACCTTCCGGGGACGACCGATCGCCGAGACCCCAGTCGCGACTTTCATGACGGAGATGGAACACTGGGGCGTACGGCACCTGTTCGTCTGGACCGACGCGACCCGCGACTATCTGACGCGCAGCGGCGCGTTCGTCGAGCGCTGGCGGGACGGCCCGTGGTCTCATTTCGAGCGTCCGGGCGCCGACGTTCGAACAGTGGTGACGACGACTGGGCACGGCGTCCTCACGGACCTCGATACCCTCGGTGCGGCGGTAAACCTCTCTGATGTCGACGCCGGTTCAACCATCGTCATCCGGGCCAACTATTACCCGGCCTGGCGAGCACGAGCCGGAGATCGGGACGTCCCGCTGTTCTCGCAGGAGGGGCAACTCGCCTTCCACGCGCCTGCGGGGGGGACTTATGTAGTGAGGCTGGAGTACCCGCGCTACCGCTGGCTGTCGCTGACGGCCATCACGGCGTTTCTCTTCGGTACTGCGGCCATTAACCGTGTGGCGCAGCCCTTCAGGGCAGCGAGCGTCTCTTAATCGCTTAGCGCAGCCCTCGAGGCCGGCAGCGTCAGCCGGAGCGCTTCATTTTATCGTCACCCGGTCGACCATCACGCCGAGCGCACGATCGTCGCCGCTGCCGAGGACGCGTGCGGGGTTCCAGGTCGCGGTCACGAGCCGGAGCTCGACCGAGTCGGGGGCGGCCGCGGCGCGCGCTGCGAGTTCCGGTGGTATCCGGAGCGAATACGGCGTGAAGCCTCCTTTGACGATTATCGAGCCGATCTGCTGGTTGTGAAGAAAGACGTCGACCTTCGCCTCCGGTGCGGCGGGTGGACGCCCGCCGTCGCCGAGGACGAGGATCAGCTCACGGCTGTCTGGCGAGATCGTCGTGACTGATACATAGGACGTGGGTCGGCTCCAGCGGAAGGTACGCCCGTCCGCAACTTCCTTCGCATGAAACCTAAGGAGGTGCACATCGTCGTTGACGCCGACGTCGAGATCGAACCAGCGCCCCTCCGGTGTCAACGCCTCCGGTGCCGCGAATTCGTAGACGCTGAATTCGAACTCCTTGCGTCTGATTGACTCGAGGGTAGGCATTCAGGGACGATTCGTACTCCGGCACCTGGAACCGGGTGCTCGAGACCGCCTTGATCGCATACCGGTGCGAAAGAAGGTCCGTGCCGCCGCCGCCGACGAACAACACCCGCCGATACCGCGTCTTCGCCCACTCGAGAAACGTGGCGAACACCGCCTTGTCCGGTCGCGCGGAGTTCAGGACGAGAACGTTTCGCCCGTAGACGTAGGCGAGCGGCGTCGCCATCACGTGCACGTCGCTCTGGGCGTCGCGTCCCTCCACGATCACCAGATCGTCGTTGCCGAATTGAGACGCGAGCCGCTCGAGCTGGGGAATCAACCCGGCGTACTCGACATGGGCCGCGACGGGAGCGCTCGCCCACATGTAGTGCCAACCGAGCAGCGACACGAGAATGATCCCGAGTGCGCCGCGCACCAGCCGGGCACGGCCGCCTGCCGTGCCGCCGAGGCCCGCCGCGCACGCAAAAAGCAGGGTGACCGGCAGGATGACCGGAAGAAAACGTCGCGCCGCCCAGAAGTGTTCCGGGACGATCCGGATCTTGTAGAAGACGAAGACGGTAAAGATCGCCGCTGTCGCGAAGAGCGCCGGGTCGCGCCAGAAGGCCGCGCGCGCGTAGAGCAGATACCCGAGGAGCGCGGCCAGTACCGCCGGCACCGTGACGTAGAAGTTCGCAAAGGTGCGAAGCGAGTAGGCGTCGTGGGCGGCGAGGCGGCCGCCCGGTTGCCTGAAGTACAGAGCGTAGATAGCCAGGATGCAAAGAGCCGAGCGCAATCGCGGACGGGACGTAGCGCACGACTGTGGACCTGATCCACGGGTTTCGACTGCCCGAGCCAGAGAGCGGCAATGGCGGCACAGAACGACGATCCCGAGGACGGTCAATTGCCACCACGGCAGCGCAGCGAAGAACTCGAGCGGCTGATTCGCATACGCGCGCAGCGGCCCGCGGTAGTAGAGCAGCGCCGGGATCGCCAGAGCGAGGAATCCGGCAAGCATCGAGAACCGGGGCCGCTGCCCGGCGAAGACGCCGAGCAGCACTCCCGCAGCGAGCCCGGCGACACCGAGCACCGAGTCGAAGCGCAGGAAGAGCAGCAGGCCGAGAAGCACGCCGGCGGCGGGTGCGAAGAAGCGGTCGCCATCGACATGCGCGCGTGCATTGGCCAGCAGCGCTGCGAACAAGAACGTCTGCATCACGACTTCGGCGTTTGGATAGCGCGCGAACCAGACGGTGACGACGTTCAACGCGAGCAAGGCGGCGGCCGCGAAGGCAGCGAGACGGCCGAATAAACGGACACCCGGTGAAGTAGACGGCCAGCACACCGAGCAATCGCCCAGAACGGCGTGACACGGCGAGCCCCGCTGAGCCCGTCCAGACCGTACCCGATCGCGATCGACGCTGGAAAGAGATGCGGAAACTGTCCGACGGTGACGCCGGTGTCCGGATCCTGCAGGGGGAAACCCATGAACCGGATCCCGTAGTAGTCCGTGCGCGGCTGCCCCTGCCCGTGCATATGACGAGGGAAAAACAAGTCGCGTGCGAAGACGGGGACGGTTGCCACGACCGGCTCGGTACTGCGGATCGATCCGCGCTGCGCGATCTGGATGCCTTCGTTGACGTAAGTGCCAGGGTCCTTGCCGCCCATGATGTATTCAGCGGCGGGAGTGAAACGCAACGCGCAGAAGATCGTGAGCGCAAGCGGCAGGAGCGCGGTGAGCGAAAGTGTCCTTGCCCTCAGGCGCAATCGTGCCCGTGCGAGCAGCGATTCCCGCGATGGCAGAGCGGCGTTGGCGATCAGCAGGCGTCTGAAGGTGTAGCGATCCGCCGCGGCGAGCGCGAGCACGGTCATGAGCGACCAGCCGCAGCTGAGGACGATCATCCAGAAGACGCGTTCTTCGGGGTCGAGCGCGGCGCGCTTATCCCGATCGAGCCACGGCAGCCGGTAAAGAACGGCGCCGGGCAGCCAGACGATCAGGAGAAGCGCGCCGAGTTGTTGCAGAAGTGTCACTCAGTCAGTACGGGAGCCTCACCGCGGACCCCGACAGGACGGCGGCCACTTCCCCGACCGCCTCGAGCGGCAGTGCCGGGTAAAGCGGCAGCGAGAAGACTTCGGCGCACACGCGGTCGGCCACCGGGCATTGGTCAGGCTGCTCCGGCGCGAGGGCCGGCTGCCTCGGGATGGGAACCGGGTAGTGGATCAGCGTTTCGATCCCGGCCGCCTTCAGTTTCTCCTGCACCGCTGCGCGCTCGGCACTGAGCACGGGAAAGAGGTGATACACGTGACCCGGATCGCACTCCGGCGGCACCGTCAACATCGGTCCCGAGATCAGCGCGGCGCGATACGCCGCCGCGATCGCGCGCCGTCGTGCGTTCCAGCGGGGCAGGAAGTGCAGGCGGGCGCGAAGGATGGCAGCCTGCATTTCGTCGAGCCGCGAATTCACGCCGAACTCTCCGTGCTTATAGCGGTCGGTCTGTCCGCCGTTGCGCAGCCGCCGGGCGCGATCGGCGACGTCGTCCCGGGCTGTCGTCAACGCCCCTCCGTCGCCGAGTGCACCGAGATTCTTCGTCGGGTAGAACGAGTAGGCGGCGACCGCACCGAAGCTGCCGACGGGCTGGCCATCGCACGTGGCCAGGTGCGCCTGGCAGCAATCCTCGACAATCGCGAGGCTGTGACGTTCGGCGACGCGGGCGATCGCCCGCATGTCGGCGGCCTGGCCGTACAGGTGGACCGGCAGGATCGCCGCAGTCCGCGGTGTCACCGCCGCCGCGATCGCTGCCGGGTCGATGGTCAGCCGATCGGGATCGATGTCCGCAAATACCGGTCGTGCCCCGGCCATCATGATCGCCAGGGCGCTGTAGGCGGCAGAAAGTGGCGAGGTGATGACTTCATCGCCACGGCCGATCCCGAGTGCGCGCAAGGCAATAGCGATTGCATCGGTGCCGGTCCCGACGCCAACAGCACGAGGCGCACCCGTCGCCTCAGCAAATTCCGCCTCGAATGCTTCCAGCTCGGGACCGAGGACGAACCAGCCGCGTTCGACCACCCGCTCGACGGCATCCTGGATCGCGACGGCGTCCTCTCCCGGCGTCAGCTTCAGAAACGGAATCACGACGCCTCGCCCACGTACCGCGGCAGGTTCTCGCGATAGAAGTCCACGGTCCGCCGCAGGCCTTCCTCGAGCCCGACTCGAGGGCGCCATCCGACGGTGCGCTGGAACTTGTCGGAGTTGGAGTAGAAGCTGCCGATGTCGATCGCCTTTTTTTCCGGCGGCCATTCGACATAGCGCACGGTCCCGCGACCGGCCGCCCGGATCAGCATCTCGACGAGATCGCGATGGCTGATCGGTTCGGCCCCGCCGACGTTGAACACGTCGCCGTTCACCGCGTCGTCGCTGCCGGCCCTCAAGAACGCATCGACGACGTCGTCCACGTAGACGAAGTCCCGGAGCTGGGAGCCGTCGCCGAAGATCTGAATCTCGCGCCCCTCGACCGCCAGCCTGATGAACCAGCCGATGAATCCCTGACGGTCATGACGAATGAGCTGCCGCGGTCCGTACACGTTCGTGAGCCGCAGCGAACAGGCGCGGACGCCAAACACGTTGTTATAGACAAGGTGATAGTGCTCGCCCGCCGCCTTATTGATCCCGTTGATGTCGGTAGGACGGACGAGATGCCCCTCGTCCACCGGGAGCCGGTCTGGTTTTCCATAGACCTGCCGGGTGCCGGCGAAAACGACTTTGGTGCCTGCGTTATGGCGCCGGCAGGCCTCGAGGATCGTCAACTGCCCGCGACAGTTGATCTCGAGGTCCGTCTCGGGATCGCGCATGCTGTCGATGTGACTGACCTGCCCGGCGAGATTGAAGATCAACTCGCGGTCGCGGACGAGATAGTTCATCGTGGTCTGCTGACGAACGTCAGCGACGTTGACCCGCAGCCGCGACTCGATCCCCTCGATGTTATGCAGGTTGCCGCCGTAGTCGGGGATGAGCGAGTCGACGAGAAGGACGTCCGCACCGAGATCGACGAGTGCGCGCGCGATGTTGCTGCCGATGAATCCAAGCCCGCCGGTGATCATCACGCGGCGTCCGCGATACCACTCGCGGTACGCGTCTGTCACACGTGATCTCCGCGGTGCGAAACAGCCTCGGCCGATGCCGGGTGCGGCTGCGCACGGAGATGCGAGCGCCGGATGACCAGGTCGTACCAGAGACGTCCGACGTCCAGGCCGGTCCGCCACAGCCGCGGAAAGTTGAAGAACTGGCTGCGGCCGAAGGCGCGATGATAGTGATGGACCGGCACTTCGGCCACCCGGAAGCCGGCGTCCTGGATCTTCTTCATCATCTCCAGACAGATGACGCCGCTGTTCTTCTCCAGGGTCACCTTGTCGAAGATGGAGCGGCGCATCAGCCGGAAGTCACAATCGACGTCGCGGACGCGCAGGCCGAACAGCAACTTGACGGTGTGGTGATAGATGCGCCCGATCACGATCCGGTGAATGGGATCCGAGCGGCTGATCTTGTAGCCGTTGACCAGGTCGACGTCATCGGCGAACCGTTCCCACAGCACATTCATTTCGGACGGATCGTACTGCGCGTCGCCATCCGTGTAGAAGACCAGATCACGAGTGGCCGCTTCGAAACCGCTGCGCAGCGCGCCGCCGTAGCCGCGATTCCGCGGGTGATGTACGACCTTGACTTCGGGGTAGTTCCGCGCCAATTCGTCCGCAATACTGGCGGTGCCGTCGAGGCTCCCGTCGTTGATGACGATGACCTCGAAGTCGGTGGTCAGCTTGCGGGCAGCCTGGATCGCCGCAATCACCAGGCTCGCGATGGTTCCGCTGTCGTTGTAAGCCGGAAAAAACACACTGAGACCGGGCTTGGTATTACTGGACTGTGTCATCGGGATAACGGGTAAATGTTAGTGTAGAAAAACCGGGCCGTCACGTTTTCGTATCCCGTCATCACGAAACGCTGGATGTCCGGTGCGCCCGGGCGACGTCGAGTGCGTGCCGGTAGGCCTCCTCGAACGCCGCCGCAGTGCCAGCCCAGCCGAATCGTTCCTGCGCCAGCGCACGCGCGCCCGAACCCAGACGATCGTGCAGGGCCCCGTCAGCCAGCGCGCGTCCGACCTCCCGGGCGATTGCCTCGGCATCCTTCTCCGGCACGATCAGCGCGGTCGATTCGTGCTCGACTACTGCTCCGATGCCGCCCGCCAGAGTGGTAATCAGGGGAGTGCCGCTGGCCAGCGCTTCCATCACGACATTGGGAAGACCGTCGACGTTCCCCGCCTCATCCCGCACTGACGGCGTGACGACAACATCTGCCGCCGCGAACAGCGCCGCGACATCGTCCTGTGACCGGTCGCCAAGGAAGCGGACGCGTTCGCTGATGCCGTGGGAGGCAGCCCGCACGCGCAGTTCCTCGCGCAGCGTCCCGTCACCCGCAATGGCCAGGACCGTTGGGGCGGGCAGTCGTCCGACAGCGTCGATCAGGTACTCGAAACCCTTCTTGCGGACGAGACGTCCGGCGGCAGCGATCAGGGAAGCATCGGCGGGAATACCGAGTTGCGCGCGAAGCGCGACTCTGGCGCCGGCGTCGGGACGAAAGCGTTCCGCGTCTACACCGTACGGGATCACCATCATTCGTTCGGGGTTGGCTCCGAGCGCGACTGCCCGTCGGGCGAGATCGGCGCTGCATGCGGTGACGAACGCAGCCTTGCGAAAGGCCGAGCGCGCGGCGACGCGCGCCAGCAGCAGACGTTCGGCCACATAGACGTCCGAGCCGTGGAGACTGATGACCAGCGGACGGCCCGACGCCGCTGCCGCTGCCGTGACACCGCCGGGGATCACCCAGTGGCCGTGCATGATCGTCGCGTTGTGCCTTCGCGCGATCTTGCGCGCCGTGCGCCATCCGGCGGCCAGCGCCAGGGGGGCAGCGACGAACGCCTGCGCCCGGAGGCTGACGTCCGCCTTCATCGCAGCCGCGTATCCGAACACGTTCAGCGACGGGTGCGGTGCGTATTTGTAGAAATGAAAATGGACGCCTTCTTCGGACGGCTGCCGCGTAACCAGTGGATGCCAGGGGGCAACCACGTGCACTGTGTGGCCTCGTGCGGCGACGCCCTTGGCAATCGGCTCCATGAACGTGCCGACGCTATCGCCCGGGAACCGCGGGTACGACGTCGTCACCATGACGACGACTTCGCCCACCGCTACTTCTTTCGTCGAAGCGCCAGCCGCCAGGGTGTGATCAGCGATTCGATCAACACGCCGCTGGAGATCTTCGACTGCCCCTGACGACGCTCCACGAAGATGATCGGCACTTCCCCGATCCGGGCGCCGGTACGCGACGCCTCGTGCAGCATCTCGATCAGGAAGGCGTAGCCGTCGGACACGACACTATCGAGCGGAAGCTTCTCCAATGCTTCCCGGCGCCAGCACCGGAAGCCGCTGGTGCAGTCACTGGGAGACAGGCCGGTGACCGCCTTGATGTAGCGGTTCGCGAATGTGCTCAGAAAAATCCGGTGCAGTGGCCAGTTCACCACACTGACGCCATTCAGGTAGCGCGAACCGATGACGACGTCGAATTCCGCCGTGGCTGCAGCCACAAGCGACGGCAGATATTCCGGATTGTGCGAAAGGTCCGCATCCATCTGGCAGATCAGCGTCGCGTCAGTCTGCAGCGCGCGCTTGAGGCCATCGACGTAGGAGCGGCCGAGGCCGCGCGGTCCGGTCCGGTGCATTACTTCGATCCGGCCGGGATACTGCTGCGCGAGGCTGTCCGCAATCTGACCGGTCCCGTCGGGGGAGCCATCGTCCACGACGAGCATGCGAAAACCCGGGTGGGCGAGCACGCCAGGTACCAGGAGCGGAAGGTTGTCGCGTTCGTTGTAGGTCGGGACGACGACGAGCGTATTCATGGGTGCTTGCGACTCGCGGCGCCAATCGCCGGCGCGGCGCCGATAATGATCAGCGGGTCGATTACCGGCAGGCGAAACCTCTCCTGCGGAAAGAAGATCAGGCTCGTGAGCACGACGGATGCCGCCAGCAGGTACAGCGCTTCAGGGGGTTGTCCGGAACGCCGGATCACGATGAAACCTGCAACCGCCAGCGGCGTCAGTACTCCGTACGGCACGACGCTCGCGATCAGGTACTTCGTCGAGTGTAGCGTATACGAGGGGCCGATCGGAACGATCGTATAGAACGCCTTCCGGATGAGGAGTCCGATCCAGCCGCCCGGATTGTTCCTGATGTGTTGCAAGGCGTCGCGGTAATACAGCGGCTCGAGCTCTTCGGCGGAGAGTCCCGGGTGCGCGGCGCGAAAAACGATTTCTTCGCGTTTCAACTCGGGATTCGCCGCAAGGTCCCCCTCACCACGAGCCCGCGGGTGATTGCCGGTCCAGAAAGTCACGCCTCCCTCGGAGGCGATCAGAACGAAACGTCCGTACTGCCGCACGTTGCGCACCGTCCACGGCGCGATGACCACCGTCGCGGCAAGCGTGAACGCAAGCGCCGGCGCCAGCTGCCGCCGACCCGCGAGCCACAGGGCCGCCATCGGCAGAAAAATGAGCATCCCAGGGCGGACCAGAGTGGCCGCTCCGGCGATGAGTCCCGCGGCGGCCGAGCGCCGAATGTTCGAAGGCAGCGTCGTGCCGGCGACGGTCAGCAACAGCGTACAGCCAAGCGCCAACGGCAAGTAGAGCGCCTCGCTGAGCACATACGACGGCATCCAGACGAGCGGCGGGTACACAGTCGCGATCCAGGCGGCAATCACACCGGCGCGTTCGCCCGCGGCCCTCCGCGCGGTGGACGCGATCAGCAGGATGCCGATTGCACCGAGCGCCGATTGAACGATCTTGATGAGGGCGGGAGCAGACTCCGGTCGGGCCGGTATTGGGAACAGTGCAAGGAAGGCGGGATACCCAGGCGCGCGGCCAAACCGCGGGCTGGTACCCGCGTCCCCGGTCTCGTCATAAGTGAATCCGCGGCCGCCGGAGAGACTCTCGGCGAGTGAGAGGTACTCGCGCTCGTCATGGGTGAGAGGTTTGTCGGTCCAGTAGAAAAACGCGAACGCGAGGCGCAGCAGAAGTGCGACGCCGGCCGCCGCGAGGATCAGCCGCCTGCTGCGTCGCCCATCCATGCGGTCGTTACTGGCGTCCCTCGAAGCGTAGCGCGGCGATCTGTTCCGAGACGAGGCCGACGAGAAACACGATCACTGAAAACATGATCAGCAGCACCGCGCCGTTGGGGATCTTCGAATTCGCCGTAACCCCCCACAGCCCGTAGCCGCTGCCGAAGACGAACGCGACCAGCGCGATCGGCAGGAAGACGCGCAACGGGCTGAACAGCGTCACGATCTTCAGGATGATCATCAGGAACTTGGCGCCGTCCCGGGCCAGGCGGATCTTCGATTGCCCGACGCGAACCCGCGCCTCGATCGGCTCGAACGCAACGTTGTATCCCGCCTTGATGAACGCCAGCGTGGTCGTGGTCGGGGTCGAGAATCCGTTCGGGAGCAGATGGATGAACTCGCGAAGGTGCTCGCGACGCGCCGCCCTGAACCCGGACGTCAGATCCGGAATATCGCGGTCGGTCAGATAACTGGCGAGCCGATTGAGCGCGCCGTTGCCGTATCGTCGCGCGTGAGTCGCCTGCGTCGAGACACTCCGCGCGCCGATGACCAGGTCGTACTCGCCGAGCCTGCCGACGATTCGCCGCGCATCCTCGGGCCGGTGCTGCCCATCGCCGTCCACGATGAGCACGAACTCACCTGTGGCAGCGCGAATACCGCTTTTCACCGCCGCGCCGTTGCCCTTGTTGTAAGGATGGCGGACGACGCGCGCACCAGCTGTTTCCGCGGTGACAGCCGTGCCGTCATCCGATCCGTCGTCGACGACGATGATTTCGTGCCAGGGGCCGGCGGTTTGCAGCTGCGTCACCACCGATGCGATCGCGGCGGCCTCGTTGTATGCGGGGATCACGACCGACACGGCCGAACCGTCGGCCACTAGCGCTCCCACCGGTCGTTCGGCGCGGAGTGCGTCAGACGCTCTGACTCGTCCCGCCGCACCGTGCTGCTGAGCTCCAGCGACCGGACGCGATAGAGGACGTCCTCCAGCAGCTTGCGGTTGCCGGCATTCAAATCGGCGAGGAGTCCGATCACCAGCACCATGAATCCCAGGATCATCAGCAGCGCTGCGGCGATTGCGGATGGAACGTGGCGGCCGGCCTCGAACTGGAAATAGAAGTAGACCAGTCGGAGGCCGAGGAGGAAGCCGGCTCCGAACAGCGTGAGTCCGATGTAGGTGAAGACCTTGAGCGGCTCGTACATCGCGTAGATGCGCGCGATCGTCGCCGACGAGCGCTTGATGTACGAAAAGATGCTGCCGAATAGTCGCGATTCGCGCGTCCGCGGGTTGGTTGCCACCTCGACGTGGGTGATCGCCATCCGCTTCTTGCCGGCCTGGATGATCGATTCGAGCGTGTAGGAAAACTCCGACACGATCGTCATACGCAGCGCGGCGTCCCGCGTGTAGGCCCGGAATCCGCTCGTCGTATCCGGCACTGTCGTGTTCGAAACCTGGCGCACGACCCAGCTGCCGAGCCGCTGCAACTGCCGTTTGCGCCACGACATATGCGACAGCTCGGCGATGTTGCGGTCGCCGATCACGATATCCGCCTGGCCGGCGAGGAGCGGCGCGAGGAGTCGCGGGATTTCCCGTCCCGCGTACTGGTTGTCGGCGTCGGTATTGACGATGAAATCAGCGCCTGCCTTGAGGGCCGCATCGATCCCGGCCATGAACGCCGCCGCCAGTCCCTTGTTGCGGCGGAAGCTGACGATGTGTTCGACGCCGCAGGCACGCGCCACGTCGGCAGTGCCGTCGGTGGAGCCGTCATCGATGACGAGGACTTCGACGGCGTCTATTCCGGGTACGGACCGAGGCAGATCGGCGAGCGTGGCCGGGAGCGTCGCCGCCTCGTTCAGGCACGGAATCTGGATGATGAGTTTCCGCACGGATGTGGCGGATTATTGCACGAGCTTCTCGATGACGCCGTCCCACGTGATCGTGCGCGCGCGGTCGTATCCGGCATCGCCGAGACGCGCCGCCTTCGCTCTGTCGCCGGCGATGTCTCTGATCGCCTCGGCGTACGCTTCGGGCGTCGCCTCCGTACTCCGGCCGTTGACGCCGTCGATCACGAACTCGTTGGGCCCGCCGGAATCCACGCACGTAATGACTGGTTTTCGGGCGAGAAACGCTTCGAGCGTGACGTAGCCGAAGTCCTCGTCAAACGGCGGGTAGGCGACGGCCACTGCGTCGGCATAAAGGTCGAGCAGCTCGTCATCGTCTACTGCGCCGAGAAAGGCGACACGATCGGAGACGCCCGCTTCGCTGGCGATGCGCTCGACGTTCTCGCGCTGCGTGCCGTCGCCCGCGACGACGAGTTGCAGCGTTTCGTCGACCTGCGCCATCGCGCGGACGATCAGGTCCACCCGTTTGACGGATTCGATCCGGCCGACCGACAGCACATAATCACCGTACTCACCTGACCGGATCTGCTTCGCCAGCCGCGGCGGATGGTAGAGCGGTTCGGCTTTCAGACCGTTGTACTTCTCGAGCCGCGACGCGGTGTTCTGCGCGTTCGTGAAGATCGCGCGGCACTCGCCGAGCATTTCGGTATCGAGCTTGATCAGTGTTTCACGCAGGCCGACGTCCTGCTCGGTGTGTGAGAAGTCACTGTAGACGGTGCCGCACAATTCGTACGCGGCGCGGTACTGGTGGATCAGCCACGCCACCTTGTTGGGATGTCGAACGAAATAGGTCGGGAACTTGGAGGCAATCACGCGGTCGATCGTCTGACCGTTGCTCTCGCTCAGATCGAGCAGCCGCCACGCGGCGGCGTGCGGCAGGATCTCCTCTTTGGGATACCACTTATACGGGACGCTCACCAGCTCGGCGAGATAGCCGCGATCGCGCAGCTCGCGCACCAGTTCACGAACGTGAATCTCGGCGCCGCCGTGGACGAAGGGGACCTGCGCCTCGCAGACCAGGATCGTACGCACACTCATGGGCGTATCAGTATAGAGCCGTAGTGCGCAGGGCGTGGTGCGCAGCGCGGAAAGCCGGTTCGACCACCCTGCAGCCCGCGAGCCTTACGCACCGCGCACGACGCACTGCGCGCCGCGCACCACGTCCCGCGCATCATGTCGCATGCCGGAAGTTGATCACGTCGCCGTCCCGGACGATGTACTCCTTGCCTTCGAGGCGGAGCTCGCCGTGCTCGCGGCAGGCGGCGATCGTCCGGCGGGCAAGGAGGTGATCGTAGCGGACGACCTCGGCCCGGATGAATCCGCGCTGGATGTCGCTGTGGATTTCTCCCGCCGCCAGCTGCGCCGGGGTGTTGCGCGGGATCGACCACGCGCGATTCTCGTCCTCACCCACGGTGAAAAACGAGATGTACCCGAGCAGGTCGTAGCTCGCGCGAATGACGCGATCGAGCCCGGACTCTTTCAGGCCGAGATCGGCGAGAAATGCGGCGGCATCGGCAGGTTCGAGCTGCGCGATCTCGAGCTCGATTTTCGCGCAGATCGGGACGGCCCGAGTGGCCGCGCCGGCAACGAATTCGTCGAGTCCCGCGAGTCTGGTGGCCTGGTCGGCGCGCGGGAGGTCTTCTTCGTCGAGATTCAGCACCAGCAGCATCGGTTTCGCCGAGAGGAACTGAAACCCGCGGAGCCGCTTGGCATCGTCCCCGGCCAGTTCCATGGCGCGCAGCGGTTTGCCTTCTTCCAGCGCGGGCCGGCACCGCAGCAGGATCTCCTGTTCCTTCTTCAGCTCCGCGCTCTGTCCCTTCTTGAGATCCCGCTCGAGGCGCTCGAGCCGACGTTCGACGACACCGAGATCCGCGAGGATCAGTTCGTCCTCCATGGCTCGGACGTCGCGCGCCGCATCAATCGTCCCGGAGGGATGCGCAACCGCGGGGTCGCGAAACATGCGGACGACATGGAGCAAGGCGTCCGCGTTTCGGAAAGCCGCGACATCCAGGAGCGCCGCCGCGCCGGTTTTCACGCCGGAAACGCCGGCGATATCGGCGAATTCGACAGTAGCGGGGACGTGCTTTCTGGGATTGAACAGGGCCGTGAGCTGATCGAGGCGATCGTCAGGGACGCGCGACACGCCGACGTTCGCGTCCTGCTTCGCCGCGTTCCGCGGCGCTTCTCGCGCGCTCGTCAGCAACTGGAAGAGTGCGGTCTTTCCCGAGGATGGAAACCCGATTAGTCCGGCTCGAAGCATGCTCGTCTATATCCGGCCGAAGGCAGCGTAGCCATCTCGCACGCCACACCTGAGCCAGATCTGCACATCCTAGCACGCGGGCGCACCTCGTCCGGCGACGTTCGCTTTTACTTTGCCATAGCGAAAAAAAAACGTAACCCTCTGTGTACCTATATTTTAGGTTGACAGAAGGGGCCCACCATCTCTACTATCGCCGTGGATTTTTGTGGAGCAAAGTGGAGTAAACAGACGTGCTCCGGGGCAACCATACCGCCAAAATTGATGACAAGGGGCGGCTCAAGATCCCGAACGCCTTCCGCAGCCTCATCGAGGGGCAGCACGGATCGGAGGTGTTCGTGACGAGCTTAACGGGGGAGTACGTCCGCGTCTATCCCATGCCGGTCTGGATCACGCTGGAAGAGAAGCTGGCGCGTGTCCCCTCCACCCATCCCGCCCGCCTCCGCTATTTCGATCGCATCAACTACTTCGGCCAGGTCGCCGAAATCGACGCGCAGGGGCGCCTCATCATTCACGCGCGGCTGCGTGACTCCGCCGGGATGGCGGGCGAGGTGGACGTGTTCGGCCAGTACGACTACCTCGATATCTGGAATCACGAGCGATTCGTCGCCAAGTTACAGCGCGAGCCGTACACCGAGGACGACGCGCGTGCGTTGTCGGAGTTCGGGATCTGATGGCCACCGACACCGCGCGCCACGAACCGGTGATGGTGGACGAGGTCCTCGCGCTCCTGGCCCCGGCGCGTGGCGGCGTCTTCGTCGATTGCACGGTCGGTCTTGGCGGCCACAGCGCCGCGCTGCTTTCCGCGGGCGTGACGAAACTCATCGGCCTCGATCGCGACGATGACGCTTTGACGATGGCGCGCGACAGACTCGCGCCCTTCGCGGATCGCCTGGAACTCGTGCACGCCGATTATCGCGAGTTGCCGAGCGTCCTCGATGCCAGGCAGATTGCGGCGGTCGACGGCATCCTCGCCGATCTCGGCGTCTCTTCGCTGCAACTCGACGCCGAAGGGCGCGGCTTCAGCTTCCGTCGTGACGAACCGCTCGACATGCGGATGGACCGGAGCCAGGGGCCGACCGCCGCGGATCTCATCGCCAACACCGATGAGACCGAGCTGGCGAATGCGATTTTTCAGTTTGGCGAGGAACGGCATTCGCGCCGCGTGGCACGGGCGATCGTCCACGCACGCCGAACCGCCCGGATTGAAACCACTGGCGTCCTGGCCGACATCGTCAGGCGGTCGGTTCCGACGCGAGGTTATCAGCGGATCGATCCGGCCACGCGGACGTTCCAGGCGCTTCGAATCCTGGTGAATCGAGAACTCGACGGCCTGGATGCGTTCCTCGGTCAGGCCGCCCGCCGGCTGCTCGCCGGCGCGAGGTTCGCCGTCATCACCTTCCACTCGCTCGAGGATCGCATCGTCAAGCACACCTTCCGGGCACTGGCGGCGGCGGGCGATGCGTGGCGGGTGCTGACCCGCAAACCGGTCGTACCGGGTGACGAAGAGATTGCGCGCAACCCACGAGCGCGCAGCGCGAAACTGCGCGCGATTGAGAGGCTGGCATGAGCAGCGTCGACTTCGAATACGCCATCAAGAAGGACGTTCGCAATAACCCGATCATCCGCGAGGTCGACCAGGCGAGGCAGAAGCAGCTGTGGCGTTCGCTGACGACCGGGGCCGTGCTCGTGATCGTCGTGCTCTTCTCGGTCTGGCAGAAAGTGGAACTCTTGCAGCACGGGTACCGGATTCAGGACCTGCAGGCTGAACACGCCGCACAGGTCGAGATCAACCGGCAGTTGCGTCTCGAAGTCGAAACGCTCCGGGCTCCTGAGCGCATCGCGAACGTCGCGAAGAAGCTGAACCTCGTCGCCCCACCGCGCGACCAGGCCATCGTGATCGAGCGGGTGACGCCCTCGGCGCCCGCCGACAAATCTGTCGTCGCCGCGCGCTGAACACGCGACAGGAGCCACTCGTGACGCAGAACAGCTCACCGGCAAACTCAGACTCCCCTCGATGTCTGTACAGCGCGTCGCTCCCCGCGAAGCCGTCGTCCCGCCACTCGAATGGCGCCGGACACTGCGCTCGCGAGTGCTGGTCTGCGCCGTGGTGTTTGCCCTTTGGACGGTGGGCATTGAAGCGCGGCTCATCTACCTGCAGGTCGTCGAGCACGCAGAAATGACGCTGCGGGCGAATAAGCAGCAGATCCGCACTCTCAAGCTCCCCGCCAAGCGCGGCGAGATCCTGGATCGAAACGGCAAGCTGCTCGCGATGAGTGTCGATGCCGAAACGATCGCCGCCGACCCGTCGCACGTTGTCGACTCCGGCAATACCGCGTCCCAGATCTGTGCCGCGATCGACGCCTGCGATGGAGCGAAGCTGGTCGAGATCAAGACCAAGCTGGAGGATAAGAAAAGCCGATTTGAATTCCTCGAGCGCCACGTGTCACCTGAAGCTGCCGCACGCGTTGCCAAGCTGAAACTGCCCGGCGTCGTGCTCTACAAAGAGAGCCGGCGCTACTACCCGAACAGAACCCTCCTTGCACACGCGCTCGGGTTTGTCGGTACGGGCAACGTCGGTCTGGGCGGTGTCGAATCCAAATACGATGGCCGCATTCGAGGCAAGGAAGGCCTGCTGATTCTTCAAGTGGACTCGCGACGCGACGCGCGTGGCGCGCGCGAGGAGCGCGCGGCTACAGCCGGTGACACGATCGAGCTCACGATCGATCAGTACCTCCAGCACATCGTTGAGCGGGAGCTGCGGGCGGGCGTCGAGGAGCACAACGCGGCTGGCGGCGCCGTCCTCATCATGGATCCGCGCACGGGTGAGATCCTCGCGCTGGCGAACTACCCGACGTTCAATCCCAACGTCTTCAACCAGGCGACCGATGACGCGCGGAGGAACCGGGTCATCCAGGACACGTACGAGCCAGGCTCGACCTTCAAGCTCGTGACGGCCTCGGCGGCTCTCGAGGAGGGCGTTCTTCAGACCAGTGACCTGATCGATTGCGCCCCAGGGTTCATCACCTTCCCCGGGCGCAAGATCCGCGACGTCCACCCGTACGGCGTGCTCTCGTTCGAAGACGTCATTGTGAAATCCAGCAACGTCGGCGCGATCAAGGCGGGTCTCAGGATTGGCCCGGAACGGCTCGGCCGCTACATCAACCGGTTCGGATTCGGACACACGCTCTCGCCGGACTTCAGCGGCGAAAGCGCCGGCCTCGTGTGGAACGCGTCACAACTGAACGACAGCGGCCTGGCGTCGGTGTCGATGGGGTACCAGATCAGCGTCACACCTCTCCAGATGGCGGCGGCAGTGAGCTCGGTCGCCAACGGCGGAACGCTGTTCGAGCCGCGCATCGTCCGCGCGTTCATTAGAAATGGGCGACGGGAGCCGGTGCCGCCGAAAGCGCTGCAGCGCACGGTTACCGCGGAGACCGCGGCAACGCTCACCACCATCATGGAGGCGGTCGTCGAGCGTGGCACGGCGAAGGCCGCCCATATCGAAGGCTTCACGGTCGCAGGCAAGACCGGGACGGCTGCGAAAGTGGTCAACGCCCGCTACTCGAACAGCGACTACAACACGTCATTCGTCGGCTTCGTGCCCTCGCGAAAGCCGGTCCTGTCGATCATCGTCGTCATCGACTCACCGCACGGCCCTGTGACGGCATATGGCGGCACCGTGGCGGCCCCGATCTTTCAGCGAATCGCGGAAGCATCGTTGCGCCAGCTCGGAGTGCCGCCGACGATCAATGCTCCCTCTCCCATCCTCGCGATCAAAGGTAACGACAATATCGACACAGGAACGCCGCGAAACATCAAAAACATCTTCACCAGGCCTCATCCCGAAGCCGTGGTGCCGGGGACGATGCCCGACCTCCGTGGCCTGAGTGCGCGGGTTGCGGTTACTTCGCTGACTCGTCTCGGCCTCAATTTCAAGGTGTCGGGCGACGGCTTCGTCATCGAGCAGTCGCCCGAACCGGGCGCGCCACTCGTCCTTGGCGATTCGGCGCGACTCAAGCTGGCCCGTCGCATGCCCGTGGTCCAGGCCGGAGTCCCACAGCAATGAACCTGCCGGACCTGGTCCACGCGGTCGCCACGCACGCGCCATTTGGCGCGTTGCTTTCGCGCGCGGAGGGGTTGCCACCAACGCCGGTCACCGCCGTTGCCTACGACTCGCGGACGGTCACGCCTGGAGCCGTTTTCGTCGCTTTGAAGGGGCTGCAAGCGGACGGAACGTCATATGCGGCGGATGCGGTTGCGCGTGGGGCGGCAGCCGTGTTTGCAGAATCGCCGGCGCCTGAAGGCGGGGCCGTCCCCTGGCTTCAGGTGACTGACGCTCGTCTTGCTCTGGCTGCACTCGCGGCCGAGTTCCACGGGCGCCCGAGCGAACAGTTGACGCTGATCGGGATTACCGGCACGAACGGCAAGACGACGACGTCGTACCTTCTCGCGTCGATTTTTGAAGCTGCCGGGATCACCTGCGGCCGGCTCGGCACAGTCGGCTACCGGATCGGCGACCGCGAGTATGTCGCAGCGCGAACGACGCCGGAAGCTCCGGAGCTGCAGCGCATGCTGCGCGACATGGTCGAGCAGGGGTGCGGAGCGTGCGTGATGGAGGTTTCGTCTCATGCGCTCGCGCTACGTCGCGCCGATCAGCTGCGGTTCGCCGCAGGCATTTTCACGAATCTGACCCGCGATCACCTCGACTTCCACGGCGACATGGAGCAGTACTTTGCGGCGAAGCGCCGGCTCTTCGAGCTGTTGCCCGAGGGTGCGATTGCGATCACGAACGCGGACGACCCACGCGGCGCCGATTTCGCCGCGGCGGCACGCCGCCCCGTCACTTACGCGATCGACGCCCCGGCGGATGTGCGCCCGGGCCCGCTGAGCCTTTCGCTCGACGGCTTGTCGTTCGAGGCACGGACGCCACGCGGCACGTTGCACCTGAAGTCGCATCTGGTTGGCCGTCCGAATGCGTACAACATCCTGGCGGCGGCGGCGACCGCGATGGCGCTCGACCTGCCATTCAGCTCGATCGAGACCGGTGTCAGCCGGCTCACCAACGTCCCCGGTCGCTTTCAAGTCGTGTCCGAGCCGGCCGACGAAGTGCGTGTGGTCGTCGATTACGCCCACACCGACGATGCGCTGAAGAATCTCCTCGAGACCGCACGTCCTCTGGCGTCGGGCCGCGTCATCACGGTGTTCGGCTGCGGCGGCGACCGTGACAAAACGAAACGGCCGCTGATGGGTGCCGTTGCGGCGCGATTGAGCGACGTGATTGTCGTCACCTCCGACAATCCGCGTTCGGAGAACCCCGATCAGATCATCGAGGACATCAAGCGCGGCATCGTGCTGCCCGCCGACCGGATCGGCACCGGCGGACAGCGCCCCAAGGCGCCGGCGTTTCTGGCGATCCCGGATCGCAAGCTGGCGATCGAGCGCGCGGTCAAGGACGCGCGTCCGGGGGATCTGGTGCTCGTCGCCGGGAAGGGTCACGAGAAATATCAGGTCATCGGCGAGCGGACGCTGCCGTTCGACGACGTGGACGTCGCCCGCGCTGCGCTCGCACAGCGGCGCGGATCACGGGTTTCGTAACGACGGTGCCGCCGGTGTCGCTGACTGCAGGGGTTTTCGCAAACGCCGCCGGGGGGCGGGTCGCGTCGGGGAACGCATCGACCCCGATCGGCCGCGTGTCGATCGATACGCGGACGCTGGATCCCGGCGATTTTTTCGTCGCGATTCGCGGCGAGAGGTTTGACGGCGAGGCCTTCGTGGGGGAGGCGCTGCGAAAGGGAGCGGCCGGCGTGCTCGTTCGCGACGCCGCTCGGGCTGGCCGTCCGACCGACGCGGTTGTCGTCGAGGCGGACGACACCACGAGGGCGCTGCAGAACGCTGGCCGGTTCGTCCGGAGAGAGTCGCGGTCGCGGGTAGTCGCCATAACCGGCAGTGCCGGAAAGACGACGACCAAGGAAATTACGGCGGATCTTCTGGCGGCGCGGTACCAGGTTTTTCGCAACAAGGGGAATCTGAACAATCACATCGGGCTGCCGCTCTCGCTGCTCGAACTGCGCAGCGGCCCCGACGTCGCGGTGGTCGAGCTCGGCATGAATCATCCTGGCGAAATCCGGACGCTGGTCGGCATCGCGGAACCCGAAGTCCGCGTGTGGACCAACGTCGGTGACGCCCACATCGGATTCTTCGAGTCGGCCGATGCGATCGCCGATGCGAAGGCGGAGCTGCTGGAAAACGCCCGGCCCGAAGACGTGCTCATCGCCAACGCCGACGACCAGCGGCTGATGTCGCGCGTCGCATCATTCAACGGGCGCGTCGTACGCTTCGGGATCGATGCTGATGCCGATGTTCGCGCGGTGCAGGTCGAATCGCGGGGCCTCGAAGGCACGCGGGCAACGGTCCGGACGCCCGCCGGTGAATTCGGGCTGCGCTCGCCTCTTCTCGGAATGGGGAATCTTTCGAACGCCCTCGCCGCGACTGCTGTCGCGGTGACCTTCGAGGTTCCGGTCGCGACGATCGCCGAAACACTCGCTGCGCTCAAGCCGGCGCACCATCGCGGAGAGCTCCTGCGGCTGCCCGGCGGTTTGACGCTCGTCGATGACTCCTACAATTCGAGCCCCGCCGCGCTCAAGCAGTCGCTGGATACGATCGCTGCGGCAACCGGCAGCGCCAGAAGGATTGCGGTCCTCGGCGAGATGCTGGAACTCGGCGCCCACGCCCGGCTCCTCCACGAGGCCTCAGGTGCCCGCGCCGCGGCGGCAGGCCTCGATCTTCTGATTACCGTTGGAAATGACGCCGCGCGTGCGATGGCCGACGCGGCGGTTCGTGCCGGGATGCGGCAGGCTGCAGTTTTCCACGTGCCGGATGCCGGGCAGGCGGCCGACCTGGCGCTGCAGCGGACGCGTCCCGGCGACCTCATCCTGATCAAGGGATCGCGCAGCATCGGACTCGATGCGGTGGTCGGGCGTCTCAGGGCGGAGTACGCCTGATGCTCTACTACCTCCACCACTTCAGCGGCTACGTGCCGATCCTGAACGTCACGCGCTACATCACGTTCCGGACGGCTGCCGCGAGCATCACCGCACTCGCCATCGGGCTCTTCCTCGGGCCGTTCATGATCCGCAAGCTGCGCGAATTCCAGGTCGGGCAGGTGATCCGCCAGGAAGGTCCGGCGACGCATCGCACCAAGGCGGGGACGCCGACCATGGGTGGCGTGCTGATTCTGACGTCTGCGATTGTCCCGACGTTGTTGTGGGCGAATCTGCAGAACGCGTACATCTGGGTGGCCGTCCTGGCCACGCTCGCATTCGGTGGTGTCGGGTTCGCTGACGACTATCTGAAGATCGTACGGCGGACCCACCACGGCTTGCGTCCGCGGTACAAGCTGGCCTGGCAATTCGCGATCGCACTCGGTGTCGGGCTCGCTTTGCTCGCACTCTCGACCGCCGAGCCGCCTCTGTATAACACGCGCCTCGTCTTTCCGTTCTTCAAGCGCTTCATACCTGACCTCGGGTGGCTCTACGTAGCGTTTGCGATGCTCGTGCTGGTCTTCACGAGCAACGCGGTGAATCTGACCGACGGGCTCGATGGGCTAGCGATCAGTGTCTTTGCGGTGGCTGCCGGCGCCTACACGGCGCTCTCCTACATCAGCGGTCACCGCGATTTCGCCGATTACCTGCAAATCGCCCGGTTCTCTCCCCTCAGCGGCGAGCTGACCATTTTCTGTGGAGCGCTCGCCGGGGCGAGCCTTGGCTTCCTCTGGTGGAATTCCTATCCCGCGGAGATTTTCATGGGAGACGTCGGCTCCCTGGGGCTCGGCGGCGCCATCGGCACCGTCGCGGTCCTGATCAAGCAGGAGTTTCTTCTCGCGATCGTTGGCGGAGTCTTCGTTCTCGAAGCGATGTCGGTGATCGTCCAGGTCGGCTCCTTCAAGCTCACCGGGAAGCGCGTGTTCCGAATGGCTCCACTCCACCACCACTTCGAGTTGATCGGATGGAGTGAACCGAAGGTGATCACCCGGTTCGTGATCGCGGCGATCGTCTTCGCCCTTTTCAGTCTGACGACGCTGAAGCTCAGATGACCGCCCAGACTTTCTCGGTCCGTGACAAACGCGTCACCGTCGTCGGTGCGGCGCGCAGCGGCATCGCGGCGGCGCATCTGCTCGTTCGGCGCGGTGCGTCGGTGACGCTGACCGACAAGCGGGAAGACATCGCTGACGCGGACCGCCTGCGGTCGGCCGGTGTACGGCTCGAGCTGGGCGCGCATGAGACGTCCACGTTTACCGCCGCCGACCTGATCGTGCTGAGTCCGGGTGTGCCCGCCTCGATCCCGGAGCTCTCTGCCGCGCGTGCGGCCGGAGTGCCGGTCATCGGAGAGCTGGAGCTCGCGGCGCGGTGGCTGCGCGGCCGGATCGTCGCGATCACCGGCACGAAAGGCAAGTCGACGACCACGACCTTGACCGGCCGGATGCTCGAAGCGGCAGGGCACAAGGTGCTCGTCGGCGGCAACATCGGCAACGCACTGAGTGCGCAGGTCGACGATTCGACGGATCAGACGATTCACGTCGTTGAGACGAGCAGCTTCCAACTCGAGTCGATCGAGACCTTCCGGCCGTGGATTGCCGTGCTCCTCAATTTCTCCCCCGATCACCTCGATCGTCATGGCGACGTCGAGGAGTACGCCAGGGCGAAGTCGCGGGTTTTCGTCAACCAGACGGCCGACGACTGGGCCGTCCTCAATGCAGACGACGAGTCCGTCACCCGGATGGCGGCGGACGCGGCGTCGCGAAGGCTGCTCTTCTCCATGACCGATTCACTTGCGTCCGGCGTGATCGTTCACGGCGATTCGATCGTCCGCCGCACCGCAGAGGGGGACACGCCGCTGGTGCCGCTGGCGTCGGTGCGACTACTCGGCCGTCACCTGATCGCGGACGTGCTCGCCGCGTCAGCGGTTGCGTCGCTGATCGGGGTGGATGCCGCGGCGATGACCGAAGCGGTGGAGCAGTTCACCGGACTGGAACATGCCCTCGAGCCGGTGGCGGAGTTTGGCGGCGTGATGTTCGTCAACGATTCGAAGGCGACCAACATCGAAGCCGCGCGCCGCGCCATCGAGAGCTTCGATGCCATCGTCGTCATCCTCGGTGGCCGATTCAAGGGAGGGGACTTCGCCGATCTGCGGCAGTCGCTCGTGGAGCGCCAGGCAAATGTGGTGGCGATCGGCGAGTCGAAGGACCTGGTCGCGAGCGCGCTGGCCGGCGCGGTGCCGGTGCACGAGGCATCGGACATGAGCGCTGCCGTTCGAACCGCGTTCGCGGCGGCGGCGCCCGGTGCAACGGTGGTGCTTGCGCCCGCGTGCGCAAGTTTCGACATGTTTCGCGACTACGCGGAGCGCGGCCGCGTGTTCAAGCAGGAAGTCCGGCGGCTCGAAGAGGAGTGGAAAAACGCGCGTGAACAGTGAGCAGTCATCAGTCCGGCTGGTGCGGTGAAGAACCGTCCGCTGGGAACGCAGGCTGCCCCGGCCTGCGAGGGTGGTGTCTTTGCCCCCGTCCGGCTGATGACTGCTGACTGTTACACGCGCTTACGAGTTCACGTGCGACGTGCGACGTGCGACGTGCCACGTGCTTACGTGCTGACGTGCCACGTGCGGACGTGCGAATGTGCTGGCCGGAAAGTGCAAATCCGCGCAAGCACGTAAGCACTTGAGAACGCAGCACATAAACGTCGTCGCACTGTAGCACCGAGCACTTTCTCGGCGCCAGCGCGAAGCGGCATTAGGTCCGCGGGGCGCGGGGCGCGGGGCGCGGGGCGCGGGGCGCGGGGGGCGTGTAGGGGGGTCCGGCGGGGCGAAGCCCCCCGGTTAAAAAAGATGGCGCGAAAACTCAAGTCTGATAAATGGCTCTTCACCGCCACCCTGCTCCTGGTGTGTACGAGCGTCGTGATGGTCTACAGCGCATCAGCCGTGGTGGCGATGCAGGACGCGAACAACCCATACCTCTATCTCTTCAAACAGGGCACCTGGGCGCTGCTCGGCCTTCTGATCGTGCAACTGCTGATGCGGATCGATTACCACAACTATCGGCAGCCGGTCGTGATCTACACGGCGCTCCTGATCGTCTGCATTGCTCTGGTTGCCGTGCTCTTCGGACGCGAGATCAAGGGGGCGAACCGCTGGCTCAACATCGCCGGCCTCGGCATCCAGCCGTCGGAGCTGGCAAAGCTGTGCCTCATCGTCTTTGTTGCAGCGCTGCTCGAGAAGCGCATGGAGCGGATCGATGAACCCACGCACGCGCTGATACCGATCGGTGGAGTCCTCGCGGTCATCGTGGGGTTGATCCTGGTCCAGCCGGATCTTGGCACGGCGGTCTCGATCGTCATGATTGTCGCCGTCATGATCTTTGCCGCGGGGATCAACTACCGCTACGTATTCGGCCTGGCGCTCGTGGCGCTGCCCACTTTCGGCGTGCTGGTCTGGGCGTCGGACTACCGGTGGAAGCGCGTCACCGCCTTCCTGGACCCGTGGAAGGATCCGCTCGGTGATGGCTTTCAGATGATCCAGTCGATGATCGCGGTCAGCACCGGCGGCATCTTCGGCCGCGGCCTGATGGCGGGAGTGCAGAAGCTCTTCTACCTGCCCGAACCCCACAACGATTTCATTTACGCGGTGATCTCCGAGGAGCTCGGCCTGGTCGGCGCGACCGTGCTCCTCGCGTGCTTCTGCGTGATCACGTGGCGCGGCATGCGCACCGCGATGCGGGCGCCCGACCGGTTCGGCGCATTCCTCGCGCTCGGATTGACGACGATGGTGGCCTTCCAGGCGTTCTTCAACATCAGTGTCGTCCTCGGACTGCTGCCGACGAAGGGGATCCCGCTTCCGTTCGTAAGTTACGGCGGCTCGTCGTTGCTGATCAATCTCATTGGCATGGGGATTCTCCTCAATGTTTCGCAGCACGCGTCCCCCTCACGCGTGATCACCGTGGCGCTCCAACCGGCGGATGCATGAAACCCTTGCGCCTCGTGATCGCCGGAGGAGGAACCGGCGGGCATCTCTACCCCGGCATTGCCGTGGCGAAGGAACTGCTGCGGCGTCAGCCGGACGCCACGATCACGTTTGCCGGCACCGCACGCGGTCTGGAGTCGCGCGTGCTTCCGAGGGAAGGGTTTGCGCTCGACCTTCTGCGGAGTGCAGGTCTCAAGGGGACGTCAGTCGCCGCGTTCGCGCGCGGGATGGCGCTGCTCCCGCTCAGCGGTGTCGACGCGTGGAGGATCCTGTCGCGACGATCACCGGATCTCGTGATGGGTGTGGGGGGCTACAGCTCTGGTCCGGTCGTTGCGGCGGCGGTCGCTCGCGGCATTCCGACGCTGCTGCTGGAGCAGAACGCAGTTCCCGGATTTACGAACCGCGTCCTCGCGCGCATGGTCAGCGCCGCGGCGGTGACGTTCGAAGCGACGGTTGGTTACTTCGGAAGGAGGGGATTTGTCGCAGGCAATCCGGTCCGTCCTGAATTCTTTACCGACTCGGAATACGGCGGGCCCTCGGCTCCGCCGCGGGTTCTGATCTTTGGCGGCTCCCAGGGCTCGCACGCGATCAACGTGGCCATGGTGGCGGCAGCGGCGCACCTGGCGGTGCTCGATGGAGGGATGGCAATCACGCATCAGACGGGAGAACGCGATCTGGAACTGGTCCGCGATGGCTACCGGCGGACGGGCATCGACGCCCGCGTGGAACCGTTCCTCTATGCCATGGACCGCGAAGTGAAGGCCGCGGACCTGATCGTCTGTCGCGCCGGCGCAACGACTCTTGCCGAACTGACCGCGGCGGGGCGCGCGTCTCTGCTGATCCCGCTGCCGACGGCCGCTGACGACCATCAGCGGAAGAACGCCGCGGTGATGGGAGACGCGGGAGCTGCCGAGGTGCTGGATCAGAACGATCTCGGGGGAGAGGTGATCGGGCGGCGCATCGGCGCGCTCCTCGCCGATCCCGATCGGCTGCGGACGATGGCGGCGCTCGCCCGACGGCTGGCGAAGCCCGCCGCCGCACAGACGATCGTCGATCGCGCGATCGACTGGCCGGCCGGTGAGCTGGTGTTAGGCCGCACCCGGCGAATCCATTTCGTCGGCATCGGCGGCATCGGAATGAGCGGAATCGCCGAGCTGCTGGCGAATCTCGGCTACGACGTGAGCGGGTCGGACGCGAAAGCCTCGGACGTCACCGCTCGGCTGCAGCAGCTGGGGGTAAGGGTCTCGGGAGCACATGACGCGCGGAACGTCGGCTCAGTGGACGTCGTGGTGACATCGTCGGCGATCGCCGAGGACAACCCGGAGGTCGTCGAAGCACGGGCGAGAAGGATCCCGGTGATCCCGCGTGCCGAGATGCTGGCGGAACTGATGCGGCTGCGCTACGGCATCGCGATCGCCGGCGCCCACGGGAAGACGACGACGACGTCAATGATCGCTCTTGTGCTGGACCGCGCCGGGCTCGATCCGACGGCGGTGATTGGAGGAAGGCTGAGCGCATTTGGCAGTAACGCGCGGCTGGGCACCGGCGACTACATGGTCGCCGAGGCCGACGAAAGCGACAGGTCGTTTCTGAAGCTGTCGCCGTCGATTGCCGTCATCACGAACATCGATCGCGAGCACATGGAGACTTACGGTACCTGGGAGAACCTGCAGCAGGCGTTCGCGGACTTCGCGAACAAGGTGCCGTTCTATGGGGCGGTCGTGGCGTGCGGCGACGATCCCGCCATCCGCGAGTTGATGCCTCGCCTGACGCGTCGGGTCATTACCTACGGGTTGAACGAGGGAGAGATCGTCGGCGAGCGGATGGAGCTGCAGGCGTTTCGATCCGTCTGCACCGTGACCCGGCGCCAGCCGGACGGGCGCCGGCAGGAGATCGGCCGGCTGCAACTCGACGTCCCCGGGCGCCACAACGTCCTGAACGGCCTTGGCGCTGTAACTGTTGCGCTCGAACTCGGCATTCCGTTCACTCGAGTCGCCAGGGCCATGGCGGAATTCCAGGGAGCCGAGCGTCGCTTTCAGAAACGCGGGGAAGTTCACAACGTTCTGGTGGTGGACGACTACGGTCACCATCCGACCGAGATCGCCGCCGTACTTGCCGCGGCCGCGGCCGGCATCAACCGTCGAATCGTCGCCGTGTTCCAGCCGCATCGCTATTCGAGGACGGCCCAGCTCATGGAGGAATTCGGCGGCGCCTTCCGCGGAGCTGACGAGATCGTCCTCACCGACATCTATGCCGCCGGCGAGAAACCCATCCCGGGGATCACGGTCGAAGCCCTGGCTGACGCAGTGCGCCGCGGCGCGAGTGGCCGCGTCACCGTGATCAAGGCGCTCGAAGACGTCCCGCGCGCGGTCGCCGGAATTACGAAACCGGGTGATCTCGTCATCACGCTCGGCGCCGGCTCGATCGGTACCGTCGGCGATCGCATCCTTGCGGAAATCGGCGCGCGTGCCGGCCACTCCTCGGCCGGTGCCGGAGGCGAAAGCTGATGGCCGTGAGGACCGCGGTCGAGCGGAATTTCCGGCGCGCCAAGGTGAAGTCGCCGAGGAAGCGGCCGGGGAGAATCAGGACTGCGCTTCGCGTACTGCGGCCGCTCCTGGTGATCGCGCTCGCGTTGTTCGCCGGATACCTCGCGCTCGACCTGGTCGTCTCCGCGTCGGCGCTCCAGATCCGGAAGATAACCGTCAGCGGCAACTCACGGTTGTCGGCCGGCGAAGTGCTGGCGCTCGTCGACGGGCTGCGCGGCACGAGCATTCTGACGGCCGACCTGCCGCTCTACCGCCATCGGCTGCGGGAATCGCCGTGGGTCGCCGACGCAGCGATGCGACGCATTCTGCCGTCGACGGTCGAGATCTTCATCTCCGAGCGTTCGCCCATCGGATTGTGCCGCCTCGGGCAGGAGCTGTACCTGCTCGATCGCACCGGCATGCTCATCGATGAATTCGGACCGAAGTACGCGACCTTCGACCTCCCGCTGATCGACGGCGTCGTCCGACGGAACGCCGGCAGCAATCCCGTCATAGACGAGGCGCGTACCGCGCTGGCCGCAAGCGTCATCGACGCCGTGGCGCCCCACAAGGCGCTCGCCGCCCGCTTGTCGCAGATCGACGTCACCGACCCCGAAGATGCGGTCGTGCTTCTCGATGATGACTCGGCGTACCTGCATCTCGGGAAAGACCGCTTCGTCGAGCGGCTCAAGACCTATCTGGAAATCGAGCCTGCACTGCGCGAGCGGGTTGCAGACATGGACTACGTCGACCTGAGGTTCGGTGATCGCGTCTACGTCCGGGCGGCCGGCGGCAAGACGCCGCAGGAAGTCCCGGCGGGGGCGCAGGGGACGTCAGGGCGCCGGGATTTTTGACGAGGACTCGCTGTGGACTATCCAGCTTCTGGATCGACAGCCGCATTGATTGAAGGCACCCCGCGGATGCGGGGTTAGGGAGGAGGCCGTGGCACGCAAGGAGCGTTACCTGGTGGGGCTGGACGTCGGGACGTCCAAAGTCACCGCAATCGTCGGTGAGACGACCGACGACGGCGGCCTCGACATCATCGGCATCGGCCTGGCGGACTCACGCGGGATCAGGCGCGGCGTTGTCGTCAATCTCGAGGCGGCCGTCGAGGCGATCAAAAAAGCCATCGAGGAGGCCGAGCTGACCGCCGGCGTCGACATCGATTCCGTACACGTCGCACTGTCCGGCGCGAACGTCAAAGCCTTCAACAGCCGCGGCGTCGTCGCGGTGGCCGGCAAGAATCGCGAGATCACGCGCGAGGACGTCCGTCGCGCCATCGATGCGGCCAAGGCCGTGGCGCTGCCGAACGGCCGCGAAATCCTGCACGTCCTGCCGCAGGATTTCGTCGTCGACGAACAGGACGGGATCGGTGCTCCGGTCGGCATGACCGGCGCGCGCCTCGAAGTGAACGTCCATATCGTCACCGGCAGCCAGTCGTCGACGCAGAACATCATCGCGGCGGTGAATCGGTCGGGCGTCGCCGTTCTCGAAACGGTGCTCGAGCAGCTGGCTGCCAGCGAGGGGGTCCTCACCTCCGACGAAAAGGAGCTCGGGGTCGCGCTGGTCGACATCGGCGGCGGGACGACCGACTTCGCCATCTTCGAACGCGGAAGCCTCTGGCACACCGGCGTCGTGGCGATCGGCGGCGACCATTTCACCAACGACATCGCCGTCGGGTTGCGGACGCCGATCCCCGACGCAGAAAAAATCAAACGACGCTGCGGCTGCGCCTTGTCGTCGATGGTCGACGAAGACGAAACGATGGATGTGGCCAGTGTCGGGGGGCGTCGATCCCGGGTCATGTCGCGCCGGATCCTCTCCGAGATCCTGCAGCCGAGAGCGGAGGAAGTCTTCCATCTGCTCTGGGACGAGATCCGTCGCGCGGGTTTCGAAAAGTCCCTCAATTCCGGGATCGTCCTGACCGGCGGCGGGGCGCTCCTCGAGGGCATGTCGGAGATCGCCGAACAGATCTTCGACTCTACCCGTCCGCCGCGGCGCCCCCGCCGGCATCGGCGGACTCGCCGATCACGTCCAGAGTCCGGCGTACGCGACGGCCGTCGGCCTCGTGATGTACGCGCATCGAAATCAAGCCGGTGAAGGCCAGCGCGGTGCCGTCGGGGCAGGCGCGTTCGGCCGCGTCGCCGGCAGGCTCAGAACATTGTTCAAGGAATTCCTTTAGGTCGGCTGGTGACTGTCAGGAGGCTACATGGGTGATGTAACGAATACGACCGATCCCGCAACGCTGCGTTTGAAGTTGGCCGACGAAACGCGCAGCGGCGCGCGCATCAAGGTGGTAGGCGTCGGTGGCGGCGGCAGCAACGCCGTCAACCGCATGGTGGCCGCGGGTCTGGACGGCGTCGAGTTCATCGTCGCCAACACCGACCTGCAGGCACTGACGCTGAATCCGGCGCCGAACAAGCTGCAGATCGGCGCGAAGCTGACCAAGGGACTCGGCGCCGGGGCCGACCCCAACGTCGGGCGGCAGGCGGCACTCGAGGATACCGACAAGCTGATCGAGGCCCTCGATGGCGCCGACATGGTGTTCGTCACAACCGGCCTCGGCGGCGGCACCGGCACGGGCGCGGCGCCGGTGATCGCCAGCCTCGCGAGCGAGCTCGGTGCGCTGACGATCGCCGTCGTCACCAAGCCCTTCCGCTTCGAAGGGAAGAAGCGGGCGATGCAGGCCGAGCGCGGGCTCGAGGAGCTGCGCGAATGCGTCGACACGGTCATCACGATCCCCAACGAGCGGCTGCTGTCGACAATCGCGCGGAACACGTCGCTGACTAATGCCTTTGCGTCAGCCGACGATGTGCTGCGGCAGGCGATCCAGGGTATTTCGGATTTGATCCTCGTGCCCGGCCTCATCAACCTGGACTTCGCTGACGTCAAGACGATCATGTCCGGGATGGGCCTCGCCATCATGGGCACCGGCGTGGCCGAGGGAGAGGGCCGCGCCATGCGCGCTGCCAATCTGGCGATCTCGAGTCCGCTCCTCGAGGACGCATCGGTCGCCGGAGCGCGCGGAGTCATCATCAACGTCACCGGCGGTGATGATCTGTCCCTGATCGAGGTGAGCGAGGCGTCAGCCGTTATCCAGGAAGCCGCCGACGAGGAAGCGAACATCATCTTCGGCGCCGTTGTCGATCCGCGCATGGATGGGCAGGTCAAGATCACGGTCATCGCGACCGGTTTCGAACGGCCGGCCGCGACGTGGACGAACACTCCGTCGGCCGCAACGACTCCGGTGGATCTGCAGACGTATGCCGCCTGGAAGCAGGAAGGCACGGAACGCGTCGCGGCGGCGAGCGGCTCGCGGGTATCGTTCAGCCGGCGTCCGGTCATCGATCTGCCGACGCCGGTTGAGCCTCCAGCGACGGCGGTCGCAGCTGACCCGACCGGTCTTGGCGCCGAGTTCGAGCCGCTGGACGTCCCGGCGTTTCTTCGGAGGCAGAACGATTGATGCCTTCGGCCTGGGCAGCCCTAAAGGGCTGGACTACGAGCGAAGCCTGGGCAGCCCTAAAGGGCTGGACTACGAGCGAAGCCTGGGCACCCTAAAGGGCTGGACTACGAGCGAAGCCTGGGCAGCCCTGAAGGGCTGGACTACGAGCGAAGCCTGGGCAGCCCTGAAGGGCTGCTAAGGCTGGACCGCGTGTGACGGGGCGCCTCGACGGGCGTGGTACACTGTGTAAATCCACGGTACGCGGGATCTGCGGCGTCTGAGCTCGATCCCGCGAACTGGTTCCGTCAGCACGGCGTTTACCTCCGGACACCTGCCGCCTCGACATTGCGCTCCGTTTGAGCGTGTACGAATGCCCGGCGGCGCATTTCAATGAAGAAACCGCAACATCGGGAGCGCGCGGGAGACGTCCTGACGCGCGAGGTCGGCTACGTGCGCAAGCCGCACGGCGGGCGCCTTCGCGTCGCGCTGATCTTCCCGAACACCTACTTCGTTGGCATGTCGAGCCTCGGGTTTCAGACGGTCTACCGTCTGTTCAACGACCTGGACGATGTGGTGTGCGAGCGGGTGTTTCTGCCGCCGAAGCAGGCGCTGCAGGCGCAACTCGCGTCCGGAACGCCGCTGCTGACGGTGGAATCGCGCACCCCAGTCGCCGAATTCGACGTCATCGCGTTCTCCGTCTCCTTCGAGTGGGATTACACGAACGTCGTGTCGTTGCTGCGGCTCGCCAAGCTGCCGCCGCGTGCTGACGCGAGAAACAGCCGGCATCCGCTGGTCGTGATTGGCGGCGCGGTCACCTTCGTGAATCCTGAGCCGCTGGCGCCGTTTGCCGACGTGATCGCAGCAGGTGAAGGCGAGGTCCTCATCCCCTCCCTGATGACCTGCGTGCGCGAGGCCACCGATCGCCGCGACCTGCTGCTGCGGCTCGCACAGGAACGTGGGTTCTACATCCCGTCGTTCTACGACGTCCGCTACTCGGCAACCGGCAGCATCGAGGCGTTCGATCCGAAGCCGGGAACTCTGGCGCCGGGCGTCGTGAAGAAAGCGGCGGTCAAAAGCACCGATCGGCTCGATCCACCGGCAACGTCGATCTTCACGCCCGACACGGAGTTCGGCTCGCGTCTGCTGATCGAGGTGGTACGCGGATGCGCGAACCTGTGCCGGTTCTGCTGGGCGGGTTACAACTACCTGCCGGTCCGTGCCTTCTCTGCCGATCGGATTCTGGAGATCGCGGCGCAGGCCAAACCGCACGCCTCGAAAGCCGGCCTCGTCTCGATCGCCTTGTGCGATCACCCGGAGATCGAGCGAATCCTGAACGGCCTGCTCGACCTGGGATATTCGGTGAGCCCGGCGTCGCTTCGCCTCGACGACCTCACGCCGGGTTTCGTCGACCTCCTGCGCAGGAGTGGCGAGCGGTCGATCACCATCGCTCCTGAAGCCGGATCCGACCGGCTGCGCCGCGTCATCAACAAGACGGTCACCAACGAGGAGATTCTCAACGCGGCCGAGATGATCTTCGACGGGGGCATGGAGAACCTGAAGCTCTATTACATGATCGGGCTGCCCACCGAAACCGACGCGGATCTCGAAGGCATTCGCGATCTCACCGTCGAAATGCGCGAGATCATGCTGAAGCACGCCCGCGCGCGCGGCCGGATCGGCAGAATCGTCGGCAGCGTGAATCCACTCATCCCCAAACCAGGCACCGCGTATCAGTGGCTGCCGATGGAAGATCCCGCGCTCACCGAGCGCAAGGCCAGGCGCCTGCGCGAGCTGTTGTCGGGGCTCGATAACGTCTACTTCAACATCAAGTCGGAACGGCATTCCTATTACCAGGCCCTCCTCTCGCTTGGCGACCGGCGCGTTGCCGGTGCGATCGAGGCGGCCGAGCGCAACGGAGGCAACTGGCGCGCGGCGGTGGCGGAGAGCGGCGTCGACGCGGCGTTCTACATCTTTCGCGACCGCTCAGCCGACGCGCTGCTGCCCTGGGACATCATCGATGGCGGCATGAAGACGTCCTTCTTCCGCTCGGAGTTCGAGAAGGGGCTCCGCGAAGAGTGGACCTTGCCGCCGAAACGGCAGAAAGACAACGCGAAGTTTCTGCCGGTGCTCTCGTAGGGGCAAGGCTCCAGCCCCTATGCCTCGACGGCTGCGTGTTCGGCCTCGTACGCGGTATAGGCTTCGAGGACCAGGTCGCGGATCCGCTCCTGCGACGTCCCCTCGACCGCCGGCCTGAGCAGCGCGAAGCTGCGTCGCTCGCCGTTGACGGAATATTGCCTGGCCGGGAACGTCACGTTGCGGCCGTTGCCGCTCTTGCGCTCCCAGATCGCAAAGCCGATCAACTTCAATCCTTCGAGCGCCCCGCTCGTGAAATGCAGTTCGGCGTCCGCCAGTTTTCCAGCCGGGTTCCCCTTGTCGTTCGGCACGATCTTGATCGTCATTCGCGAAAGCTCCTTCGTGGACTTCGTGAAGGCAAGGGGCTCGCCGGTTTCGCACTCGCCGGCGGAGTCAGTGGATGGTGTTGAGATGCGGGACGTTACCGGCACAGGTGCGCGGCTCATTGCCGCGAGCGGGCGATTTCTCCGCGTAAACCGTCAGCCGGGGTTTACGGTGCGCCGAGCAGGATGACCTGGGCGAGGGCGAGCGATTCCGAATGCGTGATGGTCAGGAGCGATTTCGTCATGCCCATCGCCTCCGCGCGCCTGGCGGCGCCGCCGTGCAACCGGAGTTGCGGGGGGCCGCCGTGGCGGACCACTTCGACATCCTTCCACAGCACTCCACGCGAGTGACCGGTGCCGAGCGCCTTCATCGCGGCTTCCTTCGCCGCGAACCGCCCGGCGAGATGCGGAACCGGGTCACGCCGCCGCGTACAATAAGCAATCTCGCCGTCGGTGAAGACCCGCCGGAGGAAGCGATCGCCGTATCTCGCATAGGTCTCCGCAATACGCGGGATGTCGGTGGCGTCGAGCCCAAGCCCGATGATGTTCATGACTCAACCCCAGCCTAGCGGTGGATTCGAGTGGGTGCAAGCAGCGCGGGGACCGATCCTGCAGAACGTCGCGCTCGCACCCCACGCCGGTCATTTCTTTACCGCGGCGTCGCTTCGGCTGCGTGAGGAGGTCACCCGTAGTCCAGCGCTGCATGGGAGCGGTACCCGTAGTCCAGCCCTTCAGGGCTGCGGTGAAACAGAGTGGGTGGAGGTGGCTGCCCTGGCCGGCGTGCCGGTCGAGAGACTGCGACTGCTCCACCAGGTCCATGGGAGGGCGGTAGCGGTTGTCTCAAAGGGTTCGACAGGGGAGTGGCGGCGGCCCGAAGCTGACGCGGTCGTGACGGACGACCCGACGGTTGCTCTGGTCGTGCGTGTCGCCGATTGCGCACCGATCCTTCTCGCCGACGTGACGACCCGTACCGTTGCGGCGATTCACGCCGGCTGGCGCAGCACGCTGCATCGCATCGTCGATGCGGCGGTAACAACCATGCGAACGACATTCGGCACCGATCCAGCCGATCTCGTGGCTGCCATCGGTCCCTCGCTCGGCGTCTGCTGTGGCGAAATGGGGGATGAAGTCGTCGATGCCTTCCGCGAGGCGGGCCATGACAGCGCCACGCTTTCGCGGTGGTTCACGCGGGCTCCCGGCCGGCGGCCGCATTTCGATTTGTGGGGCGCAAATCGCGACCAGCTGGCGCAGGCGGGCATCCCGCCCGCTGCGATTCACGTGAGCGGCCTCTGCACCCGCTCTCATCCCGGAAGCTTTCACTCGTACCGGGCGGCGGGACCCGAAGCGGGACGAATGGCCGCCGTGATCCGGGCCAACCGATGATGCTCCTGCACGTCTAAGCGCACGGGGGTTCCCTGTGCTGCAGGACGTCCGCATCGCGCTGCGCTCGCTGGTACGGGCGCCCGGCTTCACACTCACAACGATATTGACACTGGCGCTCGCGGCCGGAGCGAACGCGGCGATCCTCGCCGTTGTCTACGGGGTCATGCTCAAACCGCTGCCGTTCCGCGAGCCAGACCGGCTCGTTGCAGTGTGGCCCGGACGATTTCAATCGAACGTGGACCTCGTCACCTTACGGGAACGGGCCACCATCTTCGAGAGCGTCGGCGCCGTCGCTCCCGGGTGGTCGATTTCTCTGACTGGCTCCGGGGATCCGACCCGGATAACAGTCGCGAAAGTCTCGGGCAACTTGTTCGACGTGCTTGGCGCCCGGCCGCTCCTCGGCCGAACGTTCAACGAAGATGCCGCCCGCACTGGCGCCGACGCCGTCATCGTTCTCACTCACGATCTGTGGATGAAGCGTTTCGGTGGAGACCCATCGATCATCGGACGCTCGATTACGCTCGACGGTGCCCCGTTTCAGGTAGTTGCCGTGCTACCTGAGGAGTTCTCGATCTTCGGTCTCCGAACCGACGGCTTCGTACCCTTTGCCCTCGACCCGGCGGCCTGGTATCACCAACTCTCGTTCTCGTTGTTTGCCGGGCGGCTTGCCTCGGAGAGGACGATCGATCAGGCCGACCGGGATTACCGGGCGATGATCCAGGAGATTCGACGGTCGCAGAAGCTGCCGGACGATTACGGACGCACGGCCAGGCTCGCGGATCTTCGCCAATCGATGGTCGGGGACCTGCGCACCTCAATGGGAGTGCTCGCCGCCGCCGTGGCGTTCATTCTGATGATCGCCGGAGCGAACATCGGGACGCTGCAGCTGACGCGGGCTGCGTCGCGTAGCCGGGACCTTGCGGTCCGGTCCGCCCTAGGGGCTTCGCGAGCGCGGATTGTTCGCCAGCTGCTGGTCGAAAACGTCCTGCTCTCCGCGCTCGGCGGCGTCGCCGGCATTGTCGTGGCGAGGGCGGCGCTGCCGCTGCTCATCCGCCGCCTGCCGGCCGATCTGCCCCGGACCGGCGAGATCACGATCGATGCACTGATCTCCGGGAGTGTTCTCGCCGCGGCGCTGGTGATCGGTTTGTCGGTCGGAGTGGCGCCGGCGTTCTCTTTCACGAGGCTGCGGACACTGCCGTTACTACGCGCTGGAGCGAGCAGCGAATCGCGCGGTGCGAAGCGGACACGTGCGTCGCTGGTGTCCGCCGAGATCGCGCTCGCCGTTGTGCTCACGATCGGTGCCGGTCTGATGCTGCAGACGATGTCGCGCCTGCACAGTATCGACCCCGGCTTCACCGCCGCGCGCGTGCTGTCGCTGCACGTTCAGCCCACCGGCGAGAAGTACACGAAGATTTCGGTCGCCGACTACTACGAGTCGCTCTTCGAACGCCTGCGGGCGGTGCCTGGAGTCGAAGCGGTCGGCGCGATACAGCACCTGCCCTTCAGCGGCTTTTCCTGGAATGCTTCCCTCGACGTCCAGGGGTTCGAGCCGCCCCCCGGTGCATCGAGGCCGGTGGCTGGATTGCGGATCGTGACCCCCGGCTATTTCCGCGCGCTCGGCCAGCCGCTCCTGGCCGGCGGCGAGTTCGAGCGTCCCGATACAGCGCGCCAGGATCGCGTGATCGTCAACGACGCGCTCGCCACCAAGTACTACGGCTCCTCGTCGGCCGCGCTCGGCCGAACGCTCCGGATCCGCGGTGGCCGCATCCAGTCCCCATGGATGACTATCGTCGGCGTCGCTGCCGACGTGCGGCACGACTCCCTGACGACGCAGGCAGGTCCGGAGATCTATACGATCGTCGGTCGCACGACCATTCCCGCAATGATGATCGCGGTACGGTCGACAGGCGATCCGCAGGCGCTGGTGCCGCGGGTTCGGGAGGCGATCTGGTCGGTCGATCGCGATGTGCCTCTATCTGACATCCAGACGATGAGCGCGCGCGTGAACGGGAGTCTGGGCAGGCCGCGGCTGCTGCTGACGCTCCTCGGAGGCTTCGCCGCCATCGGCCTGATCCTGGCGATTGTCGGCGTTTACGGAGTCGTCGCCTATTCGGTTGCAGAGCGTCGCCGCGAGCTCGGGATCATGGTGGCGCTCGGGGCGGAGCGTGGCCGGATCATGCGCGTCGTGTTCCGCGAATCTGTGGGCTATGCCGCCGCCGGCCTGGCGGCCGGGATCCCGGCGTCCCTGGCTGCGAGCCGGATCATGAAAAACGTGGTCTGGGGAGTGAGCGCGACCGACCCCGTGATTTACGGGATCATCGCTTCAGCGACGATTGTCGTGGTCTGCGCGGCGGCCATCGTGCCCGCCCTGCGTGCGGCACGTGTGGATCCGGTCGAAGCGTTGAAGGCCGGATGAGAGGCCGGCTAAAGCCGGCCTCTACCGAGCGGGCCTCAGAACAATTCTCCCTGGCCGAGGGGAGCCGAGGGCGGCGGGTTGCGCAGCCTCTCTTCGGCTTCGTCCATCGCCACGTTGGAGAGCCGGTCGGCGTCCTGGTTCTGCTCCCGCCGGACGTGCTCGAATGACACGCGATCGAGCTGCGCGACGAGCAGGCGTGCCTGGGCCGCAAGCGGCTGCAGTCCCGGATTCTTCACTTTGTACTCGCCGCGCATCTGCTTGACCAGCAGCTCCGAGTCCGCGCGGATCCTCAGAACCTTGTGACCGTGTTCGACCGCCCAGCGGAGCGCCGCAAGCAGGCCGTTGTACTCGGCCACATTGTTGGTCGCGATGCCGAGGGGTCCGTGGAGTTCTTCGACGGCGCCGTCAGGCAGCTCGATGTGCACGCCATACCCAGCCGGGCCCGGATTGCCCCGGGCGCCTCCGTCGATGTACGCGGTGATCAAGAGGGTGTCGCGGGGGTCGGGACGGGAACGTAGTAAAGGATGCGGGAGCAGCTGTCGCACTGAATCAGCTGATCGTTGCGGCGGACCTCGTTGAACGCCTGAGGCCGCAGCCGAACATGGCAGACCACGCAGAGGCCATCACGCGCTTCCGCCATGGCCAGGCCTTTGCGCCCGTGGGCGATACGTTCGAATGTCTGCAGCGCCGCGGGTGAGATCTGAGCGACGACCTGCGCACGTTCCGCAAGCGTCGTTTCGAGCTGCTGATGGTCCGCCGTGCGCTCCGCGTCCAGTTTCGCGCGCTCGCTGGCGACGATCGACTGTTCGGCCTTCAGTGCGGCTTCGGCCGTCCTGAGTTCTGCCGCCAGGCCGTCCCCTTCCTCCATCCGCTCCAGCATCCGGGTCTCGTGCGCGCTGACGTCCTCCTCGGCCTGGCCCATCTCCTTCTGCATGGCCTGGTATTCCTTGTTCGTCTTGACCTCCATCAGCTGGTTCTTGAATTTGCTGAGGCGGGACTGCACCGCCGCCAGGTCCTTGTCGATCTCTCGACGGGCGGACTGGTTGGCGGCGACACGCTCCTTCACCGAATCGACGGCGGCAGTGCGCTGCGCGATCCGGGCGTCGAGTGATTGCTGCGCGAGCGGGATCTCTTCGATCCGCCTGCGCAAACGATCCGTGGTGTTATCGAGGTCCTGGAGGTGAATCAGGTTCTGAAGATCAGGATGCATCGAGAAATGGGATGCGAAAGTGTATCATCCCTCGCCATGCGCACCTGGCTGTCAGTGGTCTCCATAGGGCTTGTCATGATGACGACGGCCGACGCCTCGGCCCAGCAGATCGTCCCCGAACCGGTCAAGGTGTCCAGACAGGCCGGCCGTTTTCTGATTACGCCACGAACCGTGATCTCGACCGACGCGGCCAGCGCGGCTGTCGGGCAACAGCTCGCGCGCTATCTCGAGCCGGCGACCGGCATCACCTTCCGTGTGGTGTCGAGTGGAACAGCGCCGCCACGATCGATTTCCCTGCGGCGGGACCCCCGTCTCGCGCGGCTCGGCGACGAGGGCTACCTTCTGGACGTCCGCGCCAGCGCCGTCACCATCCGTGCTCATGGTGCTGCGGGTCTCTTCTACGCGGTCCAGACGCTGCGGCAGCTGTTGCCTTCCGCGATCTTTCGTGAGGCGCCGGTCGAAGACACCGAGTGGGCGATGCCGGCGGTTTCCATCGAGGACTATCCGCGGTTCCAGTGGCGCGGCGGTCATCTCGACGTCGCTCGACACTTCATGCCGAAGGAGTTCGTCAAGAAGTACATCGACCTTCTCGCGCTCCACAAGATGAACGTGTTTCACTGGCACCTGACCGAAGACCAGGGATGGCGGATCGAGATCAAGCAGTATCCGAAGCTGACCGAGGTCGGTGCCTGGCGAAAGGAGACTCTCGTCGGCCGGGCGCAACGCGACTCTCCGCCCACGTTCGACGGCAAACGCCATGGCGGTTTCTACACGCAGGACGATGCCCGGGAGATCGTTGCCTACGCCCGCGCGCGACATGTGACCGTCGTCCCGGAGATCGAGATGCCCGGCCACGCGACCGCAGCGATCGCGGCCTATCCCGAGCTGGGCATCACCGGCGAGCGGCTGGAGGTCGCGAAGACCTGGGGCGTTTTCTCCGACATTTTCAACGCGGAACTCTCGACCATCAGGTTCCTGCAGAATGTCCTGACCGAGGTTCTGGCGATCTTTCCCGGGCGTTATATCCACGTCGGCGGCGACGAAGCGGACAAGGCGAAGTGGAAGGCCAGCGAGCGTATCCAGTCGCGGATCCGTGAGCTGAAGCTGAAGGACGAGCACGAGCTTCAGAGCTGGTTCATCCGCCAGATGGACGATTTTCTCGTCGCGCGAAAGCGACGGCTCGTTGGCTGGGACGAGATCCTCGAAGGCGGCCTCGCCGACAATGCTGTGGTCATGTCCTGGCGTGGCACCGAAGGGGGGATTGCCGCGGCGCGTGCCGGCCACGATGTGATCATGGCCCCGACGAGTCATACCTACCTGGATTACTACCAGTCGAAGGAGCAGGGGAGCGAGCCACTCGCGATCGGCGGCTTTGTTCCGCTCGAAATGGTCTACTCGTTCGAGCCCGTCCCGGCGGAACTGGAGCCACAGTTCGCCAAGCATGTGCTCGGCGCGCAGGGGCAGCTGTGGACCGAGTACATGCCGCAGCCCAAGCAGGTGGAGTACATGGCCTTCCCCCGCATGAGCGCCCTTGCCGAAGTCGTGTGGACGCCGAAAGAGCGAAAGGATTACGCCGGGTTCCTGGTACGACTCGCCGCGCACCTCGAACGCCTGCGCGCGCTCGACGTGAACGCTCGTCCGCTCGACCGATGAGGACGAGAGGGATGCGGCGGCACGTTCTCGCGCCCCTCGTGACCGCATCCGTGCTTGGTCTCACACTGTTGCCGGCAGCCCAGGCGCAGAACCGGACGCTCATGTCCGCCGAGCATGCCGGGGCCAAGGCGACGGTGATGATTATCGATGGGGCGGCGACGCTGCGGCTGGAGTCGGCCGGGAGTGCGCCTCGAACGATCTCACTCGGGGCTGACTGGAAACGGGTATCCAACGTTCGATTTTCTCCGAACGGTTCGAGGCTTGCGATCGTCGCGGACGCAGCAACGCCACAACTTGCTCTCGTGGACGTGCCCACCGCACGTGTGCTGGCTACCTATGCGACGATCGCGGCCGCGGTCGCGCCTGACGGCAGAGCAGTAATCGTGGAGCACCGTCCGGACGTTTCGTCACCCACCAAGACGCCCATGTCTCTCATACCTTTAAATGCTGCGGGCGACGCGCTGCTCGCTGACGACAAGGGTTACCCGGTTTCTATCCGACAGTCGGACTTCGTATGGACCGATCCGGAAGTGGTGGCTTTTATTCGAATGACAGATGGCAGCATCCGGGTGGTTGCCCTGCAGGTCGGCCAGCCGGGCCTGGTCGAGAAGCACCAGGAGAAGTTGTTGCCCGTGTCCGAGTTTGCCGATCCTGCTGCGGTGAAGGACGCACCCTCACTCGCGCGGGCGATCAAAGGCGTCGAAATCACTCGCGTCCCAAGTGCCGGTCTGATCCTGCGGCTTCAATTCCCGGCCAACCAGGGGGTGGTGCGTCGCACTGTTGATGTGCGCATGTGGGAGTGACCCGCATCGGCATGACGAGGGTATTCGCGATAGCCGCGGTCTTGACGATGACGCTCTCTGCTTCAGTTGATGCGCAGACGACGGGGCGCCTGACTGACCGTGTGAATCCGTTCATTGGCACCGGCGGCCACGGCCATACCTACCCGGGCCCGTCATTGCCCTTCGGGATGATTCAGCCAGGCCCCGACACGCGGCTCACAGGCTGGGACGGATGTTCCGGGTATCACTACAGCGATTCGAGAATCTTCGGGTTCTCGCACACACATTTGAGCGGAACAGGCATTGCCGATTACGCCGACGTCCTGCTGATGCCAGCGACCGGCGAGATCCGTCTGAACAACGGCGCCGACGGCCGTCCCGGCTACTCCTCGGCGTTCACTCACGCCGAGGAGGTCGCGCGGCCGGGCTACTACGCTGTCACCCTGAAGGACTACGACATTCGCGCGGAACTGACGACCACGTTGCGGGCCGCGATCCATCGCTACTCGTTTCCCAAGGGTCAGCCCGCCCATGTGGTTCTCGACCTGGAGCATCGCGACCGACTCACCGAGACCTCCATCGATATCGTCAGTGACACCGAGGTCACAGGACTTCGCCGGTCGACGAGCTGGGCGCGCGACCAGGTGGTCTATTTCGTGATTCGATTCTCGCGTCCGGTAGGTCGTGTGACAGCGTCGGTCAAGGTACCCGAGACATCCGAAGCCCCGCTCGTGTCGGATCTGAAAGCGGTGTTCAAGGTCGGCAGTGACGGCGGGCAGCTGCTGGTGAAAGTTGGCATCTCCGCAGTCAGCGTCGAGGGAGCGCGCAAGAATCTCGACGCGGAGATTGCCGGCTGGGACTTCGAGGCCGTAAGGAAGGCAGCCGACCAGGCATGGGAGCGCGAACTATCGAAGATTCGCGTGAACGGCGGAACGAAGGACCAGCAGACTATTTTCTATACGGCGCTGTATCACGCGATGCTGACACCCAACGTGTATATGGACGTCGACGGTCAGTACCGCGGGCGTGATTTCAAGATCCACAAGGCGGACGGTTTCACCTACTACTCGGTGTTTTCCCTGTGGGACACCTTTCGCGCCCTCCACCCACTGCTGGCGATGGTCGATCGCGCGCGCACGCGCGATTTCGTGCGGACGTTCCTGCGGCAATACCAGGAGGGCGGGCGGCTCCCGGTGTGGGAGCTCGCCGCGAACGAGACCGACACGATGATCGGCTATCACGCGGTGCCAGTGATCGCCGATGCGATCGCGAAGGGGATTGAAGGTTTCGACGTCAACCTCGCATTCGAGGCGATGAAGCACAGCGCAGAGGAGGATCGCTTCGGCCTCGCCGCCTACAAGCAGAAAGGCTTCATCGACGCCAGCGACGAAGCGGAAGGTGTGTCCCGCACGCTCGAGTACGCGTACGACGACTGGGCGATCGCGCAGGTCGCCAGGCGCCTGGGCCGCCAGGACGACTACCGCCGCTACCTGGCGCGGTCGCAGGCATACAAGCACGTGTTCGACCCGTCCACCGGCTTCATGCGTGCACGTGTTGAAGGGTTCTGGCTCACGCCCTTCGATCCGCGGGAGGTGAACAATCACTACACCGAGGGGAATGCGTGGCACTACAGCTTTTTCGTGCCACACGACGTTGAAGGGCTGACGCGCTTGATGGGCGGGCGCGAGAAGTTTGCGTCAAAGATTGACGCACTGTTCACAGCCGACAGCCAGACGACCGGGCGTGAGCAGGCCGACATCACCGGCATGATCGGGCAGTACGCGCACGGCAACGAGCCGAGCCACCACATGGCGTACCTCTACGCCTACGCGGGGCAGCCGTGGAAGACGCAGGCGATGGTGCGACGTATTCTGGACACGCTCTACGCCAACGACCCGGATGGCTTGTCGGGCAATGAAGACTGCGGGCAGATGAGTGCGTGGTACGTCCTGAGCGCGCTTGGTTTTTATCAGGTGGCGCCAGGCTCAACAGAATACGTGATCGGCTCGCCACTCTTCGACTCGGCAACGATCAATCTGGAGAACGGACGGCGGTTCGTCATTCGCGCCAGCGGCGCTTCCGCCGGCGCGCGCTACGTCGGAGGCGTCAGGCTCGCAGGTCGTGCGCATGACCGCCCGTTTCTGGACCACGCCGCCATCGCGAGTGGCGGCGAATTGATCTTCGACATGGACACCACGGCCTCGATGTCATGGGGCACGGAGGAGCCAGCACGCCGCCCTGAAGCGCAGGACGTTTTCACGACACCCGCGCCCTTCGTCGCGAACGGTGTTCGTACGTTTCGCGGCACGCAACTCGTAACCCTTGGGAACGCGGAGCCCGACGCGACGATTCACTACACGCTCGACGGAAGCGCGCCGACGGCGACATCTCCGAGGTACGCCGCACCCATCCCGGTAAGTGACAGCGTGACTCTGAAGGCCGTGGCCTTCGCCGGCGCGGCGAAGAGCCCGGTCATGTCGGTCGCGTTTCGAAAACTGGCCGACTACCCGCGGATTCAGCTCAGTGCGAAGTACGCGCCACAGTACGCCGCTGCCGGTGACGACACGTTGATCGATGGGCTCCGCGGCAACCAAAGTTTCAAGACCGGCCGGTGGCAGGGCTACCTGGGCACCGACCTCGACGTGACCTTGGACTTCGGCGCTGCGCGGGAGATCCGTCACGTGTCGATGGGATTTCTGCAGGACACCGGGTCCTGGATCCTCATGCCGCGCCGAATCAGCGTCCAGATTTCGGACGACAACGTGACGTTCCGTGACGCGGGCGCCGTGGACAACAGCGTTTCCGAGCGTGAATCTGCGGCCGTGACTCGCGACTTCGTCATCGAGTTGGCGAGCGCCGCCCGGGCGCGGTTCGTTCGGGTGCATGTCGAGAGATATGGCAAACTGCCGGATTGGCACCCTGGTTCCGGCAACGACGCCTGGTTCTTTGCAGACGAGATCATCGTCCGATAACGGGGCACTCATGTCGCACCTGCTAACCGTATTGCTCGTGGCCGGAATCCTCGCGGTGGACGGACAGCGCTCCGCGGCGCCGCTGCCAAGCTTCACCACGGTGATCAACCTGGAAACGACCTCGGAAGACTCAGCCAACGTCAGCATGGGCGACCTGGACGGCGACGGCGATCTCGATCTCGTGCTCGCCAAGGGACGACATACGCCACTGCTGGACCGCGTGCTGCTGAACGACGGCTCGGGAAAGTTCACCGCCTCGGACCTCGGCCCGACACCCGATCGCACGTATACGACCGCGCTCGCGGACCTCGATGGTGATGGAGATCTGGATATCCTCAGCAGCAATGACACTCCCGACAAGAAGCTGGTCTACCTGAACGACGGCAAAGGACATTTCGTTGTCGCCGGCACGTGGGGTGTTCCGGAGTGGTCGACGCGAAACGCCTCGGTCGCCGATCTCAATGGCGATGGCAAGCCGGATGTCATTGCCGCAAATCGCCCCGGCCCGAGTTTCGTCTGTCTGAACAAAGGCGGTCGGCAGTTCGGCTCCGACTGCATCGCGATCCCCGCACAGTCGGCAACGACGATCGCGGCAGCGGACTTCAACAAGGATGGTTTCATCGACCTCGCGGTCCCCGGACGTGACGCCGGGCAGAGCCACATCTATTTCAACGACGGCAAGGCGGGATTTGCAACACGGGCTCCTTTCGGCCCGGCCGACGCAACCGCACGCGTGGGGGCAGCGGCCGACTTCAACCGCGACGGGTCAATGGATCTGGTGATGACCGACGAGCGCGGCACGTCGATGACCGTGTACCTGAATGACGGCAAGGGAGCATTGACAGCCGGTTTCCGAGTGAGAGACGTCAATCGCGTGCCTTACGCCCTGACTACCGGGGATCTGAACGGCGACGGAAATCCGGACATTGTCATTGGCTACGTCGAGGCGCCGAGCGCGGTGTTCTTCAACGACGGCAGCGGACAGCAGTTCACTCAGGTGGCTTTCGGTGACGGCCGGGGGACCGCCTATGGTTTTGCCATCGGCGACGTCAACGGTGATAAGTTTCCGGACATCGCGCTGGCCAGATCCGGCGCGCCGAACGTGTACTCTATCTGAACGGGAAGTAACACTGTGCCGACCATCACACGCTCTGAAATGCTGACGCTCCTCCTCGAAGCGTGCCCGCCGTTTGATCCGGAGTGGCGGCGGTTCAAAACGGAGTACGCCGATGATCCCGAGCAGTTTCTCTACGTCGCGATTCCGCCGTTTACCCGGTGCCTGTCGCAAGCGCTTGCGGCCGGCGACACCGCGACGGTGCGACGGGTCTTCGACGTGCTCGAGCGGCTCATCGTCGAGGGTGATACGCACGTCCAGGAGGCGGCCGTCGTCGGGATCATCAAGAACCTCCAGAACGCCAGCCTTCACGACCGGACCACCCCCGATGATTACGTGCCCTACCTGATGCCTGAGAGCCAGCGGTGGTGGGGCAAGGTGCAGACCTTCTGGACCAACGGCCGGCTTCTCACCGAGGATTGACACGCGTTTGACATCGGCAATCCCGGGCGAGTCCCACGGCATCGTTCAGTCGATCAACGTCTCCGATGGCGGCGTGCCGAAATTGCCGAAGCCATGGGCACACCTACGCACAACCGGCGTGGAGGGAGACCGCCAGGAGAATCGAATATTCCACGGTGGACCCGATCGTGCGGTCTGCGTCTACTCATTTGAGCTGATCGAGGCGCTGCAGGGGGAAGGGCATCCGATCCGTCCGGGGACGATCGGGGAAAATCTGACGCTCGCTGGCGTTGACTGGACCGCGGTGCGCCCGGATGCGCGGATCGAGATCGGTGACGTGCTGCTCGAGATCACCAACTCCACATCTCCCTGCAAGAAGATCGCTCGGTCGTTCAAGGACGACGATTTCACGCGTGTCTCACAGAAGGTCAATCCCGGGTGGAGCCGGTTCTACGCGCGCGTCATCAGGGAAGGTATCGTCACGGTCGGCGATCGCGTCGTCCTGAAAAGCCCCGCACTTCTGTTCTGAGGATCACATGACATCACGATCGCTCCGCCTGATCGCTGCGGCCCTCGCCGTACTGGCGACGCCGTCCGGCTTCACCCCGGTGCATGCACAGGCGCGGGCTGGCGGCACGAATCCGCCGGCGATCTTCAGCGACCCGGACCGCCGTTCGAAGCTGAGCGCCGCATTCCCGGAGATCGATCGCCAGGTCGCCGCCTTCATGGAGCGCACTCACCTCCCCGGGGTGGCGTGGGGCATCGTGATCGACGGCGAACTGGCGCACGTCGGGGTGGCGGGGCAGCGCGACCTTGCCTCGAAAGCGCCGGTCACTCGCGACAGCGTCTTCCGCATCGCGTCGATGACCAAGAGCTTCACCGCAATGGCGATCATGAAGTTGCGCGACGATGGCAAGCTCTCGCTCGACGATCTGGCAGAACGGTACGTGCCGGAACTGAAAGGCCTCACCTATCCGACGTCGGACTCGCCCCGCATCACCGTCCGTCATCTCCTGTCGCACGCGGAGGGGTTCCCTGAAGACAATCCGTGGGGAGACCAGCAGCTTGCTGCCACCGAGGCGCAGTTCAGCGAGATGTTGCGAAAGGGCATTCCATTCTCGAATCCGCCCGGTGTCGCCTACGAGTACTCCAATTACGGCTTCGCGATCCTCGGGCGGATCGTCACGAAGGTTTCGGGACGTCCGTACCGCGAATACATCGCCGACGCGATCCTCCGCCCTCTCGGCATGAAGTCGACGACCCTCGAGCCGACCGCCGTCCCACGCGACCGCATCGCGCACGGTTACCGATGGGAAGACAACCAATGGAAGGAAGAACCGCCGCTGCCAGACGGTGCCTTCGGCGCCATGGGGGGCATGCTGACTTCGCTCGACGATCTCGGACGGTACGTTGGCGCCTTTCTCGCTGCGTGGCCTCCTCGCGACGGACCCGAGACCGGCCCGGTCAGCCGCGCATCGTTACGGGAGATGCAGCAGATCTGGCGATCGCGACCGGCGACTGCGAGGCTCACAGCCGCCGGGATGTCGCAATTGAATGCGGGGGGATACGGCTACGGCCTCGGGATTTCTCAAACCTGTGACTTCAACCACATCGTCGCCCACAGCGGCGGCCTTCCGGGGTTTGGTTCCCTGATGCAGTGGCTGCCGGAGTACGGAGTCGGGGTCATTGCCTTCGGCAACCTCACTTACACCGGTGGTAGCGCTGTTGCGAATGCGTTCGAGCTCCTCGCCAAGACCGGCGGTCTGCAGCCGCGGGTGCCGCAGCCGGCCGATGCGCTCGTCCAGGCGCGGGACGCCGTGTCGCGTCTCATCGTCAAGTGGGACGATCGCGAAGCCGACAGTGTGGCGGCAATGAACCTGTATCTGGATCGATCGAAGGAGCGGCGCCAGCGGGAAGTCGAGGCCTTGACGTCCAAAGCCGGGCAGTGCGCTCTGCCGAGCGCATTCGACTCGGTCGAGAACGCGTTGCGCGGCGTGTGGACGATGAAGTGCGAACGCGGAGACCTGCGCGTCTCGATCACGCTCGCGCCGACGATGCCGCCGAAGGTGCAGTTCCTCGACGTGCGTGCCGCGCCGACAGCGGCGCCGCCGTCCCAGGGGAGCGGAGCGTGCAGACGGTAGCTGGCCTGACCGCTGCGGCGCTCGTGGTTGCGAATGGCGTCGCCTCGCGGCAGGAGCGTGAACTCGGCCCTGACGTCCGCATGCACTCGGCGATCGCCTCGAAGTTTCTCAGCAGGCCCCGCGATGTCGTGGTGTGGCTGCCTCCGGGCTATGCGACCGAAACGTCAAAGCTGTATCCGGTGCTCTACATGCACGACGGATCGAACGTCTACATCGAGTGGCGCATCGACGAGGTTGCGAAGCCGCTGATCGCGTCAGGGGAGATCCAGCCGCTGATCGTCGTCATGATCCCGAACGGTGCGGAACCGCATGCCCGGTTCGAGGATTACACGCCGACCAAACCGGCTAATGCGAGGTTCGGCGGCAAGGCGGACGCCTACGGCAGGTTCATCATCGAGGAAGTCAAACCGCTGATCGACCGGGAGTACCGCACGCTGTCAGATCCGGCAAACACCGGCCTCGGCGGCGCCTCGCTTGGCGGACTGGTCTCCCTTTATTTGGGCTTGAACCATCCCGAGGTGTTCGGCAATCTGGCGGTGATGACCCCGTCGGTGCACTGGGACAACAAGCTGATCGTCCGACGGGTCCGCGACCTGCAGACGAAGCCGGCGACGCGGATCTGGCTCGATGTCGGCAAGCGGGAACAGCCGCAGTACATCGCCAACGTGAAGGAGCTGCGGGACGCGCTCGTACGGAAAGGCTGGACGTCCGGCACCGACTTCATGTATTTCGAAGCGCCCGGCGGCACCCACGACGATGTGTCGTTCGGAAAACGGTCCGGCGAGATGCTGAAGTTTCTGTTCCCGCCGCCGCCCGCCAAGTAGCCGTCTGTTACACTGGCCGGCGGGCCCATAGCTCAATGGTTAGAGCCACCGGCTCATAACCGGTTCGTTCCAGGTTCGAGTCCTGGTGGGCCCAGCCTTCGCTCTCGTTTCAGGCGAAGGCTGGATGTGCTGCGAACGGCTCCGATGGGCAGCCCTAAAGGGCTCGACTACGTTCTTCCCTCCAGGAACGCTTTCAGCTTCCGACTCCTCGAAGGATGGCGCAGCTTGCGCAGCGCTTTGGCCTCGATCTGACGAATACGTTCCCGGGTGACGGCGAAGCTCTGGCCGACTTCCTCGAGCGTGTGCTCGCTGCCGTCGCCGACGCCAAACCGCATCTTGATCACTTTCTCTTCGCGCGGCGTGAGCGTCTTGAGGACGGCGTCGGTCTGCTCCTTCAGATTGAGGTTGATCACCGCATCGGACGGCGAGACCACCTGGCGATCCTCGATGAAGTCGCCAAGATGCGAATCCTCCTCCTCCCCGATCGGCGTCTCGAGTGAGATCGGCTCCTGCGCGATCTTGAGGACCTTGCGGACCTTGGACACCGGAATGTCCATGCGCTTGGCGATTTCTTCGGACGTCGGTTCGCGGCCAAGCTCCTGGACCAGCGCCCGCGACGTACGAATCAGCTTGTTGATCGTTTCGATCATGTGGACCGGGATACGGATGGTCCGCGCCTGGTCGGCGATCGCGCGCGTAATTGCCTGCCGGATCCACCACGTCGCATAGGTGGAGAACTTGTAGCCGCGACGGTACTCGAACTTGTCGACCGCCTTCATCAAGCCGATGTTGCCTTCCTGAATCAGGTCGAGGAACTGAAGGCCACGGTTCGTGTACTTCTTCGCGATCGACACGACGAGACGGAGGTTGGCTTCGACGAGCTCCTTCTTGGCCTGTTCCGCCTGGATCTCGCCGCGCGCGATGGTCTCGAGGGTCCGCATCAACTGCTCGGGCGTCTCCTCGAGCTCCTCCGCCATCGTCCTCATCTGCGCCCGGACGTCTTTCTGACGCCTGACCAGCAGCTTCTTTTCTTCTTCCTTCAGCCGGCTCTTTCTTCCGGTCTTGGGATTGACCTGGCGCTCGATCTGATCGACCTCGCGCTTCAGCCGCATCACCCCCTCGACCCCCTCCTTGATCTGGTCGATCAGCCGGCGCTTCACCAGCTCGGTGAACTCGATCTTGCGGATCATCTTGGAGACGTCGACGCGGGCGCGCAGCGCCTCCCAGCGGGCCCGGCGGTACTTCCGCTTCTCCCGGGTCGTCTGTCCCCGCGGGATCTTTTCGAGCTTCTCTTTCGTTTTCTCGAGCGCCAGCCAGGCCTTGCGGACGTTGTCGATCTGCCGCAGGATCTGCCGCTTGCGGTCGTCGATCTTCTCGTCGGTGATCTCCTCGTCATTGAAGATGACGAGCTCGCGCACGCTGCGCTCATCGGCACGGAGCTGATCGCCCATCGTCATGATCGCGCGGGCGGTTGTCGGAGTCCGGGAGATCGACTTGATGACCGCCAGCTTTCCACGCTCGATGCGTTTGGCGATCTCGACTTCACCTTCGCGCGTCAGGAGGGGAACCGTGCCCATCTCGCGCAGATACATGCGGACGGGATCGTTGGTCTTGTCGAGCGCGCCCGGCGTGAGATCGAGCTCGACTTCCTCGGCCCCTTCTCCGGTGCGATCGAGAAGTTTCTCTTCCCGGTAGGTCTTCTCCGAGTCTACGACCTCGATACCGGCGCTGCTGAAAGTGCTGAACAGGTCGTCGAGCTCGTCTGACGACGTGATGTCGGCAGGGAGGAGCTCGTTCACCTCGTCGTACAGCAGGTATCCCTTTTCTTTGCCGATGGAAATGAGCTGCCTCACTTCATCGTATTTTTCTTCGATCGACAACGCGTTGCTCTCCTATCTAAAACGGGGACCCCATCGCCTAACGCCGTAGTCCAGCCCTTCAGCTGCTCAGTCTCACCGTGGTCCAGCCCCAGGGCTGCTTCAGTCTCACTCGTAGTCCAGCCCTTCAGGGCTGCTTCAGTCTCACTCGTAGTCCAGCCCTTCAGGGCTGCTTCAGTCATTGAAAGCTTCGATCCGGCGCAGAAGGTCCTGCTTCCGGGTCCAGAGGGTCACGATTTCGTCCTCGTAACTCGCTGCCCCCTCCTCCTGAAGGCGATCGATTTCGCGCTGCACCGCCGCACGCTCGCGATCGAAACGCCGTTTTTTGAGTGTTCGGACGCAATCGGCCGGGTCTGCCGGGGCGCTGGGCGGTCGGCTGATTTCCTCGACCAGGCCTGCCTCCCCCTTGGTTAGACGCTCCAAAAGCGTCGTTGGTAAGGCCTCGGAGGGCATTCCCTGCAGGGATTGGGCCTGTCGAAGGATCGCTTCGGCCGCCAGCCCGCTCAGATCGTCATTGTCGAGCTCCAGCAGCGCCTCCATTGCCTCGGCCGGATTGTGCAGAAACGCCCAGATCAGGCCTTTTTCCGCCTGTTTTACCTGCCCTGCGACCGGCAGCTTGCGCTCTTCGACAGCTGTCTGCCGATGCACGGCCGCTTTTCGAATCTCGGCGCGGACCACCTCTTCGGTAATACGCGCCTTGTGAGCGAGTCGATCGGCGAAACTGTCGCGCGCGGCGGCGTCCGGGATCCGTGCAGCGACTGTCAGCATCCGGCCGAGAAACTCCCGTCGGCTGTCGTCCTTCGCGAAGTCATGTTCGGCCGCGGTCCGGTCCAGCAGATAGTCCAGGTATTGCCGCGAATTGCGCAGCTTTTCCTGGTAGGCGGCGCCCCCAGATTTCCTGATGAAATTATCGGGGTCGTCTCCCGCCGGCAGCATTGCCACATTGACCTGAAAGCCTTCCGCCACGAGCAATTCGGACGAGCGCGCCGCCGCTCCCTGGCCTGCAGCATCAGGATCGAAGCTGAGGACGACTTTGGACGCGAATCGTTTCAGTAGCCGCGCCTGCATGGGGGTCAAGGCGGTTCCTGAGGAGGCCACCACGTTCGAGATGCCGGCCTGCAGCGCCTGCGCGACGTCGAAATAGCCTTCCACCATGACCGCGTACTTCGCCTTGGCAATCGCCGCCCGGCTCAAGTGAAGGCCGTATAGCGTCCTGCCCTTGACGTAGATCGGTGTTTCCGGCGAGTTCAGGTACTTCGGCTGTTGGCCGCTTTCCATCGCGCGACCGCCGAATGCGACGATGGCGCCGTTGTCGCGATGGATCGGGATCATCATCCGGTTTCGGAACCGGTCGGCGACCGTCCCGTCGTCACGTTGAACGACCAGTCCGGATCTGGCGAGCAGCGCTGGCGCAAAGCCCTCCTTGATCAACCGCGCCTTGAGACCGTCGCGGGTTGCCGGCGCGTAGCCGATCCCGAGCAGTTCGATCGTCGCCTCAACCACGTCGCGCTCTTTCAGTTGCCGTCTCGCCACCGCGCCGGCCGGTGATTCGAGCTGCTCCCGGAACCACGCCGCGGCCACCTCGTGCGTCTTCAGCAGCGCTTCGCGATCCCGGTTCGCTTCCGCGTCTTCCTTCGTGCCTTCCGTTTCGGGGACCGGGAGACCGACGCGGGTCGCCAGCTGTCGGACTGCCTCAGGGAATGGCAGCTTGTCGTAAAGCTCGATGAACTTGATGACGTCACCGGCTACGCCGCAGCCGAAACACTTGAAATACCCCTTGTCGCCGTGGACGTTGAACGACGGCGTTTTCTCGCCGTGGAAGGGGCAGAGACCTTTCCACGAACTCCCGGCCCGCCGCAGCGGGACGCGCTCCTGCACGATCTGCACGATGTCCGCGTGCGACTTCAGGTCGTCGATGAACGACGCGGGGAAGAGGGCCATATGTAGGGGCGGTTCGCGAACCGCCCTAGTCCTTCAGCTCCACAACCGTAGCGCCGCCGGCGCCCTGATTCTCGGGCGCCGGTCCGAAGTGAGCGACGAGCGGGTGTACCTTCAGAAATTCCGCCACCGCCCGGCGCAGCTGTCCGGTGCCGTAACCATGGACAATCCTCAAGCTCTTGGTCTCAGTGATCAGCGATTCATCCAGGAATTTTTCCAGACGGCGCAGCGCCTCGTCCACGTTATTGCCAATGAGATTCAGCTCGGTCAGCGAACCGGATCGGGGCTGAAGGTCGACGTTGATGTGGACGCGTGACGGCTGCGCGGCGACGGCGGAGGCGCTGGTGACGACGCGCAGCTCGTCGATCTTTGCGCGCAAACGCTTGCCGCGGACGTCGACTTCGGCTGAGCCGTCGTGCACCGATTGGACGACGCCTTCGAGGCCGAGTGCGCCGACGATAACCCGATCGCCGACCGCGGCGCGACGCTGATCGACCGGTGCGATTGAGATCGGAGGCTGCACCGGCGCGCGCAGGCGTTCGCCGATCTGATCGATCAAGGCGCGGGCGTCGGTGCGCGCTGCTCCCGTCTGGCCCGTCGGGATCAGCCGCGGCGCCATCCGGCGCTCCGCATCCGCCGCGAGCCGTTCGGTCTTGACCTTCAGGTCCTCGACGACGGCGTCGATTTCGCGTTTCGCGTCGCGAAGCCGCTCTTCGATCTTTTCATTGAGCCGCTGCCTGAACGTCTCTTCTCGATTCTTGAGATCCTGTTCGCGGCTGTGGAGCTTTGCCGCAGTCTCATCGAGCGTCTGGCGCTCTCGGGCCGCGAGCCGGTGCTCGTGCTCGAGCGCCTGACGGTCCTTCTCGACCCGAGCCAGGTGCTCGGCGAGCTGCGTCTCCCGCTCGCTTCTGTACGAGCGAGCCTGTTCGATGATCGCCGGGGGCATCCCCAGGCGTGTCGCGATCTCCAGCGCAAGACTGCTCCCGGGCGATCCGTAGTTGAGCCGGTAGGTCGGCGCGAAGGTCTGTGGGTCGAAACCGAAACCCGCCGGCACGACGCCTTCCGTGGTCGCGGCGTACGTTTTCAATGAGTCGTAGTGCGTGGTGGCCACCGCCATCGCTCCGCGCTTGCGAAACTGGTCGATCATCGCCATCGCGAGTGCACCCCCCTCGACGGGGTCGGTCCCGGCACCGGCTTCATCGAGCAGCACCAGTGCGGGCAGATCGAGCGACGCATTCATTTCGACGACATTGCGGATGTGTGCCGAGAAGGTACTGAGGCTTGCCGAGATCGACTGTTCGTCGCCAATGTCCGCAAACACACACTTGAACACCGGCACCTGCGAGCCTTCTGCGGCCGGAATCAACAACCCCGCCTGCGCCATCAGGGAGAGAAGCCCGGCGGTCTTGAGCGCAACGGTCTTCCCGCCGGTATTCGGTCCCGTGATCACCAGCACACTCACCGGGGGAATGAGCAGGATATCCACCGGAACGGGGCTGGGGGCCAGGCTGGGGCTCGGGGGCTCGGGGCTCGGGGCTCGGGGCTCGGGGAGGGCACGGAGCGATCTCACCAGCGTCCGACAAGCGACGACGCACGGCTGGAATCAGCAGTGGATGACGTGACCCGCGCAGCTCGAGGCGGCCGTCTTCGGCGAGCTTCGGCGCGATGCCGTCGATCGCGAGCGAGAACTGGGCACGCGCCTGCAGGACGTCGAATTCGGTGGCAGCCGCGACAGTGCCCTCGAGATCGGTCTCCCTGCGCCGAAACGCATCGGTCAGGGCCAGGAGAATTCGCCGGACTTCTTCCGCCTCCTGCTGTTCGAGCGCGACGATGTCGTTGTTGATCTCGACCGTGCTGAGCGGCTCGAGAAACAGGCTGGCGCCGCTGCCGGAGCTGCCGTGGACGATGCCCGGGATCGCAGAGCGGTGTTCGGAGCGAACGACCAGCACGTAGCGGCCGTTTCGATCGGTCACGATCTGCTGCTGCAGGTACTTCGCGGTGTCCTTGCCGCGCAGATAGGACTCGAGCGTCCCGCGCAGCCGCGTGCGCTGCTTGCGCAGCCTGTCCCTGATCCCCCGCAGCTCGCCGCTCGCATCGTCCACCACCTCGCCGGCGGGGTCGATCTTGCGGCGGACGTCCGCGATCTCAGTTTCGAAGGAGGCGACACTATCGGCGATGGCGCGGAGAATAGGGAAGGATGCGCGCGCGCGCCGCACGCCAGCGGCGGCCGAATCCACTGACGCAAGAAACGTGGTGAGCGTCACCAGCTGTGTGGAGTCGAGGGGCCGTCCTTCTACTCCAAGCCCGGCAAGGATCTCGTCGAATTCCGCTGTCGCTCGAAGCGCGATCTGGTTGTCAGCGAGAAAGCGTGCGGTTTCCGCAGTCGCCGCCAGTGCCCGCCCCACCGCGGGGCGATCGGTCAGCGGCGCAAGCGCGTCCAGCCGCGCCGCGCCCATGGGCGTCTGCGCGTATCCGGAGACGACACGAACGATGCGATCGAATTCGAGCGCGCGCAGGGTACCAGCGTGCATCTGGATGAAGAAGGGTGGACCGACTGCCGTCAGGGCAATCGTTAACTATAGCCCAGAACGTCATCGGCTCATCGGTCTATCGGTTAACCGACTCTATCGATCGGCGGATTGGCCGGCGATAGGCCGGCCTAGGCCGATCCCTACAGGTGGTTGATGGAACTGGCGATCGCGGCCGCCCCGAAGCCGTTGTCGATATTGACCACCGAGACTCCGCTGGCGCAGCTATTCAACATGGCGAGCAAGGCGGTGATCCCGCCGAAGCTGGCGCCATAGCCGACGCTCGTCGGCACGGCGATAACCGGAACGTCGACGAGGCCACCGACGACGCTCGGGAGCGCCCCCTCCATGCCGGCGACGACGATCACGACCCGGGCTGCGGTCAGACGGTCGTGCACGGCCAGCACCCGGTGCAGCCCCGCAACTCCCACGTCATAAAGGCGATCCACCGTATTGCCCATCGTCTCGGCACAAATTGCCGCCTCCTCGGCGACGGGGAGGTCGGCCGTGCCGGCGGCGGCGATGGCGACCGTGCCTTTGCCTGGGGGCGGATCGGCCAACCGAACGGTGATCGTGCGCGCAGTGTCGTGGAAAGCTGCGCTCGGCACGCGGATCTGGACCGCCCGGTGGGCTTCGGCGGTGGTTCGCGTGACCAGCAGGTTCTGGCCCGCGGCGACGATTCGTTCGGAAATTATGGCTATTTGCTCGGGACTCTTGCCGGGGCCGAAGACGACCTCCGGGAACCCCTGGCGAATGGACCGGTGGTGGTCGACCCGGGCAAAACCAAGATCCTCGAACGGGGCGTGGCGCAGGAATTGAAGGAGGCGGGCATGCGCGGCCTCAGGCGTTATTGCCCCGGCTTGGACCTGATCGAGCATGCCTTTGAGTTCGAGCCGCGTCATCGAGGCAAGCTATTGAGGCGAATTGACTTCCAGCTCAGCCGACACCTACAATAGTCGATTGTGCCGTGTGACCGATTCATGTCCGTATGAACTTCACTGAGACATTAATACTCGTCGTTTATTTCTTTGTACTGAGCATGCTGGCCATTTACGGCTGGCACCGCTACTACCTTGTTTATCTTTACATGAAGAACAAGGACCAGGTGCCGCCCGCGCCGCCGCCGTTGACGGTTCTGCCCCGAGTAACGGTCCAGCTTCCGATCTTCAACGAGATGTACGTCGCCGACCGGCTGATCGCCTCGGTCTGCGAGCTGGACTACCCCAAGGATCTGCTGCAGATACAGGTCCTCGACGACTCGACCGACGAAACGACGGGGATTGCCGAACTGGCGGTCCGGAGGCACGCGGGGCGCGGATTCGACATTCAGTACCTCCACCGGGTGGATCGCACCGGCTACAAGGCGGGGGCGCTCGAGGAAGGCCTCCGCGAGGCCACCGGAGAGTTCATCGCGATCTTCGATGCCGACTTCACGCCGTCGTCGGACTTCCTGATGCGGACGCTGCCGTACTTCGCGACCGACCCCAAGGTGGCGATGGTGCAGGCCCGATGGGGTCATATCAACCAGGATTACTCGCTGCTCACGAAGATCCAGTCGATGCTGCTCGACGCGCACTTCGTTCTCGAGCACGGCGGTCGAAACCGGGCCGGTTGCTTCTTCAATTTCAACGGCACCGCGGGGATCTGGCGCCGGGAAGCGATCCCGGACGCCGGTGGGTGGCAGCACGACACGCTGACCGAGGACCTGGATCTGAGTTATCGCGCGCAACTCCGCGGCTGGCGCTTCATCTTCCTGGCGGATCTGGTTGCCCCGGCTGAAGTGCCGGTCGAAATGAACTCGTTCAAGTCGCAGCAGCACCGCTGGGCCAAGGGTTCGATCCAGACGTGCATGAAGCTGCTGCCGGCGATCCTGCGGTCGAATCAGCCGCTGTCGCGTCAAGGCGGAGGCCTTCTTCCATCTGTCGGCAAACTTCAATTACCTGCTGATGTCGGTGCTGTCGATCCTGATGTTCCCCGCGATGTACGTGCGGTACAGCATGGGATGGACGGAGATGCTGCTGATCGACATCCCGCTCTTCGCGGCGGCAACGTTGTCGTTCTGCAATTTCTACATGGTGTCGCAGCGTGAGTTGTATCCCGACTGGAAGTCCCGTCTGAAGTACCTGCCGTTCCTGATGTCGATCGGGATCGGCCTCTGCGTCAACAACACCCGCGCGGTCTTCGAGGCGGTGTTTGGCAAGCAGAGCGAGTTTGAGCGGACGCCGAAGTACGGCATCGAGCGTCAGAGCGACGAGTGGGTGGGGAAGAAGTACCATCAGTCGGTCGGCATCCAGCCGCTGGTCGAGCTCGCCCTCGGGCTCTATTTCACCGCCACGGTCTTCTACGCGCTCACCAACGGCATCTACGCCACGATCCCGTTCCTGATGCTCTTCCAGGTGGGCTTCCTCTACACCGGCCTGCTGTCGATCATGCAGCAGTTCACGGGTGAGGACATGATGCTCACTGGGCCGGAGGTAGCCAAGTAGACTCCGGCCTGTCAACTCCTAACTCCTAACTTCTAACTCCTAACCTCCGTTACTCTCAGTTTAGGAGTTAGGAATTAGGAGTTAGGAGTTGTCACGTACAATCGAAGTATGTCCACTGAAGCCAAGCCTAAGGCGGGGCTCGAGGATGTCGTTGCCGCGTCCTCTGCGATCTGCTACCTCGATGGTGATCGCGGGGTGCTGGCGTATTACGGCTACGACATCCACGATCTCGCGCGCGGGGCGTCGTTCGAGGAGGTCTGCTACCTGCTGTGGCATGGCCGGCTCCCCAATCGCGCGGAGCTCGGGGATCTGCAGTCACAGCTGGCCGCCGCGCGGCCGCTGCCCGAGGCGATCCTCCGGCTGATGAAGCAGCTCCCCGCGTCGGACGGGATGGACACGCTGCGGACCCTGACGTCAGCACTCGGTCAATACGATCCAGAGGCCAACGACAACTCGGCCCAGGCCAATTACCGCAAGGCGGTGCGGCTGACGCGCCAGGATCGCCAGCCTGGTCGCGACCTACGGCCGAATGAAGAACGGCGGCGGGCCGATCGATCCGGACCCGGCGCTTGGCCATGCGGCGAATTTTCTCTACATGCTCACCGGAAACCGTCCGACGGCATTGTCGACGCGCGCGTTTGACATCGCCCTGGTGCTGCACGCCGATCACGAGCTGAACGCGTCCACCTTTGCCGCGCGTGTGGCCGCCGCCACCTTGACCGATCTCTACTCGGCCATTGTCGGGGCGATCGGCACGTTGAAAGGGCCGCTTCACGGCGGGGCCAACGCGGATGTCATGCGGCTGCTGATCGAGATCGGTCCGGAGGCGACCCCCGAGCGCATCGACGAAGCGATCCGGGGCAAACTCGCGCGCAAAGTGAAGATCCCCGGGTTCGGCCATCGCGTTTACCGGACGGAGGATCCGCGCGCGACGCACCTGCGGCGCATGTCGAAAGAGCTCGGCGAGAAAGCGGGCAATACCCGATGGTTCGAGATGTCTCGACGCATCGAGACGCTCGTGACCGGCGAGAAGAAGCTCTACCCGAACGTCGATTTCTACTCGGCGTCCACCTATTACACGCTCGGGGTCGACATCGATCTGTTCACGCCGATCTTTGCCGTCAGCCGCATCTCCGGCTGGACGGCGCACTGCCTCGAGCAGTACGCGAACAACCGGCTGATCCGCCCGCGCACCGACTACATCGGACCGCCTTACCCGCAGACGCTGCTGCCGCTGGATCAACGCTAGATAACTCACATCCAAATCCCAGCTCCTTTGGACCAGCGCTTCATCCGTAACTTCTCGGTCATCGCACACATCGACCACGGCAAGTCGACGCTGGCCGATCGATTTCTGGAAATGACCGGGGCGCTCCAGGCGCGAGAGATGGAGGCGCAGGTCCTCGACAGCATGGACCTCGAACGTGAGCGGGGGATCACGATCAAGGCACATGCGGTCAGGCTCACCTACAACGCCGAGGACGGCAACGCCTACGTGTTGAACCTGATCGACACGCCGGGGCACGTGGACTTCTCGTACGAGGTCACGCGGTCGCTCGCCGCCTGCGAAGGAGCGCTGCTGCTCGTCGATGCCTCCCAGGGTGTCGAGGCGCAGACGCTCGCGAACGCCTACCTGGCGGTGGACAACGGTCTCGAGATCATTCCGGTCATCAACAAGATCGATCTCCCGGGCGCGCAGCCCGAGGAGGCGAAGCGCCAGATCGAGGAGATCGTCGGCCTGGACGCTTCGCACGCCATCCTGGCGAGCGCGAAAGAAGGGACGGGCGTCCACGAGATCCTCGAAGCGATCGTCGCCAGGCTGCCGCCGCCGGTCGGGGACCCTGAGGCGCCGCTCAAGGCCTTGATCTTCGATTCCTGGTACGACGCGTACCGCGGAGTCATCATTCTGACCAGGGTGATCGACGGGGTCCATCAAGCCCGGGATGAAGATCCGGCTGATGGCCAAGGGGCAGGAGTACACCGTCGACCAGGTCGGCGTGTTCTCACCGAAGCCGAACGCTGTCGATCAGCTCAGCGTCGGCGAGGTCGGATTCATCTTCGCCGGGATCAAGACGGTAACCGACGCGCAGATCGGCGACACCATCACCGAAGCCGCACGCCCGACCCTCGAACCCTTTCCCGGCTTCAAGGAAAGCAAGCCGATGGTCTTTGCCGGCTTGTATCCGGTCGAAGGAAGCGAATACCCGCAACTGCGTGAGGCGCTCGAGAAACTGCGCCTGAACGACGCGTCCTTCTTCTGGGAGCCCGAGACATCGGTCGCACTGGGGTTCGGATTCCGCTGCGGCTTCCTCGGCCTGTTGCACATGGAGATCGTGCAGGAGCGGCTCGAGCGCGAGTACGACATGGACCTGGTCACGACGGCGCCCGGGGTTCTCTACCGCGTGACGACGACGGATGGGCAGCTGACCGAGATCGACAGTCCGTCGAAACTGCCGGATGCCGGACGGATCGCGAAGATCGAGGAGCCGGTCATCACGGCGATGATGTTGACGCCAGCCGAGCACGTTGGTGCGATCCTGCAACTGTGCCAGGAAAAGCGGGGCGTTCAGAAAACGATCGAGTACCTGAAGTCGGACCGCGTGCTGGTGACCTACGAGCTGCCGTTCAACGAAGTCGTGATGGATTTCTACGATCGGCTGAAGACGATCTCACGCGGCTATGCATCGCTCGACTATCACGTGACCGGCTACCAGGAAGCGCCACTGGTGAAGCTCGACATTCTCGTCAACGACGAGCCGGTGGACGCACTGTCGGTGATCGTCCATCGCGACACCGCGTACCTGCGCGGCCGCGCGCTCGCCTCGAAGATGCGCGAGCTGATTCCGCGCCAGATGTTCGAGATCGCGATACAGGCGGCCATCGGCAGCCGCATCATCGCGCGCGAATCGGTGAGAGCGCTGCGCAAGAACGTCCTCGCGAAGTGCTACGGCGGCGACATCAGCCGCAAACGCAAGCTCCTCGAGAAGCAGAAGGAAGGCAAGAAGCGGATGAAGCGGGTCGGCCGGGTCGAGATCCCGCAGGAAGCATTTCTGGCCGTGTTGAAAGTGGGGACCGAGTCGTAACAGGCCTGAAGGCCTGGACTACGTGGTGTATGGCTACCTTTCACAAGTCCACCGTCCGCGAATACTTCGAGGCGATCGTGACCGCCGTCATCCTGGCGCTGTTCGTCCGCACGTGGGTGGTGCAGGCCTTCAAGATCCCGACCGGATCGATGGAGAACAACCTGCTGATCGGCGACCATCTCCTCGTCAACAAGTTCGTGTTCGGTCCCGAGCCGACGGCATTCGAGCGCGCCGTCCTTCCAATGCGCGACATCCGCCGCGGAGACATCGTCGTCTTCAAGTACCCCGACGAGCCGCAGCGTGATTTCATCAAACGCGTCATCGGCCTGCCGGGCGAGACCGTGGAGCTGCAGAACAAAAAGGTGCTGGTGGATGGCCGTGCGCTCGATGAGCCCTACGTGCATTTTCTCGAACCGTCGCACGCTGCTTCCGAGGTGACATCGTTCGACGTCCGCGAGCGCTACGGTCCGGTGCAGGTGCCGCCCGACCAGTACTTCGTCATGGGAGACAACCGCGACAACTCCCAGGACAGCCGCTACTGGGGCTTCCTCCCGCGGCATTACGTCAAGGGGAAGGCGCTGCTGATTTACTGGTCGTACGAATCAGGACGTGAGGATTACACCGAGGCCGGGCTCGGCGCAACGCTCGCGCGCTGGTTTTCGGTCGTCACACACTTCTTCACGAAGACGCGGTGGGAGCGACTGCTGAAACAAATCCATTAGTAGTCGGGAGTCGCTCAGTCGTGAGTCTGGGGAGTCGAGTCGCTTGAACGTGGCGGCTTCGTTGCGCACCTGCTGGACGTAACCGGCGTCCTTCAAACTTCCGAGATTGATCTCGACATTCGCGGCTGCGCCGGCGAGGGCGGCGCGAAGAAGGTAAACGGCAACCTTGACATCGCTGCTGGCGTTTGGATTCCCCAAACGTTCGACGACCGGGACGAGTTCTAGCGCCTCATGACACCGTCGCATGACGTCCAGCGGCGTCTCGGTCGCTACTTTCAAACCGTTCTGGATCGCCACCGCGCGCCGCGCCTTTTCATCGTCTGCCAGTTTTGGCAGGCGATAAGCCTCCATGACCACGTTATAGGCATCGGCGTCTGAGTTCACGAGCTGCTCGAGGTCCGCTGCCAGCTCCGTGCATCGCAGCCCGGTATTGCGGAGAGCGACCGTATCCTCCTCGGTACTCGCGCGTGGCTTTGGCAGGCCTGCGACCATCGCGAGCAGGGACGCTCCGATCGCTCCCGCCAGTGCCGACGCCGACCCTCCGCCCGGAGTCGGATCCGCCGAACGGAACGCCGCCAGCAAGTCGTACACCCTCTGTTCTGTGAGCTTCATTCTCAGCGAGTTCCTCGTCAGTCACTTGATCTCCTGTGAACGTCTCTTGATCTCCGCCGCACGGCGGCCGCGCTTTATGACCGCGGCAATCGACGGTGCGCCGTTGCGAATGAGGTTGATGGCATCGCCGCGGACGAGTACGGCGTCCATCATCTTGCCGGTCTCGAGGCTGCCGACCTCCGCCGAGCGGTCGAGCGACCACGCTGCGTTCAAAGTGGCCGCGGCGAGCGCTTCCTCGAACGTCATGTTCATCTGAAAACAGGCAATCGACATCGCAAACGGCATGGACGGCGAAAAGCCGCCGCCAGGGTTGATATCGGTGGCCAACGCGACTGGGACGCCTGCGTCGATGAGCGCGCGCGCCGGAGCGAACCGGCCGAGTTTCAGATAGAACGCCGCGTTCGGCAGCAGGGTAGCAGTGACGCCCGGCCGTGCCATCTCCTCGATCCCATCAGACTGGACGTAAACCAGATGGTCGGCGGATCGTGCGTCGACGCGGGCCGCAACTTGCGACCCACCAGTCGCCCCCAGCTCGTCGGCGTGAATGCGCGGCTTGAGACCGTGAGCGACTCCGGTCTCGAGAATCAGCGTCGATTCCTCCGGCGTGAACACCCCCTGCTCACAAAAAACGTCGCACCATTCCGCGGCCGTGGTGCGCGCGACTTCGGGAATCATTTCGTCGACCACGAGTTTCACGTAATCGGCGCGGCGCGTCCGGTACTCGGGCGGCACCTCGTGCGCGCCGAGAAACGTCCGGACGATGTCTATCGGATGCGCCTCAGCGAGACGGGCAGCCGCGCGCAGCATCTTCAACTCGGTGGCGAGATCGAGACCGTAGCCGCTCTTCACCTCGCAGGTGGTGGTGCCGCACGCCAGCATCTCGTCCAGCCGATCGAGGCTTTGCCGAACCAGTTCGTCCTCCGAAGCCGCGCGCGTGGCGATGACGGTCGAAAGGATGCCGCCTCCAGCGGCGGCAATCTCGGCGTAGGTGGCGCCGGCGAGCCGCCGCCGGAGCTCGTCGCGCCGATCGCCCGCGAAGACGAGATGGGTGTGGGGATCCACGAACCCAGGGACGACTGACATCCCGCTCGCATCGACGATGCGTGCATCGGGCGCAGCGTCGAGAGCGGATGCCGCCTCCCGGGCAGAACCCACGAAAACGATCCGGCCGCGAAAGGATGCAATCGTGGCGTCGTGCAGCGGCCACACTTCGCGCTGGCGCGAGCCGGCGAGCGGAGCCGGGCCGGCACACGTCACGAGCTCACGAATGTTGCGGATGACGAGGTCGGCCCGGATCATTCAGCCTTCAGCATTCGGGCGGCTTCTCCTGCCAAAGATCGCGGTCCCGACGCGCACCATCGTCGCGCCCTCCTCGATCGCCGCCTCGAAATCGTGGCTCATGCCCATGGACAAATGTCGCAGCGCCCCGGCCGGAACTCCGGCAGCAAGCCATTCGTCCCGCAGTTCCCGCAGCTTGCGGAACCACGGACGGGTCTGTTCCTGGTCCTCGTTCCACGGCGGCAACAGCATCAGTCCGGCGGGATTCAGCGCGCGCGCCTCGACCGCCGCGTCCATCACACGCCGAGCGGCGTCCGCAGGCGCCCCGAATTTGGTCGTTTCGCCCGCGAGATCGACCTGTATCAGGATTTCCGGCCGCGATCCGTTTTCCACCGCCGCCGCATCGAGACGCTGCAGCAGATCGAGAGAGTCGATGGAGTGAATCACCGCGAACGGGCCAGCTGCCTTTCGCGCCTTGTTGGACTGCAAGTGACCGATCAGGTGCCAGCGCAGGCCGGGGACGTCCGAGGTTGCCTCGATCTTCTGCAGCGCTTCCTGCACCTTGTTCTCGCCGAAATCGATCTGTCCCGCCGCATCTGCGGCGCGGACATATTCGGAGGGGAACGTCTTGGAGACGGCGATGAGGGTGACGCCGCCCGGATCCCGGCCAGCGCGGCGCGCAGCCGCGTCGATACGGGCCCGGACGGCGCTCAGGTTATCCGCGATGACCGCTTCGAGCGTCACGCGGGAGCCGTTATTTGCGGTAGGACTTCAGCGCGTCGAAATTCGTCTGCGCTTCTTTCGCGTTCGGCCCGTGTCGGCGCGAGCTTCAGATAGGTCTCGAACTCCGTCGCTGCTTCACCGAGCTTGCCGAGATTGATGAGCACGCGGCCCAGCATGAAATGCGAGTCGGCGTGTGCCGGATCCGTTTTCACCGCCTGCGTCAACAGTTCGTGCGCCTTGGGAAAATCGTTCGAGTTCCAGGAAATGACCGCGGCGTTGTATAGCGCACCCGCGTTGCCGGCGCCGCCTCCTGTGGCGAGCCGCTTGTTCGCCTCGGCGCTCATCGCCTGTGCTTCCTTGAACTTCTTTTGCGCGTTGTAGATCGTCGCCAGGCCGTTATAGGCCTCGACGTTGTCGGGCGCGAGCTCGATCGCCTTCTTGAATGCTTCCTCCGCCTTATCCCACTCCTGCTTGCGCGTGTAGATCGCGCCGAGGTTGTTATAGCAGTCGGAGCACTTCGGGATCTCGGCGATGACGGCGTTGAACTTCGCGATCGCCTCGTCGTACTTCCCCTCGTTGGTCAGCGTCGCCCCTTCGGCGAAGGTGGCCTTGATCCCTTCGCGGCGCGCCGCCTCCTTCTTCACGTCCTCCGCGCTCGCGGGAGCGCCCTGCCGCGCCGGCCTTGAGCACGAAGTTCACTTCCTTCTGATCCAGCCCGACGCGGACCGGAAACATCTGCGTCAGCTTTTCCTTTGTCGCCGTCACGTTGTAGTTACCGGGCGGCAGGCCGATCTGGACGAATTCCCCCTTCGCGTTGGTCTTCGTCTCGAACTTGCGTCCGGTGTCGGTCGCCTCCATCAGAATTCTGGCGCCCTCGACCGCCTTGTTCTGCGCGTCGGTGACCTTTCCCTTCAGCTGGCCGCTCTGCGCGGCCGCGGGGACCGCATACGCCGCTACGGCAAGGACAAACGCGATGACGGCGCACGCGCGGCCGATCGGTGTCTTTGTCATACCCCTGATCCTCCGTGTAACTGCTAGGAAATACGTGTGATAGAGAGTCTCAGTTTACATCGAAGAAGCGGGCGATGTCGTCGAGCCCGTGCGTCACCGGGGCAGGCGGGAGCGAGGCGAGGAAGCGCCGCCCGTACCCCATCGTCTTCAATCGCGGGTCGAGAACCGCCAGAACCCCGCGGTCCTGTCGATGGCGGATCAGCCGTCCGAGCCCCTGCTGCAGCGTCAGGATCGCGAGCGGGATCTGGTATTCGCCGAACGCCGATCTGCCTTCGGCATTGATCGCCTCGATCCGCGCGGCGGTGATGGGATCTCCGGGAGACGCGAAGGGGATCTTGTCGATGATCACGCAGCTCAGCGCTTCACCGACCACATCGACACCCTGCCAGAAGCTCGACGTGGCAAGGAGGACGGCGTTCGGTGTCGCCCGAAACGAACGGAGGAGTGCCGAACGAGGCGCTTCCCCCTGCACGAAGATTGGATAGTCGAGCTCGCGCGCGGCAACGGCGTGGACGTCCCGCAGTGTCGCGTAGCTCGTGAAGAGTACGAAGGCCCGCCCCTGGCTGCGCCGGACGATTTCCACCACCTCGCGCGCTGCCGCCTGCCCGAACTCGCGCGTCCGCGGATCCGGCATGCGTCGCGGCAAGTAGAGGATCGCCTGCGTCTTGAAATCGAACTCGGACGGCAGGAGCAGCTCGCGCGCACGGCCGATGCCGAGACGCCCCTTGAGGTAATCGAACGTGCCGTCGACGGCAAGCGTAGCCGACGTCAGGACGGTCGCTTTCATCCTGTCGAGCAGCAGCTCGCGAATGATGTTGGAGACATCGATCGGCGCGGCGCGCAGAAACGTCCCGCGACCGCGTGCTTCAAGGTAATAAACGAACCCGTGATCGTCCGCGCGCAGGAGGAAGCCGATGTGATCCCTGAGCTCGACGGCTCTTCCGCCGAGTGCGACAACATCCTCCGCAACGTTGCCCGCGAGCGCGATATCCGCCTCCAGCGCCTGTAGCGCTCCCGTCAGAGCGAGGCCCTCGTCGGCGACGCGGTTCAACTGCTGCGGACGAATACGAAGACGCGTTTCTCCACCCAGGAGGTTGCCGCCCCCCGCCCCGGTCGGAGCGCCGTCGAACCGTACCATCTGCAGCGCCCCGAAGAACTCACGCGCGCGATCTCGCAGCCGGTCCACGTCTACCGCAAGCTCCTCGGCGCGCTCCGCATCGGCGATCAGGTTCGCCGCGAGCGCGCGTTCGACGTCGCGTGCCAGGTCCTCGACGCGATAGTTGCTCACCGAAATCCCGAAGTATTGAGTTGCCACGTCTTCGAGCTGATGGGCCTCGTCGACGATCGCGTAGTCGCACGACGGGATCACCTCGCCGAACGAGCTCTGACGGACGGCCGCGTCAGCGCAAAGCAGGTGGTGATTGACGATGACGATGTCGGAGGCAGCGGCCTGCTGCCGCATCCGTGTGACGAAGCAATCGGCGAACTGCGGACAGTCCGCGCCGATGCAGTTTTCGGCGCTGGCGGAGATCTCGTTCCAGAATCCCACGTCCTCGGGCAGGTCCTCGATCTCGGCGCGGTCGCCGGTCGCCGTTCCGACGCGCCATTCGTCGATCACCTTGATGTAGTTGGCGTCTTCTTTGGTCCGGAACGCCGCGCTGTCGCGGTGGCTCTCGAAACGATGGAGGCAGAGATAGTTGCTCCGTCCTTTCATGTAGGTCGCCGTGAACTCGACGTCCAGCGATTCGCGGAGCACCGGAAGATCCTTGAAAAAAATCTGTTCCTGCAGGTTCTTCGTTCCGGTTGAGACGAGCACGCGATTGCGGCTCAGGATGGCGGGGACGAGGTAGGCCAGTGTCTTTCCGGTTCCGGTGCCGGCTTCCGCCAGCAAGACGCCTCCTTCGTCGAACACCGTAGCGACCGCGTCGGCCATTTCGACCTGACCCTGCCGTGCCTCGAATCCGGAGAGGGCAGCGGAGATCGGACCATCCGGCGAGAGCGCTTCCGCAACGACGTCACGCAGGCTGGACCTTCGAGGTCCGGCACCTATCCTTCGGGATAGAGGGGGAACTTCCGGCACAGGGCTTCGACTTCTTCGCGAATCGCTCGGAGCGCCGCCTCGTCGTCGGGGGTCGCCAGCGCGCGGGCGATCAGTCCGGCGATCGTATCCATCTCCATTTCGCCCATGCCGCGGCTGGTGATGGCAGGGGTGCCGATCCGGATGCCGCTCGCGACCATCGGCGGATTCTGATCGAAGGGGATGGCGTTCTTGTTGACCGTGATGCCGGCCTTGCCGAGCGCCGCCTCCGCGACCTTTCCAGTTAGTCCCTTGGAGAACACGTCCACGAGCATCAGGTGGTTGTCGGTCCCTCCGCTCACCAGCCGGAACCCTGCCGCCGAGAGGTTCGTCGCAAGGCGTTTGGCATTAACGACGATCTGCTTCTGGTAGTCGGCGAAATCCGGCTCCAGCGCTTCCTTGAGGCACACGGCCTTGGCCGCGATCACGTGCATCAAGGGACCGCCCTGGATGCCAGGGAAGGTCGTGCGGTCGAGATCCTTCGCGTATTGAGCCCGGCACAAGACCATGCCGCCGCGTGGGCCGCGGAGGGTCTTGTGGGTCGTCGTGGTCACGAAATCCGAGTGCGGGACGGGACTGGGATGGATTTTCGCTGCGACCAGACCCGCGATGTGTGCCATGTCAGTGACGACCGGCGCGCCGATCGCACGGCCGACCGACCCGATGCGTGCGAAGTCGATCTCACGCGGATAGGCGCTGGCGCCGACCATGATCATCTTCGGCCGATGCTCGTGCGCGAGCCGTTCGAGTTCCTCATAGTCAATCCGTTCGTCATCCTTGCGGACGCCGTACGGAACGATCGTGTAGAACTTGCCGGAGAAGTTGAGTGGATGGCCGTGCGTGAGATGTCCGCCGTGCGCGAGGTTCATGCCGAGCACGGTGTCACCGGGTTTCAGGAGGCTGAAGTAGACCGCCATGTTCGCCTGCGCGCCAGAGTGCGGCTGAACGTTGGCGTGCTCGGCGCCGAAGAGCTCTTTCGCGCGCGCTATGGCCAGCGACTCGGCAACATCGACGAACTCACAACCACCGTAGTACCTCTTGCCCGGGTATCCTTCGGCGTACTTGTTGGTCAGCACCGAACCCTGCGCCTCGAGCACTGCCTGGGACACGAAATTCTCGGATGCGATCAGCTCGAGACCGGAGTTCTGCCGGTGCCGCTCGTTCTCGAGGACGCCGGCAATGTCCGGATCGGTATCCGCCAGCGTTCGCCAGCGCGTTGGTGTCTCAGTTTTTGGCACGTGATTCCTCGATCTCCCGAATCTGATCCAACCGCCGTTGATGACGTCCACCCTCGAAGACCGCACTCAGCCAGAGCGTCACGATCTCGTCGGCCAGGCCCGGCGCGACGATGCGGCCGCCGATCGCGAGGACGTTGGCATCGTTGTGTTCGCGCGACATTCGCGCGGTATAGAGATCGTTGCATAACGCGGCGCGCACACCGGCAACTTTGTTCGCCGCGATCTGTTCGCCCTGGCCGCTGCCTCCGACGACGATGCCACGCTGCGCGGAGCCCGAGGTCACCGCCCGCCCGACGTCGGCACAGATCGGCGGGTAGTCGACCGTTGCCTCGCTGTGCGTGCCGCGATCGTCGACGTCGTGGCCGAGCTTTGTCAGGACGCGGACGAGATGCTGTTTGAGGGTGAAACCGGCGTGGTCGGATCCGATCGCGATGCGCATGACTGTGGAATTATATCCACGTGCGACGTGCGACGTGCGACGTGCGACGTGCGACGTGCGGGCGTGCGGACGTTCCAGCTGCGATGTGATGAATGGGTGAAGTCAGAATAACCAAGCGGGGCGAGGAGCGGGTGCAGTCGGGGCACCCGTGGGTGTACCGGTCCGACGTTGTGCAGGCGAAGGCGACGGCGGGGGAGACGGTCCGCGTGACGAGCCCGCGCGGGCGCGCGCTGGGAGACGCTCTCTACAGCGACCGCTCTGAGATCTCGATCCGCATGCTCACTCGCGGCGACGTTCGCGCCGATCGCGCGATGTGGCGCTCGCGGCTGGAACAGGCGATCCGATTTCGCCAGTCACTCGATATCGATGCCACCGCCTACCGCCTGGTTCACGGCGAGGCGGACCTGATGCCGTCTCTCATCGTCGATCGCTACGGTGACTATCTCGTCCTGCAGGCGCTCTCGCAGGGCGTCGATCGACTGCTGCCGGATATCACGTCCCTGCTCAACGAGCTGCTCTCGCCAGCCGGAATCCTGGCGCGAAACGATCCGCGCGTTCGCCTCCTCGAGGGGCTCGACCAGAGTGTTTCGGTAATCTCTGGAGAGGTCCCCCCTGTGATCGAGGTGACAGAGGGACGGATACAGTACGCGGTCGATCCGTACAGTGGACAGAAAACGGGTTTATTCCTCGACCAGCGCGAGAATCGCGTTGCCGCGGCAGCGTACGCTCGCGGGCGGGCGCTCGATGCCTTCAGTTATAACGGCGGTTTCGCCCTGGCGCTCGCAGCGAAGTGCTCCGAAGTTATTGCGATCGACGTCTCGGAGGACGCGGTCGCGCGCATTCGCTCGAACGCGGAGCGGAACGCCATCGCTAACGTCGCTGCGAAAGCCATGAACGTGTTCGACGAGCTGCGCGAACTGGAGCGGCGGGGTGAACGGTTCGACACGATCGTCCTCGACCCGCCGGCCTTTGCCAAGAGCAAGGCAGCGATTCCCAAGGCGTTGTCCGGCTACAAGGAAATCAATCTCCGGGCCCTGAAGCTGCTCGTGCCGGGAGGCTACCTGGTGACGTGCAGCTGCTCGTACAACGTCAGTGAAGCCGCGTTCGCCGACATCATCGCGTCGGCTGCGGTGGACGCGCGCGTCGATCTCGCCGTCGTCGAAAAACGCATGCAGGCGCGCGATCATCCGGTTTTGATGACCGTCCCCGAGACCTATTATCTGAAGTGCTTCGTCCTTAGAAAACTGGCCTAAACGCCTCGCGCCCGCGCCCCGGCTGCCCGCGCCGCGCGACCCGCGATCCGCGCCGCGCGACTCATTCCTGCCGTAGGGCAGCGAGAGGGTTCAGCGCAAGGGCGCGACGAGCAGGGAGCAGACTGGCGAGTGCGGCGACGACCCCGACAACCGACAGCACGAGGCCATAGGTCGCGGGATGCGTCGGGCTGATGCCGTAGAGCATCGATCCGAGCAGACGCGTCGCTCCCACTGAGCCGGCGAGGCCGATCGCCAGGCCGAATGCCACAACGGCGCCGTTGTCGGCCACGAGCAGTCTCAGCACCTGCCACGGCGTCGCACCGAGCGCCATCCGCACGCCGATCTCGCGTGTCCGCCGCGCCACGGTGTAGGAAACGATGCCGTAGACGCCGATCAGCGCGAGCGCGAGCGCCAGCCCCCCGCAGGTCGCGACGAGCGCCACCGTCAGCCGGTTGGCAGATAGCGCCTCGCTGAGATGATCCTCCAGTGTCACGGTCCGGAAGACGGCGACGTCGCGGTTGATGGCCGACACCGTCCGGCGAACGGTATCCGCGACCATTGCGGCATCGGAAGACGTCCGCGCCACCACCATCAGGCGGCTGACGAATTCCTGGTCGAGAAGGTAGAAGACCACCGGCAGTGAAACGTCATCGATGTCGAGTCTTCGATCCGCTTTGACAACACCGACGATTTCCAGTTCGATATCGCGCGAATCACGAATGCGCCGGCCCACGGCGGCGCCGTTATAGAACCGGTCGGCGAATACCTTGTTGACGATGGCTACCGGTCGACCGCCGCGATCGCTTTCCTCGAACAGACGGCCGCGCAGTGCGTTGATGCCAAGCGTGCTGAAGAAAGTGCGGCTGACGACGTTGTAATGAAACTCCCGGCCTTCGCCCGGACGCGGCACGTAACCTTCGATTCTGAAGCCCCGGCGGGATGTGCTTGCGACCGGTACGAAACGCGCCAGCGCGGCCTCTTCGACGCCCGGCGTCGCGTCGACGGCATCGATGACCGAATCGAAGTAAGGGCGCGCCGACGCCGCATTCATCGTCGCCGGCAATTCGATCGACGAGAGGACCGCCTGTTTCGTGGTGAAACCCAGATCAGCATTGAGAGCGTTGGAGAGGCTTCGAGTGAGCAGCACTGCCGAAATCAGGAGCACAGACGCGACTGCCACCTGGCTCATCACCAGCATCTTGCGGATGCGAACCCCGCCATGGCCTTCACCAGCCCTGGTCGCGTCGGACCGCAGGGCCGCAGCGGCCGGTGCCTTGAGACCCTGGAAGGCGGGCGCGAGACCGAACACGATGCCGCTGAGCAGCGCCACCGCCGCCGTGAACGCAAACACCCGTGCGTCAACATGCGCGTCCAGCAGGCCCGCCTGCTCCGCCGGAAAGAACGATGGCAGCGCGTCGGCAGTCCAGAGCGCAACGAGCAGGCCCAACGCGCCGCCGGCGGCGCCGAGGATCAGGCTCTCGGTCAGCATCTGCCGCACCAGGCGCGCGCGGCTCGCACCGAGCGCCCGCCGCACCGCCATCTCTCGCTGACGGGCCGTCGCCCGCGACAGCAGGAGGCCCGCAACGTTTGCGCAGGCAATCAGCAGCACCAGCGCAACGGCGGCCAGCATCACGCCGGAAATCATCGAGACCTGCCCCCTGAATGAGGGATCCATCCGGGTGTGGCCGAGGACCAGCATCGGACGTGGACGATCGGGGGCCGCGAGCGTGCCTCGATTGCTCTCCGGATAATCGGTTGCGAGCCTCGCCGCCACTGCATCGAGCTGCGTCTGCGCCTGCACGAGATCGGCGCCTTTAGCCAGCCGTCCGACAATCGATATCGAGCGGCTGCCGCGGTCCGCCGGGCCGCCTCTCGCAAGAGGAGTCCACACATCGAACGCGTCCCCCAGATTCAGTCCGGTGAAATCCGCCGGCATCACACCGACGACGGTGTAGGAGGTCCCGTTGGCGGTGAGCATCGTCCCTACCGCGGCCGAATCGCCGCCGAAGTCACGCTGCCACAAGGCATGGCTGATAACTGCGACCGACGGCTGTTCCGGGGAGGTATCTGAGTGGGCGATCAACCGTCCGAGTACGGGTCGAACGCCGAGGACGGGAAAGAATTCACCCGATACGGCCATCGTGCGGACGCGCTCCGCGGTGTCACCGAAGCGGATGATGGTTGCGGCATCTTCGCGAGACGCTGCCAGTTCCGCGAATGCAGGCACCTGGGCTCGAATCGAATCGTAATCAGGAAGCGAGGAGGCCCCGTAAGGCCCGCTGCTGAAATCGCTGGTATAGACGGCCACGAGTGAACCCGGATCCCTGACCCCGGCGGGTGGACTGATCAGCAGCGCATTCACGAAACTGAATACCGTGGCATTCGCGCCGATTGCCGTCGCCAGAGTCACCAATGCGACTACGGTGAACGCCGGCACGTTCGCGAGGCCACGAAACGCGTAACGAACGTCCTGGAGTATGGTGTCCACGCGTGCGCGTCGAAGCGAGTCCCGTGCCACGGGAACATCTCGTTTCACGCGCTATTACGCGTCCCGTGCGGAAGGCCGAGCCCGGAGGCACTGGGCCCGGTGTCCGCTTCCGGGAACGGCCGTTGCGCGAATGGCCAGGCCCGGGGTTCCGCGGGTGTCAACTCCGCGCGGCCCCCAGTTTGGCGGCGATCGCAGTGTGACCGTGCTCGGCGGCGATCGTAGCGGCCGTCTTGCCGTCCTCGCTGGCCAGCGACGGGTCCGCGCCGTGCTGCAGCAGCAGATCGACGAGGTCGTCCCGCCCGCCGGATGCCGCGCCCATCAACGGTGTGTAGCCGACCTGTTGCCGGGCGTTGACGTCGGCGCCGCGAGCGAGGAGCATCGCGACAGCCTCAGGATTTCCAGCGGCGACGGCTGCGTGCAAAGGCTGGACGTTCATCGCATTGCGCGCGGCGATCCCGACCTCCGCGCCGCGATCGAGCAGGTGTTTCATGGCGTCCACCTGACCGAAGAACGCGGCAAGCCCAAGGGGCACATTGCCGTCGGCACCGAAGGCGTTGGCGAGCGCTCTGTCGCGATCCAGCAGCCGGTCGAGGGCGTCGACCCGGCCGAGTGCCGCCGCCTCCCAGACCGTGAACTCCTGTGCCGACTCGGCCAGGCGGTGTGCCTCGTCCGGCTGCCGGTTGTACAGCGCCGAGAGAATGGCTGACTTGGGATCGAGCATGGTGTCCTCCTGCGATATAGTTAGGAAGCCTAACTAAGTTTATACTGCATCGGTGACCCGACATGCAACCCCCCGGTCCGGCAGCGACGAGGCTCTCGCCGATGCCCTGCATTCCGCCTCGATTCACCTCCTCCGCGGACTACGCAAGGCGGACGCCCTCAGCGGTGTCAGCCCGGCGCGCCTCTCAGCGCTGTCAGTCGTGGTGTTTGCCGGACCGCTGCGGATCTCCGACCTGGCGCGCGCGGAGCAGGTGAAGACCCCCACCATCACGCCCGATCGTCGCGGCGCTGGAGCGCGACGGTCTCGTCGTCCGCGAAAAAGACGAGAACGATGGGCGCGCCGCCGTGCTGCGGGCGACGGCAAAGGGGGAGAAGCTGATGGCGGAAGGCCGTGCGCGTCGGGTGGCGCGACTCACCGCGGCGCTGCGCGATCTGAGCCCGTCCGAGCGCCGGACGCTTCGCGCCGCCGCCGCCCTCATGCACCAGCTGGCGACAAGAATTCCATGAGAGGACGAACTCCGTATGGACGCTGTATAGTGACCCTTTCTGGACGCCACTCACGATGACCACACGCACGCCTCTTGCCCCCTTGCAACCAGCAGATTTCACCGCCGCTTTTCCAGGTTCGAAAAAGGTGTACAGCGGAACACCGGACGTTCGCGTGCCGATGCGCGAGATCATGCTCACCAACGGCGAGACGCTGCGCGTCTATGACGCGAGTGGGCCGCAGGGGCAGGATCCGCGTCAGGGACTCCCGAAGATCCGGGCGCCGTGGCTCGCCGCGCGAAAGGAACCCGGCATCGTGACGCAGCTGGAATTCGCGCGCAAGGGCGTCGTCACACCCGAGATGCAGTTTGTGGCCATCCGGGAAGGATTCGATCCCGAGTTCGTCCGCTCGGAGGTGGCACGGGGTCGCGCGATCATTCCCGCCAACGTTCGGCATCCGGAGCTCGAGCCGATGATCATCGGACGGAACTTCGCGGTGAAGATCAACGCGAACATCGGCAACTCCGCCGTCTCATCGTCAATTGACGAAGAAGTGGAGAAGCTGCGCTGGGCAACGTTGTGGGGCGCCGACACCGTAATGGACCTCTCCACCGGCCGGCAGATTCATGAGACTCGGGAATGGATCGTGCGGAACTCGGCGGTGCCGATCGGCACCGTGCCGATCTACCAGGCACTCGAGAAAGCCGGCGGACGCCCCGAGGACCTGACCTGGGAGATCTATCGCGACACGCTGATCGAGCAGGCCGAGCAGGGCGTTGACTATTTCACCGTCCACGCCGGGGTGCTGCTTCGCTACATCCCGATGACCGCCCGACGGGTCACCGGCATTGTCTCTCGAGGCGGTTCGATCATGGCAAAGTGGTGCCTGGCGCACCACCGGGAGAACTTCACCTACACGCACTTCCCGGAGATCTGCGCCATCATGCGCGCCTATGATGTGTCGTTCTCGCTCGGTGACGGGTTGCGGCCCGGCTCCATCGCGGACGCCAACGACGAAGCGCAGTTCGCCGAGCTGAAGACCCAGGGGGAGCTGACGCGAGTCGCCTGGGAGCACGGCGTCCAGGTGATGAACGAGGGCCCCGGTCACGTACCCATGCATCTCATCAAGGAGAACATGGAGAAGCAGCTCGAGTGGTGCGATGAAGCGCCGTTCTACACGCTCGGCCCGCTGACGACCGACATCGCCCCCGGCTACGATCACATCACATCAGCCATCGGGGCGGCACAGATCGGGTGGTACGGCACTGCGATGCTCTGTTATGTCACGCCGAAAGAGCATCTCGGCCTTCCCGATCGCAATGACGTGAAGGCAGGCGTCATCGCCTACAAGATCGCGGCGCACGCGGCAGACCTCGCCAAAGGGCATCCCAAGGCGCAGGCGTGGGACGATGCGTTGTCGAAGGCGCGCTTCGAGTTCCGGTGGGAAGACCAGTTCAACCTGTCGCTCGATCCGGTCACCGCGCGTGCGTATCATGACGCAACGCTGCCCGCCGAAGGCGCCAAACTGGCGCACTTCTGTTCGATGTGCGGTCCAAAGTTCTGCTCGATGGAGTTGACGCAGCAGGTGCGGCAGATGGCGGCCGAAGGGATGGAGGACAAAGCGCGGGAGTTCCGCGAGAAGGGGGGAGCGATTTATCTGAAACAGGACTGATTGGCGATTGCCGATTGGCGACTGTGGATTGACCGACTAGGGATTGGGGATTGGGGATTAGGGATTGGATTCAGGAGACGTGTGATGAAAAAGTTTCTGATCGTGATCGCGGTGTGCGCGTTTGTCGGGACGGTGTCGGTGCGCGCGGAGGAGACCTGGAAAGGGACCATCAGCGATTCGATGTGCGGCCTGAAGCACTCAGCGGAAAAGCACGGTGACAAGACGTGACGACCATCGCGCCTGCGTCGAGAAGTGCATCGCCGGCGGGGGCGAGTACGTGTTTCTCGCCAAGGGCAAGGCCGTGAAGATCGCCAACCAGAAATTCGAAGGGCTCAAGGCGCATGCCGGTCACGAAGTAATGCTCACCGGCGAAATGAAGGACGATGCCATCATCGTCTCGAAGATCGAGATGCCGAAGAAGGAAGAGAAGAAGTAGGGCCTATCGAGGAACGCCGGGAGGATTCGGCACGATCTGGATGATGGTCGCGTACCGCGCCGGCTGCGCGCCGCGCCTGGGGTTCAGATATCCGGCCGATCCTCCCCATGTGTAATCCTTCACCGTCACACTCGGAGGAAACGCCATCGTCTCCTCCCGGAATCTACCGATGTCGAACTGGTGAATCGGAGGTTCGGGCAGGATCAGGTCGCCGCGTTGCTTCAGTGCGGTCTTGTAGTACTGAACGATCTCATTGAAGGTGGCGGTGGTCCCGTACAGATAGTAACGCTGCCCGCGCCCCGCGTCGTAGGACGTGATGTACTGCGCGGTCTCGTGGATCGGCACGCCGAGAGAACCCTCGGCCGGCTCGCTCGCATCCTGCGGCGGCGCCGGGGCTGCCGACCGCACCACCGGAGCGTCCTGTGGCGTGACCGGACGTTCAGCCGGCGGCGGTCCGGGCTTCGGAAAGGGCTGTGGTTTGGTCTGAGCCGACACGCTCCCCGCGATGGCGACAATCAGGAGAGGCACGCCGAACAACACTGGCCGCATCCTCTCGATTATAGGCGTCTCCTCCTATAATTCGACCCTTGCCTGAATACGACGGCTCTTCCGGCGTCCCGCCAGACGCAGACACTCGCGACTGGCTGCTCGAGCGCATACGGACGCTCGTTCGCGCCGAATCCCCCAGCACCGACAAAGCGGCCGTGGACAGATGCGGTGCGCTGCTCGAAGGAATGCTGCGCGAGCAAGGGGCGCTCATCTCCACGCTGCCGCAGATCGACCGCGGCGACCACTTGCGCGCGGAGTTCGCCGGCGGCCCCAAGACGGTGATGCTGCTGGGCCACTTCGACACGGTCTGGGACGTCGGCCACATCGAACGGATGCCACTGCGCGAGCAAGACGGGCGGCTGTACGGCCCCGGTGTCTTCGACATGAAGGCCTCGATCGCTGTGGCGCTCGGCGCCGTCCGTAGACTGCGTGAGACCGCATCCTCCAGCTCTCCCCGCGTGGTCATGCTCTGGACCACGGACGAAGAGATCGGCAGCGCGACGTCGCGGGGCTACATTGAAGGGTTAGCTCGCGAGAGCGACGCAGTCCTGGTGCTCGAACCGTCGCTCCCCGGAGGCGCCGCCAAGACCCGCCGCAAGGGGTGTGGTGAATTCGAGTTGACGTTCCACGGTGTCTCCGCGCACGCCGGTATCGATCCAGGCAAGGGGGTCAGCGCGATTCACGAGCTGGCGCACCAGATCGTTGCGCTCGAGCAGCTGCGTAATCTCGGCCCTGGCGTCAGTGTGAATGTCGGTGTCGTCGCGGGAGGGACTCGCGGCAATGTCGTCGCCGAGGAAGCCCGCGCTACCGTCGACGTCCGAGTGCAGACCATGGCGGATGCCGCGCGGGTCGAGGAAGTGATTCGCGCGTTGCGACCGGTGAACCCCGGCGCCCGGATCGAAGTTCGCGGCGGTGTCGGACGCCCGCCGCTCGAACGCACTGATGCGGTGGCGCGCCTTTATCATCAGGCGAAAGAAGTGGCAGCCGAGCTCGGCGTTGACCTCGACGAGGGAGGGACCGGCGGTGGGTCCGACGGGAATTTCACGGCGGCCCTCGGTGTTCCGACATTAGATGGTCTCGGACCGCAGGGTGATGGTGCGCACGCGCTGCACGAGCACGTTGTCATCGATGACCTCGAGTGGCGCGTCGGGTTCCTCGCAGCGCTGATGCTCCGGATCAACGCGGGGTAAACTGTTCATATGCCTAACGGACTCAAAACAGCGCTGCTCCTGGGTTCACTGAGTGGATTGCTGCTGGTGATCGGCGACCTCCTCGGCGGAGCGAACGGCCTGATGATCGCGTTCATCTTTGCGTTGATCATGAACTTCGGGTCGTACTGGTTCTCGGACAAGATCGTCCTCCGCATGTACCGCGCGCAGGTCGTCGGTCCCGAGCACCGGCTGTACCAGATGACCGCACGGCTGGCCCAGCGCGCGAATCTGCCGATGCCCAAGGTCTACATCATTCCCGACCCGTCGCCGAACGCGTTCGCCACGGGGCGTAATCCCTCGCATGCAGCTGTCGCGGCGACCGAGGGGATCATGCAGGTGCTCGGCGACAGTGAGCTCGAAGGTGTGATCGCGCACGAACTGGCGCACGTCAAGAATCGCGACATTCTCACCAGCAGCATCGCCGCGACCATTGCCGCGACGATCATGATGCTCTCCCGCACGGCGATGTTTTTCGGCGGCGGCCGCGACGACCGCGATGGCGGCTCGAATCCGATCGTCCTGCTCGCGACGCTGATCCTGGCGCCGATTGCCGCCCTTTTTATCCAGATGGCGATTTCGCGCTCGCGCGAGTTCGCCGCCGACGCGACCGGAGCTCAGATCGCCGGGACGCCGTACGGTCTCGCCAATGCGCTTCAAAAAATTGAAGCGGTCTCCAAACGCGTTCCCCTCGATGCGAATCCGGCGACGGCACACATGTTCATCATGAAGCCGTTCTCCGGCGGGGGCCTGATGTCCCTTTTCAGCTCGCACCCGCCGACCGAAGCGCGAGTGCGCGCGCTGCTTGGGACCATCCGATAAGTACCCACGTCCACCCTGTGGGTGTCCGCGTATCCTTCCTGCCGCCTGCCGTGTCGGCCCTACGGGCCTGCGCTTTTCGCGCAATCCCTCTGTTTTCAATCGATTGAGTTGCTCGCCGGTACTGGCGTGACACTTGCTGTCTCGACGGCAGGATTTGTGTTTGGGACGGAGGGCGCCGTGGAGGACTTCGACATCCCGCAGAACAAGCTGGCTGAGTCGGCTGAGCGCGTGGTTGACCGCGCCCTCGATGAAGCTCGTCGCCGCGACCACGCACTGCTGACCAACGAGCACGTGTGTCTTGGGTTCGCGCAGGTGGAGTGGGACATGTTCGGCCAGGTGATGCGCGACCTGGAACTGAACCCGCACGAGATTCTTCAGGCGCTGGAGGAGCATCTCCGGCTGCTGCCATGCGCACCGGGCCGTGACTTGCGCGTCGCCCCCTCAACCAAACTGTTGTTCAAGCTCGCGTTGCTGCATGCCAGCCGCCTCGGCCGGCACACCATCGAGGCCTCGGATCTTTTTTCGGCGATCTTTGAGGAAACGCAGGGCATCCCGGTCTCGATCATCCGGCGCCACGGCATCGAGCCGGAGACTCTGGTGTCCCGACTGACCAACCGCATGCGTGACCACGAGCTCCGTGAGGAGCGTTTGAAGAAGCGCTTCGAGCTGCCGCCGTTCCTCAAGCACTTTGCCACCAACCTCAACCAGCTGGCGCGACAGGACAAAGTTCCGCCGGTGTTCGGCCGGGATTACGAGATGGATCAGGTTCTCGAGATCCTCTGTCACCGCGAGCGGGCCAACTCGGTCCTGCTGCTCGGCGAGCCCGGCGTCGGAAAGACCGCGATCGCCGAAGGGCTTGCGCGCCGGATCGAGTTCGAGCCGGAGAAGGTCCCGGTGCGGCTGCGCGACTGCCAGATCGTGAACCTCCAGATGAACACGATGGTCGCGGGGACGATGCTGCGCGGGATGTTCGAAGATCGAATCCAGAACGTGATTCGTGAGATCAAGGAGCGCCAGAACCTGATTCTCTTCATCGATGAAGTGCATACGATGATCGGCGCCGGATCGGCCCTCGGCGCACCGTCCGATGCCGCGAACGTCTTCAAGTCGGTGCTCGCACGCGGCGAGGTCCGCATCGTCGGCGCAACGACCACCAACGAATACAAGGAGTTCCTCCAGGAGGACGAGGCGCTCGCGCGGCGGTTCCGAACCGTGTTCGTCGCTGAACCGTCGATCGAGGAAACGCGGACGATCCTTTACAGCCTCCGTCCGCGGCTCGAACGCAACTACTCGGTTCGCATTCAGGACGAAGCGATCGAGACCGCGCTGGAGATGTCGCCGCGCTACATGCGCCACCTGCAGCTGCCCGACAAGGTCATCGGCTGGCTCGATACCGCATCGGTCAAAGCGGAGATCGGCCGTCGCTGGGAAGTGACCGGCGCGGACGTCGTGAACGTCATCTCGAAGGTTGCACGCATCCCCGAAGACATGGTCTTCCGCGAAGTGACCGATCGGTTCCGTGACGCCGAGGAGACGCTCGGCACCCGCGTCGTCGGGCAGCGGAAGGCGATCGAAGCGGTCGCCAAGCGGCTGATTCTGAACAAGGGTCCGCTCAAGGACGGTTTCGACCGGCCGGACGGGGTCCTGTTGTTTCTCGGGCCAACCGGCGTCGGCAAGACGGAGCTGGCGAAGTCTGTTGCCGAACTGCTGTTTGGCGACGAGAAGAAGATGATCCGCGTCGACATGTCCGAGTATCAGGATGGGTCGGTCGCGGTGGACAAATTGATCGGCATGCCACGCGGCATCGTCGGCTCCGAGCGCGGTGGTGTTCTGACCAACCAGTTGAAGGACAACCCGTACTCCGTCGTCCTCCTCGATGAAGTTGAGAAGGCCAGCCCGGGCATGTTGAACCTGTTCCTGCAGGCGTTCGACGAAGGGTGGGTCACGGACGGCCGCGGCAAGCGCGTTTACCTGAGTGACGCGATCGTGATCATGACCTCGAACGTCGGGTCGGAATGCTTCCGCAAGCTGAGCAGCCCGATGGGCTTCTACTCGAAGCAGGTGAGTGTCGAGCAAGTCCAAGGGGAGATCAGCCGGGAGCTGGAGCGGCGCTTCAGTCCGGAGTTCCGCAACCGGATCGACGAGGTCGTCATCTTCAGACCGCTGACGAAGGACGAAGTTCGCGAGATCGCGCTCCAGCAGATCCAGAAGATTTCGCGGTCACTCGCGAAGAGCCGCCGGACCCTCACGGTCAGCCCGGAGGCTCTCGAGCGGATCGTTACCGATGGTTACAGCCTGGCGTACGGTGCGCGCTTCCTGAAGCGAGTCATCGAGAACCAGATCAAACTGCCGATCAGTCAGCGTTGGACCGAAGGGACGGCGTTCACCGCCGACGTTTGCGACGGCAAGCTCGACATCCAGGTGAGTCACGGATCCGGTAGCTTCGAGCTCGCCGCCACGGGGTAACGCAACGCACGCACACGTGCGACGTGCGACGTGCGACGTGCCACGTGCGGACGTGCTTACGTGCTTACGTGCTCAGGTCCAACGTCACTTGTTCGGGATCGTGAACGGCCTCTTCGGGTTCTGACGTCGCCCGGCTCCGCGGGGCGACGTCATACTTCCGCTGGAGCGCGGAAACCATTCCCCTCACTCCAGCGATGTAGTCGGCCTTCGCGTAGGCGCCGGCGTACAGGCGGCCGTAGCCTTCCACCATCTCGGGGTACTCCCTGGCAAGAAATCCCATGAAGTGATCCTTCGTGCCCTCTTTGAGGAACATGACGTTCGCGCCGACGAACGCGGCGCCGTGGTCCGCGATGGCCTTGACCGTCGCTTCGAGTTTGGCCGGCTGCGTCGTGAAACCCGGGACGATCGGCGCCATCAGGACGCCCGCATTGACGCCGGCATCGCGAAGTTGCCGGACAGCCCGGAGGCGCTGGAGCGGATGCGCGGTGCCTGGCTCGAGCGATCGCCAGGCGTCCTCGTCCACCGAAGGAACGCTGAGGTACACCGTGCAGCCCGCCGACTTGCCGAGAGACGCCAGGAGGTCAGCATCGCGGATGACCATCGGTCCCTTGGTCACGAGGCCGATCGGCGTCCGGCCGGCGAGCAGCGCTTCCAGTGATCGTCGCGTGAGTTTGTAGTGGCCCTCGATCGGCTGGTAGGGATCCGTCGCGGTACCGAACGCTACCTGTTCACGCTTCCACGACGGCTTATCGAGCTCGCGCCGCAGGACGTCGACGAGATTCACCTTCACGAAGATCACCGACGAAAACTCATCGTCCGGCCCGAGCTCGAACTGCGTCTGATACCGGCGCGCAAAACAGTAATGACAGGCATGCGTGCATCCGCGATAGGGGTTCAACGTCCAGTTGAACGGCATCCCCTTGACGGCATTGAGTGCGGAGCGGCAGGTGACTTCCTGATACCGGGCGGCATCGGCGCGCCGCTGCGCCTCGTCGAGGGCGGCGTCGGCGCCCTCCTTCCGGATTCTCAAGGCGATCGTCCGAACGGTCGGGGGGCGGCTACCCAGATCAAAAAACTGGCGCTGTTGGGCCACTGCTTCGCCTTATGTTCGCTCTGCTGCTGTGCCGCGTCAAGGGCGGAAAATAGCGCCACTGAGGTGAGCAGCAGGTATTGCTTTTTTGCTTAGCGCCAAGCAAAATTGAAGTCATGAACGCATCCGGGATGGCCAGGGCATTGGGCCGCAGCGGGGGACTAGCTCGCGCCAAGCGATTGTCTGCAGCGGAGAGGAGACGTATTGCGTCACGCGGAGGTCATGCTCGGCTTCAGTCACTCCGGGCAGCCCGCCGAATTGCCGAGAATCTTCGATATGCGGCCGTCGTTGGCGATCTTCGCGGAAAGCCGACGACCGTCAGAAGCTCGAGCGCCTTCGCTGGTCCGCTGCCAGGCATCTATCCTCCGAGATCTTGATGCCCGATCAGGCGGATCATCTCGAAACCGTCGGCGAGATCGTCCACGGTCTACGCGCTCTTGGCCTCCGGCCGGTGCTCGTGGGCGGCATGGCTCTCGTTGTCCTGGGATCCCGCAGAGTGACGCGCGACTTCGATTTCGTGATCGTCCACCCAACCGACCGTCTCGTCGAGGTGATCGGTCTGTTCTATGACCATGGGCTCGAGCTCGTCTCGCGTCTGAACGACATCTCTGACGTAATCTCGACGATCTCGAGCCGTAGAGTCGCGGTCATTCGGCTTCGCGCCGACGCGCCGGCGAGCGCCTACTTCTTCAACGCGGAGACCGGCCTTCGCATCGATCTCCTGTTCGACTTCCCCCTCCCTGCGGCGGAGCTCGCCGAGTACGCCACGCGAACCAGGATCCGCGGGCACCTGTTCGATATCGCGTCCGAGCAGGATCTCCTTCGGCTCAAGAAAATCGTCCGGACGGCGCGTTCAGATTTCGGGCGATGCCGAGGACATCGCGTTCCTCGAGTCACGCCGCACCTCCACGTAATCGAGCCCTTTGTTCCGATGGGTCTCAACGACTCCGGAGAGGGTGGGATTCGAACCCCAGCGGGTTGTTCCTTACAGATACGCAACCGCGAACCCGATCTGCGCCAGGAACATCATTCTGTACATGTGCGCCCAGGAGACATGGTTTGCGTCGACAGCAAGTTCTTCAGGCTTGCGCAGCATCAAGTAACAGACGTAGACGCCGTACAGCGACATGACGAGGGCGAGGGCCTGAAGCACGATGAAATTGCCCGTGAGGATCCCGGCAAACGACCCGTACGAAATCAGGAGGAACGGCAGGACAAAGAACGGCGAGATCATCCACGCGGCTCGTCGCACTCCATAAACCAGCGGCAGTGTTCTGCATCCGCCACGGGCATCCCCTTCCATATCCGCGAAGTCCTTCGTCGTCGAGGCGCCGAGGAGGAAGAGCCCGAAGATCCCGCCGATGAACCAGGGCTCCACCCCCCAGATTGTCTTCACGCATGACCATCCAGCCACCTTCAACAGGACGCCTCTCGGGATCGCAATCGTGACGTTTGCCCAGATGCCGTGCTGCTTCGTCCTGAGCGGCGGACATGAGTAGATGAAAGTCGCGATCGCCGCGGCCACGACGATCCAGAAGCACTCGTGACGCCCGCCCGGCGCGATCATCCAGGCGAGCACGAGCGCCACGGCATAGGTGACCCAGGTGAACGTCCAGGCTTCCCGGACGGACATGCGGCCGCTGGTCAGCGGACGCTGTGGCTTGTTGATGCGATCGATCTCGAGGTCGTAGATCTGGTTGAGCGCGTTGTTGCCGGCGTTGAGAACGGCGGCCATCACGGCGCCTGTGATGGTGAACGCGACCAGCGCCGTCGTCCATTGATCGCGCGGCGATGCGCCCGCCGCGGTCACGGCTCCTGAGACCACTCCCAAGGCCGGAGCCACGAGGGTGAAGGGACGACCGAGCTCGAGCCAGACGCTCGCGCGGGAGGCTCCGCCCCGGGTCACATCAATCCCCAGATCTTGATCGCCACGTATGCGGCAACGGCAGTGTTGATGAAATTCAGCACGTCATTGTTGACGACACCCTGTGGCTCCAGGGTGGCGCCGAGGACGCTCTCCAGGAGCGCGCCCGCGGTCGCGCCGACAACAACGGGGAAGACTGCGTTCCATCCAATGAGGTCGAGGGCGGCAGCCAGGCTCCCGAGAGCGGCGGCGGCGGCGAGTCCGGTGATCGTGCCGGCCGCCGACATCGCACCAGGCGTCCCCGGCGGCACACGTTTGCCTGTGGTCACAAGAAACGGACGGCGGCCGAACGCCTTGCCGATCTCGCTCGCGACAGTATCGCTGCCCCCGGCAGCCAACGCTGCCGCGAATCCGACCAGCGCCCATTCGCGCCCGTACGACACGAGGCTGAGGATCGCCGCAACTGCGGCGGCGCCGGTGTTTGCGACGGCATTGGTGGCACCGCGGCGGCCACCCCGCGATTCCTCGATCCCGAGCGATGCCTTTCGCCGCCATCCAATCCGGGATGTGACCGCCGCGGCCCCGAACGTCGCAAGAAGAAGTACCCAGCCTTGCCATCCACCAGCAAGGAAAATCGTTGTGCCAATCGCCGTACCGGCGAGCGCCCCCGAGACCGATACCGTGCGCGCGAAGTACCCGACGGCGGCAACCAGCGCGTTGAGCGCCAGCGCCAGCGGAAGAACGGCGGCGGATTTCACCACCGCAGTGGCCAGCAGGTCTTCGCTGACGAGTGAAACAATCCACATGGCAAGAGCCGCCGAGCCGGCGACGCTCACGTTGTCGTCGAATGACACCGGGATGGTTTCAACCGCTGCGGCAACAAGGGTTCCGATTACTGCTGCCGCGAATGGGTACCACCAATAGACCGGTGGGACCACCGCCTCGCTGCACCACCACACGAGCGCTGCGGCTGCCGGACTCCCGAACAGGATGAAGGCGAGCGACCCGCCAAGGGACTTCTCCCGGTTCCAGGGAAGCGGACGAATCGGGAGGCGCCGGCCGATGAGCGTTGCCGCGCCATCACCGGCCGCGAGCACTCCCCACGCGCCGGCAACAATGTCCAGGCGTTCCGGCAGCAGCAGGAGCAGGCCGACGACCGAGGCGGGATAGAGGACGATGCCGGACTTGAGGCGATAGCGGCCGCGTTCGTCGGGACGGAAGAGCCGCGCGCCACCGAGACGGTGCAGCGCGAAGAGATTGAACGCGACGGCCAACGAAGCCAGCATCGTCGCGTCGAACCACGGCAGCCAGCGAAGCAGCAGAGCGCAGGCGCCGAACGCAATGTGGACGAGTTGTCGAGTGTCTTCGGATCCAGCGGTGCCGCGCTGCATTATTTATCGGCGGGGCTCCCCCGGCCCGCGACGATCTGCGCCCGCCACCAGTCGAGGAGGTCGGAGAGTGTCCGCTCGATCGGGATTTCGGCGCGCCAGCCTGTTTCGTTCTGGATCCTGGACGGATCACCGAGGACGAGTGGATTGTCGCTTGGCCGCATCCGCTCGGGATCCGTCTGCACCTCGACCCGAATCCGCGCCATGCCCAGCAGCATCTCCAGCACGTCCCCCACGCGGTGCGCGACACCCGAGCAGACGTTATACGGGCGAGCGGGCCGCCCTTTTGAGGCGAGGATTTCGTACGCACGCACCGTATCGCGGACGTCGGTCAGATCGCGACGCGCATCCAGGTTGCCAACCCGAAGAACGGGTTCGCGGCGGCCCGCTTCGATCTCGGCGATCTGCCGGGCGAAGCTCGACGTCACGAACGACGAATCCTGGCCGGGGCCGGCATGATTGAAGGGGCGGGTGAGCACGACCGGTGCGGCGCTGCGCTGGCCGGCGAGTTCCTGCGCGAGTTTGCTGACGCCGTACGGATCCGAAGGACCGAGAGGATCCTCCTCAGTCAGCGGTCGGGTAGCCGGCCGGTATACGAGCGCCGACCCGGTAATGACGACGACGCAGAGTGGATGGACACGCGTGACAGCTGCAAGGAGCTGGGAGGTCGCGAAGGCGTTGACCCGAAGCGCACGCGCGGCCTGCGTCCAGGAGGCGGCGACCTGAGCGAGCCCGGCGCAATGATAGATGACGGACGGGCGCGAGCGCCTTCAGCTCCCGCTCGACCGTCTCCGTGTCGAGCAGATCGACCGCGCTCCATTGGACACCGTCGAGTGCGGGCCTTTCACGCCTGCTTCTCGGGTTGGACCATGCGGCGACGACGTCGTGCGAACGCCGCAGCCGTTCGAGCAGATGGCGGCCGGCAAAACCGGCGGCGCCGGTAACCAGCGGAACGCCGGAGGCGTCAACCGTCACGACGGGCTGCGCCGTACTGCGTGTCGTAGTAGGCACGGAAGGCGGGATCGCCATCCTTGATCGGGCGCCACCACCACTCGTTCTGTCGGTACCACTCGACCGTGGCCGCGAGTCCGGCATCGAACTCGATCCTCGGCGTCCAGCCGAGCCCTCGCAGCTTCGTGGTGTCGAGCGAGTAGCGCCGGTCGTGGCCCGGCCTGTCGGCGACGTGCCGGATCAGTGACTCGGGCTTGCCGGCAAGCTGCAGGATGCGGCGGGTGAGAGCGAGGTTCCTCACGTCGTTGCCGCCGCCGATGTTGTAGACCTCGCCGTTCTCGCCCGCGTCGATCAGCAAATCGACCGCGCGGCAATGATCTTCGACATGGAGCCAGTCGCGCTCGTTCAGACCGTCTCCGTAAAGCGGCACCTGGATATCGTCGATCGCATTGGTCACGAACAACGGGATCACTTTTTCGGGGAACTGGTAGGGGCCGTAATTGTTCGACGCCCGGGTGATGACCACCGGCACCTGGTACGTGGCCCAGTAGCTGTAGGCCAGCCGATCCGCGCCGGCCTTGCTCGCTGAATACGGATTGCGCGGCTTCAGCTCGTCGCTCTCGCGGCTCGACCCGGTCGGCACGCTGCCGTAGACCTCGTCGGTCGATATCTGGATGAACCTGCGCAAGGCCTGCGCCTCGCGCGCCGCTTCGAGCAGCACGAACGTCCCGAAGACGTCGGTGGTGATGAACTCGCCGGCGCTGAGAATTGACCGGTCGACGTGCGTCTCGGCCGCGAAATGGACCACCACGTTCGACTGGCGGACGAGCGGGCCCGCCACCGCGGCATCCGCGACGTCTCCGTGGACGAAACGGTGCCGCGGATCGTCCATGACGTCGTGAAGGTTCTCGCGCCGTCCGGCGTAGGTCAGCTTGTCGAGCGTTGTCACCCGCCAGTCAGGATGGGCGGCCAGCGCGTAGCGGACGAAGTTCGACCCGATGAATCCGGCGCCACCGGTCACGAGCACTTCAACCAATCGTCGTGCGCGCTCCTACCGCCGGTTTTGCTGGCCCGAGAGGGCGCCGAAAAAATTCGGCACGGCTCCGATGCCGGCGAGTGTGAAGGAGATGTTGAAGCGGCGGTCCTGCTGGATGCCGAAGCCGGCGTAGCTGCCGTCCAGGTTGAAGGTCTGCCATTCCATCGCGATGCCGCAGCACTGGGCGTTGTAGAACGCCATGTACCGCTGCTGCAGGAAGGCGTCGTTCTTCAAGTCGTAATTGAAGGAATACGTGCCGCCAAAGTTGTTCCGGGACGTGCGAAGGCTGACCGAGGCGTTGAGATAGTGGTTCGAGAGCGCCTCGCTGAAACTGGGGAGGTCCTCGATGAAGCGCCGCGTACTCCATCCGGCTTCCGCCTGCAGCACGTTGGAGCTGTTGAACGTTCCGCTCGCCGCGATCGTGCGGATTGCCCCCACCTGACGGTCGTACTCGGTCCGGAAGTTCCCCTGGATGCCCAGCGTGGGCGCCGCTCGCGCGGTCAGCGCGATCGGGCCGAAGTTGGACGGGCTGGGGCTGCCCTGATCGAAACTCGATTGCAGCAGGCGATCGTACTGGGCGGCGCGGGCGTCAGTGTAGTACGACTGGTACACGCCGATGTTGAGAACCTCGCGGCTGCTTTCCTTTTTCGCATAGAAGCGGTTGGCGAGGCCGTAGGTATAGCGGGTGACATTGCCGATGATGAAATCGGTTCCGTCGAGTTTAACCAGCCGATCGAACTCATCGATCGCCGTGACTCGCTGAATCACCACCGTCGGCTCGATCACGTGTTTCCACTTCTCCGCGTATCCGCTGTTGGGTGTGTTGAAGATCCGGTTGAACACCGGTCCGGTGATCCGCGATTGGAAGTCGATGTAGGACCGCCCGATGCTCTCAGGGATCTGCGCCCCTGCCGCATTGAGACTCTCGTTCCAGTACGTGCCCCGCCACGCGATCGACGAGTTCACCGTGAAGAACTGCCACCTGTTCAAGGGGATCCGCAGTGTAGGGTTGACGTCCAGCCGGGTAACGCCCTGGTCGAAGAGCGTGATCTCCTGATCGACCCCCTTGCGGATGACCGTCACGTATTCGCCGGTCACGCCGAAGTACAGCGGACTCTTGCCGATCGGGCGCTCGCCGCGGGAGAGTGTGAATCGCGGCAGGTTGCCGTCCCGGGTGAGTCGATCCGGGCCGTCGAAAATCTCGCGCTGCTCGAGGGTCCCGTTCAACACGTACTCGCGCCACGCGCCGCTGATATTGCCGCCGTAGCGGCGCGTCCGGTTCGTCGCGTGATACACGTTCTGCTGGTTGCGCTGCTGCGATTCGATGCTGGAGAAATAGTCCGTGTAGGCCCGCGCGCGGAATCCGCCGCCGAGGTTCTGCACCAGATCCCCGTTGATCGTGTAGCTCGTTATCGGGGTTGAGGTGACCGGCACTCCGTTGTTGACCGTCGTGATCGATTTTTCGTTCAACCAGTAGAATCGCGCGTTCCCCTGCGATCCGGGACTCATCATGTAACGATAGCGCGCGCCTGCCCCCTGACCGGTCTTCGTGAACCAGTCGTGCACGAACATGACGTCGTGGCTTCGGCCGAGCGCCCAGAAGAAGCCGTTGCTCAACTTTTGCCCCGCGTGGGTTGCGGTGCCGTAGGTCGGGAGGATAAAGCCGGTCGCCCGATCATCTTCCTGCATCGGATAGTAAAAGACCGGCAGGTAGATGAGCGGCACGCCTTTCACCCTGAAGATGGCGTTGGTCAAAAGAACGTAATCGTCCAGATTGAGCGTCAACGTTCCGGAAGATACTTCCCAGCGCGGCTCCGGCTGGACGCAGGCAGTGAACCCGCCCCGGACGATCTTGTATTTCGTCGGCCCGACCTTGTGCAGCTCGTCGCCCCAGAAAAAGGCATACGGTTCCTGCTCGCCCGCCGACTGCGCGGGCGTTCCCTGTCGCATGATCGCGGTGCCCGATGCGTTGTAGAACGTCCCCGTCCGCGTTTTCGTGTTGAATTCAACGCGCTCGGCAGAGATGCGGTTGCTGCCGGATACGAACACGACGTGACCGTCAGCGACGACGCGACCGTCCGCGCGGAACATCTCGACCTTGTCGGCAAACAGTTGAAGCTCGTCACAGTCGATCTGGACGGGCTGTTCCACACTGCCGGTGAGCATGAGATGGTTCGGCGCCACCTGGGCGAGCGTCGAGTGGCGCATCTGCTCGAGGTTGCAGCCGGCGAGTTGTGCCTGACTCTGCGCCGAAGCCGGGGCCGCGCCGACGTGTGACAGGACGATCGCGACGAACACGATCCAGGGGCAATTCCTCAAAAATGTTTTCATGCCGCGGATGAGCACGGATGGCACCCGCCTTCGCTCTTCGAGCTACGGCGAGGTCGCGCCGAAGTTCGCCGTAACATTGTCTGCGAACGGAGGCGGAGGTGGCTCAGCGAAGAATACCACGCAGGGGACCGACGAGGAATATCGAGCCGGCAATGACAATGCGACGTGAGAGGCTGCGCGCGAGCGCCAACGCCTGCTCGGGATCCGGTTCGACATGGACCGTGGAGGGGACGCCGACCGACCGTGCGATTTGCGCCAGCTCCTCTGCCCGAGCCGCCCTCGCACCCGTCGCCGTCGTGCAGACGATGGCGGACGTCACCGGGGTGAGCTCGGTCAGCATCCCCGCGGCATCCTTGTCAGCCATGGCGCCAAACACAAGGGCGGCATCCGTCCAGCCGGCGTCCCTCAGGTGCTCGGCCAATGCGCGGGCGCCGGCCGGGTTGTGCGCTGCGTCGAGCAGGAACTCATACGCTCCGTCGCTCAGCAGTTCGAGCCGCGCTGGCCACTGGACGTTCTCGATCCCGTAGCGCAGCGCCTCCTCCGGGACGTCAATGCCGCGTGCCTTCAGCACATCGGCGAGACCCACCATGACGCGGATGTTGTCCCGCTGGTGACGGCCCTGAAGCGCCGGCCTCACGCCGGGCACGTCGCGTCCGCTGGAGACCGCGGCGTTATTTTCCGCGGCCGTCCGTGAGGATCTCGCGTTCAGCCTCGGGGGCCAACGGACCGACCACGAGCGGGACGTCTGGCTTGATGATCCCCGCCTTCTCGCGCGCGATGGCTGCCAGCGTTCCGCCGAGCAGCGCCTGATGATCGAGGTCAATCGACGTGATGGCGGTCGCCGCAGGCTCGATGACGTTGGTGGCGTCGAGGCGTCCCCCCAGGCCGGTCTCGATCACGGCAATTCGGACCGCCTGGGATTGGAACAGGACGAACGCCGCCGCCGTCGCACACTCGAAAAACGTTGGGGAGAACCCGGGGTTCGCTTCCTGCAGATGAAATACGCCGTTCCGTACTCGTGTCACCGCCGTCGCGAGTGACGAGGTGTCGACCGAAGCGCCTTCGATGACGAATCGCTCCTCGAGCCGCTCCAGATGCGGCGACGTATATCGGGCCGACCGATGCCCGGCTCGATGAAGCGCGGTCTCGAGCATCGCGGTGACGGAGCCTTTGCCGTTGGTGCCGGCTATATGGACGGAAAGAAAACTCTGCTCAGGGTTGCCGAGCGCGGCGACCAGCCTCGTCATGTTCTCGAGGCCGAACTTCATACCGAGCCGCTCGAGGCTCAGCAGCCAGTCGATCGGGTCAGTCAACGGAGAAGTCGAGCAGCCGGCCCATCGTGTCCTTCATTTCGCGGCGATCGACGATCATATCGAGCATCCCGCGCTCGAGCAGAAACTCACTCCGTTGAAACCCTTCGGGCAGCTTCTGGCGGATCGTCTGCTCGATCACCCGCGGGCCGGCGAACCCGATCAAGGCCCTGGGCTCAGCGATGTTGACGTCTCCCAGCATGGCAAAGCTCGCGGTGACCCCGCCGGTTGTCGGATCGGTCAGAACAGACAGGTAGGGAAGCCGTGCGCGATCGAGCCGGGCCAGCGCCGCGCTGATCTTGGCCATCTGCATCAGCGACAATGCTCCCTCCATCATCCGCGCGCCGCCGGAGGAGGAGACGATCACCACCGGGAGCCGCTGCGCGATCGCCCGCTCGATCGCGCGCGTGATTTTCTCCCCGACGACCACGCCCATGCTGCCGCCGATGAACCCGTACTCCATGGCCGCGACGGAACACCGCTTCTGGTGAATTTCCCCCGTCGCGGTAATCACCGCGTCGTTCATTCCGGTCGCGGCGATGGTCGTTTCGAGCCGCTTGCGATACGGCTTCGTGTCGCTGAACTGAAGAGGGTCAGTCGATTGCAGCCCGCGATCGTGCTCTTCCCAGGCGCCGTCGAACAGCATCGCCAGGCGTTCGGCTGCGGTCATCCGGAAGTGGTGTGCGCACTTGGTGCACACGCTGAGACTCGCGGCGAGATCCTTGTTGTAGATGATCTGGGAACAGGACGGGCATTTGACCCACAGCCCTTCCGGCACGCGGCTCTTGTCCGCCGGGGGCTCCATGGGTTTCTTCGGCTTTTTGAACCAGGACATTCAGTTCGAGCTTACAACCCCTAACTCCTAACGCCTAACTCCTAAACAGGAACCAGAGAGTTCTGTGAACTCCTTTAGGTGTTAGGAGTTAGAGGTTTGGAGTTGTCAATTCCCTACCCTTGGAACGTAGTACCTCGTGCCCTTCCCCATCGACCGCAACTGCCGCTCGAGGTCGACAACCGCCTCATCCCCCCATGACAGATCGAAGTGTGAGGTCTCGACCACCAGGAGCGGAGTCGCCGTGTAGTGGAAGAAAAAGTGGTTGTACGCCTCGTTCAATTCCTGCAGGTATTCGTCATCCAGGTGAGGGAAGTCGGTGATCGTGCGTTCCAGTTCGCGCAGTCGCTTGCGGAGAAGCTCGATCGGGCTCTGAAGGTAGACGACCAGATCCGGGGCAGGGATGTCCTGCACAAGCAGCTCGTAGAGCCGCTGATAGATGAAGAGCTCGTTGTCGTCCAGGTTCAGATACGCGTAGATCTTGTCCCGCTCGAACAGATAATCACAGACGGTCACCTGGCTGAAGAGATCGCTCTGGCGAAGGGCGGCCTGCTGCCGGTGCCGCGACAGCGTGAAGAACAGCTGCGCCTGAAAGGCCGCTCCGGGACGCTCGGCATGGAAGTCCGCCAGAAAGGGATTATCGACCTCGTCCAGCACGACTGCCGCGTCGAGCCGCGCGGCGAGACGATCGGCGAGCACGGATTTTCCGAGACCGACAGCGCCCTCGATCGCAATGTAGCGGAAGTCCAAGACTGGGCCTTGTTATAGCATTGTCCGGTGCGGATCGAGCGGATGGAGCTGCGGCTGCTGCGTCTTCCGCTCGTGAGGTTTTTCGAGACGAGCTTCGGTCGAGTGTACGACCGGTTTTTCGTGCTGGTAACCCTCGAGGGAGATGGCGTCACCGGGGTCGGCGAATGCGTTGCCGACAGCAATCCGTTTTACAGCCCGGAAACCACCCGCACCGCATGGCACATCATCAGTGAGTTCATCGCGCCGCTGGTGCTCGGGCGCGACTTTCCGCACCCCCGTGACCTGTTTCCCGCCCTGGCCGGCATTCGCGGCCACAACATGGCGAAAGCCGGCGTCGAGATGGCATTCTGGGACCTGTTTGCCAGGCAGCAGTCCCAACCGCTCTGCAAGGTGCTCGGGGGATCGGACCACCTGATCGAGACCGGCATTGCGTCCGGCGTTTCCATCGGCATCCAGAATTCTCTCGACGAACTGGCCGAGCGGGTGGAAGTCGAGCTCGCCGCCGGCTACCGGCGGATCAAAATCAAGGTGAAGCCAGGTTGGGATATTGCCGCGGTAGAAATGGTGCGGGCGCGATTCGGGAACATTCCGCTGATGGTTGACGCCAACGCCGCCTATGGACTGAAGGATGCAGACACTCTGGCGTCGCTGGACCGCTTCGAACTGATGATGATCGAGCAGCCCCTCGACTACGACGACCTGCGCGATCATGCGCGACTGCAGCAGAGGATTCGTACGCCGATCTGCCTCGATGAGTCATTGCATACCGTGAAGATTGCCGAGGAGGCGATCGAGACCGGGGCATGCCGCGTGATCAACATCAAGCCCGGACGGGTCGGCGGTCATCGCGAGTCGATTCGAATGCACGACCGAGCGGCGCGCCACGCCGTCCCGGTGTGGCACGGGGGGATGCTCGAGAGCGGCATCGGACGCGCTCACAACATTCACCTCTCGACGCTGCCCAACTTCACGCTGCCCGGCGACGTCGCTGCCAGCCGGCGCTACTACTCGCCCGATCTGGTCGATCCGGAGATCGAGGTACGTGCCGACGGCACCGTGGCGGTGCCCACCGGGCCCGGCATCGGCGTCACGATCGTCCAGGACCGGATTGACGCAGCGACTGAGGAGAGACTCGAGCTACGTTCCACGTAATGAATCCATGAGTGAGCACCTATCTTTGACGGCGCGCCGCTCGGCGGTCGCGTTTTTCGCTGCAATCGCTCTCGCCGCCGCGTGCAAGACCACGCCGCCTCCGCTGAAAGGGCCGCCGCCGATCCCGTTCGAGCAGAAGATGGCCTGGATCCTCCAGCTCGAAGATCGACGAATCCTCCGCAACGAACCGCCGCCTCCGCCGCCGGTGGAGCCGGTGCGGCGCGGACGCGCACCACAGGTGGCGCCCACTCCGCCACCGACCGGGGACCTCACCGTCCTGATTACCGATGCCGACGCCCGCATTCGTCGCCGTGCGGCGCTGGCGCTCGGTCGTGTCGGCCTTGCCGAAGCGGTGACGCCGCTGACCGGATTGCTGGGTGATACGGATGCCGAGGTGAAACAGGCTGCCGCCTTTGCGCTTGGTCTGATCGGCGACGCCTCGGCGGCCGCAGCGCTGACGCCGCTCCTGACGGATCCCGCCCCTATGGTCCGCGGCAGGGCCGCGGAGGCGCTGGGCCTCATCGGCGCCAAAGACACCGCAGCCGCAGTCGGCGCGGTCGCCGCCGAATACGTGCGACACGCCTCGGTCAGCGGACGGCAGCCGGACGATGAGAGCGCGTCGCCACCCGAAGCCGAAGCCTTCAAGCTGGCGATCTTCGCACTCGTTCGGCTCGGCGCGTGGGATCCGCTGGCGGCAGCGGTACTCGAAGGCGACCGCCCGGTCACGCGCTGGTGGCCGGTGGCGTATGCGCTGCAACGGATCAACGACAAACGCGCGCTGCCGGCTCTCAAGCAGCTCGTCGCCGGGCCGGGCAAGTACTCGACCGCCTTCGCGGTTCGCGGGCTGGGCGCGTTGCGGGACACGTCCGCCGGTCCGGCGATCGTTCCTCTCCTCGATGGCTCGCGTCCGCTCGAAGTGACGGTCTCGGCCATTCGTGCGGCGGGTCAGATCGGGGCGGAAGAGGCCGTGGAACCACTCGGGCGCATCGCCGGCGATCGAAAGTCGGATCCTAATCTCCGGCTCGAGGCGGTTTCGGCGCTCGGGTCTCTAAAGGGCACCGGCGCGCTGGCCGTGGTTCAGGATCTGATGACCGATCCCTGGCCGGTGATGCGCATTGCCGCACTACGTGCCTCGGCGGCCATCGATCAGGAGACATTCGTGGTCATTCTGGCGAGTCTCGATGCCGATCCAGACTGGACGGTGCGGTCCGCATTCGCGGGCGTGCTGGCGACGCTGCCGGCCGACATCGCGATGGACCGTTTGCGTGCGATGCTGAACGACGAGGACAAACGCGTCGTGCCCGCCGTGCTGCGCGCGCTTGTCCGCGTGAAGGCTCCCGACGCCGGCGAGCTCATTCTGGCGCGCGCCAAGGACCTCGACTTCTCGGTGCGAGCTGCAGTGTCTGACCTGATTGGCCAGGTCAAGCCTCCTGGCGGGGCTGACGCCCTGCGCGAGGCATACAAGGCCGCCGTTCCGGATCTGGCTTACTCAGCTCGAACGGCTGCTCTCGACGCGCTCGCGTCGTATGGCGCCGCCGAAGCGGTGGAGACGCTGAAGGCCGCGCTTGGCGATCGCGAATGGGCAGTGCGGGTGCGCGCCGCGGAGCTGCTCGACAAGCTCGAGCCCACCGGCGATCACCGCCGGGTCATGCGTCCCGTCCCGGGATCCGCGCCGGCGCCCTACGACGACAAGACGCTGATCGCCCCCGATTATTCTCCGCACGTCTTCATCGAAACGGTGAAGGGCACTGTCGAGTTCGAGCTTGCCGTGCTCGACGCACCGCAAACGAGCCGCAACTTCGTCACGCTCGCGCGCAAGGGGTTCTTCAATGGCCTCGCGATCCACCGCGTCGTCCCGAACTTCGTCGTCCAGGACGGTGACTCGCGAGGCGACGGGACCGGCGGACCGGGTTACACGATTCGCGACGAGCTCAACGAGCGTCCATTCATTCGCGGCACGGTCGGAATGGCGCTGTCGTGGAAGGACACCGGCGGCAGCCAGTTCTTCATCGTCCACTCACCGCAACCGCACCTCGACGCGAAGTACACGGTCTTCGGCCAGGTCGTCGCCGGGATGGACGTCGTCGATCGGATTCAGCAGGGAGACGTCATTCAGCGGGTCAGGGTGTGGGACGGCAGAGGATGGCAATAAGAAAAAAAAGGGGGGCGACACAAGGCCGCCCCCTTCTCTAGCGGATACGGGCTCTTACCGCTTCTTGCCGCCCTTTTTTGCGCCGCCCTTCTTGGCAGTCTTCTTGGCCATGCGATATCCCCCCCTTCGTTTTGGGACTTGTCGCGAGGAGCTCTCACTGCGTTGCAGCTGCCGCGGCCATCGGCGCGCCGGCCTGCTCTGTCAGCGCTCTCGCCTGGTTGCTTATCCGACGGGAACGGGTGCCCCCGCCGTGGCAGCCTTCGCGGGTTCGGTTGCGTTGGCCGCTCTCAACTCCCGCGTGTGCGGGAGGCCAGCATCAAAAAAAAGGGGGTGTCATCTCTCGACACCCCCGGACCGGCAGGCGGCTTAGCGCTTCTTCCCGCCCTTTTTCGCGCCGCCCTTTTTCGCCGTCTTTTTCGCCATCAATTCCTCCTTGGAATTTGGCAGCTCAGCTTTGTTACCGGTGACCGAGGGTTACCACAGGTGGGCTGAGCACTCCACCCTCATACAAGATGTAGATTATGGATGAGAAAATTCGACTGTCAAGCACAAAGTAGTTGAAATGTCAAAAAAACCCACGCAGGTTTTGTCGGTTGGATGACGCTGAAGCTGTAGATGCGCGTGCGCGAGTGTCAGCGGCGCGGCGTGTGTGAGGCGGCTTCGCCGAGACGTGTGAGCGCGCGCGTCGCCGCCGCTCGCGTGTCAGCGGCGGCACCGAAAAGCGAGGCGGCGACGCGGTAGAGGGCGACGGCGTTCTCGCGGCGGCCGGCCCGTTCGTGCAAGCGAGCGGCTTCGAAATATGCGGCCCCGAGGATCGAGGCCGGACAGGTGCGCGCGCCGCGGATCGCCGCCTCGTATGCGGCCAGCGCTTGCGTCTGCTCGCCTGCGGCCTGCAGCACGCGTCCGAACCGGTAGCGGGAGACCGGATCCGACGGATTGAGCGTCAGCGAACGTTCGAGCGCCGCCTGCGCCGCGGCGGTATCCTGCTTCTCGAACCGCCGCCAGCCCTCGAGCGACAGGCGGTACCCCTCGGCCTGTTTCGCATCCGGCGCTCGGCGACGTCGCGCGTCCACTGTCGCCCGCACACCGCGCAGGTCAGGATAGGACGCCGTCGCCGTCGCGTTTCGGTACGCTTGCAACGCCGCTTCGCGGTCCCCCAGCCGATCGTAGGCTTCGCCGAGGCGAGCGTGGGCGAGACCCAGGGCACCGAACGGCGCCTTCGGACGCAGTGCGATCACCGCCTCGAGTTGCTCGATCGCCTGATCCGTCTCGTGGAGGGTGTCGAGCAGTCGGGCGATGGCCAGCCGCGCGCGTACTTCAGCCAGGACCGGCTCGTTGATCCGCCGCTCGCGCGCGGACATCAGCAGCGTCTGCCACGATTGAAGACTCGCCGTCGCGTCGTGCAGGTATTCGTCCTGAATGCGGGCGATCTCGCCGGCAAACAGCGGGTTGCGCGGGTACTCGCGGCGGAGGTCATCCAGGATCTCGAGCGCCCTCGCCGTCTGCCGCTCGTACCACAGATAAATGATGTGGAGCTGGTAGTCGGCCTCTCCGCGCAGGAGCTTGCCGCGGGTGCGCGCGCGCAGCATCTGGGCGAGGCCCACTTTCTTGTCGCCGCCGGGCAGCGCCAGCAGCAGACGAAAAAACTTGGCGGCTCTCGGGGCGGCGTCCGCGTAGGTACTTGTACATGCCCATCGCGAAGTAGGCGTCGTCCAGCGTGGGATCGAGCGCAACCGCGCGTTCCAGAGCCGTGAGGATCCGCTTGCCGTCGCGGGCCGCGGCCAGGCGTTCGTTGCGGAGCACACGCCATTGGACGCGGGCGGCGTAGGCGCCACCGAGATAGAACCAGGCTTCAGCTTCGTTGGGCGACCGCACCACCCATGCTTCAGCGTCGGTAATCGCCAGATCGGCGGCGGTCGAGAACTCGGCATCGAGGGTCTGGCTGTCGGGATCGAGCTGAATTCGCCACCACAGCGCGGTCGCGGCCAGCACCTCGCAGGCCTCTGGCGGCGCGGGTGGGCACGCGCGCGTCAAGGCGGCATCGAGGTCGTCGAAGCGGGCCTCGAGGATGGCGTCGTAGACCCGGACGAGTCCGTCGACACCGGTCAGTTGCGGCGCCGTCGCCGCATCGCCCGCCGCCTGGACGAACAAAACGACGCCGAGCAGGAGGATCGCCGCGCTCCGCGGCCTGGTCATGTGACGCTGGTACGCAGCCCTTGCTTTGCTGCGTGCCTCTCGACCGCGAGCGCGATCAGCCGATCGAGGAGCTGCGGGTACGACACGCCGCTCGCCGCCCACATCTTCGAATACATGCTGATCGTCGTGAACCCCGGGATCGTGTTCACCTCGTTGACGTAGATGGTGTCGTCCTTCCTGGAGAGCAGAAAGTCGACGCGCGCCATCCCGGCGCAGTCGATCGCCTGGAACGCTTCAATCGACAGCCGACGGATTCGTTCGGTCAAGGCGGGAGGCAGATCCGCGGGAATGATCGTCCGCGACCCGCTGTCGATGTACTTCGCCTCGTAGTCGTAGAACTCGCGCGACGGGATCACCTCCCCGGGCACCGACGCCTCGGGATCGTCATTGCCAAGGACCGCACACTCGATCTCACGCGCTTCGGGTACGGCGGCCTCGACAATGATCCGGCGGTCGAAACTGCCGGCGAGCTCCATTGCCTCGATCAGTGTGGCGCGATCCTTTGCCTTGGAGATGCCGACGCTGGACCCGAGGTTCGCCGGCTTCACGAATGCCGGATATCCGAGGTGCTGCTCGATGGCGGTGAGCGTCTCCTCACGCTGGCGCGCCCAGTCGACACCGCGGACGACGGTATACGCGCCGACCGGCAGCCCGTGCGATGCGAAGACGACCTTCATCATCCCCTTGTCCATCCCGACCGAGGAGGCCAGGACGCCCGCGCCAACGTAGGGGACGTTGGCCAGCTCGAGGAGACCCTGGATCGTGCCGTCCTCGCCGTAGGGGCCGTGCAGCACCGGGAAGATGACGTCAAGGTTCAGGCCGGTGACAACCGCCTGACCCGCGGCCTCGGATTCGCGAGACCGATCGATCGAGAGAATCGTGTTGTCGCTCGGATGCGCGACGAGGTGAACCTCCCGACCCGCGCGCGACGGTCTCGCTGAATCGAGACGGGCCTGTTCGATCACTTCGCCGGCCGACATCATCGTCGGCGGCCGCTCGGCGATGCTCCATCGGCCGTCCTTCTCGATGCGGATCGCGACCGGCTCGTAGCGCTTCCGATCGAGGTTGCCGAAGACCGCTGCTGCCGACGCCAGCGATACTTCATGCTCACCGGATCGGCCACCATAGAGCACACCAACACGAAGTCGTTTCACAGGCAAAGAATACAGGAGACGCGGGACGCGGGGCACGAGGCGCGGGACGCGGGACGCGGGACGCGGGCGCGGGGCGCGGGGCGCGGGGCGCGAAGCTGGTTATTCTGTTGAGGCATGTTCCGCTTCACGGTGCTCAAGACAGACGGCCGCGCCCGCCGTGGCGAGATCGAGACGCCACACGGCGTGGTCCAGACGCCGGCCTTCATGCCGGTAGGCACGCGCGGAGCGGTCAAAGCAATCACCCAGCGTGATCTCCTCGATCTCGACGCCGAAATCATCCTGGGCAACACCTATCACCTGTATCTGAAGCCGGGTGACGATCTGATCGCGCGAGCGGGGGGGCTGCACAAATTCATCGGGTGGGATCGTCCGATTCTCACCGACAGCGGCGGATACCAGGTGTTCAGCCTCGCGTCGACCCGACGAGTGCACGAGCACGGTGCGGAGTTCCGTTCACACCTCGACGGCTCGCTGCATCTGCTCACGCCGGAGCGTGCGACCGACATTCAGGCGCAGCTCGGTGCGGACGTGGCGATGGTGCTCGATGAGTGCGCGGCTTCTTCCGTCACGCCCGATGTCACTCGCGACGCCATGCAGCGGTCGATACGATGGGCGCAACGCGCGCGCCAGCGCCTCCTCGGCATCCGCGAAGGCAGCGTTGCGGATCTCACGGTGAGCAACCCAGGGCAGGCCCAGTTTGGCATCGTCCAGGGGGGCGTCCTCCCGGGTCTCAGAACCGAGAGCGCGCAGGCGACAGTTGAAGTCGGGTTCGAAGGCTACGGGATCGGCGGGCTCAGCGTCGGCGAGCCGGTGGATGTGATGTACCAGGTCGTCTCGCATACCGCGCCGCTGCTGCCGGCGGATCGTCCGAGATATCTGATGGGGACCGGCATGCCTGACGATCTCATCGAATGCGTGGCGCGCGGCATCGATATGTTCGACTGCGTGTTGCCGACGCGGAACGCGCGCAACGGACAGCTCCTGACGTCGCGCGGACCGCTGGTGATCAAGAACGCGCGGTATGCAGAAGATCCGGAGCCGCCAGACTCCAGCTGTGGTTGTTACACCTGCCGGCACTTTTCACGCGCGTATCTGCGTCATTTATATGTCGCGAACGAGATGACGGCGGCCACGCTCAACACGGTCCACAACCTCTACTTTTACCTTGACACGATGAGGCGGATTAGGGAGGCTATTATGTTCGGCACGTTTGAAAAACTCCGCCTGGAGTTCCATCAAACCTTCTCGCGCCGACCTCAACATTGAAATGAACTCCGCGTTTACGCAGCTCATTCCGTTTGCGCTGATTCTGGGCATCTTCTACTTTCTGATTCTCTTGCCCATGAAGCGCAGGCAGAAGAAAATCCAGGAATTCCAGGAGAGCCTGAAAGTCGGCGACAAGATCGTCACGACCGGAGGCCTCTACGGCAAGGTGACGCGCGTCACCGATAAGACGCTGCAGGTCGAAATCGCGGATCGCGTCCGCGTCGAGCTGTCGCGTGCGGCCGTGGCCGGATACCAGGGGCAGGACCCCGTCGTCGCCGAATCGGGCAGGTAATTCGACATCATGCACAAGAACCTTCGCTGGAAACTCGTCACCGTCGTCGCGGTGTTCATCATATTTTTCGTGCTGGGCGTCTACCCGATACTCGCCGCGCGCTACAGCCTCCCGTCGACCGGCTGGCTGCAGTCGAAGCAGCTGAAGCTCGGCCTGGATCTCAAAGGCGGCGTCCATCTCGTCATGCGGGTCCATACCGGGGACGCTCTCCGGATCCACACCACGACGACGAGCGAACAGCTGCGCGAAGCGCTGACGACCGCCGGTGTGAACGTGTCGACGATCGCCCTGACATCGGAAAAGTCCTTCAAGGTGGAGGGGGTTCCACAGGATCGCGATGCCGAGTTCCGTCGCGTTGCCGAGGAACAGACCGCAGTGCAATACGATCGGACGCCTGGTGCCGGCGGGGCCTACGAATTCGCGATGAAGCCGAACATCGAACTGGACATGCGCGCCCAGGCCGTCGTGCAGGCGCGTGAAACGATCGATCGGCGGGTGAACGAGCTCGGTGTCACCGAGCCGAACATCTCGACCTACGGCGCGGCGAATGACCAGATCCTCGTGCAGTTGCCGGGTGTGACCGATGTCGCCCGCGCGAAGGAAATCATCCGCAGCACGGCATTGCTGGAGCTCAAGCTGGTTGAATCAGGACCGGCGCCGACTCGCGAAGCGCTGCTGCAGGCACACGGCGGGCAGCTCCCGCAGGACATGGACGTGGTGTCCGGTCCGGCCGGTGACGGCGACGGTACGGTCTACTACCTGGTCAAGAAGGTGGCGTCAGTCACCGGCCAGGATTTGCGGGGTGCGAATCCGACCATCGATGAAAACAACCGGCCCGCGGTGCGCTTCACGCTCACCAGCGAAGGCGCACGGAAGTTCGGCAAGGTCACTGGGGAAAACATCGGCCGCACGCTCGCGATCATTCTCGACAACCGGGTGTTCTCCGCGCCGCGCATCGATGGGCGGATCACCGATGACGGCCGCATCTACGGCAGCTTCACCACGCAGGAAGTCAATGATCTGTCGCTGGTCCTCCGCTCGGGAGCGCTGCCGGCATCGATGAGTTACCTCGAGGAGCGCGTGATCGGTCCGACTCTCGGCGCCGACTCCGTACGCTCCGGGGTGCTGGCGTCACTCGGTGGACTCTCCCTCGTCGTTATCTTCATGCTGCTCTACTACAAGCTGTCGGGCATCAACGCGATCATCGCGATGTCCGCCAACCTGATCATTCTGATCGGACTGATGGCCTATCTCGGTGCCGCGATGACGCTGCCGGGGATTGCCGGCTTCATTTTGACGATGGGAATGGGCATCGATTCGAACGTGCTCATCTTCGAGCGGATCAAGGAGAACCTCCAGGCCCAGAAGGGCCCGCGGGCGGCGGTGAAAGAAGCTTTCGAACGCGTTTTCCTCACGCTCCTCGACACCCACGTGACGTCACTCATCGCCGCTGCTTTTCTCTTCCAGTTCGGCACCGGGCCGATCCGCGGTTTCGCGACGACGCTTACCATCGGCCTGTTGACCAACCTGTTCACGTCGATATTCGTTTCACGGACGCTGTTCGAGCTCGTGTTGTCGCGCCGGCCCGCGGGGGCGCAGGCGACGGCTCAACCGCTCAGCATTTAGGCAAGCCATGAAGATCTTCACCAATCCGAATTACGACTTCGTCCGATGGCGCTGGCACGCCATCGCGCTGTCGCTCGTCGTCGTCCTCGCCGGCGCGTACCTGATTGCCACGCGCGGGTTGCAGATGGGGGTCGACTTCGAGGGTGGCACGATCGTCATCGTCAAGTTCGAGCAGACGCCAAACATCCCAGCGATCCGGAATCTGTTCGGCGGGGACGCGGTGGTGCTGGAATACGGGCCGCGCGCAAACAACGACATCATGATCCGTGTCAAACGGACCGGTTCGGAAGTCGGCGCCGATCTGAGCCGCGAAGCCGACAAGGTCGTCGCCACGCTGAAGCAGGCGAATCTCGGGACGTTCACGGTCGTCGGCACGGACATCGTCGGCCCCGTCGTCGGCGAGCAGCTCCGCAAGCAGGGGCTGATGGCAACAGTGCTGGCGATGGCCGGGATCCTTGCCTACATCGCGCTGCGCTTTCAGTTCAGTTTCGCCGTGGGCGCGGTCATCGCGACGCTGCACGATCTGCTGATCTGCCTCGCGTTCCTCGCGTTCTTCCGCTACGACATGACGCTCAACGTGGTCGCCGGCCTGCTGACGATCACCGGGTATTCGGTCAACGACACGATCGTCGTGTTCGACCGCGTCCGCGAGAACATGCGTGGCATGCGCCGCGAGAGCCTGTCGACGATCGTCAACACCGCGGTCAACCAGACGCTGTCGCGGACCGTGATCACCGCCGGCGCGACGCTGTTGAGTGTGATCGCGCTCTACCTGTTCGGCGGGGAAGTGCTGAAGGGGTTCGCCTTCACGATGCTGGTCGGGATCATCAGCGGCACCTACTCGACCATCTTCATTGCGGCGTCACTCGCGATCGTCTTTCAGGGCAGAAAACCCCTGAAGGGTCAGCCCGCGGCTGCGCCCACGGCGACGCGGCCGAGCCGCCGCCGCGCCTCCTGACGCCGCCCTCCTGGCGTTCGTGAGCATTGCTGCCGCCATACTGCTCGGCGCGATTCAGGGGCTGACGGAGTTTCTTCCGGTTTCCAGCTCGGCGCACCTGATCCTGGCGCGAATGTTCTTCGGCTGGGAAGTACCGCCGTCGTTCGGTCTCGCATTCGACGTCGCCCTCCATATCGGTACGCTGGCGGCGATCGTGGCGTTTTTCCGGACGGAGATCATCGCGATGGTCCGGTCGCTGCCGTCGGCGCTCTCCTTCGATGCCGGGCCCTCGGCGCGCGCGGCGCGCCTCATCGTGATCGGCACCATTCCGGTCGTGATCGTCGCGATCTTGTTCAGCGACTACATCGAGGATGTGCTTCGCTCTCCAGCAGTCGCCGCCGGCGCGCTCGCGATTGGCGCCGTGGCGATGATCGTGGCGGAACGATTCGGCGAGCGGCGAAGGACGGAAGTCGACCTGCGGTGGACCGATGCGCTGCTGATCGGATGTGCGCAGGCATCAGCGCTGATCCCCGGCATGTCGCGATCCGGTTCGACCATCGCGATGGGCATGTTTCTCGGCGTGCGGCGCGATGCCGCCGCGCGCTTCACGTTTCTCCTGGCGATCCCGGCCACGGTTGCAGCCGCCGCGAAGGAAGCACTGGAGCTGAGGGACATGCCGCTGGCACCTGGATCCTTCGAGGCGATCGTCATCGGCACGATCGTCTCGGCGGCGGTCGGGTATTTCACGATCAAGTTCTTTCTGCGGTTCCTCAGCGGACACAAACTCGACGTCTTCGCCGCCTACCGGCTGCTGCTCGCGGCAGCCACTGTGTTATGGCTTGTCACGTGAGCGGCCGGAACGGAGCGAAAGCGAGTGGAGGCCGCCAGGCGGGGTGCAGGGGGCCCCGCCGATCCAAGTAACGACGATGCAGTGGCTCCGCCGCAGCTTCATCGCCGGGTTTTTCGTGACCGTCCCGCTGGTCATCAGCGTCGCCGCCCTGGTCTGGATCTTCCGGCTGGTCGATGGATCGCTGTCGCCGATGTATGCGACGTGGCTCGGCCGTGAGATCCCCGGGCTTGGCCTCCTGACCACCATGCTGATCGTCCTGCTGGTCGGCGCATTTGCGACCAACGTCATCGGCAAGCGCGTCCTGCAGCGCGCCGAGAGTTATCTGCTGCGCGTGCCGGTGTTCCGGACGATCTACGCACCGGTGAAACAGCTGGTCGTCGCCTTTTCTCCTGACAATGAATACGGATTCAAGCGCGTGGTGCTCGTCGAGGAGCCCGGGCGCGGATTCGTCATGGGTTTTCTGACGAAAGAGTTCACCGTGGACCGCGGCGGCGGGCCCGAGGCCATGATCGCGGTCTACATCCCCACCAACCACCTGTATCTCGGCGATGTGGTCATCTATCCGCGCGACCGCGCGTCGTATCCGGATGTCACCGTGGAGCAGGGGATTCGCGTGTTCCTCACGGGAGGGATGGCCCTGGCGGCCCGGATGAAGGCGCGCCATGGCGCCGACCGGGTCGGTGACTTCCGCGTGTGAGGGTCAGGCCCCTCCCGCGCAACTTTTGTTGTAAAACCGCCGGAACTCCGGGTACGATTCTTAGTTTTGGGATTTTGCCCGGAAGGGCTTACCGAGAGGACTCTGACAGAACGATGCTCCCCACAATGTTTATTCGCCTGCGTTCCGCCCTGTTCCTTGCGCTGCTGCTGACAGCCGTGCCGGTTGTTTCCGCGGCACAGCCGCCGGCAGCGCCGCAGACGACCGAGCAGGCGGCCCAGGCGCCAGCGCCCGTTCGGCACGGCGGCGGCGAGGCGAACCTGGTGCTCCCGGATCTCGGCTCGGTCACCTTCAACGGGATCAACGGCCGGACGCTGCTGATGGGAGGGCTCGCCATCTCGCTGCTCGGCCTGGTCTTCGGCCTGGTCATCTACACGCAGCTGAAAAACCTCCCGGTTCATCGGTCCATGCTCGAAATCTCCGAGCTCATTTACGAGACCTGCAAGACCTACCTGATCACGCAGGGCAAGTTCATATTGATTCTCTGGGTCTTCATCGGCGTGATCAGCGCGGTCTATTTCGGCGGGCTGGCGACCACGATCGATCCGGCGACCGGAGCCGAGGTGCACGGATTCCCGCCGTTCAAGGTCGCCGTCATTCTTCTCTTCAGTCTGATTGGCATCGCCGGCAGCTACGGCGTGGCATGGTTCGGCATCCGCGTCAACACGTTCGCCAATTCACGTGCGGCGTTCGCCGGTCTCAAGGGGCAGCCGTATCCGATCTACGCCATCCCGCTTCGTGCCGGCATGAGCATCGGGATGCTGCTGATCAGCGTCGAGCTGTTCATCATGCTCTGCATCCTTCTCTTCATCCCCGCCGACTACGCGGGATCCTGCTTCATCGGCTTCGCCATCGGTGAGTCGCTTGGGGCGGCGGCACTCCGTATCGCCGGCGGTATTTTCACCAAGATCGCCGACATTGGCGCCGACTTGATGAAGATCGTCTTCAACATCAAGGAAGACGACGCGCGGAACCCTGGTGTCATCGCCGACTGCACCGGGGACAACGCCGGTGACTCGGTCGGCCCGAGCGCCGACGGGTTCGAGACCTACGGCGTCACCGGTGTGGCGTTGATCTCCTTCATCCTGCTGGCGGTCGCGAGCCCCACCGTGCAGGTGCAGCTCCTGGTCTGGATCTTCGTCATGCGCGTCATGATGATCATCGCCAGCGGCGTCTCGTATCTGCTGAACGAAGCCTGGTCGAAAGCCAGCTACGCCGGCGCCCCGACGATGAACTTCGAGGCGCCGCTGACAAAGCTGGTGTGGCTCACGTCCATCGTTTCGGTCATCATCACCTACATCGCGTCGTACCTGTTGATCCCCGACCTGGGCGGTGACCCCACTTTGTGGTGGAAGCTGTCGACGATCATCACCTGCGGGACCCTGGCGGGTGCAATCATCCCCGAGCTGGTGAAGATTTTCACGTCCGTTGAGTCCGCGCACGTCCGCGAGGTCGTGACCTCATCGCGCGAAGGGGGGGCATCCCTCAACATCCTCTCCGGACTCGTCGCGGGGAATTTCGGCGCCTACTGGCTGGGCCTCACCATCGCGGCGCTGATGGCGATCGCGTACGGCGTGAGCACGCAGGGTGTGGGCGGGCCGGCGAATGCGCCGTTGATGATTGCCCCGGCGGTCTTTTCGTTCGGCCTGGTGGCCTTCGGCTTCCTCGGCATGGGCCCCGTGACGATCGCGGTCGACTCGTACGGACCCGTGACCGACAACGCGCAGTCGGTCTACGAACTGTCGATGATCGAGGCGGTGCCGAACATCAAGCAGGAGATCAAGAAGGACTACGGGTTCGACGTCAATTTCGAGCGCGCCAAGCACCTGCTCGAGGAAAATGACGGCGCCGGCAATACGTTCAAGGCCACCGCCAAGCCGGTGCTGATCGGCACCGCAGTCGTCGGGGCGACGACCATGATCTTTTCCATCATCGTCGTGCTGACACACGGGCTGACCCAGAACCTGGAGAAGCTGTCGATCCTGCACCCGCCGTTCCTGCTCGGGCTGATCGCCGGCGGCGCGATCATTTACTGGTTCACCGGTGCATCGATTCAAGCCGTCACCACCGGCGCCTATCGCGCAGTCGAGTTCATCAAGGCGAATATCCGACTCGACGGTGTCGAGAAAGCCTCGGTAGCCGACAGCAAGAAGGTCGTGGAAATCTGCACGCAATACGCGCAGAAGGGCATGTTCAACATTTTCCTGGCCGTGTTCTTCGCGACGCTCGGGTTTGCGTTCCTCGAACCCTACTTTTTTATCGGATACCTGATATCGATCGCCCTGTTCGGCCTCTTCCAGGCGATTTTCATGGCTAACGCCGGCGGAGCATGGGATAACGCCAAGAAAATCGTCGAGGTGGAGCTGAAGGAAAAAGGCACCCCGCTCCACTCCGCGACGGTCGTTGGCGACACTGTCGGCGATCCATTCAAGGACACCTCATCGGTGGCGATGAACCCGGTAATCAAGTTCACCACCCTGTTCGGCCTCCTGGCGGTCGAACTCGGTGTGCAGCTTGCAGCACAATACGGGACGACGCTGAGTCTGACGCTTGCTGCAGCGTTTCTCGTCGCCTCGTCGTTTTTCGTGCATCGCTCTTTCTACGGAATGCGGATCCAGGTGGCCCCCAAGGTGGCGGGGCGGTAACGGTCTCCCACTGGGGTGATTTCGTCCCATGAAAACCGGGCCATTTCGCGAAAAAGGGTGTCTAAATCCCCAAGGGGCTTCGTTGACACTGCTTTTTGGGTCTGACTATAATTCGCGGTCCTGTACCGCTAGAGAAAGCTGGAGGCTGAACCGTGCCGCGTGACATGTTCGGCGACGTTGCGAACCCGACGGTGAAGCTCGGATCTCAGGCGTGGTACACCGTGCCGGCTTCTATTGCCGCGCACGTGGTGCTCTTTGCCGCGGTCATCATCATCCCGTTGATGGCCGCCGACGTGCTCCCGACCCCGCCAACGATGATGGCGTTTGTCGGGACGCCGCCACCGCCACCACCACCACCGCCGCCGCCGCCCGCGCCGGCGGCCGCGACACCCAGGACCCCGACGCCGGTCTCGAATCCGAATGCCGCGCCGGTCGAGGCGCCTAAAGAGATTGTGCCGGAGACTCCGGCACCGCCTTCGGTTTCCACCGTGGGCGTGCCTGGCGGCGTCGAGGGTGGCGTCCCCGGCGGCGTCGTCGGCGGTGTCGTGGGCGGGCTTCCGGAAGCTCCGCCGCCACCGCCCCCCCCAAGCCAGCCGATCAGGGTCGGCGGGAATATCAAGACCCCGACGAAGATCAAAGATGTGCGTCCCGTGTATCCTCCCATCGCGCAGTCTGCGCGTGTCTCCGGCATGGTCATCATCGAGGCGACCATCGGTGCCGACGGCCGGGTGAAGGACGCCAAGGTTCTGCGCTCGATTCCGCTGCTCGATCAGGCAGCGCTCGACGCAGTCAAGCAGTGGACTTTCACCCCGACGTTGCTGAACGGCGTTCCCGTGCCGGTCATCATGACGGTAACGGTGAACTTCACGCTGCAGTAGCGGGAACTTTCTGATTCATTTCTGATTCGGACGTAGCGGAGGATTCGCGCAATGGATTTGATGCACATGTGGAACCAGATGGGGTGGGTCGCGAAAGCGATCGGGGTCATCCTCATCATCATGTCGATGATTTCGTTCGGAGTCGCCATCGAACGGATTTACACGTTCACACAGGCGCGCAAGCAGTCGAAGCTGTATGCGCCGCAGGTTGCGAAACACCTGAAGGAAGGACGGCTCAAGGACGCCATCGCGGTTTCCTCGTCGAAAAACTACCGGTACAGCCATCTTGCCAAGGTCGTGCTCGCCGGGTTACAGGAGTACCAGTTTCAACAAGAAACCGGCGGCAGTCTGAGTCGAGAGGATCTGGTCGACACCGTCCGCCGCGCAATTCAGCGAGCGTCCGCGCTCACCGCGAACGACCTCAAGAAAGGCGTCGCCTCGCTCGCGACGATCGGCGCGACGGCACCGTTCGTCGGCCTCCTCGGGACCGTCGTCGGCATCATCACCGCGTTCCAGGGCATCGCGGCGACCGGTTCGGGCGGCCTCGGAGCGGTGTCGGCCGGTATTTCGGAAGCGCTGGTCGAGACGGCGCTCGGTCTGGTCGTGGCGATCCCGGCGGTCTGGTTCTACAATTACCTGACCGGCCGCATCGAGTACTTCAACGTCGAAATGGACAACTCGTCATCGGAGTTGCTCGACTACTTTATTAAGAAGACGGCGTAATTTCGCAGCGCGCAAGGCGCAGTGCGGAGACGCACCGCGCGCTCGGCGCCGCGCACGACGCTAGGAGTTCTCCCATGTCAATGGACGTAGGCGGCAGCAAGGGCAGTCTCAAAGCCGACATCAACGTCACCCCGCTGGTCGACGTCATGCTGGTGCTGCTGATCATCATGATGCTCATCGCCCCGATGCTGCAGAAGGGCGTGAACGTCACGTTGCCGATCGCCAGCAACACCCTGGCGAAGCCGGACAACCAGACGCAGACCGTGGTGGCCGTGGATTCACAGAACCAGATGTGGATCAACGGCCTCCAGGTGTCCAAGGCGGACTTCGTCGATCGGATCAAGACGCTCCTCGAAGACAAGACCGACCGCACCGTTCTCATCAAGGGTGACCAGGACGCCTCCTACTCCGCGATCATGCAGGCCATGGATTACCTGCACGAGGCGCAGATCGAGGATATCGGCCTGATCACCGACCCGAAAACCGACCCGAACAAGCCGCCCCCGGGCCAGGGAGGCAACTAGCCATGAAGCACGCACACAAGCACTTCGGCGCCGAGAAGGTCGTCACGGGAGAGACGCCGCACGCCAGTGCGGACATGAACGTCACGCCGCTCATCGACGTGCTGCTCGTGCTCCTGATCATCTTCATGGCCGCGCTCCCGCTGACGCAGAAGGGGCTCGACATCAACCTGCCGCTCGAGACCAAGCAGCCGGCGTCCAACGAGCCGAGCCAGCAGATCATGCTCGAGTACACCGCCGACCGTCAGATCTCGATCAACAAGCAGCCGGTGGCGCTGCCCGAGCTCGAGAGCGAGCTCCGCCGCATCTTCGAAACCCGCAAGGAAAAGACGATGTTCATCGCCGGCGCCGGCGCGCTCCGCTACGCCGACATCATCGCCGTGATCGACGCCGCCAAGGGTGCCGGCATCGACAAGGTCGGGATCGTCACGGAAAGAATGCGCACCGGCGGCGGTTCGACCAGCGGCAACTAGGACAGGCAGCAGTAATCAGTAATCAATAACCAATAATCAGTAATCAATAATCAATCAATTGATTACTGACTACTGATTACTGACTACTGATCACTGGCGACTACTACGTTCCTGCGGTCTTCTTCTTATTCAGCTCGATGGCTTTGTTGCGGAGCTGATCGGCCTGGCGCAGGTATTCCTGCTGCTTCGCGCGGTCGGTCTCGGTGTTGGCCAGGATCCGCAGCAGCAGGTTCTTGTAGGTCAGCGCGTCGGAATAATCAGGATTGAGCGCGATGGCGCGGTCCGCAGATGCGATCCCCTTCTCTGCGTATTCCCGTTTCTGCGCGTTGGTCAGCCGATGGTCCTTGTTCGACTTGTCGAAGTAGTAGACCGCAACGAGCTGATGCCCCTGTGGATCGTTCGGCTTGAGATCGGCCGCCTTGTGCAGCGCTTCCATGGTCTTGTCGAACCGCCCCTGGCGATTGTAAAAGCCTGAAATCGTCGTGTGCACGCTGGGATCGTCTGGCTTCACCTCGCGGGCTTTCATCAGCGCCGCTTCGGCTTTGTCGTACTCGCCCGAATCCTCGTAGATCTTCGAGAGGGCGAAGTAATACGTCGGATCGTTCGGGTCCGCCGAGATGAGCTTTTGGACGATCGGCTCCGCCTGGCTGGGGTCGTTCAGTTTGTCGGGCCCATAGGCGGCGGTCAGATACTGCAGGGCGAGTTTCTTCATCTGCGGGTTCTTGTCGTGCTCAGCCGCCTTGCGATAGTTCTCGATCGCCTTCTGCATGTAGGAGTCGTTGACGGCCTCCCCGGCGCGGGCCGGCTTGTAGGCGTTGTCGTAGCTGTTTCCGAGGAAGAAGTACACTTCGTGCGCGCTCGGGGTCTTTCTCGAGCACATACTCGTACTTCGCGGCGGCCCCCTTCCAGTCGGAGCCTCTGTACAGGTCGTTGGCCTCTTTGTAGGCCTTCTGGGCCTTCAGTCCGTCGAGCGAGTACCGGCCGCACGCAGCCGTTGCCAGACCGACGCCGACCACCAGCGCCGTAACCGCCACCATCCGATAACGCATCGTCATTCTCTTGAACCCTTAAAATGAAAGAGACTGGTCAGTATATTGAACGCGAAAAGATGGCGTCAACCGCACCCGGGGGACGGGCCGTTACACCCCTCCCGTCATTTTAGACACCGCCAGTCATGATCCGGTTCGAGGACCTCGCTGAAAAGGTTCGGGCCAGCAACCCGGATGCCGATATCGAACTGCTGAGGCGCGCGTACGTCTTCTCGGCGTTCGAGCACAAGGGGCAGGTGCGCCATTCCGGAGAGCCCTACCTGGTGCATCCGCTCGAAGTGGCGGATCAGCTCGCCGATATGAAACTGGACGTCGTGGCAATTGCCGCGGGCCTCCTCCACGACATCGTCGAAGACACGCAGACGCCGATCGATCGCATCAAGGAACTGTTCGGAGCCGACGTCGCCCACGTGGTCGAAGGGGTCACGAAGCTCGGCGCGATCTCGTTTTCGTCGAGCGAGGAACGCCAGGCGGAGAACTTCCGCAAGATGCTGCTGGCGATGGTCGACGACATCCGCGTCATCCTGGTCAAGCTCGCCGATCGGCTGCACAACATGCGGACGCTGCACCATCTGCCGGAAGAACGGCGGATCAAGATCGCGCAGGAGACACGCGACATCTACGCGCCGATCGCGAACCGCCTCGGCATGAGCAAGGTGAAGAACGAGCTCGAGGAGCTTGCGTTCAGATACCTGGAGCCCAAGGCCTACGAAGCACTCCGCTCGAGCGTCGAGAGCCGCAGACGCGCCACCGAGGGGATGATCGAGGAGCTGAAGAAGACGATCGCCGCGAAGCTGGCCGAGTCACAGGTCCCGGTCATTCAGATCGACGGGCGCATCAAGAGACTGTTCAGCATTCACCAGAAGCTGAAACGTCAAAAGATCGACCTCGACCAGGTCTACGACCTGGTCGCGCTGCGGATCATCACCGGGTCGGTTCGCGATTGCTACGCGGCGCTCGGCATCATCCATCAGACCTGGTCACCGGTGCCCGGACGCATCAAGGATTTCATCGCGACGCCGCGGCCCAACGGCTACCAGTCTCTCCACACGTCGGTGGTCAGCGAGCGTGGCTTTCCCTTCGAGGTGCAGATCAGATCGATGGAGATGCACGGGACGGCTGAAGAAGGGATCGCGGCGCACTGGAAGTACAAGGAAGGGCGTGTCGGCGCCGGCCGCGACGAACAGTATTTCGTCTGGCTGCGGCAGCTCCTCGAATGGCAGCAGGAGGTTCGCGATCCCCAGGAGTTCCTGCAGAATCTGAAGATCGATCTCTACCCGGAGGAGGTCTACATCTTCACGCCGAAGGGGGAGGTCAAAGCGCTTCCACGCGACGCTTCGCCAGTGGATTTCGCCTATTCCATTCACACCGATGTCGGGCACCAGTGTGTCGGTGCGCGGGTGAACGGGAAGATGGTGCCGCTCCGCACCCGCCTCCGCAACGGGGACATCGTCGAAATCATCACGACGACGGGACATCGGCCGAGCCGCGACTGGCTGAATTTCGTCGTCACGTCACGAGCGCGCAACAAGATCAAGCACTTCATTCACGCCGAGGAGAAGGCGCGCAGCCTCGAGCTGGGACGCCGGTTGTTCGAAAAAGAGGCGCGGCGGTTCGGCGTCAACATGAAGAGTCTGACCGACGCTGAGTTGGTGAACAGGGTGCTCGGCGAGTACGGGATGCAGAAGACCGACGACCTGTTTGCCGCAATCGGCTACGGCAAACTGCCGGCGCGCTCGGTGCTGGCAAAGTTCGTCCCGACGGAACAGCTGAAGGAAACGCCTGAGAGCGGCATCGCGTCGGTGGTCCGGCGCGTGCTCGGCACCGGCGCGGACAGGATCAAGGTGCGCGGCTTCGACGACCTGCTGGTCTTTCGCGCGCGATGCTGCAATCCCATTCGTGGCGAGCAGATCGTCGGTTACATCACCCGGGGCAAGGGAGTTTCGGTGCACTCGTCCACCTGCCCGAATGTCGTCAACCTTCTCTACGACCCCGAACGCCGCATCGACGTCGAGTGGGACAAGGGCACCGACGCGTCCCCGTACACGGTGCGCCTCAGCATTCAGGTGGAAGACCGGAAGGGGATCCTGGCAGACGTCAGCTCGAAGATCGCCGGCATCAATACGAACATCCGCAACGTCGAGGCGACGGTCGACGATCAGCGCGGCCGGATCGACATGACCGTCGAGATCAGCGACCTCAAACACCTGCAGAAGGTGATCAAGTCGCTCCGGTCGATCGAGGGAGTGCTGGACGTGGAACGCGCCGCAAGGTAGTAACAGGAGATCAAAAGATCAGGAGCTTTTTGTCTGTCTACAACAGCGTCTCCGTCTCAGTCTCCTGTTATCCCAGCGACGCGATCACATCGATTTCTATCCGTGCGTCTTTCGGCAGGCGCGCGGCCTGGACGGTCGCGCGCGCGGGCGCCGGGGTCGAGAAGTACGTCGCGTACACCTCGTTCATCGCCGCGAAGTCATTCATGTCAGCAAGGTAAACCGTGGTGCGGACGACGTGGTCGAGGGATGCGCCACCGGCCTCGAGTATTGCCCGAAGGTTGGCGAAGACGCGGTGTGTCTGGGCGGCGATGTCCCCGCTGACGAGCACCCCTGTCGCGGGATCCAGAGGGATCTGGCCCGACACGAATATCAGGTCCCCGGTCCGTATGCCCTGTGAGTAAGGACCGATCGCCGTCGGCGCGGATTCTGTGGAAACCGCCCGCCTCATCTAGGCAGCCTTGACGACCTTGTTCGAACGGAGGCAGCGCGTGCAGACGCGCAGGCGCTGGATGCCGCCGTTCACGAGCGCCCGGACGCGCTGGAGGTTCGGCTCGAAACGCCGGGCGGTGACGTTGTGCGCGTGACTGATGTTACGGCCGACAACCGGCCCTTTTCCGCAGATTTCGCAGCGTTTCGCCATGACTGACCTGATGGAAGCGGTGTGAGACAAGCCCGCCCGTTAGGGTGGAAAGAACTTCAAAGTATACCACGCAGCCGTGTGTAGGCCGGTGCCACGCAGGAGCGGCGCCTTCAATTCACTCCGATCGTCCTGTCTCGATGACACTCCGAACCGCTGGAGGGTCCTCCGGCGTCTAAAGGGTCCTGATGCCAGTTATCGATGGCTTTGCAATTGGGCTCATCCAGTGTAAACTGACGGGATTTCATACTGGCAGATGACTTGCATAACGGCATGCGACTTTACGGCGCACGCCGAGGCGGAAGGAGAGGGAATCATATGGCTGTTAATAAGGGACCCGGTGGACAGATGAACCGGGATCGGTATTCGGAACTGAAGCGCATCCTCGAAGAGCGTCGGCGCGAGATCATGGACCAGGTCCAGGGAAAGATCCGTGACGTCCGGTCCGAGGGGGCGAACAACCCGAATCAGGGGGTCCTCGACGCCGCCGAAAGCTCCGAGATGGACATCCAGGATGACATCGAGTTCGCGCTCATCCAGATGAAATCCGAGACGCTGAACAAGATCGAGGAAGCGCTTCATCGGCTGGAAGAGGGGACGTTCGGATACTGCTTCGAGTGCGGTGAAGAAATCTCCGAGCGCCGTCTTCGCGCCCTGCCGTTCGCGGTCCGCTGCAAGGACTGTGAAGAGGCCCGCGAAAACGTCCAGCAGCGTGAGCGTATGATGCAGCAGCGCCGGGGCGCTTCTTCGCTGTTCCTCGACGTGCAAGGCTGACCCTTGCAATGCCGAAGGACAAACTCTGAATGCTGAAGTAACGCACCAGGGTTCAAAATGCAGGGCGAAGCAGGCGCGGTTGCCGCTTCGCCCTTTTTTCTGTACAAGCGTCCTACTAACTATGACCGACGAACTGAGCACCGGTGGCCCCGCATACGACACGGACGGCACTGAAACGCCGCTGGAGATCCCGGCCGAGCTGCCGATTCTGCCGTTGCGCGACACGGTGCTCTTCCCCAACTCGTTCATGCCGCTGGCGGTGGCCAGGGAGGCCTCTGTCCGGCTGATCGACGAAGCGACGGCGACCGGCCGGATGATCGGCGTGTTCACCCAGCGCGAGGCGGCCACCGAAGAGCCGCTGCAGGAGGACCTCTACAGCATCGGGACGGCGACACACATCCACAAGATGTTCAAGCTGCCCGACGGCAGCCTCCGGCTGATCGTGCAGGGGCTGGCCCGCATCCGGCTGGACGGCATTGCCCAGACGCGGCCCTATCTCCGCGGCGCGGTTTCGTCCGCCGAGGAACTGCTGCGTGAGGAAGATCATCTCGAGATCGACGCGCTTCAGCGCAACATCAAGAGCAATTTCCAGCAGGTGGTCTCGCTCTCCCCGTTGCTCTCTGATGATCTCCAGGCGCTGGCGGCGAACATCACCGATCCAGGCAAGCTCGCCGACTTCATCGCCTCGAGCCTGACGACCATCGGCACGCCGGTGAAGCAGGAGGTGCTCGACACGCTCGACATCCGCGCGCGCATGGATTCGCTCAACCGCCTGCTGATCAAGGAGCTCGAAGTCCTCGAGCTCGGCTCCAAGATCCAGTCGCAGGTGCAGTCGGAGGTCGGGAAGAACCAGCGTGAGTACTTCCTCCGCGAGCAGCTCAAAGCCATTCAGAAAGAGCTTGGCGAGGGAGACGAGCAGGCGAAAGAGATCGACGAGCTGCGCAGCAAGATCGAAGCGGCCGGCATGCCCGAAAGCGTGAAGAAGGAAACGTTGCGCGAGCTGGACCGCTTGTCGAAGATGCCGGTTGCCGCGGCGGAGTACACCGTCTCGCGCACCTACCTCGACTGGATCGTCGCGCTGCCGTGGTCGAAACGCACCGAGGATTCGATCGACCTGAAACGTACGAAGGACGTGCTCGACGCCGACCACTCAGGCCTCGAGAAAGTGAAAGACCGCGTTCTCGAATACCTCGCGGTGCGAAAGCTGAATCCCGACGTCAAGGGCCCGATCCTCTGTTTCCTCGGTCCGCCTGGAGTCGGCAAGACATCGCTGGCGCGGTCGATCGCGAATTCGCTGGGGCGCAAGTTCGTGCGCGTGTCGCTCGGCGGCATGCGCGACGAAGCGGAGATCCGCGGGCATCGCCGGACCTACATTGGCGCCCTGCCGGGGCAGGTCATCCAGGGGCTGCGGCGCGCTGAATCGAAAAACCCGGTGTTCATTCTCGATGAGATCGACAAGCTGGGGGCCGACTTCCGCGGCGATCCGGCGTCGGCGCTGCTCGAGGTCCTCGACCCGGAACAGAACAACACCTTCCGCGATCACTACCTCGACGTGCCGTTCGATCTCTCGGAGGTGCTGTTCCTGACGACGGCGAACGTCCTCGATCCGGTGCCGCCCGCACTGCGCGACCGCATGGAAGTGCTCGAGCTCGCCGGATATACGGAAGAGGAAAAGCTGAAAATAGCCGTCGAACACCTGGTCGCGAAGCAGGTGAAGAACCACGGCCTGACCGAGGCCTTCGTGGAGTTCACCGAACCGGCTATCCGATCGGTGATTCGCAACTACACCCGCGAAGCCGGCGTTCGAAACCTCGAACGCGAGATCGGCGCACTGTGCCGGAAGATCGCGCGGCGGCGGGCGGAGGGGGATGAAGCGAAGGTGGTCGTGACGGCGGAGCTCGTGAACGAGTTCCTCGGCGCACCGACGTTTCTCGACGAAGAGATCGAGAACCGGACCAAGGATCCCGGCGTGGCCGTCGGCCTGGCGTGGACGCCGGCGGGCGGTGAAGTCCTGTTCGTTGAGGCCTCACGCATGCAGGGGGCGGGCAGCTTGACGCTGACCGGGCACCTCGGCGATGTGATGAAGGAGTCGGCGCGGACGGCGCTCTCGTGGTTCCGGAGCAACGCCCCGCACTACGGTGTCGACCCGGCGTTCTACAAGGACGCCGAGATCCACCTGCACGTGCCCTCGGGCGCCATTCCCAAGGACGGGCCGTCAGCCGGTGTGACGATGGTCGCGGCGCTGGCGTCGGAGCTGACCGGGCGACCGGTGCGCGGCGATGTGGCGATGACCGGAGAGATCACGCTGTCGGGACGGGTGCTGCCAGTCGGCGGCATCAAGGAGAAGGTCCTGGCGGCGAGGCGGCACGGCGTCACGGAAGTCATCCTGCCGCGCCAGAACGAAAAGAACATCCGCGAGGATCTGACCGAGGACCTGCGGCGCGAGCTCACGATCCACTATGTGTCAGAGATCGAGGACGTCCTGGCACTGGTTCTGATCCCGTCATCGGCGCAGACTCGCCCGGCCATGCCGCCGATCGACGCGGGGTGCGCCCGACGGTCAACTGATCATTCCAAGCGCGACTACGGTCTTCATGTCGGTGATCTCGCCTCGGCGCGCCATGTCCCGGGCGTCGCGGAGCGTGAACGTCCGCGCTTCGATGTCTTCGTCTTCGTCCAGCGCCGCGGCTTCAGTCGGATCGGCGAGACCCGACAAACGGTAGAAGATCATCTCCTCATCGCAATACCCGGGCGTCGGGTAGAGCGCTCCCAGCCGAACGATCGTCGCCGGGACCTGCCCGATCTCCTCGTGGCATTCGCGACGCGCGGCCTGCTCGGGCGATTCTCCGGGGTCGACGCTTCCGGCGGGAAACTCCCACAGCCACTGGCCGACGGCGTGCCGGTATTGCCTGATCAGGATCACGTGGCCCGACTCGGGCACCGGGACAAGCACGACGGATTTCGGATGACGCACGACATCCATCTTCACCGTTCGCCCGTGCGGCAGGCGCACTTCGTCACGGTCCACGTCGAAGACTTTCCCGTCGAACATGCGCTCGCGCGCGATCAGTTCCGCGTCAGTCATCGTTTCTTACTCCTGCGGCGCTCTCTTGCTCTTCCGCCGAACGGATGTCGTCGAGTACGGTCTGCAGATCGGGAGGCAACGGCGATTCGAAATCGACGCGCCGTCCGTCTGCGGGATGCGTGAAGACGAGCCGCGCCGAGTGCAGAAATGGACGCTCGAGCCGAAGGACGCTGCGCAGGTTCGCGCCGACTCGCCGGTGGACGCCGCCATAGGTCGAATCGCCGACAACCGGATGTCCGATCGCGCTGAGATGGACGCGGATCTGATGCGTGCGTCCTGTCGCGATCGCGACCTTCACCAGCGTCACCCCTTTGAAGTGGTGGGCGAAGGTGACGCGCGTGACGGCGCTGCGGGCCCGCCGCGCGCGGGTCGACATTTTCTGCCGGTGCTGAGGGTCCCGGCCGATTGCGGCATCGATACGACGTCCCGGCTGCACGACCCCCCAGACGAGCGCGACGTACTCCTTCTCGACTTCCCGATCGGAAAACTGCCGCGTCAGTTCCTGATGCGCCCGGTCGTTCTTTGCGACGACCATGAGCCCGGAGGTCCCCCGATCGAGCCGATGGACGATACCGGGTCGAAGCTCGCCGCCGATGCCGCTGAGATCTGTAATGTGGTGGAGAAGCGCATTGACCAGCGTGCCGCTGGTGTGCCCGGCGGCCGGATGAACGACCATCCCGGGTGGCTTGTCGAGGACGACGACGTCCTGATCCTGGAAGACGATGCGCAGCGGCAGTGCTTCCGGTTCGGGGGTCGCGACCGTCGGGGGAGGGATGTCCACCTCGAACATCTGACCCTGGTGGACCGTCGTGCTGGCGCGCGGAGCCGCGGACGCCCCCTTTACCTTGCCGTCCTTGATCAGCCGCTGAATGTGCGAGCGCGACAGATCCGGCAGCAGGGCGGTGAGGAAGTTGTCGAGCCGCAGCCCGTCATGCTCTTCCTCGACCGTCAGTGCCCGCGCCCCCGTGCTCTTCATCACGCCGCACGCGCACGCTTTGCTGTCGTCTTCGAGTCGGGGCTGAAACGTCTCGACAGGATGACGAGCATGATGATGCTCAACGGAACGATGAGTATCGACACGAACTGGGAGGTCGAGAACCCGCCCACCATCCCGCGCGGATCACCACGGTAGAACTCGATGATGAACCGCGACACTGCGTAGAGAAACATGTAGCCCCAGAACGTGCGTCCGGGGAACGGTCGTCCTTTGCGTTCGGTGGCGAGCAGGAAGATCAGGATCAGCAGCTCCGCCCCGGCTTCGTACAGCTGCGTCGGGTGCAGCGGAATGTTCAGTGGCGTGCCGACGTTCTGCGCGGCGAATTCGTTATGAAACGTGATCGCCCACGGGACCTCGGTGCGGCGGCCGAAACAGCAGCCGGCGAAGAGACACCCGAGACGGCCAATGACGTGCCCGAGCGCGATCCCAGGAGCGAAGACATCGGTGACCGTCCACATCGGCAGGCGGTGCCGGCGCAGATACCACAGCGCGACCGCGACGGCGGCGATCAGTCCTCCGTAGAACACACCACCCGACCGCATCAGCGTGAACAGTTCACTCCAGTCGCGGGTGAACGTGTCCCACTCGACGATCAGCAACAGCAGCTTCGCGCCGACCAGCGCGCTGATGATGATCCAGATCCCGAGATCCATGACCCGGTTCGGGTCCAGACCACGCGTCCGCGCGCGTTTCAGCGCGAACTGAAGGCCGAGCAGGTAGGCGGCGGCGAGCAGAACGCCGTAGGTGTAGACGGGGAACCCGCCGATCTCAAACAGTATCGGATGCATGTCTTCGTCCGAGCCCGATCATGTCGAGCAGTACCAGTGCCGCCCCAACATTGATGGCGGCGTCGGCGACGTTGAACGCCCAGAAATGCGAAACGCCCCAGTAAACGTCCACGAAGTCGGTGACGTGGCCGATGATCGCCCGATCCAGCAGGTTGCCGAATGCGCCGCCGAGGATCAGGGCAAGTCCGAGGCGTGCGATCCGGTCGTGAAAGCCGAGTTGTGTCCCGTACGCAGCGATGGCAATGAGCGCAACCGACGCCACCACGATCATGATCCAGGCCTTGTAGGGAAAGTCCACCGAATTGAGCAGCCCGAACGCGGCGCCGGTGTTCTGCACGTGGGTCAGGTCGAGAAATCCCGCGATGATCGTCCGGCTGTCGCCGAGCGCGATCGACTGTCGAACCAGCACCTTGGTGATCTGGTCGAGGACGATGATCCCTGCCATGACCCCGATCTCGAACGGACGCGCGAAGTTGCGCTCACGGGTATCCGCGGCGACCGGCGCGGGAGCCGCTGCCGGATCAACTGTCCCTGGCGTTTCCGCGGGCATGTCGGTCATCAAGCCGCCGGCCTCAGCGCGTCCATGCAGCGGTCGCACAACCCTTCCGTCGACTGATCCTTCGACGTAGTCGGAACGATGCGCCAGCACCGCGCGCACTTCTCGCCCGCCGCACGGGTGACGACAACTTCGAGTTCCGGTCCATCGCCGTCCAGCGGTTGAAAGTCGAGCTGCGAGACGATGAACAGCATGGCCAGGTCGACGCCGCGGGATTGCAGGAGCTCGGCGGTGGCGCCGCGTGCCCGCAATGTCACATGCGCCCCGAGAGAGTTGCCAATCGTCTTCTCCTGGCGTGCCGCCTCCAGTGCGCGGTTCACCTCGTCACGGATCGCGATCAGGCGCTCCCACCGCTTGACCAGACCGGGATCCAGCAACTTCTGAACTTCCTCGGCGGCGGGGAAGTAGCCAAGATGAACCGACGCTTCGCTGCGGCCAGGGAGATGCTTCCACATCTCTTCAGCCGTCACTGGAAGGATCGGGGCGAGCAGCCTGGCGAGTCCGTCGGCAATGGTGTACATCGCGGTTTGCGCCGAACGCCGTTCCGCGGATGTCGCGGCGAACGTATAGAGCCGATCCTTCGAGACGTCCGCATAAAACGCGGAGAGGTCGACCGTCGTCAACTGGTTGAGACGCTGAAAGATGGCCGGAAAGTCGTATGCGTCGTACGCCTTCAGGACGTCGGCGGCAACTTCTCCATACCGTGCGAGCGCGTAGCGATCGACTTCCTCCATCGCGGCAAGCGGCACCATGTCCCTCGCGGGATCGAAGTCGTACAGATTGGCCAGGAGGTACCGGCAAGTATTCCGGATCTTGCGGTATGCCTCGACAACCCGCTGCAGGATCTGCTTGCCGACGCGCGGGTCTTCGCGGTAGTCGCTGCTCGCGATCCACAGGCGAAGCGTTTCCGCACCGCTCTCCTTGATCACTTCCTGCGGCGCGATCGTGTTGCCGAGCGACTTCGACATCTTGCGCCCGTCGACGTCGATCAGAAAGCCGTGGGTCAGCACTTCGCGGAAGGGTGGTCGTCCACGCGTCCCAAGGCCGACGAGCAGCGAGCTCTGGAACCAGCCGCGATGCTGGTCGCTGCCTTCGAGATAGATGTTCGCCGGCCAGGTGAGCTCCTTGCGAAAAGGCAGCACGGCCTCGTGGCTGGAGCCTGAATCGAACCAGACGTCCAGAATGTCGCGCTCGCGTTCGAACGTGGCGCCATCGCAGCCCGGGCAGCGAAGACCCTCGGGGATGAACTCCTCGGTCGGACGTTCGTACCAGGCATCTGCCCCATATTCGTCGAACACCGACGCCGCCTTCTCGACGAGCGCGGATGTCAGCACGGCTTCGCCACACTTCGCGCAGTCCACCGCCGGGATCGGCACTCCCCACGCGCGCTGGCGCGAGATGCACCAGTCCGGCCGGTTGGCGAGCATGTTGTAGATACGGTCCCGGCCCCAGGCGGGGATCCACTTCGCGTCGCGATCGATGGCTTCGAGCCCTGCCTCGCGCAGGGTCCTGCCGCCAATGACCGGTTCTCCATCCATTCGGATGAACCATTGGGACGTCGCCAGAAAGATGACCGGGTTGTGACAGCGCCAGCAGTGCGGATACGAGTGCTGGTACGTCTCCCGATGCCACAGCCGGCCGCGTTCCTCGAGCGCCTGCACGATCTTCGGATTTGCGTCGAACACGCGTTGACCACCGAAGAGCTCGACGGTTTCGAGAAAATGTCCTCCGGGCCCAACCGGCGCGTAGATGTCGATCCCGTACCTCACGCCCGTGATGAAGTCGTCGGAGCCGTGGCCGGGGGCGGTGTGGACGGCTCCAGTGCCCGCCTCCAGGGTCACGTAATCGCCGAGAACACCCAGCGACTGACGGTCGTACAAGGGGTGCCGGAAACGCAGGCGCTCCAGTTGTTCACCTTTGAACCGGGCGAGCGGCGGACCGAAACTCTTTCCCGCAACCGCGGCGACGGCCGGTGCCAGCACTTCCGCCACGATGATCGCCCGTCCGTCGACGTCGTAGGCTGCGTAGTCGAACTCGGGATGAAACGCGATCGCCATATTGGACGGGATCGTCCAGGGCGTCGTCGTCCAGATCAGCACGCTGACCGTCTTGCCCGCGAGCCCTGGTACTCGCGTGCCGAGCTCGGCGGAGTCGGCCGGATCCAGCGGAAACTCGACGTAGATGGATGGCGACGAATGCTGCTCGTACTCGACCTCGGCTTCGGCCAGCGCCGTCCGGCAATGGATGCACCAGTGCACCGGCTTCTTGCCCTTGTAGACGAGCCCCTGGTCGACGAAACGTCCGAGCGCCCGGACGATTGCCGCCTGGTATTTGAAGTTCATCGTCAGGTACGGATGGTCCCAATCGCCGAAGATCCCGAGGCGCTTGAACTCGGACGTCATGACGCCGATGAAGCGCTCCGCATAGGCGCGGCAGGCCCGGCGGAAGTCCGCCACGCTCATCTCCCGCTTCTTCGGGCCGAGCTCGCGGTCCACCTTCAGCTCGATGGGCAGCCCGTGACAGTCATAACCGGGCACGTACGGGGAGTCGAATCCAGCCATCGTGCGCGACTTGACGACGAAGTCCTTCAGGATCTTGTTGAGCGCGGTGCCGAGGTGGATCTGGCCGTTTGCGTACGGAGGTCCGTCGTGGAGTACGAACTTCGGTCTCCCGGCCCTGGCCTCGCGAATACGGTCATAGAGTCCCATTGCCTCCCATCGCGCGAGCGCCTGCGGCTCGGCGGTCTGGAGGTTCGCCTTCATCGGGAAATCTGTCCGCGGGAGGTTAAGGGTGTCTTTCCATTCGGCCATGCAAGAGATTCATTTTAGTCCAGCCCTCCAATCGAGGTCAGGACCCACGTACACAAGAACCGGCGCTCCAGAGGGAGCGCCGGTTTCAGGACGCCTTGAAAGGCCGAAAACTAGCGACGGCTGGTGCGCGTGATCTCGACGCGGAACTCGCCCTGGTTGTCTTCGAACCCGTCGTCATTGATGCCGAGGAACAGCTGACCGCTCGCCGGCATCGTGATGGTGGCCTGGTTGCCGATCGCGAACGGAGCGCTATTGCCGATGCGTCCGATCAACGCGCCGGCGAAGCTGCGCGGAAGCGGCGCGTTGGCCGCATACCGTCCGGACTTCGATCCGGCGGAGCCGGCGAGGTCGCCGCCGTCGCCACTCAGCTGGACTTCTCCGGTGGTGTTGAAGTTCACAACCTCACCGCGGCGGACGTTGAGTCCGGTGGACGTCCACGCCTGACGTGCGGACACCACGATGCCGCTGCCAGAAGCCGGCGTCGAGGGGGTGGCCCCGGTCGTGCCCGACACGGCCGCGGCTGCGGCATCCGTGTGGGAGAGAACGATCCGAGCGACCTCAGACGATGACAGCATGCGGTCGCCGCTGGCGGTCTTGAAGGTCAGATGCAGCGGCGTCGTGCCGCCGATGTCGTACAGGCTGCCGCTGATCGTTTCGCCATTACGCAGCCAGATCACGTGCTGTCCTGCCGTGACCTTCGCCCAGTCGGCCGCGTTCATGGTCCCGCCGGTGAAGTCGATCACCGCGACGTCGTTCTGCGGGATGATGCGGTCCTGTCCGTTGACCCTGATGGTGAAGCCGACACCACCGTGGTCGAGCAATTGCGCGCTGATGCGCTCGCCCGATCGCAGCGTCAGCGTCGCATTCTCCTGCGCCTGCAGGGCGCCCCCGTACGCTACCGCCGCGACGGCGAGCGCGAAGATCGTGCGTTTGAACATTGTTGAAGTCCTCTCTTCCTTCTCATCAATGCAAGGGCCACGCCACGAAAACTGCACCTGCTGAGCTCATTCTGGTCGAGCCGAAAATGCAGCGAAGTCTGTGGTTTTTGGCCCAAAATGGCCGCAAAACGCCGCTTATATAATTGAGCCATGCCCTCCGACGGGATCCTCAACTACATACCCGTTGTCACCGAGGAACATCTGCAGAACGGACTCAAGGTGATCGTCCAGGAGGTCAGGACGGCGCCTCTCGCCTCCGTCTGGTGCTGGTACAGAGTCGGTTCGGCCGACGAGAGTCCCGGCCTTACCGGAGCCTCTCATTGGGTCGAACACATGAACTTCAAAGGAACCGCCAACATCCCGCGGGATCGGATGAAAGGGATCGTCGAGCGGTTCGGAGGCATGTGGAACGGTTACACCTGGATCGACCAGACGACCTATCTCGAGACTGCCGCCGCAGACGCCCTCGACCAGATGCTCTTCATTGAAGCGGAGCGGATGAACAGCAGCCTCTTCGATCCGCATGAGTGCGAGTCCGAGCGGACGGTGATCATTTCTGAGCTGCAGGGAGGGGAGAACGATCCCGAGCAGCTCCTGGACATCGAAGTGACCGCCACCGCCTTGCGCGTCCATCCTTATGGGCATCCGACGATCGGCTGGCTTCAGGATCTCCAGTCGATGCGCCGGGACGACCTCTACCAGCACTACCGCCGCTTCTACAACCCGTCCAACGCAACGCTGGTGGTTGTCGGCGATGTCGATACGGCTGACGTCCTCCGCCGCGCTGAGCGTCACTTCCAGAAGATCGAACCCGGAGCTCGAAATCTGGCGGCGCGACCGGCCGAACCGCCCCAGACCGGCGAGCGACGGGTCAATCTGGAGCGCGAGGGCACGACGTCGTATCTGAAGATCGCCTTTCCGGCTCCGGCAGTGGGCGAGGCCGATTTCTTCCCGATGCTGGTGCTCGACGCTGTCCTCACGGGTGCAAAGGGAGTGAATCTCTGGTGCGCTTTTCGTGGCAACCCACCCCAGCGCCGCGCTCGGCTTTACGTGGCGCTCGTAGAGCGTGGCCTTGCCTCCGCGGTGGCCGGCGCGATTCTTCCGACAATCGATCCGTTCCTCTATTCGCTGTCGTTTACGGTGACCGATGGTGTGCCGATCGAGATCGTGGAGGAAACCGCACTGGCCGAGATCGAGCGCGTCCAATCGGACGGTGTCGCCAGCGGTGAGGTCGAGCGGGCGAAGCGCCAACTGTCGGCACGTCTGGTGTTCGAGACCGACAGTGTCACGAACATCGCGCACCAGCTCGGTTACTTCGCCACGGTGACCGGTGACGGTCTGTACTCGAGGCTACAGGCGTCGATTGAAGCCGTAACCGTCGACCAGGTCGCCGACGTCGCTCGTCGTCGTCTGATGTCCACTGGCCGGACCGTCGGGACGTTCCGACCCTTCGACTCGCTGCGCTCGCTCAGGGCTGGGCCCTTCGACTCGGCCCGCTCGCTCAGGGTTGGGTCACTCGACTCGGCCCGCTCGCTCAGGGCTGGGTCCCCTGGAGTCGGAAGGGTGAGCGGTTCCGCGGCCATCAAGGGCGTGTTGCCAGCGCGCGACGTTCTGCAAAACGGGGTCGTCGCTCTCGTCCAGGAAAGCCGCACCACGCCGGCCGTGTCCCTCAATGCGACGTTCCGGGCTGGCTCCGCCTTCGATCCCCCGGCGTCGCCGGGCCTCGCGTATCTGACCGGTCTGGTCATCGATCGAGGGACCCACCTGCGACCGGCGGACAGGATCGCCGAGGCGCTCGATGATCGCGGCGTTTCCCTCCGCGTCGCCGTTACGCGCCACACGTTTACGCTGGCCTGCACCTGCCTTGCCGCGGATTTCGACGACGTGCTCGCGCTGGTTGCCGAGATCGCGCGAAGTCCTGTGTTCCCCGAGACCGAGCTGAACAAGCGTCGCACCGAGGCAATAACAAACATCCGACAGGACGCCGACAGCACAGCCGTTCGCGCCATCGAAGGTGCGCTCGATCTCCTGTACGGCCCCGACCATCCGTATGCGCGTCCGTCGAAGGGTACTCTCCAGACGCTCGAAGCGATCGGGCGTGCGGACCTTACGACGTTCCACTCGCGGTATCTCGTGCCCGCAGCCCTCCGAGTGGCAATCGTCGGGGACGTGGACGCTTCTCATGCCTTCGACGCCGTGGCGAGCCATTTCAGAGGGTGGGAGGGACCGGATGCGAGCCCGGATGTCGTGCCACCGCCGCCTGCCCCCATTCGGCGGTCGTGCCGGATTGCAATGCCGGGCAAGTCACAGGCGGATATTGTCTACGGGTTCACGGCGATCAGTCGCCTCGATCCACGGTATTACGCGTACTGGAGCATGAACACCATCCTCGGACAGTTCGGCCTGGGTGGCCGGCTTGCCGAGAACATCCGCGAAGAGCAGGGAATGGCCTACTACGCCTTCAGCTCGTTCGACGGTACGGTGGGGGAAGGGCCGCTTCTGATCCGGGCCGGCGTGGATCCTGTGAACGTGCCGCGTGCGCTCGATGCGATCGATCGCGAAGTCGAAAAGTTAGGCCGCGCAGGACCAACGGTTGCCGAGGTCGAGGAGACGCGCGCCTCGCTGATCGGGTCGATTCCGCGGCTGCTGGAGACCAACGAGAGCATTGCGGAATTCCTGCAAATCTGCGAGCAGTTCGGGCTGGGACTGGATTACGACCGGCGGCTTCCATCGCTGCTGCAGCAGGTGACTTTCGAAGAGGTCCGCGCCGCGGCCGAGGAAGTGCTTGACCCCGCCCGCGCGTCTTTTGCGATCGCAGGACCCTGAATGCGCGGGTGCGCGGATGCGCGGATGCGCGCGGACGCGGGGCTGCGGGACGCGGGACGCGGGGCGGAAAACCCTTCAGAGTTCGAGCAACGCGGGCAGTTCGGTCAGCGAACGAATGACCGGGACATCGTCGGGATAGGCGTCGGGCGTCCGGGCGCGGGCGACGAGGACGCCGCGCATCCCGATGCTGCGGGCGCCCTGAATATCGTGTACCAGGCTATCGCCGACCATCACGGCTTCTGAAGGCGCCGCTCCCACCTGCTGCAGCGCCGCCTGAAAGATGCTTGGATGCGGCTTCATGAAGCCGTGTTCGTACGACGACAGCGCGACTGAGAAAAGCCCTTCCAGCGAGAAATGAGACTGGAACGAGGCGAGACAACGTTGCGTGTTCGAGATCAGACCAATCTGAACGCCTGCCGCGTGGATTCGGCGCAACACGTCGGGCACGTCTTCATATAGATCGAAGTGGTGACACGCCGCCCATTCCGCGTAGATGTCGCGGGACGCATCGTCCACACCCGGCCCTGACCCCCCCATGCCTTCGATGATCCGGCTGGTGTAGCGGACGAAGAACTCGGGATCGTAGATCTCCGCGGGTTCCTGGAGCAGCACCGATGCTTCGGTGACCGCCCGTTCAAAGGCGTTCGCATCGACGATGACCCCGTATCGCTGGCAGAAGTCGCGATACCCGGCGCCCTGGAATGTCGGTCCCGGGTGGATGAGCGTGAAGTCGACGTCGAAGAACACCGCCCGTGTTTCGTTCATAGTTCATCGTTCATCGTTTCTCTGCGCCAGCAAGTACTGGCCTCGTCCGGCATGGCGTGCGAGGAAGAAATCGACGACCCGATAACCGTGACCGAGGTACGCCTGAAAAATGCGCCGGGTGGCGAGGCGCCACTCGAGCGCCAGATCCGGCGCGTCGCGCTGCATGTCGCTGAAACCAACCGGAATCTCAACCAGCAATCGTCGATCGGTCAGCGACAGATTTCCGTCCGCAGGCTGAATCCATCTTTCGCCGGGGCGTGAGGGGTTCACGACCGGCGCACCGGCGACGCCGGCGTCTCGCATCAAAACGCCGCCTTGTGAAGAGATCCGCCGCTCGACGTGCGGCTCGCGCAGATGCCATTCGGCGACGAAGCGATCGGTGGGCGTGCCTCGATGGAGCGGACTGCTCGACTCGCCGTAGATGTTCTCTTCGTATTCGTTGACGACCACCCCGAGCTTGGCAAAGTTGAGATGCGCGTTGGCCGCCTGAAGGGGATCGTAGGTCCACTCGACCAGGTCGAGCCCCATGGCAAGCGTCGCCTCGCGTTGTGCGAGCTTCAACCTGGTTCCGAGCCCGAGCGATCGCGCCTCCGCGGTGACGCCGAGCATGTGCGACCACTGTGACGGGTGTCCCTCCTTGAGCGCCGGGATCGAATAGACAAATCCATTCATCTCTCCCGCATCGTCGAATGACCCCAGGAGCAGCCCTCCGCGCTTGATCGAGACGATCAGCACCGGTGGTGGCACCACGTCTTCCGCATCGGTATAGCCCCAGACGGTTTTCTCCAGATCCGCGACTTTGCGGCAATCCTCGAGAGTGGTGAGCGGGCGGATGTGCATGGCCTATCCCGGCGGCCACCCGAGGCTGCGGCCGCCGAGGACGTGCATGTGGATGTGGAATACCGTCTGGCCTGCACCCTTGTTGCAGTTGAACACGGTCCTGTAGCCGTGGTCCGCGTGCCCGTGCTGACGAGCGAGCGTGGCCGCAAGTCGGGTCATCTCTCCGACCAGCGCATCATCCTCAGCGCTCAGATCGTTGAGTGTCGAAATGTGCCGTCTCGGAACGATCAGCACGTGCATGGGCGCCTGCGCATTGATGTCTTTGAACGCAACAAGACGCTCGTCCTGGTGGACGAACGCGCCCGGGATCTCCCCGGCAATGATTCGACAGAAAAGGCAATCGGACATTTTATCGAGCAGCGTGTCTCAGCACCGCCGTGCGAGGGATGCCTTGCAGGTCCTCTCTCAGGCGGACCACGGTCCAGCCGCTTTCCTCCGCAAGCCGACGGACGTCAGTCTCCTGGCCGAACCCGAATTCAACAATGAGACGGCCACCGGGAGCAAGGCATGAATGCCCGTCCCGGAGAATACGGCGAATGATCCCGAGGCCGTCAACGCCTGCAAACAGTGCGTCGTGCGGCTCGAACCGGAGGACCTCCGGCTGCATTGCCGCGGCGTGTCCTTCCGGAACGTATGGCGGGTTGGAGACAATGACGTCGAACAGACCGTTCAGCCCAGCCATCAGATCCGTCTGGATGAAGGTCATCCGGTCCGAAACGCCATGCCGGCCAGCGTTCCGTCGCGCGACCGCCAGCGCTGCGCTCGAGCAGTCGGTCGCGGTCATGAGCACATGAGGAAGTGCGTGCGCGATCGATACCGCGATACAACCGCTGCCGGTCCCGACGTCGAGGCCCGTCCGCCACGTCACCTCACGGTGGAAGTCGATGGCTTCCTCGACGATGAACTCAGTCTCGGGTCGGGGGACGAGCACGTCGGCGTTGATTTCGAAGTCGAGATCCCAGAACTCACGGTGGCCGATGATCTGGGCGACCGGTTCGCGACGGACCCGGCGCGCAATCAGCTGGTCGAACGAGGTGTCGAACCCAGGAGGGGACGGATCACGGCCGTGAGTCACGAGGGCAGCGCGATCCCACGACAGCGCGTGGCGCGCCAGGACCTCGGCGTCGAGCCCCGCGTCCCGGTCCGAGATGCCGGCGCTCACGAGCGCCGATCGCGCGATCGCGATGCGCTCAGCCGGCGTGCTCATTCAGCGCGCCGTCTCGGCCGCCGTGGCGTCCTTGAGCTTTTCGGAGGTAAAGAACGTCGTCGCCGCGTCGATCAGTTCGGTGAGATCGCCGTCGAGCGCGTTGGTGAGCTGGTGCATCGTGTGGCCGATGCGGTGATCCGTGATCCGATTCTCGCGGAAGTTGTAGGTGCGGATCTTCTCGGACCGCTCGCCGGTGCCCACCTGCGTGCGGCGGTCCTTGGCGATCGCCTCCTGCTGCTTCCGCATCTCCAGATCGTAGAGCCGCGACCGGAGCACCTTCATCGCTTTCGCACGGTTCTTGATCTGTGATTTCTCGTCCTGCTGCGATACGACCAGGCCGGTGGGGATGTGGGTGATGCGAACGGCCGAATAGGTCGTGTTGACGCTCTGCCCGCCCGGACCGCTCGAGCAAAACGTATCGACCCTCAGATCTTTCTCGTTCACCTGGATGTCGACTTCTTCCGCCTCCGGCAGCACCGCCACTGTGGCGGTCGAGGTGTGGATGCGTCCGCTCGCTTCGGTCGCCGGCACGCGCTGCACTCGATGCACGCCGCTTTCGTACTTCATCCGGCTGTAGACGTTGCGCCCTTCGATGACCGCGACGGCCTCCTTGAGGCCGGCTCCGCTGTCGCTCATGTTGAGCATTTCCAGCTTCCACCCCTGACGCTCGGCGTAGCGGGAGTACATGCGGAACAGGTCGGCGGCAAAAAGCGCCGCCTCGTCGCCGCCGGTGCCGGCGCGGATTTCGAGGACGACGTTTTTCTGGTCGTTCGGATCTTTCGGGATCAGCAGCAGCTTGATGGTCTCGAGGATCGCGTCACGTCGCTGTTCGAGCTGCTGCATTTCTTCCTGCGCGAGCTCGCGCATGTCGGGATCCTTCAACAACTGCTCGGTTGCGGCGATCTGCCCGGCGACGTCCTTGTACTCACGATAGGCGTCGACCAGCGGCTGCAACTCCGCGACGGTCTTGGAGTGCGTACGAAACTTCGTCGAATCCGCCTGCACGGCGGGATCCGCCATCTCGGTCGTGAGCTGGTCGTATCGCGATTCGACGGACACCAGTTTGTCAAACATCTCGAAATCGTCAGCCTCCTGAAACCGGAGGTAGAAAGGCTACTTCATCGCCGTCCTTCAACGTCGCGCTCATCTTCGAGTAGTCGGCGTTGATCGCGCATGACACCGTCGATGCGTATGGCTCGATGTCGCGGTTGCGGGCCGCTAGTTGTCGCCACGCGTCGCGCACCGTAGCGCCGTCGGGCAGATCCATCGGCAATTCGCCGGCGTCGGCGAGCTCGCGCAGCCGAGCAAACAAGCGCACGGTCACGAGCATGCTTTGGCCAACGCCTCCTGCCGTGCCGCGTCGTCGCGCGGGTCCGCCGTGGCTCCCTCGATCCAGACGTCGCCCCCCTCGAAGTGCTCGTGCTTCCAGATCGGCGTGATCTGTTTGATGCGCTCGATGGCGTAGCGCGACGCGCCGAACGCGTCAGCCCGATGCCCCGATGCCGCAGCAATCACAACGCTCGGCTCGCCAATGGCCACGCGGCCGGTCCGGTGATGAATGGCGAGATGTATCCCCGGCCAGCGTTCCAGCGCTTCTTCGGCGATCTGTTCGAACGATCGGAGAGCCAGCGGCGCGTACGCTTCGTATTCGAGCCAGCGGACCCGGCGCCCGGCATTGGTGTCGCGGACGGTTCCGACGAAGGTGGAGACGGCACCGCACGACGGCGTCGCCACCGACGCAATCACCGCGTCAATGTTCAGCGGTTGGTCGCTGACGCGGAACGATTCGCGCACGAATTTCAGTATACCCCGCTCCTTCGACTCGCCCGCGACGGGCTCGCTCAGGACAGGCCCTTCGACTGGTTCAGGAGAGCCGCCAGAAATGGGCGAGCGGACCATGGCCCTTGCCGATGCCCGGTGCGTTCAGGATCGCACCTTCGACGTAGGCGCGGGCTTCGCGTATGGCAGCGAGATCGGCGAGCCCCCGCGCGAGATTCGCCGCGATTGCAGATGCCAGCGTGCACCCGGTGCCATGCGTGTGCTGGGTCTCAATCCTGGGGCCGGCGAACTCGACGCAATCGTCAGCCGTGCACGCGACATCGATGCTTTCCGGCCCAGGGAGATGCCCCCCTTTCACGAGTACGACGCGCGGCCCGCGGTCGAGGATCCGGCGGCCTGCCTCGCGCATGGCTTCAATCGACCGGATTGGTATCCCGGCGAGGATTTCGGCCTCAGGGATATTTGGCGTCACGATGTGCGCAAGCGGCAAAAGCTCGGTTCGCATCGCCCTGACGGCATCCTCCTCGAGGAGCGAATCTCCCCCTTTCGCGACCATGACGGGATCGACCACCAGTTGCGGGAGGTCGAGACTCTTCACCGCCGCGGCGACGGCTTCGACGATTGCCGCATTCGCCAGCATCCCCGTTTTCACCGCGTCAACACCGATGTCGCCGGCGACGGCCTCGATCTGAGCGGTAACGAGATCCGCGCTGAGCGCTTCCCAGGCGAGCACCCCCAGCGTGTTTTGCGCGGTGACCGCGGTGATCGCGGACATCCCGTAAACGCCGTGAGCGGCGAACGTCTTGAGGTCAGCCTGGATGCCGGCACCCCCGCCGGAATCGCTGCCTGCGATTGTCAGTGCTCGATGCATACGTTAAGATTCGTCACTTATGAGGCTTCACACGCAGCGCACCGGCGCGTCGAGCACACTGGTTACGACCTTTAATGCTGACGCCGAAATTTCAGCCGCGGTGCGCGTGGGCGCCGTCGTCTTCATTGCCGCGGCCACTGCCGCTGCCGCTCAAATCAGCTTTCCGCTGCCGTTCACTCCGGTTCCGCTGACCCTCCAGGACACGGTCGTGCTGCTTGGTGGCGCGGCCCTTGGCTCACGCCTCGGGATGGCGGCCCAACTGCTGTATCTCGCCGCCGGCATCGTCGGTCTCCCGGTTTTCGCCGCGTCGGCCGTGCTCCCCCAGGGCGTGCTGCGCCTGCTCGGTCCCACTGGAGGTTATCTTCTCAGCTATCCGCTCGCCGCGTTTCTCGTCGGCCGCCTTGCCGAACGCGGATTCGATCGCCGATACCTGACGTCGGTTCTCGCCATGATCGCCGGGCTTGCCGTGATCTTCGCCTTCGGCGTGACCTGGCTCGCGTTCTTCGCCCGGCCTGCGGCGCTCGGGTTGGACGCGGCGCTCAGCGCAGGGCTATATCCGTTCCTGCCTGGCGACATCCTGAAGATCCTCGCCGGCGCCGCCATTCTGCCGGTCACCTGGAAGTTTCTCGTCGGCAATCGATAAATCGGTTACACAGCCCTAAAGGGCTGGACTACGGGTCGAATTACCTCACGTAGCCGAGGCTTCTCAGTCGCTCGAGCGCCTCCGCGTCAAGCGGGTCGCCACGGCCGGTCGAGAGAACTGTCGGTCGCGCGCCGTAGGTGGGGACGTCGCGCACCGGGAACCGGGCCATGAAGGACGGCAGGAAAACCCGGTCGATCGGCGCACCAGCCAGCTCGCGGCTGACCGGAATCCCAAGCGCGTGGAGAAGCGTTGGTGCAAGATCAACGGCACGCGCGTCGATGCTCACGCCTGGCCCGGCGATCCCCCCCGACATGGCGAACATTCCCCGTGAAAGAGACGTCAGCCGCCCTGGATGAGTCACCACGACGACGATTTCCTCCGGCGACGATCGGGTGAAATCCTCGAGTAGCGAATCCAGATACGCGTAGTACGCACGAACGTAATCGACGCGGGCCGAGACGGTCGATGCCGCGCTGCCGCCGGCGCCGAGGAGCGTGTGCTGGACGACATCGAGTCCCGGCAGATAGACCGCCACCAGGTCCAGTGGTTGCGGCAAACGACGACACAGGCCGATCTGCAGTGCGTCGAGCTCGGCCGACCGGCGCAACGCACTGGTGGCGATGTCGTCTCCCGGCGCGAACACCGGCGCTGATGCGGTACGTTTGGCCTCCGCTACCAGCGCTGGCCACTCCGGCCGCAGCCGGTCGTAGAACTCCTTCGGGGCGATCTCGCCGTCCAGCGCGCCGCCACGTTCGAGACGCAGCGTCGCGCGGTCCGAAATCACGAGCGGACCGGCAGACCCACTACCCGCCGCCGGCCAGGTGGCCCACCAGTTGACCACCGCGGCGCGCAGACCTGCGTCCGAAGCAACCTCCCAGAACGGTTTGGTGCGAAGCTCGCCGCCGCTCGCAATCGACGGGCGCGTCAGACGAAGCAGGTCCGTCGTCACGTTGAGTGCGCGCGCGACACTGCCGGTCGACGGCGACAGCACACCCTGGAGTCCGGCGACGCGGCGAGTTTCGAGCCCTCGGACGCCATGTACTTCGGCCGACTGCCCGGTTGCGATCGTCGTCCACGCCCGTGCTGGATCTCTCGTCTCGTCCGGTGCAAAGCGTGCGACTCCGCCGGCAAAGAGTCGAGTGAGCACTGGCACGCGTCCTGCCACGCGCAGCGACTCGAAGACTTCGGGATCGAAGCCATCGATCGCTACCACCTTGAGCCGGAGGCCGGGTGAAACGATCGCGAGCGGCGGGCGCTGATCCTGCGGATCGGCAGCCGGCGCGGTGAAGATCAGAAGCGTGGCCGCACCAGCAAAGGCGACGATCCCCGCGATGAGAACAAGACGCCACGTCGATCGGGATCCGCGGCCGACCGCCGGCTGAGATTCAGCGATGAATGGTGCGGCGCTCCATCCGCGCGCCGCCATGACCGCAAACGTCGTGATCGACACTGCGTGGCCGAGCAGCAGGCTGATCGCGACGGCAACGGCGATCGCGAACACCGTCCAGACCGGCGCGGCCCACGCGAGCCCGGCGTTGGCACCGCGCCACCAGAGCGTCAGGTAGGTGAGGCACGCGATGGTGGTCAGCGTCCCGGCGCCGCGTGAGATCCAGCGTCCGCGGAGGGCACTTCCGCCTGCGACGACCCGGGCTACCAGCGTGCTGACAAGAAAAGTAAGGCCGCTCAACACCAATCCGAAGATCACGGCCAGATACAAGGCCACGACGATTGCGTCGCGTGGCCCGGTGACCAGGCCGGACAGGCGGCTCGCAACGCCCACGGCGGCCGCGGGGCCTAGAAGGATGGCGGCGAGGAGCCCGACCCGAATCGATCCCAACCCGGCAACAGTCGCCGGGCTCCGCGCGCCACGGGCCGAGCCGAGGACGAAACGATCCACTCCGGCGTCGAGGTACCCCAGCGAGCGGAGTTGCCGCCGCAGGTCGTCGACGCGACCGTCCCCTCCGTCTCGAGTCACGCGTGGACCCGCATCAGATACTGCGCCCGGCTACGAACGCGGACAGCTCGCGCAGGCGGTCGGCGCGACGTCCGAACGGCTCGAGCGAACGATCCGCGGTCTCGCACAGTTCGGTCGCGAGCTGCCGCGCGCCGGTAACTCCGCTGAATGATACGAACGTCGTCCGACGGGCGTCTGCCCGGATAGCTTTGCCAGTCTGTGCGGGATCTCCTTCGACGTCGAGGAGATCGTCGACGATCTGGAAGGCGAGACCGAGGTTTTTCGAATACGCGGACAGTGATGCGATGGCGTCGGGGCGGGCCCCGCCGACGAGCGCACCCGCGGTGGCCGCGGCGACGAAAAGCGCACCCGTCTTGCACCGGTGGATCCGCTCCAGCATTTCGAAACCGATTGGCTGGCCGGCGGCGAGAAGGTCCGCCGCCTGGCCGCCGACCAGGCCGTCGAGCCCTACCGCCTCGGAAAGAATCACCGTCAGCTTCGCCGCGGCGACCGAATCGTAGTTCCTGGCAATTGCTCCGTAGGCGAGATTGAGCAGCGCAAATGCGGCGAGGATTGCCACGGCCTCACCGAACTCCTTGTGATTGGCCGGCCGGCCGCGCCGCAGCGGGGCGTCGTCCATGGACGGGAGGTCGTCGAGAATCAGTGAGGCGGCGTGCACCAGCTCGATGGCGGCCGCCGCGGCGAGCGCCGACTGACGACGTCCGCCGCAGATCTCGGAGGAGAGCAATGTGAGCACCGGGCGCACGCGCTTGGACGGAGCCAGCAGCGTGTACGCCATCGATCGCTGCACCGCGTCACCAGCGGCGGGAACCAGCCGGCGAAGCTCCGCGTCGATATCCTCCTGATAGTCAGCGAAGAACGCCGGAACCGCGATCATTGAGAGCCGGCGTCGTCGCGAACGAAAATGAGGAGGTATTGGTAGCGCAGGAAGGTCGGCCGTGAGTGCAGCCGCAGGCCGGCGGACTTGGCATCACGGATCACCCGTTCGGGATCCACCCGTTCCTCCATCGTCGGTCCCGGGCCGCCGCCATCCTTGGTGAAGTCGACGATTCCCAGCCGGCCGTTCGGCTTCAGCGACTTGGCGACGTTTCGCAGCAGCACAACGGGATCGTCCATTTCATGGTAGGCGTCGACGATCAGGACGGCGTCCACGGGTTGAGGCAGCGCCGGATCCGACGCGGTGCCAAGGATCGGCCGGACGTTCTTCAGCCCCTCGCGCTCGACCCGCCTGTTGATCGCCTCGATCATCTCCCGCTGGATGTCTTCGGCGTACACCCGTCCGTTGATCGCGCGGCGCGCGAGGCGAATCGTGAACCAGCCACCACCGGCGCCGAGGTCAGCGACGATGCTTTCCTCGCCGATCAGGAGGACGTCCATGATCTGCTGGGGCCGCTGCCACGCTTCGCGGTCTGGACCCTCGAGCAGGCCGAGGTCCTGGGGCGGAAACAGCCGCCCGTGCTGACGCTGCTGAGCGTTTGCGGCCGGCTGGAGGCCGGCCAGCGCCAGCGCGATCAGCGCCGCTGCGAGACTTCTTCGGCGTACCACTGGACTCCCTGTTCTCTCCCGGCAACCCCGGGGTCGTCATCGCTTCGGCCGACAGAACACGATCCAGAACAGCGTCTGGAAGAAGCTTCCGCTCGCGGACGAGATCTCGAATACTCCGGCCACTGCGGACGGCCTCTTTGGCGATATCAGCGGTTTCAGCGTAACCGATGTGCGGACTGAGCGCGGTGGCCAACGCGGTACTCCGATCGAGCAGCTCCCGCGCGCGTTCCTCATCGGCACGGATGCCGTCGACACACCGCTCGGCCAACACCCGCATCGCCTGCGTCAGAATCCGCGTGGCGTGCAATCCGTTCCAGGCCATGACCGGCATCATCACATTCAGTTCGAGCTGCCCGCCTTCGGCGCCCGCCAGGATCGCGGCGTCGCATCCGATCACCTGATAGCAGACCTGGTTCACCATTTCAGGGACCGATGGATTCACCTTGCCGGGCATGATCGAAGAACCGGGCTGCACGGCCGGGAGCTGGATCTCGGCGATCCCGGCGCGAGGGCCCATGCTGAGCAGACGGAGATCCGACGCGACCTTGCCGACCTCGACCGCGAGTCGTCTCAACGCGCCCGAGTACGCGAGCACATCCCCCATACTCTGCGTGACTCGAAAGCGGTTCGCAGCCGGGCGCAGCGGGAGGTCCATGGCCTCGGCCAGTTTCGCCACTGCCAGCGATGTGTAGTCATCGCCGGCATTCAGTCCGGTGCCAACCGCAGTCGCGCCTAGATTCAACTCGTACAGCCCGGTGGCGGCGTGTTCGACGTCCGCGATGCCGCTTCGAACGTTCGCCGCGTAGCCGCTGAACTCCTGCCCGAGTGTGATCGGCACCGCGTCCTGAAGGTGCGTGCGGCCGGTCTTCAGGATGCCGGCGAACTCACCGGCCTTCGCCTCGAGACTGTCGGCGAGGGCGGTTGCTGCATTCAGAAGCCCGGGGACGAGCGCGAGCAGCGACAATCGTGTGGCCGTGGGGAACACGTCATTGGTGGACTGCCCCATGTTGACGTGATCGTTCGGATGGACGCGGGCGTACATGCCGCGACGCCCTCCCAGACGCTCCTCCGCGAGGTTGGCGAGCACCTCGTTCGTATTCATGTTGTGCGAGGTGCCGGCACCGGCCTGGTAGACATCGACGACGAACTGATCGCGATGGGCGCCGCTCAGGATCTCGTCCGCGGCACTCGCGATCGCATCGGCAATGGTCTTGTCGAGGCGACCGAGTGCAGCGTTCGTTTCCGCGGCGGCCTTCTTGATGAGTACGGTCGCGGTGACGAGCTCGGGCGGCGCGGTCAGTCCGCTGATCGGAAAGTTCTCCACCGCCCGCCTGGTCTGCGCGCCGTACCAAGCGTCGCCAGGGACTTGAACATCCCCCAGCGGATCGCGCTCTGTGCGGTATTTCACAGCCAACTCCTAACGGCTAACTCCTAACGCCCAACTACTAACTTCTAACTTCTAATTCCTAACTTCTCATTCCTAACTCCTAAACGCCGTCCTGATGACCCCGTCCGTCTCGGTAAATCTGTGCAGCGTTAGGAGTTAGGCGTTAGCGGTTAGGAGTTAATTATACTTCCCGTCGTGCACCATTTCTTCGACAGCTTCGTCGAGCTCATCACCAAGACATCCACCGATCTGCCGCCCGACGTTCGTGCAGCCATGGCCGCCGCGCTTGCGTCCGAAGAGCCGGCGACACGAGGAGGGCAGGCGCTCGCGATCATCGCGCAGAACATCGACCAGGCCGAAGCATGTGACGGCCCGATCTGTCAGGACACGGGCATGCCGACTTTTGAAGTGCGGGTGCCGCTCGGCGCGAATCAGATCTGGATGCGGCAGCAGATCCGTGAGGCGGTCGCGGAAGCGACTCGACGTGGAAAGCTGCGGCCGAACTCGGTCGACTCGATCACCGGCGAGAACTCCGGAAACAACCTCGGGCCGGGTACTCCGATCATCCATTTCGATCAGTGGGAGGAAGAGGACATCGAGGTCCGGCTGATTCTGAAGGGAGGCGGGTGCGAGAACACCAATGCTCAGTACTCCCTGCCAGCCGAACTGGAGCATCTCGGACGAGCTGACCGATCTCTCGAAGGCGTGCGCAAGTGCATTCTGCACGCGGTGTGGAAGGCACAGGGCAAAGGATGCAGTCCCGGCGCCGTCGGGGTGTGCGTTGGCGGGGACCGCACGTCGGGATACCTCCACGCCAAGGAGCAGCTGTTTCGCACGCTCGATGACACGAACCCGGACCCGCGGCTCGCGCAACTCGAAGCGTCGATCATGGACGAAGCCAACCGTCTGACCGTCGGCCCGATGGGATTCAGCGGCCGAACCTCGTTGATTGGTTGCAAGATCGCGGCACTAAACCGGCTTCCCGCAAGTTTTTTCGTCTCCGTCGCTTACGACTGCTGGGCGTTTCGGCGCCTGGGAGTGCGGCTCGACGCGTCCTCAGGTGCGATCACGTCGTGGATGTATCGTGACGATGAGAAGTCGCGGCCGATGCTGGCGCCGGAAGTCGTCGCAGCCGGGTTCCCGCGAACCGGACGCGAGATCGCGCTCGAGTCCCCGATCAGCGAAGAACAAGTGCGGTCACTCAAAGTCGGCGACGTCGTCCTTGTCTCCGGGCGGATGTTCACAGGACGCGACGCGGTCCACGCGCATCTGATGAAACACGATCCACCGGTCGATCTGCGCGGGTCGGTCCTCTATCACTGCGGTCCGGTCGTGGTCAAAGAGCCTGTCTCGCCGAAGCCGGCAGGCGAAGGCGGACCTGTCGCGCCGAAGCCGCAGGCGAAGGCGGATGGAAGGTCACGGCCGCGGGGCCGACGACGAGCATTCGCGAGGAACCCTATCAGGCGGACATCATCAAGAAGTACGGCGTCCGGGTCGTCGTTGGCAAGGGGGGGATGGGACCAAAGACGCTCGCAGGTCTGCGCGAGTCAGGTGCGGTCTACCTGAATGCAATCGGCGGGGCCGCGCAGTTCTACGCGCGCTGCATCGAGCGAGTGGACGGCGTGTCGCTGATGGAGTTCGGTACGCCTGAGGCGATGTGGCATCTGCAGGTGCGCGACTTCCCGGCGATCGTCACCATGGACGCGCACGGCCACAGCCTGCACAAGGACGTCGAAGAAGAGTCAGGACGTGTGCTCGCCGGGTTGTGACAATCACCGCCTGTTGATCACCACGGAGGCACAGAGATCACAGATGTTTTTTTTGTTTTTCAGAATGAAAGAGAGTTCTCTGTGTCCTCTGTGCCTCTGTGGTGATCACCTCAGCGCGTCCGTGAACATTCGCGCAGCGTCTGCGGCGCGGCGTCCGCCGACGGCAGATGGATGTGCACGACCCGACGGCCGTGCGCCTCCAGCGCCCGGACGTCGCCGAGTGCCTGCGCGCGTTTGAGCAGCGAGAACGTGTAGCCTGCCTCGGGGATCACGGTGCCGGTTTCATCTTCTGCCGTGATCACGAACGCTACTGCCTGGTTCGGGCCTCCCTTGTGGTACTGCCCTGTGGAATGCAGATACCGTGGACCAACGCCGAGGGTGCTCGCGACTTTCTTCCGGGCGCGGATCTGCTGGCGTATCGTCGCGATCGCACTCTCGAGTTCATCGTCGGCCGGCAGGTACGACAGGAACGCGACGTAGTCAGGCGGCGCTAACGGTTCGAGGGCATTCCTTACATCGGCCGCCAGCGCGGGACCAATTTTCAGCTCCGACGCGTCGAACGCCCCCTGCTCCGCGTAAGCAGCCAGCAGCGCCGCGGTCTTCTCTTTCGCCTCGGCAACATTTGGTTCGTCAAAGGGGTTGATGCCGAGCGCGGCTCCCGCGACAGCTGTAGCGAACTCCCAGCGGAAGAATTCGGCTCCCAACCCATCGACTCGCGTGGACAGCCTGAGCAGCGGATGCCCGGCGGCAGCGAGCGCATCGAGCCGGGCGTTGTCGGGATGTTCATCCGGAGTCGCCACCGATACGAATGCCCGGTCTGCACCGTAGTCGGTCGGATCACCGAGCGGTTCGTCCACGACCGGCAGCGTCCCTTTCCCGTGCTTGCCGGTGCTCTCAGCCACGAGCTGCTCGATCCACAATCCAAGTGTGCGTAGGGCGGGGGGGAGGGCAATCGTAAGTTTGTCCCGCCCCTCGAGCGCTGCCGCGGCGATGAACGCGCCAAGCTCGAGTCCGGCGTTCTTGTGATTGTTCTGGCGGCACCCTTCCGCCATGGCGATGCCCCCGTCGAAAACTGTATCCAGCGGCGCGCCGATCAATGTCGCCGGCACCAGCCCAAACAGGGAAAGCGCTGAGTATCGGCCGCCGATATCCGGCGGGTTCCGGAAGACGTGGCGATATCCGCGTTCGTGCGCAAGGCGATCGAGTCCGGTGCCGGGGTCAGTCACCGCGATGAACTGGCGCCCGGCGGCGTTCTTATCCCATTGACTCATTAACGCCCAGAAGTAGCGTTCCATCGAGGCGACTTCGATCGTTCCGCCGCTCTTGCTCGCGACGAGAAAAAGCGTCCGCGCGGGAGTGACCCGCTCGGTCGCCCGCATCAGCGTCCGTTCGTCGGTCGTGTCGAGCACGACGATGTCGGGGAAGCCCGGGGCGCTGCCGAATACCGTCTTCAGTACCTCGGCGCAGAGGCTGCTGCCACCCATCCCGAGCAGGTACACCGACTCGAGGTGCTCGCCGTGAACCTCGTCCCTCAGCTCGTGCAACCCGTCGAGCTCGGCGCGCATCGTCTTGTCGATGTCGAGCCAGCCCAGCCGGTTCGAGATCGATCGCTGGTCGGCACTGCCGGCCGACGCTCCCCAGACGGCCGGATCTCGCGCCCATATCCGTTCGACCACTTGTTGCTCGAGGAGCCGCTCCGAGAGCCGAATGGCAGGGTCGTAGGCGATGTTCATGGACGGAAGTATGTGACGGCGGCCAGCCTGGGACAAGGGTCACGCTGCCCGCGTCTAAGTCAATAGCCTGCCGTGTCTTACCGACCTTCACGGGGATCGGCAAGTTGAGCGCCTACGTCGCAGGCAAGCGAACGAGCGCAGCTCGTGCGCCACGCGCACGGAGCGCGCCGACGAAGCGGCGCGCGAGAGCGCGTGTAGGGGAGTCCGAGGGGCGAAGCCCCTCGGGTATAATTGTGGTGTTCCAAGGAGGAACGGCTTCACATGATCAATGTCACCCCGACTGCAGCCTCGAAAATCAACGAGTTGCTGACCGAAGAAAACAAGACCGAGGCCGGCCTGCGCGTGTTCGTCCAGGGAGGCGGCTGTTCAGGTTTCCAGTACGGCTTGATGATCGACGAAGGGGAAGGGGACGCGTCGACGGATTCGGTGATCGAGTCGAACGGCGTGAAACTGCTCGTGGATCCGATCAGCGCCCGGTATTTGAAAGGCGCCGAAGTCGACTTCGTCGACAACGTGACCGGCGGCGGTTTTACGATCAAGAATCCGAACGCCAAATCAACCTGCGGCTGCGGTTCTTCGTTCTCAGTCTGAAGAAACGAAGGTGGATTCCGCCGCCACCTTCATTGAGAACCTTCGCCCCGCCGGCAGCAAGCGCTCGAGCAAGCGCGATCTGATCGTCAATGTGTTCCTCCGCCAGGAGGGACACCTTACCGCGGACAATCTCGTCGATCTGATCCGGGGGGCGGACGAGCGCATCAGCCGCGCGACCATCTACCGCACGCTGCAGTGGATGGTCGATGCCGGTATCGCCCGCAAGGTCGATTTCGGCGAGGGGCGCTTCCGCTTCGAGCATTCGTACCGCCATCCCCGCCACTTCCATCTGATCTGCAGGACTTGCAGCAGGTCATTCGAGTTTCTCAGCTCTGACATCGAGACGTTGATCGAAGAAGTGGCCTCCGCTCGAGGCTTCGCGCTGCGCCAGAGCGTTCTCCAGATCCACGGCACTTGCGATGCCTGCAGAACCGGCCGGCCGCCGCTGGCGGAAGGGGGGGCGACTGAACTCCTCTTCGCCCGCGACGCACTGCGGATTGCGATCGCCACCGAGCGCAGCGGTCTCGACTTCTATTTGCGCGCGGCGCGGAAGACCAGGGATCCCCGCGGCCGGCAAGTCTTCCAGAAGCTCGCGGACGAAGAGAAAGAGCACCTCGGTACACTCGAGAAGCGATACCGTGAACTGCTCCAGCAGGATCCGCAGCTCGAGTCACGCCCGACGTTTCTATTCTTCCAAGGTGCCGCAAACGGGCTGTTTGCGGCGGGCGCCGAGCAACTCGCCAAAGGGGTCAACGATCGCGACGCGCTGATGATCGGCATCAAGTGTGAGCGGGGCTCTCACCGTTTTTTCAAACGCTACGGCGAGAAGTTCGAGGACTCCGAAGGCAAGCGGATCTTTCTCGAATTCGCCGACGAAGAGCGCGCGCATCTGGCGTTGCTGATTCGTGAATACCGCGCGCTGGTCAATCGTCAACGAGCCCGGGAGGGCCGTCGCACCAGGAACCGCCGGACGCGCGCGGGCGCATGACCGGTGATTGACCTCCATCTTCATACCACTGCTTCCGACGGCTCCCTTTCACCAGCCGAGCTCATCGTCAGAGCCGCGCGGGCCGGCCTCCGAATCGTCAGCGTCACCGATCACGACACGACTGCGGGTCTCGATGAGGCGGGCACCGCCGCACGGGCTGCCGGGATGACCCTCGTCATCGGCATCGAGATAACCGCCGTTGAAGGGGACCAGGACGTTCACATCCTCGGCTACTTCTTCGATCCCGCCGATCCCAGCCTCTCAGAGTTTCTTCGCGGACAGCGCGCCGACCGGATTCGCCGTGTCCGAGCGATCGCAGAACGCTTGCGCACGCTCGGATGTGGCATCGACGTCGGTCCTCTCGTCGCGACCGGCGAAGCCGGCGCCAGTATCGGCCGTCCGCACATCGCTGACGCACTCGTTGCGGCGGGACACGCAGTTGATCGAACGGACGCCTTCGACAGGTTCATCGGCCGCGGCCGTCCGGGCTTCGTCTCCAGAGCGGGCGCCAGCGCGACTGAAGTGGTCTCGGTGATTGGCGCCGCCGGTGGCATCGCCTCCCTTGCACACCCCGCACTGACGGGCCGCGACGATCTGGTGCCGCGACTGGCGGCCACCGGCCTCACGGCGCTCGAGGCCAGGCACAGCGACCACGACGCCGCGATCGAAGCACACTATCGGTGTCTCGCGGACCGTCACGGTCTTGCCGTCAGTGGCGGCTCGGACTTTCACGGCGATGGCGGACATCACGCTCGGGCGCTCGGCGTCGTTACGCTCCCGGAGCAGGACTTCGCCGCGCTGAAGGGACGCATTCCAGGATGACCGCTGTCTTGACCGTGGACAGGGTCGTCAAGAACTACGGCGGCCTTCGCCCGCTGCGAATCACACGGCTCGACCTGCAATCGGGCGAACGCGTGGCAATCAGTGGCATCGATGCGACCGCGGCTCCCGTTCTGGTGAGTCTCCTGACCGGCGCCGCACTTCCCGACGAGGGCACCGTACAGGCGTTCGGCCGATCAACTGGCGACATTGGCAATGGTGATGAGTGGCTTGCCTCACTGGAGCGCTTCGGGATCGTGAGTCCGCGCGCGGTCCTGCTCGAAGAGGCAACGTTGCAGCAGAACCTGGCGATGCCTTACACGCTGCAGATCGATCCCGTGCCGCGCGATGTTGCGGAAAACGTCAGGGCGCTGGCCGCGGAATGCGGGATCGCGACCGATTCCCTGATGGAGCCGGTAGCAAAGTTTCCCCCGGAGGTGCGGGCGCGCATCCATTTCGCGCGCGCGGTCGCGTTGGCGCCGGAGCTGCTGATTCTCGAACATCCGACGGCGGAAATTCCCGAACCCTCACGAGCCGCGTTCGGCCGCGATGTCGCCGCCGCCGCCCAGGCACGGGGCATCAGCATGGTCGCTCTTACGTTCGATTCGGAGTTCGCCTCGACTGTCGCGCACCGGTCACTCGAGCTGAATGGAGCGACCGGCGCGCTTACTCCGTGGAAGCGTCGCAGATGGTTCTAGCCCTACTTCTTTGTCACCACGCCACACGCTACCCTTGGACCGCCGCTCACCCCCGACTTCGGTGCGCCGGTCGTCCCCTGGTCGGGATTGCCGTGAATGATGATCGCCGTACCGTCATCGTCGAAGAGCGACAGCGGGCCGTCCGAGAGCGTCACGCGAGACGTCGTGATCTTCATCGTCCCCGTTCCGTTCGCAGCGGCCTCCAGATTCGGGATATCACCGAGGTGGTATGGATGATTGGCGTCAGGGTCGGTGTTGCCGGCGGGACCTGGATCGAAATGTCCTCCCGCGGCAGTAAATGCCGGCGGCTCGCACTTGCCGACTGCATGGAGGTGCACTCCGTGGCGTCCGGGAGTCAACCCGCTGACGGTGACAGTGATGTCGACGACGGTACCGGTTCCGGAGGCCCGTTCGGTGAACGTCGCCGTCCCGCTGATCTTGTCTCCCTTGATGTCCGCCGTAGCGCCGCTCGTCTGCGCATGCGCGAGCGTGATGACGCCCGCCGCGGCGATCAGACCGGCGGCTGCAAACAGTCTCAATTTCATTCAATGCCTCCTGCGGCGATTGTAATCCTGGACTTCCAACGTGCGTAAACTCGTCCTTTTCGATATCGATGGAACGCTGGTGCTGACCGGAGGTGCCGGCCTGCGCGCGATGAATACTGCGCTCGAAGAAGTCCTGGGCCGCTCGGAGGGTTTGGACGGCATCCCGGTCGCCGGTCGAACGGACTGGGCCATTCTCGCCGAGGCGGTAAGGGTCCTCGATCGCGAGCTCGACGCTCCACTGCTCGAGCAGCTGCGAGATCGTTACATCGCGAACCTTGCGCTCGAAATCGAACGACCGGGACGTGGAGTGAAAGCGGTCATGCCTGGCATCAGGGAGCTGCTGTCAGTAATCGAGGAGAGAGACGACACGTTCCTTGGCCTCCTGACCGGAAACTTCGAGGAAGGCGCGCGCATCAAGCTCTCTCATTTCGATCTCTGGCGATACTTCAAATGCGGAGCGTTCGGAGGGGACGCGGCGGATCGTAACGAGCTGGTCCCGGTCGCGGTGTCGCGTGCGGTCGCTTGTGGGCTTCCGCAGATCGAGCCGGCGGACGTCCTGGTCGTGGGAGACACGCCCCATGACATTGCCTGTGCGCACGCTGCGGGGGCAACGCCGGTCGGTGTCGCCACCGGCGGATACTCCGTCGCGCAGCTGCGCGATAGCGGCGCAGAGATCGTTTTTCAGGATCTCAGCGATGCCAACGCGTTCGTCCGTCTATTGGAGTAGATCCCGGTCCCGCCTGGCTAGATATCGAAGAACAATACATGACTTGCTGAATAGCGATATCTAAGTTATCGTTTATCGATACTTAGTCCTTGGAGGGCAACTCAATGTCGCGACCTTATTCAGCCGCGCTGCCGATCACCTACGTCGTGCTGCGGGTCCTCATCGTCGTGAACTGGCTCGCCGGCGTCTTGATCGCCATTCTCCTGGTCGCCATGCCCACCAGGCAATGGATCATGAGCGCGCTCGAACTTTCCCCTGGGCCTGAGGCAGAGGGGCTGATCATGGGTCTACGCGCGATCGCGGTGATCGGCCTCGCCGCGATCCCGCTGCACTACACCATCCTCAAACGGCTGCTCGCGATGGTTGAGACGGTTCGCGCGGGCGACCCGTTCGTCGCCGCGAACGCAGCCCGTTTGCAGACGATCGCCTGGGCCCTGCTCGCGCTGCAGCTTTTCAGCCTCGTCATCGGCGCGATCGTCAAGGCGGTATCGACGCCGGCGCATCCACTCGATATCGATGCCGGCTTTTCGATCAACGGCTGGCTCGCCGTACTCCTCACGTTCCTGCTGGCCAGGGTGTTCGCGGAAGGCACGCTCATGCGCGAAGACGTCGAGGGGACGGTGTGATGGCGATCGCCGTCAAACTCGACGACCTCCTCTACGACCGACGGATGACGCTGACCGAGCTCGCGGATCGGATCGGAATCACCCTTGCCAATCTGTCGATCCTCAAGACCGGGAAGGCGCGCGCGATCCGCTTCTCGACGCTCGACGCAATCTGCGAGACGCTCGCGTGCCAGCCGGGCGACATTCTGCGCTTTGAGCAAGAGCAAGTAGAAAGCAAGCGGCCGGCACCAGCCAGCAAACGGAGCGTAAGCCGATGAACGGACTCTCGAGCGAGAAACCGCTGCGTCTCTGGCCCGGCGTTGCCGGGGCCATCATCGTCGTGTTCGCACGCTTCGTTATCGCCCCGTTCGTTCTAGGCGACGGCTTGATCGGCGTTCTGGCGGGACTGGCCGGTGCCGCGCTCATCCTTCTCTGGTGGCTTTTCTTCAGCCGCGCTCCGTGGTTGGAACGGATCGGCGCGAGTCGTGCTGATCGCGCTGGCCGCCGTCGTGACGCTGGCCTTAGCACATCCCTCGATCGGCGGCGGCACGTCGGGGGGGATGTTGTTCACGTTCCTGCTGCCTGCGACCGTCCCCCCGTTCCTGGTCGCGGGGGCCATCCTGTCCCGGCGATCCTCGCGCCGGGTTCGACGGGTCACGATGGCGGCGGCGATTCTCCTGGGCTGCGGAATGTGGGTCTTCGCGCGCACCGACGGAATCGGGGGGCAGGCCAACCCGCAGCTCGCCTGGCGATGGACGCCGACCGCGGAGGAGAAGCTGCTCACCGCGACGCGAGACGAAACGCTCCCGTCACCGGCAGCGCCAACGGCGCCCCAACCAACGGATTCATCGTCGGCAAGAGCGGCGACTGACACCACTGCGAAGCTCCGGATTCCCGCTGTGGCGCCAATCCTTTGGAGCGGATTCCGTGGCTCGGAGCGCAACGCCGTCGCCGCCCTTGACGGCGCGCGCATAAACACTGACTGGAACGCCACGAAGCCAAAGCAGATCTGGCGTCGAAGGGTCGGGCCGGGCTGGTCGTCGTTCGCTGTCGCCGGTGAGCTGGTGTTCACGCAGGAGCAGCGCGGCGACTACGAGCTGATCTCCGCGTATAGGCTCAGCACCGGAGAACCAGTCTGGCGTCATCAGGACGCGGCGCGATTCTATGAGTCGGCTGGAGGGGCCGGACCGCGTGGAACACCGACGGCACACGACGGCTGTGTCTATGCCATGGGCGCGACCGGCATCGTGAATGCGCTGGACGCGAGGACCGGCGCGCGCATCTGGACCCGCAGCGCCGATCGCGACACCGGTGCTCGACGGCCCGATTGGGCGTTTGCCGCGTCGCCGCTGGTCGTCGGCGATGTGCTCGTGACCGCGGCGTCGGGGCGTCTTGTCGCGTACGATCTCAAGAACGGCACGCCACGGTGGACGCAGAAAACAAGCGGCGGCGGCTACAGCTCTCCACACTTCGCGACGCTCGCGGGCGTTCCACAGATCCTGCTGATGAACGGCGGCGGGATCACCGGCGTCGGGCTCGACGGCCGCATCCTCTGGGCGATCCACGCCGAGGCCGGGGTCGCGTTCGTCCAGCCACAGGCGCTCGAGGACGGCAGTGTGCTGGCGGCATCGGGCGAGGCGCTGCGCGGGCAGGGCGTGCGCCGCCTCGCGGTGTCGCGCGCTCCTGACGGCGCTTGGCAGGTCGACGAGCGCTGGACCTCGCGCGGGCTGAAGCCGTACTTCAGTGACTTCGTGGTCCACAAAGGACACGCCTACGGCTTCGACGGCACGATCCTCTCGGCCATCAATCTCGAGACCGGTGAGCGCGTCTGGAAGGGCGGCCGATACGGGGCCGGCCAAATGCTCCTGCTCCCCCAGCAGGATCTTCTGCTCGTCGTGTCGGAGGAAGGCGACCTCGTCCTTGTAGCCGCATCGCCCGACCAGCACACCGAGATCGCGAAGTTCAAGGCGATCGAGGGGAAGACCTGGAACCATCCCGTGCTCGTCGGAGACGTGCTGCTCGTGCGCAACGGCGAAGAGATGGCGGCGTTCAAGCTGGCTCGGTGACGCGTGCGCCGAGCGTCTTCTCGTACCGCCACACCTCGAGCTCGAACGTGCCGCCTGGCACCTCGAGCTCGTTGACCATCGTTCGCGCCAGCCGCCAGCCGCACTTTTCGTAAAAGCGCGCGGCGCGGTGGTTGCCGATGGCGCAGGCGAGCCATGCCGTCCGCACGCCGCGGGCGGCGAGCGTGCGTTCGGCATCGGCAACGAGCGCGGCGGCGACGCCGGTACCGCGTGCCTCGGTCGCGACGAAGAGTTGATACAACTCGTCGTCTTTGACCCAGCACAAGCCGAGCGGTCGGCCGAGAGGTCCGACGACGCGTGTTTCCGGGAGAGCGCGGGCAAGGCGCTCTCTGAAGTTCTCCAGCGTCCGGATTTTCACCAGCGCCGGCGGGAGGATCTCCGCGTGCGCATCGCGCCACGCGTCATGCCACAAGCGAGCGAGCCGGTCGAGCTCCGCAGGTTCTGCGTTTCGCACATCCATTGCTTCGGCCTGCGGATTGTCCCACGCCCGCAAAGTGCCGGCGGCAGTCAACCGCGTGGTGCTCCCCGGCTAACCTTCGGTCTATCAGGCGGATGTCGAACCCGTGCAAGAATACGCGGAACTTTCTTGTCGCATACAGCGTTATCAAAATGACCATGCGAGCCGGCGAGGTCTCGCCGAAGCGCTTTGCGCGAAGGCGGATGTAGGGGGCCGGTGGAGTCATGCGAGCGAGCACGCGAGCGAGCCACGTGCCCGGAGCGAGCCGGCGAAGCGGCAAGCGAGGGCGCGTGTAGGGGAGTCCGAGGGGCGAAGCCCCTCGGGAAGACAATGAGGTAGCAGGTGAAGGCAACGCTGGAACGATGGATCAGGGACTTTACGCACGCCGCGCGGAGTCTTGCCCGTGCGGCGGGCTTCACGTTCGTCGTCGTGGCGACGCTCGCGCTCGCCATCGGCGCGAACGCCACGATCTTCAGCGTCGTCAACGCCGTGCTCCTCGAGCCGTTGCCGTTCCCGCACGCGGACCGGCTCGTCTACATCGCCGGTACGGCTCCAGGGACCGATCAGCCGGCGGAGTTCGGCGTGGCGGATGAACTCTACTTCGAGTACCGGGAGAGTGCGCCTGCCATCGAAGATGCCGGGTTCTACGGCACCGGGTCGTCGACGACGCGCGTGGACGATCACGTCGACCAGCTCTTCCTGACCCGGGCGACACCGTCGCTCTTCACGACGCTCGGCGCCCAGCCCCAGCAGGGACGGCTGTTCACCGATGCCGACGACGACAAGGTTGTCGTCATCAGTGACTGGCTGTGGCGGAGCTGGTTCGCCTCCGATGACAAGGTGATCGGCAGAAGCTACTTCTTCGCCGGCGGGACGCGCACCGTGGTCGGCATCATGAAACCGGAGTTCCGGTTCCCTGACGAGCGCGTCGCATTCTGGGTGCCGTTCGTGATTCGCGCCGCGCAGGTCACGCCGGGCGGATTTGGGCCGAACATGGTCGCCCGCATGAAGCCGGGAACCGACCGCGCAGCGCTGATGGGGCAACTCGAGCCGCTCGCCCGTCGCGTCCAGCAGCGGCTGGGCGGCCCCCCGCCGTACGTGCGGATCATGGAACGTCACCGGCCGGTGGTGAAGCCACTCCGCGAGCACCTTGTCGGCAGTGTTTTGACCCCGCTGTGGATTCTGCTCGGCACGGTCGCCATCGTGTTCCTGATCGCGTGCGCGAACATCGCCAGCCTGTTCACGGTGCGCGCGGAGAACCGGCGTCGCGACCTGGCGGTGCGGCGCGCTCTCGGAGCGCGGCGAGCCGACCTGGTGCGCTCACAGCTGACTGAGGCGCTCCTTCTCGCGGCAGTGGGCGGCGCAGCCGGCGCGCTCATCGCCTGGGCTGGCGTGCCACTGCTGGTCCGCGCGGCGCCGGACGCCGTCGCCGGCGGCTTTGGCGGGGCTCCAATTCCCGGACTTGCGACCGCGGGCCTGGACCTGATGACCCTCTTCTTCACGGTGGGTATTTCGGTTCTGGCGGCGTGCGCGTTTGGCCTGCTGCCCGCGCTCCGTGCCTCAGGCTCGCGCCTTGGCAGTCTTCAGCAGGCCGGACGGGGCGTCATCGGCGGGAATCTCACGCGCGATGTGCTGGTGGTCGTGCAGACCGCTGCTGCGCTCGTTCTGCTGGTTGGCTCGGCGCTGCTCATGCGCAGTTTCTGGCAGCTCAGTCACGTCGACGCCGGATACAACATAGAGGGCATCTTCACATTTCAGATCGCGGCCAGTCGCCCCGACCTGAACGACCGAGCGGCGATGTCGAGGTTTCAGTACGCCTTCATGGATCGTCTGAAGGGGCTGCCGGGTGTCGAATCCGTGGGCTACATCAGCACTCTTCCCCTGGACGAGGGCGCTAGCAGCGGGAACATCACCACTCCCAGGCTCGAGGCCAGTGGCACCGAGGCGCCGCTCGTTCGCGTCGCCGGGGCCGGAGGCGCGTACTTCCAGACCATGGGCATCGACCTCCGGCGCGGCCGCTACTTCGACCGGGTCGAGGAAGAACGGGCGATGCCGTTTGTCATCATCAGCGAGGCAGCCGCCAAGTTGTTGTTTCCTGGTGAGGATCCAATCGGCAAGCAGGTGCGGCCCGCGGCCGGCGGTCAGACGTGGTACAGCGTCATCGGCGTGGTCGAGGACGTCCTGATTGACGACCTGCGCCGCAAAGCCCCAGAGCCAACTGTGTACTTACCGGCCGTGTCCGCGTCGCCGGCATACGTCATCAAGTCGAGCCGTGCGGACCACCTCGAACCGGAGGTTCGCGCGATCATTCGCGAGGTGATTCCGACATCTCCGATGTACCGCATCTTCACCATGAAGCGCCTGGCCGCGAACGCCATGGCGAACCTGTCATTCACGATGCTGATGGTGAGCATGGCTGCGGTACTCGCGCTCGTCCTGGGTGCAGTGGGGCTGTATGGCGTGCTCTCGTATCGGGTGACGAAGCGGGCGCAGGAGATCGGCGTACGCATGGCCCTCGGCGCCGAGGCGAAGACCGTGCGGCGGATGTTCGTGTGGCAGGGCGGGCGAGTCGCCTTGATCGGCATCGTCGTAGGAATGCTGGCGGCCGTGGCGCTCACCACCTACATCAAGACACTGTTGTTCAACGTCGGGCGACTGGACCTCCTTGCGTTCGCGGGGATGTCTGCCGTGATGCTTGCTGTAGCGCTGCTTGCGAGCTATGTCCCGGCGCTACGCGCCTCGCGTGTGGATCCGGTAGTGGCGCTGCGGGCGGAATAGTTCCGGCTGCTTCGGCACGGACTACTTCCTGCCGGCGCGTCGCCCGCACTGTCGTCCGTCGCAGCGAGAATCAAGAGTCTCAGAGCTGCCGCCTAGTCGTGCGCGCCAACCGTGCATCAAGATCATCGCGAAACTGAACACCTCACGTTTCAGTAAGATACGCGCGTGCAGGACGTCCCGCCATCGCTCGCGGCGGCTCTCTTGCCCCGGTACCGAATCGAACGTGTGATCGGTGTCGGGGGAATGGCCACTGTGTATCTCGCCCACGACATCCGGCACAAGCGCGAGGTCGCGATCAAGGTCCTGAATCGCGACCTGGCCGTCGTGGTGGGCCCTGACCGCTTCCTCGCCGAGATCCATACCACCGCCCATCTTCGGCATCCTCACATCCTGCCGCTCTTCGACTCCGGTGCCGCCGACGGCCTGCCGTTCTACGTAATGCCCTTCGTCGATGGCGAATCGCTGCGCACCCGGCTTCAACGCGAGGGACGGTTGCCGATTGCGGAAGCCGCGCGATTGCTCCGGGAAGTGGTCGATGCGCTGGCGCACGCGCACCGGGCGGGCATCATTCACCGCGACGTCAAGCCTGACAACGTCCTGCTGGCCGACCGGCACGTCTCTCTCGCGGATTTTGGCGTGGCTCACGCGCTGGCGGCACACGTGGGTGAGGATCAGACGGTGACCGGGACGAGCGTGATGGTGGGTACACCGGCGTACATGTCCCCGGAGCAGGTGGCCGCGGCCGCCGTCGATGGTCGCAGCGACATCTACGCCTTTGGCATCATGGCCTACGAGCTCGTGGCCGGCGAGACGCCGTTTCGCGGGACGCGTCAGGACGTCGTGACCGCTCACCTGACCGAGTCGCCTGTTCCCCTCACCACGCATCGTGCCGAGACTCCCGCCGCGCTGGCGGACGCCATCATGCGGTGCCTTCACAAGAAGCCGGACCAGCGATGGCAGCGCATCGACGATCTGCTCCCGGTCCTGGACGCCATCACGGCGGTCGAGGGGCCGACGACGCACGCGCGGATCCCGCCGCGCGGCCGCCGATGGCTGTTCGCGGCGGTAGTGACGGCAACCGCAGCCCTGGCGGCGGCCTATTACGCCTCGACTGGCCGAACGACTCCAGGCACCCTGACGGTTGGCCAGATCCAGCGCGTGACGACCGAACCCGGGCTGGAGCTGGACCCGGCGGTGTCACCTGACGGGCGCGCCATCGCGTACGTCGCAGGCGCTCCCGGTCACATGCGGATCTACGTCCGACAGATCTCGGGCGGGCGGATGACGGCGCTGACCGATGATGACGGGACCGGTGGCCAGCGATGGCCGCAATGGTCGTCCGACGGGGCACGGATCGTGTTCCACGCCGGGAGGCCCCGACTGGTCCAGCGATCGCACGAGGGGAGCAGCGCGCTGTTCGTGATCCCGGCGCTCGGCGGTTTTGCGCGGCGCCTCACCGACTCGACGGCGGGAAACGTGGCGATCTCGCCGGCCTGGTCGCCCGACGATCGCCGGATCACCTTCGGCGCCGCCGACGGCATCTACGTCGTCGGCGTCGAGAGCGGCGCTTCGCCCACGCTGGTCGCCTCGGCGCCGGACGCGCATTCACCCGCCTGGTCCCCGGATGGACAGCGGATCGCCTTCGTGAGCCGAGGCATCTACTTCACCTTCGGTGAGGAGAGCCTGGGCAATCTCTCGACGAGTACGATCATGGTGGTGGACGTGGAGAGCCGGAAGGCAACCACCGTCACCACTGGTGACTGGCTCGACATCAACCCGGTGTGGATGCCGGACAGTCGGGCGATGCTCTTCATCTCGAACCGCGGTGGCGGTCGCGACGTATTCCGCCAGCGGTTCAATCGTAGCGGACAGCCGGATGGCGAGCCGGAACGGGTGTCTTCAGGCCTGAACGCCCATGGGATCTCAATCGCCCGGGACGGGCAGTTGCTGGTGTATTCGTCGTACACGCAGCGCGCCAACATCTGGTCGGTCGCCATCCCCAAGGACGGTGTGGCGTCGGTGCGCGAGGCCCGGCAGGTGACCTTCGGAACCGAGAAAATCGAGAAGCTGACGGTGTCCTGGGACGGCCGCTGGCTCGCCTACGACTCCGATCGCAACGGGCAGGCGGATGTCTGGAAGGTACGGCTGGCGGGTGGAACGCCGGAGCAGGTCACCCGCGGACCGAACAACGAGTTCGTCAACGACTGGTCGCCAGATGGTGGCGAGCTCGTGTATCACAGCATGAGCCAGGGCGGTCAGCGGGACGTGATGGTGGTGTCAGCGGATGGCATGAAGACCGAGCCAGTCGCGACCAGCGCGGCGGAGGAGCAGCACGCCGCCTGGGGTCCGGATGGCAACAGCATCCTCTTCGATCAATCGGCGGGGGGTGCCACCAACGACCTGTTCGTGTCGAGGCGCGCGCGACGCGGCGCGCCGTGGCAACCGCCGCGCCGGCTGGCCACGGGCAGTTCCGATCCGAAATGGTCGCGGGATGGACGCCTCATTGCCTATTCCTCCGGTGGCGCCCTGTTTGTGATCGCTCCCGACGGAACCGGACGGCGCGTCATCGTCCCTGCGGCGAGTGGACAGCTGCAGGCGTCCTATCCGATCTGGTCGGACGACAGCCGGACGATCTATTACAAGGCCTACGATGCGCAGCTCCAGACGAGCATCTGGGCGGTCGCGGTCGGCGGCGGCGAACCGCGGCTACTCGTGACCTTCGACGATCCGATGCGTCGCTCGCTGCGCCGCGAGTTCGCCACCGACGGCCGCCGGTTCTATTTCACGATTGCGAATGACGAAAGCGACCTGTGGGCGATGCAGCTGATTTCGAAATGAAATAGGGATGGCTTGCCAGTTCGCGCAATCATTCGCGAGGTGATTCCCTTCGCTCAAGCTTCTGACCTGGCCCCAATCACGGCAGGCAGATCTGCGTACGGTCGAAACAGAGGCGGAGACGAGTGAGAGCGACCTCGAAGCCGATGCGCCGGCCGATGCGCCGGCCCTCCTCGTTCGAGAACTGAAAGTGAATGCCCTGATAGATTCGCGACCGACCAGCCTCGCTCGCAGCCGCGAGGGGGCTGCTGTAGCAGCGCGGCGCGGGCGCGGGATCGGTCGCAAAGCAGAACGACACCCGGTGGGGAAAATAGAACGCTTCGATTACTGCGGAGGCGGCGCCAGAGAACGTGGAAAGACCCGAGGTCCACTCCGGAGAAGCGCCGATCGAGATGTTGCGCGGCGTCCAGGCGGGGTCCGCTTCGGTATCCGGATTGGGATCGAGATCTGCTTCGCGTATCGCGAAAAAGGGTCGCCACGTAAAGAACGTCGCTTTCGTATCCCAGCTGGCGGCCACGCCGTCCGCGATCGCCATCCCGACGCGAGCGAAGACCCGCGCTGTATCAGAAAGACTCCGGTCGGTGCCCATCTGCTCGACGATCGCGACCAGAGCTTGTATCCAGGTGCCGGGCTCGCGCGTTGTCCCTCCTTCAACGACCCAGAACTGAGCAATGGCATTGCGCTCGGCGTCCCCGTCCTGCTGGCCGAGTGTCTTGACGTCGTTGAACGCCTGCGCGTAGGCCTCGCTCGTGAGTGCGGGCGGTGGCCCCGAGCGATAGCGATCGATGCTGCGGACACCGAACGGCGTCATGTTGCGAAACCGCGCGTCGAACGGGGCGCGATGCTCGCCGATCGCCGTTCCTGCCGGGATCGTGAGCGGTAACTCGGTCCCATCGGCGGCGCGCAGAGTGACGACCTGTTCGCCCACGTAACGACCCCACATCTCGCCGGTGATAACGTCGCCGTCCTGCGCCGCGGCGAGTTCGGCGGCGAGCGCGGCGTCGAGCGCCGCCTGCCGGGATGGCACGAGGGCGACGAGTACAGCGTGAGCAGCCGCCGCCGCAGCAGCGCTGCGGCTGCCTGAAGGCGGGGCGCCGACGACCGGCACCAATGCGTGTTCGCGGCCAAAGCGATGACGGGCGGCGTCGATTCCGTTGACGGCGTCGTACATGGCGACAGTGACCATCGCGTACAGTCGCCCGGCATTCGGAGTTCCGACACTCGCTGCGCGGACTGACTGCAGGGATTGCTCCGCCCAGCGCGTGACGGCGTTTTGCGCCAGCGCCGGCTCCGCTATTCCGAACACTGCAGAGAATGCCAGGATGCCCGCGCCGCATCTCGCCAACCGCCGACCGATCCTGTCGTGTCCGCTGAAGTGATTCATGACGTTCTCCGAAAAGTCGATCACCGTACCGCCAGATCGGAAGCTGCAGCGAGCCGTATCCCTCGACGGATGCCCGCAGAGCACAGCCAGTCTTAACATGGACGGCGGTTCGAATCGAGCTCGAGTGTTGTCGGAAGGTGGCCGTCGGGGAGGATGGTCCGGTTATCAGCGCGCGCTCGTGCGATGCAGCACGATCACGCTCACCGGCGTCCCGCTTTCGAGTGTCGTGGTCTCGATCATGGTGTTCGCATCGACGATCTCGAACCGCGACTTGAGGACGACGGTGGCGCCGTTGTTGAAGCATTGAATGGTGAGCGCCTCCGACGACAACCCGTTTCGGCCGGCCGCCACCCCGTCGTCGAGCGTCGCGACGCCGCGATCGGTGTGGTCGCAGAGCGAGAACACAGTATCCCTGCCGATCATCGAATATGTATCGCGCGACCGCGCCAGGAAGCTGCGCCGTGCATCGCCGCCGTCGACCGGGTCGACTCCCATCCAGTAGCCCTGGAACAGCCGCGCCGGCGGTTGCGAGTTCGCGCTGGCGCGGTGAAACACGATCGTCGCGAACGGCGTGCCGTTCGGCAGCGTGAGCTCCTCGAGCATCGTGCCGGCGTCGAGCAGGCGATACGTCGCCTTGATCGTCACTTCAGCGTTCGTGTTGAAGCAGTGGATTCGCAGATTGTCGGATGCCATCCGGTCGCGGCCGGTGCGCGCGCCATCGGCGAACGTCGCGACGCCGCGGTCGGTGTCGTCGCAGAGCGTGAGCACCGTATCGCGGCCGATCAACTTGAAGGTCCCGTCCGGCTGCTGGACGATGCTGCGCCGCGAGTCGCCGCCGTCCACCGGGTCGATGCCCATCCAATAGCCCTGAAACGACGGCGCCCCTGGCTGCGCCCACGCCGAGGCGACCGGGGTCAAGGCGAGAACGGCGAGAGTCGTGAGCACGATTCGACGCATGAATCCCCCTGTGAATACCGCCCGGGCACCGGGCAAGGCCATCCACCGTACCACTGTTTCGACAGGGGACAACCGCGTAGCCTGTGAGAGAATTCGCGCCATCATGTTCGCCACCGATCGGTCGCTCGACGTGCAACGCGAGGAGTTCAAGCGTGCCCGATTGATCGCCATGCCGATCGCTGGCCTGATCGTCTGGCTGATCATCGGCATCCTTGGCACCTTCCTCCCGACGGGGAAGGCGGCGCTGGCACTCTTCATCGGCACCGGCTCGATCGCATATCTCGGAATGTTCATCTCGCGCTTTACCGGCGAGCATTTCCTCGATCGATCGCGGCCGAAGAACACCTTCGACGCCCTGTTTTTTCTGGTGGTCGCGACGGCGCTGCAGGCCTACGCAATCGCCATCCCGTTCTTCCTCATCATGCCCTCGTCTTTACCGCTCACCGTCGGTGTCCTCAGCGGCATGATGTGGCTGCCGATGTCCTGGATCCTGCAACACTGGATCGGCATCGTCCACGGCGCGCTGCGAACAGTCCTGGTCGTCTTTGCCTGGTATCTGTTCCCCGCCCACCGTTTCGTCGTCGTGCCGTTCGTCATCGTGGCGCTCTATGTGTTTGCGATCTTCGTGCTCGAGTCGCGCTGGCGCGCGGTGATGGCCGCGTCGCGCGCCGGCGACATCGGCCGCATCCGTTCACCCGTGTGAGAGGCGTACGTCTGCATGGACGAAAGCGCGGCAGACGTCATTGTTCGTCACTCGGCCCGCAGGGCGATGATCGGATTCTGTTTCATGGCGCGCCGGGCCGGCAGCGAGATCGCCAGCGCCGCGACCACGATCAGCACTGCCGGCCCGGCGGTGATGGCCAGGGGATCACGCGGGCTCACGCCATAGAGCAGGTGGGCGAGGAACGGTCCCGCGATGACGCACGCCGCGACGCCGGCGGCGATGCCCAGCGACACGATCGCCATGCCGCGACGAAAGACGAGGCCGCCGACGTCGGCGCGCGAGGCGCCGAGCGCCAGGCGTACCGCAATCTCGCGTGTTCGCTCGCCGACGGCGAACGCGAGCGCGGCATACAGGCCGATCATGCTCAGGCCGAGCGCCAGGGCGCCAAACGTCATGAGCATCGTGCGCGCGGCGCGCACGGCGGCAAAGTGATAGTCGAGGCTCACGCCGAGCGACTGCGCGTCCGCAATCGGCACGTCGGGGTCGATCTCGACGATCGCGCGTTGGATCTCGGGCAGCATCGCGTCCGCATCGCCCGCGACTCTGATGTGGGTCCGCGAATCCTGCGACCACGGGTTGCTTCGGTCCTGCTGCCAGAAATTCAGGTACGCAATCGGGTCCGGTTGCTGCAGCGCGCTGAGCCACTGCAGGTCCTTCACGACACCGACGACTTCAACGCGGTGCGGCCCGACGATCATCACGCTGCCAACCGCCCCGCCGTTCGGCCAGACGTGGCGGGCGAGCGTCTCGTTCACCACGGCGACGCGCGGACCGTCCATCGTGTCGCGGTCATCGAATTCGCGACCCTCGACGACGCCGACGCCCAGCGTCTTGAAGTACCGAGGACCGACGAGCGTCGTGCCCACCAGATACGCCTGCGACGGATCGGCCGAGTCGCCGGGAAGCCGCACCGGCGTGACCGGGCGGGACCAGCGGGGCAACGGCGGAACGCCCGCCGGACTTGCGGCAAGAACGCCCGGCAGCGCTTCGAGGCGCTCGATGACGTCGCGCTGATAGGCCCAGGCGCGATCGTTCGTGAAGCCCACGAGGCTCGGCCGGAGCCGGACGATGGCCACGCGATCCGGGTCGAAGCCCGGGCCGCGGTGGAGCATGACGAAGCTGCGAACGAGCAGGCCGCCCGCGCCGAGCAGCAGCACCGACAGTGCGACCTGCACGACGATCAACCCTTCACGCACGATCGAGCGCGGCCGGCCGGCGCCGGACGTTCCCTCTTTCATGGCCAGGGCCATGTCGGGCCGCGTGGACTGAAGTGCCGGCGCGATGCCGGTCGCCACGCCGGTGAACAGGGCGACGCCGAGACCAATCAGCGCGATCCGCGGGTCCAGCGACAGGTCGAGGTTGAGCGAGCCGGCCGCGCCGACGCCGAAGTACGCTCGCAGCACCTCCGTCGCCCAGGGGCGATCATGCAGCCCCGCCACGCCTCCGGCGGCCGCCAGCATCACGGACTCGACCAGGAGCAGGCGGATCAGCCGGCCGCGGCTGGCGCCGATCGCGAGGCGAACCGCAATCTCTTTCCGGCGTCGCAGGCCGCGCGCCAGCAGGAGCCCCGCGACGTTTGCCGAGGCGACCAGCAACACCAGTCCGGCCGCCCCGGCGAGCAGCCGAACAATCGGAGCGTTCGCCTCCTGCTCTTGAAACCGGACGCCGCGAACCGGGCGAACCAGGGCGCCGCGTCCCCTGAAGTCCTCGGGGTACACGGCTTCGAGTTGCCGCATCAGCCCCGCCACTTCGGCTTGCGCCTGGTCAATCGACGTGTCCCCGGCCAGCCGGCCGACCAGGCCGACTACACCGCAGGCCCGCGACAGCCCGTCGCAGTAGCGATAGCCGACGCCGAACATCGCCGTCGGGATCCAGACGGCGTTCGGCTCCAGGCCGGCCACGATGCCGTGGAAATGTTCGGGCGCGATCCCGATCACGGTGAAGGCCGTGCCGTTGATGCGCACGGTCGTGCCAATCACGCGCGGATCTTCGGCGAATCGTGTCCGCCAGAAGTCGTAGCCGAGGATCGCGACCGGATCCCGTCCCGGCACGCGATCCTCGTCGGCCGAAAAGAAGCGACCCGCTCGGGGTGTCAGGCGCAACAGCGTTGAAGTAGCTCGCGGTGACCACAGCGCCCGATCACGCTGACGGGGCCGCCGGGCGTGACGACGCTCAGCGGCGCCGTCGAGTAGTGGGCGGCCAGCTCGTCGAATGCGCGCGCGTGCTCGCGGAGATAGAGGTAGTCGGGATACGAAAACCCCCAGCCGCCCGGCCGGTCCACCCGTGTCTGTTCAACGAACACGACCCGCGCCGCTTCGTCCACCGGCAGCGGCCTCAGGAAGAGCGCGTAGGCCAGGCTCATGACGGCGCTCGTCAGTCCGAGGCCAAGCGCCAGCGTGGCGATCGCCGCGGCCGTGAAGCCGGGCGTCTTCCACATCCTCCGAAGCGCGATCCGCACGTCCTGCAGGAGATGCTCGAGCGCCGGCACGCCCTGCTGATCCCGATAGTTCTCCTTGAACGTCTCCATGGATCCGAACGTGAGGAGGGCGCGGCGTCGCGCCTCGGCTGGCGGCAGCCCCCGGCGCAGGTTCGCATCCGTTTCGAACGCGACGTGGTCGTCGATTTCCTCGCGCAGCCGCGTTTCGTCGTGCCGCCGCGTCATCGACGTCGTCAGCCGAATCAGCCACTGCCTCAGCCGTCTCACGGGAGATCCTTCGCCTTCACGGCAAAGAACCGATCGATCAGCGCGGTCGTCTGCTCCCACCCCCGCGTCTCGGCCTCGAGCTGCTTCCGGCCCGCTTTGGTCAACCGGTAGAAGCGCGCGCTCCTGTTGTTCTCGGACGGTCCCCGCTCCGAGGCAATGGCACCTTCCTGCTCCAATCTCAGGAGCAGCGGATAGAGCGTGCCGGTGTTGAGCGTGAGCCGGTCTCCGCTGATTTGCTCGATGCGCCTGGCGAGGCCGTAGCCGTGGAGCGGGCCCAGCACATCCAGCGTTTTGAGCACCATCAAGGCGAGCGTGCCCTGATGGACGTCCGTGGTCTTCTTCATCGTTGCGGCCTCCCGGGTGTCGGTTGACTTTTGGGTTTCCCAAAGGGAGTGTGGCATGACTCCTTTGGGAAAGCAAGTGGGCTACGTGCTTTTCAACGCCACTCGCCGCACCGATCCGCGCCCCGGGCGCGTCACGATGCTGGCCCGTGCGTTGTTGAAATCGTGCCGTCGAACGATCCCGTCGTGGTGCCGGCATTGCGGTCGAACAGCCGTCGGACCGTAAAGCTGCCCGTGGCACCGGCGAACCGCCCCGTGCCACCAGTAATGACCCCCTGCTCCACGATCGAGGTGATCGGCCCCACTTCCGCCTGCCCGGTGAAGTCCGCCGTCAGCGTGTCGCCGTTCGCCGCGGTGAACGTGTAGGTCCCTTCGCCGCGAGAAGTGGCGAAATTGACAATGTGCGGGAACTGCACTGTGAACCGGCCTAGTTGCGTGGCCCTGCCTGTCGCCTGCCCCGCGACCTGGCCAAAAGGCGGCGTCAGTGGCGTCACCGACTGATTGCCTTCGAAATCCCCCTTGAAGGGCGACGCAGCGGTTTGCGAATTGGACGACGACTGACCGGGCTCGACGAGTGAGGGACCGGCCGGCGACACTGGCTGACTGCAGCCGACGCACAGCGACGCAAGAAGCCCGACAACAGCGCACGAAACTCGGTGCCCGTCGAGGTCGATGCGCTCGGCCTCGGCCGCTTTGCGTCTGACTGGTCCGGCGACGGGCGCTCGATGATGTTTGTCGTCGGCGGCCGTGCCATCGCGCGGAGCGACATCTGGATTGCTCCCGTCGCGGATCCCCGGAAGGCGCGCGCGCTGCTGGACTCCCGTTTCATCGAAACCCATGGGCGCTTCGCACCCACGGGCCGATGGGTGGCGTATGCCTCGAACGAAGCGGGCCAGCTGAACGTCTACGTCGATCGCTTTCCCGAGCGCGACGCGAAACGTCTCGTGTCCACAGATGGCGGCGGATGGCCGCGATGGGCGCGCGACGGAAGCGAGATCTTCTATCTATCGCCCGACAATCGGCTGATGAGCGTCGCCGTCCAGATGACGGGGGACAAGCTGGACTTCGCGGCGCCGCGCCCGCTTTTCACACTGCGTCCGCGACCTCCCGCGAGACTTGATGCGTATCCCTATGACGTCTCGCCGGACGGTCGACGTTTCGTAATCAACGCGCTCGCCGAAGACACGGGGTCGGCGGTGATCACGCTGGTGTTCAACTGGGCAACCGGTATGACGACGCGCCGATGATGCAGGGGACACACCGAGCGCGTCGATCTCGTTCTCGAGACTGCGCGCATGTGCGCGTCACCCAGAACGCGATCTGCAGGTAGAACGTCTCGGGCTTTCCAGCGTTCGCATGGTCACGATCATGCCCATGTTCGGATCGACCCTGGTGAGGTGATCGACCTTCGGCGTCAAGAGCTCACGACGCGTTGCGAGCGCCGAGTTCTGCGCGCCGTAAGTCTTTTCCTGCTCCGCCTCATTCAGCTCGCGCCGGTGGGCGAACATTCTCCGCCAGGATTCACATCGACATTCGAGCGTCCGCTCAATCAGACCTGACTGGCATCGGTCTCGTGCAGTCCGAACCATCTCCGGAGTCGCCTCATGATGGAGGGCCCTGCCGAGAGCGTGAGATGTGCGGGATGGCCGACGACGCGAAACCAAATCCAGCGAGGCCACGATGTGATGCCGTATCGCATCCGGAACCACCACTCCGGCGGCCAGAGCACGTCCGGGATCAGCTTTACTGACCAATCAGGATCCGAATCGATCGCATAGGCACGGACGGCCGTGGCCGGACGCTCCACCTGTTCCCGCAACACCTCCGCGACGTGCGGCGACCACGGCACCAGATCGTGTAGCACGAGCAGCGCTCGCAGCATGCGGCCGTACTCTCGCCGGAACCGCGCCCAATCGATCTGATCGATCCACGCCTCGGTGGCGTGGGCGAGATCGGCAACCGACAGGAGTCGTACGGCGCCGGGACGCCGCGGGTTGATCACGAACGCATGGGCATACACGTGCCACAGCATGTCTTCGCACCCGAGCGTCTGATAGGACATGCCACAGCCCTGAAGGGCTGGACTACGAGGGTTAGCGCCCCAGTCGAACGGCTGAGACCGGCGGATCAAGTCGTCATAGTCGCGCGGCTCGACGAAGGGCGTTCGCGCCAGTAGCTCGTGGTGCAGCTCGATGGTGACTGTTGCCCCTTCCAGCGTCCTGGCCATCCCCTGCGAGTGGTGGTGACGCGACGGGAGAGGGATGCCGCCTGGTCTGAATCCGCAGCGCATCAGGACGTCGTGCGCACGTCCGGCATCGGCCTTGCGGACGAGCAGGTCGACGTCGCGCATCGGCCGGAGCCGTGGATCGCCGTACACCAGATGCGCGAGCGCCGCACCCTTCAGGACAAGGAATGGCACTCCCGCCCGCGCCATCGCGCCGGCGACGTCCGCGACCACCCGGGTCCGGACCGCCGCGGCGTGCGCGTGCTGCGTCTGCCTCGCCCGGAGGCGAGCACGGAGGTCGTCCGGAATCGCAAGACCGGTCCGCTCGATGTGCGCGAGCACGAGCGGCTCCATGCCGTGCTGCTCCGCAGCGATCGCCAGCTCGTCACATGACGGGACAGTCGCGAGCGCAGACGAGAGCCGTTGTGCGACCGCCGCAGATCCCGGCGGCTGGGCACACAGCGACAAGAACCGGAACACGCCGTCTGACAGCGTCGCCATCTACCACGAAATCGTCACCGAACCGTTGCCGCTGTTGACCCCCTTCTGATGCAGGACAGCAGTCGCGCCTGACGCCGCGAACGACGAGCCGCCTCCGCCGCCCGCGGCGCCTGCGTCGCTTGGGTTACCACCACCACCGCCGCCACCGCCGAAGTAGCCCCCGCCACCGCCGCCGCCGCCAATGACTCCGGGCTGGTGTGTGCCACCGGTTCCACCCGTATCCGCCACGCCAGCTGTTCCGGGGGTGCCGGTGCTGCTGCCGGGCTAACGGTGCCCCCGGAGCCGCCAGCGGCGTCGGTGCCTCCGCCGCCGCCGCCGCCGCTTCGAGCCGGAGTCCCGCCAGGATCGGCGATGAGACCACCGCCGGCGCCCCCGTTCCCGCCTCGGATGGTCGCCCGCCGCCAGACTCAGCGCCCCCGCCCCCGCCGCCGCCGACGATCACGAGCGGGGTGGCGCCGGCACGCACGCTCGACGCGCCCCCGCCGCCGCCGCCGTCTCCCTCGCTGGCGCCTCCTCCGTTGAAGCCGCCGGGGGTCGCAGATTCCGCACTACCATTAGGACCAGCGCCACCGACACGCACGGTGAGCAACCCACCCGGCGCGACGGACACCGTCGCAGTCGTCCGACCCCCTAGGCCACCCGCGCCACTCAGCGCGAGTGAACCAGCGCCACGCCCCCCCTGCGCTCCGGTGGCCTGAATCGTGATGCTGACGACGCCGGCGGGCACACGTAAAGGCTCGTCGGACTGCCGGTAAAGTTGAACGTCGTGGAACCAGTCGACACATTGATCGTGAAGGCTTGCCCGTCGCTCGTCCCGCCGGTCGTCGTGACCGTCACGGTGCGCGCACCAACGGCTGCGGCCGGATCGATCACAAAGTTGGCGGTGAGCGACGTCGTGCTGCCCACTTCGACGTTGGTGACCGTCACGCCGCCACCGCCGGCGACCACCGCCGTGGCGCCGACGACGAAGTTGGTGCCGGTCAGCGTGACCACCAACGTGTCGCCCAGGGTGCCTTGATTCGGCGAGACGCTCGTCAGCGTCGGAGCGGCCGGCGGCGGCACCGACTGCGCCTCCAGGGGAGACGGCGCCACGATCGAGTAGATCGCCGGCAGCATCGCCGCGGCCACGCCACGCGCGAGCAGCCACCGCCGGGTCGTCGCCGGTCGATCGCCGCGCGACTCGACCGGCAGCTCCAGCAGGTGAAGGCGCGCGAGTTGCCTGAGTGTCAGGTCGACGACCGCATCGGCCTCGGGGACACCCGTCTCCACGCGCAAGGCCGCGGCGATCGCGTCAGGGCTCGTGGCACCGTCACACTGCCGCCACACGCGCGCCGCGGTCGGGTTGAGGGCGTGCACCTGCGCGCGCGCCCAATCGTAGACCGACGCTTCGTCGCCGAGCTGCTCCGTGTGGGTGGTGGGAGACTGTCGTGGATACATCAGATCGCTCCTCGTCGTGGCCGCGCGGACAGCAGTGGGTTTCGGGCGTGCCTGAGAACCGCGGAAACCAGCGGACGTGCTTCGCCGCGTACGACCGGCGAACGCCATGCCGCCGCTCACCGCCTGCTTCAGGATGGGCATGGAGTGCTTCGGGTTCGCGCGAGCGGCGACGGTGTGGCGCATCAGCGCGAGCAGCGTTGGGCCTGCCGTCAAGCGGCGCGGTCGCCAGCGAGCGCCGGCCCGGTACGAGGTCGAAAGGACGAGTCCTACGGGCAGGGGCGTCGTCCCAGTCTCGGCGCCCAGTGCCGCGACCGGCACGCGGCGAGTCAACGCCTGTCGAGCCGTCGCGGATCGCCAGCGGACGGGCGAATGGATGCACTCTTCCGGCGCGGTCGAGAACCGCGAACTCATCGGAGTAGTACGTCGCACCCGCCTCGAGCCATGCCTGTACGAGCGTCGTCTTGCCGGCGAAGCTGGCGCCGGGCATGACGATGGCGCGGCCTTCCCAGCCGACAACACCCGCGTGTACGAACAAGTGGTCCGGCGCCCGCTCGGCGACGAAGAACTCCGCGTGTGCTGCCAGCGCCTGCCCTGCATCCGTCAGCCTGCGCACGTCCGCAACCAGGTTCTGGCCGGCATACACCCGGTATGACGGCCACGCTCCACCCGAGGCACTGGTAAGAAGCTCGTACCGGACGGACACGGGAGCATCAGGCTCGTCGTCTTCAACCGCGCGCCAGCCGAACGGCAGGTGCAGGCGTACCGGATCCAGTTCGAGAGTGTCGAGAAGCGCCCGACAGTCGGCGCGGAGTCCGATCCGCACGCCGTAAGCAACGAAATGGCGCTCGAACATCCGGTCGCCCCTCATGCCGATAACGCCCCATCGGGTTCGCGTGAAGGCTGCTCCGAAATCCCGTAGCAGTCGCCAAACCTGCGGAGGCGCGAATGACTACCTCGAACAATGCCGGAGTCGACACTGCCACCGAATGTCCTTGAAGCATCAAGGTTTGTACGGATGCCAGGCGTTTCGCGTATCGCCCGGATCGGAACAACTCGCAAGTCTCGTTCCCTCTGGAACAGCTGTCCAAACAAAGGAACGCAGACCGGTCTGTGTCGCCCGTCGACACGGTTAGATGGGCTCTTGTCGCCGCGCTGAATCACACCCGTGGTGCTCCGGAATGCCGGAGGGCCACTAGATTCCGGACCCCTCTTTCAGTGCCGGGGGTCTTCTGCGCGTTCGTTTCGTACGCCCGACTGCGTCGCCACGTTAGAGGTTTTGCCCTTCAGAACTTGCTCCAATTGAGTTCAGGTTTTCTGGTTCAAAGACCGTCCCGGCGACGTAGCAGGGATCCGTGCGGTGGCATGTCGCGTGCAGCGCCGGACAAGCGGCCCACGGTGTACTCTGCCGACGAGCCCCCCTCATGACAATTGGTAAACGCCTCGTCTTGCTGCTGACAGTGCCGCTCCTGGCGCTGGTGGCCCTGGGCATCTTCACCCGGTTGCAGCTGACAACGATCGAGACCCGTAGCCGGTTCGTGGCGGACTTGCAGGTCCCCAGCCTCGCGGCGCTCGGCAACATCTCGCGAATATTTGCCGAGATGCGGGTGCAGCTCAGGAATCAGGTGCTCGCCACGAGCGAGGACGAGCGCGCGCGCGTACGCTCGACGTTCGAGCGAGACGAAGTCGAGTTTCGACGGCTGCTCGATCACTACGAGCGCAGCCTGATCTCCGACGACCAGGATCGCCGCCTGCTGAACGACTATCGCAATCAGCACAGGGACTGGCTGGACCGGGCGAAGCAGATCATGTCGTTGGCGGCCGGGGGACGCCGCGAAGAAGCCAGCGAGCTGTTGCGAGAGGCGTCGACCCTGGCCCTGGGCGAGCGGTTGGACAGCGCCGCCGCCGAGTGGATTCGGGTCAACGAGGAGCTCGCGCTTACCACGAGCCAGACTGTCGTCGACTCCACCACCGCCGCGCGATCGCGGATCCTGGTCGCGAACGTCGCGGCCATCATGTTGACCGGGCTGCTGGGTTTTCTCACCTTTCAGCGGATCGTGAAGCCGATTCGGGCCCTCGACGCATCTGTCAGAGCGATTGCCGCCGGGGAATACGAGAAGGAGGTTCCATTTACGCGCGCGACCGACGAAACCGGCGGCCTGGCGCGCTCTATCGAAGTCCTCAAAGAGGGCGCCGCTGGGATGGACCAGCAGCGTTGGGTGAAGGCGAACGTGTCCCGGCTGACCGGAGAGCTGCAGGTCGCCGCCTCGCTGGCCCAGTTCGGTGAGCGCCTCCTCTCGGACCTCGTGCCGATTCTTGGCGGCGGCGCTGCCGGATTCTATGTGCTCGATGAGGGACACTCCGAGTTGCGGCGAGTCGCGACATACGGCATGGAGGTTTCCGGTCTCCCGACGGTCATCCGACTCGGCGACGGCCTTGTCGGTCAATGCGCGCAGGAGCGGCGAACGCTCGCGCTGGCGAATCTCCCCCCTGACTACCTGCGCATTTCCTCCGGTCTCGGCCAGGCGGCGCCCGTGCAGACGACGGCGATGCCGGCGATCTCCTCCGATACGCTGCTCGGCGTCCTCGAAGTGGCATCCTTCCGACCGCTCGCGGCGAGGGAGCAGACCCTGCTCGACGAATTGCTGCCCGTCGTCGCCATGAGCCTCGAAGTGCTGCAGCGCAACCTCAGCACGCAAGAGCTGCTCGACCATACGCAGGCGCAGGCTCGTGAGCTCGCGGAACAGACGGAGGAGTTGAGGCGTGCCGAGACCGAGTTGCGCGAGCAGAGTGGTGAGCTCCGGCAGGCGCATTTCATGGCAGACGGCGCGCTGGAGCTGACCAAGTCAGGGCACTGGCATGTTCCCCTCGATGGCTCGGGCTGGTACAACTCCTCGGAGCGAGCGGCTCGCATTTTCGGCGACGTTCCCAATGCCGCCCACCGATACACCCTTGAACATTGGGCCGAGCACGTGCGGCTGGGTGATGAGGAGGCGGCCAAGGCGACGATGGAGAATTTCACGGCCGCCATCGAGGGACGCGTTCCCGCCTACGATTCCATTTATGCCTATAAGCGACCTGTGGATGGACGGATCGTCTGGATCCACGCGCTCGGCAGCGTCGTGAAGGACGACAACGGCAAGCCGACGGACATGTTCGGCGTGACACAGGACATCACCGAGTTCAAGCTCCTGGAAACCGAGCTCGTCGGCGCCAAGCGCAAGGCAGAAGAAGCTACCGAGATGAAGTCGATGTTCCTCGCGAACATGAGCCACGAGATCCGCACGCCGATGAACGCCATCATCGGCCTGTCGCATCTGGCGCTCAAGACGCCGCTCTCCCCGAAGCAGCGCGACTACATGAGCAAGGTCCACAACGCCGGGACGTCGCTGCTCGCCGTGATCAACGACATCCTCGACTTTTCGAAGATCGAGGCCGGCCGGCTCGACATGGAGACCACGGACTTCAGGCTGGACGACGTGATCAGCTCGGTCACGACGCTGACGGCGCAGAAGGCTTACGACAAGGGGCTCGAGTTCCTGGCGCATGTCGCGCCAGGGATCCCGGAACATCTGCTCGGCGATCCGCTGCGTCTCGGGCAGATCCTGACCAACCTGGTCAACAACGCCGTGAAGTTCACCGAGCGCGGCGAGATTCGGATCAACATCGAGCTCGATCGAACGGACCGGCGATAAGGTGCAACTCAAGTGCGCGGTGCACGACACCGGGATGGGCATGACGCCCGAGCAATCGGCGAAGCTGTTTCAGCCGTTCACGCAGGCCGACATGTCGACGACGCGAAAGCATGGCGGCACCGGTCTCGGCCTGACGATCAGCCGCCGCCTGGTCGACCTGATGGGCGGCCGCATCTGGCTCGAAAGCGAGGCCGGCGCCGGGACGACGTTCTACTTCACGGTCTGGCTCGGCGTCGGCGCGGCGACGGGTACAGACGGATCGTTCCAGAGAAGCTTGCCCGGCTCCGCGTCCTCGTCGTCGATGACAACGCCGCCGCGCGCGAGATCCTGCAGGAGGGGCTGAGCACCGTCGCGAAAAGTGTCGATGCGGTGGGATCGGGGAAGGAGGCGATCGCGGCGGTCCAGGAGCGCGACGCCACCGATCCATATGACCTCGTCTTCATGGACTGGCGGATGCCCGGCATGGACGGCCTCCAGGCCAGCCGGCACATCAAGAGCGACGAGACCCTCAGACATCCGACCGGCGATCGTGCTGGTCACGGCCTTCGGGCGCGAAGAGGTGCGGGAGGAAGCCGAGCGGCTGCAGCTCGATGGTTTCCTGCTGAAACCGGTGACGAAGTCCATGATCGTCGATACGCTCGTGCAACATGTTTGCCGACGGCGGCGAGGATCTCCGCGGCGCGGCCGACGTCGGGCCGGCCGCGAGGCTGCGCGGCGCGCGAATCCTGCTGACCGAAGACAACGAGATCAACCAGCAGATCGCCGTCGAGCTGCTGGAGGGAGAAGGCGCGACCGTCACGGTCGCCAACAACGGCCGCGAAGCGGTCGAGATGTTAGCGGGTCCCGGCCCCGCCCCGTTCGACGTCGTGCTGATGGATCTCCAGATGCCGGAGATGGACGGGTATCAGGCGACCGCGAAGCTGCGCTCCGATTCGCGTCTGACGGCGCTGCCGATCATCGCGATGACCGCGCACGCCACGGTGGAAGAGCGCCAGCGGTGTCTGGCCGCGGGTATGAACGATCACGTCGCCAAACCGATCGATCCGGCGGCGCTGTTCGACGCTGTCGGCCGCTTCTACAAGCCGGCGGAGGGCGCGCCTGCACCCGATCAGCCTTCCAGTCCGCCGCCGCAGGAGGGCCTGCCGTCGATTGACGGCCTCGACACAAGCGACGGTCTGGCTCGCGTCGGAGGTAACCGGAAACTCTACGTGAAGATCCTTCGCCAGTTCGTCGAGCAACAGGGCCCCGCGAACGATCAGGTCGCCGCCGCCCTCGCGACAGGGGACCACGCGCTTGCGGAGCGCCTGGCCCACACGCTCAAGGGCGTTGCCGGCAACATTGGCGCGGGCGGCGTTCAGTCGGCCGCGAGTGCACTGGAACGCGCGATTCGCGACCGGTCGAATGCGGACGAGATAGAGCGAGTGAGACAACGCGTCGGGGTTGTGCTCGAACCGCTGGCGACGGGAATCCGGGCAGCACTCGGGACGACCGGGTCCGACGCGTCAGCGCCCGTTCAACCCGCGGCGCCGGCCAGTCCGGCTCGGTCTCGTGAGGCGGCGGCGCAGCTCAGCCGCGCTGTTGTTGGAGTCGGATCCGGCGGCCGGCGAGTTCATCGATGCCAATCGCGATGCGCTCAGCCCGCTGTTCGACGCCGCGGGCTGGTCGGAGTTCGAAACGCTCGTCCAGGGCTACGCCTTTACCGATGCCCAGTCGCGATTGGAGCACGCCCTCGAAACCTCTGCCGGGAGCCGCTGACGTGAAGGATCTTTCCGAGAGCCGCATTCTCATCGTCGATGACGCGAAGACGAATATCGATATCCTGGTCCAGGCCCTGCGCGACGAGTACAAGCTGAGCGTCGCTGTCGATGGCGCGGCCGCCCTCCGCAGCGTCGAGAAGAGTCCGCCGGATCTGGTGCTCCTCGACATCGTGATGCCGGGTCTCGACGGCTATGAGGTCTGCCGCCGGCTTCGCGCGCAGCAGTCGACACACGATCTGCCGATCATGTTCCTGAGCGCCCTCGAGGACGTCAAGGACAAGACCCGCGGGTTCGAGGTCGGCGGGAACGACTATCTGACGAAACCGTTCGAGGTGCTCGAGGTCAAGGCTCGCGTCCGGTCGCTGCTGAAGGCCAAGGCGTATGCCGACGCCATCCGCGAGGCGATGGCCCGCGACCTGCGCATCGCCCGCGAAATCCAGATGGGCATCCTGCCCGCCGATCTCGCCGCGGCAACGACCGGCTCCGGTCTGGACGTGCACGCCGTCATCGAGCCGGCGCAGAAGGTTGGCGGCGACCTCTATGAAGTGCTGCGCGCCTCCGACGACCGCATCGTTGTCGCGCTGGGCGACGTGTCGGGAAAGGGCATTCCGGCCGCGCTCTTCATGGCCGTGGCCGTGACGATTCTCCGTACGCTCGCGCGGCACATCGTCGACCCGGCGGAGATTCTCAGCCGCCTCAACGACGAGCTCGCGCAGCAGAATCCGCGCGGCATGTTCGTCACGATGCAATGCCTGGTGTTCGACTTCGAGCACCGCCGCGTGTCGGGCGCGGGCGCGGGACACCACCAGCTGGCAGTCCTGTCGCCAGGTCGTCCGCCGCGGCTGGCGTGTCCATCCTCTGGCCGGCCAGCCGGGCTGATGGTGTCGAATCCCATCGAATGCGAGACCTTCCCGCTCGAGTCCGGCGAGACGTTTGTGCTCTTCTCCGACGGCGTGTCCGAGGCGATGAACGCGACTGAGGATTTCTACGGGGAGGATCGACTGTTGATGGCGCTGTCGGCGAGCGCAGGGACGTCGGCTGCGGACACGGTCGAGACGGTGCTGGCTGACGTGCGGGCATTCGTCGCCGGCGCGAAGCAATCGGATGACATCACCGTCGTGGCAGCGCGATATGCCCCTGCGAAAGGCTGACGCGCCAGCTGCACCCGATGCGGAAGACGAGCGAAGAACGGCAATCTATCGCTCCGTCAGCCGCGCATCGCCGTCACCGGCGGCAGGCGAGACGCGCGACATGCGGGTAGCAACGTCGCCAGGATCGCCACGGCGCTCAGAAGCAATGCTCCGCTGACCGGCGCCAACACCCAGTCGAACGACTGAGGCTGATAGAGCGTCGAGCGGATCAACGGCTGTGCTCCCGTCGCCGCCAACACGCCTAGAAGTCCACCGACCAACACCGGCACGAGCGCTTGTCTGACCAACAGCGTCACGACCTCGGACCTCGTCGACCCCAGTGCCAGTCTGACACCGATCTCCCTTCTTCGCTGTGACGCGGACTCCGCTGCGATGCCATAGACGCCGACACCGGCCAGCATCAGCCCGATCACTCCAAAAATGGCCAGCAGGAGCGTTCGAAAACGAGGCTGCGCGATCGACTCGTCCAACGCGCCCTGTAGCGTTCGCGATCGATCGATGGGCTGGGCAGGATCAACCGACCAGATAGTCTTCTGAATGGTGGCGCTGAGCGCCTCTGGACTACCAGTCGTTCGCACTACCAGGCTGACCCGAGCCGTCGGCGTATTTTGCTGAAAGTAGGGGACGTAGATGGTCGGGCCGACGGGCACTCCAAGCCCGCTATCCGTCACATCCTCCACAACTCCTACGACAGTGAGCCAAGGTGGATTGGCCACCGAGACCCGGCGAAACCTCTTTCCAATTGCGGTCGTCCCCGACCAATAGCGGTCCACGAAGGCCCGGCTCACCAACGCCACTGGCGCGGACCCTATTCGATCTCGTTGGTCGATCGCTCGACCGTGGTCAACGCGTACACCGAGCGCTGCGAAATACCCCGGCGTGATGTGCCGGATGTTGGTCATCAACATCTCGCCCGACTCGGCGGCTCGCCCCTCAATTTCGATGCGGGTCTGCATACTCGCATTGGGATCGAACGTCGTCTGCGTGGAGCCGACGGCAACGACCCCGGGCAGCGCACTAACGGCACTGATGACGCGCTCCACGAATGCGGCTCGCTGATGTTGCTCGGGAAACCGTGCAGGAGGGGCAAGCTGCAAAGTCAGCACGTTGTCAGCATCGAAACCGGAATCGGACGAGGCGAGCCTGAGCATGCTCGTCGCCACCGATGCGCCGATCCCCAGCAGGACGACGCCGCAGAGAATCTGCGCACCCAAGAGAGACCTCCGCACCAGCGCCTCCCGTCCCCCGGTGTGTCTGGAACTGCTGTCGGAGATGGCCTGTCTCACCGGGATTCCGCCCGCGCGCACGGCAGGGGCGGTTCCGCTCAGAAATGTTACCAACGACGCAATACCGAGAAGTTTCCAAGTGAGAGCAACGTCGAGCTGCACCCGCACGTCGGCCGGAAGCGCTTCGGGATAGACGCTCAGAAGAGCCGGCAGCGCCCACGTTGCCACGCCGACGCCAACCAATGAGCCGGTGGCGACGAGCGTTGCCATTTCGGTGAGCTGAATGCGGACGATACGGAGGCGCGAAGCCCCAAGAGACATCATTAGCGCGAACTCGCCCTCGCGAGACGCGACGCGGGTCAACGCCAGATTTGCGATATTGATGCTGGCGATCAGCAACAGGAATCCGACACCACCCAGCGTCAGCAACAGCCCGTCACGGTACGATCCATAGAGTGACTCGTGAAGGTCGACAGCTTCGATCTCCGCAGTTGAATGCGTTTGCGGATAATCCTTCGCGACCGATTGTTGGATCGACTGGATTTCCGCTTTCGCCTGGTCCAGGGTGGTCCCCTGCTTCAATCGTGCGGCGGCAGAGAGGTTGCGCCCGAAAGCGCGCTGCGGATCCTCCACAGCGCTCAACGGCATCCAAATGTCAACGCCGAGCAGAAGCGGCCGGTAGCCTTCTGGAGTGACGCCAACGATTGAATACACCGCACCATCAATCGATACCGTGCGGCCGATAAGACTGGGATCGCCACCGAAACGGCGGTGCCAGAACGATCCATCGAGCACTGCTACCTGTGCTCGCTGTGCGTCTTCCGCCTCAGAGAAATCACGACCGATGACAGCAGACAGGCCAAACAGGCGAAGAAAACCCGCAGAGGCGCGCCCGCTCCTGATTGTCTCAGGGGTAGGACCAGCGACAAGGGTGCTTTCACCTGGGAGAACGGCCTCGACTTGCTCGAGCGTCGTCGCCTGCTGCCGGAGTCGGAGGTACTCGACTGCCGACAGCACGTAGGAGCCGCGAGTGCCATCTGGTCCGGGCACGCTTGCAGTCAGATTGAGTAGACGATCGCTGCGCGGGTATGGCAACGGTCGAAGGACGACCGCGTCTACGACCGCGATCATTGCAGCCGCGGCGCCTACCGTTATCGCCAGCGTTAGAATGACAGTGACACCGTATGCAGGACGCGCGGTCAGAGATCGAATGAGCTGCTGGAGAGTCACGCTTAGTACTTGGGAAGCTTTGCGCCCAGCACTTCGACGGGCTCGATGACCGGAGGCGAAACCAGGAGATCGGCGGCCTGGCCATAAGAGCCTTGGCAATCGGTCCGGCGAGGTGCGCTTGGCGGCCAGCTTCGTCGGCGAACGCATCAAAAATTGCAAAGACAGTCGGACTCAGACGCAGCGCGAACCAGAGAGGGGTGGTTGCTTCCTGGTCGGCGAGCTGTAGCCCTTGATTCAGAAATTCAAGCAGCTCCTGTTCTTTACCGGGTTTTGCCTCAAGACGAGCGAATAGGCCGCAACCTAACATCCTCAACCTCCTCATGACGCATCTTGGTGAATACGTCTAGCGGCAGCATATGCGGCCGCCGACGCACACAGGAGGGGCAAGAACGCCAGATCAAGGACCGTACTTGCCAATGGCAAGAAGGGCGATTGCGAACGAGGCGTGTACGCCTACGATGGATGGTGGGAACGAAGGCGCTGCCCTGCAGCCGGGCGTTGATGGCCACGCCGCGTCGAGCTCGCCGCGCCAACTCCCGAACGGGAGGGCAATGTTGAGATGCGGATAGACGTCCTCGCTTTGAATAACGTGTTTGATCTCGGCCTCTCTTCTGTCCTGGATACGGTCCAGACTGCAAACGAGCTGATCGCCGTGTCGGGGATCTCGGTACCTCGATTCCAGGTGCGCATTGTGGGCGTTCGACGGACCGTAACCACGTCGCAGGGTCTCCGCGTTCCCGTTCAGCCGATAGGCAAGCGGGCACCCGATTGCGTTGTCGTTCCGGCCATCGGATTCAAGATGCCAGACCCACTGGAGGTGGCACTTGCACGCGCTGACGTTCAGGACGCCGCGGTCGCGCTTCGACAGCTGGCCAGGTGCGGCACGTTGATGACCGCCGCCTGCATTGGCACTTTTGTGATGGCGGAGTCAGGGCTCCTCGACGGTCATCAGGCCACCACGACATGGTGGCTTGCTCCACTATTTCGAAAACGCTACCCCAACGTGCAATTAGACGAGTCGAGCATGATCGTCCAGTCTGGTCAAGTTGTGACGGCAGGAGCTGCTTTGAGTCACATGGACCTCGCGCTATGGCTCGTGCGGGGTGCGAGTCCGCAGCTCGCCGCTCTAGTCGCGCGTTATCTGATTGTGGATTCCAGGCCCTCACAGTCCGTCTACGCGTTGTCGGACCATCTCGTCCACAGCGATCCTGTCGTAGAGCGCTTCGAGACGTGGGCGCGTGCACGCATCGCCCGCCCATTCTCGCTTGACGACGCTGCAAGGGCCGTGGGATCGAGTAAAAGAACGCTTGCCCGACGAATGCACTGCGTGCTCGGCAAGTCACCGCTTTCGTACTTGCAAAGTCTGCGTGTTGAACGTGCGGTACATTTACTCAGGACCAGCAGTAGCAACGTTGACGAGATCGCGGCGAAAGTTGGGTATTCGGACGGAGCAACTCTCCGAGCGCTGTTGCGACGCCGCCTTAATCTCGGGGTAAAAGAAATCAGGTCAACACGTTAGTACGGTCGCGTGGCGCCATAGTCGCTCGCGGACGTCGACTTCTTCTCGGCGTCGCCGCCGGGTGCTTTCTCCCACGTGTAGGGACGCTTCGTCGCGTAGCGCTCGAACCACTCGAGCTCGGCGTTCATCTTGAAGAGCGCGTGCCGCAGTTCCGAGAAGCCGTGGCCCGCGCGCGGCGCCACGTACAGGTGCACCGGCACGCCGTTCGACTTCAGCGCGCGGTACATCTCGACCGACTGCGGCATCGGGACCTGGGGATCGTTCTCCCCGACGAAGATGAGCGTGGGGGTCGTCGCATTGCCCGCGTCCTTGAGGGGCGAGTGGTTCCAGTAGAGGTCGATCGGCGCGTTCTTCTGCCACGGCGTGCCGCCGAACCACGGCGTGCGGAACGTGCGCGTCTGGCTCTGGGCGTACATCGAGATCCAGTTCGAGGCGCCGGCGCCGGAGGAGGCCGCCTTGAAGCGGTTCGTGAACGTGACGATCTTGTTCGTCATGTGGCCGCCGCCGCTCCAGCCCATCTTGATCATCCGATCCGGATCCGCCACACCCATCGCGATCACGTGATCGACGCCGGTCATCACGTCGAGATGCGACTGCTGGTAGTAGCCGCGCCACATGCCTCGCAGGAAGTCGTCGCCATAGCCCGTGCTGCCGCGGTAGTTCGGCTTGAGCACCGCGTAGCCCTTCGCGGCGAACACCGGGACGTAGTCGTAGGGGCTGGCCTGGAGGCCGAACCGGTCGTGCGAGTGCGGGCCGCCGTGCGTCTGGACGGCCAGCGGATACCGCTCGCCCTGGCGGTAGTCGAGTGGATAGGTCAGGAGGCCTTCCACCATGACGCCGTCGGCGCCCTTCCACTGGATCGCCTCGACGCGCGGGAGGCGGAAGTCCCGCGCGACGAAATCGAAGACCCGGGTCACCTGCGAGGGCGCGCTCGAGCCTGGCGGCAGGAGCCAGACGTCGCCGCCGCTGTCGGGACGATCGATGCTGAGCACGTGCGTGTCGAGCGCGGGGACGTAGTCGGAGCGCACGGCCTGATCGCCCCGCGTCAGCTGTCGGGGCTTGCCGCCCGTCGCCGCCACTTGGTACAGGTGCGTGCGAACGCCGACGCTGCCGTCGAAGAAGATGGCGCGGCCGTCCTTCGACCACGCGGCGTTGTTGATGTCCGTCGGGAACTCCACCTTGACGGGCTGCGGCGTGCCGCCGGCAACCGGTACGGTGAACAGCCGGCTGGTGTAGTACCCGTCGCTCAGATCGCGCGAGCCGCTGACGAACAGGATCTGCGCGTTGTCGGGAGAGATCTCGGCGTCCCCCTCCGATACGCCGTTCTTCGTCACCTGACGTGCGTTGCCGCCGGCGGCGTCCATGACCCACAGCTCGCTGTTCAGCGAGTCGTCTGGCAGCGGGCTCGGCGCGCGCGTGTGCACGATCAGGCTGCCGTCGCGCGACAGACGATAGCTCCCCACGGTGAACTCACCCTCTGTCACGCGCGAGACGGCCTTGCCCTGCAGGGTCACCTTCCACAGATGCCGTCGCCGATAGTTCTCGTCGAACGCATACACATCGTCCTTGGCCTTGTCCTTCGCCTTCTGCTCGTCCGTCTTCGCGTCCTGCGACGTGAAATACAGGACCTTCCCGTCGGGCGCCCACGCGAGGCTGCCGGCGCCCGTCTCGTGGGTGGCGAGCGGCTGGGCCTCGCCGCCGTCACTCGGGAGCAGGTAGATTTGAGCGGCCTCATCGGTGCCGCGCTGGGCAACGAAGGCAATCGTCCGGCCGTCGGGCGACCAGCGCGGGTCGCTCTCGCCTTTGGGCCCGTTGGTGAGCTGGACTCCTGGACCGCCGCCGGCGGGAGCCCGCCAGATGTGCGTGATGGTGTTGTTGGCTTTCCAGTCCGTCGTCGTCAGCGTGTAGAGGAGCCAGCGTCCGTCGGGCGAGAGCTGGGGGCTGCCCACACGCGGCATGTTCAGGATGTCGATGAGCGTCATCGGACGCGGGGATTGCGAGGTCGCGGTCGCGCCAGACAGCGACAGCATCACGGCGAGAAGCCCGTACCGGCCGGTCACCCTGGCGAAGCGACTGAGCATGAGACCCTCCGTTTGCAAGCCATCGAGGCGACGCGCGACCATTTTCCGCGCGGCCCGGAACAGCGTCGCTGGAGTTAGAGCTGAGCGTCGCCGGTTTCTTCCAGCCACCTCCTCGGCCGGATCGGGAATCGGGAAATGACGCGGCCCGCCGCGCCGATCGCGCCATGCCGTAGAATGTCGTCGGTCCGCGCGCAGGCCACGCCAGGAAGCCCAACGTGACACCCCACCCGCTTCAATCGACACGATCGCCGCGTATCGCCAGACTGGCGGCCGGCATCGCGGTCTGCGCCCTCGGCGCCGCCTCGCTCGCCAGCCAGCAGGCCGTCGTCTCCCCGCCGCGCCTGCCGGTGCCGGACGGTCCCTTCCTCGTCAAACCGTATCTGCAGCTGGGCAACGTGCCGAAGCTCTCAGCCTCCGAGAGCATTCGGGTCCTCTGGCAGGCGCCGGACGAGCCCGCGACGACGAAGTGGAGCGTGGACGTGCGGGAAGGCACCGCCGAATGGCGGCCCGCCGTGGGCGTTCGGGGCAGGCCGATCAAGGCGCCCGCGCTGCCGCCGTACGTCCTCTTCAACGTGGCGCTGACGCGGCTCACCCCCGGCGCGCCCTTCGAGTATCGCGTGTCACGGGAAGGAATGGTCGTCTTCACCGCCACCGGAAAGGCGCGCGCCGCCGCGAACCAGCCGTTCCGCGTGGTTGTCACGGGCGACACCGGCGCCGACACCGAGCCCGAGCGGCGGGTGGTGCATCAGATCCACCGCGCGTCTCCCGACTTCTTCGCCATTGCGGGCGACATCGTGTACGCGACGGGGCGGATGACCGAGTATTGGCTGAAGTACTTCCCGATCTACAACGCCGAAACGGCGAGCCCGACCACCGGCGCGCCGCTCATCCGATCGCGCCTGTCGTTTGCCGCCTACGGCAACCACGACGCCGGATACGGCGACGTCGAGCGCGATCCCGACGGCCTCGCGTACTTCCTGTATTGGGCGTTCCCGCTCAACGGACCGTACGCGACGATGGGCCAGCCCAACACGCAGGTGATCAAGGGCGATCCCGAGCGCGTCCGGACCTACACGTCGATGCTGCGTCCGGCGTTTCCGCGCATGTCGAACTACTCGTTCGACTACGGCAACTCGCACTGGACGTTCATCGACGCCAACGTCTACGTCGACTGGACGGATGCGTACTTGCGCAACTGGCTTGCGCGCGACCTCGCCGCCGCGAAGGACGCGACCTGGAAGTTCGTCGTCTTTCATCAGGCCGGCTTCAACTCGTCGCGCGCGCATTTTTCCGAGCAGTACATGCGCCTCATCAGCGACATCGTCGAACATCGCGGCGTCGACATGGTCTTCGGCGGCCACATCCACAACTATCAGCGGTCGCACCCGCTGAAGTTCCTGGCGCGGCCCGGGCCGGACGGCAAGTTCAAGGTCGGCGAGTACTATCTGGTCGACGGCGACTTCGAGCTCGACAAATCGTTCGATGGAGTCACCGACACGACACCCGAGGGCGTGATCTACATCGTGACTGGCGCCGGGGGCGCCGGCGCCTACGACCCCGATCAGACGGATAACGAGCCCACGTGGCAACCGTTCACGGTGAAGCTCATCGCCGACGTGTACTCCTTCACGCAGCTCGACATCGACGGATCGGCGCTGACGCTGCGGCAGATCTCGGAAACCGGCCAGGAACTCGACCGCATCGTCGTCACCAAGCCGTCGCGCGCCGCCCGCAGCACCGCCGGTCAGTGAACGGCGCGGCGATCTTGCGCATCTCAGCCTTCACCTTTCGTCGCCTGCCGACGGTCTGGTCGCGCTTCGCGACCGCGCTTTCTGACCGTCGAACTCGACCCGCCCCTTCTCGTCGTACGTCAGGTCGAGCTGCTCGGCGAAGAAGGCGAGCCGCCGCGCCCAGAAGTCGCGCACGTTGGCGCGCTGCGTGATCACGTGCCCTTCTCCTTCGTACACGCGATACTCCACCGGCTTCTTCAGGCGCTCGAGCGCGGCATAGGTCGCCTCGGCGGGCACGAGGTCCCCGTCCTTCTCACCCTGCCCGATCAACAAGGGCGTCGTGATGCGATCGAACAGGAACAGCGGTGAGTTGCGGCGGTACCGCTCGAAATCCTCCCAGATCGTCTTGCCCATCTTTCCCTGACCCTGCTCGTAGTAGCCGATCGCGCGCAGGTAATCCGTGAACAGATCGGGGTGCAGGACCGCGGCCGTGATGACCGCCGCCTTGAAGCGGGTCGTCTGCGTGATGAGCGACAGCACGTTGAACGATCCGTAGCTCTGTCCCGTCACCGCGAGGCGATCCGGATCCGCGTAGCCCTGGGCGACGGCCGCCTCGACGCCCGGCATGACGGTTTCGACGATGTCGGCCATCGTTTCCCCCTCGTCCACCGGCGCGTCGGGCGAGAGGACGGCGAAGCCGCGCGTCGCCAGCACGTGCGCGTTGAACGTGGGGATCTCCCAGAAGCCGAACCGGTTCACCGAGTTCGACCCCATCGAGCCGCCGTAGACGATGGTGATGAGCGGCAGGCGCGTGCCGGGCGTGTACCCCGGAGGCAGGAGCAGCGCGCCTTTCAGCGGTTTGCCCGCCGCGGTCGTCCATTCGATCAGACGCGCCGAGCCGAGCTCGTAGCGCTCGAGATCGCGGTTGATGCGCGACACCTGCCGCGTGGCGCCCGTCCGCGTGTCGAACGACCAGATGTCCAGGGGATGCTGCTGGTCGGTGCTGACGAACGCGATCGCGCCAGTCGCGGTGCTGGTCGCCAGGTTGAACGTCACGGAATAGGACTTCGACTCCTGCAAGGCGGGCTTCGCGGTGCCCGACGCCAGATCGATTGCGATCAGCGCCGACTTCTCGCCGGGTCGCTCCCGCGCCACCGCCCACAATGTCTTCCCTGCGTCCGTCGTCCAGATCGTTTGCCGGCCGAACGGGTTGACGATGGCCCGCACCTGCCAGCCGTCCACGGAGGCGAGCGCCGTCCCATCGCCGGAGGCGGCGTCCACGCGCCAGACCTTCGCGCCCCCGACCGCGTACAGATGGCGGCTGTCTTCGCTCCAGATCGGCGGGTACTCGCCCTCGCCTGGATCGAAGCTCGGGACGCCCTCGCGTTTGAGCGACTTCGGCGGGCCGCCGGCGGCCGGCAGCAGCACGATGTGTCCGCCGGCGAGCTGTCCGGTCTCGATGTAGGCGACGTGCCGGCCGTCGGGCGACCAGCTCCACTCGAAGCCGTAGCCGAGGCGGACGTGCTTCTCGAGCGTCCGCGCCGGGCCGCCCGCGCGCGGGCGCACCGCGATCTCGAAGCTCGGCTGCTGACTGTTGGCCTCCCATCCCTCAATCAGTGAATAGGCGACCATCGACTCGTCGGGCGAGAACGCGTACCAGCGGACGGCCGCCTTTTCCACCAGCCGCGTGACGGTGCCGGACGCGACATCGAGGACGGCGAGGTCGCTCGTGAACCGGCTGACGTTGCCGACCGGCGGATTCTTCACACCGCCCTTCGACGGCTTCACCGTCTCCGGGGCAGCCGCCTTCGGATCGAACCGCCGCACGTGCACCGACGGTTCATCCGGTCCGCCCTTTTTGAAGCGGTTCGCGCCCTGCGGCGCGCCGAGCGCGTTCGCGTCGGCGATCGTCATGCCGGCCGGCAGGATCTTGCACAGCAGCTTCCCGCCGTCCTTCGACCACCGGATGACCTCGAAGCCGAAGGACGGGCGCGCGATCACGCCGGGAATGCGCGTGGCCTTGCGCGTGGCCATCTCCCAGACCCACACGCCGGCCTGACCGCCTTCGTCGGAGTAGAAGGCCACGCGGCTGCCGTCGGGCGACCAGACGGCCGCCCAGCTCGAGCTCGTCGGGCCGCCCAGGCGGATCGTCTCGCCCGTCGCCGTGTGAGTCAGAGTGGCCGCCATACGTGAGTCGCCTTCGGCGAACGGGAACCCCGTTGCCGAGTAGGAGGTCCCTACCTTGTCGCGCGGCACGGTGTCGTCGGTCGCGACCGTGTGCGCGATCCACTGACCGTCGGGGGAGAAGTTCACCGGCGATCGTCCGTTGTGCGCGTGCATGCCGAGCGCCATGTCGATGGGCAGCGGATCGCGCACGCGCGTCTGGGCGCCGGCCGGGATGACGAGGAGGCCGCACAGCGCGGCCGCGAGGGTCGGAAGTCGCGTGGCACGAAGATGCTGGTTCATATGGGGTACCCCCGTTAGAGAAGGCGCCGCCCGTTTCCTTCCACTCCGCGGCCCTGTTGCCAGACGAAGGGCCGCCGAACGGAAGAACCGCCGCTCCCTTGTCTCTAACCCGTGACGATCTGCGGAAGAACGCGAAGCTGCGGCGGTTCACGCCGCTCGCCGAGATGGAGCGGCGGATGCTGCGCCGGCGCGACTGGTACAGCGACGATCAGTTCATCCACAAGCGGCACGCGCAGGCGCTTGCGCAGGTGGTGGCGGCCGGCGGACGCGTCGGCGTGGGCGGGCACGGCCAGTTCCAGGGCTTGTCGGTCCACTGGGAGCTGGAGCTGATCGCGAGCGGCGGCATGCCGCTGCACGACGTTTTGCGCGCCGGCACGATCGTCAGCGCCGACGCCATTGGCCTGGCGCAGGACCTCGGGTCGATCGAGCCGGGCAAGCTCGCCGACCTGCAGGTGCTCGATCGCAACCCGCTCGACGACATCCGCCACACGACGGCGATCCGCTACGTGATGAAGAACGGACGGCTGTACGAAGGCGACACGCTGGACGAGGTGTGGCCGCGGCAGCGTCCTCTGCCGCGCCAGTGGTGGTGGAACTGACCGGTCACTTCACCGCGGCGGCTCGGCCGGCTTCTTCTCCGCGGTGGCGAAGATGCGCGCCTCGACGTTGACGAGCGAGAGCGTGAACTGCTCGCCGCGGCGCACCGGCCGGAGATCGCGGAGGCGAAACGTGAGCGTGCGCGGCGAAGTCTCGGCGTCGGGCGCCAGCGCGCCGCCGGCGACCTGCTTCGAGAAGTCCCAGACGGCGCCGGATCCCGACACGCCGTTGTCGGCATCGGCGGCTTCCACGACGCCAAGGGCCGAGGTCATCGTGAGCGCCCGCAGCTTGATGGGGCCGGTGATCGGGGCCTTCGACGTGTTCCGGAGCCGCGCCGTCATCGTGAACACGCCCGTCGTGCGGTCGAACGCCGCCCGTTCCATCCGCACCTCGATCTGATCGGTCACGTCGTCCAGGGACGCGAGGTCGGTGCCGCCGTTCTTCACGGCGGCGCCCGCGACTGTCACGGGCGCGGTCCAGATCTGGCTGATGCCCGTGCGGTTGTCGACCCAGAACGGATGAAACCGTCCGCCGGCGTCGGCAGCGAGGCCGGCCGTGTGCCCGCCTGTGTAGAGGAACGGATTGATGTAGCCCCCGATCGTAAGTGTCTTGCTGCGCGCCGTCTCGTTCGCGCTGCCGCCGCCGGAGGCGTTCGCCGTCACCGACCACCGCTCTTTGCCCGTGAACTGATGCGCGGCCTCCGAGACCTTCGTGCTCGGCAGGAACGTGTCGCCGCCGTCGAGCGACGCCGAGAAGCGGATCCACCACCCGAGGTTGTCGCGCACATCGCGGCGGTCGTACCACGAGATGCCGACCACACCCTGGCGGTTGACCGCCACGACGGGGAGCAGCGTGTGCGGACCGTCGGCGGGATCCGGCGCCTGGCGATCGTCGTTCACCGTTCTCGGCCGGGACCAGGTCTTGCCCTTGTCCGACGAGTACGCCAGGCGCACCTCGCTCCGTCCCGACTTGTCATCGGGCCAGACGGCGTAGATGCGGTCCTTGAAGACGCCAGTTCCCGGATCGACCGCGAGCGTTGGCACGACGCTCGTCATCGACGGCGGCCACGGCATCCACCAGTCGCTCACCGTGGCGACGCTCGAGTAGGTCTCGCCGCCGTCGGTCGAGATAGCGACCTTGAGCCACGCGTTGGCCTGCTGCGGCGTGCTCTCCTTGACCCCGCTGGCGTCGTACGACTTCATCAGTCCGAACGAGGACACGAGGGTGCCGTCGCTCAGTACGACGCTGTTGCCCATGCCGAGCACGTAGGTGTTGGAGAGCGCCGCGCGCAGTACCGGTCCGGCGAAGTGCTCGCCGCGATCCTCGGACGTGAACAGTCCGAGCGCCGTCGCGAAGCCGTCGCCGTGCGCCGGGCGCATGCCCTTGGTCGCGTTGATGTAGACGCGGCCGTGGTACTTGCCGCCCGTCGCGTCCACCGTGATGTATTCGCGATCCACGCTCGACACCGGCACGGGCGCGGCCCAGGTCCTGCCGCCGTCGGTGGACCGGTAGACGTGCATGCGGCGGACGTCCTTGTCGTCGCCCGTGAGCGCCGCGAAGTACGCCGCCCCGTCGGGACCCATCGCGCAGGCGGGGTCCTGCGCGTCGCGGAAGCCCTTGGCCTCCACCGCGGGCGACCACGTCGCGCCGCCGTCCCACGAGCCGTACGCGACCGTGATCCACATGTTCTGCTGCTGGTCGCGAATGGTCGAACAGCCGAGCAGCCGCGACGGATCGGACGGATCCGCCGCGAGCAGGACCTCGTCGTGCGCCGTGTCTGGGCGCGCGGCGCTGACCCTGACGTTTCGGCCGACCGTGACCTGCGCGGCCGCGGGGACGGCGATGGCCGCGCCCAACAGGAGCGCGGCGCCGGCCGTCTTGATGATGTCGGACATGGATCCTCGCAGGCGACCCGGGGTCGCTGCAGGGTTAGAGACGGCCTCGCCGCGTTTCTTCCGTCGGCGCCGGCCAACGGCGGCGTGGCAACGAGGGTGAGTCACATCGGCGGCGTCTTCAGCGGGTTCGACGCCGATCGAAACGCAGATGCCTTCGTGTTCGCCCGGTCGTCGGAGACCGAAGGGAGCGACATCTACTATCTGTCCGCCCGCGGCGGGCCGGAACGGCGACTGACGCACTTCGCAACGCAATGGGCGTCGCTCGTCGAGCCTCGAGAAATTGCGTACCGCAGCTTCGATGGTCTCGCGATACAGGGGTTCCTCTACTTGCCGTCTGCCGCGACGACGGGCCAGAGGTGTCCAGCTCTCGTGCAGGTGCACGGGGGCGGCACGAACTCGTACATGCGCGGGCCGAACCTGACGGAGCAGTACCTGGCCTCGAAAGGGTTCGTGGTTCTCGCAATCAACTATCGCGGCGGCTCAGGGTTCGGCCGCGAGTTCCAGGATCTAGCCGTCGAGGACTGGCTGAACGGACAAGCGCGTGATCCCGGTGCGGCGGCGGACTTCCTCCGTACGACTCCCTATGTGAACGGCAAGGTCGGGATTTACGGCGGCAGCTATGGCGGGATGCAGTCCATGGCGGCCATTTCGCGCACTCCGGACAAGTTCGACGCGGCGGTGCCGATGCGCGGGATCTACTCGCAGTCCATGACGTTCGAAGATATGGACCGGCTCGGGAAGATCTTTGCGAAAACGGGACATGGTGGGTTGCCGAACGAGCGGCCTGAGATTTACGAAAAGAGCAGCACGATCCTCCGCTTCAATGCGATCGAAGTGCCGCTGCTCATCACGCATGGAGAGCTCGACGATCGGGCGCCGTACAAGAACTATGTCCTGGCAGTCGCCGAACTGAAGAAGCTCGGCAAGACGTTCGAGAGCCGAAGCTATCCGGGCGAAGGACACGGCTTCCGCAATCCGGACAACCAGATTGACATGTACACACGGCTGGAGGCGTTCTTCCGGGCACATCTCGGTGAGTGCACTGCAAGGTGACGAATGGATCGGGCGTCGAAAGTCTGGCCGAGAGCGTGGTATTCCTTCGCGTGGCCTTTGAAGTGACTTCATTTCACGGAACCAAACACCGCTCCATGCGCGAAAGCCGAACCGGTCTTGCCGTGGGGCCACTCATCACGGTCGTACCGGATTCCGGGAATTCCGGACCCGGCGGCTGGAAGGTCGCGCGCGAGCTGGAGCTTTCCGGTCTCTGGATCCATGTCGATCAGGTAAACGCCACCGGCCAGTGTTCCTCCGCCGGTCATCACGATGCGCTTTCCTCCGGGTTCGAGCGCGAGCCAGTGTGGGCGGGCATCAACGCCGAAAGCGAGTTCGTCTGCGATCACTGGCTTCTCCGGTGTGGACACATCCAGCACCACGAGCGATCCGGTGGTGCCGACGGGCTGAACCCAGAAACGACCAGACCGCACGGGCACGTTGCAATCCGTGTCCTCGCCCTCCACCGCCGACCACGGGAAGGAACGCGCTAGTTTGGCGACGGGCATTCCGTCGAGCTCGGAGAGCACGTACAGCCCGCAGCGAAACGTTGCGACCATCACAGATGTTCCATCGCCAAGGGCTCTCACTTCGGCAGTTCACGGTACCCTTAAGCAGGCGTTGGTGTCACGACGCCACGCGCGCGAGTACGAAGGCCTCTGGATGAAAGAGCTGCAAGCGTTTCTCTCGGATCCGCTGGCACGCGCGCGTCACTATTTGTGGAGGTTCCCGGGCGGGCGATCACTGCAAGAGCCGAATGACTTCCTCGCTCGGCCGGACGTCGCCGAAAATCCGGTAGAACGTCGCGAGCGTCGCCTCGTGTAGGCCGTGCGCCTGGCCGGACAGCGCGTCGGAGATCATGATGACCTTGTATTCGAGTTCCACGGCGTCTCGAGCCGTAGACTCACAGCAGATGTTCGTCACGGCGCCCACGATCAGAACCGTGTCGATGCAGCGAGCGTCGAGTTGCTCCTTCAGGTTGCACTTGCCCGGGAAGAAGGCGCTCGCACCGGACTTGACAGCGATGAGATCCGACTCCTCTCTCTGAAGCGCGTGCCACAGTCTCGTGCCGGGGCCACCCGTCTGACCATCTTTGAAGTAGCGCGTGGCGAGCTCAACGCCGAGGATGGCGCTGAAATGCTTCGGCATCGCGTTCATGCGTGACAGGACCCATGCGACGATGCCGCCGGACCGGCGAACGGCGCGCGCGAGCGCGTTGACGACCGGGATCATGCGCTGCGACGTGTCGTCGTTTCCCACAGTGGCTTCATCGAGATCGATCACGATTAGCGCCGTCGCCTTCGGATCAATCGTCTCGAACGCGTGCAACCGGCCGCGCCGCGCGACGACCTTCTTTACGACCTTCTCTGGAATTCCGCTTGGGTGCTGCATACTCGAAATGAGTCGAACAGTCGGTCAACGATGGACATGCACCTGACGGAAGAGCGCCCGAAATGCCGCTATCACCGTCGCCGGTTTGACCGCCAGCAGCGTTACCCAGCGGCGCGCTGCGCCACGTTCAGGTGCAGCTCGCTGACGATTCACTCCACGCTGTCTGAATCGCCTTGGGCGAGAAGCCCCTTGATATCGTCAAAGGTCTTGTTGGTGCGGAACTGCTTTGTTGGCGCGACGTACACGACCACCGGTTGTGATCGCGGGACAGGTTGACGACGTTGTTGACGGTGCCCTTGCTCTTGCCGTCCCAGAGCATCAGCCCGTACTCAGCCGCCTCCGCCATCGCGCGGTCCTTGAGGGAGTAGTAGTCGAAGCCTCTGGCGCCGCGCGGGGCATCGATCTCACGCGTTGGCCAGTTCCCGACGTTGTTCCGGCAGTGGTCCTTCATGCAGTGCACGAGGACGTTCGGGTACGACCTGTCGGCAAGGTACCGCTGGATTGCCTTGTCGGCGCCGTTGGCGTCGCCGACGAGGATCTGAGATCCCTTCTCGATCATCGCATCGAGACGGGCTCTCACTTTGGAGGCAAGCGGCGAAATCTGCCGTGAACCGGCGACGAAGACAATCGACATTGGCCCGTCCTACGCGGCGCGGGCGGGCCTGTAGTCTTGCTCCGCGAGGGGCGGCTCGCCAAGCTCTGCGAGGAGCTGGTTGAGGCGTTCAAGAGGAACCGCTTGCGGCGCGGTGATCTCGACGCCCAACGGTCGCCCTGACGCGGCGTAGTCGACGATGAGCAGCCCATCCGGCGATGACACGGTCCTCGCGCTCTTCTCACCGGTTGGGTGCGAGAGGTGCAGGTACGCCGCAAATGTCCGGCCCTTCCGATAGGTTACCTGCAGCGAGCGCTCAGTCATTGGGACACCTCGTAAACGGTCACGACGACGAGCAGGCTGGCCTCGGTGTCTGGCTCGACGATCACGACCCAGGGACTCTGCCCACGTCGGGATTGGATCATGAATCTGCCCTCCACGATGTTGGCCTCGAACCCCGTCGCTCGCTCCAGCATAGCGCGGACCTCCACCTCGGTCACGCCTCGTTGCTCCATGCGCAATTCGGCGTGGCCAGTAAACGAAAGATCCCAATTCCACCACTCCGGGAAGGTCGGCATCGAGCCTCTGAGCGGGCCGATCGTAGCACCAGATTCACACCTCAAGGATCCCGTCAGATTTCGTTCGCCACGGCAGGGTACGTGTTGAGCGACCGCAGCTCAATCATCGCTTCAAGAGGGGGAACACAGTGGGGGAACGCTCCCCCCGCGCGAGGTGTTCCCCCTGGATTGTTCTGCGTCGAGGATTCGTCTCGCGTTGACGAACACGACTGCCGCTCGGCGAGCCCGCGGGACAACTGCCGGTCGTCGTGCAGGTTACAGTCCGTCGTCCTCGGGCGGCGCTCTGTGCCGCCCGCCTGGTTCTCTTCTGCCCGTGCGGTCGCCAATGGCAATCCGTGGCGTGAGCGACCACCCGAAATGGCCGCTTGGCCTGCCAAGCCTGCGGCCACGGACGTGGTCGCTCACGCCACGCTGAAAGACTGTTGGCGCCCTGTGTGAGCGCGGTCGGTCCGCCCAGCGCGCGCATCCCGACTTCCCTCTGCGTGGTTTCGTCCGCTGCGCGTCGTGTGGACGCGGTCTGACCGGCAGCTGGTCGAAGGGTCGGGCACCTTCACCCGAAATGGCGCTTCGCGAAGGCGCGACCGGAGCCTGATTTCAGATAGCGCTCGAAGTCGATCGCTCGTTGCTCGTCAGGAAGTTCGATGGTGACGTGAAGTTGCCAGGGGCGGTAGCGCGCAGTGTGAGGGCAGCGGCTGGCGTTGTGATCGGCGAGGCGGGCGGGGACGTCGTGGGTCAGACCGATGTAGTAGTGCGCTTTAGGACTGGCACTCTTCAGAACGTAGACGAGTCGTCTGTCTTCGGGCATGCGAAGGCGAAGGCAACGTCAGTGCCGAACCACTGGAACGCAAAACGCGCAGAAACGATGAGTACCCACCCACACCGATGGCAGCCTCTGCGATCCGACTGGCGGTGATTGCTTGCAGGATCCGCGATGCCTGCGCTATCGAGCGGAATCCTGGCCTGAACAGAAGGCCTAGGTGGAGGCTGGCTTGCCGAGCCGAAGCTCGTTCATAGGCGAACAGCCCGCCTTCGCGTCGCTCTGCGACGCTACGGCGCGGCATCCTTCGCCTGCACTCACGAGCGAAGGATGGTGGACCAGACCGGGATCGAACCGGTGACCTCGTGAATGCCATTCACGCGCGCTCCCAACTGCGCCACTGGCCCTCTTGCGGGTGGGACGAACGATCATTGTAACCCGGTCGGCGGGGTCTCGAGACAGCCCAGGCGTCGTTTAACCTGCGCGGCGCGTGACAGGTCCAACTATCAGCCCGCGCCTCCACCGATCAGACGGCACCGACCGCTCTGAAGGAGCAGAACGATGAGAAAACAGTACGCCTGGATCGTGTTGGTCACCGGAACACTGATGGCTCTTCCGCCAAGCGCGTTCGCCCAGGAGTCGCGCCGGTGGAACCCCGACAGGCGCGAAGATCGGCGGGATCGTCATGAAGACGTGCGGGACCGCCGCGAGGATCGGCGGGATCGCCTCGAAAACCGGCGCGACCGCCTCGAAGACCGGCGCGATGCGAGTCACGAGGGCGGCCGGCGCGACCGGCTCGAGGACGTGCGCGACCGGATGGAAGACCGGCAGGATCGCCGGGAAGATCGCCGCGATGTGGTGGAAGACCGCCGCGATCGGCGGGAAGACCGGCGCGATCGGAGGCGTTGACAGACGCGGTCAACTCGAGAATCCCAGACGGCATCGTCGCCACTAGCGGGTCGACGATACGGCTCAGTCATGGTCTTTTACAGAGATCGGCCGAACAGCCGCTGGTAATCGTCCGGCGTGTCGACGTCCGAGATGACGCCCGGGTCATCGACTTCAACGTCGATGACCCGATTCGGATCGGCCCTCACGACGGCCTTCGCACCAACCGCAGGATCGGCAGCACGGAGCTCCTCAAAGAGCTCGCGCTTGAAGATCACCGGATGACCGTGGGCTCCGTGATGGACCGCGCGGACAATCGGCGCCGTGGTCGCGCGCGCGGCCGCGATGACGGTGCGCATCACGTCCGCTGATATCAGCGGCACATCGACCGGCAGCACCATCATCGCTTGCACCCCTTGTTCATTTTCGAGAACGTCGAGGGCGGCGAGGAGCGACGACAACTGTCCGCGGTCAGGCTGCGGGTTCGTAACGAACCGGCCCGCAGCGCCAACTTCCTGTTCAAGGGCCACGTCTTCTTCGCGGCCGACAACGAGCAGGATATCGACACCGGCCGATGCCGCCTGTGTCATCGCGTAGCGCACAAAGCTGGTGGTCCCATCACGATGGACCAGAAGCGCCTTCGGACGGCCCATCCGCGACGATTGCCCGGCGGCGAGAATGACACCGCCGATCAATGGTCAGACCTTGGGTTTGTGCCTGGGATCAGTGCCATTGACTACCTTCCTCATCGATTTACCCCGATTCCCCTAACCCCCGTCTTTTCTTGACTTCCGGGGACGAACTTCCTACACTTGCCGCGTTTTCAAGCTCAGCGTCAGCCGGCGGCGTCTGGCTGGCGCGGGAGTCGGGTGGTTCGGCAGGTCGGCGCCTCGTCCTTTATCTTGGGCCGCGTCCTCCGGCCCGTTTCTCCCACAGCTTGAAGTCCCCTGGGATCCACTCGGGGGGATTTTTCGGAGGACACGGGTATGCCTACGGGTACCATCGCTCGCCTTCTCATCGACAAGGGGTTCGGATTCATCCGCGACGAGACGGGTATCGAGCACTTCTTTCATCGAAGCTCGGTCCGCGGCGCCGTGTTCGAGCTCCTCCGTGAGGGTCAGCGTGTCGAGTTCCAGATCGAGGACTCGGCAAAAGGACCCCGCGCCGGCGACGTTCGCCTCATCGAAGGCTGAACCGCCTCCCGTTCGCCCCGGGCGCGGGCCTTTCCCCGCCCGGGTTCCCTCCTTCTCCTCCTGAACAATGACGTTTGATCGCTGGCGCCGCGCTCTCCGTCTGCTGTTGCGCGCAGGCGTCACCGGCCTTCTGGTTCTCGCCGTCTTCCTCGCGTGCGCGCTTCCCTTCGCAGGACGTTATCTCATCACCGAGGATCCGCTACGCCAGGCAGACGCCATCATCGTCCTTGGCGGCACGCGGGCGGGACGCTGGCTCGAGGCGCTCGATTTGTATGAGGAGCGGATGGCGCCGCACCTTGTATTGAGCAGCGACCGCGCCGACGCGACCGACTTCGAGTTTCAACAGCGAGGGATCCGCATTCCCCGGACGTCCGACCTTGTGCGTGACGCAATGATCAAGCTGGGCGTGCCGTCCGAGGCGGTCGAGATCTTTCCGTTCCCGCTCGACAACACCGCCGCGGAAGCAGAGGCGTTCCTCAAAATGTCAGTAGACCGCGGCTGGAGGCGGCTGCTGATCGTCAGCTCGAAGTACCACACCCGTCGCGCGCGTTTCTCGTTCGAACGCGCATTTCGAGGGAGCGGCATTCAAATCGCCGTTCGCGCCACGCGGTATGAGGATGTTCGGCCCCGACGGTGGTGGACACGCCGTCACGACACCCGATGGGTGGCGCAGGAACTGGTCAAGCTGTTCCTCTACCGCCTGGGTCTCGAAGGATAATCAGGACGAGGAAGTGAACGGGGCCCGGTGGCCCTCCCGGTCTTCAAAACCGGTCGCTGCGCGCGTAATAGCGCGCGGGCTGGGTTCGACTCCCAGGCGCTTCCGCCAGCCTTCGCTCGCATATTGCTTCTGAGCGAGCTTCGGCTGGGCAGGCCAGCCTCGCGTTATTGCAAATCAGTTGTGCCTGGGCGCGACCCCGTGAAATGGGTCAGGGCCTGGACGCCACGTGCTGGTCGATCAGCACGGGATTACCGTCCGGGTCCAGCAACATCACGCTGCCAGGCCCGGTCCCGCTCTCGTCAACTTCAGTCGTGATCGCCACACCCTTCGACTTGAGGCGGCGCTGGTGTTCGCGGATGTCGGTGAACTCTTCGACCGGCTTGGCGGTTTCGTTCCACCCCGGGTTGAACGTCAACAGATTCCGCTCGAACATGCCCTGAAACAGCCCCAGGGTCACTGAGCCGTTGCGCAGAATCAGCCAGTTCTGTTTCGGGTCACCTCCGACCACTTCGAAATCGAGCTTTTCGTAGAAGTCCCGTGATGCCTCGAGGTTCTTCACCGCCAGGCTCACCGAGAACGCACCCAATGTCGTTGGTTGTCTCATCATCGCCCCCCGAGCCTACAATTCTCACAGGAGAAACGCGAGCCTTACCGATCGTCGACGCCACCCTTCCGGTTTGAGCCGAGACTCAGCGCGTCGCCGCGAGCCGGAGCGGGCGCTTGCGCGCCGGCATTCCTCGGGCGGCGAGAAGATCGAGGAAGACGTCGATCGCCGGCGAGGAGGGGGCCGCACGCAGGGTAGCGGCGCTCCAGCGCCGATGGATGCCGCTCGGCGTAATCGGAATCGCTCGCACGTCTCCGGCGCGGATCGCCGGCTCGACGGCCCAGGTCTGCATCACGCTGATACCCAGCCGCGCCTTGACCATCGCCAGTATCGCCTCAGTCAGCATCACGAACGAAATCCGCTCGGGCTCGACGCCGGCCGGACGAAGGATTCGCTTGATCGTGAAGCTGTCCTCGGTCGAACCGGAATAGAGCAGAAGACGCTCGTGCAGGAAATCTTCGGGGCGGACGAAGGCGCGTGACGCAAAGGGGTGATCGGGCGCGACGATCGCCGCATGCTCGTCTTCGAACAAGGGACGTACGCGCAATTGCCGGTTGCGGACGTCCTCGGTAACGATCGCGAGATCGAGGCGCCCGTCGAGCAGCGCTTCGAGCGGCCGCATCGTGCACTCCACCGCGATGACGACGTCGACAGCCGGACACTTGCGCCGGAACGCCTCGATGAGCGGCGGCAGCCAGTGATAGCCGGTATTGCACTGCGCGCAGACGCGCAGCACGCCTGTCTTGTTCGTGCCCAGCCGGCGCACCTCGTCCTCTGCCGTCGTGATGTCGTCGAGGACTCGCCGCGCCGTGATCAGCACTCGCTCGCCGGCGGCGGTCGGTACCATCCGTTTGCCAACGCGAAGGAACAACGCGGTGCCAAGCCGCTGCTCGATGTCACGCAGCTGATGGCTGACCGCGGACTGCGTCAGGTGCAGCCCGGACGCCGCCCGCGTGACGCTGCCGGAAGCAGCTACCGCCGCGACCATTCGCAGATGCCTGATTTCCAGATCCGTCATCGAAATATGTTGATGAACACCATTCATCAATCCAATGAAAAGAATGAGCTTCATTGTAGCAGCAGGAACCCGTAATCTGCCGCCATGAGTCGCCAGGAACTGAAGCAAGCCGTGCGGCGGCTGTGGCAACAGCCGCTCTTCGCGGGTGGGGTCATCGCGGTGCTGGCGGTGGCGATCGGCGCCAATACGGCGATGTTCACCGTGGTCGACAGCGTGCTGATGCGGCCGCTGCCGCTGCGCGATCCGTCCGGTCTCGTGACCTTCACGATCGCGAAGCCGGGGAATGACCGGCAGCCGCTCTCACTGCTGGATCTCGCCGATTTCAGGGGGGAAAGTCACACGCTGGAGGCGATCGTCGCGACGTTCGGATGGAGCGTCAACCTCACCGGCCTCGGCGACGCCGAACGGCTTCAGGGTATGCGGGTGTCGCCGGAGTACTTCGAGGTCACTGGCGCAGGCGTGGCGCTCGGGCGCGCCATTCAGCCCGCGGACGAGCACCAGTCGGTCGCAGTCATCTCGCACGGCCTGTGGCAGCGCCGGTTCGGCGGGGCTCCCGACGCGCTCACCAAGACGCTCGTACTGAACGGTGAACCGTTCACGATCGTTGGCGTGCTCCGTCCGGACTTTGTGTCGAGCGTGCGCGATGCCGAGATCGTCGCCCCGTTTTCGGCGTCCACCGATCCACGCCGCGCGAATCGCGCGCAAGGTTTCCTCCGCGTGATCGCCCGCATGAAGGCGGGCGTCACGTCCGCTCAGGTGTCCGACGATCTGAACAATGTGTTGCGCCGGCTGCGCGATGCCTACCCGGATGCGCACGGCTCCGATACCGGCGTACTGGTCAAGTCGCTGCATGACGAGATCAGCGGTCGCGCCGCGCCGATGCTGCGCATGCTCCTCGCCGCGGTTGCGGTCATGCTGCTGGTCGCATGCGCCAACATCGCGAACCTTTTTCTGATGCAAGGCTCAGCCCGGCGGCGCGAGCTCGCGGTGCGGGCCGCGATCGGCGCCAGTCGCGGACGCATCATCAGTCAGCTGATTACTGAGGCAGTCGTGCTTGGCCTGGCCGGTGGGGCGCTCGGCGTGCTCGTCGCGCGCGGGCTCGTCCGCGGCCTGATCGCCCTCGGCCCCACCGACTTACCGCGCGTCGCCGAGATCGGAATCGATTGGAAGGTCGCTCTGTTTACGCTCGGCGTGTCCCTGGGTGCAAGTCTGCTCGTCAGCCTCGCTCCGGCATTCCAGTCGTCGAGCGGCGATTTGCGCGACGGGCTGAAAGGGGGCGACCGCACCGGGACCAGCCGCAGCGGACGCCTCCGCGCCGCCCTGATCTTCGCGGAAGTCGCGCTGTCGACTCTTCTGCTCATCAGCGCCGCGCTTCTGGGACGCAGCTTCCAGCGGGTGACCGCGGTTGATCCTGGATTCCGTCCGTCACAGGTCCTCACGATTCGGCTTTCGCTCCCGCGCGCGCGCTACAAGTCCCGCATTGCGATCGAGAACTTCTACGCGCAGCTTCACCCCCGGATCGCGGCTCTCCCCGGCGTTCGCACCGTGGCGGCCTCGAACGTGGTCCCGATGAACGGCTACCTGGCGACGACGACGTTCTTTCTCGAGGGTGTGATGGTCAAGGATGCGCCCGAAGCGCACTACCGAATGGTCAGTCCCGATTACTTCCGCGCCCTCGATATACGGCTTCGGGGCGGTCGCCCCTTTACGCCGGCGGATCGGGCCGATTCTCTGCCGGTCGCCATCGTCAACGAGACCTTCGCCCGGCAGTTCCGGCATGGCGCCAGCCCGATCGGCGCACGCATCCGTCTGGATGATGGCGAGAAGGTGCCACGCATGGTGGAAGTGGTTGGCGTGATTGGCGACGTCAAGCACTTCGGCCTGGAGAAGGAGACCACGCTCGAGGTGTACGTCCCGATCTCCCAGGTGCCCGAGGTGACGACGATCTGGCTGGCGAACAACATGTACTGGGTGGTCGAAACGGACGGCGCGCCGCTTGCCGCCACGAATGCCGTGCGCCGTGAGATCGCCGCGGTCGACCCCGGCGTGCCGGCCTCCTTCGTCAGGAGCATGGAGCAGTGGATGGGGGTCTCGATTGCGCCACGCCGATTCAACCTCACGCTGGTAACAGCCTTTGCGGTGGCCGCGTTGCTGCTCGCCGTCGTCGGCGTCTATGCGACGGCCGCATCAGCCGTGTCGATGCGCACGCGCGAAATCGGCATCCGCGCCGCGCTGGGGGCCTCACGAGCAGAAGTCATCCGGCTCGTGCTCCGGAGCGGCCTGGCGCCGGTGCTGGTCGGGCTTGTCGTCGGAACCGCCGGGGCGTTGTTCTCCGGCCGCGCAATTGCCGGCCTGTTATTCGGGGTCGCACCGCACGATCCGGCTTCGCTCGCGATCGTGGCGATCACGCTCATGACGGCTGCCCTGGCGGCAAGCTACCTGCCCGCACGTCGAGCCGGCAAGGTCGATCCCATCATCGCGCTCCGAGCGGAGTGAGACGGGCTGCGGGAGGTTGACTTGGACCTCAAACTACCGTCCACTGGGTGTTGGTGCAGCACAAACCGGTTCCTAGGTTTTGAGCCGGCGCAGCCAGAGAGTTGCGCGGCGCGGGATGTCCTGACATCGCGGGGATTACGACAGTGAAGCCGCCGCACGCGCGCGTGTGCGAAACGTGTGTGAAGACGGGTGACAGATGGGTCCACCTCCGGACCTGCCAGACGTGCGGTGTGACGTTGTGCTGCGATTCCTCCCCCAATCGACACGCGAGTCAGCACGCTCGGTCGAGCAAGCATCCGGTCATCGCGTCTGCCGAACCCGGAGAACGCTGGCTCTACTGCTACGTCGACGAGGTCTTTGCGGAGTACTGACCGTGCCGACGGTCAGGGGCACCCTCTCCACCGGTGATCCCGCGGCTCACTCGTGCTGAAATGCTCGGATGCACTCACGTCTCCGGCTGGCCGCGATCTGGCTGGCGTGCTCTGCCGCGCTGCTCACGGCGCAGCCACCCGCACTTGCTCCACCGGAACCGATTGCGAACGGCGTTGCGCTGTACCGGCTGGACGACCCGGGCCTGCTCAGCCCACCTGGACCTGTGGCGGTCCAGGCGCTGCGTCTCGATCCGCGGAAGGTAACGCTGGAAATCGGCCGCGCGCTAGGCGAGCCCTCGCGTGAAACCGTGGAAGTCATCGCGGCTCGACGTCCGGGATCGATCGCGGCCCTCAACGCCGGGTTTTTCTCACTCGAAACCGGCAAGCCAACCGATTTGCTGAAAATCGCCGGGCGGGTTGTGAGCGGCACAACCCGCGCGCGCGGCGCGGTCGGCTTCAGCGATCGCGACGGTGTCACGAAACTACTCTTCGATCGAGTCACCGTCGCGACCGGCGGAAGACGTCCGGCGTACAAGACGCTGCTGGGATCGTCTGCTCGCGAATGGTCACGGGCGCCGCACGCCGTGAGCGGGGCGGGGTTGCTGATGCTCAATGGACGTGACCTGCCGGACTGGCATGCAGAAAAGATCACCGCCGGATTCGATACAACTCGTCACCCTCGAACCCTGATCGGCGTTGACGCGCAGGACGCGATCTGGCTCGTCACGGTCGACGGACGCAACCCGTCGCTCAGTCTCGGGATGTCGTTCACCGAGTTACAGCATCTGTCGAGACGACTCGGCATGCGTTCCGCTCTGAATCTCGACGGCGGTGGGTCGACGACGATGTTGGTGTCCGGCAGGGTTGTCAATCACCCCTCCGATCCCGGCGGGGCCCGCCAGGTCAGCGATGCGATTCTCGTGGTGCCGCGCGAGCGGTAGCGAATACCTCTTCTGATGACGCGTCCTTCCGCCATCGGCTGCATGCGTCTCTCGACCGAGCGAGATCGCGTCGACGCGACGTCGATCGACGTCCTTCATGCGGCATTCGACGCCGGCGTCACCCTGCTGGATACGGCCGACGCGTACTGCTGGGATGACAGCGAGCGCGGCCACAACGAGCGTCTGATCGCTCTGGCGCTGTCGACGTGGCACGGCGATCGATCGCGCATCCGGGTGGCAACCAAGGGTGGGATCACGCGTCCTGATGGACGGTGGGAGACCGACGGGCGCGCCAGGCACCTGATGGCGGCGTGCGAGGCCAGCCGTCGCGCGCTCGGCGTCGAGCGCATCGATATCTACCAGCTCCACGCCCCTGATCCGCGCACGCCATTCTCGACCAGCGTCCGCGCCCTCGCTGCGTTGAAACGCGACGGCGCCATCGGTGCGATCGGCCTCTGCAACGTGACGGTCGGTCAGATCGAGGAGGCCCGGCGGATTACCGACATCGAATCGATCCAGGTGGAACTGAGTGTCTGGCAGGACGCCAGCATCCTGAGCGGCGTCGTCGCGTACTGCGTCCACCATGCACTGACTCTGCTTGCTCACCGTCCGCTCGGCGGGCGGCGATCGCGGGCGCGCACGGCCGCGGATCCTGTACTCAAGGAGATCGCGGCGCGGCACGGCGCAACCACATTTGAGATCGCGCTGGCGTGGCTGCTCGATCTCTCGCCTGCGATCGTGCCGATACCCGGCGTCACGCGGGTCGAGACGGCGAAATCCGTGGCCAGATCGCGAGCGATCGTGCTGACCGACGAGGATCGGCGTGCCCTCGACGATCGATTCCCGCAGGGTCGTCCGCTTCGAGCCGGCGCGTCACGCCGTTCGGCGCCGACACTCCGGCAGGACGCTGAAGTGGTGCTGGTAATGGGCCTGCCTGGTGCCGGCAAGACAACATTCGCCGAGGGACTCGTCGCCGATGGATATCAGCGCCTGAATCGCGATGACGCGGGCGGCAGTTTGCGCGATCTTCTCCCCGCCCTCGATCGAGCCCTGGCGTCGGGCGCGACGCGTATCGTCCTCGACAACACCTACGTGTCTCGCAGATCGCGAGCGGAAGCGGTGCGCGCGGCATCGGAACGCGGCGTCCCGATTCGCTGCATCTGGCTCTCGACGACGATCGAAGACTCGCAGGTCAACGCCGCGTCTCGGCTGCTGGCTCGATACGGCAGGCTGCCCGGTGAGGAGGAGCTGGCGGCGCTCCAGAAAGCGGATGTCGCCGCGTTTGCTCCGGCGGTGCAGTTCCGCTACCAGCGCGAACTCGAACCGCCGGACGCTTCCGAGGGTTTCGCGAGAATCGATGTCCAACCGTTCCAGCGACGGACGGATCCCGCCCACGTCCAGCGCGCCGTGATCGTCTGGTGTGACGACGTTCTGTTTCGCAGCCGATCGGGAGCCCGGACACCTTCCACTCCCGAGGACATGGTTGTAGACGAAAATCGCGCGGCCCCCCTGCGCCGGTATCTACGAAGAAGGGTGGCAGGTGCTCGGCCTGTCGTGGCAACCGGAGATCGCCGCCGGCACTCGCTCGGCGGCCGACGTGAATCGCGTCCTCGAAGAATTGAACCAACGGCTCGGATTCCCATTCGATGTGCAGTACTGTCCCCACGGCGCCGGCCCGCCGCGGTGCTGGTGTCGAAAGCCGCTTCCCGGATTGGGCGTGCTGTTCATCCATCGATACCAGCTCGATCCGGGACAGTGCCTTTACGTCGGTGCAGGATCGCAGGATCCGGGCTTCGCCCGAAAGCTCGGATTCAGCTATCGTGACGCGGAGGACTTCTTCGGATCCTAGGCAGCGTGACGGCTCAACCGCGCCTTCATAGTCCCGAGACTCGCAGCCGGCTCCGTACCCTCACGTGCCAGATCCACATGATCGCCGCCGTTACCCACCAGGTGATGCCGATGACTGGCGCGTCTCGGATCAAGAAGAACGTGATCGTCGTCCCCTGGAAGACGAACGTCAGCGGCAGTACCGTGAAGATCATTGCGACCACCAGCGTGGACGTGCGGCTCTTGAGCAGTTGCCGGGTCGCCTCGAGCGCTTGCTTCTCCGCCGTCGGTGTGCGCGTCTCAGGCAGCCCCAGCCTCGCGCTGCCTGCCGCCTTGACGTCGCGTGCCAGCTCGGGATCGGTCTTCAGATACGCCTCCACGAGCGCCCGTGTGTCGCCGCTCGCGTCTCCCGCCAGGTAGATGGGAACCAGGTCCTTGACCACGTCTCGTGTGATGTTCACGATTGCACCTCCGGTTCAACGGCGGCAGCGCCGCCGGCTCTCACCGCCTCGGCCAGCTTCAGCCGCGCGCGATGCACTTTGACCCGCGCCGCGCCGGAGGAAATCCCCAGCGCCGCCGCCACTTCTTCGTACGACAACCCCTCTTCCGCCCTGAGCAGGACCGCTGCCCGGTCGATTTCCGGCAGCGTCTGAAGGGCCGCCAGCACTACCCGCAGTTCGGCGTGGAAGTGCGCGCGCTCTTCAGCGTCCGGCCGGGTATCTCGGGCCCCCTCGTCGAGTGTCGTCATCCGGCGGGCGTGTCGGCGCTCGGCCAGGAAGAGGTTCCGGGCGATCGTCAACAGGTAGCCCTTGACCGTTGTCAGGTCGACACGACCGCGCGCGTGCCACAGGCGGATGAAGGTCTCCGAAAGGATGTCGTCCGCCAGGGCCGGATCGCCCGAGAGGAACAACACGAACCGGTGCACGTCGCGCGCATGCGTCCGGTACAGCTCCGAGAAATCGATCACGTTCCACTCCGTAGCCGGGCACTCTGCGTTCTGGATGATGTACGCGGAACCCCGCAGCTTGTTACAGCGGCAGTCGAACACTGGATTCGAGCATTGACAAGTGATCCGGCGCTCGTGTCACATTCCCCCGCAGATGCCGCGAAGCGTTATCGCCGTCTCTCTGCTCTCACTCCTGATCGGCGTCGTCGCCGGGCTGCGTACCATGACGGCGGTCGCCGCGGTGAGCTGGGCGGCGTATCTTGGATCGCTCGACCTGAGCGGCAGCTGGTTGTTGTTCCTCGGTTACGCATGGACGCCGTGGATCCTGTCGACCTTCGCACTGATTGAGTTCGTTACGGATCAACTCCCATCGACCCCAAGCCGCAGGGTCCCGGTACAGTTCGGCGCCAGGATCGCGTCGGGTGCCCTGGCGGGGGCCGCGGTCGGGACGCCGAGTGGAGCCATGTTGGCCGGCGCAGCCGCCGGGATTGTCGGCGCCATTGTCGGCACGCTCGGGGGAAGCACGGCACGAGGACAGCTCGCGAAGGCTTTCGGAAGCGATCCTCCGGCCGCGTTTGTCGAGGACGTGGTGGCGCTCCTCGGAGCCTTGCTGATCGTGGTCGCATTGCGATGAGCCGCTTCGACGCCATTGTGATCGGCGCAGGCCAGGCTGGTCCGCCGCTCGTGGGCCGCCTGACGGCGGCCGGCATGACGGTGGCCCTCATCGAACGCAAACTGTTTGGTGGCACGTGCGTCAACACCGGCTGCATGCCGACCAAGACACTGGTCGCCAGTGCCTATGCCGCACATCTCGCGCGCCGCGCGGCTGACTACGGCGTCGTCTCGAACGGCGAGGTACGCGTCGACATGGCGAGAGTGAAGGCGCGTGCGGATGCGGTTACCTCGAACGCACGACGCGGCGTCGAAGAGTCGCTCCGCGCGATGCCCGGCTGCCGCGTGCTCGAGGGGCAGGCCCGCTTCGAATCGCCGGACACCGTTGGCGTCGGTGACGAGCTGCTGACGGCACCGCGTATTTTCATCAATGTCGGCGGTCGTGCCGTCGTGCCGCCGTTCCCGCGCCTTGGCGAGGTGCCGTATCTCACCAACACAACGATCCTCGCACTCGACCGCGTGCCGGACCACCTGGTGATCGTCGGCGGCAGCTATATCGGACTCGAGTTCGCGCAGATCCATCGCCGATTCGGCGCAGCTGTGACCGTGGTCGAAAAGGGCGAGCGCTTGATCGGGCGCGAGGACGCGGATGTATCGGAGGCGATCAAGGACATCCTGCTGCGCGAGGGTATTGCGGTGCGGACCGGCGCCAACTGCATTACCGTCGCGCCGCACGAACGGGGAGTGGCCGTCGGCGTTGATTGTCGTGACGGGGCGCCTTCAATCGTTGGCTCCCACGTGCTGCTTGCCGTCGGGCGACGCCCGAACACCGACGATCTTGGCCTCGATCGTGCCGGTGTTGCCACCGATGCGCGCGGCTACATTACGGTCGACGACACGCTCGCCACCTCCGTGCCCGGGATCTGGGCGCTCGGCGACTGCAATGGGCGCGGCGCGTTCACGCACACGTCCTACAACGACTTCGAGATCGTCGCGGCCAACCTGCTCGACGGCGCGTATCGCCGCGTCACCGACCGCGTGCCCGCATACGCCCTGTACATCGATCCGCCGCTCGGCCGGGTCGGGATGACCGACGAACAGGCGCGCGCCACCGGCCGGCCGCTGTTGACAGCCAAACGTCCAATGACCCGGGTCAGCCGCGCGGTGGAAAAGGGGGAAACCCTCGGCTTCATGAAAGTCGTCGCCGACGCGGAGACCCGCAAGATCCTCGGCGCGGCAATTCTGGGTAGCGGCGGCGACGAGGCAATCCACGGCGTGATCGACATGATGAATGCGGGCGCGACCTACGACGTCCTCGAGCGCGCCGTGCCGATCCACCCGACCGTCTCCGAGCTGATTCCGACGCTCCTCGGCGAAATGCGACCCGACGCGCGTTGAAAACGACCGATCGTTTTGCGCAGCCGCCCAAATGTCTTACCATTCGCGCAGCTGTAAGCGAACGATGAGAAGCCACAGAGATCCGCTGCTCACACTGTGCCTGTGCCTGGGAATTGCCGGGCCGGGCGTCGCGGCATTCCAGTCTGGTCAGACCGTCGAGCCCAAAGCGCGGCCCGAGCTCGTCCGGCAGCCCTACAGCCAGGCGGACGTGGATTTCATGGCCGGCATGATCCCGCACCACGCTCAGGCGGTATTGATCGCAGGATGGGCCGCGTCACATGGCGCGCGTCCGGAAGTACGCACGCTCTGCGAGCGCATGGTGGTCGGGCAGCGCGACGAGATCGAGTTGATGCGCAACTGGCTGCGTGACCGCGGCCAACCGGTCCCCGACGCGAAGGCGACGCACCACCGCATGAAGATGAACGGCGTGGAGCACGACATGCTGATGCCGGGGATGCTCAGCCCGGCCGAACTGGCGCAGCTGGACAAGGCGCGGAACGCCGAGTGGGACCGGCTGTTCTTGACCTTCATGATGCGACACCACGAAGGGGCGTTGAAGATGGTCGACGACCTTTTCGAGTCCCACGGTGCGTTGCAGGACGAGGACATGTACAAGTTCGCGTCCGACATGTACGCGGATCAGTTGATCGAGATCGAGCGCATGCAGAAGATGCTTGCGTCCACACCCCGCTGAATGGAGTTCCAATGACCCGATCGGTTGTTTTTGCCTCGGTTGCCGCGGGGCTGCTGGCAGTGGCATGTGCGACGAAATCGACTCAAGCGCCGGCCGCGCCGCCAGCCGCTCCAGCTCCAGCCGCCGCCCCGGTTGCCGCGGCTGCGCCGCCGCAGGCGGCTGCCACTCCTCCGGCGGCCAGCGCCACGCCGCCCGCCGCGACGCCGCCGGCCGCAGCACCTGCCGAAGCGCCTGACGCCGGCGGCAGGGGGGGAGGCCGGGGCCGGGGCGCACCGCCGCCACCGCCGACTCCGCCGCCGAGCGTGATGCCTGCGCCGGTCAAGCCGATCGTGTCCGCGACGGCCCCCACGCCCGACCCGCGCGTCGGCCTCACGGCCGGCCGATGGGACGCCGCACAGGCGGCATGGAACGTTCGACTCGTCTCGACGACCCCGCCGGCGGAGAAATTCCTCGGCGTCACCAATTCCGACCTGGCATTCACCGGCAAGTACGTGGTCCAGGGCAACTACAACGGCTTTCAAGTGTTCGACATGTCGAACCTCTCGAAGCCGACGCCAGTCCTGACCTACGTCTGCCCGGCATCGCAAAGCGACGTCTCGGTCTACAAGAACCTGCTGTTCGTATCGGGTGAAGGGCAGACCGGCCGCGTCGACTGCGGCATCCAGGGCGTGCCGGAGCCGGTCAGCAAGGATCGTTTGCGCGGCATCCGTGTGTTCGACATCGCCGACATCGCCAATCCCAAGTACGTGACGAACGTTCAGACCTGCCGTGGCTCACATACGCACACGGTCGTGACCGATCCGCGTGACAAGGCGAACGTCTACATCTATGTGTCGGGATCGTCGCGCGTGCGCTCGGCGGACGAGCTCCCGGGATGCACGGACGGTCCGATCGAAGACCCGAATAGCGCGCGCTTCAGGCTCGAGGTGATTCGTGTGCCGATCGCCGCGCCCGAAAAGGCGGCAATCGTGAGCTCGCCGCGGATTTTCTACGGCCTTGCCCCCCCGCCGCGGCGGGTTGAGCCCGGTCGTGGGACCGGCGGGCTGCGGCGCCTCCGACTGGGGCGCCTCCGACTGGAGCGCCTCCGGCTGCGGCGCCTCCGGCTGCGGCTGGCGCGACCGGAGCTGCTCCTGCGGGAACTCCTCCCGCGGCGGGAGGCGGCCGAGGCGCGGACCCGAACGCGCGGAACTCCGGCCCGAATCAGTGCCACGACATCACCGTCTACCCGGACATCGGCCTGGCCGGCGGCGCGTGTGGTGGATACGGACTGCTCTTCGATATCACTGACGTTGCCAATCCGAAGCGCATCGACCAGGCGGCCGACATCAACATGTCGTTCTGGCATTCGGCGACCTTCAGTAACGACGGCAGCAAGATCCTGTTCTCCGACGAATGGGGCGGCGGCTCTCAGCCTCGCTGCCGCGACACCGACAAGCCGGAGTGGGGCGCCAACGCGCTCTTCACGATCGCCAACCGCAAGATGCAGTTCAAGAGCTACTACAAGCTGCCGGCACCTCAGACATCGCTCGAGAACTGCGTGGCGCACAATGGCTCGCTGATTCCCATCCCCGGTCGGGAAGTCATGGTGCAGGGCTGGTATCAGGGTGGCATCTCGGTGTTCGACTGGACCGACGTCGCCAACCCGAAAGAAATAGCGTTTTTCGATCGCGGTCCGATCGATGCGACGCGGATGATCCAGGGCGGCTCGTGGTCCGTTTACTGGTACAACGGGGCGATCGTGAGCTCAGAGATCGCGCGCGGGCTCGATATCTTCGAGCTGCTCCCGAGCGGTCTGATCTCGCAAAACGAGCTGGATGCGGCAAAGACCGTGCGCTTTGATTACCTGAACGCACAGGAACAGCGGAAGATGGTGTGGCCGCCAAGCTTCGCCAAGGCGCGCGCCTACCTGGATCAACTGGAACGTGGCAACGGGCTGGCGTCCGCCAGGGTGAGCGCGGTCCGCACTGAACTCGCCGCCGCCGAAAAGCTCTCCGGGCAGCCGCGTCAACGCGCGCTGTCGAGGCTGGCTGGCGAACTGAAGAAAGACCAGACTTCAGCCACCGATCAGGCCAGGACGCGTCTACTTTTCGAGGCGATCACCGAGCTGGCAACGACACGCTGACGCACGTCACATCCGTCGCCCGCTTCCGAACCTGGACGCGAGCCGGGCGTCTCGGCCCTGTGACCTGCCCTGTCACCGTGTCCGGTTATGTTTTCGGGAGTGGGACAGACCTGCCCTGAAAGGGCGGACCTGCGAGGTCACGATCCGGCGACGACGGGGTCGCGACGCTGACCATTTACAATGGCTAGCCATTGACTCAAGTGCGCGGCGGCCTCGTCTGGCGTCGCGCCGTAGAACGGCATCATCGCGCAGCAACCGCCCGGCGTCCGGCGGATCTGGGCTCTCCATTTGTCGACCCCGACCATCGACACCTCGATGAGGTAGTCGCGGCCGTTGATGGTCTCTTTGATGCGGTGAACGTTCACGTGTTGTAACAGCGCTGTGAAATCGTGACGACGGAGCCGCAATTCTAGCGAGCGCGTCGCGCCGATCAAGCGAAAGGACCGTCGAAGGCGCATCAACACGGTGCACCCGCCGGAGAATGTGCCGAAAGCGGAAGCAAAAAAAACGATAATCAGCAGTCGCTCCACAGGACATCAACGTTTCTTCCACATGTTTTCCACAGCGGGCTCCGTAGGCAGATTTTTCAGTGTTCTTCTAGTCGCGCTCGCCGTGTGCCAGACGCCCGTACACCTCCGCGCCGAGTCGGCAGCGGCGGCTTTGTTCCGCATTTTCCTCACCGATGGCTCCACGCTCGTGAGTTACGGCGAGTTCGCGCGTGTCGCCGGGCGGGTGGTCTTTTCGGTGCCTCTAGGCGAAGGCCCCGAGTTGCGGCTGCAGTTGTTGAGCATTCCGGACAGCACGGTCAATTGGCAGCGAACGGACCAATACGCTGATGCCGTTCGCGCCAAGCAGTACGCGGACACTCGCGGTGAACAGGATTTCGTGGCGCTGACCGGTCAGGTGACCGCCGGGCTCAACGCGATCGCGCTCACCAACGACGCCAGGCTTCGGGTCGCAATGGCGGAAGAGGCCCGCCGGAACCTCGCGGCATGGCCGGCTGCCCACCATGGCTACAAGGCCGCGGAAGTCTCCCAGCTGGTCGGGATGCTCGACGATGTTGTTGCGGAAATGCGGATTGCTTCCGGCGGTAACCAGTTCGACCTGAGTCTGGTGGCGACGGCGCTGCCACCAGAGGCGCTGCCGCCGCTGATGCCCGCGTTGGACGTGCAAGGCTCGCTGGAGACGGCGTACCGTGCCGCGCTCCTGGCCAGCGATCCGGACGAAAAGGTCGCGCTCCTCAGGATTCTGACCGAACAGCTCGCCTTCGCGCCTTCGACGGCGACCTGGGCGCCGGCGTTGCGCGCCAGCGCCTCGGCGGCGCTGACCGCTGAGCTGCAAGTCGAGCAGGCGTACAGCGATCTCGCCAGGAAGGCATTGAAACAAGCGGGCGAACGAGCCCAGAAGGCGGACGTTCGCGGTTTACAGCAGGTGATTGCCCAGGTGCTCTCGGCCGACGATCGGCTTGGCCGACGGCGGTCGGGCCAGATGACCGGGTTGCTCAGCACGCTGGATATCCGGCTCGATGAGGCCAGGCGCCTGCGGCTCGCTCGCGACGCGCGTGGCGCGCGCATCGACCAGGTCTGGCAATACCGCATTGCAACCAGGACTCCCAGACGACGAATAACCGGCCTGCGGGCCTGGCTCGAAGACATCCGTGATCTCTCGGGACCCGATCGCGGCGCTCTGCCCAAGATCGGTGCTCTTTCGACGCTCGCGCTGAAGGAGTTTGCCGTCATCCCCGTCCCCGCGGATCTGCAAGCGGTGCATGCCATGCTGCTATCGGCTGTCCATATGGGAAGCCAGGCCGCGTCGCTGCGCCAGACTGCCATTACCTCCAACACCCTGAAACTTGCCTGGGACGCATCGGCCGCCGCCGCCGGCGCGCTCCTGCTGTGGCAGCGCGCCCACGACGAGCTCGCTGTCATGACCGGAGAACGCGACCAACCCGGAAGCACAGAACAAACGCAGAAGAAAACCAGCGAGGGAAGCTCGCCCAGGTGATCACCCCTCGCATAACCCGGCTTCTGCGGGTGCCGGATCTCAAAACCATGCACGCGGTCGTCGGCACGCTCGTGGGAGGAGTGTCGCCGGAGTCGTGTGCCGTGCTGGTACCGTCAGCGGCGGCAGCCCGGGAGCTGCGGCGGACGCTCGTTCGCCGCGACCCGACGTCGCGCGTAAGGACGTCGGCCGATCTTCTGACACGTGCCGAGTTTTACGACCGGCTCCATCGCTCGTACGGCGATCTGCCACGCCTGCTGTCGGTCACCGAACGCGAAGTGCTGCTGCGACGCGCCGCGCGAAAAACTGCAGCGGAGGTGCCGCCGCCGTTCAGCCTGCGAGCCGGTCTGCTGCGCGAGATGCTTCGGTTCTACGACGAGTTGCGGCGGCGCGAGCAGTCGCTCGACGATTTCGGACGAAAGGTGACCGCGCAGCTGGCCTACAGCGCAGACTTTGATCGCGGCGCCGAGCGTTTGCTGCGTCAGACGGAGTTTCTCGCCGCTGCATATCGCGAGTTCGAACGCCTCTCGAACGAAACCGACGCCATTGACGAGCATGGACTCCGCAGCTTGCTCCTGGCGCAGCCAACACCATCACCCTACGGGCGCGTCGTGGTAACCGTCGGCGACCAGGCCTCCGACTCTCGCGGTCTCTTTCCGTCCGACTTCGACCTGCTCAGCAGACTCCGGGGGGTCGAGCGACTGGACGTCGTTGCGACCGAGAACCTCCTCGCGTCGGGCTTTCACGAGCGGATTCACGACCTGTTACCCGGGATCGAAGAGGAGCGATGTGCCACGGTGGCTTCGCACCGTCCCACGCTCGCCGCACCTCCCGCCGGGGACGCGGATCGTCGCTGGTTCACCTGCCGCGACCGGGAAGAAGAGCTGGCGGACGTCGTCCGCGAGCTGAAATATCGCGCCGCGACAGTCCGTGACCAGCGCCGCTGCGCAATCGTGTTCCAGCGGCCGCTGCCGTACCTCTACCTGGCGCGACAGGTGTTCTCCGACGCCGGCATCTCGTACCAGTCATTCGACGGATTGCCGCTGTCCGGGGAACCGTTTGCCGCCGCGGTCGATCTGGTTCTGTCGTTCCTCAGCGCCGAGGGAAACCGCGCCTCGACGATTGCCCTGCTCTCGTCTCCGCACTTCGACTTCGGATGCGACCGGCAGAGCATCGCCGCTCTGGACCGCTGGATGCGCGACTCAAAATTCTCGGGTGGATGGGACCGACTCACTGCCTGCGCCGCCTCCGGCCGCGCGGAGCCGGCTCTCGCAGCCGCCCGATCGGCAGCGTCGGAGCTGACCCTGGTTCGCGCCGGCGACTCGGCAGCCGCGCAGGTCGAAGCTCTTGCCGCCTTCATCGGCAAATTCGAACGCGTGCCCCCCGAAGATGCACCCTGGAAAGAGCGGCATACAAGAGCACGCGACGCCGTCCTTGCCGCGATCGGGTCGCTGCGCGACGCCCATTCGCAGCATGACAACGAGCCGCTGCCGCTCGACGAGCTGGCGGAGAGCGTCCGCAGATGGATCGACGCTGAGACCTTCGCGGCCATGACACCGGACGAAGGTGTTCGCCTGATGAACGCCGCCACAGCCTCGTACGCTGACGTCGACGAGTTGAGGATCGTCGGCCTCGTCGAGGCCGACTGGCCCGAGCCCGCGGAGCGCAGGATCTTCTATCCCTGGTCGATACTGGCGCAGCTTGGCTGGCCCGCAGATGCGGCTCGCTCCGCGGCCGACCGCGCCCGCTTTCGCGACTTGATCGCCTTGCCGCGCGTTCGCATCTCCGCCTCATCGTTCACGCTCGAAGACGACGCGATCGTTGCGCCCTCCGCGTTCGTCGAGGAGCTCGAGGGCACCGGGCTTCCGATCGAACGCCGCCAGCCGGATCGCGTGATGCCGTTGCTGGCGCACGAAGACCTGGCGTCTGATTGTCTCGAGGTTCAGCCGACACTCGAGGATGCCGCAATGGAGCAATGGCTGCAGTTGCGCGCGCACCGAACCTCGTCAGCCGACGCTCGCTACCACGGAGCCACGGGAGCTTGCGGCGCCAGGACCTACGCAGTCAGCCACGTCGAGCGGTATCTCGAGTGCCCGTTCAAATACTACGCAGCGCAGGTGCTGCGCCTGCCGGAGGAGCGGGAAGAGGAACCGGGTCTCACGCCCCGTGAACGCGGGCATTTCATCCACGAGGTCTTCGAACAGTTCTTCAAGGAGTGGCAGCGTGCCGGCCACCAGACCATCACAATTGACAACGTCGCGGACGCGATAGTGCTGTTCGAGCGTGTCGTCGAATCCCGGCTGGATCGCCTGCCCGAAGCCGACCGGGCGCTCGAGCGGACGCACCTCCTCGGGTCCGCGGCCGCGTCCGGCTTGGCGGAGCGTGCATTTGCCTTCGAGATCGAACAGGGGGGAGAGGTTATCGAACGGCTGCTCGAGCATCCACTCGAGGGAACCTTTGCTTTTGCAGGTTCCGAAGGGACTCGCGAGGTCGCGATTCGCGCGAAAGCTGACCGAATCGATCTGATGGCTGACGGCACGCTGCGGGTGATCGATTACAAACTGGGCCGAGCGCCGAAGTCGACCCGCGCTCTTCAGCTCCCGATCTACGGGGTCTGCGCCGAACAGGCGCTCGAGGGTCATCGGGGGCGATCGTGGACGCTGGAGCGCGCCGGATACGTCGCCTTCAAAGAGAAGGATCCGTTCGTCCCGCTCGGCGGCCGGGCCCCGATGGCAACGGCGCTGAAGGAAGGGCAGGAGCGCTTCCTCGCCGCCATAGACGGCATCGAACGTGGAGAGTTCCCGGTGCGTCCCGAAGAGCCGTTCCGTTGCCAGTGGTGCGCCTACGCCGCCGTCTGCCGCAAGGACTACGTCGGCGATGAGTAGCCAGCTAGCCATCGATGTCGACGAAGCGGCGCGCCGCTTTGCCGTCAATCCGTCCAATAACGTCGTTCTCGAAGCATCGGCCGGGACGGGGAAGACCACCGTCCTCGTGCAGCGCTATATCAACCTGCTGAAAGCAGGGGTCGAGCCGGCGAATATCCTTGCGATCACGTTCACGAGGAAGGCCGCGACCGAAATGCGAGAGCGGATCATCGGGGACCTCCGCGCGTCCGCGTCGCTGTCGGAATTCGATCGAGCGCGCTGGCTGGCGCTCCGTGACCGGCTCGGCGAGATCGCGATCAGCACGATCGACGCGTTCTGCCTGTCGCTGCTCCGTGAATTTCCTCTCGAAGCGGACCTCGATCCGGGCTTCGACCTGGCCGACGAGACAGAAGTCCCGCGATTTGTCGAGGAGTCGCTCGACCGCTCGATGCGAATGTTCGCGCGGCTCGCCGAATCCGATGAGGACGTTGCGCTCGTACTGGCGCAGCTGGGGTCCTCGAGAACGCGCACGGGCCTGGCAATGCTGCTGCAGCGCCGCATCGTTGCCGGCGACGCCATCCATCGCTTCCTCGCCAGCGGTCCCGCGGATCTGACCCCAGGCGGGATCTGTCGCCGGGCCGCCGAAGCGTTGATCGACGCGTTCGGATCAACCCCTGGTGGGCTGGAACGGATGCTGCTCGACGGGCCGTCAGCGCATCCGCGCTACCAGCTGCTGCTGCGCGAGATGTCGCGGCTTCAACGGTTCGAGGATGCCGCCCCGGCGGAGATCCGCGCCATGCTCGATCGGGTATCGCTCCACTTTCTGACCCAGGACGGCAAGGCGCGGCGTGGGGGCGCAATCCCGCCGTACAACGCGGGCCATTGCCGCACCCCCGACATCGCGCGGCGCCATCGCGAGGCGGTCTTTGCCCTCGCGCCGCAGGTCGAACGGGTGATCCGCCAGTTCTCACGCGACTTCAACGTCGTCCTCGCGCGTGGGATCCGCCGGATGTTTGCCGTCGCGCTCGAGCAGTATCGCCGGACACTTGCCGCGCGCGCGGTCCTGGATTTCTCCGACGTCCTCGAGCGGGCGCTCCAGCTGTTGCGTCGGATGGATGAATTCTCCCAGAGCCGCTTCCGTCTCGAATCGAGATACCACCACGTCCTGGTCGACGAGTTCCAGGACACGAGCCGCGCGCAGTGGGAACTGGTGTCACTGCTCATCGAATCGTGGGGTGAAGGGCTCGGACTCGTCTCGAATCCGTCGATCTTCATCGTCGGCGATCGCAAACAGTCGATCTATCGATTCCGCGACGCGGAAGTCGCGGTGCTGCAGGATGCCGGGAGATACATCGACGGCCTCAGACCGAATGGACGTGCGCGGCAATCGATCTCGCGCAGCTTCAGAGCCGCGCCCGAGCTGCTGGATTTCGTCAACGAGATCTGCGCGGAGATGACGTTGCCGGCCCGGCGTCCCGACGCCTTCGTGTACCGCGATACGGATCGCTTCCCCGATACCGGGGCTGCGCGCGATCCCCGCGGCCCGGCGCTCGGCATCGCGGCGGCGGATGATCCGGACGCATGCGCGGCAGCCGTCGCGACGGAAGTCGCTCGGATCCTTCGCGACGATGACGTGCGCGATCGCAAGACGGGTGTGCCGCGGCGGGCGAGACCCGGCGACATTGCGATCCTGTTCCGGTCGCGCACCAGCCACCGCGAGTTCGAGCAGGCCCTCGCGGAACAGAACATCCCGGCCTATGTCTACAAGGGACTCGGGTTTTTCGACTCGGACGAGATCAAGGACGCATCCGCGCTTCTCAGGTACCTCGCCCAACCGGAATCGGACCTCCGCGCCGCAGCGTTTCTCCGATCGCGCTTCGTCCGGCTGTCCGACAGGGGCCTGGCGGCGCTGGCGCCGGATCTCGCCGACGCCATTACCGGCGAGGGTGACCTGTCTGCTCTTGACGCGGAGGACCGACGGGTCCTCGAACTCGTTCGCCAGACCGTGTCCGGCTGGCTGTCGGCCGCCGACCGCATACCGCCAGCCGAACTCTTCGAGCAGGTGCTCACCGAGGGAGCGTACCCGTATGAACTGCGGGGAAGGCGTTCGCAGCAGGCGTGGGAAAACCTCAAGAAGATGCGCGGCCTCGTCCGTCGGGTCCAGAACCGGGGCTACGCGACGCTTGCGCGCATTGCGGATCACATCGACTCGCTCAGCGCCGGCGATGAATCGAACGCGGTGCTCGAAGCCATCGATGCGGTGAACCTGATGACGATACACGCGTCGAAAGGGCTCGAATTCCCGATCGTCTTTGTCGTGAACATGGCGCGCGGAGCGGGCGGCCTGCCGCGGCCGGTGCGGGTCATCGCCGATGGCGAGAACGGCCAGCCGTCGGTGTCGGTCAGCCCGTTCATCTCCGAATCGGACGATGTGGAGCGGGAGCGAGAGCAGCACGAAACGCGGCGCCTGATCTATGTCGCCTTCACCCGTGCCCGCGACCGCCTCTACCTGTCATCGCCGCTCAAGGACGGATCCCTCCAGGCTGGCCGCGGCGGCCTGGCGGATGTGCTGCCGATCTCCTTGAGGGCGCTCTTCGGCGCTGCGGCGGCGTCCGCGGAAGACACGATCCGCTGGACGGCGGCGTCGGGCCGCGAGTTCACGTGGCGGCTTTGTCGCGCGCCGATCACTAGCGAGGCTCCGCCAGACCGTCGAGAGGCTCCGCCTCGCTAGGTGGCATTTTTGATAAACGCCCCGCTGACGCGGGGACGGTCTTGCCCCGCAGAAAGCTTGACTCATTTGTACAAGTTCTGAGGGGTCAAGACCTCTAGCGACGGCTCGTGACGATTCCGTTGGACGGTGTTTCACAATGTGCGGCAGCTCGTAACCGCGGTTGTCGAACATCTGCACGGGAGGTGACTGCCTCCAAAAGGCCGGATTCGGTCGAGACTCGAAGCTAAGCCTCACCAGCTGAGCAAGTTCCATCGAAAGTGATTTTCATCAGTCCCCGGCGAACCGGAGGTTGTCTCCTGTGGATAACAGGTCGCGAGCATGGCGCGCACTGCTGTGCACGAGTCGCAAATCACTTTTCCGCAAGGATTTCCAACCGTGAAGGAACCAAAAGGGGCAAATGCCGGTCTAACGATTTAACTGGCGTTCAGATTGCATGGACGGCATGCGACGGGAGGTGCGGTAATGGCAGTTCCTGCTAGTGCCCTTAGTTACGTAAGACCCACGGCGACTGTGTTCGAGCTCGAAGCGCTCGAGGGGCTGCCGTGCGGCTGCGTAGCGGCCGCGTATCGCGCCCGTCCCTGGGATGTTGCCGTCGTTTCGCTCGAAGCGAAGGGTCCTCATTGCATTCTGGCCGGTCATGCGAGTGGCCAGGTGCTGCGGCTGGGGGATCCGGCGGAATTCGACGACGACGAAGAAGAGGAGTCGGACGAGTAGCCCTCGTCCGCCCTTTTTCCTGGCGCCCCCCCGAATCCCAGTCCCTCATCCCCCCTGCTGCCGCTAAGATCTTGATTGCGTACGTGAAAGCCGTCCGCGTACAATTTGGAGTTTCGAGCGGCTTTCTGTCGGTCGACGAGGAGTGTGGAATGGCATTGACCTGTCCGAGCTGCGGGAACGACCAGAATTTTCTGGTCAAAACCCTGCAGATGCACGTCGTTCAGCTGCGTGAGTCGCGCGTGGAAGCCAGCGAGGAAGGGCGCCCCGCGGTGATCGAGCTGCTGTGCGACGAATGCGAAACGGCGTTGAATTTCAGCGATTTCGACGAAGACGTCCGGAACGAAGTCCTTCTGACCCTCGGCGCCCGCTAAGCCGGGCCGCCTCCTTCAGAGCGCCTGCGGCGCGATTCCTCGCTCACGTTTCTTGACTTCCCCGATCCCGGCTCCTATCGTACCGTCAACAGCGGCACCTGTTCTGCAGGGACGGTCAGAGGTGACCGGGACCGGCAGTCCGGGCGGCCCGGCGGGAGTGTACGGCGGTGGAACCGCCTGAGAGAATACACGGCGAATGCGGGATTACTACGACGTCCTCGGCGTGGGAGCCGATGCGGGGGCTGACGAGATCAAGCGGGCGTATCGCCAGCTCGCTCGTCGATACCACCCCGACATCTCCGGCGACGACCGTACGGCGGCGTTTCTCGAAGTCGCCCGCGCCTACGAGGTCCTGGCGGATTCGAATCGCCGGCGCTCCTACGACGCCTCACTACGAGATCGCAGCTCGCGCATCAACTGGCTCGCCGACGAGGTCGCGATCGATTTCCCCTCAGTCTCCAGCGTCCTCGACGGCATGCGGCACTCGTTTTTCGGCAGCCTTCCGAGTGCGCAGCTGGCGGCGGACGTCGAGCTGACACCGCAGGAGGCGTTCTGGGGGGCGCTGGTGCCGCTGCTGATCCCGCTGCGCACGACCTGCGGGGACTGTGGCGGGCGCGGTGAAGTGTGGGAGGAATGGTGTCGGGCATGCGCGGGCAGCGGTGAAGTCGCTCGCGAGTACCCGCTGCGACTGCGAGTCCCGGCGGGGGTGCGCTCGGGCTCGCGCTTCAGGTTCAGCGTGACGCCGGCTGGGATGGCGCCGGCGGTCATCGAGCTCAGCGTGTCCATTCGGTAACTCCCGGTTCATGCGCCCTCACATCCGGCTGCTCGGCGTGCTGCAAGTGACGTGGGGCGGCATCGGTTTGCTGCTGGGGGTCGCAACCCTGTTGCTGGCGATCGGCGCCCTGGCCATTGGCCTGTTCAATTCTGGCGACCGGGTTGGCGCCGGCGTCACCGCGCTCACCTTCGGTGTCTTTGCCGCCGCGCTGCTCGCCGGCGGGGCCGCCAATGCGTGGGCAGGGCGGTCGCTGCGCCGCCAGGAACCGGCCGGAAGATCCGCCGTCATGTGGCTCGCGGTCCCGAATCTGTTTCTGCTGCCGTTTGGTACGGCGCTCGGGATCTATGCCTGGTGGGTGCTGCTCCACAACGAGTCGCGCACCATGTTTGTCGGACCGGCCCGCTCGCCGTCGGGCTGATTACGATGAACAAAACCGTCGGCGGGCTGGACGAAAACGTCGGAGGCGCGCTTACCTACGCGTTCGGCTGGATCACCGGCGCCGTCTTTCTGCTGCTCGAGCCCACCAACAAGTTCGTCCGCTTTCACGCGTGGCAGTCGGTCATCGTTTTCGGCGGTCTCTCGATTGCGTGGTTCGTGGCGCTGTCGCTGCTGTTCCCCCTCGGCTGGTTCGTGGCCTTTCCGATCATCCTTCCGCTTTCGGCTGTGCTCTGGCTGCTGCTGATGTTCAAGGCCTACCGCGGCGAGCGCTACAAATTGCCGTTCGCCGGCGAAATGGCGGAACAGCGCGAGTAGTCGATACACTGTAAAGAAATGGCAACTGTTTCCGAAGCGGCGGTCCTCGACGCGCTCCGCGGCGTGCAGGATCCTGACCTCAAACGCGACATCGTTTCGCTCAAGTTCATCAAGAACCTGCGGATCGAAGGGGACCGCGTTCGGTTCTCGATCGAGCTCACAACGCCTGCCTGTCCGGTGAAGGACCAGATGCGAGAACAGGCGCGGCAGCTGGTTGCGGCGCTGCCCGGCGTTTCAGCCGTCGACATCGAGATGACCTTTCAGGTGCGCGCGACGGTTTCTTCCGACGTGAATCGTCAGCCGGTTCCAGGGGTGAAGAACATCATCGCGGTGGGCGCGGGGAAGGGTGGCGTCGGCAAGACCACGGTCTCTGTCAACCTGGCCATCGCGCTCAGCCAGCGCGGAGCGCGTGTCGCGATGATCGACGGCGACGTCTACGGGCCCAACGTGCCGATCATGCTCGGGATCAACACCCAGCTCCAGACCGACGGGCAGAAGATCGTCCCGGCGGAGCAGTACGGCCTGCAACTCGTATCGATGGCGTTTCTGACCAGTGATGATTCGCCGGTGATCTGGCGAGGCCCGATGCTGCACGGCGTGATCAATCAGTTCTTCCGCGAAGTGAAGTGGGACGCGGTGGACTACCTGATCGTTGATATGCCTCCCGGTACCGGTGACATCGCCCTCAGCCTCAGCCAATCGGTCCCCGTCTCCGGCGCGGTGGTGGTCACGACCCCGCAGACCGTGTCAGTGGCCGATACGCGGCGGGCCGTGCGGATGTACCAGAAACTGAACGTGCCGACGCTGGGGCTGATCGAGAACATGAGCCACTTCGTCTGCCCGTCGTGCTCGCACGAGAGCGACATCTTTGGCAAGGGAGGAGGCGAGGCGCTGGCAACCGAGCTCGCCGTTCCCTTCCTCGGCCGCGTGCCGCTCTACGAGCCGATTCGAGTCGGCGGCGATACCGGGGTCCCGATCACCGTCGGTGAGCCGGATTCGCCCGCCGCCCGCGCCCTGCGCTCGGCGGCGGAACAGCTGGCGGCGCAGCTTTCGATCGCCAATTACAACTCGAGCGCGAAGCGGGCGATTCCGTTGGTGCAGGTGAGATAGACGCGGGGCGCGGGGCGCGGGTCGCAGTGCGGGATGCGCGGTGCGGGATGCGGGATGCGCCTTACACACAACCCGATTCGCGCCACGCCCGCGCCCTGCGAACCGCGCCCTGCGAACCGCGCACCGCGCCCCGCGCACTACGCGCCGCGTGACGGGCGAAGGCGACTCATCGCCATGGCGCCGAGGATCGGGCCGGGCACGAGCAGCAGGAACGCCCACCGCCATCCATAGCTGGCCGCGACGAGCGGCAGCAGTCTCATGCTCACCATTGTCAACAAGAAGCCGGCGCAGGTTTGGAGTGTCAGCGCGGTGCCGACGTGCGTGCGCGCGCTGTATTCGCTGACCAGCGCGGAGAACTGCGCGGAGTCGGCAACGACGGAAAAGCCCCAGATCACCGCAAGAACCAGTAACGCCTCGAGCGGCATGGCGTAGAGCAGCCCGGCGGCGGCCGAACAGGCGCCGCTGGTGATGAGGGCGAGGCGTGCGATTCGCGCTTTTCCCCAGCGATCCGCCCACAGCCCGGCGACAACGCAACCAGCCGCGCCGCTGGCAATCGCCACAAACGCGACGAGCGATCCGCTGCGGCTGTCCTCTGCCCCGGCTGCCGCCAGCGAGGCTGCGGCAAACGCAGCGATCCACGCCCACATCGCGTAGAGCTCCCACATGTGCCCGAGGTACCCGTAGGTGGCGAGCCGGGCGCCGCGGTTACGCACGACGGCGCCAAGCGCGTGCCGATCGAACGGCGCCGATGCCGCAACGTGCGGGCCGTCCTTGACGAAGAGATGGACGATGGCACCGCCAATGACGGCGAGCATCGAGGAACTCAGCATCAGCGTCCGCCACGACAGGTCGGCGGCACTCCACGACAGAAGGTGCGGAAACGCCGAGCCGAGGGTCAAAGCACCGACCACGACGCCAAGCGCGCTGCCTCGCCGCTCGAGAAACCAGCCGGCGGCGATTTTCATTCCCGGCGGATACACGCACGCGAGCGCCGCCCCGGTCAGCAGGCGCAGGGCAATGATGGTCGATCCATCGGACGACCAGGCGATCGCCGCATTCGCCGCGGCGCCGGCGACACAGCCTGCGGCGAACAGCCGACGGGCGTTGAAAACATCCGCAAGGTTGAGCACGGCGCTGATCAGCGTTCCGGCAACGAACCCTCCCTGCACGGCGATGGTCAGCCACGCCGTCGCCGATTCCCCCAGAGCCAGCTCCGACGCAATGCGCGGCGCCGCTGCCGTTGCCGAAAACCACAGCGTCATTCCGAAAAACTGTCCGAGCGCAACGAGCGCCAGCATTCGCTGCGGCATTTGGCGTTTTACGATGGGCGAGAATGCCGGTAGGATGCAACTGTGAAATGGGGGACGCGGTGCGCGGGTCGCGGGGCGCGGGGCGCGGGGCGGGTTGTGGCGATCGTCGCCGCGTTGGGCATTCACGTTTCGGCGCAGCAGACCTTCAAGCCGATTCGCAGTGAAGTCCGCGCGGACCACGGCGTCGTGGCCGCCGGGCGGACGTTTGTGGCCGATGCCGGCGCACAGATGCTCGTGTCGGGGGGAAATGCGATCGACGCCGGCGTCGCGTCGATGTTCGCGTCCGCGGTGACCGAGATCTCGCATTTCGGCCTCGGGGGTGAAGCGCCGATCATCATCTACTCCGCGCGCGACCGGCGGGTCGTCGTGATCAACGGTCAAGGATCCGCGCCCAAGGGAGCGTCCCCGGCACTGTTCGAGGGAAAGACCGCGATTCCGGGTAACGGGCCGCTGGGCGCCACCATTCCGGCAGCGGTCGACGCCGCGGCGCTCGCCCTGGAGAAGTACGGCACCAAGTCGCTCGCGGAAGTCATGGCGCCGGCGATCGCGCTTGCCGACGGCTTCCCGATGTACGAGTTCCTGCGCGGCTACCTGCAATCCGAACGCAAGGCCTCGGAACCTTACGAGTGGTCGATCCGTACCTACTATCCCGACGGCAAGATCACCCCCGTCGGGGAGATGTTCCGACAGCCGAACCTCGCGGCCACGTTGCGGGCGCTGGTCGCCGCGGAGGCGCAGGCCAGAAGCGGCGGCGCGACGCGGGAGCAGGCGATCGTGGCTGGACGCGACGCCTTCTACAAGGGATCCATCGCCACGCGCATGACCGCGGCGGTCCGTGCGGCCGGCGGTGTGATGACCGACGACGATCTGGCGACCTACCGCGGCAAGGTCGAGGAACCCGCAACCGTGCCGTACCGGGGATTCACGGTCCACAAGGCCGGCTTCTGGAATCAGGGGCCGGCGCTGCTGCAGACGTTGCGTATCCTCGAGGGCTTCGATCTCGCGAAGATGGGGCAGGGATCCGCCGACGCGACCCACACGATCGTCGAAGCGGTGAAGCTTGCGTACGCGGACCGGGACCGTTATTACGCGGATCCGGACTTTGCGCGGGTTCCGGGGCCGGCATTGCTGTCCGCGGAATACGCGACCGTGCGCCGCGCCTTGATCGATCCCGCGCACGCCAGTATCGAGCAGCGGCCGGGTGATCCAGAGCGCGGCGCGGCACGTATCGGTACAGATATTCCGGTAGAGGCCGGCTTTAGCCGGCCTGACAGGCCGGGCTCCAGCGTCCACCCAGAACCAGGTGACACCACCTCGATCCAGGTTGCCGATGCGGCGGGAAATCTGTTTTCGGCCACGCCGAGTTCCGGATGGCTGCTCGGCGGCGCCTTTGTCGCGGGCGACACCGGTGTGCCGATGAGCAACCGGATGCAGGCCTTCCGGCTCGAGCCCTCCAGCCCGAACGTGCTCGCCGGCGGTAAACGTCCGCGGACGACGCTCACTCCGACCGTCGTGTTGAAGGACGGCAAGCCGTTTCTCGCAATCGGCACACCCGGCGGCGACAGCCAGGACCAGCAGATCCTGCTCGTCCTGTTGAACATCATCGACTTCGGTCTCGACGTGCAGGCCGCGATCGAGGCGCCGCGGGTCAACTCGCTGCATCCGCAGAGCTCGTTCGACGATCATCGCGCGCAGCCTGGCGTCCTCGAAGTCGAACGGACGCTTGCGCCCGACGTTCTCGAAGTACTGCGGTCCCGCGGGCACGTGCTGCGGCTCCGCACGCCGTACGGCATCTCGACGGGAGTGGTCGCCGCGGGCATCGATCCTGTCACCGGACGCCTGCGTGGCGGCGCCGATCCACGCCGCGAGCGCGCGCTGGTTGCCTACTAGGACGCCGGCGCCTGCTGCGATGGAGATCTCTTTCAGCCACCGGACCCTCGATAATGGATTGGACGTCCTCGTCCACCAGGACCGCAATTGCCCGATCGTCGCGGTCAACGTCTGGTACCACGTCGGATCGAAGAACGAGAAGCCGGGCCGGACCGGTTTCGCCCATCTCTTCGAACACCTGATGTTCGAAGGCTCGCAGCACTACGACCACGGATTCTTTCAGCCCCTGCAGCAGGCGGGAGCGTCTTTGAACGGATCGACCAACGCGGATCGGACGAACTACTGGGAGGTCGTCCCGCGCAACGCCCTCGAGCTCGCGTTGTGGATGGAATCAGATCGGATGGGTTATCTCCTGCCGGCGCTGACCGAAGCCAAGTTCAACAACCAGCGCGAGGTTGTGCTGAACGAGCGCCGCCAGAACTATGAAAACCGGCCGTACGGGCTTGCCGGGATGGCGCTCGTCGCCGAGCTGTACGCGCCCGATCATCCGTATCACTGGCTCACCATTGGCGCCGCCGAGGATCTTCGCGCCGCGACATTGGACGATGTGCGTGCCTTCTTTCAGCGCTACTACCATCCGGCGAACGCGTCGCTCGCCCTCGCCGGGGACGTCGACATCGACGAGGCGTTCGACCTGGCGGAGAAGTATTTCGGCGACCTTCCGTCGCCCGGGCTGCCTGGCCCCGTCGTAGCCGAGAATCCGGCTCCCCGGACGGCCGACGTACGGCTGGTGCTCGAAGATCGAATCGAGTTGCCGCGCCTTTACCTCGCCTGGCATTCCCCGGCGCTGTTCGGAGAAGAAGATGCCGCGCTCGATCTCGTCGCTGACGTGCTGGCCGGGGGGAAGACGTCGCGGCTGTACCGCTCACTCGTGTACGAGCAGCGCATCGCCACCGAAGTCGCGGCGTCGCAGAATTCCCGCGAGCTTTCCGGCTACTTTCACGTCGTGGCCACCGCCGCACCGGGACACTCGCTCGAGGAGCTGGAGAAGGCGATCGCGGCGGAGCTCGCAAAAGTGAATGCCGACGGGCCCACGGCCGCTGAGATGGAGCGGGGGATTGCCCAGGCGGAGGCGCATTTCATTTCGCGGCTGCAGACGGTCGGCGGATTCGGTGGCAAGTCGGACCAGCTGAATGCCTACAACGTGTTTCTCGGCGATCCCGCCTTTTTCGACCGTGATCTCGCACGCTATCGCAACGCCACGGCCGCCGATCTGACGCGCGCCGCCGTCGCGTGGCTTGGGCCGAGCTCGCGTGTGGCTCTCAGTGTCGTGCCGCGCGGCCGCCCGGAGCTGGCCCTGCCAGGGTCGGCGCCGGTGTCGGTGCACTGATGCGCGCCGATCGCAGTCGTCTCCCGCCGAGCGGCGCTCTCGCGCCGTTCCAGTTCCCGGCCATTCAGCGAACGCCACTCGGCAACGGCCTCCAGGTGTGGACGATCGAGCAGCGCGCCGTCCCGCTGATCACCGTACTCCTCCTCCTCCGTCGCGGGTCGGCGGCCGATCCTGCCGGCCACGAAGGTCTCGCGGCGATCACCGGTGATCTGCTGGACGAGGGTGCCGGGGCGCTCGACGCGCTGGAGTTCCACGAGGCGCTGGGGCGCATCGGCGGACAGATCGACACTGAGGTCAGCGCCGACGCCACGCTGCTCGGCCTGACGGTGCTGTCCCGGTTCGCCGATCGCGGTTTCTCGCTACTCGGCGACATGATCCAGCGCCCGCGACTCGAGCGCGCTGACTTCGACCGCGTCCGCGATCTTCGTCTGAACCGACTAATACAGATGCGCGACCTGCCACCGGCACTTGCGGACCGCGCGTTCACGGAACTGCTTTATCAGAGCCATCCCTACGGGCACCTGGCGATCGGCAGTGAGGGCTCGCTCCGCGCGCTGACGCTTGCGGACGTGCAGCAGTTTCACGCGCACACCTACAGCCCGCAGGGTGCGACGGTGATCGCTGCCGGCGACGCCAGCCACGACGAGCTGCGGGCGCTGATCGCGGACGCTCTCAGGGACTGGAGTGGCACGACCGCCGACCGGCAGGGAGATCGTGTGACATCGACACCGCCGCCTCCTGCCGGGCGCCTTGCCCTTCTCCACAGGGCGGGGGCCGCGCAGTCCGAATTGCGTCTCGGGCATGTGTCGATCGCCCGCAGCGATCCGGATTACACGCGCCTGCTCGTGCTGAACATGGTGCTTGGCGGCCAGTTCGTCAGCCGCATCAACATGAACCTCCGCGAAAAGCGCGGCTACACCTATGGCGCGCGCACCAGCTTCGACACGCGACGTGGCCCGGGTCCTTTCGTTCTCCAGGCGAGTGTCCAGTCCGAATCGACCGCCGACGCGATACGAGAGGCGGTTCGTGAGGTGGAGGAAATCCGCGGGCCGCGGCCGATCACCGGCGAGGAGCTCGACACCGGAAGGGCCGCATTGACGCGTGGCTATGCGCGCAACTTCGAGACCGCCGAACAGGTCGCGCGCGCCGCCACGCAGATGGCGCTTCACGATCTGCCGGACGACTACTACAGCACCTTCGTGCAGCGCGTGCTGGCGATCGACGAGGCGTCCGCCACCACCGCCGCTGAACAGCACCTGCACCCCGAACGGATGCTCACCGTCGTCGTTGGTGATCGCGACCGCATCGGGGAGTCTCTCGAAACTCTGGGCCTTGGCCAGCCGATGGAATTGGGGCCCTAGTGGAGCGTACACTCGAGATGTAAAGCATGGACGCGGGTGGACGCGAACGGGGCCGCCCCGCGTGGCGCGGAGTGCACTCCCGTTACAAGCGCTCTTGCACGAGCACCACGTGGGGCTGTTCGCGGACAGGACCCGCCTGCGGTGCTTTACATCTGTCCGGCACGCTCCACTAGAACTCGTGGACCCGGGCACCGGACATGAAAGCCGTACGATTTCATCACCATGGCGGTCCTGAGGTTCTGTGCTATGAAGACGCGCCGGATCCGGTCCCGTCGACGGGCCGCGCCATCGTCCGAGTACGCGCGTGCGCCCTGAACCACCTGGATCTCTGGCAACGCCGCGGGATCGAACGCGTACGGATCCCGTTGCCGCACATCTCCGGCGCCGATGTGGCTGGCGAGGTCGTCGATACGGGCGGCGGCACGATTGCCGCCGGGACGCGCGTACTTCTTCAGCCCGGATTGAGCTGCGGCACGTGTCGGATGTGCGCGGCCGGCCTCGACAATCTCTGTCCGGACTACGATGTCCTCGGCTACATGTCCGACGGCGGCTACGCCGAGTTCGTGTCCGTGCCTGTCGGGAACCTGGTCCCGATCCCGGATGCGATCGATTTCACAATAGCCTCGGCATTTCCGCTGACTTTTCTCACGGCGTGGCACATGCTGATCACCCGCGCCGCTTTGACGCCAGGCGACACCGTCCTCGTCCTTGCGGCCGGGAGCGGCGTGGGCCAGGCCGCCATTCAGATCGCGAAACACCACGGCGCGCGCGTCTTCGCGACGGCGTCACCGGCGAAATTGCAGCAGGCGTGTGAGCTCGGCGCGGAAGAGGCGTTCGACCACCATTCCGGTGATTTCGCCAGGGAGCTGCGGGCTCGCACCGGCGGCCGCGGCGCCGACATCGTCGTCGAGCACGTCGGTGAGGCGACCTGGGAGCGCAGTGTCCGCGCATTGGCCCGCGGCGGCAGGCTGGTGACATGTGGGGCAACGACGGGGCACCAGGCCGGCATCGATCTGCGGCATCTTTTTGCAAGGCAACTGTCATTGCTCGGCTGCTACATGGGCAGGAAAGCTGAGCTCGTGGCCGCCGCGGCGCTCTTTTTCGCAGGCAGGCTGACGCCCGTCGTCGACGAGGTCATGCCTCTGGAGAACGCCCGGGCCGCCCACGAACGCCTGGAGGCCGCCAGGCAGTTTGGAAAGATCGTTCTGGTGCCATAGGAACCGTCGCGGCGCACCTTCCGTCAAACTGACAGTTAACCTGCGGCCGTGTTCGGCGTTATAGACTGTACGAACCTGCCATGAGCTTCGCCAGGCTGAGCCTCAGTCTCGCGGCCGTGATCGGCCTTATTGCGACCGCGCTTGCCGGCGCGACCATCTGGCTGCTAATCACCAATCCGGTTGACGTCGCCGAAGCCGTCGCGACGGGCGAAGTCTCTCCGCTCATGCGCGCGCTTGCCGGCGCCCTCTACAACGCCCTCGAAGGAATCGTCAAATATCTGTAGGGGCGGTTCGCGAACCGCCCCTACAACGTCACTCCAGCGCTCGGCGCAAGAACCTGCAGAGGGCGAGCCCGTCCATCCATTTGAACGGCGAGACGCCGGTGCTGTAGTGGCCGCATGGCAGCACTTTGGTTTGATGCGGCACGCCTCGGGCCTTGAAGTCGGACACCAGCAGGCGCGACAGGGCGAGGGGGAACGTCAGGTCGTACAGCGCATAGACAAGCAGCGTCTGGCGGTCCATGACTCGATCCAGATACGGCCGCGGCGAGATCGGCATCCAGATCCGCCTCAGGGTTTCGAGGTTGACGTTGCCGTCGAGTGATTGACGCACGTGCTCGGTGGAGAGTCCCTCCCAGATGACGTCTGCGAAGTACGGCGAAATGTGATTGAGCGCCGCCGCCTTCACAAGTGGTTCGTGTGCCGTCGTCAACATCGCCAGGCACGAGCCGAGGCTGGTGCCGAGCACGCCGATTGATTCGAATCCCTCTTGGTGCAGCCAGGCGATGGAGCGGCGCGCATCCAGAACGGCCTGCCGGTTGATGGCAATGGTTCGCCCGACGTTGGCGCTCACGATGTAGTCGGCACGCTTCAGTTCCGGCGGCATGCGCGCCTCGTGATAGGGGAGGGTGAGCCGCAGCGCCGACAGCCCGAATCGATTCAGCAAGCGGCATAGACCGACATGCCCCTCCGAATCCGCGTTCCACTGTGGCATCACAAGGACCGCGCGTTTTTTGCCGTTCTGCGAGGCAGGGAAGAAGCGGGCGATCACCGTGTTGTTTTCGGGATGCGGCGTGACGACGGCGCTCTGGAACGTCAGCCGGTCGCCATCGACCGAGTACTCGCCCGGGGTTACCGCGAAAAAGTCCTGGCTGCGGCGCAACGCCTCATCGGCCCAGGCCATGAGACGCACCGCAGGGTCGCCGGGAACGTCCGGTAAGTCCGGCACCCATTCGAGGCCCCAGGCAAACGGACGGACTGTCCTGTTTTCAGCAGCTGCGGCAAGCCTCCGCTCCCAGTTATGAAAGGCTCGCGTCAGCACAGCTGTTCCTCTGGAAGGGATGTTGCAGCGGACTCTGCATGCATGAACAGCCACCGCAGCCCGATGTTCCGCAGCCGCCGGACGTCATCAAGCGTCCGCAGCCCGTCAACAAGCCGATACCGTCCGGTGAACCGGTCCCTGAAGATCGTCCTGACGTTCACCCGGTGCCGCCCCCAACCGATCCCGGGCCCGCCGTGATCTGAGTCTCCATGGTCGCGGCGGCACCGAGCAGTTGATCGGTCTCTCCTGTGCGGCCGACAAGCTGCATGGCGATCGGCAGACCCGTCGACGTGACGCCGGCCGGCAACGAGATCGCCGGGTGTCCAGTGAGATTGAAAAGCTGTGTCAATCGCAGCATCGCCGCCCGGACAGGTTCCGGGCGGCCGTCGATGTCAACCGATCCGACGCCGAGCGGCGGCGCGGCGATTGGCAACGTCGGAAGCAGAAGCGCATCGCATCCAGCAAGCGCACTGTCAACTTCCCGGGTGAGCCGTTTCCGCAACCGCATCCCCCGCACGTAATCTTCCGCCAGCACGTACCGGCCGGTTTCAAGCCTGTTTCTCACCTGGGGTGAATAGAGCGCCGCGTGCTGTTCGAGCAGCGGCGCGTGGTACGCGGCGGCTTCGGGCAGGACGATGTGCAGGTACACGTCAGGCGTTGACCGCGCGTGGCCAATTGCGGCGTTGACGATGCGATGGCCCCGCGACTCGAGTGCGGCCTGCACCCGGTCGAGGGCGCTACGGATTTCGGGATCGAGCCGCTCGAGCAGGTAACCATCTGGAATACCGAGAATCAGAGCGACCGGCGCGGATCCTTCGACAACCCTCCTGCCGCGCAAGACACCGAACATCAGCGCCGCGTCTTTGACCGATAACGTCATGGGCCCGACGTGATCGCAGGTAGTACTCAGCGGGACCACGCCGTCGCACGGCACCTCGCCCAGTGTGGGTTTGAGGCCGACAATGCCGCATGCCGCGGCGGGGATCCGGATCGATCCGCCCGTATCGGTGCCGATCGATCCCATGCACATGCCTTCGACGAGCGCAACGGCGGCGCCGCCGCTGGACCCGCCTGCCGAGCGCGACGGATCGAAAGGGTTTCTGTACCGGGCCGAACGCGGACTCATCGCTGGTCGTGCCGAAAGCGAACTCATGGAGATTGGTCTTCCCTATGATGATCGCGCCCGCCTGCCGCAACCGCTGGACGATAGGCGCGTCGGCGGTCGGGCGCGTCGGCGGCAGCGCCGATCCCGATGTCGTCGGCACACCGGCGACGTGGACGAGATCCTTGATCGAAACGGGGATCCCATGCAGCGGGCCGCGATAGTCACCGCGCCGGAGCTCCTTCATCGCCGCTTCAGCGTCGGCCAGAGCGCTGTCGGCCAGGACGGTGATGAATGCGTTCAGCTCCGAGCGTGCTTCGATCCGCTTCAGGCAGGTCCGAACGAGATCCACGGGAGAGATTTCTCCACTCGCGATGCGCGGGGCAGTTTCGGCGATCATTCCTTTTGATCGGCGGGACCCGCCGCGTCGGCTTCGCGCAGGGCTTCAGTCGATTTCGCGATCGCTTCGAGCAGCGGTTTGAGCGCCGGCAGTCCGCGGCGTTCCGCGTCGGCGATGGCGCTCTTCAGCCAGTCCTGGACGGTCATCAGAAGCTGACTGTACCGCGGAGCGTGATCGGGATTGTCAGAACGCGGTGCTCGACCGGGTCGTCCAGCTTGTTCCACGCGAATTTGGCCGCGAGCTGCACGCCGAACGGACCGACCATGAGTCCGCCACCTCCTTCAGCGAAGGTCCGCGTACCGTCGTGGCCGCCATCAGCGGTGATACGGCCGATGCCGCCGACGATAAAGGCCATCGCACCGAGGCCCCAGCCCGGCGCTCTATCGGCGACGTAGAGGCCGACACCCACGTCGTACGCCTTCGCGCCGGTCAGCGAATATGGTGCCGGAGCCTGTTCGCCGGCGAAGTTGATTCTCATCGTCGGCACTGTCTCGACGCTGGCGCGGATACCGAGGGTCGTGCCGATGCTCAGCCCGAACGGATAGATCGCCGCGCTGAATCCGCGGTTGCGTTTCTTGAACTCCACCACGTCGATCTGGATGCCGCCGTCGCGGGTCTCGTATTCGAATTCCCCGACCTGCGTCGCGCCGACCTCACGTCCGACGAGATCCTCCAGGGGATGGCTGGCAAAGTGCAGCGGCTCAGTGTGCATCCAGTCGATGCTCACAGTGACGAACTGGCGCCGCGGCTTCTGAACGGAATAATCCTGAGCGGCAGCAGGTGAGGCAATGCCCAGCGCGATGACTGCTGTGATGAGTAGACGCATGATGGGACCCGGTAATGTAGGGTAACGTACGACCGTGAACGATCGTATCCTCGCCGCCGTCATGACTGCGCCGCGCGCACCGGTCGAGGTCCGAGAGTTCGCACGGCCTGACTTGCCACCCGGTTCCGCGCTGCTGCGCACCGAGCGATCCGAGGTGTGCGGCACGGACGTTCATCTCTGGCACGGCCGGCTCTCCGGCGTCCCGTACCCGATCATTCCCGGGCACGTCTCCGCGGGGACGCTGGAGCGGATTCGCGGACCGCTGCACGCTCTTGACGGGTCGGTTCTGCACGAGGGAGACCGGGTCGCATTCTTCGACGTCCATCGCACCTGTGGCCGCTGTCGCGCGTGTACGGTGCACCGCACGCCGACGCGATGTAGCGCGCGGCGGGTGTACGGCATCACCGATCCGGCAAGCGAGGGGCTGTACGGCGGCTGGTCGCAGGGGATCTATCTCGAACCTGGCGTCGGCATCGCGCGGCTTCCCGATTCGGTGACTTTCGACGACTACATCGGCGGCGGTTGCGGGTTGCTGACGGCGGTCCATATTCTCGAGCGGGCCGCTGTGCGTCCTGGCGATACGGTGCTCGTCCAGGGCACCGGAGCAGTCGGCCTGAGCGCGATCGCGCTGTCACGCACCGGCGGTGCCGCAACGGTGATCGCGGTCGGAGCGCCGGCAGACCGGCTCGATCTTGCGCGCCGCATGGGGGCGGATCACGTGTTCGATGTGACAGCGACCACCAGGGAGCAGCGGCTCGAAGGCATCCACGCGCTGACCCACGGCGAGGGGGCGGACGTCGTTCTCGAGGCAGCGGGCGCTGCGGCGGCGGTCCCGGAAGGCATGGACCTGGCCCGGGACGGCGGCCGCTACGTAATCGCCGGCCACTATACCGATGCCGGCGACGTCCTGATCAACGCGCACCGCCAGATCAATCGCAAGCACCTGGAGATCCGGGGATGCTGGGGGAGCGAGCCAGGTCACTTCGTCCGCGCGCTGTCACTCCTCGAGCGTTACGCGTCGCGTTTTCCGTGGCGCGAAGTTGGCGGGCGCACCTACTCGCTCCGGCGCCTGAACGAAGCGCTCGCCGACGCGGAAGCCATGCGGATCACGAAGGCACTCGTGGACCCCTGGCTCGACTCATGAGACAGACCAAGATCATTGCCACGCTGGGTCCGGCGAGCAGCCCGCCAGAAGTCATCGACGCGCTGCTTGGGGCTGGCGTGGATATCTTCCGGCTGAACTTCTCGCACGGTTCCCACGAGAGTCACGCCGAGGTCTACCAGCGGGTCCGCGACGCGGCTGCTCGACGCGGCTGTGTTGTCGCGATCATGCAGGACCTGAGCGGGCCGAAGATCCGCACCGGACCGCTGGCAGCCGGCGCAACGCTCACGCTGCGCGAAGGCGAGGAGCTGCGGATTGCCGAAGGCGACGAACCAGGGCGACGAGGGACTCATCTTCACGCCGTACGGCGAGCTCGTTCGATCGGCGAAGCCTGGCGATCGACTGTTGCTCGACGATGGACGGATTGAACTGCGGGTCATCGATTCCGGTGAGCAGTTGACGACGGTGGTGGTCAACGGCGGCGCGCTCGGCGGAAAGAAGGGCATCAACGCCCCGGGCGTGCTGCTGCCTTCATCCGCGCTGACCGCGAAGGACGAAGCGGACCTGCGGTTCGGCCTGCAGCTCGGTGTCGACTATGTCGCCCTCAGTTTCGTTCAGACCGCAGCCGACGTGTTGCGGGCGCGCGAAGTCATGGAAGCGGCCGGCACGCGCGTGCCGATCATCGCCAAGATCGAGCGCCCGGCGGCGGTCCAGGAACTTGGCGCGATCCTGGAGGTCGCGCAGGCAGTCATGGTCGCGCGTGGTGATCTCGGTCTGGAGATGCCGCTCGAGCAGGTGCCGCGCGTCCAGAAGGAGATCGTCCGGCGCGCGCGTGCCGCAGGGCGCCCGGTCATCGTCGCGACGCAGGTGCTCGAGTCCATGCGCGAGGAGCCCCGGCCGACCCGCGCCGAGGTGAGCGACGCCGCGAATGCCGTCGGAGAGGGCGTGGACGCCATCATGCTGGCCGGGGAGACGGCGGTCGGAGCGTTTCCGGTCAAGACCGTGCAGACGCTGGCCACGATCATCGCCGAAGCCGAGCAGACACCGTCCGGCGAGCGCATCGATCCGCTCGTCGACGCAACCGGAACTGCGCACGGCCGGGCGCTGTGTGAGGCGGGGGTGTTGCTGGCCGCCGTCGCTTGCGCCGACGCGATCATCGCGGTCACACGCGAGGGGAAGACCGCACGGATGCTGGCGGCGCTTCGCCCCCGCACGTCGATCATTGCGGCCACCGGTCAGGTTCGGGTCGCAGGCACCCTTGCACTGCTTCGGGGAGTGACTCCGGTCATCACCCCCGAGCGCGACGTCGAAAGGCTGGAGCGGTTCCTCCTGGAACGGCGCCTGGTCGCCGCCGGTGCCATGACCGTCTTCATCAGCGTCAGCCCGGATCTGACCCGAGTCGACGCGAACTTCCTGAACGTTCAGCGAGTGACATGAAGGCGTGGGCCTTCATCATCGACAACTCGCTGCTCCTGGTCGCGGGAGCCGTATCCGCCCTGGTGTGGGCCAATCTCGATCCGGCGTCGTACGAGCACTTCGCTCACGGGCCGATCCATTTCGCCACCAACGACGTCGGTATGGCGTTCTTCTTCGCGCTTGCCGCGAAGCAGATCATCGAGGCCCGCCTTCCCGGGGGCGCGCTGGCCTCGCCGCGAGAAGCCGCAGTACCCCTGATCGCTGCGGTCGGCGGCATGGCGGGGCCCGCGCTTATCTACGTCGCGCTGGCTTCGGCGCTAGACCGTCCTGAGCTGTATCGGGGCTGGGCTGTCCCGTGCGCGACCGACATCGCGTTCTCGTACATGGCAGCGCGCCTGATCTTCCCTCCGAGGCACCCGGGCATTCCATTTCTCCTGCTGCTGGCGATCGCCGACGATGCGCTCGGCTTGATCCTGCTGGCGGTCTTCTATCCGACCGGGCCGCTCTCGCTCGCTCACCTTCGTCGCCCTGATGGTTCCTGCGATCGCCGTGTCCTACGCGCTGAAGAAGTTCCGGACGATCAGCTTCTGGCCGTACCTCGCCGTCGGCGGGGGACTGTCCTGGTGCGCCATGTATTTTGGCGGCATCCATCCGGCGCTCGCTCTTGTGCCGATCATGCCGCTGATGCCGCACGCCAAGCCGCGATCCTGGGTCTCTTCGACGCCGCGCGAAGGACAGCCTTCCCGACACCATGAATCGCTTCGAGCATTTCTTCAAGATGCCGGTCCAATTCATCCTCTTCTTCTTCGGTCTGGTGAATGTCGGAGTGCCGCTCGGTGGCATCGGCACCGGCACCTGGATCGTGGCTGCTCGCGCTGCTGGTCGGAAAGCCGGTCGGCATCGTTCTGTCGACCGTTCTGTCGATCAACGCGGGCCTCCGCGCGCCCGGAGGCCTGACCACGGTGCACACCGTGGTGGTCGGCGTCGCCGCCGGCATCGGCTTCACGGTTGCCCTGTTCTTCGCGACCGCCGCCTTCCTGCCAGGTCCGGTCCTCGACGAAGTCAAGATGGGATCGCTTCTCAGCTTTCTCGCAGCCCCTGGCGCCATCCTGCTCGGCCGCGCCGTCGGGCTTCGCCCGAGCGGATCCCGGATCGCTGATCGCTGATCGCTTATCCCCAAGAACAGATCCCGCATCCCGGATCCCGGCTCCGCCAGGCTCGCGCGATCCGCGGATCGTTCCGAAGATCAGGGCATCACGCATCCGGATCCGGCATTCCGTTATGCTGTGCCGATGGAGGCAACCGACCGTCCGGTCGCGGATGCATCGTGGGACGAGCACTACCGCGACGAGCGTGACGCCGCGTTTCTCTATCGTGCGCTGGCGAGTGTCGAGCCGACGGTCGAACGCCGGGAGCTGTTCGAGAAGCTCGCGGCGGTCGAGGATCGTCACGCGCTTCGCTGGGAGGAACTGTTCAGGGACGCCGAACGACCGCTGCCCGCGCACGCTCCGGCGTTCAGAACCCGCGTCCTCGCGTGGATGGCGCGGACGTTCGGGTCCTCGCTGATCCTGCCGATGATGCTCGCTGAAGAAGGGCGCGAAGTGCAGGCGTATCTCGGGCTGGCGCGCGGGTCCTCGAATCGGCTCACGCACAAGGCCGCCGTCGATATCGCAGCCGACTCCGCCGTCCACGCGCGCGAGCTGTCGGAGGCAATGGGCCGCGAAGGTGAACCGTGGCACACCGGCGGCGCCGGCGGCGTGCTGCGCAGCGTCGTTTACGGGTTCAATGACGGGCTGACGGCGAACTTCGGCCTCGTCGCCGGCGTGATCGGGGCGGACGTCGCCCCCCACATCGTGATCATCAGCGGCGTCGCCGGAGCGATTGCCGACGCACTGTCGATGGGATCGAGCGGCTACCTCGCGGCAAAAAGCGAGGCGGAGGTCCACGCGCATCAGATCGAGATGGAGCGTCACGAGATGCGGCTGATGCCGGATCTCGAGGAGGAGGAGCTGGCGCTCATTTACGAAGCGAAGGGGCTGCCGGTCGATCGTGCACGCGAAACGGCGCACGCGATGATGCAGGATCCCGCTCGCGCCCTGGACGCGATGGTCCGGGAGGAGCTGAACATCCATCCGGCGGAGCTCGCGCCACTGAAGGACGGCGTGATCACCGGCACCGCGACCGCCGTCGGCGCGTTCATCCCGATCCTGCCGTTCATGATGATGGCCCACGGCAGCGCGATCTGGGTGTCGCTGGCGATCAGCATGCTCGCGCATTTCGCCATCGGTGGCGCGCGCAGCCTGTTCACCGGCCGCGGCGTGTGGGCCAGCGGCCGCGACATGTTCCTGGTGGGATTCGGGGTCGCCGCAGTCGGCTACGCGATCGGCGAGCTGATCACGCGGATGCTGTAGGGGCCGTTCGCGAACGGCCCCTACGTCTTCTTCCTCAACGACTGGACGTAGGTCACGACCGTCCAGATCTGCTGCTCGTTCAACTCCTCCTTGAACGCCGGCATCTTCGGCTTCTTCCGGCCGTTCGACACTTTGTAGAAGACCGTTCCGTCATCATTGCGGTCGGCGCGCTTCGGGTTGGTGAGGTCGTTATCTGTCGCGTCGGGATCGGCGTCCGGTCCGTCGCCGAGTCCGCCGGGGCCGTGGCAGCGCTGGCATTTGTCCTTGAAGATGGCTTTGCCGGCGGCGAGGGTCTTTGCGTCCACCGTCAGCGGATTCTTTTTCGTCGGCGCATCCTCGCCGAGAGTCCACCCGCCACTTTGCGGTACCGATAGCGCAATCACGGTCACTGCCGCGACGCAGAGAAGATGAATGCTCATGTTGAAATGATACAGTTTTTTCAATGAGCGACCGCCGCCAGCCAACCGAGAAGCCTGTCGAACAACCTCTGGCGTATCACGACGTGGGCTTCCTCGAAAGCACGGACGCGAGGCCACTTCGGATTCTTGCCGAATACCTCGAGCCGCTGCAGCGGTTTCGCCTGCACAACATCCAGGACACCGTGGTGTTCTTCGGCTCGGCGCGTACACTCAGCCGCGAGCTCGCGCAGGAAGCGCTCGACAAGCTCAATACCGACGACGCCAGGAAAGCCGCCGATTACGATGCGGCGCTCAAGCGCAGCAGGAAAGCACTCGAGTGGTCGAAGTACTACGAGGAGGCCCGCGAGCTGGCGCACATGTTGACCGAGTGGAGCCTCTCGCTCGAGGAGCCGCGGCGGCGTTTCGTCGTGTGTTCCGGCGGAGGGCCCGGCATCATGGAGGCGGCCAATCGCGGCGCGCACGAGGCGGGCGGCAAGACTGTGGGCTTGAACATCCGGCTGCCATTCGAGCAGGGGCCGAACCGCTATATCAGCGAAGGCCTGCATCTCGAGTTCCACTACTTCTTCATGAGGAAGTTCTGGTTCGCCTATCTGGCCAAGGCGCTGGTCATCTTCCCCGGCGGATTCGGCACGCTCGACGAGATGTTCGAGATTCTGACGCTGGCGCAGACGCGGAAGCTGTCGAAGAAGCTGTGCGTGATCCTGTACGGCAGCGACTACTGGCGCGACGTCTTCGATCTCAAACCGCTGGTCGAATGGGGCGCGGTCAGCGAGATCGATCTCCAGTTGTTGTGTCACGTCGACACCCCGGCGGCCGCGTTCGAGCGGCTGCGGGACCATCTGATGACGCATCACATGGTGCCGGAGACCGCGCAGGAGAACAAGGCACCGGGGATTGCCAAGACACGCGGATAGAGGAGGGACCGACATGGAACGCAAGGAGCGGGATCGGATGGTCGCGCTGTATCGCGACGGCTACCGGGCGGTGGCCGAGGCGCTCCACAACGCGACCGAGGAGGAACTCGGTGCGAGCCCCGCGCCGGGCAAGTGGTGCGCGCGTGAAATCGTCCACCATCTCGCCGACAGCGAGATGACGGCGGCCATCAGGCTGCGGCGGCTGCTCACCGAGGATCGCCCGACCATCCACGGCTACGATCAGGAGGAGTTTGCGCGTCGTCTGCACTACGACCGGCCGCATCAAACGTCCCTCGAGGCATTTCGCTACGCACGCGAGTGCACCGCCCAGATTCTCGAACGGTTGACCGAAGCGGACTGGCTGCGCGAAGGCACGCACAGCGAAGCGGGAAGCTACGGTGTCGAGAAGTGGCTGGAGATCTACTCGCAGCACGCACATCGCCACGCGAGGCAGATTGTTGCCGCCCGCGAGGCGGCGGTGTCGAAGACCTGACGCCCGACCGGCGCGACTAATACATCAAAAACGCTTCCCGCAATTCGCGGAAGCGTTCTTCGTCACCCTTCATCGACTCGAGCAGAGACGTAATGTCCCCGGATTCGATCGACTCACGCAGGCGGCTCGATCCATAGAGGATGTCGATCGGCATCTTGTCGTGCTCGTATTCGTACGGGGGATCGCGCCAGGCGAACTGCTTCGGGTCCTGCAGCCGGAACTCATGGATCATCTCGACCGCCGTGCGCACCGGTTGGAAGCTCTGGCGATCGAGGACGTGCACCTGGCAGCCGCCGCACGGACGCCTCGCGTGCTTCTGGAAGGTCGGCTCGAAGATAACCGGACGGAAGTAGACACCGGGCAAGCCGCGTCCGTTCATCGCTTCCGAAAATCGATCGCCATCGATCCATGGCGCACCGATCAACTCGAACGGCCTGGTCGTGCCGCGTCCCTCTGACAACTGCGTCCCTTCGAAAAGGACCGCACCCGGATAGACCGTAGCGCTGTCGAGTGTCGGGATGTTGGGCGACGGCATGATCCAGGGCAGCCCGGTTTCGTCGTAGAACATCGTCCGGCGCCACCCCTCCATTGGCACCACTTCGAGGTCCGCGTTGATCCCGAACTCGGTGTTGAACAGCCGTGCGAGCTCGCCGATGGTCAGCCCGTGTCGAAGGGCAATCGGGAACTGTCCGACGAAAGAGGTAAAGGACTCGATCGAGCAGGTGTCCCTCGACGTCCACGCCGTTCACAGGGTTCGGCCGGTCGCAGACAACGACCTTCAGGCGGTGCCGTGCCGCGGCCCGCATGCAGTTGGCCATCGTGTAGGCGTAGGTATAGACGCGCGTGCCCACGTCCTGCAGATCGATCACCAGCGCGTCGAGGCCAAGCAGCATGTCCTCGGTGGGCTCGCGGACTTCGCTGTACAGCGAGAACACCGGCACGGCGCGGCGCGAGTCCCTGCCGTGTGGCGTTTCGATCATGTTGTCCTGCAGGTCGGCGCGGAATCCGTGCTGCGGGCCGAAGATCGCTGCCAGCCGGATCTCAGGATCCTCGAAGATCGAGTCGGCGCTATGGCGGAGACTGCCGCTCACCGACGCCGGGTTGCAGACGAGACCAACCCGTTGCCCGGCGAGAAGGGCACGGTGCGATCCGAGGAGTCGATCGATCCCGAGCGACACGGTTGCGGCGGTTGGTGCGGTTGCTGGCATCAGCGGAGATTATAGAACGGGCGTTATCCGCGCGGCCTTCAGCCGGCGTGCGAGAAACGCGGCGACCACCGCGTCGGCGTAGCTGTTGAATCGGAAATGTGCCCCGTCGGCGCCGCCCGCACGCGCAAGAAGCAGATCCCGGTCCTGACGGACGATGTGCTGCACCGCGTGCCAGGGCAGCGAGGCCGTTTTCCCGCCGCCGATGAAGAGCGACCGGGATGGGGTGAACAGGACGCGCCCCGACGGTTGGGCAGCATCGGTCGGCAGTGATGCCGGCGCGGTGAAGTGGCACGCCTCGGCGCCGATCACTCGATGGTGTGTCTCGATCGCCGGCATCCCGCCGTTCGCTGTCGAGTGATGGATTTTGGCGAGCTCCGCCAGCGCCTCGAGCATCTCGATCTCGATCTCGATATCCTCGCCATCCGCTTCCAATGCAGGGAGACCGGCGCGGAGCTCGTCGAGACGCCCCTCTGCCTCCGATTCGATCGAGGCTTCCCACGCAGTGCGCCACTCGCGCCGTCGCTTCCGAGTGTCAGGTTCCTTTCGTTTCAACCAGCCAATCAAACCCATCAACCCCCTGTTTCCGACTTGACTTCAGGAATTATCCTGCCACGAACATCCCAGGCGACACCGCAGTCAATTCGTACGCAAACCGAGAACGAGCAGGGCATGGGGGCTCGACGACAAAGTGAGCGATTGCGTGCGCGATCCGACTCCGCTGGCAGCAACAACGGGCAGGCTGACGCCCGTCTCGCCGTCGATGATCACTCCTTCCACTCGTCGCGCCGCGCGAACGTCGAGACGCGCGTCAGGCTCGGCGCCGGAAAGAACCACTACGTATTGTCGATCACCGGCGAAGACGTAATCGACACGCACACCCTGAGCGCCAGCGATCAATCCGCCTGGCGCGTCAGGCGGCACCCGCCGAAGCGTCCACCAGTCGAACTGCTTCATCACAGTCGCGACAGCGGTCTCGCCGCCGCGCGGCCAGACCGAAGACGGATCGTACTGCAGCCCGTCGATCGGTTCCGGCGCCGGACGAAAGCTGTAGGTCCGACCCGAGCGATTGGCGTAACACCGGACTGCCGGTTCCCTGCATTGGTCGGGTACTGGCTCGGGCGGACAAGGACGCGGCCACATGCCTTGATTTTCGCCGCGACCGACCAGCAGGACCTTGTCGCATCCCGGGGTGAAGACGGGCAGCGTTCCTCCTCTCTGTTCGAGACTTCGGGCAAATACCTCCGGCAATGGATGGCTCAATGACGGCGCATGCCGCCAGACCCAGAGGGAAAGCGTGGTCGGACGATGACCGAACTCCGGCACCGATGGAGAGTAGTGGACGAGCGAGAATGCCGACGATACGAGGGCGATAACGACGATGGTGCGGTGCGCCGCCGCGTGTGTCGCGGCCGCAAGCACTGGAATGGCGAGAGGCGTCAGCCAGACCGCGTATCTGATGATGCCGGGTGTCGCACCGTGCATGAGATTTCCGACTTGCGGAAAAGACAGCATCAGCACGACCCCTCCGGCGACAGCCATCAGGATGTCTGGTTGCAGGAGTCGGCGTCGACCGGCGGCAATAGCGGACGCGACTGCGACGATGACCGCGAGCGCCAGCAGCGGCCAATTGGGAACGAGCCCGAGGTTCAAGTCCCAGAGCACCGCTCCCAGCTCGGTGGCGGACGGCCAGTGCGGTTGTGCGACGTCCGCAAGCAGTGACGGCGTGCGGAAGCGAGCGAAGTAATAGAAGACCGGGAGGCATGCGAGCAACACACCGGCGCCGAGCCCCGCCAGGAAGGATGGCGCCCGCCAGGCGTCCCGCTTGCGCATCAACGTCGCAATCGCGAGCATCGGCACGAACACGGCAAACGATGGCACCTGCGCCGCAACCAGACCCGAGCAGATCATCGCGAGGCCCGGGCGATCCCGCCACAGCGCGAACGCGATCATCATGAGTGAAACGATGAACGCCTCGATGTGCACCTTGTTGCTCCACCAGACGATCGGCCCGCCGAGCAGAAGGATGGCCGCGCCCCACCCGACCCACCGGCACACGACGTAAGAAGCGGCCATCAGCAGAGCGATGTTGATGAGCGTGAAACTCCAGCGCGGATCCGCACCGAGCGTGCGCAGAACGGCGACTCCCGGCGCGCTCAGCGCAGGAAAGAGCCAGAAGTGAACGAAGTCCTGCCGGCCATCAGGTGATCGCCGGCCGGTTTGCCTCGATCGGCCACCGTGACAGCTCGGGGTCGAAGGGAAAAATGTCGGCGCGGATTTTCGCGATGCTCGTGTCGGTCAGCGCTGGCGCGTGACCATGAGAGAGGTTCAGGGCGTAAGCCAGGTACTCGCCGCCGTCTCCCATCATGCGAATCGGGGCCCGGGCGGCCAGCACAGCGAGCACGAGGCCGTAAAGCAGGGTAAACAGCCACGGCCGAGCGAGAAGCGCGGGCACACTCCGCGGAACGGGTCGGTTCACCGGAACACCGGCTCGACTATATCGAACCACGTGCCGTGTGGCCCCGAACGTGCTGCATGGCAGGTGAACTCGTCTCCATCTGACCAGAAGGGCTACACGAAACGTGAAGGAAGACCGCTCGGAACAGGCAATCAATACACGTCTGCGCGAGCTGGCGGAAGAAGCGCGCAACGTCCGGCGCGACCTCGAGCAGGGCAGGTCGCCACGCGTCCCGCATCCGCGCCCGTCGGCGGACGATCGGCCGCCGCGGGGCCAGAAGAAAAGATAGAATCCGGCGTTACGGCACTCAAATCACACAGCGTCCGTTGAGCGTTCTGGCGGAGGTGGCGCCCTCCCGGCGCTCCCGGCGCCTCAAGATCGTACATGTCTCGACGACGGCGTCGGGCGCACCGTGGATGGTCGCGCTCATGCGTGAGCAGAAGCGACTCGGGCATGACGTGTCCGCCATCGTAACCGGCCTGACCCCGGACGTCATTCCGGTGCTCGACGATCCGACGATCCAGTTCCATCGTTGTCAGGCAGCGCTCCTCTCCCTTAGCGGCATCGGCGCGCGGATGAGGGCGCTGCTGGCGCTGGCGCGGCTGCTGCGGCGGTTGCGTCCGGACGTGGTGCACAGCCACGTCCTCGAGGCCGTCGTCGCCAGCCGGCTCGCGTCCTGGATTGCCGACGTCCCTCGCCATTTCGGCGGGAACGTTGCCCCGATCTCCGTCGAGTCTCCTCTGTTGCGTCCCCTGGAACTGGGCACAGCTTTCTGCGACGCCGTCACCATCGCGTCGTGCTCGCACACGCGCGATCTTTTCCTTCAGCATGGCATCCCAGCGCAGAAGGTGGCGCTGATCCATTACGCGGTCGATCAAAGCCGGCACGACCCGGCCTCCGCTGACGGCGACCGCGTTCGACGCGAGCTGGGGATCCCACTCGACGCGCCCGTCGTCGGCAAGATGGCGTACTTCTATCCTCCCGCGACCGCTGCCATGTTTCCGCAGTGGGCGGGGAGGGGTTTGAAGGGGCACGACGTCCTGATTCGTGCGGTGCCGCATGTGCTCCGCTCGATCCCGCAGGCCAGGTTCGTGATCGTCGGTTCTGGCCGCGGCGCAAAGGGAGAAGGCTACTGGGAAGAGATGCGGCAGCTTGCCCGCAACACGGGAGTGGCGGATGCGGTGATTTTCACCGGTGAACGCGCCGACGTCCCCGACACGCTGGCGATGTTCGATGTATCCGTTCAGTGTTCGCTGACTGACAATCTCGGGGGAACCGTCGAGTCGCTGCTGATGGCGCGGCCGATGGTGGTGTCGGACATCCCGGGATTCGCCGATGCGGTGCGGCACGACGAGACCGGGCTGGTGGTCCCTGCGGACGACCCGGAGGCGCTCGCCGCATCGATCGTTCGATTGCTTCGCGATCGCGCGCTGGGCCGACGGCTGGGCGAGCGGGGCAGGCAACTGATGCTGCAACGGTTCTCACTGGCGCAGGCTGTCGCGCACACGGAACAGCTGTTCGAGCGTACGGATGTGCCGAGCGACGGTTTCTTCCGGCGCGGCCGTTTTGTCGCGCGAGCGCTCATCGCGCCCTTCCGGCTCATGCCGATTCTGTGGGCGGTCAAGCGCCAACAGCTTGCCGCGCTGCGCCGCTGAAAACCGCCGGCAATCCGTACGGTATCGTAGCTCCCTCATCGATGCAGCAGACGCGAACGGTGGCACTCTCGTCACCGCACATTGACGACAGCGACGTTGAACTCGTGCGCCAGGCGATCGAGTCCCGCTGGCTTGCGTCCGGTCCGCTGGCCGAAGCGTTCGAGCGGGAGGTCGCCTCATGGATGGGCGCGCGGTTCGCGATCGCCACAGCCAGCGGTACCGCGTCGCTGCACATGGGCGTTATTGCCGCGGGCGTGACAGAGGGGGATCTGGTGATCACCTCCCCCTTCTCGTTCGTTGCATCAGCGAACGTGATCCTCTACGAACGCGCCATCCCCCTCTTCGTCGACATCGATCCCGAGACGCTCACCATCGACCCGGCGAAAGTCGTCGAGGCGGTCGACGCCGTGGTCCATCGCCGTAAGGGATGGCGGGGGAAATTGCCCCGGCGCGGGGTCGGGGCAGAGCCCGTGCTGCGCGCCGTGCTCCCGGTTCACGTCTTCGGGCGTCCGGCAGAGATGCTCGAGATCGCGGCGGCCTGCCGTGCGTCGGGTGTGGCGGTACTCGAGGATGCGTGCGAAGCGCTCGGTGCCAGCCTCGATGGCCGGCCGGTGGGGCGGTTCGGGGACGCGGCGGCGTTCGCTTTCTATCCGAACAAGCAGGTGACGGCCGGCGAAGGCGGAATGCTCGTCACCGACAACGAAAGCTGGGATGCGCTGTTCAGGAGCCTGCGCAATCAAGGACGCTCCGCGGACGCGCAGTGGCTGCGGCACGACCGCCTCGGTTTCAATTACCGGATGGACGAGATGAGTGCCGCGCTTGGACTGTCACAATTCCGCCGGATCGACGATCTGCTCTGCCGCCGCGAGGCGCTCGCCGAACGTTACGCGGCGCGGCTGTCGGGGTGCGCGGATGTGGAGGCCCTGGCACCACCACGGGCCGGCATGACACGCAGCTGGTTCCTCTATGTCATCCGCCTCGCCGGGCACGTCGATCGCGACCGTCTGATGATTCGGCTGGCCGCGCGCGGGATCACGTCGCGCCCGTACTTCTGGCCGATCCACCTGCAGACCTTCTACATGGACCGCTTCGGGTTTGCGCCGGGAGACTTCCCCTGCGCCGAAGCGGCGGGCCAGTCGATGCTCGCACTCCCCATGCCGCTCGCCACTGGACTGGACGATGTCGACTACGTCTGCGATGTTCTGCTCGACGAGCTCGCAAGACCATGAGCGCGACCGGTGTTTCACTCGCGGTCGTGATCCCAACGCGCAATCGCGCGACGCTGGCCATCGCCGCCTGTGAATCGCTGCTGGCGCAGGCGGACGGCACATTTCACCTGTTCGTCTCCGACAATTCAACCGAGCCAGCCGAAGTTCGTCAGCTCGCCGACTACTGCGCGGCCGCCGATCCGACCCATCTCTCGTATCTACGCGTGGCTGAGCCGATGCCCCTGCCGACACACTGGGACTGGGCGCTGCGATCGGCACTGGAGAGAACCAACGCTTCGCACGTCACAGTCCATTACGACCGGCGGATTACGAAGCCTGGTCACATGCGCCTGCTCGGTGACGCGCTGGCGGCCTTCCCGGCGGACCTCGTGACATGGACGCTCGACATGGTTCTGAATGAAGCGCCGCGCTTCTGGGTGGGCCAGCTGCCGTGGACGAACCGTTTCTACGCAATTCGTACCGCGCGTGTGGTCGAGATGACGTCCAGAGGGCTGGTCCTGGAGATGGGGCAGGCCATGCCCCTTCTGTCGAACTGCGCAGTGCCGCGGCCAGTGGTCGACCGCGTTCGCCGGCGCTTCGGTGACATCTGTAATTCGACGGGGCCAGACACCTGTTTCGCATTCCGCTTTTGTGCGACCCACGAGCGCTTCATTCATTACGACCGGGCCCTCGGAGTGGTGTATGCGTCCGACCGAAGCACCGGCCTGGGTTATCTGCGCGGCGGCGGCGGCGACTTCGACGACTTCATGACGACGTGGCAATCCCGCCCGTGGCTCGAGTCAGCGCCCATCCCTGGACTGAATCTCGGGCTCAATCTCCTGTTCCATGAATACGAGTTGGTACGCAAGGCGACAGCGGATGCCGGGTTCCCCCCGATCGACAAGGCCGGGTACCTGCGCGATCTGGCGAGGGGACTGCAGTTCATCGACGATCCACAACGCGCAGCAGAGCTGCGGGACCTTCTGAGGCAGCACGGATGGACGCGCGCTGTCGAAGTCGAGGCCGCGGCGCTCGGCTGGAAACGCCGCGTTCGAAAGACGGTGTTCTTCCGCGGCGTGCGGAAAGCGCGGCAATCCGCGCTGCAGTTCGCCGCCAGACGCCTGAATCGCGCCCCGGCGGATCTGAGCGGGTTCGCGTTTCGAAGCGAGCGCGAGGCGCTCGACCACGCGCTCGCATGCACGCGGCGACGCGCTGACACGAACCCGACCCTGAGCCCGATGCAACCGGTCGAGATCGTCCCGAGCGGCGGCTCTATTCAGACTGCGGCACTCGCCCGGCTGGATGGCGGGGTGATCCTGTGACTGACGGACGAGGCGCGCACGGCGCGCCTGCGAGGGGGCGCGGGGATGGGGCCCGGGAGCGACGAGCCGGGTCCGGGGAGCTCCAGTCAGCGATGATCACGGCCGAGGAATACGATTCCGCCGCGCGGAAGCCGCGGCCGCTTGAAGAACTGCACGACATTCTCCACAGCGGTCCCCTGATCCGCGCGCTCGTCTCGCGCGATCTCAAGATCCGCTACAAACGATCGGTGTTCGGCGTCCTGTGGACGCTGGTCAACCCGCTGGCGATGCTGGTCGTGCTCTCGCTGGCGTTCACGCGCGTGCTCCGTGCCGACGCACCCGACTATCCGTTTTTCGTGATTCCCGGTCTTCTGCTGTGGAACTTCGTGTCACAGGTGACGATGACCGTCGCCCGCGAAATTTCGATGGGCGTCGACATGTGGCGTCGCCTTCGGGTGCCCAAGAGCGCGCTGATCGTGGCGACCACGCTCACCGGACTGTTGAACATCCTGTTCGCGCTGGTCCCGGTCCTCGCAGTGATCGTGCTGACCGGGCGTCCCGTCGGCCTCGGGATCCTGTCCCTGCCGGTGACGTTGTTCCTGACGGCGGTCTTCGTGCTCGGCATCTCGCTCGTGCTCGCGGCCATCGCGGTGTACTTCCCCGACATCGCCGACATCTACAGCATTCTGCTCCCGGCCCTCATGTTCACCGCGCCCATCGCCTACCCGATCAGCGTGGCGATGCCGCCACTCTCGGATCTGGTGCGCTTCAACCCGCTGACTCTGTACGTCGAGGCGTTCCGGGCGCCGCTGTACGGCGCCAGGACGCCATCGATCGAGGCCTTCGCCGCGATGGCGGTGACTGCGCTCGGCACGCTGCTGGTTGGCTGGCTGATGTTCACACGTTCGGCGGATGACGTCCCCTATCAGATCTGAGGTTCCGGCCGGCGACGACGACGCCGTCATCCGGCTGGATGGAGTGTCGGTCAAATACCGCGTTGCTCTCGATCCGCGTCTGACGCTCAAGGAATCGTTCATCTGGCGCCGCCGCCGGCGCGTCGTCGACCATCTCGCGATCGATGGCCTGACCCTCGCGGTACGGCGCGCGGAGACCTTCGGGATCATCGGCGGCAACGGCGCCGGGAAGACGACGCTGCTCAGCGTGATCGCACGCATCCTCCCCCCCTCTTCGGGGCGTCTCCGCATCCGCGGATCGGTTGTGCCTTTGATCGACTTGATCAGCGGGTTTCATTTCGAGCTGACCGGCCGGGAGAACGCTTACCTTCGCGGCGCTTTTCTTGGTATCAGCCGCAGCCGCATGCGCGCCAGGATGGATGCGGTCCAGGAGTTTGCGGATCTGGGTCAGTTCTTCGACGCGTCGATGAGGACCTACTCCGCCGGCATGATCGTCAGGCTGGCGTTCGCGGCGGTCACGAGCATCGACGCCGACATCTTCGTCATCGACGAAGCGCTCGGCGTCGGCGATGCCGAGTTTCAGCTGAAATGCGCGGCGCGAATCGGGGAGATGCGCGCGCGCGGCGCCACGTTCGTCGTGGTGTCGCACGATCTGCAGCGGCTGGCAGCGATCAGCGACCGGATTCTGTGGCTGGACCACGGACACCCGCGGATGGTCGATGCGCCGCAGGCGGTGATTCAGGAGTATCTGACCAACCGCTGACAGCCCCGGACTAGGCGCGCCGCAGGCGCGCCCGCCGGAAGCGGAGCGGGGCACGGGGTCCCCGCGCCCGCCTACGCCAAGGCTCCGGCGAGGTCTCGCCGAAGCTCGCGTGAAGTTCTGGCGAGCGGAGGCGGAAGCGACGGCGACCGGGGTCCCCGGCGCGCGTTTTTTGCGCGCTGGGGTGGGGGTGGGGGGTCCGGCGGGGCGAAGCCCCCGGGTTAGGAGGACCGTGCGGTCTGAATGCGTGCCGGGTTGCCGAAGACGACGACATCGTCAGGGATGTCACGTACTACGACGGCACCGGCCCCGATCACTGACCGTGCGCCGACCCGGCGCCCGGCAACGATCGAGGCGCCGAGTGCGATCAGCGCCTCGTCGCCGATCGCCACATAGGCGCCGACCGTGGCGCCAGGCGAGAGATGCGCGAAGTCGCCAATAGTGCTGTCGTGGTCTGCTGATGCCCGCGTGTTGATGATCACACCGCGGCCGAGCCTGGCACCTGGCTGAACGACGGCGCCGGCGCAGATCACAGTCCCGTCGGTTACCTGCACGGAGGCGGCGACTGTGGCGCGCGGGTGGATGGCGCAGCGGAGCTGCTCGCCGTTCGAGACCAGTCGGTCGGTGAGGCCGCGGCGGAGATGGTTGTCGCCAAGGGCGATCACGATCGCGTCATGCACCAGCGAGCCCAACGCCGAAACGGATCCCAGCACCGGCAGGCCCGATACGGTTGCGCTGATCAGCGAGGGGGTGTCGTCGACGAAACCGATCGGCAGTGCGTCAGCACCGGCCAGCCGCGCCGCGGCGAGAATATCGGCCACGACGCGGCCGTGGCCACCCGCGCACACCACTATGATTCGCTGCATCGCTGGGTCCGCTGAGTGTGGTTTCGTAGTTCGCGGTTCGCGGTTCGCGGTTCGCGGTTCGCAATTCGCGGTTCGCAGAGCGCGCCGCGCTCCGCGCCCCGCGCCCCGCGTCGTACGGTATCGTAGCGGACATCGTTGAAGCACAACAACATAGCCGTCAGCACTCGATGAGCGAACGAGAACTGTTGCTGGCTGTCGTGATACCGACGCGGAACCGCGCCGCCCTCGCGATCACCGCGTGCGAGTCGCTGGTCAATCAGAACGGATGCCGCTACCGGGTGTTCCTCTCGGACAACTCGACGAGCGAGGATGACAGCGCACGCCTGGCGGAGGACCTGTGCGGGCGCGGCCGGCCAGGTGACGTATCTCAAGCCGGAGGCGCCGCTCCCGATGGCGACACACTGGGACTGGGCGCTCCGCACGGTAATGGCGACGAGCGACGCCACGCACTTCAATGTGCATTACGACCGGCGTATGACGAAGCCCGGTCATCTCACATTCGTGCAGGACGTGATGACCGCGTTTCCCGATGAACTGATCACCTGGCCGTACGATGTCGTGGACGTTCGGCGAGAGCGCTCGGTTGTCTGGCAGACTCCGTGGGACGGTCGACTGTATCGGGTGCCTACCGCGCGGGTTGTGGCAATGACGGTCACCGGCAAGATCACTGAAATGGCCCAGGCCTTCCCGATCCTGTCAAACTGCGCCGTGCCGCGCGCGGTGCTGTCTGCGCTGGCCGACCGGTTCGGCAGCATCTGCGATTCGACCGCACCGGATTCGTCGTTCACGTATCGATTCTGCGCGACCTTCGAGAGCTACCTCCACCTCGATCGGGCGATCGGCGTCATTCATGCGTTCGACCGCAGCACGGGCAGCGGGTTCATGCGGGGCGCCGGCGGAGATTTTCCTGATTTCATGCAGTGGTGGGGCACGCGCCCCTGGCTCGACGCTGCGCCGATCCCGGGACTGAATCTCGGCCAGAACGTCCTGTTCCACGAGTACGAAGTCGTCCGCCGCGCCACCAACCATCCCGCGTTTCAGCCGGTCGAACGTTCCGGGTACCTCCGCGAACTGGCATCCTCGCTCTGGTACGTCGAGGATCCAGTGCGGAGGGAGGAGCTGCGGAAGACACTCGAGCAGCATGGGTGGCGGAGCTCCGGCGAACACGAAGAGCGCAAGACCATCGGGCAACGGCCAACGTGGCTGCGACAGGCCGCGCTGAAGACGCTCGACAACACGTCCGCATGGATCTTTGGAGATCGGATGAAGGCGCGGAAGGCCCGGACGTCATTGCGGAAGTGTCTGGTGAATCGTCTCCACCTGGCGCCCGCTGACATTTCCGGGTTCGACTATGCGACCGACGCCGAGGCGGTGTCGCAGGCATTGAGACTTCCGCGCCGGCGTTCGCTGACGAATCCGTTCTTGACGTGGCTGAAAGGGGTTGAGGTCCTCTCGACCGCCACCCCCGATCCGATCTGACACGATGACTGCACCGAAGGTGTCGCTGGCGATCATCGTCCCCACTGCCAACCGCGCCGGATTGGCCATCAAGGCCTGCGAATCGATCCTGGGGCAGCCAGATTGGGCGCAACACATCCTCGTGTCGAACAATTCGACCGATCCGGCGGAGGTCGAACACCTCGCCGACTACTGCGACGGCGTGGCTCCACGCGTCACACATCTCCGGCCACAGGAACCGCTGCGCATGGCGACCCACTGGGACTGGGCGCTGCGTCAGGCAATGGAACGGACTGACGCGACCCACTTCTGCATCCATTACGACCGCAAGATCACCAAGCCTAATGAGCTCAGCCTGCTGCGCGACCTCGCCGCCGAGTTTCCCGACGACCTGATCACGACGATGATCGATGCGGTCGTCAACTTGAGCGGTCGATCGCGCCTCGGGCACACGGCATGGGACGGCCGGGTCTACGCCGTTCCGACGTCGCACGTTGTCACGATGACTTCCGAAGGGAAGATTACCGAGCTTGGCCAGGCGCTTCCGCTGCTGTCCAACTGCACGGTTCCCCGGTCGGTGTTGCTGCGAATCATCGATCGGTTTGGCAGCATCTGCGATTCGACGACCCCTGATTCCTGTTTCGCCTACCGGTTCTGCGCGACCCACGACCGCTATCTCCATTTCGATCGTGCGATCGGCGTGCTCTACGGCTATCACCGGAGCGTTGGGGTCGGGTACCTGAGGGGGCAGGGAGGAGACTTCCAGCAATTCATGCATCTGTGGGGAGACCGTCCGTGGCTCGACGCGGCCCCCATCCCTGGACTGACGCTTGGGCAGAACATCCTGTTCCACGAATACGAGCTCGTCCGGCGCGCCATCGGCGGCGCCCCGTTCAAACCGATTCAGATGGACGGCTACCTGCGTGAGCTGGGGCAGGCGTTGATGTGGGTGAATGATCCGGTGCGCGCAGCCGAGATCGTCAACCTGCTGACCAAGCATGGCTGGAACGCTCCGGTTGCCGCGCTCTCGTCCGGCGCCCCTCGAGCGCTGCGAGTGCGTGACGGCCTGCCGTGGGCCCGCACGCTGGTCCATGACCTGTGGAACAGGGGCAACGGCGTTATCAATGAAGCCAGGCGTCGCGGCGGGGTCTCGTTTCGGAGAATGCGAGCCAGGGTCCAGCGGCTCCTCGCCGATCATCTGCAGGTCCGTCCCCGCAACATCACTGATTTCGAGTTCACGACCGACGAGGAAGCGCTCCGCTATGCACTCGCCTGGCCCCGTCCACGATCCGAGACGAACTTCCTCGACTGGATGCGGCACGTGGGCGTGGACGTGACGCCCTCCTCGATCGGCGACCGGGCGTCGGTCTAGCGTTTCCACGCGATGGATCAACGAGGGTCATCCGCAGTCGAACCGGGCACTCCCGTGGACCTGGCCGCGCGCGCCACCGCAGACCGCGTGTCACTCGGTGTCGTCATCCCGACACGCAACCGCGCGAGCCTTGCGATCGCGGCGTGCGATTCGCTCTTGCAGCAGACAGGATGCCGTTATCAGGTGTTCGTCTCCGACAATTCCACGAAAGTGGAAGAGCGGCAGCGGCTGTCGGACTACTGCTCCGCCGCGAACAGCCCGCGGTTGACCTACTTGAAGCCGAACGAGCCGCTGGCGATGTCGGCGCACTGGGATTGGGCGCTGCGGACGGCGATGGACCGCAGCGACGCAACGCACTTCACCGTCCACTACGATCGCCGAATCACCAAGCCCGGGCATCTGGCCCCGATCTGCCGCGCCGTCGGGCTGTTCCCTGACGACGTGATGACGTTCATATTCGACCTGGTCATCAGCGGCGGGGGGAAATCGGTGGTGTGGCAGCCGCCATGGGACGGCCGGTTGCACACGGTGCCGACTTCACGCGTAGTCGAGATGACCGTCAAGGGGCGGATTACCGAGATGGGACAGGCGTTTCCGGTCCTGTCGAATTGCGCGGTCCCGCGCGCGGTCTTCCAGCGCATCCTGGAGCGTTTCGGGACGATCTGCGAGTCGACCGCACCCGATTCCTCGTTCGCGTATCGCTTCTGTGCCACCCACGATCGCTACGTTCACTATGATCGCTGCGTCGGCGTCGCCTACGGTTTCGATCGCAGCACCGGGCTTGGCTTCGTCCGAGGCTCCGGCGGCGACTTCGGCGATTTCATGCAGTGGTGGGGGGATCGGCCCTGGCTCGACGCGGCGCCGATCGCCGGGCTGAACATGGGCCAGAATGTGTTGTTCCACGAGTACGAGCTCGTTCGGCGAGTCACCGACGACCCGGGATTCAAATCGATCGAAATGCGCGGATACCTGCGCGAGCTGGGGCATTCCCTGCCCTGGGTTACCGATCGCGCCCGGTACGCTGAGTTGGCGGCGCTCCTTTCCAAACATGGCTGGCACCCCTCGCACGCGTTTGACGGCCTGCCGCAGCGTCATCGGGCGACGCGCGTCAGGGAAGGGCTGCCATGGGTCCGGACGCTGCTGCAGGATCTATGGGAAACGACCGCGCTCGGAGTTCCCCCGGACTTGGATGGGGACAGCAGCGGCGCGCCCAGGCTGGTTCGCGTGGCGTTGTGGAGACTCAGACAGGCAATCAAGAGAGGGCGGGCGCGGACGAAACTCCTACTCGCCGATCATCTGAATATCTCGCCCAGGAACCTGTCCGGCTTCGAATTCGACACTGATCTCCAGGCGATCCGGCGCGTGGTCGACTGGCCGCGCGAACGCACTGTCAGCAACGACCGCCTCGACTGGTTGGGGCCTGTGGAGGTGACCTCTCTCGCCGGCGATGACGAGGTGCGGGAGCCGTCCGGTCGGGAGACGAGATGAACTGCCCGCTGTGCGCCTCGGTCCGCGTCGAAGCGTTTCTGGTGCGCGACGACGTTCCGGTGCATCAGAACCTGTTGTTCGACAGCGCCGAGGAGGCAACAGGCAGCGCGCGCGGGCAGCTGTGCATGTCGGTCTGCATCGTCTGTGGGTTCGTGTTCAACGCCGCGTTCGACGCCGGCCGGATCACCTACGGACGCGGGTACGACAACGACCAGACCTTCTCGGCCTATTTCGACCGATACGTCGAATCTCTCGTCGCCGAACTGGCGGCGCACGTCGGCATCGACGGAAAGATGATCGCGGAGATCGGCTGCGGGACCGGCTACTTCCTGCGCAGGGTCGTCGGGTCGGCGAAAGGCAGCCGCGGCATCGGATACGATCCGAGCTACACCGGCGCGGCGGCGAGCGAGGACGGGACGATCGAATTCGTGCCGACGACTTTTACCGGGGAGTCGGGCGGGCGCGCCGCCGACGTCGTGATCTGCCGGCACGTGATCGAGCATCTGCCCGATCCGTCGGCGCTGATGTCGGATCTCCGCGGCCGCCTCAGCCCCCACGCGGTCGTCGTGTTCGAAACGCCATCCGTCGAGTGGATCCTGCGCCACGGCGTGGTGTGGGACTTTTTCTATGAGCACTGCTCTCTGTTTTCCGCGTCGTCGCTCGCGATGCTGTTCGAGCGGTGCGGCTTCGAGGTGCAGCGTGTGAGCCACGTCTTCAACGAACAGTATTTGTGGCTCGCCGCGCGACCGGGTGTCGCTCCGGCTCGACCAGCCCTCGCCGATCAACGGGTCCTCGGCGAATGCCGGCGGTTCGGAGATCTCGAACGTCGGACCGTCTCGCAGTGGCGCGAATCGGTCGAGACGGCCGCCGCACGGGGAGGGGTGGCTGTCTGGGGCGCCGGTGCGAAGGGCACAACCTTTGTGAACCTCGTCGATCCGGGCGGCGGGCTGGTGACATGCCTCGTGGACGTCAATCCGCGCAAGCAGGGACGCTTCGTCGCGGGCACCGGGCATGCGGTCGTCGCCCCCGATCAGCTGGCGGCCCTGGGGGTCGCGACGGTCATCATCATGAACCCGAACTACGAGACGGAGATCCGATCGATTGCACGCCGGACCGCTCCGCGCCTGGAGTTCGTCGCGCCATGACCGACCGGAGCGTCAAGGCGGTCATCCTGGCAGGCGGTGTCGGGTCGCGGCTCAGCGAGGAGACGGGCGTCCGTCCGAAGCCGATGCTCGAGGTCGGGGGGAAACCCCTCCTCTGGCACATCATGAAGATCTATTCCCACTACGGCGTCAACGATTTCATCGTGTGCCTGGGTTACAAGGGCTACGTCATCAAGGAATACTTCGCGAATTACTTCCTCCACATGTCCGACGTGACCATCAACCTGCGGAACAACGCCGTCACCGTGCACCAGAACCTGTCCGAACCGTGGACGGTGACACTGGTCGATACCGGCGATGACACGCAGACTGGAGGCCGGCTCAGGCGCGTCCGTCAGCACATCGACGGCACTTTCTGCTTTACCTACGGTGACGGGCTCGGCGACGTGAACATCGGCGAGCTCCTGACGTTCCATCGGCAGCAGGGGCGCCATGCCACCGTCACCGCGGTGCAGCCCGGCGGACGCTTCGGCGTCCTCGACTTCGATGAAGAGAAGATCACAGGCTTTCAGGAGAAACCGTCCGGTGACGGGAGCTGGATCAACGGCGGGTTCTTCGTGCTCGAGCCTGCGGTCTTCGATCTGATCCAGGCGGATTCGACCGTCTGGGAGCGCGAGCCGCTGGAACAGCTCGCGCGCTCGGCGCAGCTCTCCGCTTTCAAGCACACCGGCTTCTGGCACCCGATGGACACGCTGCGCGACAAGCTCCATCTCGAGGCGCTCTGGGCCTCAGGCCGCGCCCCCTGGTGCGTGTGGTAGTGCGATGACGATCCAGGCGGACTTCTGGCGCGGACGTCGCGTCTTTCTCACCGGTCACACCGGATTCAAAGGCGCATGGCTGGCGCTCTGGCTGAGCGAGCTCGGCGCCGACGTGACCGGATTCGCTCTGGCTCCACCCACGACCCCGAATCTCTATACGGCGGCTCGCATCGATCGCGATCTCCGATCCATCATTGCCGACGTCCGCGACGCCGGCGCGGTGCGAACCGCACTCCACGAAAGCCGCGCCGAGATCGTATTCCACTGCGCCGCGCAGTCGCTGGTGCGTGCGTCTTACGAGACGCCGGTCGAAACGTTCGCGACCAACGTCATGGGCACCGTCCATCTGCTCGACGCGATCCGTGCGTGCCCCGACGTCCAGGCAGCGGTGATCGTCACGAGCGACAAATGCTACGACCCGGTGGCTCTCAATCGCGCGTACGTCGAAGGAGATCCGATGGGGGGGCGCGACCCTTATTCGAGCAGCAAGGGATGCGCCGAGCTGGTGACGACCGCCTTTCGTGCATCGTTCTTCGCCGGCTCGCCCGGCACGGCGAGAATAGCGACGAGCCGGGCCGGCAACGTGATCGGCGGGGGAGACTGGGCCGCGGACCGTCTCGTGCCCGACGTCATCCGCGCGTGCGCGGCGGGTCGGCCGGCCCTGATCCGCCATCCCCACGCGGTCCGCCCGTGGCAGCACGTTCTGGAGCCGCTTCACGGCTACCTGTGTCTGGCCGAGGCCCTCCACCAGGGCCGTGCGGACCACGACAGCTGGAATTTCGGCCCAGCCGACGACGACATGAAGCCGGTCGCGGACGTCGTGGAGATCCTCACCCGCAAGTGGGGCACGGGCGCGGGCTGGACCGTGGACGCGGCACCACATCCGGTCGAGACGGAGGCGCTGCGGCTCGACAGCGCCCGAGCCCGGGCCGCGCTGGGGTGGCGTCCGCGCCTATCGCTCGATACAGCCCTGGACTGGACGGTCGAGTGGTATAAGGCGTTCGTCGACGCGCCGGAAAGCGCGCGGAGGATGACGACGGGACAGATCGGTCGGTATACTTCGCTTCCTGAATGACAATTCAATCCGGCCCGTCCCGGAGCGCGTCGTGATCCTCACACCGACTGCGCTCGATGGCGCATTTGTGCTCGACGTCGAGCGTCGCATCGACGAGCGCGGATTTTTTGCCCGGACGTTTTGCGTGGAGGAGCTGGCCGCCCATGGACTCGAGACATCCGTAGCGCAGGCGAACCTCGCGTGGAACGAGCGAAGGGGGACCCTCCGCGGGCTGCATTATCAGGCGGCGCCTCACCAGGAGACCAAGATCGTGCGGTGCACGCGCGGCGCGATCTGGGACGTCATGCTCGACATCCGTGCCGGATCTGCAAGTTTCGGACGGTGGCACGGCGAGACACTGACGGCAGACAACTATCGGATGCTCTATGTCCCGCGCGGTTTCGCGCACGGCTACGTCACACTGGAGGACGACACCGAAGTCGCCTATCTGGTCGGTCACACCTGGGTGCCGGAAGCCGGCCGCGGTGTCCGTTGGGACGACCCCGCGTTCAGCATTGCGTGGCCCGTGGCCCCCACAGTGATTTCCCCAGCGGACCGCTCGCATGCACCCTGGGCATGATGTGACGCCTTCCGCGTCTCCACCCGAGGCCTTTACCCTCGGGTACCGCCCGTCGTTCGACGGCATTCGTGGCGTCGGCGTCCTGATCATCATGGGGGCGCACTCCTTCATCGCCGGCCTGACAGGCGTCGGGATCCTCGCGCTGCAATCGTTCTTCGTCCTCAGTGGTTTTCTGATCACCGTTCTTCTCGTGCGCGAGTGGGAACGGTATGGGCGCATCGATCTGAAGAAGTTCTACATGCGGCGCGCGTTGCGGCTGCTGCCGGCACTTCTGCTCTTTCTCGGGATCTCCACCGTGATCGTGACGTTGACATTCCCCGAGATCCTCCGGGCACAGCACAATCGCGCGGCGCTGGCGGCGCTCTTCTACTTTCATAACTGGGCGTTCATTTACGGGTGGATCAACCAGGCGACCGTGATCGGCCATTGCTGGTCGCTCTCGGTCGAAGAGCAGTTCTATCTGATCTGGCCGGTCGCGCTGATTCTTCTCCTCCGCCTGCCGGTGAGTCGCGTCACGATGATCGGCATCGTTGGTCTGGGAAGCGCCGCCTCGATGGTCGAGCGGATGGTCCTGCTGAGACTGCCGCGTCCGCTCTGGCGGGTGGCGCTCGGTTCAGATATGCACGCCGACGCGCTTCTGCTCGGCTGTGCTCTCGGCCTCGCCGCCTGCTGGGGCCTCCTGCCGCAGCGACGTGGATCTCTGCGGCTCATCAAGTCCTGTGCATTCGTGTCCCTGGTTTTTCTGACGTGGCAGAGCGCCCGCATGCTGGGTTGGGACCCGGCGTGGTTCGGCTCTTTCGAGCTGTCCGGCGGGCAGGGGCTGCGGGTCATGGCACTCGGCATCATGTTCCTGACGCTGCTGATCTCACCGCCGACACTCGCGTTGCGGATCCTGGAAGCGCCCCTGATCGTCTGGTTCGGACGCCGGAGCTACAGCATCTATCTCTGGCACCTTGGTATCAACGCCTACTTGATGATCAAGTTTCCGCAACTCGGCCAGCTGGGGATCGCAGTGGTCGGCGCGATCCTCAGCGTGAGTGTCGCGGCAGCTTCTTTTCGGTGGGTCGAGTCGCCGTTCCTGCGCATGAAGACCCGGTTCGCCGCCGAGCCGTCCTCGGTGGTCACCGTCCAAGCTCAGACAGCCACAGACGACGCGCCTGTGCCGGTGAAAACGAGTGCCTGACGGCGAGGGTGCGGCGCGGTTCACGCTCGGATACCGTCCGTCGTTCGACGGCATCCGCGGGGTCGGCCTGCTCATGGTCATGGCCGCGCACTCCTTCATCGCGAGCATGGTGGCTGCCGGCACACTTGCCCTTCAGAGTTTTTTCCTCCTCAGCGGCTTTCTCATCACGGTTCTGCTCGTTCAGGAATGGGAGAGAGGCGGCCGCATCGACCTGAAGCGGTTTTACGTGCGGCGCGCCCTGCGCCTGCTGCCAGCGCTGGTCGTGTTCCTGGGCGTTTCCACGGTGATCGTCGCTGTGACCTTACCGGAGGTCCTCCGGACAGCGCACAATCGCGCCGCGTTCTCGACCTTGTTCTATTTCTTCAATTGGGCATTCATTTACCAGTGGGTGAATCAGGTGACCGTCCTGGCCCACTGCTGGTCGCTCTCAGTTGAAGAACAGTTCTACGCCGTCTGGCCGATCCTCCTCATCCTCCTTCTGCGACTTCGTGTGAGCCACGTGACGAAGGTCGGCCTGGTCGCGTTCGGCAGCGTCGCCTTCATGGCGGAGCGTGCCATCCTCCTGAGGATCCCGCAGCCGAGCCCGTACCGGGTTCTCATTGGTTCCGACATGCACGCCGACTCAGTGTTGCTCGGCTGCGCGCTCGGCCTGGCGGCCTGCTGGGGGTTTCTCCCGGAACGACGTCTGATGATCCGGGCCACAAAGGTGCTGGCATTCGCGTCGCTGGTGTTTCTCATCTGCCATAGCGTGCCGCGGCTACGATCGGAGGCCGCCTGGTTAGGCCCACTCGAGCTCGCCGGCGGTCAGGGCGTCAGGGTCATCGCGCTCGGACTCATGTTTCTGACGCTGCTGGTGTCGCCGCCGAGGGTGGCGCTCCGTGGTGCTCGAGGCGCCGCTGATTGTCTGGTTAGGGCGCCGCAGTTACGCGATCTATCTGTGGCACCTGGGCATCAATGCGTATCTGGTGATCAGACTGGCCTGGCTGGGTGAGGCAACCATTGCGGTCATTGGCGCGATCCTCAGCCTGAGCATCGCAGCAGCGTCCTTTCGGTGGCTCGAGTCGCCGTTTCTGCGGATGAAGACGAGGTTCAGCGCCGAGCCGTCGTCGAAAGCGACAGTCCGCGCGCAAACGGGAACCGACGATGTCGCGGTGCCGGCGAAGACCAGTGCGTGAGACCGCCGCGCCCGCAGTGGGATTCACCCTGGGCTATCGGCCATCCTTCGATGGCATTCGCGGGATTGCTGTTCTGATCGTCGTCTTCTCACACTCTTTCATCTCGAGCCTTCATCCAGCGGCGACGCTCGCCATACAGACGTTCTTCGTCCTCAGTGGGTTTCTCATCACGGTGCTGCTGGTGCAGGAGCGCGAGTGGTACGGTGCGGTCCGTTTAGGACGGTTCTATGCGCGCCGCGCTTTGCGGCTGCTCCCGGCGCTGGTCGTATTCCTGGCGATCTCCACGCTGTTCGTGATCGTCGGTTTTCCCGATCACCTTCGGCGGCCGCACTACGAAGCCTCACTGGCCACGTTGCTCTATGTGTACAACTGGGCCCTGATTTACGGGTGGATCGACCGGGGCAACATCCTGGGTCACTGCTGGAGTCTGGCGGTCGAGGAGCAGTTCTACGTCGTTTGGCCGCTGCTGCTGGTCGGCCTGCTCCGATTGCCCGTCCGTCGGTTCTGGAAGCTTGCGCTCGTCGCCGCCGGTATCGTCGCGTCACTCTTCCAACGTGCCGGCGCCGCCAATGATCTCGACGACCTGGCGCGTGTTCATTGGCACCGACGTCCACGCCGATGTGTTGCTGCTCGGTTGCCTGCTTGGACTCGCGGCCTGCTGGGGCATGCTGCCCCGGCGTCACACCGCGATCCGTGTTGCGAAGGGTGTTGGTTTTGGAGCACTCGTTCTGCTTCTCTGGCACCTGTTTTATTGGGGGGACAGCTGGGCCTCGATGATGGTGTCCGCCAGATGGCAGGTCTTTAGAGTTGGCGCACTCGGTGGGATTTTTCTGGCCCTCGTGGCAACCTGGCCGAAATCGGCGACCCGAATCCTCGAGACTCCACTGCTCCTCTGGGTCGGACGTCGGAGCTACGGACTCTACATCTGGCATTCGGCGATTGTTGCGTACCTCGCCACGGTGAACACCGCATCCGGCGGCCGATGGGGCCCCCAATCGATCGCGATCGCCGCCGCCATCCTCAGCGTTGTCATCGCGGCTGCTTCGTTTCGGTGGGTCGAGTCGCCGTTTCTCCGGATGAAGACGCGGTTCAGCGCCGAGCCGTCGTCGAAAGCGACCGTCCGCGCGCAAACGGGAGCGGACCCACTACCCGCCGCCCGGGTCGATGCGTAGAGGCGAGCGCCGTCTGCTGCTCACTGGCGCCACCGGCTTCATCGGCTGCGCCGCGGTCGAGGCGGCGCTCGCGCGGGGGTTCGAGGTTCATGCGGTAGGCAGTCGGACAACTGCGAACCCGAGCCCTCAGGTCACCTATCACGCGCTGGATCTCCTCGAGCCGGTGGGACTGGCGCGTCGGGTTGGCGAGATCGGCGCGACGCACTTGCTGCACCTCGCCTGGTCTGTCACGCCGGGACAGTTCTGGACCTCTCGCGACAACTTCCGCTGGGTCGGTGCGACGCTGGATCTCGCCTCGGCATTCGCCGATGCGGGGGGCACAAGGATCGTCGGCGTCGGCACCGGATTCGAATACGCGGCAACCGACGACTTGTGCAGGGAAGGTGTTACTCCGATTGAACCCGCTTCCCCGTACGCGGTTGCGAAGGATGCCACCCGGCGCCTCTTGAGCAGCTTCGCCGGCACCGCCGGCATCAGCTTCGCCTGGGGACGTGTGTTTCTTCTCTATGGACCAGGCGAGAATCCCGGCCGGCTCGTCGCCTCGGTCGCGCGGTCGCTGCTGCGCGAGCAACGCGCGCTCTGTTCGGAGGGAACCTACGTGAGGGACTTTCTCCACGTCCGTGACACCGCCGACGCGCTCGTCGCCCTGACCGCCAGTGACGTCCAGGGCGCGGTGAACATCGCGTCCGGCGAGCCACTTCAGGTGCGTCAAGTCGTCGCGCGGCTTGCCGGTGAGATCGGCCGCGCGGATCTGGTGACATTCGGCGCGCTGCCAACGCGTCCCGAACCGCCGCGCCAGGTTGCCGATGTCATGCGTTTGCGCAACGACGTGGGCTGGTCTCCGTCGTTCGACCTGTCAACAGGTCTCCGCGACACAATCGCGTGGCATCGGCGTCAGATCAAGAGACGGATAACAGGAGATAAGGAGGTCAGGAGTAATCAAGGCCAAGACAGAGATCAGACAGAGTCAGGTTGATTGCCGCGGGCCTTCGTCGGAATCCGTCTCGGTGCGTCGTTGCCTGGACTCCGCGAGCCGCTTCTGCATCTTGTCAACGGTGTCCATCATCGCGTGACAGCATCCCTCTTGCGCCGATAGCTGTTCTTCGAGGACCCCGACCTCGTCGGCTAAGCCGGTGAGCACCGTCCCGCGTTCGCCATTGGACAGCTCCGGTCCGACATGATGTTCCCCACCCCTGAGTTTCTCGATCGCGCGCATCGTGCGATGCACGCTACGGAGCTGCGCTTCCACTTGCGCCAGGAGATCCAGTTGCTCGAGCGCCAGCCACTCCGCCATGAGTTCCAGATCGCGCTTGCGCGAAACGTGGGATGACCTTTCAGCCATACAGAAATATCGTAGCAAAAGATTTCTGCTGTCCGGAAGAGGTCGGCCGGTTGAGGATGGGCTGGACGCTTTTACCATCGCCAAAAGCCGTGTGGGATCTGCAAACCGACACTCCAGGTCAGCGTTGTGTCACGTCGCTCCGACGGCCCGTCGACTTGCCGCGCGAAACCAATGCTCACTCGTCCCATCAATTGGTAGCCAGCCTCCAGACCAACGTACGTGGACTGTCCGATGGCACGCCGTGGTGATGAAAAGGTGCGAGTCACCGTCAGCATGGCCTCGGGTCCGAACGGGCCGTAGAGCAACCAACGCGGGCCGATGCCGACACCGTAGCCTTCAAGGCCGACGCGCGCGCGGATCTCCAGAGCCATTACGGTTCCGGGCCCCCGCTTCGGCGCTCCCCAGGGAAAGACGCCGGAAATGCTGCCAGACAGTCGCTCGGGCGCGCCATAGTGCACCCCGAACAACAGCAGATTGGGTAATGAGTCACTGGAGGTCTGAGCCTGTGCGGACGCGGCGTGGCAGGTGACGATCCCGAGCGCCATCGCGGCGGCGATCAGCACCCGTTTCGAAAAGATGATTGGCGGTGCCATGAGCGCGAGAATAGGCACTCATCGGCGCACAAGTCGTGAGCAAACCGTGAAGAAGGGTGACATTCGCGTGTCGTCGGTTCGCTCTCCTGGTCCTGCCACGAGCGAGCCCAGTTAAGCCTCAAAGGCTCAGACGGCATCACCCACACCGTCGAAGCCGAAGGCACTGGTCACCGCACGAGTATGGTGGTCCGCAGAAAGCTGGCCGGGCCGGCGTTGCCCGCGAGCGACGAGCGCTGAGCGGGGTAATTCATGAGGCGCCCGACAACGACCTCTTTGGGATGCGAACCGCACCACGTGGGGGTGTTCCCCCCGAACACGTCATCGCACATGCCTTCGATAAAGAAGCCGAGCAGGTTGACCACCTTCGCCATGCAATTGTTGCCGCTGCAACCTGACGCGGCGAACGCCGCGGTATCGAAGACGGCAATCGGCGCGATCCGGGGGCTGACATTCGTTCCAGTCGGATTGCTGCAGGTGTGAGTCGCCATGCAGCCGCCCTGCACCTCGTTGGTCACCCAGGTGGCACTTGGATCGAGCGCAATTAGCGCACGCACGCCTTGCTCAGTCGGACCCTGCCGAACGCCCTGGCGCACGTTGAGGCACCCTCCGGGCAGGTTCATGTCGTCACGTGAATCACAGGGATTAGCCGGGTTGTATATGCCGACCGTCGGCACCCACGTTGGACAGCCCGCGATCTCGTGGCGATAGGTATTGGATCCGTTCCCTCCGCCAAGTTCGATTTCGAGCGACCAGCCGCCGCTCCACTGGTTCCGATCCCCTTTGAGTCCGAGCTGGAGGCCGTAGTCGTTCCCGGGCCCGGTCGCGCTGAATCCTGGTGCGGCGTAGGTGTCGACGCCCGGAGTGAAGATGTCGTCCCGATCCCACCCGGTGGGATCCGAGCCGCCTGGATTCGAGTTATCGGTCCACTTGTCGGCGACGATCCACGGCTTGATGCACTGAATCGAGTTGCCTGCGCCGGCCATCGCGGTCGCGGTTGCTCTCACCCCTTGAGTGTTGATGTTCACCAGCTTTGCAAAGAAGGTCGGAAGATCCTGCTTCGTAATGTCCACCTTGACGCAGCCCGACGGCGTGTTCCACGGCGGTGGGCAGGCTAACGGGACGGTCACGGTGATATTCCCTGGCGCGACGTAGTCCGCAAGAACCAGGTGCCCCTGGGTCACTTTGGACGCGACTTCCCGTGCGTGGTTGTCCCCCTGCAATAAGACAAGAGACTGGGCGCCAGCCAGGGCACCGGCGTCGGCGCCGTTCTGCGCCTGTGCCCGCGCCGTCATCATGACGCCGTGATCGATGACGAAAGACGATAGGGCCAGGAGTGCGAGGAGGCTGACCGCGACCTGCACCACTACGGCGCCGCGATCAGATTTCAAAGCCATTTGTACATCCAAACGTCCGATCATTTACGCGAACAGGGGAAACAAGAGGTGACTGTCAGGTTGTCCGGCGTCTCCGCGCGGCAACCACACCGGCGAGGCCGCTGGCGAGCAACAGCATTGAAGCAGGCTCAGGCATCGGTTGAAGATTGGGGTCCTGTTGAACCGCGGTCAGGTCCAAGCGTTGCGGCTAAGACCCCGATCGCTGACACGTATCTCATTTCTATATCTTTCTTAAAATAACGATGACTGCTGAAGCGCAATCGGAAGGCCAAGCGATCGCGGAGGGCTTTTGCTCGGCAAACGCGAACTGTCTGTTGAGCAGCGCGAGAAATTCCGCTGCAGGCGCGACTAAACTCGGCGCCGAGTGCGATGGGCCGCTGAGTGCGTCAGGGGAAGAGGACTAGACTGTTTTTCTGAAAGGAATATACCGTTCTGCGGGAAAAGGCATAGATCCCATTCGAGCCGCTAGCGATGGAAAACGGAAGACGCGAAACGGCGCGGGTGGTTCCGCTCTGCATGCGGTTACTCGCTACCTTGGAGATGCGGCAGATCGAAAAGGAGGGGATTGGCCCTTCGACTCGCGCCTTCGGCGCTCGCTCAGGGCACTCTCCGTGTAAGGGACACGGCTGCCACGAGCGAGCCGCGCAGCGGCGAGTCGAGTGGTGCGAAAGGGGGGATTCGAACCCCCACGTTCTTGCGAACGCCAGCCCCTCAAGCTGGTGCGTCTGCCAGTTCCGCCACTTTCGCGATGAGGGCAGGCCGGCTAAAGCCGGCCTCTACCTGTCGAAGACCAGGCCGGCTAACCCGGCCTCTACCTGTCGAAGACCAGGCCGGCTAAAGCCGGCCTCTACTTTGGCTGCTGCTGTTGCTGCGGCGCCGCCGGACTGCCGACTCCCTGGATCAACGAACCCGGGCCGCGCTGGCCGAGGATCCCGAGCACGATCGCGCCGATCATGAACAGCGCCCCGAGGATCGAGCTGGCACGAGTAAGGACGGTTGCTCCGGCGCGCGCGCCGAACGCCGTCTGGCTCCCGCCGCCGCCGAACGCGCTTGCCATGTCCCCCCCTTTGCCCTGCTGCAGCAACACCACGAGCAGGAGCAGGAAGCACGAGAGGACGTACAAGGTCGCGATCAAGTAGTAAAGCATAAGTGCCGATTTTACAGGATCAGCCTCGTTCTTGCACGTTTCCTCACGTTCACCCCTGCCAATACGCGTCGGGATCATCCATCGGCAGGACCGCGGCTTCGACCTGAATATGGCCGTTCTTCTTCACGTCGATGGTTCTTTCAGGCACCTCGTACCCAGGTTTCGAAACGAACAGTCTGTGCTCGGCCCCTGCTACGGCAAACCTGGCCAGGCCGGTTGCGTCGGTCGATCCTCGATAAACACCCAGGCGCACGTGTGCATCATGGATCGGGGCTTCCGTGTCCCTTTCCACGACTTTGACGGCCACGAGGTGTTCTGGCGGCGGGACGACCACGAACGTAAACGAGCAGGACGACGCGTGGTGCGGCAACGGCCGATCGGCTGCGGCAAAGTGAAGGGACCAGGAAAAGACCCCCGGCTCGACCGGCGCGACCACTCCGATGTCAGTCCAATACAATGCCGTCGTGCCCGGCAGAGGTGCGTCTCCCAGCACCGAGCCGGCTACTATCTCGCCGGCTTCATCGCGGATCTCGATCGGTTGCCCCGCGAGTACACAGCCTGCCGTGCATCTCGCGGCCACCTTGAGTCCATACCTTTCGCCAATCACGACCGGCGACGGATTGTCCCAGACGGCCAAACTCGTCTCGTGAGGCATCGGACCGCTCTTATCCAAGGGGCTTGGCCGCTGCCATTCCCGCCAGCCGTCCGAAGACGGCGCACCTTCCGAGGCCGTGTAGCGCGAATCCGCCCTGGACCTCACCGGCAGCATACAGTCCCGGGATCACCTCGCCACGAGTATCCATGACCTGGCAGCTGGTGTTCGTTCTGAGACCGGTGACTGAATCGTGGAGACACGGGGTCGCCCAGGCTGCGTAAAAGGGCGGCCTCGCGATCTTATGTGGCGGGCTGGGCCTCTTGAAGTCCACGTCTACGCCGGTATCCACGAAGGAGTTGAAGCGTTCGACCGTTTCCCGAAGGACTGTGGGGGGCATCGGCCTCCGCTGGAATGGGTTTCGGATCTGCCTCGCCAGTTCCTCCAATGTCTCACCGCTGAAGAAATAGCCGCCCTCCCGATCGACCACCGGCGGCTCGGTCGACCAGCGCTCTCTCTCTACAGCGGCTCGATCGAAGATCGCCCAGATTGGCCCGCCGCCGTTCAGCTTGTCGGGATCGTCCGTGCCAGCCAGCGCATGGGCAAAGTATCCATCGTGGCTGCCGTCCAGCTCATTGTAGAATCGCCGGCCATTTTCCTTCACGAGGATCAGATTCTGCCAGTTCGTTACCGACATGCCGCTGGCGCGGGCCCTGAAAAAGACGGGACTCTCAGGAGTGATCAGCGCGCGTGCGTAGTTGTCCTGCGTGGCGAGGCGTCCCTTGTTCAACACCCGGTGCTGGTGCGCCTGGTTGACGGTGCCCCAGAGGGAGGCGCCGACGGCCATGGCGGCAAGCTCTCCATCACCGTTGTGGGGCGCCAGCGTATGGCCATGCCACTGATACTCCGACGTCAGGCGCGGGTCGAACAGGCGGCGGAACTGAACATTGTTCCCGTGGCCGCCGGTGCACAGGACTACGCCCCTGCGGGCCCGGATATTGATGGTCCGCTCCATGGGCCGGAAATGACGGTCCACCTGCCCGACGGTGACACCTGTCACCCTGCCGGCGGTGCGCCCTTCCCTGAAGACGCTCAGCATTCTGTGCGACAGGAGAATCTCTACCCCTTTGCGCCGCGCGCTTCGCTCGAGCGCCCTGACGATACCCGACCCGTTTCTTCGCTGATCGTGGGCCACGAGCTGGCTGCGGATCGGCCATTCACGCGGCCGGATCTCTCTCGGTACCGTCGAAGCGTCCTCGGGCCCGCCGAGGTAGTCTTCCTCCCAATCGAGTCCGTTCTCGGTCAGAAACTCGAACGTCGCTACAGTCTCGTCGGCAAACATGCGAACGAGCTCTCGATCGTTGAATCTGGCTGCCACGTGGTCGGGCCGGGTCCAGTCTCTGAAGACCATGTCGGGCGAATCCTCGATGCCCTTCTGCTTCTGGAGCCTGTTGCCGCCACCAAGGTGCATGCTGCCGCCGCTCATGATCGCGATTCCGCCGATGTCAAAATGCTGCTCGACCAGCAGCACAGAGGCGCCTCCGTCGCGCGCCGCAATGGCCGCCGGGAGGCCGGCTGCGCCTGCTCCGAGGACCACGACATCGACTTCGCGGTGCCACTGAATCTCGCCGGCTTGGGCGGCTGGCGCCGCCTGGGTGGCTGACGCAGCTGTCGGGCCAAGTCCTGCAAGAGTCGCGGCCCCGCCGACGCCGGCGATCGCACCCGACCTGAGGAACTTCCTTCGACTGCCACTACGTGGGTTCCCGCTGTCACCGTGCTTTCGACGATCTCGATCTTCGTTGGCCACTCTGGCGCCTCCGCGTCCGGCGATCTGCCGATGGGTCAAAAGGGAGTACTCGTGGTTGGACCCGAGTGGTACGTCAAAAGCGGTCGATGCCGCTGGTCGTCCCGGCAGGAAGTTTCGCGCCCAACTTGAGGAGCAGGGCCATGGTACTCTCGTACCTGCTGGCCCCCGCACGCTGACCCACGCCAGCTGCAATCTGGTACGGCGTCAACCCCCGGCGGTCCGCCGCGTTCAGATTCGCGCCCTTGTCGGCCAGGAATTGAACGATGCTGTCCCCCTGGATGCTGGCGGCGTGGTGCAGTGCGGTTTGGCCACCCGGACCCGGCGCATCGAGGTCGGCACCAAGGGACGCGATCAGTTGCACGGCCTCCAGAGCTTTCGCCGCCTCCTCCTTGCTGCGTTCCTGACCCGCCCCGTCAATAATCCGCTTTGCTCCTGCAGCGAGCATCAACGCCGTCGTCCCATCCTCCAACGCCAGATCCGGATCGGCGCCTGCAGCCAGCATCATGCGCATGATGCGAACGTCACCGGCGGCAGCGGCCAGAGCAAACGGTGTCCCTCCTTCGGGGTTATTCTCCCGAAACGTAAACATCGCCAGCCGCGAGAAGCGCCGCGTGACCCGAGCGTTCGGATTCGCGCCCCGCGAGAGAAGCGCCTCGACCAGCTGCGGCATGTTGGGGCGCCGTACGGGATCATGAAAAGGTCTGAAGAGGAAGCCGCTGATTGCGGCCCATCCTTCGGGCACCGCATGATGCAACGCCGTCCAGCCATAGGCATCCGCCGCATTTGGGTCTGCTCCATGCTCCAGCAGGAACCGGGAGAGCGCCTCATGGCCGCTGGCGGTCGCCATCACCAATGGGCTGGGGTTCTGTGCCGGCACAAAACAGAGGGGGTCGTCCGGGCCGGTGCGGTCTCGGTCGGTTGTGCCAATGCAGGCCCCACCGGTCAGGTCACGACGGGCTCCGGGCGCCCGGGAGGTGACCTCGTTCACGTTCGCGCCCGCCGCGACCAGAATCCGGGCTGACTCGAGGTCTCCCTCCTGTGCGGCAAAGAGCAACGCCGTGAATCCACCCGTGGAGCGTGCACGCCAATCCGCTCCTGCCTCGATCAGCGCCCGTACGACTTCCGGGTGTTTCGCCGCAACGGCCCGCATCAAGGCCGTATGCCCCCCTTGCCGTGTCTCCTTCGCATTCACGTCCGCTTGGCGAGACAGCAGGGACTTGACCGCTTCCACGTGGCCCGTGCGGGCGCATGTCATGAGCGCCGTCTCTCCGGTCCACTGGGTCAGGTTCGGATCAGCGCCAGCCCTCAAGAGGGTCTCGACCATGGCGCGCTCCGATTGACGCAGGCGAGTGTCAGAGGCGTAACGCCGTAGGTGTTGGCCAAATTTGGATCGGCGCCAGCGCGAACCAGAAGATCTGCCGTCTCCAGGTTGTCCCGGTGGGCTGCCCACGCCAACGCGGTCGCTCCATCAGGTTCGGTCGCATCGACCTTTGCGCCCTGTTTTATGAGAGCACGCACGACCGCAGGCGAGCTGCCGTTCTTGACCGCCGCCAGCAGCCGCAGATCGTCGGCGGCGACGGGAATACTGGCGGCTGAGAGCATCCACGCCAACGCCCAGCCGGCGCGAACGCTGGTTCCATCCATCGTGAACACGCGCTACACGGACAGCAGGTCGAGCTTCCCGGTGCTGTCGCCAAACTGCTCCACCGGAAGCCCGAGCCTGTCCAGCAAAGCGAGATACATATTCGTCATCGGCGTATCTTTTGGGTACTGGAGGTGCCGACCGCCTTTGATCCGGCCGTCGCCGTCGCCGAATATCAAGAGCGGCAGATTCCGGAAGTCGTGCGAATTGCCATCGGAGATGGCGCTGCCGAAGGTGACGATCGAGTGGTCCAGCAGGGAGCCATCGCCGTCGGCAGTCGACCGCAGCTTCTCCACGTAATAGGCGAACAATTCGGATTGCAGGGTTTCGATCCGGATCACCTTCTCGATCTTCGCGCGATCGCCGCCGTGATGCGTCAAGGGATGATGCGCGTCGGCAATCCCGATTTCGGGGAATGGTCGATTCGTCTTCTCACGGCCCATCATGAAAGTGATGACGCGGGTGATATCAGCCTGGAAGGCGAGAACCTGCAAGTCAAACATCAACCTGGCATGTTCCTGGTAGGTGGCGGGGATCCCGACCGGCCGCTCCACCACAGGCAGCTCCCTGGGACTCTGCTTCTCGGCCACTTCGATGCGACGTTCAATGTCGCGAATGGAATGGGCGTACTCGGACAGCTTCGCCTGGTCGCCGGGACCGAGCTCCCGCACAAGATCAGCCATGGCGTGGCTCATCGAGTCGAGGATGCTGCGATTGCGTCGGAAGCTGGCACGCTGCTCTCGCGCGTCCGTGCTCTGGAGGTCGCCGAACAGCCGCTCGAATACTCGACGCGGATTGTGCTCCATGGGGAGCGGCGTCGTGGGACCTTGCCAGCAGAGCGTGTTGATATAGGCGCAGTTCCAGCCTCGTTCACATGCGCCGGAGATCCCGGCGGAATCGAGACTGACTTCGAGTGACGTCAATTGGGTGTGCTTGCCGATTTCTCTCGCGATGATTTGATCGAACGAAATTCCGTTGCGGAAGTCGCTGCCATCGGTCCACTTCGGCTGAACTCCTGTCAGATACGCACCGGCGGGGCGCTCGTGCACGCCGATCTGCTGCCCGGGCAACGCTCGCGCCTGTTCCTGGGAGAGTCCGGTCAGAACGGCGAATCGATCGCGATGCGGGGCGAGCGGTTTGAGAAGGCGAGGCAGCTCGAAGTCGTTGCCCGCCGTCGCGGGTGTCCAGTCGTCCATGATCCGGCCATTCGGAACATACACAACGCACAATCGCTTCACCGGTTCAAGCGAGCTCGCGCTGGCGAACGCCGGGATCATGGCGTCCAGCGCGGGAAGGGCCACCGCTGCACCGATGCCCCGCAGAAACGTGCGCCGAGGGATTGCCTTCTTGAAGATCATCATCGTCTTCTCTCCCTCGCGGTATTTTCCGCAGTCCTCACCTGATCCACCTGATCCGCCGTTCTCATCTGAAAAGGCACGCTCTTGACGGTAGCCAGGACCAGGGACGACCAGCGATAGTCTGCTCGTGCGGCCTGCCGCACAATGTGCCGAACGGCCGGACCGTCGTAGTACTCCAGTCCACGCCCAAGAGCGTAGGTCAGTAGCCTCTCTGCGACGGCAGAGGCCAGCCGTTCCGGTGAGCGCAGCAACACTTCTCGAAGTCCTGCGGGACCCTCAAAGGCGGTCCCATCGGGAAGTACCGCAGAGGCGTCGATGGTGGCGCCCGCGTCTCTGCTTCGCCACCGCCCGATGGCATCGAAATTCTCGAGCGCAAAACCCAGCGGGTCCATTGGTGCGTGACACACACTGCAGGCGCGATTCGTACGATGCTTCTCGAGCAGTTGGCGCAACGGCATTTCGCCGATTGCGCCGGCACTCTCCAGGGCTGGAACGTCAGGGGGAGGTGGCGGAGGGGGCGCGTTCAGGAAGTTCTGCAGGACCCAGTGGCCGCGCAAGACCACGGACGTCCGATTGGCATACGACGTCACGGTCAGAAGGCTGCCCTGACCAAGGAGGCCGCGGCGCGCATCGAATTCCGGGCCGAGTTTCACCCGCCGAAAGTGACTCCCGTAAATGTGCGGAATGCCATAATGCCGGGCCAGCCGTTCATTGAGAAACGTATAATCCGCATCCACCAGTCTCAGGACGCTCCGGTCCTCGCGCACCATGCTCTCGAGGAACAGCTCCGTCTCCTGCCTGAATGCCTCCCGCACCTTCTCATCGAACTCCGGAAACAGCTCTCGATCCGGCTCGGATGCGCCGAGATTGCGGAGCTGCAACCATTGCGCGGCGAAATTGCGGGCAAACGCGGTTGCAAAGCGCGGATCGGCGAGCATACGCCGCACCTGCCGGTCCATTGTCACTGGATCCTTGAGGTTGCCGCTCTCGGCCACCTTCAACAGTTCGTCATCCGGGATACTGCTCCACAGGAAAAACGACAGACGAGAGGCTAGTTGCAGGTCACTGATCCGGTAGGGCGGCCCGGCCTTTACGGTCGCCGGCCCAGGTTCGATCCGGAACAGAAACTCGGGTCCGACCAGGATTCGGATCAGCGCCGCCCGAATCCCTGCTTCGAAGCCCCCTTCGCTTCGAGCGGACTTGTAGACACCGAGCAGCGCTCGAACGTCCCCGTCCGTGACCGGTCGACGATACGCGCGACGAGCAAGCGTGGAAAGGATCCTCGTGGCGCAGGGTTCTTCGTCGGCGATGCCCTTGGGGCGGCAGACGAAGACCTTCGCGCGGCTCGGTGTGTCGCCCACGGCTTCGACGCGGTGAGGTCCCGTGATTTCCACGGTATTGATGGCAGGGCTGCCCCCCTTCCACTGCACCCTGTCGGGCTCGGTCTCGATGCGCGGTCGGACCACCGGGTATTCAGGCGTGAGGTTCTCGTGCAGGAACGTGACGCCGACGATCCGCGGGCCCGCCTTGGCGAAAAAGCGTGCCTCCAGGTTGCGATCCACGTCGACGAGCTGATACGCCTCGCTCGCCTGATCGCCGATGGCGCTCGCCCGCGAAAACGGTGGTCCCGGCGTCTCCATCCTGTCGCCGCCCCCGACCGTGAACAACTCGATTCGGCGGCCGTCCAGGCGGATATCCAGGTGATGCGGCTCGAAGAGGCCGATTACATACCCACGCGAATTCCTTTGGAGGGTGATCTTGACCGTATATTCACCGTCGGCCGGAAAGTACTGGCGAATCGCCACGCCGCCGCGGGAGCCGAACGGGAGATCCTCGCTCATCCGCTCCTCTTGCAGCAGGAGTGGGTTGACCTTTATCGAAAACGAAGACGGCTGGACGTCACGCTCTCCGACTGCAAGCCCACTGATCCGACGGGCCACGGACAGATACTGCTCGAGCAGTCCAGACGTGACCGAAAGGGCGGATCCGATATTGTCGAAGCCGTGCTGCGTCTCGTCGATCGGCAGGAGCCCGTCGCCATCGATCTCGATTGCCAGCAGGTCGCGGATGGCGTTGGTGTACCAGGTACGATTGAGACGGCGGAGAACAACCTTGCCAGGACGCGGATCCGCGAGGGCCGCGCGATCCAGTTCAGTCTCGAGATAGGCGACGAATGCGTCCAATGCGGGTTTGTCCGGTCGCCGCATCCCCACCGGTGGCATCTGGCCTGCCCTCAGCTTTGCGACGACTTTCTCCCACGTCTCCGGAGTGTTCACCGACCTGCTCGATGGAAAGCTGATCGAGTACCAGTCCTCCCGTGGCGAGGCGGGCGTTGTGGCAGGTGACGCAGTAGTCTTTGACGAGCGCGCCGTAATCCGAAGCGGTAAGTGGGGGCAGCGATGGGACAGATGCGGCCCGGCTCGTCATCGGCCGAAATGCTTCGGCCCTGAAGGGCGCGGTGTCTGGGCTGGCGGGCCGAAGGTACCCGGCTGCACCAAGCGCGATTGTGCCGGCTAGAACGCCGACGCAACCCCAGAACACTCTTCTCACTGACTCCCCCTTGCAGAGCCGATGGCGCGTGCGACACTTCGGGTCGGGGCGATTATAGCAACTACCTTCGTGGCTCCAACCTCAGAGCGGCAGGGACGTTCGTCGGCAGCGCCTGCCGACGTAGAATGTGTCGCGTGAGGCCAACTCGCCCGGAGATGCCCCCAGGACGCGGCAAGATACATACATCGATTGCGGCCGTTGCCTGCCTCTTGCTGACGTTGGGATATGGGGCCTCCGCCACAATCAGCCAGGTCGCGCCTCGTTCGCCATCGATCTGGGATGGGGTCTTCTCTGAAGCGCAAGTCCGACGGGGGAAACAGGCTTATCAGGCTAGCTGCGCCGCGTGCCATGGCGACGACCTGGTTGCTGTGGATCCCGAATCGCCTTCCCTGACGGGCCCGCGGTTCAAAGTGGCGTGGATTGGCAAGACGATCGCCGAGCCGTTTGAGTTGACGCGAAAGACGATGCCGCCCACCAGCCCCGGCAGCCTTGACAACCAGACGAATGTCGACATTCTGGCGTTTGTTCTCGAGTTCAACGGTTACCCCACTGGAGCGAAGGAGCTGGGAGTCGATCTCGCTGTTCTGAAGAGCATCCTGATCGAGCGGGCGGAGAACCGGCCGCGGCGCTTCGATCCGTTCAGGTCCTCTATACCGCGCTTTGGCGGCTTCGCGACAGGATCTCCGAGAACGCGCGGATCTCGAGGCTGGCGCCGCCGACAAGCGCGCCATCGACCTCCGGCAACACCATCAGCTCGTGAATGTTGTCGGGTTTGACGCTGCCGCCGTAGATCACGTGACAATGATCCGCGGCCGCGCCGCCGAACCCCTGGCGGATGCGGTTGCGGATGTGACGATGCGCCTCGTCCACCTGCTGCGCAGTCGCGTTGCGGCCGGTGCCAATGGCCCACACCGGCTCGTACGCCAGGACGAGGGATCCGATCTGCTCGCCGGTCAGCCCGTCGAGCCCCTGTTTGATCTGCCGGTCGAGCACGACCAGCGTGACACCACGGTCGCGCTCTTCCAGCGTCTCTCCGATGCACACGATCGGTGTCAGTTGCGCCCCGAGTGCGGCAAGCAACTTTCTGTTCACCGTCTCGTCAGTCTCCTGAAACAGCCGGCGGCGCTCGCTGTGGCCGATGATCACGAACTCCGCTCCGGCCCCCTTGATCATTGGCGCGCTGACTTCCCCGGTGAACGCCCCCTCGCGTTCCCAGTACAGGTCCTGCGCGGCAATGCCGATCGCACTGCCGCGCGCTGCTTCCGCCGCCGCATGCAGCGCCGTGAACGGCGGGGCGACGACGACCTCGATATCAGAGATGTCCTTGATGATCCGCCGGAACTCCTTGATGAAGACGACCGCCTCGTGGACGGTCTTGTGCATCTTCCAGTTCGCCGCGATGAAAGGAGTTCGCATAAGAGGGTGCCATGCCAAGTGCGACGTGCGACGTGCGACGTGCGACGTGCGACGTGCTACGTGCTAGGTGCCAATGCCTCCACGCCCGGTAGTTTACGTCCGCCGAGGAATTCGAGCGAGGCCCCACCGCCGGTCGAGATGTGGGTGATCCGGTCGGTCACTCCCGCCTTTGCCACGGCGGCGATCGAGTCGCCGCCGCCGATGACGGTCGTGCCCTTCACTTCGGCCACCGCCTTGGCGATCTCGATGGTGCCGGTCGCGAAGGCGTCGATTTCGAACACGCCCATCGGCCCGTTCCACGTCACAGTCTGTGCTGTCCTCAGGACCCGATGATAGCGCTCGATGGTCTTTGGTCCGATATCGAGACCCTTGCGGTCACCGATGCGTGGATCGCCGATATCGAGCATCTCGGTCGGCGCGCCGGCCTCGATTTTCGATGCGACGACGTGATCGACCGGAAGCTCCAGGCGCAGATTTCGCGCGCGCGCTTTCTCTTCGACGTCACGGGCAGCATCGAGCAGGTCCTCCTCGACAAGGGAGGTGCCTACCGGAACACCGCGCGCCTTGAGAAACGTGTATGCCATCGCGCCGCCGACCAACAGGGCATCCAGCCGCGGGACCAGATTCTGAATCACCTCGAGCTTGTCCGAAACCTTGGCCCCTCCGAGGATCGCGACGAACGGCCGGGAAGGGTTTTCGAGCACACGCCCGAGGTACTCGACTTCCGCCGCCATCAACAGTCCCGCCGCCGACTCTTTGACGTGCCGGACGATCCCTTCGGTTGACGCATGCGCGCGATGCGCGGATCCGAAGGCATCGTTGATATAGACGTCCGCCATGGAACCAAGTTGGGCGGCGTAGGCGGGATCGTTCTTTTCCTCGCCGGCGTTGAAGCGCAGGTTTTCGAGGAGGACGATTCCAGGCCGGCTGTCAGGCCGGCTGTCAGGCCGGCTAAAGCCGGCCTCTACAGCGGAATCGAACTTCACCGGCTGGCCGAGGAGCTCGCTCAGCCTGGTCGCCACCGGCTGGAGCGAGTATTGAGGGTCGGGCTTCCCTTTGGGACGTCCGAGGTGCGAGGCGAGGATGATGACCTTCGCGCCGTTCTCGAGCGCGTACTTGATGGTCGGCAGCGACGCCCGGATGCGCGTATCGTCGGTGATCCTGCCGTCCTTCAGCGGAACGTTGAAATCGACCCGGATGAAGACACGCTTGCCGCGGAGATCCAGGTCCTTGACGGTCCTCAGCACTTACAGGCCCTTCTTGACGAGGAACCGCAGCAGATCGACACAGCGGCTCGAGTAGCCCCACTCGTTGTCGTACCAGGCGAGCACCTTTATGAAGTCCCCGTCCATCACCGCGGTGTAGGGGGCGTCGACCATGGCGGAATGCGGGTTACCGCGGAAGTCGATCGAGACCAGCGGCGCTTCGACGTACTCGATGATCCCTTTCAGCGCCCCGTCCGCGGCCTGCTTGAATGCCGCATTCACCTCCTCCTTCGACGTCTTCTTGTCGACGATGACCGCGAGGTCCACACAGGAGACATTCGGCGTCGGAACGCGGAGCGAGATCCCGTCGAGTCGTCCCTTGAGCGTCGGGAGTACTTCGCCGACCGCGGCGGCAGCGCCGGTCGTCGTCGGGATGATCGACATCGCTGCCGCCCGGGCGCGCCGCAGATCCTTGTGCGGCAGGTCGAGCAGCTGCTGATCATTGGTGTACGAATGCACCGTCGTCATCCAGCCCTTGCGGATGCCGAACGTCTCGTGGATCACTTTCGCGACCGGCGCGAGGCAGTTGGTCGTGCAGGATGCGTTGGAGATGATGTGATGCTTCGCGCTGTCGTACGCCTCGGAGTTGACCCCGAGCACCAGCGTGACGTCAGGCTTCTTCGCCGGCGCCGTGATCACGACCTTCTTCGCTCCCGCCGCGAGGTGCTTTTCGGCATCCTCTCGCTTCGTAAATAATCCGGTCGATTCGAAGACGACGTCGACGCCAAGGTCCTTCCACGGCAGCTGTGCCGGATCCTTGATCGACAGCACCTGGAATTCCTCGTTGCCGACCGAGATCCTGTCGTCCTTCGAAGAAATGTCCGCCTCGAGGTTGCCGAGGATCGAGTCGTATTTCAAAAGGTGCGCGAGGGTCGCGGCGTTCGTGAGGTCGTTCACTGCGACGAAGTCGAGCTGCGAATCGCCCATCGCGGCGCGCATGATGTTGCGGCCGATGCGGCCGAATCCGTTGATACCCACTCTAGTAGCCATCGATTCCTCCACCACCCCAAACGGCTGATTCTAATACGGCTTGCGCCGCGGTCAAACAGGCGGCTACAGTTAGCCAAACCTCTCATGTACGCGGTTTACAGCGTTCTCATCGTCCTGTTCTTTGCGGTGACATCGCCGTATCTGCTGTACCAGGCGATCCGGTATCGCAAGTACGTGCGGAGCCTGAGACAACGTCTCGGCTATCTGCCGCTTTCGTTCAATCTGGACGGCGACGACTCGATCTGGATCCACGCCGTCTCGGTCGGCGAGGTATTGACCGCGCGCGCGCTGCTGCCGGAGTTGCGGGAGCGCTATCCGCGTCTCCGGATCTTTCTTTCGACGACGACGATGACCGGGCAGCAGGTGGCGCGAAACAACCTGCAATACGTCGACGAAGTCTTCTACTTTCCGTTCGATCTTCGCCTCGTCGTTCGCCGCACGCTGCGGCTGGTCCGGCCAAAGCTGTTCATCGTCATGGAGACGGAGATCTGGCCGAACCTTCTTCGCGCGTGTCGCGAGGCGGGGGTGAAAACCGTCCTGGTCAACGGACGGATTTCGTCGCGCTCCTATCCAAGGTACCGGATGGCGCGCGGCTTCTTCCGCGTCGTGCTCTCGGATATCGACCGGTTCTGCATGCAGAGCGCCGAGTCGGCGCGCCGGATCGTCGAGATCGGCGCCGATCCGGCGCGCGTGCTGGTGACCGGGTCGCTGAAGTTCGATTCGCTGGACATCCCCGGCGCCGCGGGAGCGGCCGCGGACCGCGGCCGCAACCGCGTCCTGCGCTACTTCCGGATCGCGCCTGAGCGGCCGGTCGTGATGGCGGCGAGCACGCTCAAAGGTGAAGAAGAGCCGGTGTTCGAAGCCTTTCAGCGCATTCGAGCGAATCGCAGCAACGCGCTGCTCATCATCGCGCCGCGCAAGCCGGAACGATTCGACGAAGTCGAGCGGATCGCCCGGCGCGGCGGTTGGAACGTCGCCAGGCGAAGCGAGCTGCGAGTGGACGCTGAGCCGCGCAACGACGTCATCGTTCTCGACACGATCGGAGAGCTGGCGCAGCTGTATCAAATCGGCACCGTGGTGTTCGTTGGCGGCAGCCTGGTGGATGCCGGCGGCCACAATATCCTCGAACCCGCCGTCTTCGGAAAGCCAATCGTCTTTGGTCCGCACATGGAGAACTTCGCCGAGATCGCCCAGGCGTTTCTCGAGCAGGGGGCCGCGGTCCAGGTGAAGAGCGGCCGTGAACTCGAGACCGCGCTGCTCGAGCTGCTCGGCGACCCGGTCCGGCGGGCCAGCCTCGGCGCCGCCGCACGCGCGCTGGTCGAAGCCAACCGCGGCGCGCGCGCGAAGAGCCTCGGCGCAATCGCGCAGCTGATGCCGTCTGAGAACCAGGGGAACGTCCGGCCATTCCGGCTGGTGCAGTAGGAAGCGTGCGACGTGCGACGTGCGACGTGCGACGTGCGACGTGCGACGTGCGATGTGCGACGTGCTGACGTGCTGACGTGCGCACGTGCCGGGTTGCAACGTGCTCATGTAATTAATGCTGTCCACTCTTTACGCGGCGATCGCGCGACGGCGGCGCGAGTGGTACGCGGCGCGGCCGGAGGCGCGGCGGCGGCTTCGGCATCCGGTGATCAGCATCGGCAACATCGCTGCCGGCGGGCGGGGCAAGACGCCGTTCACGGCGACTATCGCGCGGCTGCTTCTCGACATGGGGGAGAGGCCGGCGATTCTGAGCCGCGGCTACGGCAGGACGGATCCGGTGGAGGGCGCGGTAGTGGTCCGCGACGCTCAGGGGATTCGCGCGGACCTCGCTCGATCGGGTGACGAACCATTGATGCTCGCGCGGCAGCTCGAGGGAGCGATCGTGATGTCGGGCGCGGACCGGTATCTAAGCGGCCGCCTCGCCGAACATCACCTCGGCGCGACGGTGCACCTGCTCGACGATGGGTTCCAGCACTTCGCACTCGATCGCGACCTCGACATCGTCCTCGTATCGGCCGCGGATCTCAATGGCGCGAAGACGCTGCCGGCCGGGCGGCTCCGCGAACCGTCGGACGTCTTGATTGCCGCCGACGCGATTGTCTGCACCGACGTCGACACGACGATCAGCGTTCCCGACATCCCGGTCTTTCGAGCCGTCCGGACGATCGGCGATGTGGTATTCGACGAGACCGGACCGCCGCCGCCTCCTGCCGGCGCCACCGTGCTCGCCATCGCCGGTATCGCGAACCCCGCGCCCTTCTTCGCGGCGCTGGCCCAGGCCGGATGGCAGGCAGGCGCGACGATGACGTTCCGGGATCACCACCCGTACACGGCTGAAGACGTTGCGCGATTCGCGAGTGCCACCGCGGCGGCGGGTGGAGCAGCGGTTATCACCACGGAAAAGGATTACGTCCGCCTGCTGCCGTACCGGCCGTTCCCGCTCGCGATCGGGTGGCTGCCGCTTACAATCACTGCCGAGCCCGACGGCGACTTCCGCCGATGGCTCGCGGTCGAAGTCGGGGCCGCACGCGATACCGTCATTGGCTGAACAGCACGTTTCCCTGCGTCATCGTTTTGAACACCTCGCCGTCGCCGCCGTGATCGGCGTCGTTCGGCGGCTGCCGATGCGCGGCGTTCTGGCCGCGGGGACGGTGCTCGGCCGCGCATTCCACGCGCTCGACGGCGGCCATCGTCGCCTGGCGATCGACAACCTGCAGGCGGCCTTCCCGTTGCAATCGAGGCGGCAGAGCGGCGTCATCGCGCGGCGGATGTTCGAGCACTTCGGCCAGCTGCTGATGGTGCTGTTGAAGTTCAGCACGCTGGCGCCGCGCGAGATGCTCGCGCACGTTGAATTCGAGGGGGAAGACCGGGTCCGAACTGCGCATGCGCATGGGCGCGGCGTCCTGCTGGTCACCGGACACTTCGGTTTCTGGGAGATCAACGCTCTGGTGCATTCGCTCGTGCTCAAGCCGATCTCCGTGCTCGCCCGTCCGCTCGACAATCCGATCCTGCATGAGCTCCTCGAGCAGGTCCGGACGTCGACCGGCAACAGCGTAATCTACCGTCGGGGAGCGATCCGCCGAGTGCTGCGGGCGCTCGCTGCCAACCAGGCGGTGGCGGTACTGATCGATCAGCACATGCAGAGCGCAGACGCCGTTTACGTCGATTTCTTCAACCGCCCGGCGGCGACGACGTCCGCGCTGGCGGCGCTTGCGTTGAAGACCAGGGCTCCTGTCGTCCCGGTCTTTGCGTTGCCGCTCCCCGGCGGCCGCTTCCGCATGGTGTACGAGCACCCGGTGACGCCACCCGCCCCTGATAGCCCCGACGCGGTGCGCGAATTCACGCAACGCTGCACCGACGTGCTCGAGATGTACGTTCGTCGGTATCCCGAGCAGTGGCTCTGGATGCACCGCCGATGGCGCGACGTTCCGGCCGGCGAACAGGTGGGAGGCATGTTCCCGCGCGCAGCCGGAGAGGATCCCGCACCGGACGAAGGGGAGCCGGTGAACGACGTCGATGAACGCGGATAGCCGCGCGCCCGCGCGCATCGTCGTGCGCATGCCGAACTGGCTGGGGGACGCGGTGATGGCGCTGCCCGCCGTTCGGTCGGTTCGCGCCGCGTTTCCGCAGGCCACGCTGGCGGTTGCGGCGCTGCCGGCGATCGCGCCAATGTTTGCGGAGGACACCGGAATCGGCGAGGTCGAAGTCATAACCGTCGACCGTGGGGACGAGGCGAAGCGACTGCGTGACGGCCGCTTCGACACGATCCTGCTCCTGCCGAATTCGTTTCGCACTGCATTGACGGCCAGGCAGAGCGGGATTCCGCAGCGGTGGGGTTACGCAACCAGCCTGCGCGGTGGCTTGCTGACGCGTTCGGTGAAGCGGAAGAGAACGCGTGTTCACCAGTCCGAGTACTACGCAGAGCTGGTCCGCGCCCTCGGCCTCGCGGCTGTCGACGCTCCGCCACGTATTACGCCGAGTGCGCGCACGCGAGAGCGCGCCGCCGCGCTGCTTGCGGTAGAGGCCGACCTCAGTCGGGTTGCGGTAGAGGCCGACTTCAGTCGGGTCGGGGTAGAGGCCGACTTCAGTCGGCCTGTTGAAGGCCGGCTAAAGCCGGCCTCTACCATGCCGGCCTCTACGGTTGGTTTTGCCCCTGGCGCGGCGTATGGGCATGCCAAGCGCTGGCCACCGGAACGTGTTGCGCAAGTGGTGACGCGTCTGGTGCGCGAACGACGCGCACGCTGCGTCCTGGTCGGCGCCGAGGGGGATCGCGAAGCGGGCCGTGCGATAGAATCATCGCTGCCGCCGGACGTCATCGTAAACAACCTGATCGGCCGCACCGATCTCCGGCTGCTGATCGGGGTGCTGGCGCGCTGTAATGCCTTCGTCTCGAACGACTCCGGAGCGATGCACCTCGCGGCGGCCGCCGGCGTACCTGTGACCGCGATATTCGGACCGACAAACGAAAAAGTTACCGCACCGATCGGCGACCACGACGTGCTGATCCGGCAGGTGTTCTGCCGTCCGTGCATGCTGCGCGAGTGCCCGATCGATCATCGCTGCATGAAACGTATTTCTGTTGAGGACGTCTACCAATCGGTGGCACGGCGGCTGTGAGGCGCGCCGTTTTTCTCGATCGCGATGGCACCCTCCTCGAAGAAGGCAACTTCGTCGATCGTCTCGACAAACTCGTTTTCTTCCCCTACTCCATCGACGCGGTGCGCGCGCTCAACCGCGCCGGACTTCTGGTGGTGGTCGTCACCAATCAGTCCGGTGTCGCCCGCGGTCTGTATCCTGAAGAGTTCGTTCGCGAGGCGCACCGCCACATCGATCAGCGCCTCAAGGATGCCGGCGCGCGCGTCGACGCCTTTTACTACTGCCCGCATCATCCCGATGGGTCAGTGGCCGCACTGCGAACCGAATGCGAGTGCCGCAAACCGAAGCCAGGTCAGTTGGTCCGCGCTGCGGAGGAGCACGGCATCGATCTCACGAAATCCTTCATCGTCGGCGACCGCTGGAAGGACATCGAAGCGGGTGAAGCGGTTGCCGCGCGAGGGATTCTCGTCAGGACCGGGTATGGCCGCGACCAGGAGGAGACCCACGTGTCGCGGGGAGCCGTGGTGGTGGATAACCTGATTCAGGCAGTGAGCTGGATCCTCAGGCAGCCATGACACAGCCGACTCGGCGTCCGCCCGTCGAACCGGGACGCCTCCTCGACTTGATCGACGCGTTTCGCGGACTTCGCATCGCCGTCTTTGGTGATTTTCTCGTCGATGAGTTCATCTATGGCGAAATCTCGCGCGTGTCGCGTGAGGCGCCGGTCCTGATCCTCAACTACAACTCCACCGAGATCGTTCCCGGCGGCGCGGGGAATGCGGCGAACAACGTCGCCGCTCTCGGCGGACGTCCTGCCGCAATCGGTATTGCCGGCCGCGACGAGGCAGGCCGCCGGCTGCTGCGAGCGCTCAAGGGGCGGGTCGATGTGGCGGGGATTGTGCGCGCCGCCGGCCATCCGACGCCGACAAAAACGCGGATCCTGGCCGGCGGCGTCCATTCAGCGAAGCAGCAGGTCGTCCGGATCGATCGCGTCTCGGCTGCCACCGTCACCGATGCCGACAAACGCGCAGTGGAATCGCGGCTCCTGAACGCTGTCGCGCACTGCGATGGACTGCTCGTCTCCGACTACGGCAGCGGCCTGGTTGGGCCCGCGGTCATTGCCGCCGCGAGAAAGCAAATGATCCGCGGGCGACGCGTTCCGGTGCTGGTCGATTCACGCTACGCGCTGCTGCGCTTTCGCGGGATGACGGCGTGCACGCCGAACGAATCCGAGGTTGAGCAGCTGTTCAACATCAGAATCGGGGAGAATCTGCGCGTGCTCGAGCGCGCCGGCCGTGACCTGCTGGAGAAAACGCGCGCCGAGACGGTGCTGATCACGCGCGGCGGCCGCGGGATGGCGCTGTTCGAACGGGACCGTCCGACAGTTCACATTCCCATTCACGGCTCCGACCAGATCGCCGACGTGACCGGCGCGGGTGACACAGTGATCGCGACGATGACGCTCGCGATCGCGGCGGGAGCCACATCCGAGGAAGCGGCCCGGCTGGCGAACTATGCCGGAGGTCTTGTCGTCATGAAACGTGGCACCGCAACGGTCACCGCCGACGAGCTGCGAATCGCGGTCCTCTCCGACGTTGGCTGAGAAGCTCCTGACCCGCGACGAGCTCGTCGCCGCCATCAGCGCGGACCGCTCAGCCGGACGCACGATTGCGTTTGCCAACGGCTGCTTCGACCTCCTGCACGTCGGCCATGTTCGATATCTGCGGGCCGCCGCCGCGGAGGCCGATCGTCTTGTCGTCGCCGTCAACGACGATCTCGCCGCAAGTGCGAAGGGGCCCGGCCGTCCAATCCTGCCCGCGGAGATACGCGCCGAGCTCGTTGCCGCGATTCGCGGCGTCGATTACGTCACCATCTTCAGCGAGCCGACGGTCGCGCCGCTCTTGACACTGCTGCGCCCGGACGTGCACTGCAAGGGCACCGACTACACGATCGACACGGTCCCCGAGCGGGAGACGGTGCGCGCCTACGGCGGACGGATCGCCATCGTTGGCGACCCGAAAGATCATTCCACTCGGGATCTGCTCGCCCGGATCCGCCAATGAGATTTCTCATCGTCCGCCTGGGTGCACTGGGTGACATCATTCACGCGGTGCCGGCAGCCGCCGCCCTGCGTGCCGCGCATCCTGACGCGGTCATCGACTGGCTGGTCGACGCGCGCCATCGCGAGTTTCTGGATCTCGTGACGGTCATCGATCGCGTGGTGGTCCTGGAGAAATCCAGCCTCTCGGGCTGGATCGATGTGACGCGGCGGCTGCGCGCCGGGCGCTACGATGCGGCCCTGGACCTGCAGGGGCTGCTCAAGTCCGCTGTCCTCGCGCGGGCGTCCGGCGCCAAACGCGTCCTTGGCTTTTCGATTTTTCACCTGCGAGAGAAGACGGCGCGCCCTTTCTATTCGGACTCGGTAGATGCCGAAGGTGGCCATGTCATCCGGAAGAACCTGCGGCTGCTCGAGGCACTCGGTATCAGCGACAAAGAGGTACGGTTCCCGCTGGCGATGATCGATTCGGCTGCGGCCGCCGAGGTCGCACGCCAGGCGGCAGGTGCGCCCATCGCCCTCATCAATCCGGGTGCCGCCTGGCCGAACAAGCGTTGGCACACCGACCGATTCGGCGAGGTCGCCGCCTTCCTTCGTGACGTCCGCGGCTTCGCGCCGTTCGTGCTGTGGGGACCCGGTGAAGAGGAGCTGGCGAAATCGGTCGTCGAGTGCTCGTCCGGAGCGGCGCGCATGGCGCCCTCGACCACGCTGGCGGATCTGGTTGCACTGTGTCGGAGCGCCGCGCTGATGGTCTCGGGCGACACCGGCCCGCTGCACATCGCCTCGGCGGTCGGCACGCCGACCGTGTCCATCTTCGGTCCAACCGATCCCGCGCGGAACGGCCCGTGGGATCCGGCCGACGGCGTTGTCTCGCGCTATGACTCCTGCGGGTGTCATTACGACCGGCGCTGCCGTCAACGCGACTGGTGCCTGAGCTCGATCGGCGTCACGGAGGTCACGGCCGCGGTCCAGCAGCGGACGATGCACTCTCGAGGGTGATGGTGCGGAGAATTGCGCGCCTGCGTGCCTGCCTCGCCGAAGCGCTGGCGCGGAGGAGGGTACCGCTCGGGTTCATCTGCGGCGCGCTGGCTCTGGCGCTCGCTCACCCCACGCGCCGGACGCTGGTGTTCGGCGCAGTGGTGGCTGTCGTGGGCGAAGCCGTACGAGTGTGGGCTGCCGGACATCTCGAGAAAGGGCGGGAGGTCACGACGTCGGGACCGTACCGGTTGACTCGGCATCCGCTCTACCTGGGATCGACGCTGATCGGGATTGGTCTGGTGGTGGCGTCGGCAAACTGGTGGGTGACCGCGCTGGTGCTCGGGTACCTCGCAGTCACCCTGACCGCCGCGATTCGCACCGAGGAAGCGCACCTGACGGACAAGTTCGGGACGACATATCCCAACTATCGCGGTGGGCGCGCCGGGGAAGGCCGTCGCGCTTTCAGCATCGAGCGCGCGCTGCGGAACCGCGAGTATCGTGCGGCGATAGGCGTGCTGGTGGCTCTCGCCGTCCTGGCATGGAAGGCAGGCCAAGCGGAGGGTTTCGCGCGATAATCTATATGCAGGCGGTTAGCTCAGTTGGTAGAGCACCGGCTTTACACGCCGGCTGTCACAGGTTCGAGTCCTGTACCGCCTACCAGCCTTCGCGCATGAACGCACGGCGGCGTTGAGCTCCGCCGTGTGAACGCGCTACGGCCAGGCAAGCCACCTTCGCGTTCGCGAGGAGCGAAGGCTGATATAATCAATTTTTTTTGGCACCGACGGCGCCCCCAGTGGGGGTCAGCGCCATAAGAAACATCGGGGTCGTAGTTCAGTTGGTTAGAACGCCGGCCTGTCACGCCGGAGGCCGCGGGTTCGAGTCCCGTCGACCCCGCCAGACCTCGCTCGCGCTGCGCGCGAGCTTCGTCTAGGCAGGCGAGCCCAGTGACACCAGCGAAGTCTGTCTCGCCGTAGCGCGTAGTGCGTAGGCGGACCTCGACGGTTGGAATAGCGGATCATGCATCCGCCGTCTCCAATATGTCTCCACGCCTAAGCACCGGATTCGGCTGTTCGAGCAGCCGAATCGCGCCTTCAATCGCCGCTGGACTCAGGTGCATGTAGCGCTGCGTCGTGCTGAGATCCCGGAGGTCGCCGACGGCGAGGCGGTCGCGACCCCGAACGATTGACGATTCTCGATCGGGTCGCCGCGGCCGATGGTCAGCGCTTGATGATGTTGTGAACTTCGAAGATGTCCGGCGGATTGGTGAACTGGATGCCCGCGCCGGCGAGGATCGGCATCAGACGCTCGCCGAAGGCCTCGAACTGCTCCTGCGAGTTCCAGATCTCGCTGACCTTAAGGTTGCCATCCGAACCGAAGCAGACGTGGTAGTCGAGCCCGGCCGGTGGCCATTCGCCGGCGTTCTTGAGTTGGCGAAGCGTCTCGTCGTACTTCTTGGCAGTGAGAGCGTTGGGACTGAAGCGGACAACGATACTCATGATATGAATCTCCGTGATCGGGGTCGCGAATAGATCCGATGTGATCGTGAAGCGACACGTCGTCGCTCCAAATCATACCAGCGCAGCGGTGTGGGGAGCGGATCGGTCCTCAGTGACGCCGTTGCGCCTACTGAAGGTCGATAGTCCGATGGAGACAGCGGTCATTCTGAATGAATCGCCTTCGGTGCTGGAATCTTGCGTTGGTGTGTCAGGTGACACGTCACTCAAGGGTGAATGACTGCGAGTTCAAGAAAACGTTCGAACGGGTCGAAGTCGCGATCCCGGTGAAGAAGCGAATGGTGTTCCCGCAAACAAAAGGTGGCGATCAGACAGTCGATCGTCTTACGCACTGTGTGACCCCGGCTGCGAAGATTCCGGTAGTTCCGGGCAGCGTCACGCGCCAGCGCCAGGCCGCCAGTTTCGAAGACCTCGAACTTGGCGAGTGCCCTCTCGACCCGTCTCGCAGTGATGTCGTCTCGGACGCCCTGCAGCAGCTCGCACAGGATCATGTCGGTCAGGCCGAGGCGCTGGCGGTCGACTTCAAAATTCACCCAATCGGTCTCGCGGCTTCGGACGCCCTGGAAGTAATCGACCCAGATCGTCGTGTCGACGATGACCACGGTTTACTTCGCCAGCCGATCGGCTCGAGAGAGGTCAAGATCACCCTGCCAGGAGACCTTGCCACGCAACCCACGGATGCTGCTCTGGCCCTTCGTCTGAATCAACAGGCGCAATGCTTCTTCGACGACGGCTCGTTTGGTACGAGCGCCGCTGCTGCGCATCGCCGCCCGCATCAAACCGTCATCGATATCGATATTGGTTCGCATCGGTAATGTGTAAGGATAGCACATTCATGTGTATCGCGGCCAACTCCGAGACCAGCCGTCAGTGCGTGTGCTCAGCTATGGGTAGAGACTCGCAAATGGCGGAATGCGAGCGGCCCCATGCGAGAGGACACTTCGATCAAGGGGATGACCAGTACACGCGCGTCAGATCATGCGCCACGAGACGGTTCAATGGCTGCTCGTATCGATAGCTGGTAACGCTGCACTGAGGAACCGATCCAGTGCGGAAGCGTTCCTCCGTCTCCTCCCACGTCCACCGCTCGAGCAGCATTCTGAACATCCACAGCGTTCCGCCGTGGGTGACGACGAGCACACGACGGCCAGCGCGGTCGCGAAACAGCATACTGATGAACAAGTAGACGCGTTCAGCGACGTCCGCAAGGCTCTCGCCACCCGGAGGCCGGCCGAATACTATGGCTCCTGATAGGATTCGCGTCTCTGGTGGCGTACTTCGCGCGGTTCGGCATCGACTCCGGGGCTCCGGCGTCGACGCACTTCACGGTAGCCTGTCTGTTTCTTGGGTTAGGCACCGATTCCTTCGCTGCCAAGTTCTGCCCGCCGAACGAGAGAATCGGAAAGCTAATCAGTCGGCACCCCAGAGGTGCCGCTTGGTTTTTCTGGATATTGTTTGCGACTTTTACGGGATGGTTGATTCGCGGCAGTGAGGCTTCTGCCCCTTGGTGGCTCGGTTTGTGGTTTGGATACGCAACTGGCCTCCAGGGCTTCCGCGGCCTGTCACGCCCGAGGCCGCGGGTTCGAGTCCCGTCGACCCCGCCAACTAAATCACGCAGGCAGGTTGGAGATAGCGGATCATGCATCCGCTGTCTCCAAAATGTCTTCACGTGAATGCTCTTCGGGTCCGGCTTGAGCCGGACTTGTGTCTCCAACAAACGAATCGCGCCCTCAATCGCCGCCGGACTCAGGTGCATGTAGCGCTGCGTCGTACTGAGATCCTCATGTCCCGCGAGCTCCTGAATGGCGCCGCGCCGGCGCACCACGCATCGCCAGGTGCGAACAGAACGTGTGCCGCAGACGATGAACACCGTTCTGCCCGATCTGTGCACGCCGCGCCGCCCGTTCCACGTGATGCTTCACGGTGTCCGCTGATAACGGCGATCCGTCCCGTTGACACAAGACCCGGTCGGAATGGAGGTGGCGATGCTCGCGCAGTGCCGTGGCCAACCGGACCGTGAGCGGCACGTAGCGAAGCCGCCCGCCTTTCGGCACCGTCACGTGGCCCTTCCAGTCGGACCGCTGCACGCACAGCTGCCGCTTGTGCAGGTCGACGTCGCGCCACTCGAGGCGGGATCAGGTGGTGATGGAGGATCGACTCCTTCGACACGATGCCGCTCGGTTTCTGACGGTTCGCACGCGCATGACCGTCGAGGAACCTGGGCGCGAACTCTTCGAGTGTGGGCACCTCCTTCTTCGGTTCGGGGAGGACGATAGGACGCATTAGGGCCGTCTCGCGGTTGTCATAACGTTCGTTCTCGGTCCCAGTCGCCCACTCCCTCTTCGACAGAACGCGATCGCTCCAGCTGCGGCTACAGCGCCGCCTGGTGCGTGACCGCGTCGATCGTCCCATCGTGCTCGGCGCGCGCGTGGGCCTGTCGCGGTCTCGTGCGACAGGGCTGACTGACGGCGGCGATGGCTAGACCAGGCCGCCGTCCTCGACCTGCCACGCGCGAATCAGGTCGTGGCGCACTTTCGTGATCCGCGCGCCGCGATTCTCATCGCTGTCGTACTGTCCGCCGTGCACGGCAATGATGGCGCGTTTGCCCTCCCAGAAGGTGTAGACGCCGGAGCCGCTTTGTCCCGGAGACGTGTCGATCGCGTAATAGACGAGCGTCGAATCGTAGTCGGTGACTTTACCGCCGCCTGGGACTCCGAACTGTTGGCTGCCTCGCGGGCTTCCCCGGTCGCCCGGGTAGCCGGTGAGATAGGCTGTGGTGTTGTCCAACGTGTCGTCGGACGCGTACAGCAGGCCGAATGACCCCACTTGTGGGAAACCGGTGTTCAGCGTGAGGAGACCCCAGTCGTAGTCGATATCCTGATCTTCAGTCCATCCGGTCACCGAGCGCCTTATGAAATTGGGCGCAACCAACAACTCGGACCCGAACCACTGGGTGCCGCCATCCAGTCCGGGCACGACCCGGATTCTCGTTGCCCAGCCGCCCTCCGCCGCGTTGAAGATGACGTGCCCGGCGGTGAGCACGTGCCTGGCGTCGATGAAACTGCCGGTTCCAACGCGGGCGGGTGCGTCCGGAGGCGTCAGTGGGAATCGCGCGGCGAGCCGACAAATGGCACTGTTGGGAAAATTGGTGGTCGGGGTGACGAGCACGCGGTTATCAGGGCCGAACACCACTTTGACCTGGCGTCCAGCCTCGCTGGCTTCTTCGCGCAACTGCCTGGCGCGCTCGGCGTCCGAAGGGCGTTCGACCCGCGGCGCCTCAGGGAGGTCGTCCGGCACCGACGGGGTCTCGGCCCGCTTCGACGGAGGTCCTGCCTTGCGGCGAGGGCGAGAGCTTGGGTATGGCGGTGGCTCGATGGGGACGATCTCAAGATCGTCCGTCTCCGATCGGCGTGGCGTCAAAGGGGTTCCTTCATCGCTGACCATGGGTGACGACGGTCGTTCAGCGGGTTTCATTGTTCCTCCTGTTCCCGGTCGAAGCCGGCAGAGCGATGACGACAAAGTAAGCGCTCTCAGAGCCGCGCGCTAGAGCATGACCATGCTGTGTTGAGAGCATCGTTGACAGACGGGGAGCCGCCTCCTACCGTCCATTGAAGGAGAGGCTCAGCGGGCCTCGCTGATGCCTGTGGCGCGTGAAGCTCATCCTTCTGGCCGGCCATCGCCGGTGCTGTTGGGCGACGTGACGCGGTCCTGGTGCCGCAAGAGCGCGACCACCCACCCTGGATTGCTAATCTTCGGTTCGCTGCCGCGTCCTACGCCGCGTGCGTGCGCCGAGTTTCACTCAGAAGTCGCGCGACGTCACGTCTGTTTGCGCCGAGCCGAAACAATGATCGCAGGAGCAAGATCGGTGCTCACGGTTCGATCAGCGACTTCCATCTTGGCAACGCGCGATTGGCTTGAGCCGACTTGTTGGGCCACATCGGTCTGTGTCAGCCCCTGACGTTCGCGCAACTGTCGGAGCCCGTCAGCCAGCGCGAGCTGGGTTTCGATGAATCGCCGCTCCTCGTCGGAGAGCCGCAGGAAATCGGCGGCGTCACCGATCTTCCATCCGGCCCGCTCCAGCCGTCGGCGCTTATCCTTTCGCACGGCCCGTCTCCTTCTTCGGTTTCGTCAAGCGCTGGAAATTCGCCAGCCGCTGCTTGCACGCGTTTATGACGGCGAGCGGCGTCGCCTCAGTTTGCTTCTTGAACATGGACCACGAGACGGTTCGCCGGCGGGTCGTATCGATAACTGGTAACGCTGCCCTGCGGGATTCCGGGCTTGCGCGACCTAGGCGACATATGTAGACTAGTGCCCATGCAACGGCTCACCCGTACCGCGACCCGCACGCTCCTCGCCTTTCTGGACGCGCCGAGGAGCTGGCGCTACGGCTACGATCTGATGAAGGTCACCGACCTCTCATCGGGCACGCTGTACCCGCTCCTCGCGCGACTCACCGAGAACGGCTGGCTCGAGTCGCGGTGGGAGGAATCCGAGCTTCCCGGGAAGCCGCCGCGACAGCTATATCGCCTCACCGCCACCGGTCGGGTTCAGGCGCACCATGCTCTGGAACGCGCGCATGCGTCGTGGCTCCGATTTCCGCACACCGGGGAGGCGTGATCGTGCGGCGACGCTCAACCCTCTTGCTCGGCCGAATCATCGAGCGCATCGCCACACTCTCCCCTCCGCGCCATCGCGACCTGGTGCGCGGGATGGTGGCGGAACTCGACTCGATTGCTGATCCCGCCGAGCGAATGCGCTTCGCGCTGGGCGCAATCGCTGCGATCGCTTGCTTAGTGCTGAGCGGTTACACCCGCCCGACCACAACTTCTGCAAGAACGGGGGACACAATGGCGCGATTCTGGACCCGGAAGCGAGCGCGCTACGACAAATCGTACTTTCGGATGGTTGGCATCGCTTTGCTGCCCGCGCTGGGTGTGGGCATCATGACCCAGGTGGTTGGGGGAATGCTCGGCGGCTCCGAGTCGGTTGTCGACCGCGTGTCGCTGATCGTGCAGGCCTCGACATTTTTTGGCGCGTGTTACTACATCCGCGCGCGTCACCCGCCCACGACGCCTTCGGAGAGGCCCTGAACGCACCGATCTTCGCAAACGCAGGGGACACCGGCTCGCCCGCCCGCGGTCTGCTCGGCATGACCATCGACTCGCAGAACACAGACAGGCCCCTCGCCATCGTGGGCGCGTGGCTCGCGTTCATGATTGGCCTGGCGGCTGACGGCACTGTGGACAGTCCTGCCTCCTTCGGTGTTGCGGGAACGGTCGGTGCGGTCATGGTGGCCCTGGGCTTCGCGGCCGCTTCCCGCTGCCGCCTGCTGCCTCAACGCTCGCATAAGGACCGAGTCAGGCTCGTCTTCCTGTCGATTGCCATGGGAGGCGCCGTGGGCCTGGTCAATCTCGCGGCAAACTGGGCGATCACCGAGGCGGACCCGGCGCTTCGCGCGCTGCTCGTCGAGCGAATCATGGCGAAGGAGCCGTGGGAGGTGCTGGTCACCGGGCCGATGACGGAGGAGGTAGTGTTCCGCCTCTTTGTCATGAGCGTGATGGGCTGGCTTGTGTACCGCAACACCAAACGCGAGGGGCTCGCATTTGCGATTGTGCTGGTTGGATCGGCGGTGATCTTTGCGATCCCGCATCTGGAACGGCGGCTCCCGGATGCCTCGATGCTCGCGAACTACTATCTCGCGGCGCTGATGGTCAAATACACCCTGCTTGGTGTGCCGCTCGGCTGGGTCTTCTGGCGTTGGGGGCTCCCGTACGCGATCATCTGTCACAGTGGTGCGAATGCCACGCACATGGCCCTCCAAGGGCGTGTCTTCTGACGACTCTCTCGATGTGGACGGAGATCGTCAGAACGATTACCAGGACGTCGGCAATACCAGCGAGCGCGCGGTAGCCGGCCGTTACCGCGAGAGTTCCGTTCGGCCCGCCAGATCGGCGAGCGCTTGCTTTGCCTCGTCCTTGAGGAGGTACGGAGCGCGCGCGTTCGCCGCGGTCAGTTGTTCGCGTGCCTGCGCGAGCCGCCCGCGGCGGTAGTCGATCAGCCCGGCATGCGCCAGCAGCGTCGCGTCGCCGCTGCCCAGCGCGAGCGCCTTCTCCATCACTGGTCCGGCTTCGTCGAAGCGGCCGTTCCTGTAGAGACACCACGCCAGCGCGTCGTAGCCGTAGATGTCGGGACGGCTTTCGAGGTCCTCGCGAGCGAGCTCGAGCGCGCGCGCCAGCTGCCGGTTGTGGTCGGCGTAGAACATCGCCAGGTCGCGCCGGTAGGCGAACTGATAGCTGCCGCCGCGGAGTGCGATCGATTCGGCCTGCCGATACGCCCGCTCGGCGTCCGCGGCGCGTCCGTGCTTCGCATACAGATCGCCGAGATCGATCAGGCTGGCGGGCTGCGGCACCCGCGACGTGGCGCGCTCGAGGAGGGCGATGGCGTCCGCGTCGTTCCCCTGGGCGGCCCGGACTTCAGCCAGGCCATCGAGCGCGATGTAATAGCCGTCGAAGTAGCGCAGCGCGGTCTCGTAGCTCTCCGCCGCGCCATCGAGCTTGCCGTCGCGGTAGAGCAGCGCGCCGATCCGCGTCTGATACCAGGCCGTCGTCTCGCTCTGGCCCTCTTCGTCGAGCTCCCTCGCGCCGGCGCGCCGCAGCAGGTCGAGCGCCTTTGCCCGCTGGCCGTGAAGTTCGGCGAGATGGGCGATGCGGGCGAGAACCGACGGCGCATCCGGCACTCGAATCCGCAGCTCGTCGAACGCGTCGGCGGCCTCGGCGTAGTTGCCGACTTCGACGAACGAATCGCCGACGACCGCGAGCGCGTCGACACTTCGCGGATTGGCCTTTCTGACTGCCCCGGCGACCTGCAGCGCGTCGGCGAACTTGTGCTGCGAGGCGAGCGCCGCGGCGAGCCCGAGCGAGGCGGCCTCGTGATCCTTCTTCGCGTCGAGCGCCTTGCGGAAGGCCCCCTCCGCCCGTGTGTACGAGTCGAAGTCGCCGGTCTCGCGCGCCCGGCGTGCGTGCAGCTGTCCGAGAATGGTGTAGCTCAGATAATCGGCAGGCCGCTCACGGACCCGGTCCTCGAAGAGGCGAATCGCCTTGTCGGTGCCGACCACGCCCCGGGCGGCCGCATCCAGCGAGTCGAGCGGCTGGAGATCCGCCGCCGCCGGCGCGGCACGTTCGCCGAGCCGAAGGGCCGCGGCCAACAGCAGCGGCAGAATGAGAACGGCGGCGATCAACCAGCGTCGCGTCATCACGGGTCTCGCGAACGATTCAGAATCCGTTCACGGCTATGGGTTCGGGACCGCCAGATACGGGAACGTCGCCCTGAAATTCGAGTCGTTGGCGACGCAGTCGGTCGTCACCCCGTTGTTGGTGATGGCCGGAGCTCGATGTCGATCACGTCGTCCTCCAGACGACGTCCGTTCGGGAACCCGCTCGAATTCGCAGGTGTCGACCGTGAGGATGTCCGGCAGCAGGAAACGCGCGAGCCCCGCGGGATCGGCGGCGCCGAGCGACGCCAGTGCGTTGGTCACGATCGCGCCGAAGCGCCGCCAGTCGTTGGCCGGCTTCGTCTCGTTGAAGGCGTCCTTCAGGTCGCTGGGGATGAAGACGGTGTTGATCGCCGGTCGTCCCATCCGATCGATCGTCTTGCCTCCCTGCGACGTGAGCCCCCAGACACCGATCATGGCTGGTCCCGAAGTGCGTGCTCGGCAGCTCGAGGACGATCGCGAGCGTGTCCAGCCCGCGGAAGAAGTTCGTGCCGACGCCGCCAGGGCAGAACGCGAGCCCGTTCCTGAACGCGAGCAGGTCGAAGAAGAACGGATCGTCGAACCGCCCCGCGCGCAGCGTACCGCCGCCGCTGACGACAATGTTCTCCCCGGTGCGGCCGGTCGCCTCGACGCCGTTGTTGCCGTTGCCGTTGCCGTCTTCATCCTCGTCGTCATCGTCGATTCCGCCGATCTCCTTCAGGCGGACGCGCTGCACGCCCCTGTCGTCGGGATTGGAGAACGTGATCCGGAAGGTGATGTCCTCGACGGCGTCGAAGTTGGTGTCGACCTTGAGGAGGTACTTTCCCTGCGGATGGAAGGTTGTGGCTCCGGTGATCCCGGCCAGCGGGCTCACCGTCATGATGAGCACGGTATGACCGGCATTCCCCGGAGCCTGGAAGGCGTAGACGTCGTTGATGTCGAGCCGTGAGTTGATGCGCACGCCTGGCGCGTCGCCGTGATCGGCGCCGCGCACGAGCAGAACCGCGAACGCCACCGCCGCGACGCCCGCACCAATCGCTCTACGAAGTGTCATGACACGCTCCTCGGTTCGGGATCCGCCGGCATCGACGGCGCCGCGAGGTCTTATAGCACCGGCCCGCGAAACGAGCAACAGATGACTTCGGCTGCCCGGAATCTTCCGTCAGGAGAATTACTAAACCGTCGGCAAGAAAAGCTCCCGCAAGCCGCGGCCAGTCGCTCCAAGGCACTGCAGGCCAAAGGGTTAGCGCACCGCCCGAGCCGAGGGCAGGCGAGGATCGCCACTTGCACCCGCCGCGCGGTGACTTCCGCCGTGACCTCCGCCGAACTCGGAGTGAACCACTCGAACCGCGTGCGGCTGCGCTTCTTCGCGCGCAGCAGCTGCGAATCTGGCTCCAGACCGATCGGCTGTTCGCCGCGCTGCTACTCGTTCAGTGGGTTGCCGCCATGGCGGCGGCGTTGTGGCTCACTCCGCGGACGTGGTCCGGCAGGGAGAGCACGACGCACCTCCACCTGTGGATGTCGGTCTACGTGGGCGGCGCCCTTGCCCTCTTACCATGCGCACTCGCGCTGTCGCGCCCGGGCCATGCGGCGACGCGTCATGTCATCGCCGTCGCGCAGATGCTGATGTCAGGCCTCCTGATCCAACTGACCGGCGGACGCATCGAATCTCACTTCCACGTCTTCGGGTCGCTTGCCTTCCTGTCGTTCTACCGCGACTGGACCGTCTTCGTCCCGGCCACGATCGTCGTCGCCGCCGATCATTTTCTGCGCGGCTGGTTGTGGCCGCAGTCGATCTTCGGCGTCCCGACGGTCAGCCACTGGCGCTGGGTGGAGCACGCCGGCTGGGTCGTGTTCGAGAACGTCTTTCTGACCGTCGCGTGCGTCCGCTCTCAACGGGAGATGTGCCAGGTGGCCGAACGGTCCGCCGAGCTCGAAATGAGCGGAGAGCGGTACCGATCGGTGATGGAGCAGGCCGCGGAGGGGATCTGCCTGATCGATCCGCAAACCGAGCAGGTGCTCGAGTGCAACCGAGCCTTCGAACAGCTGCTCAGCGGGACGCGCTCCGGCGATCTGCAGGTCCTGACCGCGAGCATGACGAAGACGGTCACCACCACGAGCTCCGCGACGCCCCGGGACTGCCAGGTCGTGAGGACCGACGGATCGATGCTCGATCTGAGCGTCACCGTCAGCCGGATCTCTTTCGGCGGCAGAGAAGTCCTCTGCGTCAGTGTGCGTGACGTGACCGAGCGACGCCGCGCCATGGAAGCACTCCGGCGGAGCGAGCAACGATACGTCCGCGCCGCGCGCGGGGCCAACGACGGTCTCTGGGACTGGGACCTCGCCACCGGTGAGATCTACTTTTCGCAACGGTGGAAAGAAATGCTGGGCCTCGCGAGCGACGAGGAGGGGTGTTTCGACCAGTGGCTCAAGAGGATCCACATCGATGACCACATGTCGTTTCTCGCCGCCGTCCGCGCGCATCTGGCCGGCCGCACCCGCTACTTCGAGCACGAACACCGCATGCTGCACGCCGATGGCGAATACCGCTGGATGCTCTGCCGTGGTCTGGCGGCCCGCGTCGGGTCCGCCGCCCCCTCACGCATGGCGGGCTCTCAGACCGACGTCACCGACCGGCACGTCGCCGCCGAGCAGTTGCGTCATGCCGCGCTGCACGATGCGCTGACGCGGCTGCCGAACCGGGCGCTCTTCACCCAGCTGCTGGAGCACGCCGTCCTCCGCGCGCGCCGCCACGCGGATTACCGGTTCGCCGTCCTCTTCGTCGACATCGACCGGTTCAAGGCCATCAACGACAGTCTCGGGCACCTGGTCGGCGATCGGCTCCTCCAGGGAATCGCGGATCGCATCCGCGAGCATCTCCGGGCCGGCGACGTCGTGGCCCGCTTCGGCGGCGACGAGTTCACGATGCTCGTCGACGATATGCAGAGCGCCGACGATGCTCACGACGTGGCCACGCGAATCCAGCAGGTGCTCAAACCGCCGTTCAACATCCTGAAGCACGAGATTCACGTCGCCGTCAGCATCGGCGTGGCGATCGGCGCCGCCGACTGCGAGGGAGGAGAGGATCTCCTCAGGGAGGCCGACGTTGCCATGTACCGCGCCAAAACGCTTGGCCGCGCGCGGCCCGAAGACTTCGGCGCCGTCGTTCCGATCGCCGCGGCGCACCTCCCGCCTGGCCCGCCGTCCCTGAACTCAGTCCTCCCGAAGGGTAATCGCGAGATCCACTGAAGCAGCGCAGGCGGCGCCACCCGAGACGGAGATCATGAGCGTGTGGCCACCAGCCGCCAGAACTGCTTCTCGTCGAGCAGCGTGATCCGGTGCCCCTTTTCACGCAGCCGCTTGATCTCCATGAGCTTCAGTCCGCCATCGCGGCCGGCGGCCTGCAGCGGGTTCGGCTTGCCGCGGACGACAACGGTCGTTCGCGCGGACGCTCCCGGATGGACCAGCGCGCCGGCACGTTTCGCTGCCTTGATCGCCTCGCTGCGCCGCCGGGTCAGAATTCCGGTGAACGCGAGGTGGACGCCCGCGAGCGATTTCAGCACGCCGGCCTTCAGCGCCCTGGGCCGATGGCGAAGCGCCTCGATCAACTCGTCGGCGCTCTCGTAACGCTTGCGGCGTTCACCGATGCAGCGGTAGATGATTTCCTTGAGGTTGTCGGAGCAGCCGAGTCGGCGGACGTCTGGCGTGCGCATCCGCGACCTCGCATCTCCTCTGATCAGCATGCCCAGGAGTTGCCCCACCTGGTAGACATCGTCGCGCGCCTGCCATTTGGGGACGGCGCGCGCGAGAATGTCGCTCGGCGCGGTCAGAGAGTTCATCGTGCGGGCGGTGACGCCACGGTGATCGCTCTGCTGGCGGGCGATCCCGAAGTCGCCAAGCTTCAGCCGCCACCCTTCGCACACGAACACGTTCATCGGCGTGAGATCGCGGTGGAGCGTCTGCCCCCGGTGAAGCTTGCCGAGCACCTCCAGCACGCCCGCTATCTCGCGTCGCGTACCCGGCTCCGTCCACTTTTTCTCGCCGCGAAACAGAAAGGCGCCGAGGTCGCCGTGGCACGCATACTCGAGCGCGAGGCAGTAGATCACCTCACGGCCGGGACGCATCAGCGGGAAAACGTCGAACACGCTGATGGCGCGAGGATGGTCTTTGAGGAGTTGCCCGAAGTACGCCTCCCGAAGCCAGGCGTCGATGTCTACGCTGGCCTTGATGCAGACGGTCTCCGGCACCTGCGCCGCCCGGCCGATCGTCGTCGCGAGAAACACCTGCCCGAAACCACCCTCGCCGAGCAGCCGCTCGATCCGATATGACAGGCGCGATTCAGGGCTCTGGACAACCTCTCCGGGTCGAAGCAGGAGAGCGCCGAGACGCCGCGACGGGAGATGGGGAACGGTCGCCGTTCTGGTGAGGTCGATTGATGGTTTGGCGGCCGGCATACCTCTATTCTGCCGCGAACGCCGATACGTACTCGCGCTCGGCGGCACGCAGTCGCTTATAGCGGGCGAACACCTGCCGCTGACTTTCCAGGCCGATAAGCGAACGCAGGCTGCTCCCGCGGAATGTGTGCGCGCACATCCGCGGCGCATTCCGGAGCACGAAGCGCGGATAGTGACGCAACACGCTGGGCAGGTGTCGCAGCTTCATCCAGCGCTCGGCACGCCAGCGGATGAATTCGATCTCATCGGATTCGAGGTGCTCGGTCTTCACGACGGCCGTGGTGCCGTCGTACTCCTCGACGCGTTCATTGACGACCAGACCGCGGGTTCTGAACTCAGCGGTCATCGGCGTGCCGGGGTAAGGCGTCGGGTGCTGGATGTAGGGCCAGTCCACGTACTTTCTGGCAAAGGTGAGATTCGCTTCGATCGATTCGCGCGTGTCGTTCGGGTTGCCGACGATGATGCCTCCGACCACCGATAAGCCGGCGGCGTGCAGCTTGTCGATCGCCGCGATGGTCGCGTTCCCGGCGCTGCGCCCTCCCTCGCGCCGCGCGTTCTTGGCGGACGCGCGCAGAAACACCAGGTCCTCCTCGAGGACGTTTTCGATCCCGAGGAAGACGTATCGGAATCCCGCTTTATGCATCAGCGGCGGCAGGCTGTCGCCGCAATTGGCGATCGACGATGTCATCGCCTGGACGATGTAATGGATGTCGTTGAGCCCTGCGTCGACGATCGCCCGGCACAGGGCCTCGAACCGCTTGATATTCAGCGTGATGTTGTCGTCGACGATGAAGATGGCGCGCGCCCCCCGCGCTCTTGCGTCGGCGATGTCGGCGAGGACGCGCGTGAAGTCGAAGGTGTGGAAATTTCGTCCACGCATCTCGATGATCGAGCAGAAGCTGCAATCGTAGGTACAGCCGCGCGAGGTCTCCACGATGTCGATGGGCCGGCCGAGAAACGTGTAACCCTTCAGCATCCGGGCGCTGCGGTCCGGCAATGCCAGCGACCCGTCTTCGATCCGCGTGATGGGGGCAGCCGGCGCATGGTGAAAGCCGGAGGTGGACGAGGTCCTGAACGACAGACCAGGAATGGCGCTGACGTCACCGGCATTCGTAGTCCAGCCCTTTAGGGCTGTACCAGCAGTCGTAGTCCAGCCCTTTAGGGCTGTACCAGTAGTCGCAGGCCAACCCTTCAGGGCTGCCAGCAACGCACGAAACGTAACCTCTCCCTCACCGCGAACGATGAAATCGACGCCGCTCGATGGCGCTTCGTACGCTTCCGGCGCGAGGCTTGGATCGTACCCTCCGGCGACGATCACGACGCCCGGCTTGAGCGTGCGGATGACGCGAACCAGCCGCAACGCGGTCCGGCGCTGAAACGTCATGACGGAGAGCCCGACGACGTCGGGCTCCCAGTCACGCACCAGCCTCTCGACGGTGGGGACGACGCGATTCTGGACGAGGATCAGGTCGGCGATGGCCACCTGATGGCCGGCTCCGACGTTGCCGGCGAGCGACGCCAGCGCACCATTCGGCATGCGCATGGTCAGCGCAGGGGTGTGCTCGAACGAGTCTGGCATCGAGAGGAGCAGCACTCTCATGGCGGGTCCCCCGTCGGCAGTGAGGCTGTGTGTGGTCTAGTCGTCGATGATGAAGGTCACCATCATGTTGACCTGGTAATCCACAATCTTTCCCTCTTCACACCGCACATGTTGTTCCTTGATCCAGGCGCCGCGAATGTGCCGGATGGTCTTCGACGCCCGGGCCAGCCCTTGTGTGACGGCGTCCTCGAAGCTCTTCGACGATGTGCTGCTGATCTCCGAAACCTTCGCGACTGACATGCTGCCTCCTCGGGTGTCCGCGCGCACGATGCGCTCACCGGGCAGCTTACAACGATCCTCGATTCATTGCTTCTTGAACCGGAAGACCTGCGGTTTCTGCTGCTCGGTTCCGCTGACCACGGCTTCAAGGGTGCCATCTGCGCCCAGCGTGTATCGCACCATCTTCGGAAAGTCGTGTGCGGGGTTCTCGAACGTCACGCTGTTCTGTTCGATTTTCGTCAGCGTGAAATCGGTGGCGGGCTGCCGTCCGTTCGGCATCGCCGTGTAGACGAGGCCTCCGTTGCGCTGGACGATGCAGAGGAATTCGAACGCGTTCATGACTCCGTTACGGAGCGAACGCGCAACCGCCAGCATCGAGCCGCCCCCAGGAGGGGTCCAGCGTTCTTCGAACGCGGTCGTGCCGCTGGTGCCGATCCACGTCCCGGCAAGCCAGTCGATTTGAGCGAGCGTCGCCGCGGTTGCGGTAACCGGCGCTGGTGGCTGGCCCGCGGGCGGTCCACTCTTCTTGTACGTCGCCGATACGACCCGTGGTTCGGTCGAGCCGGCCGTACGAAAAGTCAGCTCCACCGTCATCGTGTCCGCCGTCGGCGCGCGGAAGGCGGTTTTGACGTCCATCTTCGTTGCAGCCGTCGCGCCCGGGGGTACCGCGCCGACCAGCGTCGTCACCACTGCACTGTCCTGCCAGCCGGCCGTCCACATGGATTGCGAATCACCTTCACAAAGACGTCCGGGGGTCCGACTGCGCGTCTCTCTGCCATCGAGCGCGTGGGTTACGGTGACGCCGCCCCCGGAAGAGACGCGCGTGACGGTGAAGGTATTGCCGTCGTGCCAGATCGTTATTTGCGGGCCGAACCCGGGCGCCGGCTTGGATTTTTGACCGGCCGCATCCTCTGCGAGCGTCCACGTGCCTGAAAAGTTCGGGCGTTCCTGCGCACCCGCAGTTGAGAGAATGACAGTGTAAGCAGCGATCACCGACGAACAGAGGATTCTCATAGTCGCGAGACTCTAACTCATTAAACATGCGTCACCGCTGGGCCGCGATTCGTCCCAGGCTGCCTGCCTTCGTCCCAAGTCCTTTGAGAGCGGATAATCGGCAGTCTAGGTTTGACCACCATGCGAGCAAGCCACACGACGATTGCGGTCGCGGCGGGTTTGAGTGTCCTGTTGTCGCAAGCCGGGTCGACGCAGACCCCATCCCCGGCGAACTGGCCCGGGCTGTGGGGGCCCGCCCGCAACGGCGCCACTGTCGCCGCGCGGACCCCGAAGCGGTTTCGTGAGCTCTGGCGTAACCGATCGGCCGGCGGTTATTCCGAAGTGGTGTCAGACGGGCCGCGCGCATTCACGATGGAACTGAAGGACGGCGCCGACTACGTCGTCGCGTTCGACGCAGGGAGCGGACGCGAGCGCTGGCGTGCACGCATTGGCGACACCTACCGCGGGCATGACGGCTCGCACGATGGCCCGATCTCCACGCCCTCGATCGCCGGCGGCGACCTTTTCGCGCTGGGGCCCAACGGTCACCTGGTCGCACTCGACGCGGCGAGCGGCAAAGAGCGCTGGCGTCACGATCTCGCCACGACCTTCTCCGTCAAGGGGCCGGCGTACGGATTCGCATCTTCTCCGCTCGTCGAAGGCACCCTCGTCATCGTCCAGACGGGGGGTGAGAAGAGCGGAGGGCTTCTCGCATTCGACCGCGCGAGCGGCCGTCAGGTCTGGCATGCGGCACACGCGAAAACGCCGGCCTACGCGTCGGCGGTCGCCGCCACCCTGGCGGGGACACGGCAGATCATCGCCGCCGGCGGCGATCGCACGTTCGCGGTCGCACCGTCGGATGGCCGCCTGCTCTGGAGCATCGCCGGCCCGTCTGTCGCCGAGGAGATGAACAACAGCCCCCAGGTGTTGCCAGGGGATCGTGTGCTGTTGACGTTCTGGGGAGAAGCGGTGGCTCTCGGGATCGCCAAACAAGGAGAGACCTTCACCGCGAGCGAGATCTGGCGCTCTCCGCGGATCCGGAACTCGATGGGACCGACGATCTACAAGGATGGATTCCTCTACGGGTTTTCCGGAGGAATGCTCGTCTGCGCTGACGCCGCGACGGGCGAGGTGAAGTGGCGGCACCGCACTTACCAGGGGTCGCTCGTTGGTCTGGGCGAGCACCTGCTCCTGCTCGGCCAGGGCTCCGGCGAGCTTCGTGTGATTCGTGCATCGGCCGACGGTTACAGCGAGCTGTTGAAGACGACCGTGTTCACGCCGGGTGCGACGTCCATCACGGGCCCATCGGTGGCCGGCGACAGGATCTTCCTGCGGAACGTCGAGGAGATCGTCGCGTTGCAGATCGAGGGATGAGCATGCAGACACGAGTCAGGCGCAATCAGGTCACCACAGAGACACAGAGCACAGAGTCACTAATGTAAAGGCAGAGAACATTAATGTTTCCCTTTGTCTTTCCAAAAAGAGTCTCTGTGTCTCTGTGTCTCTGTGGTTGGCTGGCGCTGCCGGTCGTCTCCGGAATGCGCGCGCAGTCGCAGGACTGGCCTCAATTCCTCGGTCCCAACCGCAACGGATCCATCGACGTCACGCTCCCGGCCGCTCCGAAGCTCGTCGAAGCCTGGCGCAAGCCGGTCGGGGCTGGGATGTCGGCCGTCATCGTCGCCAGAGGCCGGGCGTTTACGCTCTACACCGATGACGTCGATGACTACCTGCTGGCACTCGACGCAACGACCGGCGCCGATGTCTGGAAAGCAAAACTCGGTAAGACACACGATGACACGGTTACCAACGGACCGGGCTCGACACCTGCAATCGCGGGTGACGTCGTTGTTGCGCTCGGATCCAGTTGTCGCCTCCAGGCGTTTGCTGTCGGCGACGGAAAACCCGCGTGGGAGGTCGACGTGGCTGCCGCATACAAAAGCCGCTTCGCCACGCGCGGGGGCTGCAGCATCTCGCCGGTCGTTCACGGCAACCTGATCGTTCTGCCGACGGGTGCGACCGATGGTGAGCGCCTCGTCGCCTTCGACGCCGCCACCGGTAAACCCGTGTGGTCCGCAAAGGGTGTAGAACGATCGATCAACACGAACCCGTCGTACTGGGAATCGACCTCGGGTGCGCAGCTCCTTTACCACTATGTGAAAGCGCCGGGGAAGTCGGGTATCGCCGGTGTGAGTCTCAAGGACGGTTCGACCGCGTGGTCTCTCGACGCTGAGGCAGGCATGTCCAACACCGCGCCGACACCGATTGGCGCCGGCCGGGTGCTTCTCCAGACCTGGACGGGGAGTGCGGTATTCGACACCTCGACGGCCGGTTCGCCCCGTCAGGTATGGAGCAACGCCGAGCTCACTGCGTTGCCGGTCCCTGCCGTCTTCGCCGACGGACACGTGTATGGTTTTGGCGGCAATTCAGGGGAGTTTTTCAAGTGCGTCGACGCTGCCACCGGCACCCTCAAATGGAGCGAGCGAATCTATCGTGGAGCCGTGTCGATCGCGGGCCGAACGCTTGTAATTCAGTCTGAAGCGTCGGGTCTGCTCCGGCTGGTCGCCGCCGATCCAACCTCGTATCGTGAGCTCACGAAGGCGACCGTGCTCAAGCCCGGCGCGTCGACCCTGACGCCACCGGTCATTGCGGGTGGGATGGTTTTTGTCCGGAATCTCGAGGAAATCGTCGCGCTTCGCATCCTGTAAAATAGACGCTAGCGTCGTTTTACCGTTAGGGCTTACGGCCAAAGGCCCTGAAACCAAGCGCGCCAAGTCGGTCTGAGCACTGGCGTGTATCTTGCGATCAATCTGATCAATGGCATTGCTCCCCCAGCTTCACGCCTGGCTTCAAGCACTTCACACCCGGCTTCAAGCACTTCTTACCGGCCGTCCCCGATTGCTGACGGGTATGGTCTCGGGTCTGGCGCTGTGGGTCTTTCTCGTGGGCGGCTGGATCGTCTGGTTCAGTTACGACGTCACCGCAGGACTGCCCGACCGAGCGGCCGTGCGCGACATCGGCGACATGCTCCAGGCGACAACGCTCTTCGACTCGAAAGAGCGGCCGGTCTTCACCATCTTCAAGGAGCAGCGCATCGAGGTACCGCTCGAGCGGATGTCGCCGAACCTTCTGAAGGCGGTGGTCTCGATCGAGGACCAGCGCTTCTACGAGCATCGCGGCGTGGACGCAATCCGCGTTGCTGCCGCCGCATTGCGGAACGTGCGCGAAGGGCGCCGCGCCGAGGGCGGCAGCACCATCACCCAACAGCTTGCGCGGCAAAGTTTTCTCAGCGCCGACAAGACCTTTCGGCGAAAGCTGAAGGAAGTCATTCTTGCCGCCAACATCGAGAACATCTACGACAAGAAAGACATTCTCGAGATCTATTTGAACAAGGTGTACCTCGGCGAGGGGTTTTACGGAGTCGAAGCCGCCTCGCGCGGGTACTTCGGCAAGACCGCCGCAACGTTGAACGTCGAAGAGGCAGCGCTGCTCGCCGGGTTGATTCAGTCGCCGTCGAATACGGCGCCGACCGTCAACATCGACCGGGCAATCGCGCGCAGGAACGTGGTGCTGCAGGCGATGGTCTCCTCGGGGGCTCTCGACCCGGCCGCGGCCGAACGCGCGAAGCGCGCGGGTGTGCGGTTGAAGAACGCGCTCGACGTTCGCGAAACGCACGGCCTGTACTTCAAGGAGGAAGTGCGCAAGGCACTCGTGGAGCGTTTCGGATGGGAGCGGGTCTATCAGGGTGGCCTTCGCGTTTACACCACCCTCGACTCCGATCTGCAGCGCCAGGCGGAAGGCCTGGTCGAGAAGGGTCTCGTCGACATCGAGAAGCGTCGCGGGTTCCGGCATCTCAGGCGAGGAGTGGAGCCTCAGAAGGAGGGACAGCTACCCGGCTATCTCCAGGGCGCGCTGGTTTCGATGGATCCGACCAACGGCCACGTGCTGGCGCTCGTCGGCGGCCGTAACTTCCGCGAGAGCCGGTTCAACCGTGCCACGCAGGCCAAGCGCCAGGCCGGATCCGCATACAAGCCGTTCGTCTTCGCGGCCGCGCTCGAGGCCGGGTATTCGCCGGCAACGGTGATCATGCGGCTGAACGATCCAATCCAGACGCTGCAGGGCGCGTGGGTCCCCGAAGACGAACACAGCACCGCCAGCTCGATGACGCTGAGGACGGCGCTGAAGACGTCGAGCAACCGGGCAGCGGTGCAACTCCTGAAGTCGGTAGGGATTCCTTCGGCGGTTGGGCAGGCGGAAAAGCTGAACATCGGCACGCCTCCGAGCGTCCCGTCGCTCGCGCTCGGCGCCGGCGAAGTCACCCTGCTGTCGCTGACCGGGGCGTATGCCGCTTTCGCCAATGCTGGTGTGGTGCGTCCGCCGGTGTTGATCAGGCGCGTCGAAGACCACGACGGCAAGGTCATTTACCAGGAGGAGCAGAAGTCGCAGCGGGCGGTCAGCGAGGCCACCGCGTTCATGATGTCCAGCATGCTCGCCGACGTGGTCAATCACGGTACCGGCTACCGCGCGCGGCAGTCCGGGTTTACGCTGCCGGCCGCCGGAAAGACGGGCACGACCAATGACTACGTGGACGCGTGGTTCGTTGGCTACACGCCTCGCGTGGCGACTGGTGTGTGGATCGGCTTCGACCAGCCCGCGACGATCACCGCGAACGGGTACGGCGGCGAGCTCGCGGTGCCGATCTGGGCAGAATTCATGAAAGCGGCGACGAAGGGGCACGAATCCGAGTGGTTCGAACGTCCCGCGGATGTCGTCGGCGTGACGGTCTGTCGCGTATCCGGAAAGCTGCCGAGCGACGGCTGCTCCAGCGTGCAGGTTGTCGGCACTGATGGATGGGTCGAGTCGCGCTCGACTCTTTACACCGAGTACTTCCGCAAAGGGACGCAGCCCACGGACTACTGTCCGATCCATGTCGGCGCGTACACGGACACGTACGCGAGCGCCCCAGCGCGTGAAACCCCTCGTGAGGCCGGGGACGAACGCGCGCCGACGGCGACGTCCGGGCAGCGCCCGCCTGAGCCGGCGTCGCCAGTTTATCGCCCGACCCAGCCACCGCGCGAAGCCGAAGAGGTGCGTCCCGAGGAGCCAAAGAAGAAGCGTGGGTTCTGGGCACGGGTCTTTGGTATCGACAAGAAGGACAAGAAGAAGGACGAAAAGAAGAAGCCCGGCGGAGGGTAGGTGATACGATTCGACCGCTGATGCCATTTCGCGACATCGTCGGTCACGAGCACGTCCTCAGCCTGGTTTCGCGCGCGGCGCTCGGCGGAACCCTGCCTCCCAGTCTTATCTTTGCCGGGCCTTCCGGCGTCGGCAAACACATGGCCGCGCTGGCGCTCGCGCAGCTCGTGAACTGCGCGGCCCCGGTTGAATCCGCCCGCACCGGATGGGACGCGTGTGGTGAGTGCGCCGCATGCCGCCGCATCGCACGCCGGGTCCACGCCGACGTCCTGTTCATCGAGCCTGGCGAGACCGGCTCGATCAAGATCGAGCAGATCCGCGAAGCAATCGAAAGATCCGCGTACCGTCCCTTCGAAGGACGCCGCCGCGTCGTCATCATCAACGACGCCGACGCGATCGTCGCCGAAGCGCAGAATGCGCTGCTGAAAACACTTGAAGAGCCGCCGCCCTCATCCACGTTCATTCTGGTGACGGCAAGGCCCGACACGCTGCTGATCACAGTGCGCTCGCGGTGCCAGCGGCTCCGGTTTGGACGCCTCCCGCCGGCCGATGTCGCGCACCTGTTGATGACGCAGCACGCCTATGCCGAAGCGGACGCTCACGCGGCGGCGTCTCTGTCGGACGGCAGCGTCGGACGGGCACTCGAGGAGGGAAGCGAATCCTTCGTCGAAGCGCGCGACGCGGCATTGCGCCTGCTCCAGACCGCAGCGGCGTCGAACGCGCCGGCGGCCCGCATCCAGGGAGCACTTGCGCTGCCGGGCGCCGGCCGCGGCAAAGCGGACCGCGATGCCCTGGCGCAATCGCTGGTGGCGCTGTCATCCATACTCCGGGATCTCGGCGCGCTCGCGGCCAACGCCGACCCTCGTTCGCTTGCGAATGCCGACCTGAAAAAGCCGCTCGAGAGTCTCCGCCGGGCGTACGACAGCGAGCGGGTCCTCAATGCATTCGCAAACGTCGATCGCGCGCTCGACGCGCTGCAGCGAAACGCCAGCCCGAAGATCGTCGCTGACTGGCTCGCATTTCAGGTCTAGGGTCGCGGATGAGCGCCGGTCCCTCACGTCCGTTCGTCAGTGTGAGGTTCTCCCCCGTCGGACGCACCTATTCCTTTCTGATCCCCGAACTGGCACTCGACTCCGCCGCCGTCGCTGAAGCTTCGGCGCCCAAGGCAGTCGCTGAAGGCGCGGCGAACATGACGGTGACGGAGGCAGAGCCAGCGGCGGCGTCACAGTCTTCGTACGTGCCAGGCGATCAGGTGGTGGTCGAGACATCCTCCGGTGCGACACTCGGCACCGTCCAGCGTTCGATTCCCTCTCTGGCGTCGCGGCGGGCGCCGGCCGATGACACGGCAAAGGTCGTCAGGCGGGCGACCCATGCCGACATCGTTGCTCGGCTCAAGCACGAACAGCGCGAGCATGAAGCGCAGCGTATCTGCCTGCTGAAGATCAAGGAGCGCGGCCTGTCGATGAAGCTGGCCCGCGTCGAACAGCTGTTCGACGGCTCGCGGCTGATCTTCTATTACACGGCTGAAGGCAGGGTCGATTTCAGGGAGCTCGTGCGCGACCTCGCCGCGCACTTCCGGGCGCGGATCGAGATGCGGCAGATCGGCGTACGAGACGAAGCGCGGATGCTCGGCGGCTACGGCTCCTGCGGCCGACCGCTCTGCTGCACGACATGGCTGCAATCGTTCGAGCCGGTGTCGATCAAGATGGCCAAGCAGCAGAACCTCAGCTTGAATCCGTCCAAGCTGTCGGGGATGTGCGGTCGCTTGAAGTGCTGCCTGCGTTACGAAATCCCCAACGGCAAAGGGGTCAAACATGGCGGCTGCGCCGGGGAGGGTGGCTGCGACAACCCGACCGGGTGCGGCAGTTGCGCCTCGGGTGGATGCGACGCGGGCGGGTCAGGGCACGGCTGCGGATCGTGTACCAGGTGAAGCCGGTCGTCGCCATCACCGCCGGAGATCCGGCGGGGATCGGCCCCGAGATCGCCGCGGCGGCGGCAGCGGACCCGTCGGTGCGCACGATGTGCGAGCCCAGAATTTACCAGGCCGCCGAAGAGTCAGCGGTCGCAGGCATACAGCGCGGTCGCATAAGCGCCGCGGCCGGGCGTGCCGCATACGATGCAATCACGCGGGCGGTCGCGGATGCGCTGCGCGGCGATGTGCAAGCGGTCGCCACGGCGCCGATAAACAAGGCGGCGTTTGCCGCCGCCGGGCTCCCGTGGAAGGGGCACACCGATTTGCTTGCGCACCTCACTGGAGTGCAGCGCGGCGTCATGATGTTCTACTCGGAGGCACTCCGGGTGGTCCTCGCGACAGTCCATATCCCGCTGGCGGAGGTGGCCTCGACGCTCACTCGCGATCTTCTCGAGACGGTGATCCGTCTCACTGCCGCCGAGCTGCCGCGATTCGGATTTCCATCACCGCGGCTGGCGCTGGCGGGCCTCAATCCACATGCAGGCGAGGAAGGGCTTCTCGGCACTGAAGATCGCGATGTGCTGGTTCCGGCGGTTGCCGCCTGTGCCGCCGATGGCATCGACATCCGCGGGCCATTCCCCGGCGACACAGTGTTCTTGCGTGCCATGCGCGGCGAGTTCGACGCAGTGATTGCGTGCTATCACGATCAGGGGCTGATCCCCGTCAAGATGGCTGCGTTCGGGAAGGCCGTCAACGTCACGCTGGGCCTTCCCATCATCCGTACCTCGGTCGATCATGGAACGGCGTTCGACATCGCCGGGCAGGGTAAAGCAGACGCGGGGAGCATGATCGAAGCGGTCAAGCTGGCGGCGCGCCTGGCATCCGCCCGGTGAGCGACCGCGCCGGCGTAGTCCAGCCCTTCAGGGCTGCAGGCCCAGTCGTAGTCCAGCCCTTCAGGGCTGCAGGCTCGGTCGTAGTCCAGCCCTTCAGGGCTGCAGGAGTAGTCCAGCCCTTCCGCCTTCGCGCGAGGCGGTTAGGGCTGCCCTATAAACTGCAGGAGAACATGAAGACCGAGCGGGAACAGGCCCAGAAGAACATCGCGGAAAACCGCAAGGCGTTTCACGACTACCACATCGTCGAGACCTTCGAGGCCGGCGTGGCGCTCGTCGGGACCGAGGTGAAAGCCATCCGCGAAGGCAGCGCCAACCTGCGGGACAGTTTCGCGCGCGTTGAAGATGGGGAAATCTGGGTCTACAACATCCACATCAACGCGTACAGTCATCGTGGATACGCGGACCACGAACCGACGCGCCGCAGGAAGCTTCTGCTGCATCGCCAGGAGATCCGGAAGCTGATCGGCAAGACGGTGGAGAAAGGGATGACCTTGGTCCCCACCCGCATGTACTTCAGGAACGGCCACGTGAAGCTGGCCATCGCTCTTGCGAAAGGCAAGCACGCGCACGATAAACGCGAGACGATAAAGCGCCGCGAAACCGATCGCGAGACGCGAGCTGCGGTGAAAGAAGGCCGCCGGTAGTGATAAATTAGGCTTTTTTCGAAGGAGAGCAATTGATGAAAGGTAATCGGGCGTTCCTTGTGGTGGTCGTGGTTGTCGTGCTGATCGCCGGAGGATGGTGGCTCTTTCGTCGCGGGGGCGGAGCGCCGACCGTCGACCTGGTCGCAGAGTTTTCCAGCGCGCAGCGGTCGCCGGCGGAACGCACCTTCAACGTCACGGACGTCAACCTCAATGGCGAATCGCACAAGGCCATCGAGGCCGAGCCGCCGACGCGCATCACCTGGAAGGTGCGCATTCCGGACAATGCGTGGTTGCGCGTGAACGTTGGACTGAAGCCCGAAGCCTGGACGGCTGAAGGGGATGGCGTGCTCTTCTTCGTGGGCGTATCCGATGGCCGCACCTACGACAAGCTGTTCGAGCAGGTCGTCAACCCGTTCAATCAGCCGGGCGACCGCAAGTGGATTCCGGTCATGGTCGACCTCGCGTCGTATGCCGGTGAGGAAGTGGAGCTCATTTTCAATACTCGTAACAGCGCGGACCGAAAGCCCAATGACGCTCGGAACGACTTTGCTGTCTGGGGAGCGCCCGAGATCATCTCGAAGTAAATGCGCAGGAAATGATCCCGCTCCTCGATCTCGAGGCGCAG
>CAWEMY010000006.1:0-335263 GCA_963810305.1 uncultured Acidobacteriota bacterium
ATATTGCCGACGACGCCGATGATCTCGTAGGCGACTGTTTCGATCTCCAGGCGCGCGCCGGAAGAGATCCTCGATCAGGCCAGAACTCGCGCACCGCGGCCTCGTTGACGAGCGCCACCGGCGCCGTGTTCGTCGTGTCGTTGCTCGTGAACGTCCGGCCGCGATGGAGCGGTACGCGCAACATCTCCAGAAAGCCGGTGCTGATCTTTCGGAACCTGATACTCGTACCCTCGGGTGCGGGAGGGCGCCCGGCGATTCGAACCGGAAACGAAGAGTATCCTCCTTCGAACGGCGCGCTTCCTGAGGCGATCATCGCGGCCTGAACGCCGGGAACTGCCCTGACCGCTTCCAGCATCGACGGCAAAATCCGCTTCTCGTCGCTGTCTTTACTGTGCGGCAGCGAGACGTTCGTACCGTGATCCCCGACGCTTCGAACCCCTGTTCCACCCGAAGAAGACGCGCGAAGCTGGCGATGAACAGCCCTGCACCCACAAGCATCATCACAGCCAGCATGATCTCCGTCCAGACAAGGACCAGGCGAACCCTCTGCTGTCCTTTCCCGGCCGTCCCGCCCTGCGCGGCGCCCTCCTTCAGCCCGCGGACGAGATCGACGCGGGATCCATGGAGAGCCGGCAGCAGCCCACAAATGAGTCCTGTTGCAATCGCCACGAAGCCGGTAAAGGCGAGCACGCGCCAGTCGAGTCCAATCGTCGCCGCGCGTGGAATCGATCCGGGGATGGCGGCGCGGAGCAGGTTCAGACCCCACCAGGCACCGGCGATACCGACCATCGCGCCGACCACGGCAAGGACCAGGCTTTCAGCCACGAGTTGCCGCGCGATGCGCCAACGGCTTCCGCCGAGCGCGCTCCGGACCGTCAACTCACGGACGCGCGTGGCCCCATGTGCGAGCACGAGATTCGCGACGTTGGCGCAAGCGATCAGAAGGACGAGACCGACGGCCGCCCAGCAGCATCAGCATCCACGGTCGCGCCGTCCCGATGTAATCATCGAGCAGCGGACTGATCAGTACTGTCGTGTAGCCCTTGTTGAACGCCTTCTTGTTGGCATCCGCGGCCATCTGGATCTGACTCATGGCTGCGCCGGCCTGCGCGAGCGTCACTCCATCCCGCAGACGCCCCTGCAGGCTGGAGCCCATGCTCTGGATGACGCCGTGCTGACGGTCCGTCGACGTGAACGCGAACGGCAGGAACATGGGAGTCATCCTTCGCGCTCCTGCCGGGTAGACGAAGTCCTCCGGCATTGCCCCGACAATCTCGTACAGCCTGCCGTCGAGACGCAGCGTTCGTCCGACCACGTCGGGAGTTGCGCCGAAACGCGTTTTCCAGAAGCTGTGACTGAGGATGACGACCGCGTCTCGTCCGGCGATCTCGTCGTCAGTTGTGAAGATCCGGCCGAGCATCGGTCCCATGCGGAACATCTCGAAGAATCCGGAACTGACGCGCGCGATCCGCACTTCTTCAGGCTCACCCGCGTCAAGCAGCGCGAACGCGCCGCCGCCCGTCAGCGCGATGTGCTCGAACACCTGGTGCTTCTCGCGCCAATCAAGGAAGTCCCGCGGCATGATGCCGTCAGTAGTCTTCCCTGTTCCGGAGTTCTGGAACCGGATCCTCACGAGTCTGTCAGGCTGTTCGTATGGGAGCGGTTTCAGGACCGCCGCGTCGACGATCGAGAAGATGGCGGTGTTGGCCCCGATACCGAGAGCGAATGTGGCAATTGCCGCGGCTGAAAACGCCGGGGCGCGCCTCAACGTGCGCACGGCGTAGCGAATGTCCCGCAGCGCGTTGTCGAAACGCGTCTCCCACCCGGCGTCGCCTACCCAGTCCTTCACAGCGGCCGGACTTCCCAGCTCGATTCGCGCCGCGCGACTGGCCTCCTGGCGGCTCAGGCCGGCGGCGACTTTGGCATCCACGGACGCGTCCAAAAACCCGCGGAGCTCTTCGTCCAGTTCCTCGTCTACTCGTTTGCGCGCGAGCAGCGCGCGCAGTCCGGCAACAAGCCGAGTCAGATAGCGCATCACGGCTCTCCCAGCGACGCGTCCAGGATCCTGCCGATGGCGGTGGCCTGCGATTGCCACGCCCGTGTCTGGGACTTGAGCATCGCGCTTCCGCGCGACGTCAACGCGTAGTACTTTGCGCGCCGGTTGTTCTCGGTCGCGCGCCAGCTCCGTTGATCAAGCCATCTCGCTCGAGGCGCCGGAAGGCGGGAAATAACGACCCGGCCTTCACCTGGAACACGCCGCGGCTGATCTGGGTGAGCCGTACACCGATCCGTACCCGTGCATGGGTTCCAGGGCCAGCGTCTTGAGGATCAACATGTCCAGGGTCCCCTGGACGAGGGTGCTGGGTTTCTCGGGCGGCATTCGGTCCTCTGATCTAGACAGACTAGATGAGACCACGATACGCCGCTTATCTAGATTGTCAAGAGGAGGGAGAATTAGCTGGACCGTTTTTAGCGCCGGGCGCTGTTGATGACGCCCGTCCCGTCGGCGTTGATCCTTACGAAGACCCGTTCATTTCGCAAGTGTCCTTGTGGCACTCTCACTTTCAGATAGTTGTCCGTCACGACGAGCGTGCCGTCTTCGAGCGTCAATCCGGGCCGGACGGTGCCGCGCTGTGATTCGTGAAATCGCTGAGTCAGTTCCGCACCGATCGCGCGCATCGCCGCGCCGCGAGCGCGAATCACCGGCCCGTCGACCTTGACGCTCAGCGCGGCCGCCTCGGTGCCGTCACGATCCGAGTACGGGAACACGTGCAGGTGTGACAACGGCGAGTGCGGCAGGTACTCGAGGTTAGCGGCGAAGTCCTCGTCCGATTCTCCGGGAAAACCCACGATCATGTCGGACCCGATCGACGCGTGTGGCAGGTGCTCGACGATCGAATCCACAAGGCGGCGATAGTAACCGAGCGTGTACGGCCGGCGCATCGCGGCGAGAACCCGGTCGCTGGCGTGTTGGAGCGGCAGGTGGAAGTGCGGCGCGAAACGGCCGCCGCTTGCGGCGACGAGCTGGACGATCTCCGGGGTGCAGTCCATCGGCTCGAGGGAACTGATCCGGAACGTGACGTCGACACCGGTGGCGTCGAGCGCGTTCACCAGGTCCAGCAGCGATGTGGCCGGGGCAAGATCGCGACCGTACGATCCGAGGTGCACGCCGGTCAGAACGACTTCCTTGAAACCCGCGGCGGCGATACGCTCGACTTCATGGACCACGGCGTCGAGCGGCATGCTGCGGCCCCTCCCCCGAGTCGTCGGAATGATGCAGTACGAACAGCGCTCCTCACAGCCGGTCTGTACCCGCAGCGTGAACGTCGTCCTGCCTGCCACGCCAGGGGCAATCGCAGCCCCGCACGGCCCATCGCCGTCGCCGAACCGCAGCGCCGTTGCCTGCTCGACGACGTCGAGAAGATCGGATTTGGAACTGTTCGGAACGACTCGGATGACATGCGGCAGCGCTTCGACGTCGGCCGGACGTCTCGTCGCGTAGCAACCGGTTGCGACAATCTGCGCCGAGGGATTCTCGCGAGCGATGCGCCTGATGGTTTGTCGTGCGCCCTGGTCGGCCGACGAAGTCACCGAGCACGTGTTGACGAAGACTACGTCAGCGTCCGATGAGCTCGACGGCACCGCGCCACGCGCCAGCAGCTGCTCCTCGAGCCGCAGTGAGTCGGCCTGGTTCACGCGGCAACCGAAGGTGACGATCGAATACTTCATGTGCCGGCGGAGCGGACGCGGACGTGCGGCGTGCTCACGTGCTGACGTGCCACTGCTACGTGCGCACGTCGCTTACGAGCTTCTTTCTGTTCTCGCCGCGGCGGCTTCGACCTTCTCGGCCAGCTTTCTCTTGTAGGCAACCAGCCGGTCGGCGATCGCGGGGTCGGCGAGACCGAGGATCTGCGCGGCGAGGACGCCGGCGTTGGTCGCGCCGGCCTTGCCGATCGAGACCGTCGCGACCGGCACTCCCGGCGGCATCTGGACGGTCGACAGCAGCGCATCCATTCCCTTGAGCGCGGAGGAGTCGATGGGCACGCCGATGACCGGCATCGTCGTGTGAGCCGCAACGACGCCGGCGAGATGAGCCGCGGCGCCGGCGCCGACGATGAAGACCTTGACCCCTCGCGCCGGCGCTTCGGATACGAGCCGCATCACGCGCTCGGGAGAGCGGTGCGCCGAAGCCACGGTCATCTCGCAGGGGATTGCGAAGTCGTTGAGCACGTCCACCGCCGCCTGCATGGTTGGCGCATCGGAGTCGGAGCCCATCAGAATCAGAACAGTGATTGCGCTCATCGGGATAACGCCTTCCTGCCGATATCACGTCGGTACTGCATGCCGTCGAACGAAATTCTCGAAACGCCGTCGTAGGCGCGTGCGATCGCGGTTTCGAACGTCGGTCCTTTGCCAACGACGGTGAGAACACGGCCGCCGGCTGTGACAGGCCGGCTAAAGCCGGCCTCTACCGATTGCGTTGTGCCCACAGGCCGGCTAAAGCCGGCCTCTACCAGTCGCGTCCCGGAGTGAAAGACGAGAACGTCGTCGGGAAAACATGCATCCAATCCATCGATCGGAGTGCCTGACTGGACGTCCCCCGGATAACCACGCGAAGCCATCACGACACCAACGTGTTTGTCGGCGCTCACTTTCAAGGGACCGGCCACCAGCTCACCTTCCGCGGCGGCGACCAGCCGCGGCAGGAGATCCTCCTCGATTTGCGGAAGGACGACCTGCGCCTCCGGATCTCCGAACCGCACGTTGAACTCGACGACCCTGGGGCCGTCGCAGGTCAGCATCAGCCCTGCATAGAGAAAACCGCGATACTCGTGACCTTCGGCGCGCATCCCTGCGACGACGGGTTCGATGATGTCGCGCATGATTGCAGCTTCCAGGACAGCGTCGACGAGCGGGCTCGGAGAGAAGGCTCCCATCCCCCCGGTGTTCGGCCCTTCATCGTTGTCGAAGACTCGTTTGTGATCCTGGGCGGTGAGAATCGGCATCGCCCGACGGCCGTCTGACAGCGCGAAGAAAGATACCTCCGGACCGACCATACACTCTTCGAGCACCACCCGGGTGCCGGCGTCGCCGAAGCGACGCTCATCCATCACAGATTGAATCGCGCGGCGCGCTTCGTCAGCATCCGAGGCAACGACAACACCCTTGCCCGCGGCCAGGCCGTCCGCTTTGACGACTACCGGGAAGCCGAGTTCTCCTGAGGCGATCATCGCCCGCGCTTCCGCAGGCGTGTTGCACACACGATAGCGCGCCGTCGGGATGCCATGGCGTGCCATGAAATCCTTCGCAAACACCTTGCTGCATTCGAGCTGAGCTGCCGCGCGTGAGGGGCCGAACGCACGCAGACCGCGCGCTGTGAAGACATCGACGAGCCCGGCGTCGAGAGGACCTTCGGGTCCGACGACGGTCAGGCCGACGTTCTCGCGTTCCGCGAGATCGGCGAGGGCGGGAATATCGTCCGACTTAATTGGAACGAGGCGGGCAACGGACCCAATTCCGGGGTTGCCGGGAGCACACAGAAGTTCGCTCGTACCACGTTCGCGCGAGAGCTTCCAGGCGAGTGCATGCTCGCGGCCACCGCCGCCGACAACGAGCACCTTCATCCGCCTAAAGCCAACTGTGTGAGGGAGTTGCGCGCGGAAGAGCTTTCCGCAGGAAACCGCGTATACCTGTGATAGCCTAACACATTCCGTCGGATCCAAGAGCCCCCGCAGGGGGAGCGGAGGAACTGTGAACGACGAACTATGAAGGATGAACTATGAATGCCGTTCATCTTCGAAGTTCCTCGTTCAGAGTTCATCGTTCATCGTTTTTATTTTCCGCGTGAAGGGGGTGTTTCGAGCTTGGCTGAAGTGAAAGTACAGGAAGGCGAATCGATCGAGAGCGCGCTGCGCCGTTTCAAGCGCAAGGTGCAGCAGGAAGATATCATCAAGGATATCAAGAAGCACTCGTTCTATCTGAAGCCGGGCGATCGCCGTCGCGCCAAGCAGGCGCTGGCGCGCAAGCGCACGCGCAAAAAGCAGCGCCGCGAGACGGAGTAAGTCGGGGGACGCCCGGCGCGCGTGCGCGCCGGGCTCGTTCCAGGTCGGATTTTATCAGGGGCAGGGGACCGAGATGGAGTTCCAGGACAAATTGCTGAATTGCGTGGACTGCGCTGCCGAGTTCGTCTGGACGGCCGGAGAACAGCACTTTTTCGCGGACAAGAATTTCAAGAACGAGCCGAAGCGCTGCAAGTCGTGCAAGGCGAAACGCGCAGCGCGTCCGGCCGGTTCAAGCGGCGTCGCGCGCGAACGCGTCGAAACCACGACCAACTGTTCATCCTGCGGCAAGGAGACGACAGTGCCTTTCCGGCCTACTCAGGGCCGCCCGGTTTTCTGCCGGGAGTGCTTCCAGCAGCGCAAGTTCGCCGGGGTGTAGCTCTACCGCCGGATCTTCCCCTGGAGGCCACGCACCGCGCGTGGCCTTTTCCATTCAGGCAGCGCGGGACGTCGACTGCACGCCCCGCGTCTCACGTTCAAGACTTCGATATGCGTCACGCCAGAACCCTCATTCTCGGAACTACCCTGCTCGCTACCGTGCTTTCGATCTCCTGCAATCGCGGGGGGTCTTCCGCAGCGGCGGCTGGGGGCGGTCGCGGCGGCCGTGGCGGCGCCCCGCCAGCCGTCGCGCTGCTGACCTTGCAGGAGAAACCGATCGAGCAGGCCTCAGAGTTCATTGCCATGTTGAGCTCGCTGCGCTCGACAACGATCCAACCCGAAGTGGACGGTATCGTCACGCGGATCTTCGTCAAGCCCGGCGACCGCGTTCGCGTGGGCACACCGCTGGTCCAGATCAACGCGGACAAGCAACAGGCCGCGGTTCGCAGTACCGAGGCCAGCCAAACCGGCACCGAAGCCGACGTTCAGTACTGGCGCCAGCAGGTCAAGCGACTCGAGTCGCTCGTCGAGGCCGGCGCCATCAGCCGCCAGGAGTTCGAGCAGGCACAGAACTCGCTGCGCACAGCCGAGGCTCGCCTCAACGCGCTCCAGGCGCAGGTTCGCGAGGGGCGGGTCGAGCTCCAGTACTACCGCGTGAATGCGCCGCAGATCGGTGTCGTCGGCGACATTACGATCCGCGTCGGAGACCGCGTGACCAACAGCACCGCCATTACCACGATCGACGACAATTCCGCGCTCGACGCCGACATCCAGGTGCCGCTCGATCGCACACCCGATCTGAAGATCGGGCTGCCGGTACAGCTGCTCGACGCCGACGGCAAGCCGATCGCAACCAATCCGATCACCTTCGTCGCGCCACGTGTCGACGAGAGGACACAGACCGTTCTCGTGAAGAGCCGCTTGAAAGACGCACCGCCGGCGCTGCGCGTGCAGCAGTTTTCGCGCGCACGGATCATCTGGAAGACGGCCCCCGGCCTTCTGGTTCCGCTGACCGCGGTCGTCCGAATCAACGGCAAGTTCTTCTGCTACGTGGCGGAGCCGAAGGGAGAGGCACTGATCGCGAATCAGCGTCCGGTGGATCTGGGCGAACTGGTCGGCAATGACTACGTCGTGCGGAGTGGCTTGAAGCCGGGCGAGCGCGTCATCGCCTCTGGCATCCAGAAGATCGGCCACGGCGCTCCGGTCAAGGCGGAATAGGCTGATGGTCGACATCTTCATCCGGCGTCCGATCCTGGCGTCGGTCTGTTCACTCGTGCTCATCCTCGCCGGCCTCGTTGCCATCCCGACGATGCCGATCGCACAGTACCCGGCGCTTGCTCCGCCGCAGGTGAACGTCTCCGCCTTCTACACCGGGGCCAACGCGCAGGAGGTCGAGACCGCCGTCACGACCCCGCTCGAGCAGGCGATCAACGGCGTCCCCGGGATGCTCTACATGACGTCCTCGAGCACCAACAGCGGGGTGTCGACCGTCACGGTCACTTTCGACGTGACGCGCGATCAGGACATTGCGGCAGTTGAAGTGCAGAACCGCGTCAACCAGACGCTCGGCCGGATGCCGGCGGAAGTCCGCACAACCGGCATCACAGTCCAGAAGAGTTCGACCGGCTTCGTCATGGCGGTCGGAGTATTCGCCGAGAAGGCAGAGTACGACTCGCTCTTTCTCAGCAATTACCTCGACGTGTACGTGAAGGACGCTTTGAAGCGCGTCCCGGGGGTCAGCGACGTCATCATTTTCGGCGAACGCAAATATTCGATGCGTCTCTGGCTGGATCCCGACCGGCTGGCCGCGCGCCGCATTACTGCCGGGGACGTCGTCGCGGCGCTGCGCGAGCAGAACGTGCAGGTCGCTGCGGGCGCTGTCGGCCAGGCACCAGCGCCGGCCGGCCAGATGTATCAGCTCAGCGTGCGCGCCGTCGGCCGTCTCAGGGAGGCGTCGGAGTTCGACAACATCATCCTCAAGAGCGGGGAAGGTGCATCGCTCGTGCGGCTGAAGGACGTCGGGCGGGCGGAGCTCGGCGCCGAGACCTATTCGTCGCAGCTCCGGTTCCAGGGCGTGGAAGGAGTCGGGTTCGGCGTCGTTCAGCTGCCGACGGCCAACGCACTCGACGTCGAGCACGCTGTCTCGGCCGAAATGGAGCGTCTATCCGCACAGTTCCCCCCGGGCATGCGCTACCTGGTGGCATTCAACACGACCGATGTGGTCGAAGAATCCATCGCTGAAGTCCTCTGGACGCTCGGTGAGGCGATCCTGCTGGTGGTCCTCGTCATTTTCGTGTTCCTGCAGACGTGGCGCAGCACGATCATCCCGGCGATCACCATTCCGGTTTCACTGGTCGGTGCGTTTGCCTTCGTGAAGCTGATGGACTTCTCCATCAACACGTTGACGCTTTTCGCGATCATCCTCGCCACCGGCATCGTTGTCGACGATGCGATCGTCGTGATCGAGAACATCGAGCGGCACATTCAGGAGTACAAGAAATCGGCCCGGCAGGCAGCGTCTGATGCGATGCGGGAAGTGTTCGGGGCGGTCCTTGCCACCGGACTGGTGCTGGTCGCGGTGTTCGTACCGGTGGCGTTCTTCCCGGGCACGACCGGTCGTCTCTACGCGCAGTTCTCGATGACGATCGCATTTGCCGTGGCACTTTCCGTCTTCAACGCCGTCACCCTGACGCCGGCGCTGTCGGCGCTGCTCCTCGATCGCCAGAGCCATCACAAGGGACGTTTCTTCTCGACGTTCGAGCGGGGCTTCACGGCCGCCACCAATCTCTACGTGCGTGCGCTCGGGCGCGGGATGCGGCTGCGATGGGGCGTCGTCGCCGTCTTCGTCGTCGCCCTCGCAGCCACGGTGTGGCTGTACCAGATCGTGCCACGGGCGTTCGTGCCCGAGGAAGATCAGGGGTACTTCATGGCGCAGGTGCAGGCGCCCGCCGGGGCGTCGCTGGAGTACACAGGGAATATCGCAAAACAGGCCGAAAAGATCATCATGGGCGACCCCGACGTGGTGGCGCTCTTCTCGGTCATGGGGTTCAGTTTCAGCGGCGCCGCGTCCAATACCGGGATCATGTTCGCCCGATTGAAGGATTTCAAAGACCGTGAAGGGGAGGAGCACTCGGTCCAGGCAGTCCTCGGGCGGCTCGGCGGCCGGTTGTTCTCGATTCCGGGCGCGATCATCGTCGGGTTCGCGCCACCCGCCATACCAGGCTTGAGCCGCTTTGGCGGATTCGAGTTCCAGGTGCTCGACCAGAGTGGGACTGACATCACCAACCTCGCGCAGGCGACGCAGGCGCTGACGGCCGCAGGCAATCAGTCGCCGAAGCTGCGCGGGCTGCTGACGTCGTTCACCGCGAACGATCCGCAGTTGCAGGTGACCATCGATCGCCAGCGCGCGCTCGCGGTTGGCCTGCCGCTCGGCGAGATCACCAGCGCGATGCAGATTTTCCTGGGATCGCAGTACGTCAACGACTTCGAATTCAATAACCGCGCCTACCGTGTCTACGTGCAGGCGGACGAGCGTTTCCGTTCCAATCCGCAGGCGCTCGAGCGGCTCTATGCGCGGACGCGCGGCGGCGAGATGATCCCGCTCGAACAGGTGGTGAAGGTTGAGGAGGTCACCTCCCCGCAGGTCATCAGCCACTTCAATCTCTTCCGCTCGGCGACGATCAACGGCTCGGCGGCGGCCGGTGTCAGTTCGGGCGAGGCGCTTCAGGAGATGGAGCGGTTGGCGACGACCTCTCTCCCGGAGGGAATGGGGTTCGCCTGGTCCGGCATCTCGCTCGAGGAGACCAAGGCCGGCCAGCAGTCACTCCGGATCTTCGGGCTCGCGCTGCTGCTGGTCTATCTCACGCTGGCGGCCCAGTATGAGAGCCTGGTATTGCCGTTCATCGTGCTGCTCGGTGTGCCCCTGGCGGTTCTCGGTGCTCTCGGCGCACAGTGGTCGCGAGGGCTCGCCAACGACGTGTACTGTCAGGTAGGCCTCGTCATGCTGGTTGGTCTCTCGGCGAAGAACGCGATCCTGATCGTGGAGTTCGCGGAACAGCTCCGCGCCCGGGGCTTCTCGATCGTCGACGCAGCGATCGAGGCCTCGCGACTGCGGCTGCGGCCGATTCTGATGACTTCGCTCGCCTTCATTCTGGGCGTCCTGCCCCTGGTCTTTGCGACCGGCGCCGGCCAGGCCGCGCGGCATTCGGTGGGCACGACGGTCGCCGGCGGGATGATCATGTCCACCTTCCTGAACGTGATCTTCATCCCTATCCTTTATGTGGTCGTGCAGACCCTCCGAGGACGCACGGCACGCGAGGCGCACCCGTAGTCCAGCCCTTTAGGGCTGTCAGACAGCCGTAGTCCAGCCCTTTAGGGCTGCAAGACTGCCGTAGTCCAGCCCTTTAGGGCTGCAAGACTGCCGTAGTCCAGCCCTTTAGGGCTGCACTAGAATCAGACAGCCTGAAATTGACAGTATTGAAGACCGCGTAGTACGCTGCCCGGTCAATTATTCGCACTAAAGCGCCATCGGCGGCGCTCCGGGTTCTAATCTGCCAGGCCACCGGCGGGGGTCTGTGACAGGCCCGGCGTGGTTCGGCTGGAGGGGAGAGCGGCATGCAAATCGAGGAAAGGGTCGTCGGCGGGGTTACGATCCTCGACCTGAAGGGCAAGATGACGCTGGGCGAGGGAGACGAATTGTTGAAAGACAAGATCAACTCTCTGATTCAGCAGGAAAAGAAAAAGCTGTTGCTCAACCTAGAAGGCGTGCCGTATATCGACAGCGCCGGCCTCGGCGAGATCGTGCGGACGTACACGACGGTCAGCCGTCAGGGGGGCAAGCTGAAGCTGCTGAACCTGACCAAGCGCATTCAGGATCTGCTCGCGATCACGAAGCTGCTGACGGTGTTCGAAACCTACGATACCGAACCCGAAGCCATCAAGAGCTTCGAATAAGGCCTTCGACAAGCCCGCCGCGCTCAGGATGGCGCGACATTCAGTTCCGAACATCATCGACGATCCAGTGGCCGCGACGGACCGCACAGGCGCGGCCCGTCGATCCATGATGTCGAGCCTCGTCCGCTCACTTCGTCCCTCGCAGTGGACCAAGAACCTCATCATCTTCGCGGCGCTGATCTTCGCCCGCCGGCTGACGGACTCGTCCGCCGTGCTCCTCTCACTCGCCGCATTCGCCGTCTTCTGCGCGCTGTCCGGGCGTCGTGTATCTGGTCAACGACATCGTCGATCGCAAGGCAGACCGCCAGCACCCTCTGAAGCGCAACCGTCCTATCGCATCGGGCGCTCTCCCGGTTTCGGTCGCGGCAACGACGGCTACGCTGCTCGGCGGAGCAGCGCTGGCGGCTGCATTTTTTCTCCGTTTCGAGTTCGGGATCGTCGCGGCGTGTTACGTGGCGCTGCTGGCGCTCTATTCGGGGCCGCTGAAGCACGTCGTCATCATCGACGTCCTCACGATTGCGATCGGCTTCGTGCTGCGGGCGGTTGCCGGCGCCGTGGTGATCAACGTCGAAATCAGCAACTGGCTGCTGATCGTCACGATCTTGCTCGCGCTCTTCCTCGCACTCAGCAAACGGCGGCACGAGCTCGTGCTGCTCGCCGACGGCGCAACGAGCCATCGTCCCATCCTCGAGGAATACAGCCCGTACCTCCTCGATCAGATGATCTCGGTGGTCACCGCCTCAACGCTGGTGTCGTATGCGTTCTATACCGTCAGCCCGGACACGGTGCAGAAATTCGGCACCGATAAGCTCGGCCTGACACTTCCATTTCCCTTGTACGGGATCTTCCGCTACCTCTACCTTGTGCATCAGAAGGAAGGCGGCGGCAGCCCTTCGGATCTGCTTCTCAACGACCGGCCGCTCCTCGCATGCGTCGCCCTCTGGTCCGTTGCCGTGGTGCTCGTGCTCTACGGCCCCAGCCGGTTGATATTCTGGTAACCGATGTCCAAAGCCAAAGTCGCCATTCTCCGCACTTCTCCGGCCACCGTGCTGCGCGATTACCACACACTGATGAACCTTGCCGGCTATCAGGACGTGGTTGCAAAAGACGCCGACACGGCCCTGAAAGTGAACATCTCCTGGCACTTCTTCTTTCCAGGCAGCTCGACGACCCCCTGGCAGATGGAAGGGGTGATCCGGGCCATGAAGGAGGACGGGTACGACCAGTCACTGATCCACGCGTGCCATAACCGCACTGTCGTCATCGACGCCCACCTCGGCGAGCGAGAAAACAAGCAAGTGAACGTCGTCCAGGCGCACAACCTCCGCAATATCCACATCTACGAAACTGAGGAATGGATCAACATCCGGGATGCGGTGGGTGATCTGACAAAGAAGTTCACCTGTCTGAACGAGGTCTACCCGAAGGGCTTCATGATCCCGAAGCGGTTCATCGGGGAGAACATCATTCATCTCCCGACGGTCAAGACCCACGTCTTCACTACGACCACGGGGGCGATGAAGAACGCCTTCGGCGGGCTGCTCAACGAGCATCGGCACTGGACCCATCCGGTCATCCACGAAACGCTCGTCGACCTTCTGATGATCCAGAAGAAGATCCATCGCGGAGTTTTTGCGGTAATGGACGGCGTGTTCGCGGGCGACGGCCCCGGCCCGCGGTGCATGACGCCGCACGTGAAGAACGTGATCCTCGCGAGCGCCGATCAGACGGCTATCGACGCCGTCGCGGCGAAGCTCATGGGGTTCGACCCGATGTCGATCAAGTTCATCCGGATGGCGCACGAGATGGGACTCGGGTGCGGTGATCCGCGGGACATCGAAATTGTCGGTGACACTGTCGGCAGCCAACGAGAACTGGCACTTCGCGGGGCCCTTCAAGAAGATGACCTTCGCGTCGAAGATGCAGCACCACATTTACTGGGGGCCGATGAAAAAGCCGGTCGAGTGGTCGCTGAAGACCGTCCTCGCGCCGTGGGCCTACATCGCCAGCGTGATCTATCACGATAGCTATTGGTATCCGGTGAACGCGAAAGCCGCGATGAAGGAGGTCCTCGACAGTCCCTGGGGACGATTGTTCCGGAACTGGGAGACCGTCGTGCCAGACGCCAACGGATACCCCAACGTCGGAACCGATGCGGCGCAGATCGAAAAAGTCGGCGGCCGGGCATTCGTCGAATCGATGGGGATCCTCGGCACCTGTATCAAGGAAGCGCCGGAGTTCTCGAGCCGGCGCCGGCACCAGCGCAAACTCTGAACTATGAACGCGCAACACGCACGCGCATAGCGCACCGCGCGCCGCGGAAAGAAAAAGAAATGACCGATTTTCATATTCGCTCCGACAACGTCGACGTCGAGCAGATCATGGGACAGATCCGCGCCCGCATCCGTGAGAAGCGCGGCGTCGATTACACGGAAGAAGAAATCAAGGAACTGGCCAACGCCCGGCTGGAGAAGTTTCTCGATCCGCGCGGCGTGCGATCGGACCTGATCGAGCAGTTCCGCCGCAAGCGCGAGGCCAGTCTTCCACCAAATTTCACGTTCGAAGACACCACGCTCTTCGAGACCCATCGCCCGTTTCTGCGGTTCATCCGCCGGCTGCTTCATCCGATCCTGAAACTGTTCTTCAACCCGACGCCGCTGTCCGAGGCGCTGCACATCCAGTCGAAACTCAACGCGCAGCAAGCGTGGATCGAACCGTTGCATTACGAAGTGATGCACAACCTCGTCGTCGAAACGACCCGCCTCGGGATCGAGGTGAAGAACCTGAAGATGCGTCTCGAATCGATGTCGAGCCGTCTCGATTTCGACGAGCGGCGCGCGCGGGCGCTCGAGGGAGTGGTGCAGTACAGGGCCGGTGCCGTTCCGCCGCTGCAGCCGCCGACCGGATCCAGCGCCGGTTCGCCATCGCCGTTACAGAGCGCCCAGCAGGAGCGACGGACACGCCGGCGACGCCGCCGCGGCCGGAAAACCGGTTTCGGATCTGGTCCGGGTGACAGCCCCGCCTCCGCCCCGAGTGAGTCGCAGCGGGGCTTCGGCGCGGCAGGCTCCGCCTTCGCTCCCGAGTGAACCGCGAGGGAGCTTCGGCGCGGCAGGCTCCGCCTTCGCCCCGGTGAAACCTCAAAGGGCTTCGGCGAGGTGCCGCCGCCAGGCGGCGGCATCGGTCAGGGTGGCGGCGAAGGCGGGACTTGTTCCGCCGAAGCCACACCACGGTGGTTTCGGCGAAGGCGAACCTGTCTCGACGAAGCCGCGCGGTGAGTGGTGGCGGCGAAGTCGGATGAGGCTGGCGGTTGCGGTCCAGCGCTATGGCGCGGACATCAACGGTGGCGCGGAGCTCCACGCGCGCTACATTGCGGAGCGCCTTGGCGCGGCACGCCGAGATCGAAGTCGTCACCACCTGCGCGCGCGATTACGTCACATGGCGGAACGAGCTGCCGCCGGGCACCGAGACCATCAACGGTGTGCCGGTGCGACGGTTCACGGTGAACCGCGAACGTGATCCGCGCGAGTTCGGGCGGCATTCCCATCGGGTATTCGACCACCCTCACTCCATCGCCGACGAGCTCGCGTGGCTGGAGAGCGAAGGACCAGCGAGCCCCGCACTGGTCGACTATCTCGCGACCGAAGGGCGCTTCGACTTCGTCATTCTTTTCAGCTACCGCTACTACCACTCGTATCACGCGGCGCGCCGGCTGGCCTCGAAGGCGATCCTGGTGCCGACCGCCGAGCGAGACGAAGTGATCGGGCTGTCGATCTTCGGGCCGGTCTTTCGCGGTGTCCGCGCCGTCATGTACAACTCGTACGAAGAGCGCGCGATGATCCAGTCCGCATCGCGCAACCACGATGTCCCTGGTGTGGTGGTGGGGGTCGGGTCCGAAGTACCGGCCGCTGCGGATCCGCAGCGGTTCCGCGACAAGTTCAGGATGAATCGGCCGTTTGCGCTCTATATCGGCCGGATCGACGAGAACAAGGGCTGCCGGCAGCTTTTCGAATATTTCAGCCGGTACGCGGCGACCTTTCCGCTTGGACTGGACCTGGTGCTGATCGGCAGCGCGATCATTCCCGTGCCGGATCATCCACGCATCCACCACCTGGGATTCCTCGACGACCGTGACAAATTCGACGCGCTGGCTGCGGCCGATGCGCTGATCATGCCGTCGTATTTCGAAAGTCTGTCGATGGTTGCGCTCGAAGCGTGGGCCATGGGGAAGCCGGTGCTGGCCAACGGCCGGTGCGACGTTCTCAAGGGGCAGTGCATCCGCAGTGGCGCCGGCCTGTACTACGAGACCTACGAGGAATTCGTCGAGACCCTGTACGCACTGGAATCGAAGGGTCCCATCCACACCCGGCTGGGCAGGAATGGCCGTGAGTATTTTCGTTTGAACTACGACTGGCCGGTCATCGAGCGGAAATACCTCGATATGCTCGAGCAGCTCCGCAGCGCTCCGGCCCACCGCGGGATCGAACCGATGCCCGGGTGGCTGGCCCGCCGCCGCGCGGATCTCCCGCCGGCTCGCACCGTGCTCGCCGGAGTGCCGGCCGGCGCCGTGGTGCCGCAGCACGCATGACCGGCGCCACCGGACAGCCGCGCGTGCACCAGGTCCTCGCCACGCTTGGCTACGGCGATGCGATCGGCAACGAGGTGCTCGCCAGCCAGCGCGTCTTGCGCGCCGCCGGCTACGCCTCCGAGATTTTCATCGAAACCGCCGATCCGCGACTCGAAGATCTCACGCTGGACTACCGCGAGATGGTCGGCAAGGTCGGTCCCGAGGACATCCTCATCCATCATTTCTCGATCGGCTCCCGCGCGTCGAGAACCGCCTACGCACTGCCGGGCAGGATGATCCTCGTCTACCACAACATCACGCCGCCGGAGTACTTCCTCCGCGTGCACAACGACCTCGTGAAGCTGTGTTACCACGGCCGCCGCGAGCTGATGGCCTACATCACGCGCGCCGAGCTCGCGCTCGGTGATTCCGAATTCAATCGCCAGGAGCTCGAGGCGCTCGGTTTCACTGCGACGGGGGTTCTGCCCGTCGTCCCCGGTTTCGCACATCTGGACGTCAAGCCCGATCGGTCGCTCGCCGGATCCTTCGATGACGAGTGGACCAACATCATGTTTGTCGGGCGCGTCATTCCGAACAAGAAGTTCGAAGACGTGATCACCGCCTTCCACGCCTATCGAACCCGGCACAACCCGCGTTCGCGCCTGCTGCTGGTCGGGTCGTACGGCGGGTTCGAGAAATATTTCGCCATGCTGCAGCAGCTGGTGTCGCGGCTCGGTACACCGGACGTGCACTTCCTCGGACACGTGCGGAACGAGGAGCTCACCGCGCTGTACGACGTGGCCGATCTGTTCCTGTGCGCCAGCGAGCACGAGGGCTTCTGCGTGCCGTTGATCGAGGCGTTCTACAAACGCGTGCCGGTGCTCGCCTTCGCGTCGACCGCCGTGCCGGCGACGATGGACGGCGGCGGCGTGCTCTACGACACCAAGGATCCGGTCAAAGTGGCGGAGATCATGGCGGCGATCCTCGATGATCGCCGGCTCGAACAGGCAATTCTCGCGTCGCAGGACGCGGCGCTGCAGCGGCTCGGCCGGCAGGACTTCGGGAAGACGCTCCTGGGATTCGTCGATCAGGTCGTCAAACTCCCTCCGCGCGACGCGCCGGAAGTCGCGTGGGACTTCTGGCAGCAGTTCGATCAGTTCGAGCGGCTCGAGGAGCTGCGACAGTACCGGCCGGCGCTGTATAAGGCGCTGCCGGACGGCGGGGCGCGGGGCGCGGGGCGCGGGGCGGCAGACACGGAGACAGACGCAGGCGAGGTTGCGGAGGATGAAACCGCGGAAATCGCTGAACCGCCAAACGCCCAGCGCCCCGCGTTCGACGCCCCGCGCCTCGCGACCGGCGACCCGCGCCCACCGACCCGCGCCCCGCGCTCCGCGCCCCGCGACAAGCATCACGAATGATCATCAATCAGTGGGTGCCGGCCGCCCACCGAGGGGACGCGATCGGCGACAGCGCCAGGCGAGTGCGCGACATGCTGCGCGCCGCCGGCCATCAGTCCGAGCTCTACGCGCTCACTATGGACGAGGAGCTGCGTGGAGACGTCCGGCTGCTGTCGCACGAACAGTCGCGGCTCGGCGAAGTGACGATCTTTCACTTCGCGCTGCCGTCGCCGATGACCGAGATCTTCGCCGGTCTCCGTGGCGTTCGGATCCTGCAGTACCACAACATCACCCCGGCGCACTTCTTCGCACCGTACGACGCGAACCTGTTTCGTCTTGCCGCCCTCGGCCGCCGCGAGCTGGCGACGCTGGTCGGCCGCGTGGATCTTGCCCTGGGCGACTCCGAATTCAATCGGCAGGAACTGCAGGGCCTGGGTTTCCAGCGGACCGGCGTTCTCCCGATCGCGGTGAACACCGAGCGGATCACGCGTGCGCCGCGGCGCCCCGCGCTCGAGAAAGTACTCTCGGACGGACTGATCAACTTCCTCTTCGTCGGTCGAATCGTTCCCAACAAGCGGATCGAGGATCACATCCGGCTGGCCGAAGTGTACAAGCGCAACGTCGACAGCTACTATCGCTTCATCTTTGTCGGACGCTACGACGGACTGCCCCGCTATTATGCCCAGGTGCGTGCGCTGATCGATCGCTACCAGATGCTGGCGGAGCGCTTCTGGTTCACCGGTCCAGTACCGGACGAGGATCTCGCTGCGTTCTACCGCTGGGCGGACGTCTACGTCTCGCTGAGCGAGCACGAAGGCTTCTGCGTACCGCTGATCGAAGCGATGGCGGCAGATGTGCCTGTTCTCGCGTATGCGGCCGGCGCCGTGCCCGAAACACTTGGCGGCGCGGGAGTCCTGTTCCGCCCGAAGGACCTCGAGCTCGCTGCGGAAGCGATGGGCATGCTGGTCTACGACCGGCCGTTTCGCGAATCGATCCTCGAAGGACAGCGCACGCGGCTGGCCGCCTTCTCCCGCGAAGCCGTCCAGCAGCGGTTGAACGGCGTGATCGAGCAGTTCTCATAATGCGGATCGCCTTTATCGTCCAGCGTTACGGCACCGAGATCCTGGGAGGATCCGAATACCACTGCCGCCTCATCGCCGAGCGGCTCGCGCCTCGGCATCACGTCGAAGTGCTGACCACCTGCGCGCAGGACTACATCACCTGGGCGAACGAGTACGCGGAGGGGACCGACCGGGTGCGCGGCGTCACGGTCCGCCGCTTTGCCAACGCCCAGGAACGTGACATCAACGCCTTCAACCGCTACTCGGAGTGGATTTTCAATCACGAGCACACGCGCGAGGACGAGCTCGAGTGGCTGCGTCAGCAGGGCCCGTGGTGCCCGGCGCTGCAGGAGTATCTCGAACGCAATCACAGCCAGTACGACGTTCTGATTTTTTTCACCTATCTCTACGCCCCGACAGTGCTCGGAACGGCCATCGCACCGCAGAAAACCCTGCTGGTGCCGACGGCTCACGACGAACCGGCCATCCATCTCGGGATCTACAAGGAGATGTTCAGCCTGCCGGCGGCCATTGCCTATAACACCGAAAGCGAGCGGCGGTTTCTGACCACACACTTCTCGATTCGGGCGATCGAAGAGGAGACGGTCGGCTGCGGCGTGGAACTGCCACAGGCGCAGCAGTACCCGCGGGCCCGGCCGGTGACCCCGGATGAAGAAGAGGACGACTCGCCGAGCTTCAGGCCGCACCTGGCACAGCGGGGTGCAGTGTTCCGCCGCCGGCACCGGCTGCACGGCCCGATCGCACTGTATGGCGGCCGGATCGACCCGGGCAAGGGTTGCGAAGAACTGATCGAGTACTTCAGCGAGTACGTGCACGAGGCAGGAGATGCGTCGCTGGTGTTGATGGGCGTGAAGCTGATGCCGCTGCCCGAAGAACCATTCATCCGGTTCGCCGGACGACTCTCGGATCAGGAACGGATGCAGGCGCTCGAGGCGGCAACGGTCGTCGTCGTCCCCTCGCCTTATGAGAGTCTTTCACTGCTGGCGCTCGAGGCGTTCGCGATGGGAACGCCGATCCTCGCCAACGCCCGGAGCGAAGTGCTCGTCGACCACTGCCTCAAGAGCAACGCGGGTCTGTTCTATGCCGACCGCCATGAATTCAGCGAATGCCTGCGACTTCTCGTCGCCGATCACCGGCTGCGGGCGTCGATGGGCGCCAACGGACGCGATTACATCCGCCAGAACTACCGATGGGATGTGATCATCGGCAAGTACGAACAGATCTTTCAGAGTCTCAGAAAACCGGGGGCCAGGGTCTAGCCTGTCTCGCCGACTTGTCCCGCCGAAGCCTTCGGCGACGGCGGAAGCCTTGGCGAAGGCGGAGGGCTCGGGGGCTCGGAAATACCGAATTACAGAGCCTTGTCGGCCTCAATCTGACCGATGTCTTCCAGATCCCCGGGCTCGCTGGTTTCGGCTCGGTCGGATGTCGCGCCCCGCTTGCGACGCGGACGGATGTCATGACGCTTGATCATCTCGTTCAGCGTCGTCGGCTTGATATGCAGAAGTTCGGCGGCGCGCTTTTGAACGCCGCCGGCCGCTTCGAGTGTCGATTCGATCAGGCGTTTCTCGAAGTCAGTGATCACGTCGCGGAATGAGATGCCCTCGGGCGGGACGATGAACTGCGGCATCTGGAAGCGGCGGCTGGTGCGGACGTACTCCGGGACCAGATCGACATCGAGCCGCGGGCCCGTCGAGAGCACGACCGCCCGCTCGATCACGTTCTCCAGCTCGCGCACGTTGCCCGGCCAGTCGTAATCGAGCAGCAGGTCCAGCGCTTCGGCGGTGATCTCCAGGGGTTTCTTCTGGTTCTCCTCGCCGTATTTCTCGAGGAAGTGCTGCACCAGCAGGGGGATGTCGTCGCGGCGCTCCCGCAACGGCGGCAGCTGCACGGTAATGACGTGCAGGCGGTAATAGAGGTCCTCGCGGAACCGACCATCGTCCATCATCCGCCGCAGGTCGACGTTGGTCGCCGCGATGATGCGGACGTCTACCTTGATCGTTTCGACCCCGCCGAGACGCATGAACTCGCGCTCCTGGATCACGCGCAGGAGCTTCGCCTGGGTTTCGAGCGGGATGTTGCCGATCTCGTCGAAGAAGATCGTCCCCTTGTCGGCGAGCTCGAACAGCCCTTTCTTGGGATACACCGCGCCGGTGAACGCTCCCTTGACGTGGCCGAACAGGTTCGATTCGAGGAGATCCGGCGGCAGATTGCCGGAGTTGACCGTCACGAACGCGCGGTCCGCCCGCGTCGAGTTCTGGTGCAGCGCGCGGGCGACGAGCTCCTTGCCGGTGCCGCTCTCCCCATCGATCAGGATCGTGGTCCGGCTCGGCGCCGCCTGGATGATCAGGTCGAAGACCTGGCGCATCGGGGAGCTCCGGCCGATGATCTCGCCGAAGCTGTTCGCTCGCGCCTGCAGGTTCTGCCGCAGCGCGCGGTTCTCCGCGACCAGCCGCCGCTGGGCGAGCGCGTTCCGCAGCACCACCAGGACCTCGTCGTTCTTGAACGGCTTGGTGATGTAGTCGTAGGCCCCGCGCTTCATCGCCGCAATCGCATTTTCGATCGACGCGAACGCGGTGATCATCAGGACGGGCAGGTCCTCGTCGACCTTTTTCAGTTCGTCGAGCGTCGCAATGCCGTCCATGCCGGGCATCATCATGTCGACGATCGCCGCATCGAACGGGGCGGAGCGGGCGAGCTCGAGACCTGCCGACGCGCCGGCGGCGACCCGCACGTCATAGCCCTCGCGGGTCAGCAGCGCCTCGAGAATCTCCCGCATGATCTCCTCGTCATCGATGACGAGGATCGTGCCCTTCCGGGCCGGCGCGGCAGCCTGCGCGTCACGAACCGGGGTCGTCCTGCGCTGTGTCATGCCTGCCTGTTTGCCGCGCGCTGCTCTTCAGCGCGCGCCGCAGCGAGCGGAAGAGTCAGGGTGAAACGGGTCCCTTTGCCAACGTGGCTGTCGCAATTGATCGTGCCGCCATGCTCCTGAAGAATGCCGTAGGTGATCGACAGCCCGAGGCCGGTACCGCGGCCGATCTCCTTGGTGGTGAAGAACGGATCGTAGATCCGCGAGAGATGATCCGCTGGAATACCCGAGCCGGTATCGGCAACCTCCACCGTCGCCGAGTCGGTACCCCCGCGGGTAATGATCGTCAGCCACCCGCCCTTCGGCATGGCGTCGCGGGCATTCAGGAACAGGTTGAGAAAAACCTGCTGCAGCTTGTGTTCGATCCCCTGCACGATCGGCGGGGCCGACGAGAGCTCCTTGCGCACCTGGATGCTGCCGTTGCGCAGCTGATGCTCGAGCAGTGACAGCACGTCGTTGACAACGGCATTCACGTCGATCGGACCGCGGTCGACCTGAGCCGGCCGCGCAAGATTGAGGAGTCCGTTGACGATCTTTGCCGCGCGGAAGGTCTGCCGCTCGATCTTCTCGAGCATGCGCGTCTTCGGATCGTCCGCCTCTGCCCCCTGAAGAAGCATCTGCGTATAGCTCGAAATCCCGGTCAGCGGGGTATTGACCTCGTGGGCCACACCGGCGGCGAGGAGTCCGATCGACGCCATTTTTTCGGAAATCTGCAGCTGCTCTTCGAGCTGCACGCGTGCCGAGATGTCTTCGATCACGACGATCGAGCCGGCAATCGCGCCGTCCGACTCGCGCAACGGCGTCGTCGCGACGTTGACGAGCACGCGCCGGGGCGGATCGTGGCGGGTCGTGACCGCGACCCGGTAAATGGCGGCTCCCTCCGGGGACTCGCGCCGCGCCGAACGAAGCGTCTCGAAGAACTCCTGGTCGAAAATCTCGCTCATCGGCCGGTCCACGGCGTCCTCGTGGCGCAGGCCGTATAGCTCTTCGAGCCGGCGATTCCACCTGATTACGTGATCGTCCCGATTCACAACGGCGAGGCCGTCGTTGAGCGACTCGAGAATGTTTTCGCTGAACTCGCGCATGCGGTCCAGCTCCTCCGCCTTGACCCGGAGCTGCCGATACAGGCGGCCATTCTCGAGGGCGGTCGCCGCCTGCGCCGCCACGGCGGCGAGCAGGGCCATGTCTTCGCTGCTGAGCGGCTCGGTGTTGTCCTTGCGGCCGATCGCCATCACGGCGATGGTGCCTTCCTTCGACACGCAGGGGATGAAGTAATGGATCCCGAACTCACGCCAGAACTCCAGCTCGCGCGAGTCGAGGCGGCGCTGGGTGAGCGGGTCATCGAGGCTGAGTGTGTGACCGGCGATCACCCGTGTGCCGGCCTCGGTCTCGGAGCGCAACGCTGGCGGCTGCGAGGCAAAGCCGGAGTGCGAGATCGTGACGAACTCTCCGCCCGACGCTGACGACAGCGGCGCGAGGAACAGGGCCATGCGGTCCACGAGAAGTGTTTCAGTCACCCGGTGTACGAGACGCTCCCCCAGACGGTAAAGGTCCAGGTCGCTGTTGAGATCACGCGCGAAACCGACCAGCGCGCGCCGGTAATCGTACCGATCGCGGTAGTACACGCGATCCAAGCCGGTTTGAATTGCATTCTTCACCGGACGTGACAGCAGGACGACGACCATGGTCGCCAGTACCGCGATCAGCGAGTTGTGCCCGTCCTCACGGTTGAGGCCCCCGGCAATGTCGAGCAACACGGCATAGATCGCGACGATCGCCGTCGCCGCCGCGGTATAGACGAGGCCGCGCTTGATGATGACCTCGACGTCCATCAGGCGATAGCGGACGATAGCCGAAGCGAATGACAACGGCACGACGCCGAGCAGCAGGGCGGTCCATTCAACACCGGCGATCGGATCGAAGCCGAGCGCGAACGGGATGGCATAAGCCGCAACAAACGGCGTGGCCCCGAAAGCCGTGCCCCCGACGATCCACCGCAGCTGCCGCCGGGCGGTCACCGACCGAACGCGCTTGAGCGCCCGAATCATCAGGATGAGACCGACGACCAGGCTCAACCCGAGATAGAGGAGCTCGATGCGCTCGAGCAACGGGATGATGCCAGTCAGCACGATGCCGCGGCTGACGATCGCGACCACGCGCGCGGCGCCCAGCAGCAGCGCCGGCACATACAACAACGGCAGCAGCGTACGGCCGGTCTCGCTTGCCGCCCAGCTGTCCCCCCGCTCGGGGAACATCAGCGCGAAATGCAGGAAGAGCGGCGGCAGCAGCAGCAGCGAAACGACGTCTCCCCAGTAGAACATCCAGTCCAGACGGTCGAGACGTCCGGTGAATGAGAGCGCCAGGACGCCGAAGAAGGCGACGGTCAGCCAGAAAAAGTGCAGCGTTGCCTGGTTAGCCGGGCCTCCGCAGGCGGACGCCGGTGCCCACGAGAAGCGTGAAGATCCCGACCGCCGCGAGCAGGAAGTATTGCGTCTTGGACGAGGAGGGGACGGGACCGAGCTGAACGTCGAACGCGCGCGCGTCGCCGCCGAGCCTGACGATCGAGTATCTCAGCGACGTCCCTTTTTTCGCGGCATGCAGGGCGTCGACAACGTCGCGGTCGGAGGTCACCGGACGCCCGTTGATCGCTTCCAGCACGTCGCCTCGCCGAAGCTGCGCTCGAGATGCAGGAGACGGTTCGGCGACCTCGATCGCGGTGATCGAGCCGGCCTGCTCCTGCCAGAGCACGCCGTCGTCCATCTCGGACCAGTTTGCCCGGACGGCAATATTTGCAACCGCCAGGCAGAGCAGGGTTGCGACGACCGCTAGGTGCATGGTCGCCTGGAGCAAAGCCCGCCGGCGCGCGCCGGCTGGCGCGTGAAGATCCCCTGAAGTCAACAACGTGATCCCGCGTGAGCTGAGCAAACGGCGTTCCGGCTTTGGTCGGTTATCGACGCCGTAAACCCTTATTTACCAACGATTTTAGGCCGCAAAACGATCGCTGACACAGCCTTCTCCAACCCATCGTAATCTGACTTCAAGAAGATGGATCGGCACGAGCCGTGGAAAACATGAACGCGCCTGCGGCCGCAAGCGAGGGCCGGAGGGAACCGCCGCGAAGCGGCGGCCCGAGCGCGCAGCGAGGTGGGGAAACCAAAGGGGCCCCACCGAGCGAAGTTAGAAACGGACGAGGAAGCCGCCGACGAGACGCTTCGGGGGACGGACGACAAGCAGTTCGTCGTAGATCGATGCCAGTTCGTTGGCGTCGCGGAACAGATTGCGGAGGCCGACGAGCACTTCCCATTTCGTGCCAGCGACACCGAACGGGAGCGCCTGGTTCACCTGCACGTCGAAGCGGCCGTCGAACCCTGGCCGGATCGACGCATCGGAGCGCGTGAAGGCGCTGCTGATGCGGTAGATCAGATAGAACCGGGTCGCGGTCTCCGGGATGTCGGTGTGCAGCGACGTCGTGATGTCGTGAACGTTCTCGGTTTCAGGACGAACGAGGGCGGGCGTTACAACCCCCAACTGGTTGTTGACTGACGTCCACCGCGCTTTCGTCACGGCATAGTCAATCGACGCACGCATCCGGGACGACTCGGGGCTGCTCATGCGGAAGGCCCAGCCCGACGCATCGAATGCGCCGACGTTCGCCACGTAATAGTGGCCGACCGACTGCGGCGTTCCGGCCGGCGACACGCGGAACAGGGTTACGAGCTGATCGTCGACATTCTGATAAAAGCGGCGGACGGCAAAGACATACGCGTCACCGAAATCGTGCTCGACCTGCAGATTCACGAGCCGGGCACGTTCGGCACGCATATCGGCGTCCAGGAAGGGGGCGAAGGTACGCTCCGGCGGAAGCGCCGGGCCGGTGATCGCCCGCGGCAGGAACTCTTCTGCTCCCGGCGCGACCATGCGCTGGACGACGAGCGTCGAGAATCGCGTGCCTTCGTACGGTTCGAGCGTGAAGCCGATGCGGGGGCTGAGGAAGCCGCGATCCTGGGCGAGATATCCGTAGCGCGCGTAATGCCCACCGTAATCGAATGTGAGCCACGGAGTCGCTGTCCAGCGGTCGAACGCATACACCTCGCCGGCGTTCCGGTTGCCGTCGCGAATCGCCGCCAGCGCAGCGGGATTGCCTCCCTGGTATTCCTGGGTGCTGTAGGACAACCCGAAGGTGTACGCGTGAGCCGACCCGGCCTTCGAGACAAATGACCCGGCGACGATCCACGATGCCAGGTCCCCTTCACTCATCGCCGCCCGCACGGTCCAGTCACCGCCGGGTACCGGCGAGCCGATTGAAAGATAGGCGATCCCGCGTGGCAGGCCGGAGCCACCAAACAGCTCGCCCGGCGCGAACGCATTGGTGGTGAGCAGATTGACTTCGCCGTTGAGCGGCACGTCGGCGAAGAACGCGGCAACGCTGGCCGCTCCACCGAGCGCCCGGCCAAAGAACGAACCCTCGGCTTCGATCTCAGGCTCGTCACCCGTCAGCAGCGGTGATCCGTTCTCGTTCTTCAGGACGCTGCGCTTGATGTGCCGGAGGCGCCAGGCCGTTTCGGTGTGTGGATGCGAATCCTTCCCGGATACACCGTCCTCGTCGTCGGCGGCTTTCTCCCCCTTCGGCAGCTGGAAGCCGGCGGCGACGATGGGCCGTGCCGGCAGTGCGGTGTCGGTGTTACCGCTGGTGGCGGCGACGTTGTCGATCCGCCGCAACTCCAGCTGCGGGACGATCGTCGCCGGCCCCGCGACACGAACCGACGCACGCCGCGATGCGGCAAATCCCACCATGTGCGCCCGGACGACGTATTCACCGACGGGCAGCGCGTCGATCGCGTAGCGGCCGTGCTGATCGCTGACGGCACTCGCCATCGCGGTCGGGCTGACCGCAGAAACCATCGCTCCGCGAAGCGGTCCACCACGCTCGTCGCTGACGACGCCGGTCAGTGACCCGCCGCGCACGGGTGCCGGCGAAGTACGGGGAACCGGGGATGTCGAGGCGGTGGCGACACGAGTCGTGGCGGCACGTGCCGTCTGTACGGAGGGGGGATTCCCGGACTGTGCATGAACGGAGATCGGGACAATCGCCGCCGAAGCGCCGACTGCCATCGCCGAGAGCACCCGACCCAGGCGTGCCATCGTTGCCTCCAAAGTTACACCGGGGGGCTTCGCCCCGCCGGACCCCCCTACACGCGCCCTCGCTCGCCGCTTCGCCGGCTCACTCCGCGCGCGTGGCTCGCGTCGCTGCGCTCGCTCGCGTTTCAACCGGGGGGCTTCGCCCCGCCGGACCCCCCTACACGCGCCCTCGCTCGCCGCTTCGCCGGCTCACTCCGCGCGCGTGGCTCGCGTCGCTGCGCTCGCTCGCGTTTCAACCGGGGGGCTTCGTCCCGCCGGACCCCCTGCGCGTCGCTACGAGCCGATCACCGTAAACATGACGTCGCGTGCGAGCGATTTGCGCGCCAGCAGATCCGTCACCGTTATCCCCAGCCGATACTCGCCGGCCTCGAAACCCGAGAGCGGAATGCCCTGGCCGGCCAGGACCGGCAGTCCGGCCGCAGGGTCGAATTGCGCGCCCATCCGGGAAGGCGTAAAGCGCTGCGGATTCGTCCGGGTCACGTAGCGCTCCCCCTCCTGGAGCTTCTTATATAGATGGTAATCCACCTGGACGTCAAAATGCCGGTCGGGACCAACGGACGGGTTATAAATCAGAAAGACGACAATCAGCTCCTCCGAGCGCCGAAAGGCCGTCCCCGCCGCGGGGTGGATCCGGCTCGTCCCAACCACATAGGGGTTCTCGTCGAGGCGTGCCGGCGCCACGGCCTCGCTCAATTGCTCAATGCGTTCCGCCAGCATGACGGTGCTCGTCGCCAGCGTGTCGGTCCAGAAGTCCGGAACGTCGAGGTCCCGCGTGAGTAACGACGTCCTTTCGAGGCGTTTTCTGCTCCTGTTGAGGGGGTCCACCGGGCGCTCCCTGAGGACCACCAGCACAGTGTAGTTCCCGGGAGGCACGGCAAAGCCACGCTGGATCCGCACGGGCAGCGCCGAGGCCTGGTTCAGGGTGACGGGAAAGACGGTTTCGTACGGGAACGGCAGTTCGTTCCGGCGCTGACGCGCCGGGTTGAGCGGACGCTCGACTACCCGGACGTACATCAGGGCCCCCATCGGCGATCGCAGCGTCGTATCCAGCGCCACGGTGAACGGCACGAACGTGCCGGGCTGGGCCTTCAGGAAGTCGTTCCGCCACTCCATGGAAAAATCCGATGCGGAGCGGCGGCCGTTCATGGCGGCGTCGGCTATCTCCACCAGCGCGTCGCTCTCGCGGCGCAGGACGTCGTCCAGCTTCGACTGCTGTCCTCGATCTGCAGGTTGCTGTGCACGGGCCGGGATCTCTGGGGATGAGATCGAAACCAGAACGGCAAGTACGACGACGGTCGTACGCGACAGCCGCGCGTTACGCGTGGGAAAGATCGGCGCGAGGGACATTCATCTGCCCGCCATCCAGGCTGTCTTAGATGCGGCGAATGGTATCATCGCCCCCGCATGGCGCGCGTGCCGAAACTGCTGGATGTCAGTGTACCGCTGGCGGCCGGCATGCCGGCCTACCCCGGGAATCCCGACTTCGAGTTACAGCCGCTCCAACGCATTGCGCAGGGCGGCAGCTCGAACGTCTCGCGGCTCGTCCTCGGCACGCACACCGGCACGCACGTCGATGCCCCGAAGCATTTCATCGACGATGGCGCTGCGGTGGAGGCGCTGCCGCTCGAACTGCTGCTCGGGCGGGCGCGCGTCGTCGAAATCATGCGCCGCGGCGGCATCGGGGCGGAGGACCTGGCGGCCGCGGGTCTCAGGGAAGACCTGCGGGTGCTCCTCAAGACGCCGAATTCGGCGCTGTGGAATACCGGCGCGTTTCACGAAGACTACACGCACCTGACCGAGAACGGCGCCGCCTATCTCGTCGACCAGGGAGTGAAGGTGGTCGGCATCGATTACCTGTCGGTCGAACAGTTCCGGAAACCAGGCGCTCCTGCGCACCGCAAACTGCTGTCGAACGGCGTGATCATCATCGAGGGCCTGAACCTGTCGGACGCGGAGCCCGGAATGTACGAGATGTACTGCCTTCCATTGCCGATTACCGGCGGCGACGGCGCACCGGCGCGCGTCGTGCTCAAGCGCTGAAAGGGTCGCGTGCAGGACGACGTGGTCGTGATGGTCCTTGCCGGGGGCGTCGGCGAGCGCCTCTATCCGCTCACGAAGGAGCGCGCGAAGCCGGCCGTGTACTTCGGGGGCCCCTACCGGATCATCGACTTCACGCTGAGCAACTGCATCAACTCCGGATTTCGACGCATCTTCATTGCCCTCCAGTACAAATCGCTGTCGCTCAGCCGCCACCTTCGAATGGGCTGGAGCGTGGTCGCCGACGAGCTTGGTGAGTTCATCGAAATTCTCAGCCCGCAGAAACGGGTCGGCGAGCACTGGTATCGCGGAACGGCGGACGCGGTGTACCAGAACATGTATTCGTTGCTCCGGGAAAGTCCCCGCTATCTGATCGTGCTGTCGGGCGACCACGTCTACAAGATGGATTACGCACGAATGCTGCGCGTGCACCAGGAGCGCGGCGCCGGTGCGACGATCGGCGTGATCGAGGTCCCCTCGGAGCAGGCGTCACGGTTCGGCGTTCTGGAAACGGGCGAGGACGACCGCATCACCGGTTTTCTCGAGAAGCCCAGGCACCTGGCGCCCGGCGCACAGGTGCTCGCGTCGATGGGGATTTACATCTTCAACATCGACGTCCTCGGCCCGGCGCTCGAGGAGGATGCGCGCCGTACCAGCACTCACGATTTCGGCAAGGACATCATTCCGGCGCTCGTGGAGAAATTCCCGGTGTTCGCCTACCGGTTCTATGACGAGAACAAGAAGGCGTCCAAGTACTGGCGTGACATCGGCACCCTGGACGCCTACTTCGACGCGAACATGGATCTCTGCCAGGTGAACCCCGAGTTCAACCTCTACGATCCGGAGTGGCCGCTCCGCACGCACCAGGTGCAGGCGCCTCCCGCGAAGTTCGTGTTCGCCGACGAAGGCCGCCGCTGCGGACAGGCCCTCGATTCGATCATCTCCGCCGGCTGTATCGTGTCCGGCAGCAGGATCGCCGGCAGCGTCCTCTGCCCGAACGTCCGTGTGCATAGTTACTGCGATATCGACCAGAGCATTCTGATGCCGGGTGTGCGCGTCGGGCGGCACGCACGCATTCGCCGCGCCATCATCGATCGCGACGTGTTCATCCCGCGTGGCGCCTCCATCGGCTACAACCACGAAGAGGATGGCCGACGACACACGGTGACTGAAAGCGGCATTGTGGTCGTCACGCGCGAAGACGAACCGTACATCGGACAGATCAGCGCCGACGCGCTCGCCCACGAAGCGGAATTCGACAGCCGATAGTCAGTGGTCAATGATCAGTAATCAGTACATCAGTAACCAGTAGTCAGTAATCAGTCCTTTGGAGCTTGCTTGAAAATTCAGCGGATCGTCGGACGGGAGATTCTGGATTCGCGTGGCAACCCCACGGTCGAAGTGGACGTCATCCTGGAGGGAGGCGCGCGCGGGCGTGCCGCGGTGCCGTCGGGAGCGTCGACCGGCCAGCGGGAGGCGCTCGAGCTGCGCGATGGAGACAAGAAACGCTTCGTTGGCAAAGGGGTCTCGAAAGCCGTTTCGCACGTCAACGGTGAAATGGCGGCCGCACTCGCGGGACGCGAGGCGGATCAGCGCGCGATAGATGCCGCGATGATCGAGATGGACGGGACGCCGAACAAGGGCCGTCTCGGTGCCAACGCCATGCTTGGCGTGTCGATGGCGCTGGCGCGGGCGGCAGCGGCGGCGGCCGGTGTTCCTCTCTATCGCCATATCGCCGCCCTCTATCGGGGAGGCGCCGCGCTGTCGTTGCCGGTGCCGATGATGAACATCCTGAACGGGGGCGCCCACGCGGACAGCAGCGTGGACTTCCAGGAATTCATGGTGATGGCGCCGGCGGCGACGTCCTTCTCGGAAGGTCTCCGCTACGGAGTCGAGATCTTTCACGCGCTCCGCGGGATCCTGAAGAAAAAAGGGCATTCCACCGGCGTCGGCGACGAAGGGGGATTCGCACCGAGCCTCAAGGCGAATCAGGAAGCGCTGGACGTGGTGCTCGAGGCTGTCAACGCGGCGGGCTTCAAGGCCGGCGCGGACGTATTCATCGCGCTCGACGTCGCTGCCAGCGAGCTGTGGAATGAAGAAACCCGCAAGTACGATTTCAAGAAGTCCCGCGAGAAAACACGCACCTCCGACGAGATGATTGCGCTGTGGCAGGACTGGGTCCGGCAGTACCCGATCATTTCGATCGAGGACGGGCTCGCCGAGGGGGACTGGGAAGGCTGGCAGGCGCTCACCAAGGCGATGGGCGATCGCATCCAGCTCGTGGGAGACGACCTGTTCGTCACCAACCCCGAGATTCTGGAGCGCGGTATCCGCGACGGCGTCTGTAACGCGATCCTCGTCAAGTTGAACCAGATCGGCACCGTTACTGAAACGCTCGATGCGGTTGCCATGGCGCGCGATGCCAATTACGCCGCGGTCATCTCCCACAGATCCGGGGAGACGGAAGACACCACGATCGCCGACCTTGCGGTCGGCACTGGTGCGGGTCAAATAAAAACCGGATCTGCCAGCCGCACCGATCGCGTCGCGAAATACAACCAGTTACTGCGTATCGAGGAGGAGCTGGGCGCGAGCGCCCGCTTCGCGGGCAAGAGCGCGATCAGAGCGCAGTTTTGAATGGTGACTGTTACCGGGTGATTGTTAATTGATGCCGCCGGTCGTCCTGCTCGTCCTCGATGGTTTCGGCATTCGGGAAGAACGGGAGCACAACGCCATCGCGCTCGCACGCACTCCCGTCTATGACGAGTTGCTGGCGCGGTACCCGCACGCATCCCTCGTCGCGTCGGGCGAAGCGGTTGGCCTCCCGGCCGGCCAGATGGGCAACTCAGAGGTCGGCCACACCAACATGGGCGCCGGACGCGTCGTGTATCAGGACCTGACGCGCATCGACAAGGCGATCCAGGACGGCGCTCTCGAGTCGAATGCCGCCCTCCAGGCCTCCATGGCCCGCTGCGCTGACGGAGCGAGCGCGCTCCACCTCATCGGGCTTGTTTCGGACGGCGGCGTCCACAGTCACCAGCGGCATCTGCACGCGCTGATCGGCCTCGCCGGCAAACGGCGCACACCACGCGTGTTCGTGCACGCGATCACAGACGGCCGCGACGCGTCGCCGGCCGGCAGCGTCCGGTATATCCCGCAACTCGAAGAGGCGCTCGCGAATGCCGGGACGGGACGGATCGCCACCGTAGTCGGTCGCTACTACGCGATGGACCGTGACAAGCGCTGGGAGCGGACTGCGCTCGCGTACAACGCGATCGTCGGCGGCGTCGCCGAGGTCACCTCTCGTAGCGCGCTCGAGGCGGTGACCGCGTCGCACGCAGCCGGGATCACTGACGAATTCATCCGTCCTGTCGTCATCACCGCGGCCGACGGCGCGCCAACCGGACCAATCCACGACGGCGACTCCGTCATCTTCTTCAACTTCCGTGCGGACCGCGCCCGCCAACTGACCCGCGCGATCGCGCTCGCTGATTTCGATGGCTTCGAGCGGCGGACTCGCCCGACCGTCCATGTCACGACGATGACGATCTACGACCGGACGTTCGGTCTGCCGGTCGTGTTCGAGCAGGAGAGCCTTACTGGAAACTTCGCTGACGTCCTCGCCGAAGCCCAAAAGACGAACCTGCGCCTTGCGGAAACCGAGAAGTACGCACACGTAACCTATTTTTTCAATTGCGGTCGAGAGGAGCCCTATCCCGCCGAGGATCGCATTCTCGTGCCCTCGCAGAAGGTTGCGACCTACGACCTGATGCCGCAGATGAGCGCGCAGGGAATCGCCGACACGCTGGTCGCCGATATTCAGAGCGGGACGCACGACGTCGTCATCTGCAATTTCGCGAATGCCGACATGGTGGGCCACACCGGCAGCCTGCCGGCGACCATCACCGCCGTCGAGACCCTCGATCGGTGCATGGGGGAGATCCTGACGGTCCTGCGCAAGGCCGGTGGCACCGCCATCGTTACCGCGGACCACGGGAATGCCGAGCAGATGTGGGATTCGGAGCTGAACGCGCCGCATACCGCGCACACCTCGAACCCGGTGCCTGTGATCCTGTGCGATGAACGGTATCGTGGGAAACGGCTGCGGAACGGCAGCCTGCGTGACGTGGCACCAACGCTCCTGGAGCTGCTGGAGCTGACGAGCTCCCCGGGAATGACGGGAAGCTCGTTGATTGAACCGTAGTCCAGGCCTTCAGGCCTGTGGCACGTGCCCTTTCGCCGATGCAGCCCAGGGCTGGACTACTCGACTTCTTTTTCCTGCGGCTCGTCGGCGGCGATGCGCAGCGAGCGGAGGAACCGCTTGTCGTTGGCGCTGATCTCGAAATTGCGGCGGTCCACGGCCCGGGTGGTTTTGGTGATGGTCCCAACCTTCTGCAGCGCGTTCTGATTGGACCGGCTGGCGAAGCCGATCACTGCTTCCAGCGCTACTTTCATCTCGAATCCGGCCGCCCTGGCGCGCTCCCGGCAGGCTTCGACTCTGGCATCCTCGGCGATGGCGGCGGCAATGGCGTCCGAGAGTTCTCGGGCCAGCCGATTCACGACGTCGTCCATTTCAGAACCTCCTCAGCGCCGCCGGAGCTGGGATACCGGGGCGTCTCCCGAGCACATACTGCCTCCGGGGCCGGTGGCAGGACTCGAGCGACAAAGTTGTCCATATGAAGGATTTGGAGCTGGGGAACTCAGCAACATTGTAAGGATGCCCCGGATGAGTGTCAATGGCTTGGCCGCAATATCTTGGGGTCAACGGCGCCGGACCACCAACTGGTTACAATGACACCGACGATGCCGACCGACCGGCCGTTTGCCGATTCAGCTGATCTGAACGACTGGGACCAAGCAGCTGAGCTTGGGATGCCAGGCGAGTTCCCATACACCCGTGGGCATCCAGCCGACCATGTACCGCGGCCGGCTGTGGACGATGCGGCAATATGCCGGCTTTGGCACTGCGTCGGAATCTAACCAGAGATATCGGTATCTGCTGGCTCAAGGAGTATCCGGCCTCAGCGTCGCCTTCGACTTACCGACCCAGATGGGGTACGACTCCGATCATTTCCTGGCCGGAGGCGAAGTCGGACGCGTCGGCGTGGCGATCGACTCGATCGAGGACATGTCGGAGCTTTTCGACGGCATACCGCTCGGACGGGTCTCGACGTCGATGACGATCAATGCAACCGCGATCATCCTGCTCGCCCTGTATGTGGCTGTCGCGCGGCGCCAGGGGGTGGCAATCGCCACTCTTTCAGGGACGATCCAGAACGACATCCTCAAGGAATACGTCGCTCGCGGCACCTACATCTATCCCCCGCGCGCATCGCTGCGGATCGTTACCGACATTTTCGCGTTCTGCGAGCGGGAACTGCCCAACTGGAACACGATTTCGATCAGCGGCTACCACATTCGCGAGGCGGGCTCGACGGCGGTGCAGGAAGTGGCGTTCACGTTCGCCAATGCGATCGCGTACGTGCAAGCCGCGATCGACGCAGGGCTGGACGTCAACCGCTTCGGGCAGCGTCTGTCGTTCTTTTTCAACGCACACAACGATTTTCTGGAGGAAGTCGCCAAGTTTCGTGCCGCACGGCGGCTCTGGGCGCGGATCATGCGCGATCGCTTTGGTGTGACCAGCCCGCGCGCGCAGCAGCTGCGCTTTCACACGCAGACCGCCGGCAGCACACTCACGGCACAACAACCCGACAACAACATCGTCCGCGTGGCCATCCAGGCGCTGGCAGCGGTGCTTGGCGGGACGCAGTCGCTCCACTGCAACGGGCGCGACGAAGCGCTCGCGCTTCCAACCGAGGAAGCGGCTCGCGTGGCGCTGCGCACCCAGCAGGTGATCGCACACGAAAGCGGCGTCGTCAACACCGTCGATCCACTCGCAGGATCCTACGCCGTCGAGCAATTGACCAATACGATCGAAGCAGGCGCACGGGAGCTGCTCGACCGTGTGGAGGCAGTCGGCGGCACGCTGTCGGCAATCGAGCAGGGAATCATCCAACGCGAAATTCAGGAATCCGCCTATCGCGCGCAGCAGCGGATCGATACCGGCGAATCGATCGTCGTCGGCATGAATCGGTATACGACTGACGACGCGGCCAGAATCGAGATGCTGCAGATTGATGCCGGCGTCGAGCAGCGGCAGGTGGACCGGGTTCGGGCTGTTCGTGCGTCCCGAAGCGCGAGCGACTGGCAGCGCGCGATGGACGACGTGTCAAAGGCAGCGAACGAAGGACTCAATCTCGTGCCGTCGATCATTACCGCAGTCGAAGCGCGCGCCACACTCGGCGAGATTTCCGACGCGATGCGATCGGTCTTCGGCGAGCACGAAGAGATCGATGTCTGAATCGCGGGGCGCGGGGCGCGGGGCGCGGAGCGCGTCCCCGCTCCTTTCGGTTGCCAACCTTACCGCTGGCTTCGACGTCCAGGGACGCTTCATCCCGGCGGTCATCAACGTCAGCTTCGATATCTCTCCGGGGGAAACCCTGTGCATCGTCGGCGAATCCGGCAGCGGCAAGTCCGTTACTGCGCTGTCGATCATCCGGCTGGTGCCTCCGCCGGGGCGAATAGCGGCAGGGACGTTGAGCTTCGGCGGCCAGGATCTGATGAAATTCGACGAGCGGGAGCTGCAGCGGGTTCGAGGCGCGGAAATCGGGTTCGTTTTTCAGGAACCGATGACCGCACTCAATCCGGTCATGACCATCGGCAGCCAGATCGAAGAAACCCTCCGCGTTCACGACCGCGCGACTCGCCGGACGGCGCGGGCAAGGGCAGTCGAGCTCCTCGATTCGGTCAGCGTGCCCGAACCGCAGCGGCGTGTCGTCGAGTATCCCCATCAGCTCTCCGGCGGCCTCCGGCAGCGTGCGCTGATCGCGATGGCGCTCGCCTGCGAGCCAAAACTTCTGATTGCGGACGAACCCACGACTGCACTCGACGTGACGATCCAGGCACAGATCCTCGACCTGCTGCGCACCATGCAGAAGCGCCTCGGCCTGGCACTGCTCCTCATCACGCACGATCTCGGGGTGGTCGCCGAGATGGCCGACCGCGTCTGCGTCATGTACGCGGGGCGGATCGTCGAGCGTGCCCCGGTGAAGGAATTGTTCGCGGATCCCAGGCATCCATATACGAAGGGACTACTTGGATCGATCCCCGGCGGAGGGCCAGGAACACGGCTGCGTGCCATTGAGGGCACCGTGCCCCGGCTCGGATCGCTGCCTCCCGGCTGCTCGTTCACGCCCCGATGCCCATCTCGGTTCGAGCCGTGCCCCACGGCACATCCGGGTGACACCGTTTTCGAGCACGGCCGAACGGTGAAGTGCTACCTGCACGGCCCCGCAGTGGAGTCATGAAGGACGCCGCGGGTCCTCTGCTCGAGGTTCGCAACCTCACAAAGGAGTTCACGAGAAAGAAGGGGCTTTTCGGAACGGCGACAAGCCTGCGGGCAGTCGACCGGGTCACGTTCGACGTCGCCGAGGGAGAGACCTTCGGCCTGGTCGGCGAATCCGGCAGCGGCAAGACGACGACTGGCCGCTGCATCCTGCGGTTGATCGAACCGACGTCTGGCGAGATCCGGTTCCGCGGTGAGGACGTACTCGCGTTCTCGAAGGGACGAATGCGGCAGGCGCGGCGGGAGATGCAGATCGTCTTCCAGGATCCCTATTCGTCGCTCAACCCGCGCATGCGAGTGGGGACGATTGTCGAGGAGCCGCTGGTCATCCACCGCATGGGCAGCAAGTCAGAACGCCAGGCCCGGGTGCGCGAGCTGTTCGAACTCGTCGGTCTGGATCCATCGCAACTTGACGCGATATCCCCATCAGTTCAGCGGCGGTCAGCGGCAGCGGATCGGGCTGGCGCGCGCGCTCGCCCTCAACCCGTCACTGATCATCGCCGACGAACCGGTTTCCGCGCTCGATGTTTCGGTGCAGGCGCAGGTGATCAATCTGCTGATGGATCTTCAGGAACGCCTCAAACTGACTTACCTGTTCATCGCGCACGACCTGCGGCTGGTCGAACACATCTGCACGCGGCTCGCCGTGATGTATCTCGGGCGCATCGTCGAAATGGGAAGCGCGGAGGCAATCTTTGCAGCCCCCGCGCATCCGTACACGCGCGCGCTGCTGTCCGCGATTCCGGTGCCTGACCCGAACGCACAAAGAAAGCGTGTGGTGTTGGATCCTTCGACATTCGACCGGCATGCCCCGCTCAAAGAAGTCGCATCAGGGCATTTCGCGGCGGTTGGGTGAAACAGGCCTAGAATTTTTCTTAGAGAATTCGTGCCTTCGAGACTTCGTCGCTTCGTGCGGTGGCGAAGCCACTCCGTGCCAGCCGTTGATCCTACGCAGCCCGTCGAACGTCCTTCTCTACCTGTCCGTCGCGAATGTGGATGGCTCGATGTGCGTAGGCGGCAATGTCGGCTTCGTGCGTCACGAGGACGATGGTGTTGCCGCCTTCGTGAAGTCGGTCGAAGACCCCCATGATTTCGTTGCCGGTCTTTGAATCCAGATTCCCCGTCGGCTCGTCGGCCAGCAGGATCGAGGGGTTGTTGACAAGAGCGCGAGCGATCGCCACGCGCTGCCGCTGGCCGCCCGAGAGCTCATTCGGGCGATGGCTCGCGCGCGGGATCAGATCGACCTTGTCGAGTGCCTGGCGCGCGCGCTCCTGCCGCTCCTTGCTCGGCATGCCCGCATAGATCAACGGCAGCTCGACGTTGTGCAGCGCGGTCGCGCGCGGGAGCAGGTTGAAGGTCTGGAAAACGAACCCGATTTCCTGATTCCGGATCTGGGCGAGATCGTCGTCGTTCATGTCGGCGACCTCCTTGTCGTTCAGCAGGTAGCTGCCTTTGCGACGGCGTGTCGAGGCATCCGATCAAGTTCATGAGCGTCGACTTGCCGGAGCCCGACGGGCCCATGATGGCGACGTATTCGCCGCGCTCGATGGTGATCGACACCCCGCGCAGGGCGTGGATCTCCTCCTCACCCATCACGTAGGTCTTCCACAGATCGCGTGTCTCAATCATCGGCACGATCAGCCTTCTTTCTCTTCGTACTCGGATTTCAGGCGCGCGACGACGGCCGGATCCGCGAGCGTCGTCGTGTCGCCGAGCGCCTTGCCTTCGGCAATGTCACGCAACAGCCGGCGCATGATCTTGCCGGATCGGGTCTTGGGCAAATCGGCTGCGAACAGTATCTCGTCGGGCCTGGCGATGGCGCCGATCTTCTTGACCACGTGTCCCTTGAGCTCGTCGGCGAGCATCGGCGTCGCTCGCACACCTTCCTTGACCGTCACGAACGCGGCGACCGCCTGCCCCTTGATCTCGTGCGGACGTCCGACAACGGCAGCCTCGGCGACGTTGGGATGATCCACCAGCGCACTTTCGACTTCCATCGTGCCCAGCCGATGCCCGGCGACATTGAGCACATCGTCGACGCGCCCCATCAGCCAGTAGAAGCCATCGTCGTCCACGCGGGCGCCGTCCCCGGTGAAGTAGGAACGGTCGGGCCATCGACTCCAATACGTTTTTTCAAAACGCTCCGAATCGCCGATAAATCGCCCGCAGCATGGCCGGCCAGGGTTTCGTCAGCGTCAGCAACCCGCCGCCGGCTGTTACCGGCTTGCCTTCGTTGTCACGGACCTCCGCGAACACACCGGGGAACGGCCGCGTCGCCGAGCCGGGCTTGGTGCTGGTGATCCCCGGCAACGGCGTGATCATGATCATTCCGGTTTCGGTCTGCCACCAGGTATCGACGATAGGACAGCGCTCGCGCCCGATGTTCAGGCGGTACCAGATCCACGCCTCCGGATTGATCGGTTCGCCGACCGACCCGAGCAGCCGGAGTCTGCTCATCGGGTGTTTTGCCGGCCACTCGACGCCCCACCGCATGAAGGCGCGAATCGCCGTCGGCGCCGTGTAGAAGATACTGACGCCGTGGCGGTCGATGAGTTCCCAGAACCTGTCCTTGGCCGGCCAATCCGGCGCACCCTCGTACATCAGGACCGTCGCGCCGTTGCTCAGCGGACCGTAAACCACGTAGCTGTGCCCGGTCACCCAGCCGATGTCAGCGGTGCACCAGTAGACGTCGTCTTCCTTCAGATCGAAGACCCACTTCGTCGTCGTCGACGTCCCGGTGAGATAGCCGCCCGTGGTGTGGACGATGCCCTTCGGCTTGCCGGTCGTGCCGGACGTATAGAGGATGTACAGCATGTCCTCGGCGTCCATGACTTCGGGCGGGCAATCGGGGGACGCATCCTGCATCAGACGGTGATACCAGTGATCGCGGCCTTCCTCGATGTGAACCGGGAAGGCACCGCCGGGCTGGCGCTGGACGACAACGACATTGCGGATGGAGGGAGTCTCGCGAAGCGCCTCGTCCGCCATCTGTTTCAGAGGAACGATCTGTCCGCGCCGGTAGCCGCCGTCGGCGGTCACCAGCAGCGTCGCTTCGGCGTCGTTGATGCGGTCGCGCAATGACTCGGCGCTGAACCCGCCAAAGACGACGCTGTGGATCGCGCCGATGCGCGCGCAGGCGAGCATCGCGATCGCCAGCTCCGGAATCAGCGGCAGGTAAAGCGCCACACGGTCCGCTCGCCGAACGCCGAGGCTCTTCAACACGTTCGCGAACGAGCTGACCTCGCGATAGAGGTCCCAGTAAGTCAGCGTGCGGCGGTCGCCGGGCTCCCCTTCCCAGATCAATGCCGCTTTGTTGCGACGCGCGGTGCGGACGTGACGGTCGACGCAGTTGACGCACGCGTTCAGCTTCCCGCCGACGAACCACTGCGCGTATGGCGGCTTCCAGATCAGCACCTTCTTCCAGGGCTGCATCCACTCCAGTTCCGCCGCTCGTTCTGCCCAGAATCCTTCCGGGTCGCGTGCAGCGCGCTCATACACCTCAGGATCGTTGATGAAAGCGTGCTGGCGCCATTCCTCGGAAGGAGGGAATGAGCGGTGTTCCTGTAGAAGGGCGTCGATTTCGTTCATGACGGCAAGACCCGGTTTGCTGGGTCGTGCGGCTAAAGCCGGACCCTACATGGCGACGCCGGGATCATGGGGGATCACGGTCGGCGGCTGCGGCGGCGCCTTGCGGTTGAAGATCGCAACACCCAGCAGACCGCCAAGCAATCCGAACACCGCGCTGATCACCACGTTGACCAACGCGAAGATACCCTGGACGGCGCCGCCAGCGACGGTGCGCTGCATCATGTCGCGCATCTCGGCAGGTACGTCCGGGTTGCTCTCGAGGATGCGTGAGATCCACTCCTGCTGCAGCGGTCCGAGCATCATCTGGATGGGAATGGAGAGCACCGCACCGATGATCCCCCCGAGCAGACCGGCAAGAAGACCGACGAGGGCGCCTTCCGCGGCATTGATCTGCCCGTGGTAACTCTGCTGCCGCAGGTACACCGCCAGCACGCCGCCGGCGACGATCCAGAGACAGCAGCAGCAGTTGCCTGCATTGATCACCGGCAGCGCGGAGAGCACGCCGATGAACAAACCGCCGAGGAGGACCGGCTGCGTTCTGCCTGAATCCATCAGTCGTAATACTCCAGGCCGAGGTGAGTAATCAGCTCTTCACCGCGCATGAAGCGAAGCGTGTTCTTCAACTTCATCGACTGGATGAAGAGATCGTGCTCCGGGTACAGTCCCTTCGCGTGCATGGGACTCTTGTAGTAAAACGAGAGCCACTCCTGGATGCCGGACATGTTCGCGCGTTTGGCCAGGTCCAGAAACAGCGCCGAGTCCAGCACGATCGGCGCGGCGAGGATGCTGTCGCGGCACAGGAAGTTGATCTTCAGCTGCATCGGGTACCCGAGCCAGCCGAAGATATCGATATTGTCCCAGCCTTCCTTGTTGTCGCCGCGCGGCGGATAGTAGTTGATGCGGACGACGTGATCCAGCTTCGCGTATAGATCCGGATAAAGGTTCGGCTGAAGGATGTAGTCGAGGACGGACTTCTTGCTTTCTTCCTTCGTCTTGAATGACTCGGGATCGTCGAGTACCTCGCCGTCACGGTTACCGAGGATGTTGGTCGAATACCAGCCATGCAGACCGAGGAGCCGCGCCTTGATGCCGGGCGCCACCACCGTTTTCATCCACGTCTGACCCGTCTTGAGATCCTTGCCGGCTAGCGGTGAACCGGTGTCATCGGCCAGCTCCAGCAGCGCGGGAATGTCGGCGCTCAGGTTCGGCGCGGCGTTGGCGTAAGGGATGCCCTGCTTGATCGCCGCATAGGCGTAGATCATGCTCGACGGGACGTTGTCGTCGTTCGCTTCCAGGGCCTTTTCCAGATTGCCGATGGATGCGTGCGCCGCCGACTCGGTCAGATAGACCTCGGTGCTGCCGCACCAGATCATGACGAGCCGATCGCAGTTGTTCTCCTGCTTGAACCGCCGCATGTCTTCGATCAACTGCTCGGCGAGGTCTTTCTTGTTCTTCCCTTTCTTGACGTTCGGGCCGTCGAGCCGTTTGACATAACGGCGATCGAATACCGCGGACATCGGCTTGATCGCTTCGAGCTCAGGCCGGATCTGCTGGAGGAGATCCTTATCGAGCACGCCGGCGGTGCCGGCGGCGTCGAACGCGTTTTCTTCGAAAATGTCCCAGGCGCCAAAAACGATGTCCTTCAAGCCCGCGAGCGGGACGAACTCGTTGATCAGCGGCGACCGTCCTTCGGTCCGCTTTCCGAGCCGGATCGTCCCCATCTGCGTGAGTGATCCGATCGGCTTCGCGAGCCCGCGGCGGATGGCGATCACTCCGGCGATCGTGGTGGTACTGACGGCGCCGAGACCGACGAGAAGGATGCCCAGTTTCCCCTTGGGTTCTGCGATTTTCTGCGGGTTTTTCACGGGAAAGAACTATATCACCCGGTTCGCGGGGTGCTGGGCGCGGAGCGCGGGGCGCGGAGCGCGGGGCGAGTGCCCGGTCGCCCGGTCGGCCTCGGAGCTGGAGGGGTGCGGATATCATCTGGGCCGAAATGCCCTGGTTCAAGAGCGCTTCACACCACGACCCACTGGCAGTGACGATGACGGGCGTCAAGCTCGGTGACCGGCTGCTGGTCATCGGCTGCGGGCAGGCGAAGCTGGTCGCACAACTCGCGCTCAAACCGGGCCTCACGGGTCGCGCCTGTGCGCTCGATGAGAACGCAGCCATGTCGACGCGCGCCGCCGAGACCGCCTTGCGGGAAGGCGCGCTCCTGGAATCCGAAACGGCACCGTACACGAACCTCCCCCACAACGACGCAGCCTTCGACATCGTCGTCCTCAACCACACCCTGGGCGAGATCCCGCGGGAACGCCGAATGGCCGTCCTGACCGAAGCGAGGCGCGTGCTGCGGGACGGCGGCCGCTGTATCGTCATCGAGCGGTCAGCCCGCCGGGGCCTGGTTGCGCTGGTCGCCGCGTCAGGTCCGGCTAGTGCCGAGATCGAGGAGGCGTTGACGAGCGCCGGGTTTCGTGCCGTCAGGACCCTGGCGGAACGCGAGGGACTGAGGTTCGTCGAGGGGGCCAGGAGAAGATAAGACCGCCCGTCCTTTCTGGACGTCAACTGTCTCAAGGGGCATACACCCCGGCCGTGCCCCGCCTAACAGATTTCCGCAAGAAAGGCCGAAAAACGATGCGCGGGCTCCAGCGCAGGCGGTCAAATCCACGGCAGGTTTTTTGCCCCTGGGGGCAGGCCGGCTGAAGCCGGCCTCTACCTGAAATGTCCAGATCCGGATTCGCGGCGGCCGAAGTGTTCACGGTTCGTGAGATTGCTCTCGCGGCGGGAGTACCGCTCCGCGTGGCGCGTGAGCTGGTGGAGTCTCGGGGCGAGGCGACTCTCGACGGGACGTTCGTCGGTGCAATGCAGGCAGTTGGCCTGGTCAAGCAGCTCCGGGGGGAAATGGCCGAGCCCGGCCACACCGAGATGTTCGCATCGCGTCGTGCCGGCGAACGCTCGCCGGGGGCGGGGATCGTCGGGACGGGCGCGCTTCACGCCGCGATGCTCGCAGGTCTCGTGATGATGACGACCTGGGGGATTACGTCCGCCGAAGAACAGATTCCCCGTCGAATCGATCCGACTCGCCTGGTATTTCTGGCGACACCCGGCCCGGGTGGAGGCGGCGGTGGGGGCGGCTTGAAGCAGCCGAAACCACCCGCAAAGGCGGAAATGAAAAGCAAGACATCGCTGCGGAGCCCGGTGCCGCCGCCCAAACCGCCAGTCCCCCGCAAGCCGGACCCCGAACGGGTGACGCCGCCTCCGCCACCGGTGGTGCAGGCGACGCCGAAACCGGTTGATCCTCCGCCGCCGCCACCGCGTCCCGAGGTGACCCCACAGGTGGTCGCACCGGTCGTCACCGCTTCGTCGGACGCACGCGACCGCGCGGGCATCCCGACCGAGTCGCCGTCCGAGAGTGCGAGCCAGGGGAGTGGAACTGGCGGCGGCGCAGGTACAGGGCAAGGGACCGGTCTCGGTGAAGGCACCGGTTCCGGCATCGGCCCTGGGAGTGGCGGTGGGACAGGTGGCGGCCCCTACCGACCGGGCAGCGGAATCACGGCGCCGCAGATCGTCCGCGAGGTGAAGCCGGACTACACCGAGGATGCTCGAAGGCGCGGAATCGAAGGTGACGTCGTGCTCGAGATCGTCGTCCGCAGCGACGGCAGTGTCGGGGACGTGAAGGTTGTCCAGGGTCTCGGCGGCGGCCTGGACCGGCGGGCGGTCGACGCCGTGCGGCAATGGAAGTTCTCTCCCGCGAAGCGGTTCGGGACGCCCGTGGACGTTCTGGTGGAAGTGGCGGTCGAGTTCAAGCTCGGCGAGTGAGCATGCGAATAGCCACATCGGATGGATAGATTCTCCTGACAGTAACCGGGATCTCATTGGCGCTTGCCGCCATCATGGGAGTCCTGCTTGCGCGAATGCTGCGCGAGGAGCGTCGCCGCTCCGATGCGCGGGTTGCGCTGCTCTCCGAGATGGCTGCGGAGCCGAGCCAGGTTCCCTCGTACGCCGAAATCGAAGTAGAGCCCGCGCGGTCGCAGCGCGTCAGCAGTCCGCCTCGGCGCGAGCCCCAGCCAGTCACCATTCAGGCGCCGCGGGAGCCGCAGCGGGTAATCATCCAGCCGGAGCGCGAGCTCGCGACGAGGCCGTCACGGACGCTATTCGCGGATCGCGTGGCGGGGGACGCGGGGCGTGATTTTGCAGACTTCGAGCTTCGCCCGTCAACAGACGAAGTGCCTGGAGTCCACGATCTGTTTCACGAACAGGAGGAGCCCTCCCCGTGGCCTCGCCGCTTTGCCGTAGTCGGAGGACTGGCCGCTGTGATCGCGCTCGTCGTATTCGGATGGTCCAACGTGTCGCTTGGCCGCGGCGACGCGCCACCCGCGTCCGGGCAGATCGCGGAGGTTGCGGTCGAGGCGCCCCTCGAACTACTGTCGCTCAAGCACGCACAGGAGGAGGGCGCGTTGACGATCACCGGACTCGTGCAGAATCCGCGCGCGGGCAGGGCACTGTCCGGCGTCAAGGCCACGGTCTTCCTGTTCGGCCCCAACGGGTCGTTCATCACCAGCGGCCGTGCACCGATCGATTTCACTACCCTCGGTCCAGGGGACGAATCCCCCTTCCTGATCCGGGTTCCGGGTACCGCTGGAGTGACTCGCTACCGCGTCGGGTTCCGCGGGGAGGACGATCGCGTGCTGGCACACGTCGATCGGCGGACGCCTGAGGCTATCGCTCGGAAGTAGGGAACCATGACGAACCATCGAACGCTCACGGTCTGCACTTTCATCGTGCTCTGCGTTGCCGCGGGGCGGGCGCAGCAGTCCGCGACGCAGGATCAGAAGAGCAACGAAACGTTCCGGTTCAAAACGGGCGTCGAGCTGATCAACGTCACCGCCACGGTCACCGATGCCAGCGGCCGATTTCGTTTCGGGTCTGCGCAAGGAGGACTTCCGCCTCTATCAGGACGACCAGCTGCAGCAGATCACGCACTTCAACAGCGAGCGCGTACCGATCAGTCTCGGGATCGTGCTCGACACCAGCGGCAGCATGGACGGCGAGAAAATGATGGCGGCGCGGCAGGCGCTGAATCGTTTCCTGCTCGAGCTCCTCGGTCCGGACGACGAAGTGTTCCTCTACCGCTTCGACAACAATCCCGAGCTCGTTCATGGGTGGACGACCGACAAGCGCCGGGTGAGCGAGGAGCTCTCACGGCTCCGCCCGCGCGGCGGCACGGCGATGTACGACGCCGTCGCCGAAGCCGTTCCGATGGTGCAGTCAGGCAAGCACCGGAAGAAGGCGCTGGTGATCATTTCCGACGGTAACGACACCAGCAGCCGCATCGCGGTTGTCGCGCTGCAGGAGCAGATTCGCGAAACGGAGATTCTCGTCTACGCGATCGGGATCGACTCTCAGAACACCTTCCAGCCGCGCAGCGGATGGGGGGGATCCTGGAAAGCCTGCAGCAGCGACGTCCGCGTCCGTTCCCGTTCCCGATCCCGGGCCGGCGGCCGTCACCGCCGCCGACCAACCCGGGAGGCACACGCTTCCCCGGCAACCCTCCGCCGATCGTGATTCCGCCGTCAGGTCCGCGCACGCGTGTTGGCGTCGGCGATGGAGTCAACGTCGCCGCGCTCCGCGACATCACCGACGACAGCGGCGGACGCACTGAAGTCATTCGCTCGCCTCGCGATCTCGAACCGGCGACGGCCTACATTGCCGACGAACTGTCGAAGCAGTATTACCTCGGGTACGCGGCAAGCGGATCCAAGGACGGCAGATGGCACGCGATCCGCGTGGAAGTCGATCGCGCCTACACGGTCCGCGCACGCAAGGGATTCATCGCGACAGCCGTCGGCGTCGGACGCCGCGATCGATATCCGATTCGTGCGTGCAGTCTTACGCGGCGGCCATCGGGCTGAGCGTCGTCGGCAGCCTGGGTGGTTTGCTCGCGGCTTCGAGCTTTCTCCTTCTCGGCGACGGGCTCCGCATCAAACTCGTTCCCGCCGCCATCAGTTACGCGGTCGGCACACTGCTCGGCGCCGCGCTGCTCGCGCTGCTGCCGCAGGCGCTCGAGAAATTGCCTCCGGCGACCGCGCTCGGCACGCTGCTCGCCGGCGTCCTCACGTTCTTCATCCTCGAGCGATTCCTGTTGTGGCGGCATTGCCACGACGGGCATGAGTGCGAGGTGCACACCAGCACCGCGGCCTCGCTGGTCATCATCGGCGATGCTTTTCATACGTTCGTCGATGGCGCGGTGATCGCAGCGGCGGTCATTACCTCGGTGCCGCTGGGCGTGACCACCGCGCTCGCGGTCGCGGCGCACGAAGTGCCGCAGGAGGTCGGGGACGTCGCAATCCTCCTCCGAGCTGGTTATCGACGGAGCCGGGCGCTGTTGCTGAACCTGATTTCAGCCACAGGGGGCGTCCTCGGCGCGGGCGCGATGCTCCTCGCGTCGCAGTCGGTGCCGAACCTGCTGCCCTACGTCCTCGCTTTCGCCGCAGGCAACTTCCTGTACATCGCGATGGCCGACCTCATTCCAGATCTTCATCGCGGCCATATGAACGAGAGCTCGGTCCGGCAACTCCTGCTCATTGGCGCCGGAATTCTGACGATCGTCCTGTTGTAGGGACAGCCCGACGACGTCCTCATTCAAACGCGCGCAAAACGTGGCTCGCGGCGTGGCATTAGCTTTGCGGCGGAGTTCTTCGATTGCCCGCCGCCTGAAACTATAGAACTATGAGCAATGAACTCGGTCGAGGAACCGAGAACGGCTGCTGCGTTGATAGTTCTGAGTTCATAGTTCTGAGTTCGTGAGGGTCCGGGTCATGAAGTTTACGTTCGCCGTCGCGGTCGCTTGTTTGCTCCTCGCCGCAATGCCCGCCGCGGGACTCGCACAGGCCAAACCCGATACTCAGATTTCCGACGATGTCATTCGTTCTGTGAACACGTATACGCGGTTCACCGTGTTCGACTACGTCGGCGTGGACGTCCAGAATGGTGTGCTCACGCTGACCGGCCGGGTAACGATGCCGTTCAAGAAGGACGAGATTGCGCAGCGCGCCGCTGGTGTCGACGGCGTCAAGACTGTCCGCAACGACATCGGCGTGCTGCCGCCCTCGCCGTTCGACGAGGATCTGCGTCACAAGGTGGCGCGCGCCATCTACGGCAACGCCGCCTTCTGGCGATACGCGGCCATGCCCAACCCTCCAATCCACATCGTCGTCGAGGGCGGCCGAGTCACTCTGACTGGTGTGGTGCAGAGCGAGGTGGATCGCACGCTTGCGCGCTCGCTCGCAACAGGCCAGGGGGAAATCTCCTTGACGAATGCGCTCAGAACTGACGCCGAGGCGCGACAGTAACTTCTAACTTCTAACTTCTAACTTCTAAAACTAGGAGTTTAGGAGTTAGGAGTTAGGAATTTGGAGTTGTCTCCCCGTCCGCGTCTTATGGTCCACCAGATCGCCAGGACGAGGACGAGGACGGCGGCGGTGAAGGCGCCGACGAAGAGCCAGAGCGTTAGATAGAGGATGGACTGGCTTTCCATCTTGACCAGGACTTCCACTGGACGGCCTTCGAGCCGGTCGGCAAGGTGCTGCTCCCACGCGAGGATGTTGCCGCGGTCCGTCGACCTCGTCTCGTTGGTTTGCAGGTCGCGTGCGTTGTGAAATTCGATCTTGCTGGGCAGGTGCAGCCTGAACGCAACGATCTCACTGCCATCCCACCCGTAGTTCTGAAGCGATCCCGGCTTCATCGCCGACTCGCCGACCTGCTGCGTGTATACGTGCTTGCCGTCCTGCTGGATCAGAGAGTACCGAGACCATGAGAAAGGTCCGGCGTCATGCAGCTTGCGGATGTCGGCGAATCTCACCCGCACCTGAACGAAGCGCCGTCCCTTCCGGTGCCACTCGCGGCTGACGCGGGTAACTTCGGTCACCGGTGTGGTGAAGAGCGCGCGAACCTGATCACGACTGATGCGGCCGCTGCTGTCGGTGGGTACCGGAAGACCGCGCAGGGCCGCGAGCGCCGGATACGACGCATTCACGACGAGCGTTCCGCTCCCGTCGAGGCTGAGGGTGAGATCTTCTTCGTATTCGTACTGCTTGCCGAAAACGCCGCCGCCACAGGCGGCAGCCGACGTGAGCGCCACCAGCGCAGCGGCGGCGCACAGGCGTCTGAACATTGTGCGAATGATATAAGAGTTCCTGATGGATCCGCGGCCGCGCCTCTTTCTCATCGACGGCAGCTCGCAGATGTACCGTGCGTATCACGCCATGCGCGGCGGTGGCCTCAGCGGCCCCGGAGGCAAGACGACCCACGCCGTCTACATCTTCGTGACCATGCTGCGGAAGCTGATGGAGGATCACAACCCGCAGTACATCGCTGCCTCGTTCGATCTTCCGGGACGCACGTTCCGCTCCGATCTCGCCGCCGACTACAAGGCAACCCGCTCACCGATGCCGCCGGATCTTGCGGAGCAGATTCCATGGGTGCACGAAGCGTGTGAAGCGCTCGGCGTGCCGATTCTGACCTACGAACGTTACGAGGCAGACGACGTGATCGGCACGCTGGCGGCGAAGGCGATCGCCGCCGGATTCGAAGTGGCGATCGTGACCGGCGACAAGGATTTCTTTCAGCTCGTTCACGACGGCCTGAAGGTCTATAACCCGAAGGACGACGGCACCTGGTACAACGCCGAAGGGGTGAAGGAGAAGTTCGGCGTGCTGCCGGGGCAGGTTGTAGACGTGCTCGCGCTGATGGGCGACTCCATCGACAACATCAAAGGCGTGCCCGGCATTGGTGAGAAGGGCGCGCGCGACCTGATCGCAACCTACGGCACTCTCGAGGCGCTGCTCGCCCACGCCCCTGAAATCACGAACAAGCGATACCGCGAGGGGCTGCTGAATCACGCCGACGATGCGAGGCAAAGCCGCGAGCTGGCCCGCATCCGGATTGACGTTCCGGTCGATTTCGATCCCGACGCGGTGCGCTACCGAGGCGCCTCGCGGGCGGCGTGCTTCGAGCTCTTTACTCGCCTCGGATTTCGCACCCTGGTCATGGAGTACGCCCCGACGGCAGACACCGTCGGAAACGACTATGCGATTGTCGACACCACGCAAGGGCTCGCGAATCTGGTGGCCGAGCTCGAGACCGCTGGCCGCTTCGCGTTCCGCGTAATTCCTGATGCACCCTCCGCGATGCGCGCCGGCATTGTCGGTTTCTCGTTCTCGACGGGCGCGCGGCGGGCGCGTTACGTGCCGATTTCGTCCTCCGCCAAGAAGGGCTGGCCTGCGGCTGCGTCCGACGGCGGTCTTTTCGCTCCAGACCAGGCCGAAGAGCAGCCGGGACTTCCGGGATCTGCAGTGCTGGACGGCTTGAAGCATCTGCTCGAGAATCCCTCGGTCGCCAAGGTCGGACACGACCTGAAGTTCGATGCGATCGTCCTCGCGCGGCACGGTGTCGAGCTTCGCGGCATCGAAACCGACACGATGCTCGCCAGTTACCTCGTCGATGCCACTCGCTCCGCGCATCCGCTCGAGGAGCTGGCGCTGGAGCACGCCGGCTACAAGGCGCTGAAGGAAGAGGATCTTTGCGGCAGAGGGGCCAAGGCCATCTCATTCGCGGACGTGCCGCTCGAGCGGATGCTCGACTACGCAGGTGAGAGAGCGGACCTGGCGCTGCAGATGGCCGGACCGCTGCGCGAACTGCTGCGGCGGGAAGAGCTGGAGGAGCTTTACCAGACGTTCGAGCTCCCTCTGGTGCCTGTCCTGGTCGCCATCGAGCGGGCCGGCGTGCGCATCGACGGGCCTACCCTGCTGTCGCAGTCGGGCAATGTCGACAAGGAGCTGGCGCGGCGCGCGGCCCAGATTTACGAGTACGCCGGCGAGGAATTCAACATCAACTCGCCGAAGAAACTCTCGGAGATCCTGTTCGACAAGCTCGGGATGCGCACCGAGACGATTCGCCGGACGACGAAGACGAAGGCTCAATCAACGTCGTTCGAAGTGCTCGAGGAGCTGGCGCTGGGGCACGAGTTGCCGCGGCTGATCCTCGAGTGGCGCGCTCTGATGAAGCTGAAAGGCACCTACATCGACGCGCTCCCGCAGCTGGTAGATCCCGAGACCGGACGCGTCCATACCTGCTTCAACCAGGCCGTCGCCGCCACGGGACGGTTGAGCAGCAGCGACCCGAACCTGCAGAACATTCCGATCCGAACCGAGGTCGGACGCGAGATCCGCCGTGCGTTCGTTGCCGAGCCGGGCAACGTCCTGATCTCGGCCGATTACTCGCAGATCGAGCTGCGGGTGCTGGCGCACATGTCGGACGAGCAGACGTTGATCGAGGCCTTCAGCCGGAACGAAGACATTCACGATCGCACCGCCGCCAAGGTGTTTGGCGCGATGAGCAATCTCTCGGCGCACGAACTCCGCCGGCGCGCCAAGATCATCAACTACGCGCTGCTCTACGGCAAGCAGGCGTTCACGCTTGCGAAGGACATCGGCGTGTCGCGGCAGGAAGCCCAGGATTTCATCGACGCCTACTTCGCGGGCTTTCCGGACGTTCGCCGCTTCATCGACGACCTGCTGGTCAAGGCGCGCGAATCGGGCGTGGTCAAGACCATGTTCGGCCGGCGACGCCTGGTCCCCGAGTTGACGAGCCGCAACGGCCAGATCAGGGGTGCCGCCGAGCGGGTGGCGGTCAACCTGCCGATCCAGGGCAGCGCCGCCGACATCCTGAAAAAGGCGATGATCGACGTCCACGCCGCCCTGCCGTCGGTCGCAGCGAGCCGTGCGCGCATGATCCTGACCGTTCACGATGAGTTGTTGTTCGAGACACCGAGAGAAGCCGCAGAAGAAACCGTCGCCCTGGTCAGGGAGCAGATGGAGAGCGCCGTACGCCTCAAGGTTCCGCTGACAGTGGATATCGGAGTCGGTGAGAACTGGAAGGAAGCGAAGAGTTGACGCTGTTAACCCCTCTAACGCCTAACTACTAACTCCTAAGATTTTTAGAAGTTAGAAGTTAGAAGTTAGGGGTTTATTTGAGTCCAGCTCGCCTTGAATGCTTCCCACTCTCCGACCAGGCCGGCAATCACCATATTCGGTTCCTTGCCGCCGATGCGCGCCGCGCGGTCGGGAATGATCCCCTGAATCACCAGCCGATCGAGGTCGCCGCGCAGTGCCACGCCGCGGTCGCGGCCGAGGATCGAACGCACCCAGCTGGCCATCGCGGTGTTCCACGCCCCTTCAATGTCGCCGCTGCTGCGCGCCGCGGCTGCGAGCCAGTAATTGGCGGGGGCTGATCCGGTCTCGCGGAGGATTTCGGACTCCATGCGATTGGTGATTCGCGCGTAGATCGGGCCGCGCTCGCCAATCGGGCGCGACTGCGCGTGGCGGTCGAGCGCCGAGGCCCACCAGTCGAGCGCACGATCGTGTGCCACCGGTCCAAGCGCGGTCGAAGGTACGATCATTGGCTCGATCACCTCCGCTGCCGCAGCGAAACGGTCTTCGAGAAACAGCCCCTGGCCCACACCGAGCATCAGTTCCACGCGTTCGATGACGTCGAGCTGATCGGCGTTGACGGATCGCAGCGCCTCACGCGCCTGAGCGAAGTGTTCCTGCGACGCAGTCTCACGAAAGAGCTCCAGCAGCGCGCGTCCGAGCACGACTCGGGCGCTGTTGGACGTGCGGGGAGTGGCCAGCGCCGTTCGGGCCGCACGCTCCGCAGCTTCGTACTTGCCCTCGTTGTAGAGACGACGCGCGTCGTTCAGTGTGTCCTGTGCGGCGAGGGGTGCTGCCACCAACAATCCGACCGTCAGAAGAGCCGCCAACATACGCACCCGGGGGATGGTAGCACAGCGGACTTCGGCCATTAACTCACTGGTACAGTGACACTTACATCGTCCGGGCGAGGGGCTGGGCTATAATTCGGCCAGATGGTGGAGCCGGTCGTCATTCCGCGGTCCGACCACGCGATCTCGCGGCGTGACATCGACCCTGACGCACTCAAGGTCCTCTACCGGCTGCACGAGCATCACTACGTCGCCTACCTGGTTGGTGGGAGCGTCCGCGATCTCCTCCTCGACCGCCGTCCCAAGGACTTCGACATCGGGACGTCCGCACATCCGCACCAGATCAAGAAACTGTTTCGCAACTGCTGGATCATCGGGCGGCGCTTCCGCCTCGCCCACGTCAAGTTCGGCACCAAGACGATCGAGGTGGCGACATTTCGCCGGCATGTGGATGCACTCGAGGTGACGCCCGAAGCGGAAGCCGCGACCGTGACGGCGCGTGACACGGTGGGCCCCGGCGAGCCGCTACCCGCCGAGGAAATGGAGGAAGCGCGCCGGCCTCGTCGCCGCGCCGAGGATCACCTCATCCACCGGGATAACACCTACGGCACTCCCGAGGAAGACGCGTTTCGGCGGGACTTCACGGTCAACGCGCTCTTCTATGACATCGGGACCTACTCGATCATCGACTACACCGGCGGCCTCCGCGATCTCGAGGCGCGCGTCATTCGCTGCATTGGTGAACCGGAGGTACGGTTTCTCGAAGATCCGGTCCGCATGCTGCGCGCGGTCGTGCTCGCGGCACGGCTCGAGTTCACGATCGACGAACCCGTCCTCGACGCCATCGCGCAGCACAAACACGAAATCGCACGGAGCGCGGTGCCGCGGCTCCTCGAGGAGTACTACAAGATCCTTCGGTCCGGGCATGCCGCCGTTGCCTTCAAGCAGCTCGCCCGCACCGGCCTTCTCAAGGAGATCACGCCGGAACTTGCCGATGCCCCGGCGGCTTTCTGGCGCGCAGTGACGGCGATCGATCGTTATCGCGCGCGTTTCGACTCGTCGCCGGACGCGCTGACCAATACCGTGCTCGCCGGCACACTGCTGCACCCGCTCGGCCTCATCGGACCGCCACAACGATTTCATGCGGACGGGACGGAGCGGCGGATCGAGCTCGGGCTGCTGCCGATCGCCCGTCGCGACGTTGAACGACTCCAGCAGATGTTCAGCATCATTCCGCGATTGATGGACGTCCAGGCCCCGATGCGCGGCCAGCGCGGTCTGCTGCATCGATCGTCGCTGCCGGAGGCGTTGACCTGGCTCGACATCCACAGTGATCGCCCGGATGTCGTCGAGCACTGGCGACACCTCCTCGTGCACCGTGCGGAGCATCACCCGGCGCAGACTGCGACGCCGGAACCGGCGGGCGGTCCATATGTCGCCAGGAGACGCCGGCGGCGGCGGCGAGCGCCGCGGGGATTTCAATAGCGCGTCAGCAACAGGAGCGCTGCGGCGATATCCATTCCTGCCCTGAGCGAGCGTCAGCGAGTCGAAGGGTCTTCAGCCGTCTGGATTGGCGACGAATCGATACCCCACGCCGCGGACCGTCAGCAGGTGGCGCGGTTTCGCAGGTTCCCTTTCAATATAGCGCCGGAGCCTGACGACAAAGTTATCGATCGGGCGGGTGTCGGTGTCTTCCTGAACACCCCAGACGTCCTCGAGCATCGACTTCCGTGACACCGCCTTGCCTTCGTGCCGGACCAGATACCTGAGCAGGTTGGCCTCCATCAGTGTCAAAGGGAAGATGCGGCCGTCGACGTGAAGCTCCAGGGTATCGAAATCGATCGTCCTGCCGGCAAAGGTAAACTGCTCCGCCGCACGAGCCGTCCAGGCACTTCGTCGCAGGAGACTCCTGACCCGCGCAATCAGGATTGCCAGCTCCGTTGGTTTCGGCAGGTAATCGTCGGCGCCGGCCGCGAATCCTTTGAGCACATCGCCGGGACGGCCGAGCGCGGTCAGAATCAGCACCGGCACGAACTGCTTGGCGGCGCGCAGGTCCGACACGACGCCGAAGCCGTCCTTCCCGGGGAGCATGACATCCAGCACGACGAGGTCGTATTCATTCCGCTCGGTGCCAAGAAGACGGTCGATCGCAGCCTCTCCGGTTTCGACGACGTCGGTCGAGTACCCCTCTGCCTCGAGGTTGAAGCGAAGGCCCTCGGCAAGATGCTTCTCGTCCTCGACGACGAGAACTTTCGGCGGTGTATTCGCCATACTGGTTCGGGCGCGCGGGGCAGGAGGATGGTGAACGTGCTCCCCCTGCCGGATCCTTCACTCTCCGCGTAAGCCTTGCCGCCATGTCGTTTCGCCACGGAGCGGACGATAAACAGACCGAGGCCGCTTCCCTTGGCGCGAACCGACATGCCGTGGATCCGGTAGAAGCGCCGGAAGACACGTTTCAGCTCGTGAGGCGAGATGCCGGCGCCGCGATCCTTCACTTTCAGTGCGTAGCGGGAACGATCGGCAGTTTCCTCAACCGAGATCGTGACGCGCGGATCTGTCGCGGAGTACTTGACGGCGTTGTCGATCAGGTTCCAGACAGCCGCCTTCAGTTCGTCGGCGTCGCCGATAACGACCGCCGGTCCGCCCGTCCTCTCTTCATACGACAGCGCATCGTCGCCGAGATGAAAACGGGCGCGGGCCAGCGCAATGCATTCCCTCGAGATCTCGGTGAGGTCGACCCGAAGCTGGGCGATGCGCCTGAAGTGCGACTGCGTGCTGCCGGCTCTCAGGACCTGTTCGATGGTGTGCAGCAGCCGGTCGCTGTCTTCGAGCATCGCCTGGTAGAACTCCCGTCGCTTCGGCTCGTCCAGCTCGCGCGTCAGCAGTGTCTGCAGGTAGAGGCGGATCGAGGCGACTGGTGTCTTGAGCTCGTGAGTGACGGCGTTGATGAAAGAGTCGTGCTGCTCGTTGCGCCGGATCTCGCGGACGAGAAAGATGGTGTTGAGCACCATCCCGGCAATGATGACGAGAAAGAAGATGAGGCCGAAGACCACCAGGACGCCGCTGCGCCAGCTGATGACCACCCAGCCGACGTTCAATGCGACGGCGATGGCGACCAGGCAGATGCCGAACGCGGTGAAGAAGATGACGGAGCGGCGGCGCCCGCTGATCATGACCTTCGAAGAATACAAGAGTAGGACGTGATCCGCCGACCGGCAACCGCGACTCGGCTGCAGGCGGTCGACATCCTGCGCGGTTTGACCATCCTGTGGATTGCGGCCTTTCACTTTTACGTCGACACGCGCGGCGCCGCCGGGGACCTGAGCCTGCCGCTCTTTCGGGAGGCGTACGCGCGCGGTGACCTGGCCGCGCTGGTGGATCTGGCGGCTCGCACGCTGGTCGCGCTTCCCTCCTACCGTCTCGACGTGCTGCTGTTCATCACCGGGCTGGTGCTCTCTTTCTCGAGGCAACCCGGCGTTCTCGCGTTCTGGAAGCAGCGCGCCCGTGCCGTGATGCCGAACTACTGGCTGGGAAGCCTTGCGGCGGTGGCTCTCCTGGTCATTTTCGCGTTTGTACGCGCGTCAGTGAAAGGAACACCCGTCGAGGCGGAGATCAGCGACGGCACGTTGCTCGCGCGCGGGCCCTATCACTTCGCCTGGAGTGACATCGCCCTTTCTCTATCTGTCGCCGGACGGATGTCGAGCCAGAACGCGATGCAGGTAATGGCCCCGTCGCTGTGGTACGTCCTGCTGGTGATGCAGTTGTACCTGATGTTTCCCGCGCTGAAATGGCTGCTCGCCCGTCTCGGCCCGTGGGTTTTTCTCGCAGCCTGCACCGTCGTGATGTACGCGCTCCGCAGTCATGTGATCGCCGGCAACACGCTGCCGGGCTTCGACATCAACAGCACGCTGCTCTATTGCGTCCCGGCCCGGCTGGTTGCGCCCGCGCTGGGGATGGTGGCCGCTCTCTACATTGACTGGCTGGACGTGCGGCCGTCTCGCCGGGTGGCCGCACTCCTGGCGGCGCCGGCATTGGCCGTCGTGATCTGGAGCATCTGGTTCGGAAGGCCTGCCCGGGAGCCGAGTGCGTGGGGCGCGACGGCACCGCTGCTCGCAGGTGTGCCCGCACTGTGGTTTCTGTCAGCGAGCGTGTCGCATCTCGAGCGCACGGCAGCGGTACTGACCTGGGTCGGCGCCCGATCAATGTCGCTGCTGGTGGTTCAGGACTTTCTGAGGCTGATGACGGGGACGGGTATTGCGCTGTTCGGCCGGCCGGACGACATCACGTGGTACGCGATGCCGGTGTATCTCGCCGCTGCTGTCGCGCTGACACCGCTCTGGCACCGTGTACCAGAGTCGGTGTCATCATGGATCTTCAGGCGGCGCGCTGTTCCGGCAGCTGACGGATCTTCGCCACCTTGAGGTCACGAACGATACCGACTGCGTTGAGCAGCTTCAGCGTGATCCAGGAGACGTCGAACTCGTACCACGCGAGGCCGTGACGGGCGGATACAGGATGCGCGTGGTGGTTGTTGTGCCAGCCCTCACCGAACGTGAGCAGCGCCACCCACCAGCTGTTGCGCGAGTCGTCACGGGTTGCAAACCGGCGCGTGCCCCACATGTGCGTGGCCGAATTCACCAGCCAGGTTGCGTGCAGTCCGAAGACGATCCGCAGGAAGATGCCCCAACCCACCATCGACCATCCGCCGACCGCAAGCAGCACGAGGCCGACAACGACGACGGTCATGAAGTGGTACGTGTTCAGCCACCGGTAGAACGGATCGGCGGAAAGATCCGGCGCGTACTTCGACATCACGGCGGTGTTGTTGTGGTTTGAATCGCCGAACAGGATCCATCCGGCGTGCGCCCAGAATCCGCCGTCGTGCGGCGTATGCGGATCTCCCTCGTGATCCGAGTGCTTGTGGTGCACGCGATGCGTCGCCACCCAGAAGATCGGGCCTCCCTCGAGCGTCAGCGTGCCGCAGACCGCGAGGAAGTACTCGAATGCTTTAGACGTCTTGTACCCGCGGTGCGTGTGCAGGCGGTGGTATCCAAGGCTGATGCCGAAGCCCACAGCGATCCAGTGCAGGGCAAGGGCGACCAGGAAGTTGGTCCACGAGAAATAAAACAGCGCGGCAACCGCGAACACGTGAAAGAGCAGCATCACGATCGCCGTGATGTAGTTCATCGTGGTCAGGTTGTAGGGAAGACGTTTCGACGTGAATGACGTGGCGGCGGTGGACAAGACGGCTCCTCGATATCTGAATAGGAGCCATCAAAGTAGCAGGTCGAGCTGCGCCGGTTTGTAACACTTCTGTACGCGCGGGCCAGCGTCGTAACATACGGCGGTGTAAAGGCTTAATTAACCGTTCTTCGCCGCGAAATCACCCATGAACTGGACCAGGGCGTCGACGCCCGCCTCCGGGAACGCGTTGTAGATCGACGCCCGGATGCCGCCGACCGATCGATGGCCTTTCAGACCATCGAGGCCGGCCGCCGTAGCCTCTTTCGCAAACTTCTTCTCGAGTTCTTCACTCGGCAGCCGGAACGTCACGTTCATCGTGGAACGGCTGTCAGCTGCCGCATGCCCCTTGTAGAAGTCACCGCGGTCGATCTCAGCGTAGATCTTGCCCGCCTTCCGCTGATTCGCTTTGGCCATCGTCGCCAGGCCGCCCTGCTTCAGCAACCAGCGAAGCACCAGCCGCATGACGTAGATCGCGAACACCGGCGGCGTGTTGTACAGGGACTTGTTCTCCGCATGCACCGGGTACTGGAGCATGGTCGGGATCGATGACGGCGTCCGCTGCAGCATGTCGTCGCGGATGATGACCAGCGTGAGACCGGCGGGGGCGAGGTTCTTCTGCGCACCCGCATAGATCAGCGCGAACCGGGGGACGTCGATCGGCTCGCTGAAAATGTCGGAGGAGGCGTCGGCGATCAAGGGAACGTTCCCCGTGTCTGGCCGATAGTGGAACTGTGTACCGAAGATGGTGTTGTTGGTCGTGTAATGGACGTAGGCGGCAGACGGATCGAGTGTCAATTCGTTCTGCTTCGGGACCCGCTTGAAATTCTCGGCCTCGGTGGAACCGGCGATCTTCACGCCCCCGACGCGTTTCGCTTCCTTCACCGCCTTCTGCGCCCAGACGCCCGAGACGATGTAGTCGGCCGAGCCGTCCTTCGGCAGCAGGTTCATCGGCACCATGGAAAACTGCAGGCTCGCCCCTCCCTGAAGGAAGAGCACCCGATGGCTGTCGGGAATGCCTCCCAGCTGGCGCAGGTCCGCTTCGCATCCCTCGATGATCTCGTCGAACGGCTTCGAGCGATGGCTGATCTCGAGGACGGACATGCCGACATCCGGCAGCGACGAGCAGATTCTCCTGCGCTTCGCGGAGGACTTCCTCGGGAAGGACCGCGGGACCGGCTGAAAAATTGAAGATACGATGCGTCACAGTTTCACCACCTGCAGATCCAGCACGTGCTGATTCTTTTTGACCTTGCCGCACACCTGTTCCGACGGCGGGCCATCGAGATTGATGCGGGCAACAGCCGCCTCGGCTCCCTCGAACACGATGTTCTCTGTCTCCTGCACGTTGAGATTCGCCTCACGCAGCTCGTCGAAGACGTGCGCGAGCACTCCCGGACGATCGTGATGGCGGACAACGAGCATGTGAGTCGCGGGCGTCCGTTTGGCGAGATTCACCACGTTCGGCACCCGTCCTGTCTCCTTGTAGCTGCTGACGATGCGGACGGTCTCCGCTGCGATCGCCTCCTGTGCCTGGTCCGTGGACGCGCCGATGTGGTGGGTCCCGTACACACCTGGAAGCGCCAGGAGATCGTCCTGGAAATCTCCGGTCGCGGCGGCTGGCTCGTTGGCGAAGACATCGAGCCCGACTCGCAGCTTTTTCTGCTGAACGGCAGCCGCCAGTGCGGCATGGTCCACGACTTCGCCCCGCGAGGTATTGACGAACATGGCACCGGGCTTCATCCGTGCCAGTAAGTCTGCATTGATCAGGTTTCGAGTGTCCGCACCAAGTGCGAGATGGACACTGAGAATGTCGGCGCGCTCTGCAACGTCACCCGGTGTCGCTGCGAGGTCGATTCTGGTGGCGCGCATCGCCTGCTCGAGACCGAGCTCCCGCGCCTCGTCCTCGCTGATCGGCCGCTGCTCTCCGTTGAATCGCCGGCTCCACAGCACGACCTTGAGGCCGAAACCCGCGGCGCGGCGAATCATCTCCTGCGCGATGCTGCCGGCGCCGAGCAGACCGAGCGTCTTGCCGTAAAGCCCCTGCGCCTTCGAGTAGTCCTTCTTGTTCCACTTACCCGCACGGAGCTCGGCAACGTTGTCCGGCACGCGACGATCGAGCGAGAGGATCAGCGCGAAGGCCAGTTCGGCAACCGCGATTGCGTTCTTGCCGGGACAGTTGGATACGTAAATGCCGCGTTTTGAGGCGCCGGCCACATCGATCGTGTTGTAGCCGGCACCGGCACGCACGATCAGCGAGAGCCGTCCCGCGTCCAGCATCGGCGACGTGACCTTTGTCGAACGCACGACGAGGACGTCTGCTCCAGAGGCTTTGATCGCCTCCGCCAATCCATCGTCCTTGAGGTCGGGCTCGTACACGACCTCGCAGCCGGCGTCCTCGAGCCCCTGAATGCCGCTCTGTTCGAACTTGTCTGCTACCAGTACTTTCATTTCGTAACCATCAGCGTAGTCCAGCCCTTCCGCCTTCGCGCGAAGCGCTTCGGCGAGACTCGCCGTAGCCTTGGCGGAGGCTAGGGCTCATCGTCAGGGCGTCCAGCCCTTTGGGGCTGCCCCTGGAACGTAGTCCAGCCCTTAGGGCTGTATCACCGTCAGGGCGTCCAGCCCTTCAGGGCTGTCCATGGAACGTCAGATCAGATGCACGAGGAGGCCGTCTCGGAGCTTCGGCTCGAACCAGGTCGATTTCGGAGGCATGATGCCGCCGGTATCCGAGATTCTCATCAGGTCATCGATCGTGACCGGGTACATGGAGAACGCCACTGCCGCCTTGCCGGAGTCCACCATCGCCTCCAGCGCCCCCGTGCCGCGGGAACCACCGACGAAATCAATGCGCTTGTCGGTCCGCACGTCACCAATCTTCAGCAATCGCTCGAGCACGTTCCGCTGGAGAAGGGCGACATCCAATGAGCTGGCGTGTGACGTGTCGCCCGGCTGGGTCTTCGACACATCCATCACATACCAACGTCCATCCAGGTAAATCGATACCTCTCCCTTGCGTCGCGGCACGGCGGGCCCCTCCGCGATCTCCGCGATCGTCCTCAGGTCACTCAGGAACTCTGCCGCTGTCCGCCCGGCGAGATCCTTGACAACGCGGTGGTACGGCAGGATCTGCATCTGGTTGCCGGGAAAAGCGACGGCGATGAAGGTATCGGCCTCGGTCGAACCTTCCCTGGCTTTGAGCTCGGCGCGGGCGCGCGCAGCGCTGGCGGCACGATGATGACCGTCTGCAATGTAGAGCGCAGGAATTCTCCCGAAGGCGGCAACAGCTGCGGCCGTCTCGTTCGCGGACGCACGCCAGATCGTGTGGTGAACGCCGTCCTCCGCGGTGAAATCGAACAAGGGCGGACCGGCGGTCACGCGCTGCGCAATCCCGTCCACGGCAGCTTCGGCCTTGTAGGTCAGGAAGACGACACCCGTCTGCGCCCGCAGCTCGACGATGTGTCTTGTACGATCATCCTCCTTGTCGCGGCGCGTGCGCTCGTGCTTCTTGATGACGTCCGCTTCGTACTCGTCGACCGAGAAGCAGCCCGCAATGCCGGTCTGCTCGTGGGCTCCCATCCGCAGCCGGTAAAAATAGAGTGACGGCACCTCCTCGCGCACCAGCGGCGCCGCCTTGCGCAATTTCTCGAAGTTTTCGCGAGCCTTCGCGTAGACCGCAGCCGAATACGGGTCGGCTTCCGGCGAAAGGTCTATTTCGGATCGGGTGACGTGGAGAAAGCTGAGTGGATTGTCCGCGGCGAGGCGGCGAGCCTCTTCGGTGCTGACGACGTCGTAAGGCACCGACGATACCGACGGCGCCGTTTCGGGCTGTGGCCGCAACGCCCGGAACGGATGGATCGAGGCCATCCAACGATTGTAACGTGCGAAGTGCTACGTGCGATGTGCCACGTGCTCACGTGCTGACGTGCCACGTGCTTACGTCCGCACGTGCACGTTCGCACGTCCGCACGCCGCACGTTCGCACGTCCGCACGCCGCACGTCGCACGTCGCACGTCGCACGTGGTCACCTCGGCGCCATCATCCACATACCCCATTCACCGGACCGTCGGCTGTAATACGCGACACGGCGGCCATCCGGCGACCAGGTGAATTCTTCTGCAGTTGGATCGTCGAGAATTCTTCGCATGCTGTTGTCGGCCAGGTCGAGCATCCATGCGCCGTCGCGATCAACCTGAAACATCATCTTGGTCCCGTCGGGTGAAATGGCCGGCGTGCGAACGAGGCGTCCCCGTACGGGTGAGTTGAACGTCTCGACCTCGCCACCGCCCAGCGGCTGGACGATGAGACGCTCCTGGTGACTGAAGGCAATCCGGTTTCCGTCGGGAAACCACGCGGCTCCCCAGGGCTGACCGACTGAGTTATCGGTGATGCGGGTGCTCACGCCTGTGGCGACATCCGCCATCCACAGGTTCCACACGCGCGGCCGTCCAGGCTCGGCGCGGACGAACGCGATCCTGCCTCCGTCCGGCGACCAGCTCGGGATCGCGGCGAACCCGTCACCGCTGATGCGGCGCACCGCGCCTCCGTCCGCGTTCGCCACGTAGACGCCGCGCTCGCCCTCCCGATCCGAGTCGAACGCGATCAGGCGTCCATCCGGTGAGGGACGCGGATGGAAGCTGCTTCCACGGTCGTCCCGCACGTTCACGACCCTCAGAACACGGCCATCGTCTTTAGCGTCCGGAGGCACGTTCGGTCCGTCAGCATTTGTCGTAGGTCCGAAAAACCTGGCGGAAGCTACCGTGGCAAATGCAGGCGAAAACCCCGCGCCAGGGTCTGCAGCCACCGCTGGTGTCACCACGTGGCGCAACCTCGCCGGCGCCGGGGTCTTGTCAGGAGTCGTTATCGCCCGAGGCTGTGCCACCCGGCTCGGCGCAGCGGCCGCGGACGGCGGCGCGTCGGCGAGGACTGTCTCCGCCGTCGAGGGTGGCGCTGGTGTCGGAGACGCAGCCCGGCTGGTTAAGGCCTGGCCCGGCTGTTCGCGTGACATCCATTGCGAGCCCAGCAGGATCACGAACACAGCGCCTGCTGCCGCCGCAGCGAGCCACAGCAGACGGTTTCGCGGCTCGTAGTCAGGCATGTCAGCGGTCACGCATCCCCGCCGCCGGTCCGGCGCTGGCCGAAGCGTCACCGGCTCCGATGACACTACCGGCGATGCCAAGGGGACTGTCTCCGGCTCGTCAAGGCTCGCTGGATGGTTTGCCACGAGGCTTCGCACGAAGGCGGAGGCATCGGCGGCGGCAAACGGCGTCAGGGCATCGACGAATTCGCCGAGCGATCCGAACGCGGCTGCGTCGCTCGCGTACGCACGGCCGAGGATGAGCCGGAGTGCGGCCGGTGCCGACACATCTGTTGTCGCCTGCGCCAGGAGCGCCTCGAGCAGCGCCGCCGCGCGCTCGAGGTCGTTACCGACTGGAATCGGTTCGCCGACGGTTACGGCGCCCTCGCTGCTGAACCTGAGACTCCTGGCAGCCGGTATACCCGGCAGCTCGCCGCGGGCGCGGCGAATGATCACGTCGCGCGCGACGGCCACTGCGTCCGCCTGATGCATGGGGACGCCTGCGGACACAAGATCCTTAAGACTAACTGCCGGACTATTGATTGACATTTCCGGGCGGCCATTGCGACATCGCTGCCACATCGGCCGCGCGCGGAAATACTGCGGTTTTTCAGTGATTGCCGGCGGACAGCCTGCGGACGCGCTGCACTGCTGAGAGTACGTCCGCGTCCCCGGCTGCAGACGGGCTGGGTGGTGTCAGCGTCCTTCCGACGACGGCGGCACGAGACCCTTCGCGCGCATGTAAGTCACCAGGTTGCCGTAGTGCTCGTTGTTGTGCGCGAGATTGTTGATGAGCGGATTGGCGCGCGCAATCTCGAACGTGGTGTTGTTGCGCCCGGCGACCTTCAGCATCTCGACAGCCGACGTTCCAGTCAGTGAATCGTAAGCGCGGTCGCAGTACGCCAGCGAATCCTCGAGCAGCTTCACCGTATCGGCTTTGGTCATCTTCGCCTTCTCGTCCGCTCCCGCTTTCGCCGTCTCGCCGAGAGCGCGCGAACAGAGCATGTAGTTCGCGTTTGCTATGTGGATCAGAAGCTCTCCGAACGTCCGGACGACCGGATCCACACCCTGCGGTCGGAATGCGTAATCGGCTTCCGCCATCTTCGTGGCTGATGCCGAAATGTTCTTCCGGATCGCCGCGTGCTGCCGTTTGAGATTGAGCGCGATGTCAGTCGGCGGTGGCGGCTGCGGCGTTGAAGCGGCCGGCGCAGGCGCGGCCGGTGGAGCCTGCTGGGCGGACACGGCCGCGGCGCACAGAACTGCGGCGGCAACGAAGAGACACTTTTTCACACGCCCTCCTTCGTAATCGAAGGGCGTTACGGTAGCACGTCTACCGGTGCGGAAGAGTGATCTGAATGAGCTTTCTGAAGCGCACCGGCGTGCCGTTCATCGTCGCCGGACGGTACTTCCAGTCCTTCGCCGCATTCAGCAGAAGGCTGTCGTACATCGGATGGATCGCGTTTCGTAACCCGCCGGATATCACCCGTCCCTGTTCGTCGATGACGATTTCGAGATAGCCGCGGTCCCTGGTCATCCCGGCAACCGAGGCCGGCACATTCGGCACCACCTGCCGGATCGCGACCGGCGCGACCACGCCAGGTTCGCCGCCGATGTAGATCACCGGCTCCTTCGGCTTTGCCGGAACAGGCGGGGGAGGCGGCGCGGCTGGCGCGGGCGGATCGACTTTTTTCGGCTCGGGGGGTGGCGCCGCAGCGGCGGTGGCGAGCTCGAGGAATCCCACCGCGACCGTGCGCATGTCGCCCATCCGGCCATTCATCTGCGGATCATCGAGCAGCGTGATCAGTTCGCGGAATCTCTTCTCCGCGACCGCGTGCTCTTTGCGCTCGTAAGACTGCCGGGCCCCCGCGTACATCGTGGTCACAATGTTCGGGAGCAGCCGCGTGCGGACATCGGTGAACGCCGCGCGCACGCGGGGGGACGCTTCGGTCTCGGTCGGCACGAAGAACGGATCCACGGTCACCACGGCGGCGATGGCGCTCTCTGCTTCGGTGCCACGGCCGAGGGCGAGCAGACAGAGTGAGCGGTACTGTTCGATCGCCTTTCGCTCCGTCGGCGCCGCGTTGTCCGACGGCCGCAGCCCGTTCAGCACCGCCAGCGCCTCGTCATATCGCGCCGAGGCGTACAGCTCGCGCGCCGCGCTGATCGAATTGCCGTCCCGCTCCTGTGCGGCAACCGTCGTGGCAGCGCCGATAATCAACAGGGCGATCAGAAACTTTTTCATAACCTGCTCCTTGTGCCAACTACAGCCGTGAAGCGCTGGCCTACGCATCCCGCACCGCGCCCCGCGCATCGCGCATCCCGCACCGCGCATCCCGCACCGCGCATACCGCACTGCGCATCCCGCCCCGCGCATCCCGCATCCCGCACCGCGCATCCGCACCGCACCGCGCGCGCGCTACTTCATGTCCATGCTGACGCGAACCGGTGTGCCGGGCGTCACCGACACCGCGTGCCGCTTCTCACCAAGCTGCGGATGGCGGAAGAGAATTTCGTGCGCGCCGATTGAAACGGCCAGGTTGCCGATCGGGGTCTCGCCGACGCGCTGCCCGTCGATGAACACTTCCGCCCACGGCATCGCATTGATGTGAATGACACCGCGCGGCAATTCGAGCGGCACCGGCGTGATCTTTCCGGCGGTGATCTGCACCGTGCGCGTCGCGCGATACGACAGCGCCGGGTTGACGAACTCGAGCTCGTGCCGGCCCGCCGACAGCATCAGCCGGTCGGTCTCGCTGGTGCCGAGCAGATTGCCCTTCTCACGGATTTCGACGGTCACGGGGATCTTCACGGACAGCCATCCACCGGTCGCCGCCGGCGCCGCAGGGCTCATCGGGGCAATCAGCGACGCGGTTGCGCCTGCCTGCACGACGACTTTGTGCGTGGACGATGTGCCCTGCCCCTGCAGAACGACCTGGTGTTCTCCCGGGGTGAGCTCGGCAACGGTCAGCGGTGAGACGCCACGCTGGACCCCGTCAACAGTTACGGTGGCGCCGGCCGGCTCCGACTGGATCGAGATCTGCCCGGTGCTTGGCGCGTCGAGAAACTCGAGATACTGCGACAGTTCGGCGCCGGCGGTCAGCGTCACCGGAATCACGCGCGGCACTCCGCGGCCGCGCAGCTCGAGGATGTGAGAACCCGGAGTGAGACTGACCCGCGCCGGCGTCATGCCGCGCTCGATGCCGTCGACGAAGATCGGCACGCCCGGCGGATTCGACTGCACCGCCAACGTCGACATGGCGGGAGGGGCGACCGGACGGAAGTTCTTGAAGCCGAGGTAGCCGCCCGTTCCGAGGATTGCGACCACGGCAGCGGCGATGAACCACTTGCGGTTCGCGGCCAGGAGTGTTTTCGCTGCCGTCGGCTTGGCGAAAGCGTTATCGCGCTGCTTCTTGCTGGAAGGGGCGGCCCCCTTGGGCGCAATCAGGTCGTCCAGATTCACGACGTCCGAGATCGACGGCACCGCCGCGATCGGCGTCGCCACCGCCGTCTGTGCGGATGCGGTGGCCGGCTGAAGAACCGCTTCGACATACCGGGAGAGGAATGTCTCGAGCGCGACAGGCGCGGCGACATAGGTGGCCCCTTCGCCGGTGAGCTGCTCCAGAGCGGCGAGGGCCTCAGGCGCCGACGCGAACGCGCGCCGGCTATCGAGTTGCAGCGCGCGCGAGAGCCACGACTTGAGGGGCGGGGAGAGCGGCTGCTCTTCGCCAATCGAGGTGCGCTCGCGCGCGGCGTTCAGCAGGTCCGGCAGCGCCCGCGGATATTCGTCAGCGGTAAGCGGCCGGCCGAGCACCAGCGATAGCGCCACTACGCCGATTCCGGTCACGTCCGCACGCTGATCGAATCGGGGGATCCCGGCGCTCGGTGGCATGGCGACGCGGAACTCGTGCCACAGCCGCTCGCGCCCGAACTGCATCTGTTCGATGGCCGCGCCGAGCACGTGCTCGACGAGCACGAGCCGTGCGTGAGGGGTCACGATCAGGCGCTCCGGAGCGATCAGGCCGTGCGCGACGTCGCGTGCATTTTCGTGCAGCAGTGAGACCGCCGGCACCAGCTGGCGAACCAGGCTCAGCGCGGCGTTGGTGTCGAGCGTGAGCTTCCGTTCTCGCGCGACCCGAAGGAGATCCGACAGCCGGGTGCCCTCGACGTGATCCGAGACGATCGACAGCGCATGCGCGTGGCCCCGATCGACGCGCCGGACGCGGGCGTAGTATCCGTGGCGGAAATTTGCGAGTCTTGCCACTCGCTCGCGCAACGCAAACTCGAATGACGGGACTGCCGTCAGCGACGGATTGATCCGCAGAAGTTGTATGTGCTCGCCGGTCGAGGCGTCGGCCGACAGCACACGGTCACCGATGCCGTCGGAGAAAACCGGCGATTCGGGGCGATCTGGAGAGAGGAGCGCAGACATGACGTGACCGCGATGTGCAACGGTTGAACCATGACAATTGTGCGTAAATCACTCGAAATGGCGGGAGTTTTCGCGCCCGGGGAATGACAGTCTCGTCAGCGAAATTCAAAAGCGTAAGCGCGCCGGAGTATCATCCGGGTTTGAAATCCGCACATTCCCGGAGGATTGGATGCTCTTCACGCTGCGCCACCGGCCGCTGATCGCCGCCGCCACGCTCGCCGCCACACTGGTCTTCGTTCCGCTCGCCGCACAGCAGCAGGAGAAGGTCGACCTCGACGCGATCTACAGGATCAAGCAGGAGGGGTTCCAGAACTCGCAGGTCATGGGCATCATGAGCTGGCTGACCGATGTCTATGGTCCCCGCCTCACCAATTCCCCCGGGTTCCGGAAGGCCGGCGAGTGGGCGGTGAAAGAGATGACCTCCTGGGGCCTCAGCAACGTGAAGCTGGAACCGTGGGGTCCCTTCGGCAAAGGGTGGACGAACGACAAGTTCTATGCGACGGCCACGACCCCCGGCGGTAGTTTTCCGCTGATCGGCATGTCGACGGCGTGGACCGCCGGCACCAATGGCCTGGTGTCGGGTGAAGCGATCCACGCGGTCATCGAAACACCGGAAGACATGGCGAAGTTCAAGGGGCAGCTGCGCGGCAAGTTCGTGCTGACGTCCGCCTTGCGCGAGGTACCGGCGTTGTGGACGCTCCCCGGCGACCCGGCTCACTGACCAGGAGCTCGCCGAGCTCGAACGCGACTCCGACGCGGCACCGCGAGGACGAGGCGGTCGTGCCGGCGCGCCCGGACGGCAAGGCGGTCCCGGCGGCGGCCGCGGCGGCCCGCAAGGCTTCGCGCAGCAGCGGACGCAGTTCTTCAAGGATGAAGGGGTCGTTGCCCTCATCACCGCGGGGCGCGGCGACGGCGGCACCATCTTCCTCGGCGGCAACACCGCGAACCGCCAGCCGAACGTCACCGACCTCGGCCTGCCCGCAGTCGTCATCGCCATCGAGCACTACGGCCGCATCGTCCGCACCCTGGAGAAGAACATGCCGGTCAAGATCGAGATGGACATCAAGAACACCTTCCATGACGACCCGCAGTCCTTCAACGTCATCGCGGAACTGCCCGGGACCGACAAGGCGCTCGCGCCCGAGCTCGTCATGCTTGGGGCGCATTTCGATTCATGGCACGGCGGCACCGGCGCCACCGATAACGCCGCCGGATCGGCCGTGATGATGGAGGCGATGCGGATCCTCAAACAGAGCGGCGTGAAATTGCGCCGTACGGTCAGGATCGGGCTCTGGGGCGGCGAAGAACAGGGGCTCATCGGGTCGCGCGCCTACGTGACCGAGCATTTCGGCGACCGCGCCACCATGGCGTTGAAGCCGGATCACGCGAAGCTCTCCGGCTACTTCAACGTGGACAATGGCACCGGCGCGATTCGAGGGGTCTACCTTCAGGGGAACGAGGCGGTCGGTCCGCTCTTCCAGACATGGATGAAGCCGTTCGGCAATCTCGGCATGAGCGCGACCACCATTCGCGATACGGGTGGCACCGACCACCAGGCGTTCGACGCCGTGGGCTTGCCGGGCTTCCAGTTCATCCAGGACGAGGTGGAGTACGACACGCGCACGCACCACTCCAACATGGACGTGTACGAGCGCATCCAGGAAGAAGACATGCGCAAGAACGCGGTGATCGTCGCCTCGTTCGTCTACCTCACGGCCAACCGTGATGAAAAGCTCCCGCGCAAGCCGCTGCCGAAACCGGCTCCGGCTGGCCGTGGCAGAGGGACGCAGTAAACAATGCTGAAGGCTGAAGGGAAAATTCAGCCTTCAACATTTCTCTGGCTCGCGCTCTTTCTCGCGCTGGCGCTGGCGTGGCTGTGGCCCGTCCCCAGCCGGCTGACGTCCCGCATACCAAGCGACCAGGGTGATCCGGTCTTCAATACCTGGATCCTCTGGTGGAACGCCCAGGCGGTCCCGTTCACGGATCGCTGGTGGAGCCCGCCCGTTTTCTATCCTCTGCGGGGCACGCTCGCATTTTCAGAACACCTGTTCGGCATCGCCGTCTTCACGACGCCGTTGCAGTTCGCCGGACTGAACGCAGTCGGCGCCTACAACGTCGCACTGATCCTCTCGTCGTGGCTGTCCGGTTTTTTCGCGTTTCTCCTGGGACGCCGGCTGGCCGGATCCTCGCTCGCTGGCGTGATCGCCGGAGTGGCCTTCGCCCTGGCGCCGTACCGGGCAGGACAGCTCTCGCATCTGCAGGTGCTGACGGCGCAGTGGATGCCGCTCGCCCTTCTGGCGATGCACCGTTATCTGGACGAGCGGCGCTTCAGATGGCTGGCGCTCTTCGCAGTCGCCTGGCTCCTGCAGGCCTTTTCGAATGGCTACTTCCTGCTCTTCTTTCCCGTCCTGATTGGCGTCTGGCTGCTCTGGTTCGTGCACTGGAAGGCCGATCCTCTTCCGGGACTTGCGCTGGTCGGGACATTCGCGTTGTCGTCGCTGCTGCTCGTCCCGTCGCTCTTGAAGTACCGCAGCGTCCACGCGGAGTTCGGTCTGGGGCGACAGTGGGGAGAGATGGTCCACTTCAGCGCCGACTCTGATGCATTTCTGCGGATGTCGGAGCTTCTGACGTTCTGGCCGTGGGTCGCGACCAGGTCCCAGGAGCACGCCTTGTTCCCCGGCGTCACCCCGGTCGCGTTGGTGGTCGTCTCCGCAGTCGCATTCAGCAGATGGGGCGCACTGAAAAAAGCCGTCGCGAATCGCTCGGCACTTCTTTTTTATGCGCTCGCCACGCTTCTCCTGTGGTCACTCGCTTTGGGACCCGCGCCAGAGGGGCAATCGCTCGCGACCATCGTCAGTCGGCCGTACACGTTACTCGCGCTCCTGCCCGGTTTCGGTGGTCTGCGCGTTCCCGCGCGTTTCGTGATGCTCGCAGCCGTGACACTCAGCATCGCCGCCGCGCTTGCATTTTCCAGGCTGACCCAGCCGTGGCGCAGGCTGAGAGTCGCAACCGGGGTCGTCGTCCTGGCTGGCCTGGTCGTGGATGGCTGGGTCGACGCGATTCCTCTTGCGCATTCGGTTGGCCGCTTCCCGATGCCGGACACGCGAGACGCGATCGTGCTCGAATTGCCGGTTGAAGAATCGCTCGTCGGCACGACCGCGATGTTCAGGATGATTCACCACGGACTGCCGCTGGTGAATGGGTATAGCGGCCATGTGCCGACGCATCAACACATCCTCTTCACTGCTCTTCAGCGCGGCGACCCTTCCGCCATTCTCTATTTCGCGGAAGGACGTCCTCTGATCGTCGTCGTCAACAACCGTTTCGATGCCGACCGCTGGTTCGAGACGTTCGTTGCGGCGCTGCCCGGTGCTCGCTCGCTCGGTGCTTCGTCAGCCGGCCATGTATTTCTATTGCCGCCGCAACCCAGACGCAGGGCTGGTGCGGCCGGTCCTGAGCTGCGGCCGGTCGAGGTCGCCTATCAGGACGGAAACTATGCCGTCTTCGATCTTGGTGGTCCCAAGGTTGTTCGTACGTTGAGCGTCCCACTACGCGGGAACTTCGAGCGGCTCCATCCGCGAATGGAAGTCGAGACGTCGACTGACGGAGTCACATGGACGGGCGTGTGGCTCGACTGGACGGGGGGTCTTGCAATCGCCGGCGCACTCGAGGACCCGAAGCAGGTGCCCTTCCGCATTCAGCTGCCGGACGTCGAAACCAGATACCTTCGCGTCCATCCCGCACCCGGATGGCTCGCGCGCGATCTCACAATACACGCGGCACGTTAGCACGTGAGCACGTGGCACGTCCGCACGTCCGCACGTCCGCACGTGGCACGTCGCACGTCGCACGTCGCACGTTTTACGGTTTCTTCCCCGGCAACCAGTCCGGCTTGAACGTGGAGTCCGCAAGCCAGCGAATCGGCGCCAGCATCGATCGGATCGCGTCGGTCATATGTGGGAAGTCAATGAAGCGGGTTTCATCGGCGGGCGTGTGGTACTCCTTGTGAAGTCCGTAGCTCGAGACGGTATGCGCTACCACGCCGCGCCGGGCGAACTGGATGTTGTCGGAGCGGGTGAAGAAACTCTGCTCGGGGTGGGGATCCTGCACGAGTTTCGCGCCGCGCCGGGCGAGCTCAGGGCCGAGCGTTGAGCGCTCGTAACCAGTCAGCCACAGAGTATGCGGCGGTACTTTCGCATCAGGACGGCCGATCATCTCGAACTGGAGGTTGGCGACGATCCGATCGAGCGGTACGACCGGTTTGTCGGCAAAGTAGCGCGATCCCGTACCGCCGGATTCCTCACTGCCGAACCAGGCGAACACAATCGTCCTGGCCGGCCGCGGCCCTCTCGCGATCGTCTCGGCCAGTTCCATCACGGCAATGCTGCCGGACGCATCATCGTCCGCACCGTTGAATATGGTGTCGGCGCCCGGCGGAGCCTGACCGAGGGGCGAGATGGTCGATGTGGGCGCTGAGGAGTATCACCTCCTGGGCGCGCCGCGGATCACTGCCGGCGATTCGTGCGACGGCATTCCATGTGTTGCCACGGACGACGTTCTTGACTTCCCCCTCCAGGGTTACCGTCGTGCCGGTGGCGGCAGCCTCCATGGCAGTGAATGTGGCGACGTCGAGCGTGACGCACGATGGGCGGGCGGCGCCCGGCTGCACGCCGACCGTGCGCGGGGCTATTCGCGGCAGGGAGCCAGGCTGCGATCGAACCGGACCGCAGCCGTTTGGCCGCGTCAACAAGAGCGCGGCCGGACCTACCGCCTCGGCCATGTCTCTGGTGAACTCGGGAAGAAGAAGCGCCGCGCCGCGTGGAACGACCATGCCCTGCTGGTGGCGCGTCAACGGACCGGAGACGCGCGGAGCCGACATGCTCGCGACCGTGATTTCCTTGCCATGGACGTAGCGGCGGCCGCCGGCTGACAAGACCGGCGCCGAGCCCAGCTCCGGCCGCTCTATCGCGATCGTCTGGACATAACCGCCATCGTCGCCAAGCGGTTCGAGCCCCCACCTGCGCAAGTGAGACGCGATGTAGGTCGCGGTGATCCACTCGTCGCGAGAGCCACTCGCGCGCCCGTTCATCGCATCGCTGGCGAAGAACTCCATGTGGCTGCGCACCGACGTTTCGGTGATCCCGTCGCCCGACGCGCGGGCAGGCGAGATGCTGCGAGCGGCGCAGGCAGAGGCGGCGAAGAGGATGACTGCGACCGGAATCGGCTTCACGCGGGTCATCCTATCCGAACTAGCCGCCTCTAACTCCTAACCGCTAACTGCTAAGCTTCCTAAACTCTTAGAAGTTAGAGATTAGAAGTTAGAAGTTATCACTTCCCAATCGCATACAGATGCTTTGTCCCGCGGATGTAGACGCGCCCGTTGGCCAGGGCGAGGGATGAATATACCGGTTCGTCGACTGAATTGACACGAACGATCTGGTGAGCCGGCCCTGCCTTGATCATGTAGGTGTCGCCGTCCTCACTCGTCATCGCGATCATTCCGTCATACGCCACGGCCGACCCCATGAAATGGGTCGGCTTTGCCGGTCGGCCTCCTTCGTACTTCACAGCGCCGGTAACCGCGTCGAGACAGGTCATGATGCCGTTGTCGGTCGAGAGATACACGTAGTCGCCATAGAGGATATTGGACAGCACGTAACCGGTGCCCTTGGTGTACTGCCAGGCCACGCGCTTGTCGTCCGGCTGCTCGCCGGTCCGGATCGCGATGATCTTCTTGGCCGGGTAGCCCGCCGTCACGATGACGAGGCCCTTGCCGACCAGGGGCGTGTGAATGGCGTTGCTCTCGACACCGGTGGTCTTCCAGAGTTCTTTACCGGTCGCCGGGTCGTAGGCAATCACGTGCTCCGAGCCATTGGTGATGAGCTCGGTGCGTGATCCGGTATTGACGAGGACGGGTGTTGACCAGCTGATCTGCACCGGGCGCTGCGTCTTCCACACTTCCTTGCCGGTCATCTTGTCGTAGGCGACGACCACCGACGTCTTGTCGTCTTCATCGCGCTGAATGATCACGAGATTCTGATGAAGGATCGGCGAGGTGCCCGTCCCGAGACCGAGCGTGTGGAATTTCTCGGCCACTTTCCACGCGGGCTTGCCGTTAATGTCATAGGCGTAAAGCCCCTCGGGACCGAAGTAGGCGAACACCATCTTCCCGTCGGTGATGGCCGTCGGCCCCGCGAACGTGCTGCGCTGGTGCCGCGCATCGAAGACCGTCCCCTCGTACGCGGTCTGCTCCCACACGGTCTTGCCCGTTTTCGTGTCGAGCGCCAGGACCTTCAGGACATGCTTCTTGTCGCCGGCGACCGACTGCGGATGCGGCTGCTTGATCCTGACAGATTCCGGAATGTGGCCCGGCACGACTTCCCCTTCGAGCGCCGAGGTCAGGAAGATCCGGTCTCCCCACACGATCGGCGACGAATACCCGTGCGGCAGTTCCACTTTCCACGCGACGTTCTTCTCCGGAGTCCACTCCGTGGGCAGCTGTTTTTCCGAGGAAATGCCTTGCCCGCCGGGGCCACGCCACTGTGGCCAGTTCTCGGCCGCTACTCCGGCCGAGTAAGCGAAGCTGAGGCAGATCGCGAAGCTCACACAAAAGGCACGTTGCATCAGAAAACTCCCGTAAACCGAAGGTCAGTCGCAGCGGTATTTGAAAGTAGGAACGATTATAGACAGCCCATCCTCCTTCCCGTCGTACGCGGGATGAGCGCTCGGCTGTGGCGGATGAACGATGCGCTCACAGGGACGGGCCGTCACGTGCGACCGCATAGGGTGAAAAGGCGTCAAAACCGGGTGATATTCTAGGGAGTCTATGCAACACCGATCTTTCTCTGCCGTTCGTATGTGGATCGCCGCTGCGCTGATCGCGCCGGCGACGGTTGTCCTCAGCGGTTCGGATTGGCCAGAGTGGCGCGGACCCGCTCGGACCGGTGTTTCCACCGAGAAAGGGCTGCCCGAGAAATGGTCCCCTTCCGGCGAAAACCTCGCCTGGCGAGTGGCGTACGGCGGCCGCTCCGCCCCGGTCGTCTTCGGTGACCATCTGTATCTGCAGAACGCGTCCGGCACCGGCGCGGAACTGCAGGAACGCCTGATGTGCTTCAACGCCGACACAGGCAAGCTGCTCTGGGAGTACCGGTTCAACCTGTTCAACAGCGACGTGCCGCCGCACCGGATTGCCTGGTCGTCCCCGGCCGTCGATCCCGTGACCGGCAATGTGTTCGCGATCAGCGGCGGCGGTCTGCTCATGTCGCTGTCGAAGGACGGGAAGCTGTTGTGGGAGCGCTCCCTCGCCGAGGAGTTCGGGATGTGGACGACCCACGGCGGACGGATGTCGTCACCGGTCATCGATCGCGACCAGGTCATCGTCAGTGGCCTCACCTACCTCTGGGGTCAGCATTCCGGCGGCGCGCATCGCTTCCTCTCTTTTGACAAGACCTCGGGTCAGACCAACTGGGTCAGCTCACCGGAAGCACGCCCGACCGACACCATCTACGCCAATCCATTCATCGTGGACGTGAACGGCGTGAGAACGCTCTTTTCCGGCGGCAGCGACGGCGCGATGCACGCGATCAAGGTGAATACCGGCGAGCCGGTCTGGAACTGGAAAGTCAGCCAGCGTGGGTTGAACACCGCGGCGCTGGTGCTCGGCAACGACGTGATCGTCACGCATAGCGAAGAAAACATCGGCACCAGCGAGATGGGGATGGTCGCGGCTGTCCCGACGGCGTCCAAAGGCGTTCTCGCTGACAAGGACGCGCGGTGGCTGCTGCGCGGTGTGCAGGCCGGCTACGCGTCTCCGGTCAGTGACGGCGAACGGCTCTACCTCCTCGACAACGGTGGCGTGCTGATCGCGATCGATCTCAAGACCGGCAAGCAGTTGTGGAGCGAAGGGCTCGGCACGATTGCCAAGGCCTCACCCGTCTATGCCGACGGCAAGCTGTACATCGGAACCGAGAACACGGGAAACGCCGGCGGCAAGGTGTTCATCATCCGACCGACTGCGGCAAAAGCGGAAATTCTCGACCAGGATTGGCTCGGCACGCCTGAAAAATCAGAACTGATCGTTGCGGCGCCGATCGTCGCGCGTGGCCGTGTCTACATCACCTCGATGGACGCGCTGTATGCGATCGGGCCCAAAGGCGTCCCCGCAGCCGCTCGACCGAGTGGCCCGACCGCGGCCGCCGACACTGTGGCGCCTCAGGGCTCGACGCCTGCAACTGCGCTGGTCACGCCGACCGAATTGATCCTCAAGCCGGGGCAATCGGTCGATCTGACAGTGAAATTGTTCGACGCCAATGGCAATCGCATCAGCGGTCCGGCAAACGCGACGTGGACCGTCGAGAACCTCAAGGGCACGGTCGCCAACGGCAAGTTCACGGCCGACGCGGCCGCCGGCCCCCAGGCCGGTGTCGTCAAGGCGGTTGTCGGCGGAGTCACGGGTGGGTCGAGAATCCGCGTCATTCCCGACTTGCCGTGGACGTTCGACTTTGAAAACGTCGGCGAAGTCGCGCCGACCTGGTGGATCAATGCGACCGGCAAGTACGCCGTCCGCGATGTCGAGAAAAACGGCAACAAGGTTCTCGTGAAGCTTGCCGAGAATCCGTTCGCATTCATCAAGCGGGCGCGTCCGTTTTTCGGGCCGACGGATTTGAGCGACATCACGATCGAAGCGGACGTGCGAGCGCTCGAACGGCGGCGCCAGATGGGAGACGTCGGGATCGGCGCTCAGCGCTACGAGCTGGTGCTGTTCGGCAGTCACCAGCGCCTCGAACTGCAGCCGTGGCAACCCGAGACCACCCGCACCCAGCGCGTCGAGTACAAGTGGGAAAAGGACAAGTGGTACACGATGAAGCTCGAGGTGCAGAACCTCGACAAGGGACGCGTCCGCGCTCGCGGCAAGGTGTGGCCCAAAGGCGAGGCGGAGCCGGGCGCCTGGACGATCGAGCGTATCGACCCGATCGGCAACGTGAAAGGCAGCGCCGGCATTTACTCCGACGCGCCGTCGAATCCCGCCGGCGGGTCGGAAATCTACTACGACAACATCAAGGTCTATAGGAATAAGAAATGACGGGATGCGCGGTTCGCGGGGCGCGGTGCGGGGTGCGCGGGGCGCGCGGGGAATACAAAAAACAAACATGAAAAAGACATTGCTTTCCGTTCTTACAGTGGCTGCTCTTGCGTGCGCGGCAGGTGCCGTCTCCGACCCCGGCAAGGAATGGCCGATGTGGGGAGGCACGCCGGACCGGAACATGGTGTCGGGGATGAAAGGCGTCCCGACGACGTGGGACCTCAAGGCGAAGAAGAACATCAAGTGGATCGCCGAGCTCGGCTCGCAGGCGTACGGCAATCCTGTGGTCTCCGGCGGCTACGTCCTGGTCGGCACCAACAACGAGGCGATGAAGGATCCCAACATCAAGGGTGACAAGGGGATCCTGATGGCGTTTCGCGAATCCGACGGCCAGTTCATGTGGCAGGCGGTGCACGACAAGCTGCAGGCCGGCCGCGCCAACGACTGGCCCTTCCAGGGTGTGTGCTCGTCTCCGCTTGTCGAGAACGGGATCGTCTACTACGTGTCGAACCGCGGCGAACTGATGGCGGTCGATCTCGACGGCTTCCGCGACGGCAAGAACGACGGCCCGGTCACCGACGAGAAGCTCACACGCGAAGTGGACGTCGACGTCCTGTGGCGCTACGACATGATGGAGGAGCTCGGCGTCCTTCAGCACAACATGGCGAACTCCTCCCCGGTCGTGTTCGAGAACCTGATCATCATCAGCACATCGAACGGCCAGGACGAGAGCCACGTGAACGTCCCCGCGCCGAAGGCGCCGGCGGTCATCGCCGTCGACAAGACGACCGGAAAGCTCGCGTGGGAAGACAACTCCGTAGGCGAGAAGATCCTCCACGGCCAGTGGTCGTCGGCCGCCGTCGGGTCGATCGGCGGCGTGATGCAGGCGGTCGTCGGCCAGGGGGACGGCTACGTCCGCGGCTACGAGGCAAAGACCGGCAAGAAGCTGTGGGAATTCGATCTCAACCCCAAACAGTCGGTCTGGCCGAAGACGCGCAACGAAGTCATCAGCACGCCGATCATCGTCGACAACGTCGTCTACATCGCGAACGGACAAGACCCCGAGCACGGTGAAGGTGAGGGTCATCTCTACGCGATCGACGGGACCAAGACCGGCGACATCACCAAGACCGGCCAGTTGTGGCACTACGGCGAGATCCGCCGATCGATTTCGACCGGTGCGGTCTACAACGGCATCCTCTTCTATTCGGATTTCAGCGGCTTCCTCCATGCGCTCGACGCCAAGACCGGCAAGCAGCTGTGGAAGCACGACATGTTCGCGGCGATCTGGGGCTCCCCGATCGTGATCGACGGCAAAGTGTTCCTCGGTGACGAGGACGGCGACATCACGATCCTCAACGCCGACAAGGCACTCAAGGTCGTCGCCGAGAACAACATGGGCAGCTCGGTCTACTCGACCGCAACCCCCGCCAACGGCGTGATCTACATCGTCAACCGCAACCAGCTGGTCGCGGTCGCGGAGGCCAAGTAGCAACCGGGATATGACGTTCCTCCGCGGTGTTCTTTTCTTCGTTGCCTCCGTAGCCTCCGCCGGCGCTCTCACCGCTCAAGCACCGCCGAACTCCTGGCCACAGTTCCGTGGTTCTTCCGCGCTTCTTGGGACGTCGCAGGCGACGCTGCCGGCACAGTTGAAGGTCCAGTGGACGTACGAAGCGGGTGATGCAATCGAGTCGTCGGCCGCAATCGCGGATGGCGTGGTGTATGTCGGCTCGGGCAACGGTGAACTCCACGCGGTGAATCTCGCCGATGGCAAGGCGAGGTGGAAGTACAAGGCGTCCGAGGACGGCATTGGTGAATCTTCTCCCGCAGTGTCCGGCGGGCTCGTCTACATCGGGGATCTCGTCGGGAGTCGTGCACGCGGTCGATGTGAATACAGGCAAGGCAGCGTGGACGTTCAAGACCGGCACCGAAGTGAAGTCTTCTCCGGTGGTTTCAGGCGGAAAAGTGCTGATCGGCTCGTACGACTCGCACCTGTACGCCCTGGGCGCCAAAGACGGGAAGCTCGCCTGGAAGGTGCAGACGCAGGGGTACGTTCACGCGACGCCCGCGGTGGTCGACGGGATCGCCTATATCGCCGGATGCGATGAGATCCTGCGCGCCATCCGGATCGCTGACGGGAAAGAAGTGTTTCAGCTCTCGTCCGGTGCTTACACCGGCGCGTCACCGGCGATTTCGAACGGGAAGGCCTACTACGGCACCTATGAGAACGAGGTCCTCAGCGTGGACCTCAAGGCGCACAAGATTCTCTGGCGCTATAAGCATCCGCAGCGAAACTTCCCGTTTTACTCGTCCGCGGCAATCGTCGGCGATCGTGTGTTCGTCGGCGGACGCGACAAGATGCTGCACGCGCTCGACCTGAACACCGGCAAGGCGATCTGGACGCGAATCACCGGCGCCCGGATCGATTCCTCACCTGCGGTCGTCGGCGGCCGCGTCTACGTCGGCAGCAGCGATGGCAAGCTCTACGTCGTCGACGCCGCGAGCGGCAAGAGCGTCCAGGAATTCGAAGCCGGCGGCCCGCTCAGCGCGTCACCGGCGATCGCCGATGGCAAGCTGGTCATCGGCTCCGCCGACGGCAAGCTGTTCTGTCTGGGATAGCAGGAGACCAGGAGATCAGGAGACTTTGGGGTGACGCTAGAGAAACTTCGAAAGCACTGCCTTTCGTATCCAGCTGCCACCGAACAGATTCAATGGGGCGCCGATCTGGTGTTCAAGGTGGGCGGGAAAATGTTTGCGGTCGCGGCGACCGAACCCGGCGCGTCTCATCGGTTGTCGTTCAAGTGCAGCGACGAACGGTTCGGTGAGCTTGTGGAGCGAGAGGGGATTGTTCCGGCGCCGTACATGGCACGCGCGAAATGGGTGGCGCTCGAAACGTTCGACGCGTTGGCCGACCGTGAGATCCAGGAGTGCATCCGCCAGTCGTACGACCTCGTGTTCGCGAAGCTGACGAAAAAGCAGCAAGCAGAGATAAACACGGTTCAACGCAAGTGATGAACGGCACCCCCGGCACGTTGATCTAGTCAGACCTCAACGCGCTGGTCACGTCAGCCCTCGATGCGCGGACGGCGGGGATACAGCTCGCCAGCATCGCAATCCCTCCCAGCAGCACTGCCGCCGCCAGCAGCGTCGCCGGATCGGCTGCATCGATCCCGAAGACCATCGCTCTTGCGGCTCCCGCGGCCAGCGCGGCAAGCAGCAGGCCGATGATGATGCCTGCGCACTGAAGCCACACGGCCTCCCGCAGAATCAGGCCGACGATCACGTGCCGGCCCGCACCGAGCGCCAGGCGAATCCCGATCTCGTGTGTTCGTCGCGCTACTGAGTACGCGACCAGCCCGTAGACGCCCACCGTGGCCAGGACCGTGGCGAGAATGGCAAAGAACCCGCAGAGGGCTGCCATCAGGCGTTCGCGCATCAGGTTCTCGCGCAGCTGCTCTTGAAAGTCGTGAAAATGGAAGCGGATATCGGGATCGGTGGCTTGCACCACCCGCTTGACTGCATCGCGGAGAGACGGCAGTGACGCAGTCCCTCGCATCAGGATCTGGTGGAACTCGCCGGGACTGGTGTGCTGGAATGCGGCAAGGTACACGATCGGTGCGAATTCTTCCCGGAGGTCTCCGTACTTTGTGTTCTTCACGACCCCGACGATGGCGATTGAAGGCCAGGGCTGGCCCGGGGCCCCTTCGACGCGGAACGTCGCTCCGAGCGGGTTACGCGCGCCGAAAAAGCGCCGGACAAATGCCTCATTGACGATGGCGACAGCCGTAGAGCCGGTGCGGTCTGACACAGTGAAGTCGCGCCCGGCAGCCAGCGGAATGCGCAGCGTTTCGAAGTAACCAGGACTGCCTCCGCTGAGATTCACCAGGCCTTTCGCGTTCCGGTCGTAGTCCATGTGGACCCACTGATTCCAGCCACCTACGAGCGGTACGATCATCGTTACTGCCGCTGCCTCGACCCCCGGCGTCGACCGGACCCGCTCGAGGAGCATCCGGTAATACTCGTTCCGCGTGTCGACCGGCAGTTTCAGGCGGGTCAGGTCGACGTCGAGCTCCAGGATTCCTCGTTGCTGGAAACCGGCGTCGGTCGTGAAGAGGTTCTGGAGGCTCCTGCTGAAGACCAGTCCGCCGGCGAGGAGCATCAGCGACAGCGCGACCTGAACGACGACCAGCGCCCGTCGCAGCGTGCGGCTGGCCATCCCGGAGGTCAGCGTTCGGCCGCTGCCGCGCAACGCTTCCTCCGGCGACGCGTGCGAGGCGCGCAACGCCGGAGCCGTTCCGAACAGCAGGCACGTCACCACCATGAGGCCTGAGCTGAATGCCACGACCCGCCAGTCGATACTCAGCGCCAGAAACAGCGGGCTGACATCCGAGCTCATCATGACGACGATCCCGCGACCAAGCGCCAGGGCGAGAGCGACACCACTTGCTGCGCCGATTGCGGCGAGGACGAAGCTCTCGAGGAGGAGCTGCCTGAAGACCCGCCCGCGCGACGCGCCGAGCGCAAGGCGAATCGACACCTCTCGCGAGCGTGCGGACATGCGCGCAAACAACAGGTTCGCCAGGTTGGCGCATGCGATCAGCAGGACGATCGCCGTGGTACCCAGCAGCAGCTTCAGAGGACGGTCGTACTCGCTTCGCAAACGCGAAAACCCCACGGAACCATCCGATGCGCCCAGGACGAATCCCAGGTAGCTTTCGGCGGTCGCCTTGCTGTACTCCTCGTGCAGGGTGTCGCGGAATAGCGCCGGCGAGATCGACCGGAGATGAGCGTCGGCAGCCGCCAACGTCCACCCCGGCTTCAGGCGTCCCATCGCCGCGATCCACCAGACCCACCGCGAGTCGAGCCGGCCGGGGGGGTTGAGCAGCGCATCCGCGCAGAACGGCAGGGCCAGATCGAACGAGCGACCGACTTCGACGCCGAAGAATCCCGCTTCGGCAACGCCGATGATTTCAAGAGGACGGCCGCTCACGGTGATTCGGCGGCCGACGACACCTGGATCGCCGCCGAACTCGCGCCGCCAGAACGCATGACTCATCACCACGCCGGGCGCGCCGCAGCCACGCACATCGTCCTGTGTCGCCAGGAGGCGACCCAGATGCGGTCGAATGCCAAGCAGGTCGAAGTAGTTGCCGCTGACCCAGAGGCCGTTTTCCGCGAAACGTGACTCCCCGCGTTCCGCGAGGTCGAAGGTCGACGTGCCCCAGGCGAGAACATCAGTAAACGGCTGCTGTACCCGCCGGAGCTCGTCGAGTATTGGATATGTCAGCTGCGCGTAGCGGCCGTTGAAACCGCCACTCGCGCCCTGCCGGTCGGGGATGTTGACGATCGCCAGGTCCCCGGCGCGTTCGACCGGCAGTCGACGCAGCGTGATCGCGTCGATGAGCTGGAAGATCGCGGTGTTGGCGCCGATCCCAAGCGTCAACGACACCACGGCTGCAGCGGTGAAGCCAGGGCTCTTGCGCAGTATTCGCAGCGCGTAGCGCAGATCACGGCCGACATCGTGAAGGACGCGGGTGTGCCGTGTATCGCGGCATTCCTCTTTGCGCTGCTCGACGCCCCCCATGGCGACGAGCGCCTGCCGCCGCGCTTCGGCCGGGGGCAGGCCTCGGGCGATGTGCCCGGCGGTGAGCTGCTCGATATGGCTTTGCAGCTCCTCGTCGAGATCACGGTCGAGACGTGACCGAAACAAGACCGCACGAAGCCGCATCCGCGCGGCGATCAGCCGGCGCAGCACCTCCATTGCTCAAACCTCCTTGAGCTTCACGACCTGGGAGATTGCCGCTGACAGCCGCGCCCAGTTCTCCGTCTCTTTTTCCAGGTGGCGCCGGCCGGGTCGCGTCAACGAGTAGAACTTGGCCCGTCTGTTGTTTTCGCTCGCCCGCCACTCGGCGGTGATCCAGCCTTCGTTTTCGAGCTTGTGCAAGGCCGGATAGAGCGAGCCGTCGCTCACCTGGAGGACGTCCTTGGACACCTGACGGAGACGCTGGCCGATCGCCCATCCGTTGAGCGGCTCGAGCGCCAGGATTTTCAGGATCAGCAGGTCCAGCGTGCCCTGGACCAGATCGGATGGTTTGCTCATCTGTTCCTCTCGGTTACCGAGGTAGAACATACACCTCTTCCACTCGGTAAGCAAGGGGAGGCTATTGCGCTTTGATGATGCCGGCGAACTCGACGGCGAACGCCCGCAACGAACGCCCGGTCGCTCCGCGGGCGCTCGAGTTCACCTGCACGGCGATAGCGGTCTGGAGGTCTGGAAAGTACACGAGCTCGGTCTGGTATCCGGGCATGAAACCGCTGTGACCGTAGGTGATGCCGAGGGGAGACGGACGGATGATCACACCGAGTCCGTATTTCGACTCCGGACCGAGCCGCGCCGGGACGCCGTCGAGCAACGTCGCCATCATCTGCGGCGGCAGCGCCTTGCCTTCGTAGAGCAGCTTCCCCCAGCGGGCCAGATCCAGCGACGTCACCGCCAATCCTCCCCCCGTCCACTCGAACTGCGGATTCACCGCGAACCGCCCGTCCTTGATCATCTCGTCGGTGCCGCCGAAGGGATTGTCAGCGCCCGCGTAACCCTGGACCAATCCCGGCACGGTCCGGCTGTCGGCCGCGACCGTATCTTTCAATCCGTGGGGCTCGAGCACCCGCTTTTTCAACTGCTCGTAGTAGGGGATGCCGCCGACGCGTTCGATGATCATTCCGAGGACGATGTAGTTGGTGTCGGAGTACTCCCAACCTTCGCCGGGGGCAAATGGCGGCGTCGCGTCGAGCAAGTACGCAAGCCGCTCCTCCCCGGTCCAGACCTTGTCTGGGTTCGCGCTGAGATCTTTCGTGAACTTCGGATTCAGTTCGTAGCGGACGATCCCGCTGGTATGCGTCATCAGATGACGCACGGTGATCTTCGGGGCATTGGCAAGCCTCGGAAACCAGGCGGCATCGCCAAAGAACCTGTCGAGTGTGTCGTCGAGCCTGAACTTCTTTTCGTGGATCATCTGCAGCGCGACGGCGGAGACGTATGTCTTGCCGACGCTACCGAGAAGCAGACGATCGGTCGTCTTCATCGGCGCCTTCGTCGTCCGGTCCGAAACGCCGACCGCCAGCGCGAAGCTCGTGCCGTCCGCGAGTACGAAGCCGGCCGTGCCTCCCGGAAAGCTGGCCGATTTGTGCAGCTCGTCGAACTTCGCCTGGAGCTGTTGCTGAAGCGAGGCCGATTGTGAAGCGGGTTGCTGCCCGAGAGCGCCGGCGCCAAGGGCCGCGGCAGTCATGGCGACTGGCAGGCAGACGGCGATCAGGACCTTCCTCATTGTCAAAGTAACCGTGTGCCAGATTCCATCACACAGCCGGCAAAGCTCCACAGACATTCGTTTTCCATGTCACCTCCCCGCAGCCGCTGTTCGACGATTCGGCTCGCCAACCCGCAGAAGGAGAAACTCCAGTGTGCGCCGGCCGGATATAATCCGCCGCACCGGCCAATGCTGATTCAACCCTCCACGCGGATAGGTCCGTACCAAATCCTGTCTCTTCTGGGTGCCGGCGGTATGGGCGAGGTGTATCGCGCCCGCGATCCGAAGCTCAATCGCGACGTGGCGATTAAGGTCTTGCCGGAGTTGTTCGCCACCGATCGCGATCGGCTCGCCCGTTTCGAGCGCGAGGCGCAGTCGCTGGCGGCCCTCAACCATCCGAACGTCGCGCAGGTCTATGGCGTCATCGAGGACCCGCCGGCGCTGGTCATGGAACTGGTGGAGGGGGAGGATCTGTCGCAGCGCGTTCTGCGCGGCCCGATCCCGTTCGCCGAGACGCTACCGATCGCGAAGCAGATTGCGGAGGCGCTCGAGGCGGCGCACGAACGCGGGATCGTCCATCGCGATTTGAAGCCGGCGAATATCAAGGTGCGCGACGACGGCACGGTGAAGGTGCTGGATTTCGGATTGGCGAAGGCCATGACAGCCGTAGCGCAGGGCTTCAGCCCTGCGGACATGGACAGCCCTAAAGGGCTGGACTACGACGTCAGAAATTCCCCAACCTTCACCTCGCCGGCGATGACACAGATGGGCATGATCCTCGGGACGGCCGCCTACATGGCGCCGGAGCAGGCGAAGGGGAGAGCCGTCGACAAACGCGCGGACATCTGGGCCTTTGGCTGCGTGCTGTTCGAGATGCTCACGGCCCAGCGGCCGTTCGGCGGCGATGATGTTACCGACATGGTGGCGTCGATCGTGAAAGACGAGCCCGCGTGGACTGTGTTGCCGTCGAACCTGCCAGCTCCTCTCGTGTCGCTCCTTCACCGCTGCCTCGTCAAGGATGCGAAGCACCGGCTCCGCGACATCGGTGATGCGCGGTTGCAGCTCGACGAGGCGAGCGCGGCACCGGCAGCCGCGCCCGCGGCCGGAGCGGCCCGCCCACGCTCGCGACTGTGGCCGGCGGCGGCGATCGTGGCGGCGATTACGGCGCTGGCGTTTGCGGTTCCCGCCGTGCGGCATCTGCGCGAGCCGCCGGCAGATCGCGTGCCTGCCCGGTTCATCGTCGCAGCTCCGGAAAACCACGTCCCGATCGATGCGCCCGTCTTCTCGCCAGACGGCCGGCGCATCGTATTCGCCGCGACGGGGCGGGACGCCACATCAAGACTCTGGGTGCAAGGGATCGACTCGCTGACGGCCAGCCAGATGGCTGGTACGGACGGCGCACATTATCCGTTCTGGTCCCCTGACTCCCGGTTCGTCGGGTTCTTTGCCGGCGGGAAACTGAAAAAGGTCGATCTCTCCTCCAGCGGATTGCCGCAGACGCTCGCGGACGCGCCGACGGGGCGCGGGGGAACCTGGAATGCCGAGGGAATCATCGTCTTCGAGGCATCCAATATCGCGCCGCTCGTCCGCGTGTCAGCCAGCGGCGGAGCGGCAGTGCCCGTGACGACGCTGGATGCCGCCTACGAGGAGACCAGTCATCGTTATCCGCACTTCCTGCCAGGCGGCAGGCACTTTCTGTTCTACGCGCTCTCGATCAGGCCGGAGAAGAGCGCCATCTATGTCGGGACGCTCGGATCGGACGAGAAGGTCCGGCTGATCGAGGGCGCAACCGGCGAGGCACACTACGCGTCGGGGTATCTGCTGTACCCGCGGCGATCGACACTGGTGGCACAGCCGTTCGACGCGGAACGGCGGGCGCTCGCCGCGGGAGACGCGATCCCAGTCGCAGAGAACGTTCAGGAAGGATCGAACACCGGGAGCGTGGCATTCTCGGCGTCGCCTGACGGAATGCTGGCTTACCGCGCCGGCGCCCTGAAGGCAGCGAACTATCTCCAGTGGTTCGACCGCGCCGGAAAGATGATCGGACAAATCGGCGCCGCCGACTCGTACGGTAACCCCAGATTGGCTCCGGACGGCCGCAGCGTGGCGGTGACGATCCGGGATCAATCGGAGAATTTTGATCTCTGGATCGTCGAGCTCGGACGCGAGCTTAAGCGCCGCCTGACGTTCGAAGCGGCCGGCGAATCGATGCCGGTGTGGTCGCCTGACGGTGCGACGGTCATCTACAACTCCGAGGTCAACGGACCCGCGGGCAACCTGTACCGCGTCGCGTCCAACGGCAGCGGCCGTCCAGAGGCCGTGCTCAAGCTGCCGACGCCGACTTACCCGATGACCTGGTCTCCTGACGGCCAGAGTGTCCTGTATGTCATTCACGGTCCAAAAGGATCAACGGAAGTCTGGTCGCAGCGGCTCGCCGGCAACCAGCAGCCCTCCCCATACCTCGAAACTGGCAATCCGGGCCAGGCGGCGTTCTCACCCGACGGTCGCTTTGTGGCGTACACATCTGATGAGACCGGTCGTTTCGAGATCTTCCTGCAGAGCTTTCCTACGCGTGGAGCCAAGGTGCAGGTATCGACATCTGGTGCGATGCAGCCCCGGTGGCGCAGGGACGGACGAGAGCTGTTCTACGTGTCTCTCGATCAGAAGCTCACTGCCGTTGACGTCAGGCTCGATGCCGTGCCCGAAATTGGAAAGCCGTCACCACTCTTCGACGTTCGGCTCGGTACCACTCCGTGGTCGTTCTACGCGACGGAGTACGACGTGACTTCCGATGGGCAGCGGTTCCTGATGAACGTCGCCGCCCGTCCCGACGCCTCGCCAATCACGATCGTTCTCAACTGGCCGTCGACCATCAAGCAGCAGCGATGACGCTGGTGCCAGGCGCGCGACTCGGGCCTTACGAGATCCTCGGAGCAATCGGTCTTGTCATACTGATCGGTGTTTCGTCGTCCTCGCAAGTAAGGGCGGTCGTTTCTGACACGCCGAGACGGATTCGTCGTTGCGTTTCCTGCAACGCGCGACGCGCAATGGACCGCAATCCTCGATAATCGCGCTGGCATCGCGCTCGCACCGACGATGCTAAGATGCGATGGCGAAGGGTCATTCAATGTTGGATCCGGCGCGACTCGTCACGGCGGAGGAGCTGGAGAAGTTCCCCGCCGACGACTTCCGCTACGAGCTCGTGGCCGGCCGCGTCATTCGCATGACCCCCGTCGGTTATCTTCACGGGCGGGTGGTCACGCGGGTCCTGTCACTCCTCGATCACCATGTCCGCCATCAGCGGTTGGGCGTGATCGTGACCGAGGTGGGATTCACGCTCAAGTCCAATCCGGATACAGTCAGGGCCCCAGACATCGCCTACATCCGCTCCGAACGGATCCCGAGCGTCGATCCCCGAGGCTTCTGGAAGGGCGCTCCCGACTTGGCGATCGAGGTGTTGTCGCCGGACGACACGCAATCTGAGGTTGCGGCGAAGACGGCCGAATACCTGGCGACAGGAGTGCCCCTTGTCGTGGTGGTGGATCCCGAAGCGAGGACTGTGATCCTTCACAGCAGAACCACCGAACCCGTGGCGCGCCGCGGTCGCGAGGACGTCGGTCTCGACGGTGTCATTCCGGGCTTCCGCTGCCAGGTGGATCAGATCTTCGAATAACCGCGCGCGACCCGAGGCTCGGTCGCGATGTGGCGATCAAACCGCTCCCCGAGCAGTTCGCATCCGATTCTGACCGGATCGCGCGGAGGTTGGCGGCGACGCAGACGTGATGATGGTGTCGATCGACGCGAGACACACAACCCTGCTCACCACGGCGCAGGACTTATACTGCTTGCCACTTCCAGACGTTGACTCCAGGACCAGGGACGAAGATCGGCGGCTACGAGATTACAGGCGCGCTCGGCGCCGGGGGCATGGGCGAGGTCTATCGTGCGCGCGATACGAAGCTGCAGCGCGATGTGGCGATCAAGGTTCTTCCGGAACAATTCTCAACGGATTCGGATCGGCTCTCCCGATTCGAACGCGAAGCGCAGTCACTCGCCGCGCTGAATCACCCCAACATCGCACAGGTGTTCGGTGTCATCGAAAACCCACCGGCGCTGGCGATGGAACTGGTGGAGGGAGAGGATCTCTCGCAGCGCATCGCGCGTGGAGCGATTCCGCTAGACGAAGCGCTGCCGATCGCGAAGCAGATCGCCGACGCGCTCGAAGCGGCGCACGACCGCGGCATCGTCCATCGCGATCTGAAGCCGGCCAACATCAAAGTTCGCGACGACGGCACGGTGAAGGTGCTGGATTTCGGCTTGGCGAAAGCGATGACGGCCGTAGTCCAGGGCTCCAGCCCTGCTGACACGGGCAGCCCTAAAGGGCTGGACTACGACCGTAATTCCCCCACGTTCACATCTCCCGCGATGACCGGCCTGGGGGTGATCCTCGGCACCGCGGCCTACATGGCGCCGGAGCAGGCGAAAGGGAAGCCGGTCGACAAACGCGCCGACATCTGGGCTTTCGGCTGTCTCGTTTTCGAGATGCTCACGGGACGAGCGATCTTCGCCCACGATTCGGTCGCGGAAACGCTGGGCGCGGTCGTCGCGCGGGACCCGGTGTGGACGGCGCTGCCGCCGGAGACACCGGAGTGGCTTCGGTACCTCTTGAGGCGCTGCCTCGAGCGGGATCCACGGACGCGGCTGCGCGACATCGGAGAGGCACGCGTGCTGCTGAGTGGAGGCGGATTCGCGGAATTCACCGGGCCGGCCGCCGCCGCGGCGAGACGTCTTCGACTACTGCAGGCACTTGGATTCATCGCGCTCGGCGCTGTCGCAGGAGCCGGGCTGCTGCAGTTCCTGCCGGCTCGCGCCGCGGATGCGACGACTGTCAGCCCTTTTTCGCTGCGCCGATTGACAGAACTGCCTGGACCGGAACTGCAACCGGACATCTCACCTGACGGACGCCAGATCGTCTTCGCGAGCGCCGCCGCTGGTAACCTGGACGTCTACCTTCTTCGCGTCGGCGGTGCTCGTCCGCTGAATCTCACCGCGAGCTCTCCCGGCGACGATCAACAGGCGTCTCTGTCGCCCAACGGAGAGCAGATTGCCTTCCGGTCGGAACGCGACGGCGGAGGGATCTATGTCATGGGCGCGACCGGCGAGTCGGTGCGCCGCGTGATCGGAGCAGGCTTCGATCCCGCCTGGTCCCCGGACGGACGCGCTCTCGCCTATGCGACCGAGCCCGTGATCGACCCGTACGCCCGTTACGGAGCGTCCCAGCTGTGGACCGTCGATATCGCGTCCGGCAAAGCCGTGCGGCTGGAGACGGCAGACGCGGTCCAGCCAGCATGGTCGCCCGACGGCGGCCGCATCGCCTATTGGGCAAACACCGGCGGCCAGCGGGATCTCTGGACCGTCGCCGCGCGCGGCGGTACGCCACTCCCCGTGACACAGGACGCTGCGACGGACTGGTCGCCCGAATGGTCGGCCGATGGCCGGTGGCTCTACTTCTCGAGCGACCGGGGCGGCAACATGAACATCTGGCGGGTTGCGATCGATCAGCGAACGGGCGCGGCTCGAGGCGATCCCGAGCCGGTCACGACCAGTCTGACTGCTGTCGGTCATCCGCGGTTTGGGAGCGATCCGCGTCGCGCGGTTGTCGTGGCTTACAGCACGACCCACGAGCTCCTTCGCACACGCGTGGGGGATGCGAGACCTGCATCGGGCGAGCCGTTCGCGCTGCGCAGCTCCTCGCTCGGGTGGTGCTCTCCGTCGCCTTCCGCCGACTGGCTGGCGTGCACGAGCCGCACCGCGCAGGAGGACATCGTCCTCATGCGGCCGGACGGATCGGAGACCATCCGGCTGACCGACGATGCGGCGAAGGATCGGAATCCGTCGTGGTCCCCCGACGGCAGCCGGATCGCGTTCATGTCGACCCGTACTGGGAGGTGGGAGCTGTGGTCCATCCGGCGTGATGGCTCGGACCTGCGGCCGCTGACGGATCTGCTCACCGAGCTCCATGGCACAGCGTGGTCGCCTGACGGGAGTCGCGTGATCACCGCAGTTGCGACGGCCTCGCCGCCTGGAGCCTGGATCTTCGACGCCTCTACCCTGGCGACGCCGAAGACCGCCACGTTCTTCAAGAATCCCGGTGCAACGAGGTTCAGCGCGGAGGCATGGTCCCCGGACGGTTCGATGGTGGCCGGGTCGATTCTGAACGGCAGCGGCTTCCCGCGGCAGCCCGCGATCTGGGAAGTTGCGAGCGGAAAGGTGAGGACTATCGAGGTCCCGCCTCCGCTGGCGAATCTCGCCGAAGGGACCGCAGGCTGGCTCAGGGATTCACGACGGTTCCTGTTCGCTTCTGGGAGAGGGCTCGTCGTGGTGGACGCGCTGACGGGAAAATGGGTTCCGTTCGACGCGCCTGAAAACGGGATCCGCTACCGCCTGAGCGCCGACGGCAGAACACTTTATTCGGAGCGGGACATCCTCGATTCGGATATCTGGCTGCTCGAGGCGGCCCGATGACCGCGGGTGTCGCAGGATGTCGCTGACGCCGGGTACACGCATCGGCGCGTATGAAATCACGAGCGCGCTCGGCGCCGGCGGTATGGGGGAGGTCTATCGCGCGCGCGATCCCAAGCTGCAGCGGGACGTTGCGATCAAGGTCCTGCCGGAGCTCTTTGCCGCCGACCCCGAACGACTGGCGCGATTCGAGCGCGAAGCGCAGTCGCTCGCGGCCTTGAATCATCCGAACATCGCACAGGTGTTCGCCGTCGATCGAGCAGCCGCCGGCGCTGGCGATGGAACTGGTGGAGGGTGAAGATCTCTCGCAACGCATCGCGCGCGGCGCGATTCCGGTGTTGGACGCGCTCCCGATTGCCAGGCAGATCGCGGAAGCGCTCGAAGCCGCGCACGAGCGCGGCATCGTCCACCGCGATCTGAAGCCCGCCAACATCAAGGTCCGCGGCGACGGCACGGTGAAGGTGCTGGATTTCGGCTTGGCGAAAGCGATGGATCCGTCGTCGGTAGGCCAGGTCTTCAACCCTGCTGACGACGGCAGCCATAAAGGGCTGGACTACGAGCGCAACTCTCCGACCTTCACATCACCCGCGATGACGCAGATCGGCGTGATCCTCGGGACGGCGGCCTATATGGCGCCGGAGCAGGCGCGCGGACGTCCGGTGGACCGACGCGCCGACATCTGGGCGTTTGGCTGCGTGCTGTTCGAAATGGTCACGGCGCAACGACCGTTCGCCGGCGACGATGTGACTGAGACCATCGCGTCCATCGTCAAGGACGAGCCTGCCTGGAACCTGCTTCCTGCGGACGTCCCTCCGCCAGTCGTATCGCTGCTGCATCGGTGCCTGACAAAGGATCCGAGGCAGCGCCTGCGCGACATCGGCGAGGCACGCATTGCGTTCGAGACCACGGCCAGCCTTCCGGTTGTGCGGAGAGTCACCCAGCCTCCGCGCGTATCGCGTCGATTCTGGATCGCAGCATCGGCACTCGTCCTCGTGGCCGCTGCGGCAGCGAGCGGCGCGACCTGGTGGGGGTTGTCCTCCCGCGCCGCGCCGGCGCCGTTTCGCAAATACCTGCTTACCACCCCAGCCGCCGGCGGCCAGGGGAGTCGCGAGTTCTCGATCTCACCGGATGGACAAAAGGTCGCGTTCGTCGCCGACCGCAAGCTTCACGTCTGGGAGCTCCAGCAACTTCGGCCTCGCGAGTTGACGGGGGCCGGTGAGGCCGGACTCGGCGAATATGCCCCGACGCCTTTCTGGTCGCCCGACAGCGCGACGCTTGCGTATTCAGCGGCTGGACGACTATGGCGAATCAGCGCACAGGACGGTCAGCCAACCGCCATCTGCAACATGCCGGGCGCGATCGTCGGCGGTGCGTGGCGGACCGACGACAGCATCGTGTTCTCGACGACGCGCGGCCCGATGTACACGGTGTCAGCTCTCGGCGGAGAGCCTGCGGTCCTGATACCGCTGGCTGACGGCGAAGTCGACTTCCATCAGCCCGCCGTTCTCCCTGACGGCGCTTTCGTCTACATCGTCCACCGCCAGCAAGGCACCGACACGATCGAGGTGTTCACCGCGGGCCGGCGAAAAATCGTGGTGCGCAGCCCGGAGAAAGTACGCGCCGGCCCGCAGGTCCTCAACCTGCCCTCGTATTCACCCACTGGACATCTTGTCTACCGCCTGGACGAGGGAAACGTTGGCATCTGGGCGGTGCCGTTCTCGCTCTCGAAGCTCGAAACAACCGGCGAACCGTTCCTCATCGCCGCGGGCGGACGCAATCCATCGGTTGCCGATGACGGCACACTCATCTATGCCCCCACGGCGGATGCCGCGCCGGGGCAGCTCGCATGGGTTCGCCAGGACGGCTCGGTTGAAAAGACGGTCGGCGAGATGAAACAGGGGATCGTCGAACCCGCACTCGCGCCGGACGGACGGATCGCTTACACGGCGATTGAGAACAATAACAGCGACGTCTGGGTTCTGAACCCGGATGGCGGATCCATACGGATAACCGCCACAGCGAGCAACGAATCGAAGCCCAGGTGGATGCCGGACGGACGGACGCTGGCGTTCACCTGCCCCACGGCAGCCGGCGGCGCGATGTGTGCAAAGTCAGCCGACGGCTCTGGAGATGCGCGGATACTCGTCAAGAACGCCGGCGAAGCGATCTTCGCCCCTGATGGCAAACATGTCGTCTATCAGACAAGCGGAACGGCGGAGCGAGGTCTCAAAGTCTGGAACATGCAGCCGAACGATCCCGCTCGGGTACTGGTGCTCTCGACCTTTGAGCTTTATCCGCTGGGGATTTCCGCCGACGGCCGGTACGTCGCGTACTCGTCGTTCAAGAGCGGTAGTCCCCGCCTCTATCTCCGCCGTTTTCCCTCCGGTGAAGGTGAATGGGAAATACCGGCCTTGAGAAGCGAGCGCGGTTTCTGGCCTGGCGACGGACGAGAACTTTTTGCGATCACGGGTCAGGGGCGTGACCTGCTCGTCAGCGCCGTCCCGGTCGCCACCGGCGAGTCGCCGACATTTGGCAACCCCAAGCTATTGTTCACGACGACGAATGACCGACTCTCGGTATTTGACGGATTCGTGGCAACCAGTGACGGCAGGCGATTTCTCACGGTGCAGCGGAAACAAAGCGAGTCGGATCTGCGCGGCATCGTGGTGGTCCAGAACTGGATGGCGGAGTTCCACGGGCGCAGCAAGCGCTGACGATGAGCCTCGCGCCCGGCACACGCATCGGCGCATATGAGATCATCGACGCGATCGGCGCCGGCGGTATGGGCGAGGTGTATCGCGCGCGCGATACCAAGCTGCGTCGCGACGTCGCGATCAAAGTCCTGCCGGAGTTGTTCGCCCTGGATCCCGACCGTCTGGCACGCTTCGAGCGTGAAGCACAATCGCTCGCGGCGCTCAATCACCCCAACATCGCGCAGGTCTTCGGCGTCATCGAGCAGCCGCCCGCCCTGGCGATGGAGCTCGTGGAAGGCGAAGATCTGTCGCAGCGGATCGCACGCGGCCCGATCACGCTCACCGAAGCCCTGCCGATCGCGCGGCAGATTGCCGAGGCGCTCGAAGCGGCGCATGAGCGCGGCATCGTTCACCGCGATCTGAAGCCGGCGAACATCAAGGTCCGTGATGACGGCACGGTGAAGGTGCTGGACTTTGGCTTGGCGAAGGCGATCGGGCCGGTAGAGGCCGGCTTTAGCCGGCCTTCAGGCGGTCCGGCTGAAGCCGGCCCCTACAACCCGCGGAATTCCCCCACCTTCACCTCGCCCGCCATGACCGGGATGGGCGTAATCCTCGGCACCGCCGCGTACATGTCGCCGGAGCAGGCGAAGGGAAAGGCCGTCGACAAACGTGCGGACGTCTGGGCGTTCGGCGTCGTCCTCTACGAGATGCTCACAGGGCGCACGCCGTTTGGCGGCGACTCCATGACGGAAGTGCTCGGCGCGGTTGTGCTGAAGGAACCGGACTGGTCGCAGCTCCCGGCCACCACGCCTTCCCGCCTGCGCGAGCTCTTGCAGCGCTGTCTGGAGAAAGACCCGAAGCGACGCCTGCGCGACATCGGTGATGCCGCCTACGAACTGAATGCGGGCGACGGTCGGTCAGGGTCGCCCGCTCCATCGCGTGGTCGCTCGTGGCTGGTCGCCGGAGCCTGCCTGCTGCTCGGCGCGGCAGTCGCGTCAATCGCCGCGATCGCCTTCAGAGCGCCGTCCAAAGCGCCACAGCCGACGCTACGGTTCGCTGTGTCTGGCCTGTCGCCGCTGCTGTTCGATGCGTTCCAGACACTTTCGCTCTCGCCCGACGGCAATGTGCTTGCGTTTCGCGGCCGCGGCGGCGACGGAGTCGAACGCATCTACGTACGGAACTTTCAATCACTCGACCTGCGTGCGCTCGACGGAACCGAAGGTGGCCGCATGCCATTCTTCTCGCCGGACGGCGACTGGGTCGGATTCTTCGCCGGCAATTCTCTCAAGAAGGTCGCGTTGGCCGGCGGACCCGCGCTCACCCTTGCGCCCGCGAATGCATCCGGAGGCGGCACGTGGATGGACGATGGGACCATCGTGTTCGTCGGCGACCCGACGAGCGGCCTGCAGCGTGTCAATTCGGCTGGCGGGACGGTAGAGAACCTGCTGAAGGGCGACCATGCAATACGGAACTCGTGGGCGTCTCCATGGGCGTTGCCTGGATCGAAGGCCGTCCTGCTTCTCAAGCGCGAGGGCGTACGTTTCGACGCCGTCGTGTTCACGCTTGCAGACCAGAAGGTACGCGTGGTGGCGCAGGACGCTTATTCACCCGCCTGGGTACCCACCGGGCACCTGCTGTTCCATCGAGGGGACGCGATCCTGGCGACCGCCTTCGACCTGCAGACCCTGTCTGCGACCGGTTCGGCGTCTGCCCTCACGCAGGGCGTCGGCAACCGCCTCAGCTACCAGTCGCGTCTGTTCGCCGTCGCGCCTGACGGCACGCTCGTCTACGTCCCGGCCGCGCCACCGGGCGAGGCCGGCTGGTCGATGGTGCTCGTCGACCGGGATGGCAAGGAGACGATCGCGGCGTCGCTCGACCGCCAGGCCGACACGCCGCGCTTCTCTCCGGACGGCACTCGCGTCGCGTTCAGAACACCGGCGCCGAACTGCGACATCTGGGTGCGCGAGCTCGCGCGGGGAACGACGGTCAAGTTGTCGAAGGAAGGGGACAACCACGGCGTCGTGTGGCGGCCCGACGGCGCGCGTGTCATCTCCGCGCGGGTCGCTTCGGAGGGGACCGACATCGTCGCGTTCCCTTCGGACGGAGCGGGGCCGGCGGAAAGGCTCGTCAGGCTTGCCGGCGCAGTCGACAGGGTGCCGACCTCGTGGTCGGCTCCCGACGCCGCCCTGATCCTGCAGGACCGGTTCAGCCCTCAGAGCGGCACCGACGTCAGCCGCGTTCTTTTCGCAGGCGGACAGCAGACGCCGCTGGTCAGCGGCCCAGCCGACGAAGGGGGCGCGATGGTGTCGCCGGACGGACAACTTGTGGCGTACGTGTCGGATGAATCCGGCCGCAACGAGGTCTACGTGCGTTCATATTCCGGGCAAGGGGCGCGAACGGTCATCTCGACTAGTGGTGGAATCGAGCCTCTCTGGTCTCGCACCGGAGAGGAACTCTTCTTTCGCAATGGCCGGGATGTGCTCGCCGTGCGCATGAAGGCGGCGGCGGACGTCGCCGCGCTCGCCCCCCGCGTCATCTTCTCCGGCGACTATCCGTTCGGGCCGCAGGTTGCCAATTACGACGTCTCACCCGACGGCAAGCGCTTCCTCATGATGCGCGGGCGGCAGTGGCCCGAAGGCCAGGTCGTCGTGGTGCAGCGACTCGTTCGCAGACCTCCGCGGCAAGATCAAGTGACTCGCACTCTGAAGCGCCTTCTCAGTGAGCATCCTCATTCCCAGGCTCGGGCAAGAAGAAGCTGGCAATAAGTCCGACCAGATACACCGAGAACCCCACGCACGCGGCGACAAGCGCAACCTTGGCCGGGGCGTTCGCGCGATCGCTCGTCACGGCAAGCGTTGCTGTCAACCATGCGAACGACGTCCCGATGAGACGTCCACCGATATTCGCGGCAAAGCTCTCACCTGTCCCGCGCAGGTGAACCGGATAGACCCTTGGCAGGTAGTTACCCCAGAAACTGAATTGGCCGACCGTGAACAGGCCGGCAAAGAACATCCCGACGTAGAGCCACTGCAGATCGCGAGTGGCCACGTATCCGAAGACGATCGGCAGGACGATCAGCCCGGGGATCTGGAACACCCGGATCAGTTTGCGGCGGCTGACGATATACACCGCCAGGACCGCCAGCAGCGTCCGACCAGCGAGACCGCCGACCTCCTGTACTTTTGTGACGTCGGATGCGACGCCCTGCACGATCGCGCGCGCTTCGGGCAGCGGCTTCCCCTGGGTCATCTGGCGCACTTCAGGCACCCCCGGCACGATCTGCGGGATCTGTTGAATCGCACCGAATGCGGCGCCGTAAGCCATTGCAAACATGATCGTCGTGACGATCGTCGTCCGGCGCAGCGCCGGAGCGAAGAGCGCTGCGATGCTCGGGCGCTTCAGAGTCCCGGCGCGCTTCTTCTCCAGCCAGATCGGCGACTCCGGCAGGAATGGCCGGATCAGGATCAGAGGGATCGCCGGGATCATCGCCGGACATTAGCGTGTAGCGCCACGGCGCGTGCGGGATCCTGTACGACAACGCCGAACGCGGCAATCGCCGGCAAACTCAAGGCATGCTTCACAGCGAGCCCGTTGATGGTGGCGACGAGCAGCCCGCCGAGCGAGGAAAATGCCTGCGTGTATCCCAGCACCTTCTCGCGCTGTTTCGGCTCGGTGAACAGTTCAGCGAGCCAGGCGACAGCGGCCACGAACTCGACGCAGACGCCGACGAACACGAAACACCTCAGCACGAGCAGCATCTGAATCGACGTCGCGAACCCGGAGAGGAACGCGCCGAACGCATAGATGAGGATGCTGTAGGTGAGGACGCGCCGTCGTCCGAAGCGGTCGGTCAGGTATCCGCCAATGCAGACCGAAGATGCCTCCGGCGAACGCCGGAATGTAGAAGAGACGACCGACCCACATCTGGTACTCAGGGCGAGCCGGGTACCGCGCCGGTCAGTTCGAGCAGCGCCGGGACGCACGATCAGCGGCAGCATCAGGATTTCGTAGATGTCGAAGGCGAATCCGATCGCGGCTATCGCACAGATCACCCACTGAATCGGGGTCAGTTTTTGCATGAATGCTAGAGTCTACTTCACATGTTCGGCTTCGATTTCCAGCCACGCACTCGTGTGATTTTTGGTCACGGCGCGCTCGATCGCGTCGGCGATCTGGCGGGTGAATTGGGGTTCCGCAGGAGCCTTGTCGTCGCCGACCCGGGCATCGTCGCGGCCGGACACGCGGCGCGTCTCGTGTCGGTACTCGACCAAAGTCGGATCGACATACACCTGACGAGTGACGTCGGGGTCAACCCTGATAGCGACATGGTGGAGCGCGGCGCCGCGTTTGCCGAACCTCTGAACGTCGACTCGATCGTGGCGATCGGCGGCGGCAGCGCGCTCGACCTGGCCAAGGGAATCAGCTTTCTTCTGACCAATGGCGGGACGATGGCGGATTATCGCGGGTACGGCAAAGCCACGACCCCGCTGCTCCCGATGATCGGTATCCCGACGACCGCCGGTACGGGTAGTGAGGCGCAGAGCTACGCAGTGATTGCCGACGCCGGCACGCATATGAAGATGGCGTGTGGCGATCCGTCCGCCGCGTTTCGCGCGGCGATCCTCGATCCGGACTTGACGACCTCGGCGCCGCGGCCGGTGACCGCGGTGGCGGGCTTTGATGCGGTCGCACACGCCGTCGAGACGTGGGTGACGAAACGTCGGACGCCGCTCTCGGACCTCTTCGCCGAACGCGCGTGGACGCTTCTCAACGGGGCATACGAGCGCGTTCTGTCCGCATCCGATGACCGCGCCGCTCGAGCTGACATGACGCTCGGAGCGCATTTCGCGGGCATGGCGATCGAGCAGTCGATGCTCGGTGCCGCGCACGCGTGTGCCAACCCGCTGACCGCCCGGTTCAACGTGACGCATGGCCTCGCGCTGGCAATGCTCCTGCCTCACGTCGTCCGCTGGAACGCACCGGTCGTGGGGGAACGTTACGCCGAGCTCTTGCCAACGTCCCGTCGCGGGGCGGCGCCCGCCGAAGCGCTGGCGGCGCGTCTGGAGGAACTGACATGCGCCGCGGGGCTGCGGTCGACGCTAAGGGACGCCGGCGTGACGGCCGACTCGATCCCCGAGCTTGCCGCGCTGGCGGCACAACAGTGGACAGGCACCTTCAACCCCCGTCCCTTCGACGCCTCGGGCGCCGAGGAAATCTACCGAGCGGCGTTCTAACAGGAGGCGCTCAAATCGTGGCGAAGTCGTCTGCGGCCTTGTTCGTGACTTGATCCCAGCCGGCCGCCACCGGCTTCGCGCCCGGCGCCTGGGTGAACCTGATGCCGAGCTTGCCGTAGGCGAAGGTGATCGACTCTTCCGGCCCTTCGTCGCCCGGGCCCGACCAGTCGATCTTAGTGGTAAAGACCATATCAAACTTGAAGCGGAGGAACTCCTTGGTGGCAGCCTCGCCTCCGGTCGGACGGATCGAAACGGTGACAGTCTTGTAGTGTGCGCCCGCACAACAGTTCTTGAAGAATGCAGGGGACGACTGGTCGGAGGTCTTCTTGATGGTGAACTCGTTGAACTTGATCTTGCCAGCACCGGCGCCACCCGTCGTCGAGCCGATCGTCGTCGGATTTTCGACACCGAACGAAAAATCCTTGATCTCGAATGCTATGGGCGCCGAGCCTGCGCTGACGCTCTCGAATGTGATGAACGCATCAACGGCCATGATTGAACTCTCCTTGGTGCGATAGGGGGGCCGAACCGCGATAGCCTGTGCCGATCATTGGTGCAATGAAGACGCAAGTCAATCGTCCAGGGCCATGCGGCCTGAACGCGCGCAGACAATAACAGACGCCGCTCAGCCTGCCCATTGTTGCAGCGGCTAGACGGCTTGACACCGATGCGGCTGGCGACATAATTGCTGGTCCGCGCCATTCCCTTCTCACACCCAGGCCCTCGGAGGCTCATGATGACGAAGCTGACGGTGGTTCCCTTCTTGGCGCTGCTGCTGCCTTTTTCCCTGGCTCTTGCCCCCGGCAACACCAAGGGCGAGGTCTGGTCGATTGATCAGTCCGATTCGGCCGGCAAGAACTACGGCGGCACGATTTACATCTGGGACGCGAAGGATCTGGAAAAGGTCAACAAGCACGCGGTGGCAGAGAAGGTGGACCTGGGAGGGGCTGCCGCGGCGCTGTGCGTGGCGCAGACTGGGGCCAACCCGGTGCGGCCTCACATGTTGACGATGAACAAGGCCAGCACGCACGCCATCGTTTCGTTCGTGGTCAGTGGCCACGTGCTGTTCATGGATGCCCGGACGCGCCAGCCGATCACGTGTATTCGCACGTCGGTCGGCTCCACCGGCGTCCGTCAAGTGCATCAGTCCTTCCCCTCTCCGGATGACACCTACGTTGCCGTCGCCAACCAGAACGGCAAGCTCTATGAGCGAATCAACACCAACTACGCGACCAATACGTTCGTCCTGGATCACGCCGCCAGAATCGACCTGGCGACCTGCACGACTCCCAACGGCTTCCCCTGCCAGCATGCCGACCTCCGTCCGGACAATGCGCCAATCTGCCCGATTATCGAGTCCACCGGTGTGTTGAATTTCGTGACCCTTCGCGGCGGAGGATTGTTCGTCATCGACGCGAAGGCGACCCCGATGCGCATCGTTGCTGAGTACGACAGGAGCACGATTCATCCCAACGGCTGCCTTGGGGCTCAGGTCGGGAACAAGATGTACGTCGATTCGGGCGGCGGGACCGCTGCCAATCTCTATGAGGCGGACTTGTACGCGTTCCCGCTGGGACCGGGCCTGTACTCGCGAGTTCAACGGCGTCAACACTCCGTTGCCGAACGTGGTCTTCAGTGACGATGTCGAGGGAGCGGACTCTCACGGGGCGGCGTTGACCAAGCACAATTCGTACTTGTGGGTGGCGGATCGTGGACGCAACTTCATCTGGGTCGTGGACACCGCGACAGACGTGGTCGTCAACGTGATCGACCTCGCGCCGTGGCTGAGGGTGCCAGGCAGGGAGCGGGTTGTTCCCACGGCGGAGATGCTGCAGAAAGCCGGGCATTGCGGACATTTTTCTCCGGACCCGACTCCCGATCTCCTTGCCCTGTCGCCTGAGGGTACGCACATGTTCCTGAGCTTTCGCGGGCCGAATCCGTTGTCAGGCGACCCGCATGTCAGCACGGGGGCAACACCCGGCGTTGGCGTGCTCAAGATTACCGAGGGCGGCCGCAATGGAGTCTTCGAGGCCATCGCTCCGATGAGCAACAAGGACGCGGACGGCGTGGAACGGGCAGATGCTCACGCCATCTGGGTGCGGAACGTGAAATAGATTTCGAACCATATAAGACGTCAACAGTGGGCGTCGCTACTCGTCCCTGAGCGCCACGATCGGATCGACGCGCGTGGCGCGAACGGCGGGTAGCAGGCTGGCGGCGGCCGCCACGACCGTGATGAGCGCCGCCACGCCCGCGAGCGTCGCCGGATCGTTCGGGCTGACCTCGAAGAGCAGCGCCTTCATCAGCCGCGTCAGCATGAGTGCGGCGGCGAGGCCGGCCACGAGGCCGATGAGCGCGAGCGTCAGGCCATGCGCCATGACGCTACCAAGGACGGTCTCGCGACCCGCGCCGAGCGCCATCCGGATTCCAATCTCTCGTCGGCGCTCGGTCACCAGATACGACAGCATGCCGTAGGTGCCGACCGCCGCGAGCAGCAGCGTGAGGGCCGCGAAGCCGCCGAACAGATGCATCAACATCCGCGGTTGCCGCAGCGATCCGCTGATCACGTCGTCCATTGGCCGGAGACCGATAACCGGGAGCGAGGGATCGGCCTCACGCACGACGCTCGTAACCGTCGGCTGCAGCGTTGCCATCGGCAGACTGCTCCGCACGACGACGTTCATGGCTCCGTTCTCAGTGGTTGAGCGCAGGATCGAGTTCAGGGCCGGCAAGGCCGGAAAGACCTGCGGAAGATGCTCGAGCAGGAAGTACAGCTCGGTGCCGGTTGCTCGATCGACACCGCCCTGCTTGACGTCCTTCGCCACGCCAATGACTGTCACCCACGGCGTCGTGTCACCGAACCGCGGCCTCACGCGCCGGCCGATCGGGTCGAGGTCTTTCCAAAAGGTGCGCGCAAACGTCTCGTTGACGACCGCCACGGGGGCGCCGGTGCGGTCGCCCTCCCGGAATGTGCGGCCTTGCATGATCGGAATTCGCATCGCTTCGAAATAGCCCGCCGTGACCGTCTGGTAGAAGTCCACGACGTCCAACACGTCTGGCCGCGGCGTATAGTCTTCGACATCTGTTCCGAAGGCGTTGGCCTGACGCTGCGGCGGGAGCCCGGACACGATCGATACGTTCTCGACGCCCGGCATCGCGCCCAATCGATCGACCAAACGCTGATAGACCTGCACTTGCCGATCGAATGTCGAGTACGTGGCCGCCGGGAGCGCCACACCGAATGCCACAAGCCGTGATCGGTCGAATCCCGCGTCGACGTTCATCAGGTTCAGAACCGTCCGCATCATCAGCCCGGCACCCACCACCAACACGACCGCGAGCGCCACTTCCCCGGCCACGAGCGCGCTGCGCACGCGCCGGGCGCTCGTGGCGCCGCGCGTCCCGGCATCCTTCAGCAGCCGCCCGAGGCCGGCAGCTGGCACCTGCAGCAGCGGAACAAGCCCGAACGCCACGCCGGTCAGGACGCACATGAGCATCGTGAACCCGAGAACTGCTGGATCCACGGCTACGTCGGCGACACGGGGAAGACCGTCTGGATAGGCGACGCGTCAGGGTGCGTACGCCCGCTCGGGCCAGGCCAAGGCCGAGCGCCGCGCCGAGCAGCGACAACACGAGACCTTCCGCGGTGAACTGGCGGAGCAGCCTCCCCGGGCTCGCGCCCAGCGCCGTGCGCACCGCGAGCTCTGGCCGTCGGGCGTCGGCGCGCGCCAGCAGGAGGTTGGCGAGATTGGCGCACGCGACGAGCAGCACGAGTCCTACGGCGGCCTGCAGCAGCCAGAGGACGCGTCGCGCGGAGCCTACGATCTCGTCCTGCAGCGGTTCCATCTGCATCATGTGCTCACCAGGGGTGAACACGTGTCCGCTCGCGCCAACGCGCTCACCCCAGCTCGCGACAAGCGACGCCAGCTCCGCTTCGGCCTGCATCGGTGTCACGCCATCCTTCAAACGTCCCAGGACCGAAAGAAAGTGACTCGCACGATATTGGCGGATGGCAGGAGCGAGCTGGAGCGGCAACCACAACTCGACCTGGCGGTCCATGAGGTCGAAGCCGGCCGGCATGATGCCGATCACTTCCCGCGTCACGCCGTCGACTTCAATCGTCCGACCCACCAGGTCCTCGCGCGCGCCGAACGCCGATTGCCACAGGTCGTGGGACAGCATGACGAGCGCCGGACCGCCGGCGCGCGTCTCCTCGCGTCGGAACCACCGTCCGTGCTCGGGTTGAACGGCGAGCGCCTCGAGCAACTCGGCATTCACCGCCGCCCGCGTGACACGCCGCGGCTGATCGCGTGCGGCCAGATTCACGTCGCCGATGACGAATGCACCGACAACGGAGAAGGAGTGATTGATTTCCGTGAACTCCCAGTATTCCGCCGGCGACAGGCTGCTCTGGCCGCCGTCTCCGCGCCCGAACCGCGTCGTCAGGAACTGGAGCTGCTCCGGTTCGGGATAGCCGAGTGGCTGCAGGATCACCGCGTTAACGACGGAGAAGATGGCCGTGCTCGGGCCGATGCCGAAGGCGAGCGTCAGCACTGCGACGATTGTGAATCCGGGGCTCTTGCGGAGCGTGCGGAAGGCGTAGCGAACGTCCTGGACGATCTCGTCGAGCCAACGCCGCGTCCACACGGCTCGCGCATCCTCTTGTGTGCGCGCCACGTCTCCATCGTCTCGACCCTTCTTCATGCCAGCCTCAATGGCCAGCTGACGCCGGCCTCCTGACCCCCTTCTCACATTGGATCTGCTCCCACTTCGACGTGACGCAGCCGCAAAGGGTTGCGTCGAGTGGGCCCGGGGAAACGGTTCGCGATGGGCGAGGCACAAGCGTTCACCTCGACCCGGCGTCGGTGCTTCAGAGCTACACTTCCTCATCAGGAGGCACACGTGAATCGAGCAGGACTCACCGTCATTCTGGCGACGGTACTGGTTATGGGAACCGGGGCCTGGAGCGCAGCCATGCGTGCGTCGCAGAGCGGAGGCGATGGGATCGACGTCTGCACACTACTGCCGCGCGAAGAGGCCGGCAAGATTCTCGGCTATGCCGTCAGGGCCCGACTGGCGAAGCGATCTGACGGAGCGACCGAGTGCCGCTATGCGGGGGGCATGGCCGGCACGGTCACGGTGATGGTGGGCACCGGCACATCCAAAGCCAAGTGGGACACCTTCATGAAAGAGATGAGGGAGTTGGGCGCGTCACTCGAGCCCGTGGCGGGCGTCGGCGATGGGGCTTTTTTCTGGGACGCCCATCGGCTTTACGCGCATACCGGGAACTACCAAATCACCGTCTCGACGAGTTCCTCACCGGGTGACGACCCAGCGAAGATTCGCGCGAGCTCGATCGCGCTGGCGAAGGCGCTCATCGCGAAGCTGAAGTCCTGACCGCTCGCCGCGGCAGACTGACCATTTCACGATGCGCCTTTCCAATGGCGATCTGCCTGGCCACCAAGTTACAATCCGGCCCGACAGACGCGCGGTCAGCGAACCAACCGTTACTGACCATCCAGACGAACAGGCGAAAGGGAGAATTTCATGGGTTGGCGAGTGTCGATCGCGATCGTTGCTCTGATGGGATTCGCAGTGCCGTCAGCGGCTGCGCCCATGTGTCTGACGAGCGTTGGATCGGTCCCCCTCTTCGAGCCGCTCAGTACATCGGGCGAGGCTGGCGAACTCACCGTGACGTGCTCCGACCTCGCGGTTGGGCCCTTCTTGGTGAACGTCCAACAGTTCTTCAACACCTCCGTCGTGCCGACTGGCACGCCGACCCTGACCACAACCCTCGGAACCACTTATGGCGGCACGTTCAGCGGGGCCAATTCCGTGCTGTTTACGGGGGTGTCGGTGCTCGGCCCCGCCTTCGGGTTCACGACAGGGGACATCCTCGTCAATCCCAGCCTCCTCGGCGCGCCTGCCCCGGGTTTACCCCCATTACAGGTTGTGGCATTCCTGTCCGTCACTGAAGCGTCTTCGCTGCCCATCTCTAACCCTCAGAGGACCGTTGGGTTGGTCGGTCCCACCGCTGCCGTGCCCGAACCTGGCTCGCTCATGCTGCTCGGACTTGGCTTCGCCGCCTGGCGAGGTGCACGTCGGCTCAGGCCAACGAGCGTGGAGCGGCGATAGTGACGCGTTCCCCAGAGAGATGCGGGAATCGTCATCAAGGTTCGTAAGGATCGGTTGAAATCACTCAAGCCCGTTGAGTAAGTCACACGTTCGCCGGACCGGATTGATCGGACCGGAGGCGACCGACAGCGTCTCCTGATCTTCTGGTCTCCTGTAGGCTTTCGCGCGCGTCAGAAATAACGCTGAATAGTCTTTGGACCAGGCGGCGGCGTTACGAGCGAAACGACGACCATCAACACGCAGGAGGTGATGGTCATCGGGACAACCGGCATGAGGCCGTACCAGGCGAGAGCGCCGGGAACGCGCCAGGTGTAGATCACGGCGAAGGCGACCCACAGCGTTACCGCCAGCGCGCCCCACTTGGTGCTGCGACGCCAGAAAAGGGCGGCGAAAAGCAGCGGGGACAGTGCGGAGTAGCCGGAAAACGCGAACTGGACGGCGATGTCGAATATCCCCTGCGGCGCGCGTAGGGCGATGAGATAGGCGATCAGCGTCAGGACGACGACGAAAATCCTGCCGGTTTGCACCTGGACGTTTTCGCCAAACCGCGCGGTTCCGCCGTAGAACGCAAAGACGTCCTCGGTAAACATTGTCGACAGCGCCAGGATCTGCGAATCGCTGGCCATGACGGCGGCCATGATGCCGGCGCCAAGCAGCCCGGCGAGCCACAGCGGCGCAAACCGCTCCAGCATCACCAGCACCACATCGTCGCCCGACGCTTGTCGGCGCAGGGCGGCTCGCTCATCAGGCGGGGCGGTGGGTGGCAACGCCGCGAGCGCGGCGCGCGCATCCAGCTTCTGCTCGATCCTCGGGACGTCGCGCAGCGAGTTCGCCGCGACACCGAGAAACACGCATGGCAACCAGATCGCCAGAATGCAGAGCGGATAGAAGATCACCGTCCGCTTGAACTGCACCATCCGCCTCGCTGTCAGGCAGAAGATCGTGATGTGAGGAAACGCGATCGTGGACAGTGGAATGAACGTGTAGCTGAAGAAGAACCAGGGTGAGATGCGCTCCCGAGTCAGGAGTGGCGCCGTCGACGGCGAAGCCAGCAGTGACTCCATCGCCGCCGGGAATCCTCCCATACCGCGCCCGATGACGACGAGCGCAATGGCGCCGAACGAGAGAAAGAGTACGGTTTGAAAGGCGTTGACCCACGCGGTGCCGCGCATCCCTCCGAAGAACACGTAACTCATGACGACCACCGCCACGATCGCCCCGCCCAGCCAGTAGGGCACGACGCCGCCGCTGATCCCTCGCAGCGCCGTCCCGCCGCCCATGACACCGATGATGATGTAGGGGACGAGCAGGGCTGCCTGCACGGCAAAGATGGCAGTCCCGATGTGCGCGCACTCCCAGCGATCGCGGAACATCTGCACGGGAGTGATGAATCCGTAGCGCTTCCCGAGGGACCACATCCGCGTGCCGGCGAAAAACAGCGTGAGCGGAATGATGAACGCGGAGGACGACGCCATCAGGCCGAAGGTGACGATGCCGTTTGCAAAGGAATGTCCGGCAGAACCCAGGATGGTGAACGCCGTCATGTTCGTCCCGAACAAGGACAGCAGAAACACGGCGGGCCCGAGCGAGCGGCCGGCAAGAAAATATTCCTCTGCGCCCCCGGCTCCTCCGCGCCTGAACGCAAAGATGCCGATGTACAGAACGACTGCGAGATAACAGAAGACGATCGCCGCTGGAATCATTTATTTATCGGCGGGGCCCCCTGCACCCCGCCTGGCGACCTTCACTCGCTTGCGCTCCGTTCCGGTCGCTTGGGTGACAGGGTGTGATCGAGATGACTCGGCCAGGCGACGCGAGTCAGCCACAGCATCAGCAGTGACACCGCCATGCAATAGGCGGCATGCCACGCCAGCCCGACCGGAAGAAACCCGAAGACGAGCGGCCGCGCACTGCGCCAGAACCAGAGGTCCTGGTGCAGCACATACAGCGCGCACACGGCGACGATGGGTAGGATCGAACGGCTAGTCACGCGAGTCCAAGATTACAATTGAATGTTTACAGGGGAGACATTGTATCGATGCTGATGCGCTTGATTCTTCCGCTGCTTCTGGTCACGGCACTCGTCACGCCCGCGGCAGCGCAGACGTCGGCCACCGTTTCAGGCACCGTCCGGGATCCGAGCGGCGCCGCCCTCGCCGGCGTCACGGTCACCGCCAAGAGCGGCGCGACCGGTTTGACTCGAACCGCCGTCACCGGCCCCGAGGGGCGCTACGTGCTACCGCAGCTGCCGCCGGGCGAGTACGAACTGCGTGCGGAGCTTGCCGGGTTCAAACCGCACATCCGGCCGGACGTTGGCCTCACCGTCGCGCAGGCGTTGACCCTGAACATGGTTCTGCAGGTCGGGGATGTCGCCATCGTCGAGGTGGTCACCGGCAGGACGCCGCTCGTCAACACCGGCAGCTCGGAACTGAGTTATCTGGTCACGTCCGAGCAGATCGAGCAAATCCCCCTCAACGGCCGCAATTACACCGACCTTGCGTTGCTTCAGCCGGGCGTGAACGCCTTCCCGCATCGCGACGGCGGCTCGGTCGTCGCGCACGGCCTGGGGATGAGCATCAATGGACAGGATCCGCGGTCGAACGTCTATCTGCTCGACGGGACGCTGCAGAACGACTTCACGAACGGCCCCGCCGGGAGCGCGGCGGGGACGGCGCTCGGGCTCGATACGATCCGCGAGTTCCGGGTCGAAGCCAACGCGTATAGCGCGGAATTCGGCCGCAGCTCGGGGGGTCAGGTGAACGTCCTGACGAAGTCCGGGACCAACCGCTTCAGCGGCAACGCCTTTGAGTTCCATCGGAACGAAGCGCTCGACGCCCGCAACTTTTTCGATGTCAACGGCAAACCCGACTTTCAGCGAAACCAGTTCGGCGGCACGGTCGGCGGCCCGATTGCCACCAACGAACTGTTTTTTTTCGTGGGCTACGAGGCGTTGATCGAAAGACTCGGGCGGACGATTTCGACGGTCGTCCCGGACGACAATGCCCGCAACGGCATCCTGCCAGGAGGGACGGTCCCGATCGATCCACTGGTGGCGCCGTACCTCGCGGAGTTCCCTGTCGCGAACGGCCCTTCACTCGGGCAGGGGGTAGCGGAGTACAACTTTCCCTTCAACCAGAAACTCGACCAGCACTTCCTGCAGGGGCGAGTCGACTACAACCTCGACAGCTGGAATCAGTTCTTTGGCCGGTACACGATCGACGACACCAGCCAGTTCCTGCCGACCGACTACCCGCAGTTTCCCCGCGAGTTCTTCTCTCGAAATCAGTTCTTCACCGCGGAACACCGCCACGTGTTCTCGGATCGAACGCTGAACACGGCGCGACTCGGGTTCAGCCGCACCCGAATCGGACAGAACGTCCAGGCGAACACCTCGCAGCCGCTCGATGAGTTCGTGCCCGGCCGCGAGATCATGGGGGCGATCGACATCGGCAATCTGAAGCGCTTCGGCCCCCAGAGCTCCGCGAATCTGCGCCTCGTCCAGAACATCTTCAGCCTGCAGAACGATTTGACCCACACGAGAGGCCGCCACCTCCTGAAGGCCGGGGGGATGGCCGAGTATTACCAGGACAACATGGTGAATCCGACGTTCAGTCTCGGTATCTACCGGTTCGCCAACCTCACGAACTTCCTGCGCAACGTGCCCGCGAGTTTCGTCGGTCTGACCCCTGAGGCCCAATTCGATCGGTACTGGCGTTTCACACTCTTCGGCGCCTACCTGCAGGACGACGTTCAGGTCACGCCATACCTCACCGTGAACGCCGGCCTGCGGTATGAGACCACGACGATGCCGGAGGACATTTACGGACGCGATTCGGCGTTGCCGGACCTGACGGCATCCGAGCCAACCCTCGGACGGCTCTACGATTCGCCGCCGCACAATTTCTCACCCCGCGCGGGGTTCGCGTGGGACGTTTTTCGCGACGGCCGTACAGCCCTCCGCGGAGGATATGGGCTGTACTACAACACCAACAGTCACCAGAACCTGATCGTCACGGTGACGAATCCTCCGGCGACGCCGCGACCCGTGATCCCCAACCCGACGTTCCCGAATCCCCCGTTCAACCGCGCCGGTGCGATCTCGATCCGGCCGATGCAGTACGACATCGAATGGCCTCGCGTGCATGTGTTCAATCTCAACGCGCAGCGCGAGATCTGGTCGCAGACGACACTGATGCTGGGATATGCCGGATCACGCGGGGCCAAGCTGTGGCGCAGCAATGACATCAACACCGCCGCGCCGACAACGCTCGCCGACGGGACCGTCTTCATTCCCCAGGGCACCCCCCGCCCCAATTCTGCTTTTTCGACGATCGAGCTGAAGAGCAGCGACGGCGAGTCCTGGTACAACGCTCTGATTGTCGACGTGCGTAAGCGTTTCAGCGCGGGATTCTCGTTCCAGTCTTCGTACACGCTCTCGAAGAGCGAAGATACGACCCAGGCATCGACGTTCTTCTCGGATGCCACCAATGGCACGACCACCGCGTTTCCGGAGTACATTCCCGGCTACAACAAGGGCCCGTCCGACTTCGACACGCGGCACACCTGGGTGGTCAATTTCACTGTCGACCTGCCGGGCGCCGACGGCCTCGGAGGGTTCTTCAGGGGATGGCAGGCATCCGGCATCTGGACGATGCGCAGCGGTCAGCCGCTCACGGTGTTCGTGCAGAGCAACCGCTCGCGGTCGCTGTGGATGCCGTCGATCGGTCCTGGCATCGGCCTCGATCGTCCGAACTATGCGGCCGGGTACGGTCCGGACAACGCCGTTCTCGGTCGGCCGGAGCAGTGGTTCGATCCTGCGGCGTTCGCGCTGCAGCCGGCCGGCACGTTCGGCAACACGGGCCGCGGCGACTTCACCGGTCCGGACCTCCGGACGCTCGATCTCGCCCTCGCCAGGCGCGTCACCTGGGGCCGCCTCGGCGCCGATGGCCGGCTCGAGTTCCGCCTCGAGGCATTCAACGTCCTCAACCGGGCCAACTTCGGCCCCCCGGCGCTCATCGCCTTCGCCGGCACCACCGACAACGAAGCACCGCTCTCAACCCTCGGCCGCATCACGACGACCGTGACCTCGTCCAGGCAGATCCAGCTGGGCGTCAAGGTACTGTTTTAGTGGGCAGTTACCAATGATCAGTGAGCAATAGTCAGTGATCAATGTAGTATTCAGGACTCATTGGTTACTGATTACTGACTACTGACTACTGCCCACTGACTACTTGAAGGCTCATTCATGCACTGGCTAAGCTTCGTTCTGGGTGCCGTACTGTCCTGGGGCGTGTACGGGTCGATGCTCCACGATGGTCAGGGGAAATTGGGCAGTCCGATGCGCGCGCTCCTGTGCGTCGGCATCGCCTACTTTCTCATCGGCGTTCTCGTCCCGCTCGCGGTGCTCTTCTCGCAGGGGCAGGGCGTGCGCGGATTCACGACTGAGGGCACGACGACGGCGACGGTTGCGGGGGCGCTCGGCGCCATTGGCGCGGTCTGCATCATTTACGCATTCAGGACGGGCGGCACTCCGACCTACGTGATGCCGCTGGTGTTCGGTGGCGCACCGCTCGTCAATGTCCTCTACACGATGTACCGTCACCCGCCGGCCCACGCTCCGAATCCGCTTCTATACGTCGGCTTCCTCGTCACCGCGGTAGGCGCGGGCATGGTGCTGTACTTCAAGCCGCCCGCCCATTAAGAGGCGGGCCCCAGAATGAGGCATCGCCGGTTGCCGCAGGCATGTCGTGGCTGACGTTCTCGTCACCGGGGGGGCCGGCTTCATCGGCTCTCACGTGGCTGACGCGCTCGTCGCCCGAGGGCACCGGGTCACCGTCCTGGACGATCTCAGCGGCGGCTACCGTGAAAACGTTCCCGCCGGCGCAACCTTCATCGCCGGCAGCGTCACGGATGCCACGCTGGTCGACAAGCTCTTTGCGACGCAGCCGTTCGACTACGTCTTTCATCTCGCCGCGTATGCAGCCGAAGGTCTCAGCCACTTCATCAAGCGGTTCAACTACACGAACAATGTCATCGGGAGCGTGAACCTGATCAACGCGTCGGTGAACACCGGCGTCAAGGGATTCGTGTTCACGTCGTCGATCGCCGTCTACGGCGCCAGCACCGAGTTGCCGATGACCGAGGACACTCCCGCGCATCCCGAGGATTCATACGGAATCGCCAAGCTCGCGGTGGAGCAGGAGCTCGCCGTGTCGCGCGCGATGTTCGGCCTTGATTACATCGTGTTCAGGCCGCACAACGTATACGGACCGCGGCAGAACATTGCAGACCGCTATCGCAACGTCGTTGGCATCTTCATGAACCAGATCCTGCAGGGCCGTCCGATGACTATTTTCGGCGACGGCACCCAGACGCGCGCGTTCAGCTGCATCGATGACGTCGCGCCCCTCATCGCGGATTCGATCGACTATTCCGCAGCCTGGAACCAGGTGTACAACCTCGGGGCGGACGAGCCGGTGTCGCTGAACCGCCTGTCGGAAGCCGTGGCGCAGGCCATGGCCGTCCCACCAGTCGTCGAACACCTGCCGGCCCGGCTGGAAGTCACCCACGCATATTCCTCGCATGAGAAGATCAGGTCGACATTCGGCTCGAGGCGTGCGACGTCGCTCCCGGACGGCCTCCGCGAAATGGCCGCGTGGGTAAGGGAGCGCGGCGCCCGTGCGACGCCGGTATTCGACGCCATCGAGATCAGGAAGAACCTGCCCGCCGCGTGGCGGGACGCATGAGCACCGGCTACCACGAGGTCCATCTCCAGGACCATCCCGCCCGGAAACGAGTCTGGGAGGTGATCGCCGACCACCTCTCTCAGTGGGTGCCTCAGGACGCGCATGTACTCGAGATCGGGGCTGGTTACTGTCATTGGAGCAATGCGGTCCGGGCCGCCCGGCGTGTCGCGGTCGACAACTGGCCCGACTTCCCGCAATTCGCTGCGACTGGCGTCGAAACGCGCATCCTGGATGTGTCGAAGGACCTGCCGACGTTTCCACCTGCCCATTTCGACGTCGTCCTCGCGTCAAACGTCCTGGAGCACTTCGAGCCGGATACGGCCTCCGGCGTGATCAGCGAGGTCCGCATCCTCCTCAAGCCTGGCGGCCGCGTCATCATCGTGCAGCCGAACTTTCGCTATGCATACCGGAGCTACTTCGACGACTATACGCACCGCTCGGTGTTCACGGATGTGTCGCTGCCGAACCTGCTTCGCAGCCGTGGATTTCATATCGAGCTGATGCAGCCGAGATTTCTGCCGTACTCGATGCGAGACGTCCAGACCAACATTCCGGCATGGCTGGTCCGCGCCTATCTCGCCTCTCCGTTCAAACCTCGCGCCGGGCAGATGCTCGTGGTCGCCACCTCGGTTTGAGTCATGTACGGGACGAAGACCGTATCGATCGTCCTGCCGGCGTACAACGAGGAGCAATACATTCGAGGTGCGGTAGAGGATTTCTTCGCTGCCGGCGTCGTCGACGAAGTCATCGTCGTCGACAACAACTCGCGCGATCGGACGGCCGAGGAGGCGGCGGCGACGCGAGCCCGTGTTGTCCGTGAGCCCAATCAGGGCTACGGGAACGCACTCCGCCGGGGACTGCACGAGGCCACCGGCGACCTCGTGATCATGGCGGAGCCCGACGGCACATTTCTCGGACGTGACATTCTCAAGCTGCTGGCTTACTCCGAGGATTTCGAGATGGTGTGCGGGACGCGAACCACACGGGAGTTGATCTGGACCCAGGCGAACATGGGCTGGTTTCTGCGAGTCGGCAACTGGACGGTCGCCAAGATGGTGCAGTTGCTCTACGGCGGGCCGTCGCTGAGCGACTGCGGCTGCACGATGCGTCTGATCAGCCGGACGGGACTCGCGAAGATCGAACGCGACCTCACCGTCGGCGAGTCCCACTTTCTGCCCGAGATGGTGATTCTCGCGCTCAAGAAGAACATGAAGATCATCGAAGTGCCGGTGAACTATCGCGGTCGCATCGGCGAATCCAAGATTACCGGCAACTTGAAGGGCACCCTGCGGACCGGCTTCCGGATGATCGGGATCATCCTGAAGTACAGGCTCCCCTGAGGCATGCGGTCGATCCCGCAACGCTGGCTGTTTACAGCCGTGGCGTTGGCCGCCTCGCTGCCATATCTAACGACAATTCCCGACTACTTCGTGCAGGACGACTTTGGCGTGGCAATGAGCCTCGCCAGGCAGCCCTGGTCCATGTTTCCTCGCTGGTTCACGACCACATGGCTGGAGAACGTCTGGGGGAATACTCCTGACGAGATCCGACCGTTCGTTGCCCTCACCTATCAACTGACCGGCAAATGGTCACCCCACAGCCCTGAACTGCATCACATCTTCAATGTCGCGCTGCATGCGGCCAACGCAGTACTGGTGATGGCGATCGGTCGCGTCGCCGCAGGTCTGTCGCCAGTCGCAGCGGCCCTGGCAGGAATCATCTTCGCCGTCTTGCCCGTACAAGCCGAGAGCGTGGCGTGGATCACCGGACGCGTCGACTCGATGCCGGCGTTCTTCTATCTGGCGACGTTCCTGACTTACATACGGTGGCGTCAGACTGGCAGGGGGGCGTACTACGGGTGGTCCATCGCATTCTTCTTTGTCACGCTGTTCAGTAAACAGAATGCGATCACGATGACCGCAACGCTGGCCACCTACGACCTGATCGCGCTCGATCAGCGCGGCCGCCGAGCCTTCGGCGACTGTCTGAAGGCGTGGCTGCCCTTCATCGCGATGACAGCTGGCTATCTTGCGCTGCGGCGGGCGCTCTTCGGTCATACGGTGCGCGGAGGGATCCAGAGCTGGCACGCGATCGAGACTTTCTTCGGCGTCGTTGAACGTCACTTCCTTCGCGTTACCCTTGGCCACACCGCGCCGCTGGCCGGAGGGGAAATCGCGGCGTTCACCGCACTGGCAGGCCTGGTCATCGCAGCCCTCTGGCTCCGGCCGAAGATCTGGCGGGCGATTCTCTGCTTCTGCGTCGCGTGGTGGGCGATTGGCGTCGCCCCCGTCCTTGTCGCCGGCTATGAGTCGCCGCGACATGTGTACCTGGCGTCGGCCTCCTGGGCCTTTTTGATCGCGTTGGTCGCCGACGCGGTGTATCCGCGCCTTCGAGGATCCTGGAGTCGCATCGCTCTCGCGACAGCTGCGACCGCACTAATCGGGGCGTATGTCGTCCGGCTCCACTTCGTGCTTCAGGACTGGCATGGCTTGGCGCGGATCTCCAAATCGGCCGTGGAACGTGTACGCGACGAATCACGCACGGCCCCTGAAGGCACACTGCTGCTGATGAGTGTGCCGAAGAAAAGCTGGGAGTGGGGGGTGCCCTTCGTTCTGCAGCCGCCATATCAGACCGAAGATCTGACGACGAAAGTGCGCGTCGTCACCCCGTGGCGGCTCTACTGCTGTGGCCCCGATCAATGGAACGACTACGCGCGACGGCAGATCCAGGCGTGGATTGACGCACCCGGCCGTCCGCCACTGATAGCGCTGCACTTCGCGCCAGGCTCGGGCGAAGTATCGCGACTGACGGATGCCGAGAATCCGGAACTTCGAGCGCTGCTTCCGATATTCCTGCAAACCGACACGCCACAGGCGCTCGACGCGGCAATCGTCAACCTGCTCGAGCGGATGGTCGCCGGCAAATAGGCCACGCGTCGCTCCGGGACTTCAGTTCTTCGAGTACAGCCACCACCCGAGGAGAATCGCGGTCAGAAGAAGAAGCCAGGTTCGGATGCCAATCTGCATCGGGGGCGGCAGTGTGCCGGGCGGCATCCGTCTGCCCACGGCTTCGACGTACTCCTTGGCCTCCTTCAGCCCCAGGCCCTTCCGCTCGCGAACAAACTTGATCGCCTGTATCTTCTGGCGCGCGATCAGAAGACGTTCGACTTCAGGGTCGATCGCGTCTCTCGTTCCGGCCGGGTGCATCTTCTATTTCTTTCCGATCGCGTACAGATGCTTTTCCGTCCGCAGGAACAACTGCCCCTGTGAGGCCGCGATCGTGCTCAGGGTGTACTCCTCCGATCGGATTCTCCGCCAGCAGCTCGAACTTGGGGCCGGCGCTGAAGACCGACGTCAGGCCCTCTTCACTCGTGACATAGATCCTGCCGTCGGCCAGGATCGGCGACGCACTATAGATCGCCGGCTTCAGCCGTTCCGGACCGTAGACGACAGCGCCGGTCTTCACGTCGAGCACGTGGATGACGCCGCGGTCGTCGACGCTGTAGAGCAGCGTCCCGTCGGTGGCTGGCGTCGGCACGTCCGGGCCACGATCGAAAGTCCAGGCGGTATGCGTCGCAGTGACGTCGCCGCGGCCGCCGCCCTTGATCGCCACCATCGGGCGGATCCGTGTAGGCGCAATCACCAATTCGCCGATCGCGATCGGGGAGGCGACGATTCGATAGTTGCCCGCCTTCCCGGGATTGAGGCCTTGTGCGCGCCACAGTTCCTTGCCGGTCGCGAGGTCATGTCCGGTCACCACATCGCCACCAGTGACGACGACCTCTTTCGCGTTGCCAGCGGTGAGCAGGGCCGGCGTGGTGTACGCGTCCGGTGATTCGACCACCGCATCGGTGGGGCGATCCACCTTCCACAGTGTCTTGCCGCTTGCCCCGTCGATCTTGAGCACGTACGAGGGATCGTCGGTCTTCATGCCGTGAAGCACCGGCACGTACAGCATGCGCTCGTGGAGGAGCGGCGACGACGCGTAGCCCCAGTTGAGACCGAAGGCGCCGTAGTCCTTCTGGATGTCGCGCGTCCAGAGCTCCTTGCCGGCGTAATCGAATGCCTTCAGAACACCGAGTCCGGTCAATACCCACACGGTCTTGCCATCCGTGACCGGGGAGGGGGAGGACATGTTCTGCTTGTTGATCTTGTAGTTGCCGGCCGCGATCGGCCGCTTCCAGGCAATGTCTCCGGTCGCGCGCTTGATCGCCCACAGCTCGACATCGCCGGCCTCAGGCACCGTTGCAACGTTGAGAAAAACGGTGTCGTTCCAGATGATCGGTGTTGCTCCGCTGCGGCTCGGCATCGGGATCTTCCAGGCGACGTTCTCCCCCGTCGCGGTCGACCACTTCACCGGCAGCCCCTTCTCATTGCTCATCCCGGTCATCTGTGGGCCGCGCCACTGCGGCCAGTTGTCTGCGGAGAGAACGGCAGCTCCGGTCAGCAAAAGCGTCAGGGTAGCGATGCCAGAGTTCTTCATGATGCCTACAGTTTAGTCTGGGGAATACCTGGCGCAGGCCAGCCCTTTTACGCTGTCACTCCAACGTCTTCAGAACAGCCCTAAAGGGCTGGACTACGACTGCCAATCCGCAAAGGGCTGGACTACGACTGTCAATTCGCAAAGGGCTGGACTACGACTGTCAATCCGCGCGCAGCGCCTGCAACACATCGCCGCGAAGCGCAGCTCGCGCGGCTACGGCCGAGGACACGACCCCGGCAAGGATGACGCCGGCAAGCAGGATGAGGAGCGTGCTGCCGGGGCGCACACCGCTGCGACCGAGCCAGGCTGGCGCGACTGCCAAAATGGCGCTCAGCGTGCCCGCGCCAAGACCGGCGCCAAGGAGCAGCATGGCTTCGGCGAGAATCATCTGCGTAACCCGGCGGCGGTCGTAACCGACCGCACGAAGCAGCCCCAGCTCGCGCCTGCGTTCGAGCACATTCCGGAACATCACCGCCGCGAGTCCGATCGTCCCCAGCAACAGCCCGAGACCACCGAGCGATTGAAACGTAGAGAGATAGGTGTTCTCCACACGGTGAAAGGCCTCGAGCCGTTCAACGGCAGTCACCGCGTCGACACCGAACGTGTCCAGCCCCCGCTCGATTGTGCCTGCCACTTCTGCCGCCGCCTCGCGGCTGGTAACCCCCGCGGCATCGATCAGGAAAAACTTGTAACCCTGTTCTGACGGGAAGAGACGAACGAAATTCGCCTCCGACATGATCAGCTCGCCCTGAAGCACGCTGTCGGACAGTGAGGCGACAAACTGCAATACCACCGGCCGCTCCGCCCCCACGTCCATCGAGAACGTGTCTCCCACGGCTGCGTGGAGCACGTACTGAAGGGAGGTGGCATCGGCAATCACGGGGATGGCGTCACCGGCCGTCTGACGGTCGAGGAGCCGCCAGGGATTCTGCCGCTCCGCGTCTGTCGTTGCCATGGTGCTGCCGAACGTGAACCGTTGTTCACCCGCGAAGGCAGGCTCCGGCGCGATGATCGTCGGGCTGGTCGGCCGGTACAGGTTCAAGCAGCTCGCATCGTCTCCGGGACGAACCCTGAAGCGTGTGAATTTCACCTGGTCGAATTCCGGGCCCTGCAGGTTCAGCGCCTCACGGCCGGCGGCTTCGTTCGGGTTGTGGACGAGCGGCAGTTCCGACGTTGCCACCAGTGCATAGCCGCCGGTGCCTGACGTGCGATCGCCGGAGATCTCGCCACCGCCTTTTCGAAAGGCGTCCACCGACACGATGATGAACGCGGCGGAGGCGATCAGCGCTGCCGAAAGGACGCTTCGGCCCGGCCGGAATGCGGCGCTTCTAAACCCGAGCTGCAGAACCGGCCGCGTTCCGCTCCCCGAGATCAGCGCCGACGGACGGCTTCGCAGCCAGGACGACAGGAAGAACATGGATCCGATCAGCGAGGCGGCGCCGGCGCCGAAGAAAGCACCGCCCTGCGCAGCTCGCGCCGCGAACCCGGCGGCGATCGCCACCACGGCGAGTACGGCGAAGATGATGGCGAGGATGCGGTTCCGTCTGCCGATGCGCTCATCGCCGGCAGGCTCCTGGCCGATCGACTGTGCGGTGAGCAGCGCACGTGGCGCCAGCTTTGCGACCGAACGCAGTGAGACGACCACACAGAGCGCTGCCGAAAGGATGCCGCCGAACACGCCGATCGCGATCGACAGCGGCGTGATATGGAGCACCAGCCGGGACGTGCCCACCGCCCCAATCCACCAGGTGCGGAGGCCGTACACAATCACGTAGCCGTACGCGATTGCACCGGCAGCTCCGAGTACTCCGCCGACCGTCGCCAGCGCGACCGCCTCGATCAGGAGCAGACGGCGTACCTTCGCGACGGAGAACCCGGCCGCACGCAACACCCCGATCTGGCGCAGCCGCTGCTCGACGCCGAGCCTGAAGAAAAGCACCGCGAGCAGCAGCGCCGACACGACCAGAAAAAAGCTGAAATATGTGAAGTATTCGCCGAAGTCGGTGGCGCCAGCGGACGCCGCCAGCGCCTGCTCGCGGACTGGAAGAATTGCAACACCCGCCAGCTCGGGCCGGAGCGACGCGCGCAACTCGTCGGTGAGGCGGCGCGAAATCTCATCGACAGTCGCGCCGGCCGGGACGCTGAAACGCAACGACGTCGTCCCACCATACCGTGTGCGCCACAGTTCGCGCCCCTGCTCGTACTGAATGAATGCTTTGGGAGTGACGCGATAGTCATCCCAGTACTTCTCATCGATCGGGCGCACCTTCGAGAGATCGATCGGGAACGGCGGATCCCAGTCAGCCAGGCTCTCGGCACCACTGATCCCGGGATACTCGGGAGCAAGCTGACGATCGGCGGCCAGGCCGGTGATCGGCACGATGCCACCGACGCGGAAGGTCTGACGACGGGTCGTCAGACCGGCATTCGCATCCCAGAGGTAGTACTCGACTTCCACCTCGTCGCCGTCGTCCGCCAGGAGCTCACGCGCCGTCCAGTCGTTCAGGACGATGAAGTCACGTGCGACGTCCGCACGTGCGATCCGCCTTCGCGCCTCCTCCTCCGCGCTGCGCGCTACGGCGGACAAGTCGCGCTTCGGCGGGACAGGCGTGCTGACGTGCTCCAGGTCGGTGGCGGTGATCAGCGAATAAGGAACCTCGCGGTCTCCTTTGCGAATCACATTTGCCAGATAGGTGAACACCGGCAGCGCCGAGTAACCGAGCTTCTGGCCGGCAGCGCGAATGGCAGTTTCGAGAGGCTCGCTGAGGATCCCGCTGGCGGCGTCCACGATCACGGAACCGCCGCCCGCGGCGGGACGCAGGTTCACCCCGAGATCTGGAAGCGTCAATGCAGAACGGGCGGCCGACGCGACGCGATTGGCGTCCGCGGCGGCTATCAGGATCGTGTTCGCGCGCGCGGGGACCTTGAGATCACGCTGGATTCTGTCGAGTGGCACGAAGACTGCGCGCAGGTCAGATTGCTGCTGTCGCAGCGAGAACTCTCCCAGACGTTCCCGCGACAGCACGTCTTCGAGCGTCAGTCTCACCGTGCGACCAATGTCGTCTTTGTGCGAAAACAGGGAATCGATCGGAATCTCTGACGGGTGCTGCAGCCGCACCAGCAACGTGTCACCAGAGGCCGCACCGAGCTCGGAGGCCAGCGTCCCCGACACCGCCACTCCTGCCGGGCGTGGGACGTTGTGAAAGCTCCAGAACCTGTCGTCCACGCCGTAGACGGTGACGCCACCGGCGCGGCGTCCTGACTGCTCGTGCGTCACAAAGCCCGAAGCGACGATCAGTGACACGGCGGGAGCACCGAGCTGCTCGCGAAGATCGCCGGCCGCGGTCTGACGAAAGAAGCTCGCGGACGTGATCGCCACGTCGGTATTCCCCAGGCGGCTCAACGCAAGATCTCTCAGGCTGCCGCGAACCGAATCGCCGACGAGGAGGGCGCCTCCGAGGACAGCCACTGCCGCCGCAACGCCGAGCAGCACCGCGAGATTCGTCCGCCAGTGGTACGTGGCGCTGCGCCGCGCCAGTTGAAAGAGTGTCATCCGACCGGATGAAGTGCGCGTTCTCTCATTTCGTAGCGGCGTGGAAACCGCTGCGCGAGCGACAGGCTGTGAGTGACGACGATGAGGATCGTCTGACGCGCCCGATGCAGATCGAGCAGCAGTGAAGCGACCGAATCGGCGATGGATGCATCCAGGTTGCCGGTCGGCTCATCGCACAGAACGAGTGACGGGTTTCGGATGAGCGCGCGGGCGATAGCGGCGCGTTGCTTTTCACCACCCGACAGTTCCCCAGGCCTGTGGTCCAGACGCGCTCCGAGGCCCACCTGATCGAGAATCTCGCGCGCGCGCGCTTCGGAATCTCCGGCGCTGCCGGTCCCGGCGGCGACCAGCGTGGGCGTCAGGACGTTCTCGAGTACCGAGCACTGCGGCAGTAGCGAATGATCCTGGAAGACGAACCCGATGTGCTCGTTGCGAAAGGCCGCCTGTTCACGTTCGCGGAGGGCATATGGATTGATGCCATCGAGCGTGACCGAGCCAGACGATGGCGGATCGAGCGCGCCGAGGGTGTAGAGGAGCGTGCTCTTGCCGCTCCCCGACGGGCCCATGACCGCTGCTGCTTCACCACGCTGAAGCTCGAGGGACACCTTCTCCAGAATCGCGAGATCACCCCTCGGTGTTGGGTACGATTTCGAAAGGTTGGTGACGGTGAGCATCGGTCAGAGCGTGGCTCGTGTGCCAGCGAGCTCCCGGTAGACCGCTTCGACCTGTTCGGCCATGCGTGTCACGGTGTAATGGTGTCGGACGCCTGCTGCCCCGGCCTTGCTCATCGATTCAGCCAGCGCGGTGTCGGCCCGGAGCGTCGCAATCCCGTCGGCCAGCGCTTTCGGATCACCGGGCTCTACGACCAGCCCGCCTCCCGTGCGTTCGATGATCTCGGGGAATGCGCCATGCCGCGGCTGGACGACCGGCACCCCACAGGCCATCGCCTCGAACACGAATATCCCCTTCGGTTCCCGGTACGTGGTCGGCACCGACAGCACATCCAGTTCGTGGAGGAACGCGATCTTCTGTGCGCGATCGAGCTCGCCGCGATAGGTGAATTCCTTCTCCAGTCCGGCCCCGCGCAGCCGCCCGCGGACCGCGTCGAGGTACGGCTGATGTTCGGCGGCGAGGTATCCAGCCGCCACTAGACGCATGTCATCCATGCGCGGGCGGCTCCGCAATTCGATGTACGTGTCGGCGAGCAGATGAAGGCCCTTTTCCGGAGCGATCCTGGCGAGGTAACCCAGGGTGAAGGCACCCGTACGTCCGGAGGGCCGTGGCGAGAAGCCTTCCAGGTTGATCCCGAGTGTCGCGAGCCGCATCTTCGCGGCGCTGATCCCGAGATAGGCGGGCATGTAGTCCATGTAGTACTGGCTGACCGGGAGAAATGCGTCGACATGAACACTGGCTGCCCTGATCAGCGCCATTGCTTCGGAGCGATATGGTTCCCCGAGGCCGTCGAGAAAAAGGTCGTCCCCCTGCAAGGTCACGCAGACTGGAACGCGCAGCGAGCGTTTGAGCGGCTCGACCAGGCCGATGAGCAATGAGTACGGCAGATTGATGACATCGAAGCGTGGTTCCGCCGTCAACCACTCCAGCAGCTTCGCGATCTCCTTGGACTGAAAGCCGTGTTCTCCACGCAGCATCGAGACCGTCATTTCGCCGAGGCTCTTTGCGTCCACCTTGATCTGACGGTTCGTCGCGAGGCGCAGCGCCCAGTCGGAGTCCCACAGCCGATCGATGAACCGCGGCGTGTGGCGGAAGAGGGCGGAGTGTTGCTGGAGGTACACACTGATGCCGCCGAAGAACACGTGGTCGGCACTGACGTTTTTCTCGTCGGTCCTGGTCGGCGTGTACACGGGCGAGAGAACGACGTCGTGGCCGCGCCGCAGGAGCTCCGCCGCCAGGGCATTGTCGCGCAGGCAGCTGCCGCAGTACATGCTGCCCGCCCCGCCGGTGAACGACAGAATTCTCATGGAGCGGACGCGGCGGCCGTCTGACGGCGGTCCCAGCCCGCCTGGTACGACCTCCGCGCATACAAGTGCTCGAAGAGGTTCCCTTCATGCGGCTGATCCCAGCTGATCACGTTGGTCGGGATCGGACCGACGTTCAGCCGATCGACCAGCGAAGACATCAACAGGCGATCGATCAATGCTCGATCCTGGGTCAGCGCGCAGACGACGAGTGTCTTCCCCATCGGTTCGGGCATGGCCGACATCTCGTCGGGCGAGACCTTCACCACCGCGGCGAACGGAAAGAGGAACTCACGATTCGCCAGTGGATGGTCGGCGCTGTCGCACAAAACGACCGTCGGGAGAAGGTAGGTGCAGCCGTCGAACTCGACCAGCCGTGGGCCGTTACGAAGTCGAGCCGTGATCTCCCGGGCGCCAGGAGTATCGAGGCCGGCATCGATCTGCTGAGAGATCCGCTCGGCGACGCGCGGGTCCGCAAAAGGCGCCAGGCCCGCCTTCTCGTCATCAGTGGGCCGGGGAATAATCTCAACCAGCCGCTCCGCAACCTTTACCGCAACCCGCTCGGCGTGGGATGCCGCGACCCACACACCCGAGGCATTCACGCACGACCGGCCTCCGTTGTCCGCGATCGAGCCGGCGATCAGGGCGGCGTGCTCCTCCCACGATTCGAGCTGGTCGTTGCCGATCAGCACTTTGCTGTGGCCGGGCCCGTGAATCTCGACGCGCGGATCCCCCTCCCAGGATCCCACCGCGGACACATCGCCGAAGAACATGCTCCGCCCGGTCCGGCGAAGGATCTCACCTGCACCGGCATGGTCCGCGGGAAAGTAGCAGAACGCCTCGGGCGGGCAGCCTGCCTTGATGAACGCCTGCGCGATGCGGAACGGGCTCCACGGTTCCGCGCTTCCCGGTTTGAGCACGACCGGAGTCTTCAGCGCGATCGCAGGCACCCACAAGGAGTGCACTCCCGGCGAGTTGCTCGGGAGGACGACCCCGAGCGACTGCGTTCGCGGATAGAAGCTGAGTGCGTGCCCGGCGTGCTCGCCGAATCCGGCGTCGAGAAGCGACAGGTCGAGCGCCCGGGTGAGGCCGCGCAGCACCGTGCCCATCTCCTTCATCACGCCGGCGATCTTGGTCATGTTGCGCCGAACCATGACGTGCGGCATGCCGGTGGTCGCGGAGAGCTGCCGGACGTAATCGTCCGCAGTTTGCCGCTCGTCCCCGAGAGGCAGCGTGTCATTCAGAAAGTGATCCGCCGCCCGCGCGCAGATCTCGAGAAGCCGGTCGAACGGGATTCTTGCCAGGGCGGCCCGGGCATCGGCCTGGGTCTCGTCGCGGAGCTCGCGGCGGATGATCCCCGGATTGACCTGGCTCATCTCGGCGAAGGCTTCCCGCGTCCGGTGGTGCGGGATTCGGATGACGTCAAGGCTGGTGTAAGGAACGCCGTGGCGGAGAATGGGGATGTGAATCATTCGCTGGACCTATACGACGCCAGTTTAGTTCACACCGTCTCCCGGGTTCCTGGCCGTAGTCCAGCCCTTCAGGGCTGCCCATCGAAAGGGCGTCCAGCCCTTCAGGGCTGCCTGCGTCGTCAGGCCGGCTAAAGCCGGCCTCTACAGAGAGCCTCTACTTCTGTTTCGACGCCGCGTCCAGCGGGTCGCACGACGGTGCGCAGACGCCGTGGCAGAGGATCCAGCCGTCCGGGCAATCACCATCTGGTCGAACCAGGCGTGCCCTCAAGTCGGCAAGCTGGTGCAACGTGTCTCGCAGCACGTGCTCGATTTGCTCGAACGCGTCACGGTCGGTGGCATACAACTCCATCGAGTCGTTCTCGATTGAATTGGCGAACCAGCGGAAGGCGGCGTAGGCGGTGGTGTCGTTGGGGGACGGTTGCCATTTCGTTGAGTACATCGTTGCTCTCTCCTACTTTTTCACCAACCAGATGTCGTGCCGACGCTCGTCCCGGGCAAAGACAATGGCATCGTCGCCGATCGGATGAATGCCTGAAAACGAGATCCCCGGCGCTTCGTTGGTCGTGAGTTGACGCATCTTACCGTCGGCGAGTGTCAGCAGGTGAACATTCTGTATGCCGCCGACGGCTCTGGTCACATAGAGCCGGCCGCGGACCTGGTCGAGCCTGACGGTCGAGGCAAAGCTATCCGGAAGGGTCGCGAGTGGTCGCCGTGTCCCGTCGAGTGCCAGCTCGGTCAGGAGTAGCTCGTAGAGTCCCGCGGACGGCCCTTTCGCACGCTCCAGGACGAGAGAGTTCTGCCGCATCCACCCGGGGAGAAACAACTCGCGTGCGGGGCCCGGTTCCCGCGTCACGACCACTTCCCGGTTGTCGAGCATGTGGCGGATCCGGATTTCAGTTACCCGTTCAGCGGCGCCGGTCGCCTCCTCCCCACGTCGAAGCGTCACCAGGTAGGCGATCATCGCGCCGTCGGGCGATACGCGCAGGTCGCGGAGTTCTTCGCCGACGGGCGCGGTCGCGACTGCAACAGATCCTGCCGAACCGGTCAAATCGGCACGGCGTATTTCGCGTCTCTCACTATTGACCGCAATGAAGTAAAGGTCACCTTGCGGCCCCCAGGCGAGGGTTTGCGTGACCCAGTCGACCGGTGGATTGGGAGTGAAGCTCGGAAGGAGGCAGTCCTCCGATACGGTCCGCACTTCGGCGGTTGCCAGATTCTTGACGAGGAGGCGCAGGCGCGAGGCGTTGGGCAGCCGCTGATAGTACGCGAGCAGCGTGCCGTCGGCCGATAATCGGGCGCCAAAACCGTCCGCGACGACCTGCGGCTCGAGAGCGCGGTCCCGCGGGGTCTCGGCGACGAGCACGCGCGCGTCGATGAACTGATAGCCCTCGGCGGGCGTCGGACGCGCGCGCTGAAAAGCGATGCGTGAGCCGGAGAGGTTCAACGACGGCCAGTAGTCGCTCAATGCGTCGCCGGTGAGCTGGCGCACGGCGCGCGACGTCAGGTTGACCGTCCACAGATTGACCGTCGTCGCTTGCTGTGTGAACGCGATCGTCCCGTCGGCGGAACTTCCGTTCGGCACCTCCATCATCAGGCTGGAGGTCAGCTGCGTCGCGCGCTTGCTCGACGTCGACATCTGCCACAGATCCATCTGCCCGCCGCGGTTGGATTCGAACACGATCGTGTCGGGCGCAATCCACATCGGATAGCGCTCGACGAATGCGTCCGCGGTAAGCGATTGAAGATTGGAGCCGTCCAGGTTGGCGGTCCAGAGATCCGGCTTGCCTTCGACACTGGCATCCATGACGACGCTGTTGTGCGCGGGAGACACGTCGATCGCGTTATATCTGATCGGCCGCGGCCACGTGCCGCTGACATCCTCCATGGCCCCGGAACCGATCGTCGCGCGAATCAGGGATCGGCCGCGTTGTCCCCGGTTCACGTCGATGTAGACGGCGTCCCCTATCCAACGCAGGAGCAACGGCTGGTCGAACGCGGGATCGAGCGACACACTCGAACGCGGCGAACCGCCGAAGAACGCCGGCACCACCATCAGGAAGTGACCGCTCGTCTGACGCACGACGGCGGCAATTTCGCGGCCGTCGGGCGACCACACGTGACTGACGACCGCCCCGGGTATCGCGACCGGCACGGCGTCCCCTCCTTCGATGGCCTGGATGAAGATGCGCCGCTGGTTCTCCCTATCCGAGAGGAAAGACAGCCACTTCCCATCCGGTGAGATCAGCGCCTCTGATTCGGCACTGGGCCACGTCACCGCCGGCACCAGCGCGCGCGGGGCGGCATCTTCGACCGCAGTCCGCGTCCATTGCCACATCCCGAACAGAACCGCGGCGGCCGCGATGAGCAGCAGTGCGGACTGCATCACCCACCGCGGGATCGCAGCCGGCGTTACGTGGAGGTGCGGAATCGTGCCGGTGCTGAGCATGTCGCCCGCACGTCTCAGCGTCTCGGCGACGATGGTCGCGGTTTCGGGACGCCGGTCCGGATCACGGTCCAGGCAGGCCTTGACGATCTCGCGGACCGGGCCGGGCGTCGCTGGCGCCAGCTGTTCGAGCGGACGCACCGGGCCTGACAGCATTTGCTGCATGTACGCATCACGGGTGGCGCCCTCGAACGGCAACTGTCCGGTGAGACAGCGGAACAGCAGGGCGCCGAGAGAAAAAATGTCCGCGCGGCCGTCGACGGGTCGTCCGAGCGCCTGCTCGGGCGCCATGTATTGCGGCGTGCCCGGGGTGTTGCCCGGCAGCGTCAGTCCGCTTTGGGTCAAGGCCGCGTCGCCGGTGATGCGTGCGATCCCGAAATCGAGCAGCTTGATGTGATGGTGCGTAGTGACCATCACGTTGGTCGGCTTCACGTCGCGGTGCACGATGCCGCGCGCATGAGCGTGGGCGAGCCCTTCGGCGATTTCCGAGCCCCAGCGGAGGGTGTCGACGAGCGGCGGAATGCGCCGCGCCAGGATGTCGCCGAGGTTCTCTCCCTCGACGAACTCCATCACCACCAGCGTGGCCGTCCCGGTCTCGAGCAACTCGTAGATCTTGCAGATGTAGGGATGATCGAGTGAGGCAGCGGCGAGCGCCTCGGCGCGCAGCCGAAGGATGGCGTTAGTACTGGTAGCGTCCGACTCGCGAATCGCCTTGAGCGCAACCGGACGATTGAGACGAGTGTCGATCGCCTTCCAGACGACACCCATGCCGCCGCTGCCGAGACTGGCGACGACCCGATAGTGGCCGATGAGCTCTGAGAGCATCTTTCAGGCCGGCTGAAGCCGGCCTCTACCGCCCTTTCAGGCCGCCTGACGCCGGCCTCTACCGCCTTTTCAGGCCGCCTGACGCCGGCCTCTACCGCCTTTTCAGGCCCGGCTGAAGCCGGCCTCTACCGCCGGGTCAGCTCAACGACCAGACCGCGACCGAGTCGGCATCGCGAATGACGACGTCACGCCCGAGGAGTACGGGATGCGCCCACGTCTGCCCCTCGGCGACCTTGTAGCGTCGAAGCTCCTCGTACTTCTCCGGATTTCGCCGGGCCACGATGAGATCGCCATCAGTCGTCAGCATGAGGAGCTCGGCGCCGGCGCTCTGGATCGCCGCGTTCATCCCGGCGCGTCCTTCTGTCGTCCACTTGACGGTTCCGGTTTTTGCATCGAGGCAGAAGATCTGCCCTTTCCGCTTGCTCGAGAACCCGTAGACGTATGTGCCGTCGACGATCGGGGAGCTCATGTACATCGGTACGTCATTGTTGTGCCAGGCCTGGGCCGCGGCAAACGCCGTCCCCTTCTTTTCGATCCGATACCCCAACGTGCCCTTTCGCGTGCCCGACACAACGAGCAGGTCCCCCGCGACGACCGGCGTCACGATGTTCTCGTTGAACTCGTCGGGGAATGCAATCTGCCAGAGCTGTTTGCCGTTCGCCACATCCACGCCGACCACGGCCTTGTCGGTCATCGTGATCAGCTGCCGCGTCCCACCGAAGGTAGTGATGATCGGCGACGCGTAGCCGGGTCCGTGACCAGGCAGCGACCACTTCTCGGTGCCTGTCGCCGGATCAAGTGCTCGAAACGCTCCGCCGCCATCGTCTCCGACGTGGACGATCAGCACGCCATTCTCGATGATCGGTGACATCGCGGTGCCGGTGAAGAGCTTCGACATGTCGATTTCTTTCGACCAGTCCTTGCGCCACTTCAATGCCCCGGTCGTCGCGTCGAGCGCGCTCAGCACGGCTGTCGTACCGAGTGTGAACACCAGGCCGGCGGCGACAACCGGCGTTGAGAACGGCCCCTTCGACATTTGCGCGGCATATTTGTTCTTGTTGACCGCGGACTGGTAGCGATGCGTCCAGACCGGCTTGCCTGAAGCCAGGTCGAGGGCGGTGACGATTTCTTCGGGATCCTTCCGGCTGTGGACGTAGACGCGTCCGTTGACGACAACGGGAGACGAATAGCCCTCACCAACAGACTGTTTCCACTTGACCGTGGCCTTTGCCGGCCACGCCGCGGGCACCGACGCCCTGGGCACGACGCCGTCGCGGTTCGGACCCCGCCACTGCGGCCACTGGGCGTTGAGCGAGGCCGTCGAACACAAAATCGCAAGGACGGAGAGAACTTGTTTCATTGGACGGCCCCCCGACAACTCAATAAACCCCTTCCACGACGGTTGTGGCGAACCGCGAGAACGGGCGGACGTTTCTGACACCGTCCCACGGGTAGCGTTCGCACGGGCGCTCACGTTCGGCTTCATCGCGCTCGAGAAAGCGCGGCATGAAAAACTCCTTCGTCAGCGTCGTCAACCGCACGCGACCGGTCTTCCCGTAGTCCACGGACTTGAAGGGAGAATCCGGATCGACGACCTCGATCATGGCGCGCGGCGCCGGCGGGTAGTAGATGATCGCGAAGTTGTCCGCGGGGTCGCGCGGCTCCTTGTGCGTCGCGAGGCCCATCAGCGTGTTGCCATAGGTGGGCGCGAAGTAGATGCCGTCGAGCAGTTCCTCGACGGCGAACCGGTGGAACTGCGGCGTCATCTCGGTGCCTCCGCAGAACACGCCGCGGATGCCCATCTTCTTCAGCGACACCTTCTCGCACAGCGCCTCGAGCAGCTTCGGCGTCGTGAACAGGCAGCGGATGTTGTCGTGGGCGCGGAGCAGCGTCAGTGCCTGGTCGATGACGTGACGCTTGTAGGCCTCCATCTGGTCCATCTGGCGGCCCTTGATCAACTTGATGACCCATCGCGGGTCGAGATCGACCATGAAGCAGATGCCGCCGCGATGCTGCGCCAGATGCTCGATCGACAGGCGAAGCCGTCGCGGCCCGCTCGGCCCGACGTGCAGCCAGTCGGTCCCCTTCGGGAAAAACTCGTCCGGCAGCGTATCGCTGAAGTTCTCGTAGTCGGTGCGGAAGTCGTTGACGTTGATGCGCGACTTGGGCACGCCGGTGCTGCCGCCGGTCTCGAATGTGTAGATCGGCGAATTGGCAAACGCCTTCGGCACCCAGCGGCGCACCGGACCGCCGCGCAGCCACTCGTCCTCGAACATGCCGAACTTGTCGAGATCCGCGTACGACTGCACGTCTTTCATGGGGTCGAAGTCGAACTGCTTCGCGCGTTCGAGCCAGAACGGGCACCCGGTCTGCGGATCGAAGTGCCAGCGGACAATCTCTCGCACATGCGCGTCGAGCCGCTCACGCGCGGCCTGCATCGCGGACTCTGGGACGGATTGCGTGACGGTGAGAGACATAGGGGTGAAATCTTATCAGGGACGCGGGAGGGGGATCCGGCGGGTACGACGTCCGAGCCGGTCCAGGAAGTCGGTGCGTTCTCTCGCCTCCGGCTCGTTCCGCATGGCGTCGACTGGCCATGGTAGCCGCCACGTCCAGTTGTGCTCCGCGACGACGGCCGGGACGTTGATCCGATCGGTCCAGCCGAAGATGTCCTGCAGCGGCAGCAGGACGAGGTCGGAGCCGGCGCCGTAGAGCACGGCAAGGAGCGCGTCGCGAAGGCGCGAGGAGTACGTTTCGTCGGCCAGAATGGCGCCTTCGACAAGCGCCGGCAATTCAATGGCGCGACAGCGCTCTTCCCCCTCGGCGCTGTCCCACCACTCGGCGAGTGTCTCGGTGTCGTGGGTGCCGCTCATGGCTACAGACAACGGCGGGTAGCCGGCGGGATCGCTGAAGGGATGCCCCTCGTCGTTCCAGTCCCGCTCCCATCGCAACACTTTCAGACCGGGCACACCGAGGTCGGCCAGTGAACGCCGCACGAAATCGGGGACAACGCCGAGGTCCTCTGCGATCACGAAGGCGCCGCTGTCACGAAAGATCGAAACGAGTCGCTCCCCCTGCCGCAACTGCTCCTTCTCGTTGGCCGGCACGAAGGACGTGTGCCCTCCCTTCTCCCTGACGAACGTCCGGTAGAAGCCGACCAGGTGATCGATCCTGAACCCGTCGAACAGCGCGGCGCTCCGGCGCACACGCATTTTCAACCACTCGTCGCCGGTCGCGGCGATCACGTCCCAGCGATAGACCGGCAAGCCCCAATCCTGTCCGGTCTCGGAGAACGCGTCGGGGGGGACACCGACCGATGCGTCCATTCGAAACTGGTCCTGACGTGCCCAGACATCCGCGCTGTCGCCACTGACCATGAATGGGAAGTCGCCGAGGATCGCGACGTCTCCGCAATCAGCACGCGCCCGGGCCCACTGCGTGCCGGCGACCCATTGCAGCCAGGAGTAGTACCGAATGTCGTCCGCCAGACGGGATTTCGCCTCGGCTAAAGCACCTGCATCGCGGTCGCGCAGCGGCGCCGGCCATTCGATCCAGTGCCGCCCCTCCTGTTCTTTGTGGAGCGCGCGGAAAACTGCGTAGTCGTCGAGCCACCATTTCTCCCGCTCCAGGTATTCGCGCATCTCACGCGCGCGGGTAGAGTCACGCTGCCAGTCCTCCTCCAGAAACGTTTCGAACCCGTCCCGAAGGCACCGCATTTTCAGCTCGCGCACGCTCCGGTAATCGATGCCCGGAGCCGCACGTACCGCCGCCAGACGATCCAACTCGTCGTCGTCCAACGCGGACTCGCCGCCCCAGGCGATGAACTCGGGCAACGCGCGAAGGGAGATGTAGATCGGGTCGATCGCCATCGCCGACAGCGCCGAATAGGGAGAGGTCTGGCCATCTCCCATCTCGTTCACCGGAAGGAGCTGGACCACCGAGAGCCCGGCCTCGCGCAGCCAGCGCGCGAAGACTGGCAGATCCGCGATCTCGCCGATGCCCCAGCTTTCAGCCGACGGGATCGAAAAGAGCGGCACGAGCGAACCGGCGCGGCGCCCGGCCATGCGGCGGTCAGCCATGAAGGCGGGTCATGATGCGACGAACGCCTTCATCGAAGTCAGCGGGAGCGGGCAGCAGGCTGACGATGAGAAAGGCTTCGTGCGGGAAGTCGAAGAAGTAGCCGGGGTGCACCAGCACGTTGTCGTCCTCCAGGAGCGTGAGGACAACCTGTTCTTCGGAAATCGTCGACGGGATGCGGAGTACCGCTGACCAGCCGCCGTCGGCACGCAGCAGCTCGATGCACCCGTGAGACAGGGCCGCCTTCGTCAGCTCGCTGTAATTCCGGCGAATCCGCTGGAGTATCGCGGCGCGGATGGTTGCGCCATGTTCGATCAGCTCGGGCGCGGCGACCTGCACCGGGGTAGAGACCGACAGGTAGGTGTCACAGATGATCTCGAGCCTGTGCAGCGCCTCGGCGACCAGCGACTCGGGACCCGAAACCGCGATCCAACCGAGTTTCAGTTGCGGCAAACCGGCGGACTTGGAAAGACCGCCAAGGCGGAACAACAAACATGAGGGTGCGAGGGGTGCGGGGGGTGCGACGGGTGCCAGGGGGTAATCCGCGAAAACCTCGTCGATGATCATGGCCGCATTCCGCTCGGCGCAGCGGCCCGACAACATCTGTTCGTCGTCGCGCGACAGCCATGAACCGGTCGGGTTGTTCGGGCTGACGGCGAGTACGGCACGCGTGTTTTCTGTCCAGCCACTGTCAACGCTGTGTTCATCGACCATCCACTGTCCGTGATACTCGAGTCGATAAGCGGCTGCGGTCACTCCGTCGAGGTGCGACAGGTGCTCGAAGAGTGGATAACTCGGCGCCGGGACGAGCACGTCGTCCTGAGGATCGCAGAGCAGCTTGAAGAGAATCGAGTACGCCTCGCTGGTGCTCGCCGTCAGGACGATCCGATCGGGAGCAACAGTCGTTCCGCGGCGTGCGTAGTCGCGCGAGACCGCCGCGCGGGCGCTGGCCAATCCGAATGGCTCGGGCCGGTACTCGAACCCGTTCCGGTTGGCAAGCGACGTCAGGATCCCTTCCGGGTAGGGAATGCCGACCGTCGTCGGATTCGTGACGGTCAGATCCACTAACGGCCGCCGCGCCGCCCGATGGGCCGCGACCCTGAGCGCCAGCATATTTGGCGAGAGGTCGCGCGGTAGACGAGACGAAAACATCCTGACTGATAGACTATCGGAGCAGCCGGAACGGCGCGAGAGCGAGTGAAGGCTGCCAGCCGGGGTGCAGGGGGCCCCGGCGATAAAATAATGCCGCTCACACTTGCGTTCGAGGAGTTGCTCGGCTATACGGAGGAAGAGCGCGCCAAGTGGCGCCGCTTCTTCACCGGCCACGCCGCGGCTCTCGAAGTGCCCCTTCAGAAGAACGATCGTTTCAGCACGATCGGAAAGTTGATCGATCACATCTTCATCGTCGAGCGCCGGCACTTGCAGCGGCTGCGAAGCGAGCCCCTCGACACCACCACCGGCCTGACCGGGAACAACGCGGCGCCGCTCTTCGATTACGGCGCCTCGGTCAGGCGTGAGCTGGAGCAGTTCGTGCAGGAGTTCGACGAAGACGTGGCGAACCAGGTGCGCACCTTCGAAGTACGTGAACAGTCGTGGGAAATGACGCCGCGCAAGCTGCTCTTTCACATCCTGCTGCATGAAACACGGCACTGGGCGCAGATCGCGCTGGCGCTGAGACTTGCCGGAATCGAACCTCCGGGCGACCACGATCTGTTCTTCAGCCGCGCTCTCCGTTGACATCCCCGACCTCATGCTCGAACGGCTCGCGCGACTCGGTTACGCCTCGAAAGCGTTGATCTACGCCATCGTCGGATCACTGGCGATCGCCGCAGCGTTGGGGCGCGGCGGCCGCATCACCGATACGAGCGGTGCGCTGCGGGTCATCCTCCGCAACCCCGCTGGACGTCTGGTCCTGCTGATCCTTGCCGTTGGTCTCTGCGGCTACGCGCTGTGGCGCATCCTGGACGCTATTCGTGACCCGGACCACCACGGGACCGATGTCAAGGGGCTGGTCACGCGAATCGGGAATGGTGTCCGCGCGGTCATCTACGGTGCGCTCGGCATCGAAGCGTTCCGCTTGTTCCGCGGTCTGGGCGGTTCGAGCTCCGGTGAAGCCCAAATGTGGACCGCACGGATCATGGACGTCCCGGCAGGTGTCTGGATCGTTGCGATCGGCGGTGCGATCGTTGCCGTCTACGGAGTTTCAGAGATCATCGCCGGCTTCCGCGGCGGTTACAGCCGGACGCTGGATCTCTCCCCGGTCGCGTCCCACCTGCGCACCGTCGCCGAGACGATCAGCCGGTTCGGGATCGGGGCGCGTGGCGTGATCATCAGCGTTCTCGGGACATTTCTCGTGAGAGCTGGGCTCCAGCACGACCCGAGCGAGGCGCAGGGCACTCGCGAATCGATGCTGCAAATCGCTGACATCGCCAACGGCATCTGGATTCTCGGACTTGTCGGGGCCGGCCTGCTTGCCTACGCCTTCGATCAGGCCCTGCACGCGCGCTACCGTCGAATCAGGCCTGTGACTTGACGATCGTCACCGCTCGAATCCCTGATCGCTGATCCCTGATCGCTGATCTCAAGACCGATCCCGGATCCCTGAATCCCCGAATCGCTCCGCGATCCGGGATACGAGATCGGTTCGGGGATTAGGGATCAGGGATTAGGGATTACGGATCCGTTAGCGCAGCTTCCTGCTGATGGCCAGAACGAGGACGTCCTCGGCCGCGAAGGTGTGCTCGAGGACAGGTCCGGTGCCGCCCATCACGAAATGAACGGCGTTGCCGGCTTCCATGTTCTGCCAGATCGCCTCGGGTGTGTCCGGCGGGAACGCAATGGTCACCTTCCGCACCTCACTCGAGCGGTTGATTGCGATGATGGCGATCGCATCCGGCGAATCGAGAATATCGACCGACACCAGCCCCCCCTTGACCGTGACGCCGCCAGGCGGTGTCAGCCGCGGTCGGAGCGGCGCAAAAAGCGCCGCGTTCCTCGTGACAACGCCCGCGACTTCGCCGAGCGCAAGGATTTCCGCGCTGACGGGAGCGGTTGGACCGGCGAAACCGAATACGCGCGACCCGCCGGCAAGCGCTGCCCATAACGCCACCCGCGCCTGCCTCATCGTGAGCAACCCGGCACCACTACCGACAGTCGCGAGCTGCGCCGGTCCGGGAGGGTTCGTCCCCTGCAGGTTGACCCCAACCACTGCCGGGTGGAGGCTCACGCGCTTCTGCACGTACTCGTAAAAGGTGCCGGCGAGCGCGTTGGTCCCGTCGGTCTTCCACGAAGGCTCCGGCTCCGGGAGGACGTCGACGTGGACGCGGAGCCCGACTTCCGAGGCGATGGCGATCAAGCGATCGAGGTTCAGCAGGTTGTAGGCGCCGCGGCGCGGCTCGCCATCCTTCCAGCTGATGGATGTCAGGACGGCGTTGAATCCGGAGGCCTGGATATCCCGGAAGTCCTGCCGCATCGCGTCGATGTCCACCGTCGCCGGATACCACACACCAATTGCGACGAACGGCGTGGACTTCGTAGCCTGGACGGCAGCCATCGGCGCGAGGGTTGCCGCGGCAATCGCGGTCAGGAGAGCAACCAGTGACACGGCGTATGATTCTCGCGCAACCGAATACACTTTTGAAGCTTTCCCAGGATTTCCAGCATGACATTTCGAACGTTTACCTGTGCGGTACTCCTCTGCGCCATACCGTCCACATCGGCCGCGCAGGACAAGCCGGCGACGGGGCCTGACAAGCCATCCACCATCGCGGACAAGGTCAAGGGTACGGAAAAAATCGACGGCTTTGTGCCTCTCTACTGGCAGGCATCTACCGGAAAGCTCTTTCTCGAAGTGCCGCGTTTCAATCAGGAGCTCCTCTACCAGATTTCGCTATCGGCTGGTCTCGGCTCGAACCCGGTCGGTCTCGATCGCGGCCAGCTGGGGTCGTCGGCAATCGCATTCTTCGAGCGGGTCGGTCAGAAGGTTCTGCTGATCCAGCCCAACTACCGCTATCGCGCAATCAGCAGTGACGCGGCCGAACGGCGGGCGGTCGAGGAGTCCTTCGCCCGCTCGATATTGTGGGGGTTCAAGGTCGAGGCCGAAGACGGCGGCCGTGTGCTGGTGGATGCCACTGCGTTTTTCATGCGCGACGCGCACGGCGTCGCAGATCGGCTCCGTACGAGCAACCAGGGGGCGTATCGACTCGACGACAGCCGCAGCGCGTTGTACCTGCCCCGCACGAAAGGGTTCCCGAAGAACAGCGAGATCGAAACGATGCTGACGTTCACGACCGACGGCAGCCCCGGTCGATTCGTCCGCGAGACCACCCCGAATCCTTCGTCCATCACGCTGCGCCAGCATCACTCGTTCGTCGAGCTTCCAGACGCCAGCTATCGCCCGCGCCGGCTGGATCCGCGCGCCCCTTCGTTCGGCATCGAGTTCTACGACTACGCGTCGCCGATCACCGAAGCGATCGAGAAACGCTGGATCGTCAGGCACCGCCTCGAGAAGAAGGACCCGGCGGCCGCGCTCTCGGACCCGGTGAAGCCGATCGTCTATTACGTCGACAACGGCGCGCCCGAACCGATTCGAAGCGCGCTCGTCGAAGGCGCGTCGTGGTGGAACCAGGCGTTCGAGGCGGCCGGGTTTCGCAACGCCTTCCAGCTGTCCGCGTGCTCCCCGCCGACGCGGACCCGATGGACGTGCGCTACAACATGATCAACTGGGTGCATCGCTCGACGCGCGGCTGGTCCTACGGCGGAAGCGTGACCGATCCCCGCACCGGAGAGATCATCAAGGGAAACGTCACCCTCGGCTCGCTTCGCGTCCGGCAGGATTACATGCTGGGGATCGGGCTGATCCCCTCGCACGCAGGGGTTGAAGGCGCCTGCCTGCCCGGCGACATCCCCGGCGACGACTACCTCGCCCGACTCGATCCCGCGGTTGACGCAGCGGCGATGTCGCTCGCCCGAATCCGGCAGTTGTCGGCGCATGAAGTCGGGCACACGCTGGGTTTCGCACACAACTTCGCCGCCAGCAGCTATAACCGCGGATCGGTCATGGATTATCCGGCACCGTGGGTCGAGATAAAAGACGGCAAGCTCGATCTCTCGAACGCCTACGCGAGTGGGATTGGTGAATTCGACAAGTTCGCCACGCGTTTCGCCTACTCGCACTTCCCCGCGACTGCCGGTGAGCCGCAGGAGCTGGAGAAGATCCTCGAGGACGGGGTGGCGAAGGGCATGCTCTACATCGGCGACTCGGACGGGCGTCCGGTCGGATCCGCGCATCCGCTGGCGAGCGTCTGGGACAACGGGACGGATGCCATCGCCACGCTGAAGCATGAAATGGAGGTCCGCCGCATCGGGCTGCGCGACTTCGGCCTGAAGAACATCCCGATCGGCACGCCGCTTTCCGAGCTCGAACGGCAGCTCGTGCCGCTCTACCTGCATCATCGCTATCAGCTGGTCGCCGCGGCCAAGTCGCTCGGCGGTGTGCATTTCACCTACGCGGTCCGCACGACGGCGGGGGCAAATCCCTCGACCGTCGCGCAAATCGTCCCGCCGGACCGACAGCGTGCCGCGCTGAGCGCCGTGCTCTCGACCTTGAGCGTCGACGAGCTTCGGATCCCCAAGCGCATCCTCGAGCTTGTGCCTCCGACCGCCGCGGGCTACGGCAGCGGCACCGCGGAGTTCTTCAATGGACGCACCGGTGCGACATTCGACCCGATCAGTGCGGCAACGATAGCGGCCGACGTCGCCCTCGGCGCGCTGCTTGCACCGGAGCGAGCGGCCCGCGTCATCCAGCACGAGTCCCTCGACGCGGCGAGCCCGGGATTCGACGACGTGGTCGCGGCGCTGATTGCAGCGACCTGGAGCGCGCCGCGGCCCACCGATGGCTACGGGCGGCTTTTGCAGGAGGCCGTCCAGAGTCTGACCGCGACGCGGCTGATGGATCTGGCCGCGAATGAATCCGCCTCACCGCAGGTTCGCGCGATCGCCACCGCGGGACTGCAGCGGATCATGCTCATTGCCGGCCGCGCCGTCACGGCTCACGCGTCCACGTCGAAGCTGGATATCGACCGCTTTCTCAAGCGTCCGGAGAATCCGTACAAACGGACCGATCCGCTGCCCGTGCCGGCGGGAGAACCTATCGGTGGACGGTAACAATGCGGGATGCGGGGTGCGGGATGCGGGATGTCCGCCTTCGCGCGAAGCGCTTAGGCGGATCTCGCCGTAGCCTTGGCGGAGGCGGACTGAAGTAATGAACAAGGGTGCAATAGGCAGGTCGCTGGTCACGCTCGACGATATCCGCAGCGCGGCGGAGCGGATCCGGGCGATTGCGCGACGGACGCCGATGCTGGATGTGTCGTCGATCGCGGGACATGCGCTTTTTCTCAAGTGCGAAAGCCTGCAGCCCGGCGGCGCGTTCAAGATCCGTGGCGCGTACAACATGGTCGCGCAGCTCACCGAGGAGCAACGGCACCGCGGTGTCGTGACCTACTCGTCCGGCAATCACGGCCAGGCCATGGCGCTCGCTGCTCGTCAGCTCCACTCCCCTGCCACCGTTGTCATGCCCACGAGCGCGCCGCAGATCAAGATCGACGGAGCGCGAACTTTTGGCGCCGAAGTGATCTTTGCCGGTACGACATCGGTCGAACGCCGCGAGCGCGCGGAGAAGGAGGCCGCCACACGCGGCCTGACGATGGTGCCGCCGTTCGACCACGGCTGGATCATCGCCGGCCAGGGCACGCTCGGTCTGGAAATCCTCGAGCAGCAGCCGGATGTGGAAACCGTGCTGGTGCCCGTCGGGGGTGGAGGGCTCCTCGCCGGGGTCGCTGCCGCGATCAAGCAATCGCGTCCGTCGGTGCGGGTCGTCGGAGTCGAACCAGCCGGTGCCGCTGCCATGAAAGCGTCGCTCGAAGCAGGACACGTCGTGACGCTGGCGAAGACCGAAAGCATCGCCGATGGCCTGATGCCCGTGCGGCCCGGCGACCTGACGTTCGCGCATGCGCAGGCGTTCGTGGACGAAGTCGTCACCGTAGAGGATTCGCAGATCATTGAGGCAGTGCTGTGGCTCTTCGGGTCAGCGAAAGTCGTGGCGGAGCCATCTGGAGCCGCCACCGTAGCCGCCGCACTCGCCGGGGCGTCACGGGGAGTGACCGTGGCAATCGTCAGCGGCGGCAACATCGGGTTGGAGAAACTTGGAGAGCTGAGGGATAACAGGAGATAAGGAGATCAGGAGGGGCTCCTCTCGGCAGCGCTTCGCGCTGGGTGACGGACAGAAAACCGCAAACACAAACGGCATCGGTCACAGGCCGCTTGTGTTTGGGTTTCTGCCGTCACCCGGCCGAAGCCTGCCGAGAAGCCCCTCCTGAACTCCTGATCTCCTGACCTCTTGTTAACGTCGCGGGGGCTTGCGTATGCCGATCGAATTGTTCGAGATGGAACGGATGCAGTCGACGTGGGAGAACATCGTCGACTACGACATGAGCGAAAGCGGCGTGCGGCCGTTGACTCTGCGCGAGCTGGTGGAAATGGGGTTCGATCTCGAGGCGTTCCTCGACACACCGCTCGGCTACAGCCAGTCGAATGGCACGATCGAGCTTCGCGAGACGATCGCGGCGGGGTACCCCGGCGCATCGGCCGACCACATTGAAGTCACCAACGGCACCTCGGAAGCCAATCACCTGATTGCGCTCAGTCAGGTGAGACCCGGGGACACCGTTGCCGTGGAGCTGCCGAACTACATGCAGATGCCCGGCATCGCGCGGAGCCTTGGCGCAACCGTCAGAACGTTCCGGCTGCGGCTCGACGATGGATGGCAACCGGATTGGGAGGAGTTCGAGCGCGCGGTGACCGCCGGGACGAAGCTTCTGTACCTTTCGAATCCGAACAATCCGACCGGCGCGGTGCTGCACGAAGATGCGATGCAGCGGATTGCCCAGCGCTGCGCTGACACCGGCACATGGCTCATCGCCGATGAAGTGTATCTGGGCGCTGAGATCGACCGGCCGCGCACGAAGAGTTTCTGGGGTCTGAGTGACCGCGTCATCGTGACGAGCGGCCTGTCGAAGGCGTATGGCATCCCGGGCGTGCGAATCGGCTGGATGATCGCGCCGCCGGAAGTGGCAGCAGCCTGCTGGGCCCAGCACGACTACCTGACGATCGGACCGAACAAGATGTCGGACGCGATCGCCCGTGTCGCGGTGCAGCCAGCGAATCGGGAACGCTGCTACGCCAGGACGCGGGATATTCTTCGGCGCAACCTGGCAATCACACGCGAGTGGGTCCGGGACCTGAACGGCCGGCTGACGTGGCGCGAACCGGAAGCGGGGGCGATCGGATTGTTCCAGTACGGCTCAAACTTCCCCAGCGTCGAGCTCGCCGAGCGGGTCCGGACCCGGCAAAGCACTTTGATCGTTCCCGGGGCGCACGTCGGCCTCGAGGGGTTCATCCGGGTGTGGCTGGGAGGGAAGGAGGACTTCCTTCGGGAGGGGCTCCGCCGGATCGGAGAGGAGCTGGTTAACCTTCCCTGAGCCACCGCGTAATAAGCGTGTGAGGAGCTGTTTTCCACATGATCCACACACGTTTTCGGCCGGCAATTGCCGCCGTTTGCCTTAGCGCGGGGCTTGCGCTCCCTACCGTCGCCGACGCCCAGACCCGGGTGGCCCGCACCCAGCCGCCGGCCCCACAGGTTGAGGCTCCCATCGCGCAAACCCAGGTGGTCGGGCTGAATCAGAATGCCGCCGAAACACGCCGGCAGTTCTACAAGATCCTCGACCAATACCCGCCGGGAGTCGGCCGGGTGCTGCGTCTCGATCCGACGCTCATGACGAATCCGGGCTACCTGGCCTCGTATCCCAACATCGGGACATTTTTTTCCCAGTATCCAGACGTTCCGCGCAATCCTGGCTTTTATCTCGAGCGATACGATCCGAATTTTTCATTCAATGAGCCACCAGATGCGCGGCGTGAATCGATCCGGATGTGGCGAGACGCGATGGAGTTTTTCGGCGCCTTCACGGTCTTCTGCGTTGTCACCTTCGCGCTCTTCAGCGTCATCAAATACGTCGTCGAATACCGCCGGTGGCACCGGATTTCGAAGGTGAATGCGGAAGTCCACAACAAGATCCTCGACAGATTTGGCTCGAACGAAGAGCTGCTCGCGTATATCGACAGCCCTGCCGGACGGCGCTTCCTGGAGGCAACCCCCATCGCCCCCAACGGCGCCGTTCCGGCACGGGTCGCGGCTCCGCTCGGCCGGATTCTCATGTCGGTGCAGCTTGGCGTCCTTCTGGTCGCTCTGGCCCTCGGTCTGATGTTCGTCGGCAACCGCGCCATCGACGAAGTGCAACAACTGATCAGGGGCCTCGCCATCGTCGCCCTGTGCCTTGGCGTCGGCTGCGTCGTTTCCGCTGCCGCTTCCTACGTGCTCTCGCGTAGACTGGGGCTGCTGCCCGACGCCGCGCCGCCGCCGCGGTCCATCTGATATGAGCAACGTCACATTCACGAACGTGGAGCGCCTGGAAGCTGCCGCCGGTGAACTGGACGTGCCGTTCGAGATGGATGAGGACACGTTCCGCGCCTTCTACGATCGGACCGCGCGCGCACTCTGGGCCTACCTCGCCCGGATCACCGGAGACCGGCAGGCAGCCGACGACCTCCTCCAGGAGTGCTACTACCGGCTGCTGCGCGCGCGCGTCACCCTGGCCGACGAGGCGCACCGGCGCAACTACCTGTTCCGCATCGCAACGAACCTGGCGCGTGACGGATATCGCCGCCGCCTTACGTCACCGGAACTGATCGCGAGCGTTGACGAAGCCCACGGTGCGGATACCGCCGCCGCCGCGCGCGCGGATCGCAGCGCGGATCTGAATCGCGCGATGGGCCGTCTCAAGCGGCGCGAGCGCGAGCTGTTGTGGCTGGCATACGCTCAGGGATCATCCCACCAGGAGATCGGTGAGACGCTCGGCCTGAAGACGGGCAGCATCAAGCCGTTGCTGTTCCGGGCGCGGCAGAAGCTGGCGGCGCTCCTTGGACGGGCAGAGCCGGGAGCACGCCGTGCATAAACACTTCTGCGATCACGAACCGGCGGTGCTGTCGGCGTTGAAGTCGTCGCGCCTGAACAACGCGTGTGAGCCCGCGCTCGTCGCCCACCTCGACGGCTGTGACTCCTGCGCCCAGCTTGCGGATCTGGCGCGGGCGCTGCTCGACGATCACCGCACGCTCATTACGCAGGCGCAGGTGCCGTCGTCGGCAATTGTCTGGTGGCGTGCCCAGATGCGCTCCCGGCGAGAGGCCGCGCAGGTGGTGACACAGCCGATGACGTTTGTTCAGGGACTGATCCTGGCGTGCGCCGTCGGTCTCACCGTCGCCGCCGTGGGATTCTTCGTGCCGACCTTCCGGCGCGCGATCCAGTGGACGGCGGGAGCCGCTGACGTGATCCCAACCGTCTCGTTGTCGCTGCCGCCGAATGTGCTCGCCAATCCAATTGTTCTTGCCGCCGGAGCGGCGCTCGCCTTCGGCGCGATCGTTCTTCCGCTGGCCCTGTATTTCACGCTCCAGGAAGAAGAGTAGCGGCCGTTCGCGAACGGCCTATCTGGATCTCAGAAGAACCACGCCCGGCCTCGCGCCGGTGTGCTCCCCGTTTTTTACGACTGCTACGCCATTGACCAGGACGTACGGAATTCCCGTTGCGTACGCGTGCGGTTTCTCGAACGTCGCCTGGTCCGACACCCTGGCCGGATCCAACACGACAATGTCGGCGGCCATCCCGTGCCGAAGAACGCCGCGGTCAGCAAATCTGAAATGCTTTGCCGGGAGCGAAGTCATCTTCCGGATGGCTTCTTCGAGGGTGATCACTTTCCGCTTGCGCACGTAATCTCCGAGAACCCGCGCATTGTTCCCGTAGCCGCGCGGATGCGGCACTCCCTCACCCTCGGCCAGGACGCTGCTGTCCGAGGCGAACCCGACGTGGGGATCGCGCATGATCCGTTCGACATCTTCATCGGACATGAAGTGGTACACCATCGAGGCGCCGCCGCGCAGCATCATCTCGCGTGCGACTTCGAGTTGCGCGTCCGGCGTGGTGGTCCCCTTGACCTTCATCGCCACCTGCTGCATCGACAATCCGTTGAGCGTCGGATCGGCACGGTGCGATGCCACCGTCGCGAAGGAGAGATCCTTGAGTCCGCGTTCGGCCAGCAGCGCGCGCATCTCGTCGCGGACGCGATGCCAGGTCGGCGGATCGCTCAGCCGCTCGACGATCTTCTCCTGCCCGCCTTCGAGTACCCAGGCTGGAAAGCGAATCCCCAGATTCGAGCTCGCAGCGGTGTAGGCGTACTGGTCGGCCTCAACGGCGAGACCGTGCACGCGGGCCTGATCCATCAATTGCAGCGCCTTCGCGCTCGCACCCCAGCGGCTCGGGCTGTCGACCTTCAGGTGCGAGATCTGCACGCGCGCCCCGGCAGCCTCCCCGACCCGCAGCGTCTCCTGCACGGCTTCTTCGAGGAGCGTGCCTTCGTTCCGCATGTGAGAGGCGTAAAGACCACCCTCGTTACCCGCCACCCGTGCGAGTTCGATGATCTCGGAGGTCTTCGAATACGTTCCCGGAACGTACTGAAGACCGGTGGAAAAGCCGACGGCGCCGTCTGCGACGGCTTTCCAGACAAGCGCCTTCATTCTGGTGAGCTCGGCCGCCGACGGATCGCGGTTGTCACGACCGAGGACCGCACTGCGCACGGTGTTGTGACCGACAAGGGTTGCGAAATTCACCGCTACCTTCGTCTCGCCGATCTTTGCCAGCGCCGCGCCCACATCGAGCGCGGATCCGCCGCAGTTGCCGGCCACGATCGACGTCACGCCCATCCGTACGAAATTCTGCGCGAGCGGCCGCTCCGCCACATCGTCCGCGTGCGTGTGCACGTCGATGAAACCGGGCGCGACCACCAGTCCGGTGGCATCGATACTCTCGCGGCCCGCGGACGTCGCGAACGTTCCGATCGCGGCGATTTTTCCGTCCTTGACTGCGACGTCCGCACGCCGGGGCGCAGCCCCGGTTCCGTCGACCAGCATGCCGCCGGTGATGACCAGGTCGTAGGGCGGCGTTTGAACCGATGCCAGGAGCGCAATCGGGAGCACCAGCGCGGCAACGGCGCCGCCGCGAGGCGAGCGTAGTCTAATCTTCATCCCGGCTCCCGCCCTTCCGCCCCGAGCCCCGAGTCCCGAGCCCCGAGCCCCGAGTCCGGTCGCGTCAGTTCACTGACAACTATGCCTGTGATCACCACCGCGATAACGCCTATCGGATTGTGCCAGAGAAACGAAATTCCCTTCGTGGCGGGATGGGATGCGACGATGGCCACGACGGCAATGCCGACGGCAAGGCCTGCGAATGCGCCATGACCGTTGCAGCGGCGGAAGCCGAGCGCCAGGACGAACACACCGAGCAGCGATCCATAGAAGAAAGATCCGAACCGATTCACGACCTCGATGAGCGAGCCGAGGCCGGCGGCAAAGGTGGCGACGATGCAGGCGAAGACGCCCCAGAAGAGCGTCGCCGCTTTCGAAACGCGCAGATAGTGCTGATCCGACTCCGAGGGCCGGAAGTGCCGCCGGTACATGTCGATCACGGTGGACGTCGCGAGCGAGTTGAGCTCGGCGGCGATGCTCGACATCGCTGCTGCGAATATCGCGGCGATGATCAGCCCGACGAGCCCGATTGGCAGTCGCGTCGTGACAAACGTCGGGAACACGTAGTTGACGTCCGGGACAGGCGTATCGCCCATCAGCCTGCCGTAACTCTCATCGCCGGCCACGTCGCGGACGATCGCGGCCGCCTCGCCGCGGACGCCCTTCAGCGCGGAGTTTGCGGTAACGAATGCTTCGCGCGCTACGGCACGCTGCTCGTCGGAGTTGGCAGTCGCCAGCACCGACGCGGCGCTGCGCCTGTTCTCGAACGCCTGCGAAAACCTCGACTCGAGCTGCTGGAACTCCGCCCCCCTGCCGCTCTTCTCCACGCGCTCGGCGTGCGCTCGATTGAACAGCATCGGCGGCTGATTGAAAAGGTAGAACACGAACACGAGCACGCCGGTGAGGAGCACCAGTGCCTGTAGAGGGATTTTCCAGTAGGCGCTCATCAACAGCGACGAACGTCCCTCATCGATCGACTTCGCCGTGAGGTAGCGCTGCACCTGGCTCTGATCGCACCCGAAGTACGACAGCATCAGGAACAAGCCGCCGAGCAGACCCGACCAGAACGTGTAGGTCTGGTTCCAGTCGAAACGGAAGTCGATCGCGTTCAGGCGTCCGGCGGCGCCGGCGACGCGCAGCGCCCGGACAAAGCTGATGTCATCGGGCAGACCGATGATGAGAGCGATGACGGCGGCGGCGACGCCGAGGATGATGACGACCATCTGCTTCACGTCCGTCCAGGTGACCGCCTGGACGCCGCCGTGCATCGTGTAGAGAACCGTCGGAAGACCGATGGCCAGAATTGTCAGCGTCAGATTCCAGCCGAGCACGATCGACAGGATGACTGCCGGAGCGGCGATGATGACGCCGCACGACATTCCACGCGACAGAAGGAAGAGCGCGCTCGCCAGCGTGCGCGTCTTCACGTCGAAACGCTTTTCCAGATACTCGTAGGCGGTGTAGACGCGCGCGCGGTAGAAGAACGGCACCAGCGTGAGCGAGAGGATGATCATCGCGATCGGCAGGCCCAGGTAGAACTGCACGAACCGCATGCCGTCGGCGTAGCCCTGGCCGGTTGCACCAACCAGCGTGATGGCGCTCAGTTGCGTCGCCATCACGGAGAGTCCGACGGCCCACCACGGAAGGCTGCGGTTGGCGAGAAAGTACCCTTCGAGCTGGTCGGAGCCTTCCGTGCGCCGAAGGCCGTCCCACACGATCCACACCAGATACGCACCGACCACCAGCCAGTCGATCAGGTGCATGCGCTAGGAGAAGGCGCGGCTGAACGCCCAGAGCGCAATGATCACCACGATCTCGCACACGACGACCTGGATGTAGGTGCGGGTCAACCGAATCGATTGTATCGGGACTCGGGGCTCGCCTGCGGGCTGATGGCCGCCGGGGCTGGGGGCTAGGGGCGGAGGGCTCGGAGAGAGAACGGAGAGAACGGAGAGAAATTGCTAAGCGCTTGGGGAGCCGAGGCCGTCTGCGGAGCGGGGCGCGGCGAAGCGGGGACGGGCTACGCGGCTGCTGCCGACGACGAAATCCGCGTGTGCGTCGACGTCGCTGCGATTCACGTTGATGACACCAGGCTGCTTGACGAGCGATTCTCCGGAAAGCAGCGCAAGCTCCACGCGGTACTTGCCGGGTGACACCTTGAACGTAAATCCGCCAGCGTTGTTCGTCTTGGCTTGCGCGCGGACGCCGGTGTCGACGTTCACCACTGTAACGTCGCGTCCCTCGATCGCGCTCGTCCCTTCAGGGCCGCGGACAGTACCCGAGATCGTTCCGTCCGCCTGGGCCGGACGCGGTGATGGATCGAAGACCGGCGTACCCTGGCGGCAGGCGGCAATGCTGAGCAGCACCACGACGCCCGTGGCAAAACAGATCAGCCGCAGCCGTGACGAGTGGGAACCGCTGAACATCATCCGCAACACGGAGTGCGTTTGTGCAAGCGGAACGCCAACCTACCAATTTCGTCAGCCGGGCAGCGTTGCTTGCGGCGCTGTGCTCGTCCATCGCGCCGATGGAAGTAAAAATTTCACCGGCGCCTGTTTCCGACTCAGCCACCAACGCTTCCGCCGTATTCGTTTTCCACTGCAACTCGTTCGGGCGCAAGGACTAGACGTGATTTCAATGCGTGGACATTTTCTTGCTCGCCGGTATCGGCCAGATGCCCTCCATGCCGGCGGTGGATTCGCGGCAGGCACCGATCGCTGAGCTGCCCTTGATCTCGGTCGTTGTGACTCCGGGTCACCACAGCCGTTCTCTGGATCAGGCACTCCGAAGTCTCGGATGTCCTGGTGTTCCGATGGAGAAGATCCTTGTCGGGGAAAGTGCCGGCGACGTGGCGGTTGCACGCGCGCGCAACAGCGGCCTCGCGCAGTGTCGCGGGGAATTTGTTGTGTTTCTCACCGGCGACGACCGGCTCGCCCCAGGCGCGCTCGAACTCGGCGCCGCCAAACTCGAGGAGCACCCGGAAGCTGCGTTCGTGTTTGGACGTTGTCTACATACGGATGCCGATGGCACCGTGTTGCCAGCCAACGTCAAGCCGCGGATCGTGCGTGACCATTACCGCGAGCTGCTGCGGCACAACTACATCTGGATCCCCGCGATGGTGATGTTCCGCCGTGACGCGGTCACACGTGCGGGCGGATTCGCCGCAATCGCCGCACCGTCGTCCGAGTACGACCTGTATCTCCGGATCTCGCGCCACCATCCGGTGCAGGATCACGGACAGGTCGTCGCGTTCTGCCGGGATGAAGAGCCTTGGCCGATGTCGACCGCACCTCTTCTCCTGCGCGAGACGCTGGAAGTGCTTCGACGGCAGCGGCCCTTCCTCGAAGCCGACCTCGCGTCGTTGATGGCCTACGCGGAAGGCTGGGGGATGTGGCAGGAGCGCTACGGACCTTTTGTCGTTGCAGAGATCCGTGCCGAGGTGAGAAAGGGCGAGTGGCAGTCCGCGTTGCGAAACGCCGCCACTCTGCTGCGGTATCACCCGCGCGGAGTGTGGCATCACGCGCGCCGCTGGACACGGTTCCCCCACCGCTACGGCGGCCGCGCGATGCCCGCGTAGATCAGAGCCTACACGTCCGACGCCGGCGAGACGGTGGGAGTGTTGTCGAAGATCACCGTTCCGCGTTCCCGCGGTGCCGGCCCCGTCGATCCGCTTTGATTCCTCGTCCACCACCACGCCGTGATCGCAGACCCGATTGCTCCGGCAAGAAATGCGTAAGTGCGCCTGGTCATGACCCGCGTGAACGCAATGCGAATGCCAGCGCTGGCGAAGGGCGGCTAGCGGATCCCAATCAACCGCATCAGGCGCAACGCGTTCCGCGACGTGGCAATCCCTGGCCGCAGCTTGTAATCGAATTCCATCTCCCCCTTCTCGTTGACCGTTTCTGAGAAGTGCACGAGGACCGCGGCCGACCTGAGCGGTTCCTCGGCGGCCACCGCGAGATCGTGCGTCGTCATCGCGCCGATGGCCCCGGCATCCAGCAGATGGCGCGCGACCGCCTGGACCGCAATCCCGCGCTCGGCGCTATTGGTCCCTTGCAGGATCTCGTCGAGCAGGTAGAGAAGTACGCGGTCGGAACTTTCCCGCTCCGCCGCGTCGACAACCCCTTTGAGGCGCGCAAGAGCCGCCATGAAATACGACATTCCACGTTCGAGCGAATCCTGAATTCGGATGCTGGTCTGGAGATCACACGGAGGTATCGCCAGGTCGGCGGCACACGCCGGCGCCCCCGCGTGCGCGAGCACGGTGTTGAGCCCTATGGCCCTGAGGAGCGTGCTCTTGCCCGACATGTTGGACCCGGTAACCAGGAGGACCGTGCCGGGCGGGCCGACCGATACATCGTTTGCGACCCGGCGATCGTCCGGAATCAATGGATGCGCGAGTGCGCGGGCGTTCACCACCTTTTCCGAGTGGAAACGCGGGCGGCACCAGGCCGGATAGTCGTGGCGGACCACCGCCATGCACGCGAGCGCGTCGATCTCTCCGACGGCCGCGAGCCAGTCTCGCACATGCGCGCCGGTTCGCTGACGCCATCGAAGCAGCGCGAACAGGACGTGAAAATCCCAGAGCGTCAGTGCCTGAATGGGAAAGTGAAGCAGCGCGGCGCCGCGCCGAAGCTCCGAGAATCCGAGGATGCGATTGAGACGCGACATCGCGCGTGGCGCCGGTTCTGTGTCGGAGCGAAGCCGCTGTTGCAGCGCGACCAGCCCTGCCGCCTTGAATTGCGGCTCTACCAGATGCGCCAGCATGGGAGCGGTCCGACGGAGTGCCACCTCGCCCGATCCGGCCGCGTCGAACGCATGCTGGACGGCCATCGCGGTGACGAACGACAGAATGACTCCGGCCAGGAGCGGTATCGGCCAGAACGCCGGCGTGAGTCCGGCTGCGTTGAGCGCAATCAGCACCCACAGCGACACGCAGATGCCGTAAACCAGCAGCCGGACAAGCTCAAACCGCGGCATCGGCGCCTTCGTGCTCTCGGCCCAGTTCAGGAATTTTTCGAGAGGCTCGCGGCGGTCGTGCGCCGACATCGCGCCATATGCGGCGAGCTGCTCGCGCCACTCAGCTCGCGCCGCGAGGTCGTCGACGGCGTCCTGACGACGAACCACTTCCGCAGGTTCCGCAGGAGCGGCCAGCCAACCGGCCAAAGTCGTGCTCCCGCCTGGCGTCGCTGCGGGGCCAATCCACTGAAAGAGCGACGCACGTCCAAAGACATCCAGGTCCTGGGCGTAGGGGTGATCCTCGAGCGAGATGCCGGCAGGTGCATCAGCCCCGGGGAGGGCGTCCCAGTTGCGATCCAGCCTGGCAATTGCCCGCTCGTTGACGGTGCGCAACGCCTGACAACGCGCAATCCGTTCCTCGACCCTCGCGTGACGCACGACGAGCGCGCCGAAGGCGACGAGCAGCGCCGGCCCCGCTGCGAGCGCCAGGGCGACGCCATCGACAATTCCCCAGATCAGCAAGGCGAGCCCTGGAAGAAAGGTAATGAGACGCCAGCGCGCCAGTGCAGCGGATGTCTTCTCGGCACGGATGCACGTCGCCGTGTGAGCGTGCACACGTTCAATGTAGGCGGCCCGGACGGGGTGGTCGGCGGCCGATTCAGCGACGCTTGATTGCATCTGCGTTCAGTCGCCAGTAGTCGAGAGTCAGAGGGGGATCATCGTCGGCCGCGGCGAGTGCGAGCTGGTGGACGAACGAATGCCGCAGTTCAGCGGGCAGTTTGTCGAGGTGATGGCGCAGGCACACCGTCGTCACGAAAGCTTCGTAGGCATCGATATCCGGAAACGGTGTTCGAGCCGGTTCGAGGTTGACGTCGATATCATCGAATTGCGCGGCGCGCAGCCGCGCGATCGTTTGCTCGGCGGTCGCAAAATTCCACGGGTCAGCCCATGCGGTGAAGTAGGGCGCATAGGCCCCTGACGAACGCAGATCCCGGGCGCGGCGATACAGCATCTGCAGGTTCGGACCTCCGCCACATTGCGAGACCAGCCGCCCGCCGGGCTTCAACACGCGGTAAATCTCTGAGAACAGCGATTCGTGATCGTCGATCCAGTGGAAGGTCGCAGTGCTGAATACGGCGTCGAAGGCTGCATCTCGAAAGGGAAGACTGGCGCCGTCGGCCTGAGCAAAGTGAATCATCCCGCCAAAGTGGGCCCGGGCCTCACGCAGCATCGTCGCGGATCGGTCGGTCGACAATCGGCCACGTTCAGGCAGTGCCCGTCCGATGGCGGCTTGCCCCGCCGAGACCGTCTCGCGCGAAGGCGGCGGTCAAACGGCCCGTACCACAGCCGACGTCGAGAATCACCTCACCATGCCGCGGCGCGAGCCGGTCGAGCACACGCACGCCCCACTCGCGCTGCGGGTCCGAAAGCTTGTGGTATTGCGCGGCATCCCAATCCGACATTACTGTTCAGCTTCCCGTCTGATGTGATCGAGAACCCGCTGGTGGATGCTGTGGATGATCGTGTCTGCCAGGATCGTCCAGTACCCTTGCGGCTGCATTCGCAGCGTGTACCACGTCCTTCCCTCGAGGCGCGTTCGTCCACCCGGCAGCGACACCAGCTTGAACTCGCCGCGGGTGGTCTGGAAAAAGCCCTCCAGGTGCGGCGCGTAGACGTTCCGGTACGGGCTCCATTCCTGAAGTGGTGCGGGTTGCGAGGTGACGCCGAACGCCAATCGATGCGGCTCGTCCCACGCTGTGATTGGTTCGGTGAAAGCACCGGTTGTGAACTCGCACCTGCGGACTGCGCCAACACCATTGCCGTCGATGCGGGCGCGGATCGGATACGCCAGCCCGACCCTGAAGTACCACGGCGGAGGCGTCCGGATCTCCTCGAAGCTCACCACGTGCTTCCACACCGTCGCCGGCGGGGCTGAGATTTCAATGGCGCTGGCGACCTCGCGGGTCGGGACGGCGTCGAAGACGCGGTCGATGCCGTGACCGGCAGGCAGCGCGATCAGCAGAAGGGCGAGAGTCCCGGGAGCTCGATGGTGACGTGCCATGAAGTGGCCGACGACGCCGCCGAGAACGGCGAGCGGCACGGCGAGCGGCAGCGCCATCAGCACACAGCCGATCCCTTCGAGCGCGAACACCAGGAAGGCCCCGGCCATGACGCCAAGGGTGTACAGAACCACTTTGAGCGGCAGCGGGGACCATGGGTTCACGCGTCTCGAAGCGTAAGCGCTGACCAGACCGACGATGAACGGCGTCAGCAGGAACATCACCGCGCCATACGACTTGATGAACAGCGCGCCGAGGACGACCGAGACGATGCCGGCCACCAGTCCGGCTGTGATGCCGGCGAGCAGACCTTTCCGCGCAACCGCGGCCTGATCAAGCACCGTCATCTGTCGCTCGTCGGCGCGGGCCGGCACGGCTTCGGCGCGCGGCCAGGCGGCCAGCATAGCCATCAGCACGTAATTCACCACGGGGATGAAGAACGCGACGACGATCCACGGCGGCAGCCCCGCATCCTTCGCGCGACGGACGCTGAGGATCACTCCGATCCAGACGAAGGGAATCGTCCAGACGATCAACGTCATGCTCAGGCCGAGCGTGAACAATGCTCCCTTGGAATTCGAGATGTTCGCCAGCGACAGAAGGTAGTCGGGCGGCGTCCAGACCAGTCTCATCGTCCAGTAGATCAAGGCCGCGTCGACGGTGTACTTCAGTGCCATCAAGACGATCCCGGCCCGAATGTATTCGCGGCGGCCGAACGGCGGGTCCGGGATCGAGAGGAGCTCGCGGCCGGAGAGGTTCAGCACGGGAGTTATCTTACGCGCGCAGAGCGGAGGCGACGGAAGTGGCGGAGGCAGACGTCAACTCTGCCGCAGGGCCTCGGTCGGTTGAATCCGCAGCGCTCGGCGCGCCGGTGCGGCGCACGCCAGCACGCCCACGGCCGCCATGATGACCGACGTGATCACCGACGAGGCGAGGAGATCCGCGGTCAGGCTGTCGGCGCGCCACGCGAGGAGCAGGATGAGGCTGTTGCCGGCGATGATGCCGCCGCCGAGCTGACGACCGGCACGGGCAAAAACCGTACGCAGCACGCGCCGGCGGCTGGCGCCGAGTGCGATACGAATGCCGATCTCGCGGGTGCGACGCTGCACGGCGACCGCCATCAGCGCGTAGAGACCGGCCGCGGAGAAGACCACGGCTCCGAGCAGAATGCTGCCGATGACGATCCCCCCGATGCCTTCCGGCCCCCGCTGCTGTGCGACGCTCTCCTGGAGTGTGGCGATGTCCCGGAGCTGCAGGCCTGCATCGACCTGCCGCGCAAGGGCGGCGACGCGGGGCGCAAGCGGCGCGGCCTCCCCCGCGACGCGCACCGCGACCACGACAGGATCGAGTTCCGCCGCCGAGGCCGCGCGATAGATGTACGCCGCCCCACTCCAGTCGGCCGGGACCGTCCACAGATCGGTGACCACGCCGACGATCTCGTGCCAGGGCCCCGGCTCGCCCCAACCGCCGTCGCTGCGCCGCTGGAGCATGCGGATTCGGGTCCCCACGGGATTCCTTCCCACCACGCGCATGAACGTCTCGTTGACGACGACTGGCCTGTTCGGCGCCGGAGCGTCAGCGGCATGCAATGCGCGGCCGGCCACGACCCGCCCGCCGAAGGCATCGTGATAGCCGGCACCGACGGCAGCCATCGCGCATCCCCCCTCGAAATTGCCGTGCAGGCGAGCCGGAGATCCCCCGTCCTGCTCCATCTCCACCGGCACCCACTCCGGCGACATCGTCGGCAGGCGATCGCCGTGCGCCACGTGCGTCACCCCAGGCTCCTCACGCAGTCGGCCCGCGAGTTCTTCGTATGCCAGCGCGCGACGCGCGCCGATCTGCGCGTCGTCTGGCACACCGCGCTCGCCGGCCAGCGCCTCGGTGTCCATCCCGAGACGGAAGGTGAGGTAACGCTCCGTCGGAAATGCTGTCCACTTCGGCCGGTTCTGAACGGAGGTGGTGTAGATGCCCACCGCGGCCGGAACGAAGAGCAGCGTGCACGCCACCTGCGCGCCGACGATGAACGACCAGATGCCGCCGAACTTCATGATTCCGCCGGTGCTGGTGATCCCTTGCAGTCCCCGCTGGACGGACGCGCCCGTGGCCTTCACTGCGGGCAGCAGGCTGATCATTGCGGTGGCTACCAACGCGAGCAGCACCGCATACGCAACGGTGAGAGGTTCGAGCTTCAGATCTACCCAGAACGGCAGGCCGTCCCCGGCGATCTGAGTCGCCAGGGCCCAGGCATACCGCACCATCGTCTGCGCCACGAGGAGTCCGACCACGGCAGCTGCGAGGGCCAGCACGAGTCCTTCGGTGACGATCTGCGCGATCACGCGGGCACGACTCGCTCCCAGCGCGTGGCGGACAACGATCTCCGGTTCGCGCATCGCCGTGCGCGCGAAGATCAGTGTCGCGACGTTCGCCGAGATCGCCCCCAGTAGCAACAGGACGAAGGCGTGGAGCGCCAGATCTTCGAACCGCAGGGGATCACCCGGCGTGCGCCCGGCGAAGGCGCGAACCCGCGTGCGCAGCTGCGCGTGGGTGGCCGGCGCGTCAGCGGCAAGGCGCGCCGAGACGACGTCGAGCTCCGCGGCGGCGTCCTGCCAGCTCGCTCCATCGGCGAGGCGGCCGAACACCTGCACGGCCGGCCCTTCCCGCGGCGGCGTGTCCTGAATGGGCAATGGCACCCATAGCTGCTGATTGCGCGGGAAGCCGAAGCGCGGCGGCATCACGCCCACCACGGTGCGAGCCGTGCGACCCACGTTCACGACGCGGCCGATGATCGCTGGGTCGTTCAGGAACTGTCGCTGCCAGACGTCGTAGCCGAGGACCACGACCGGCTCCGCCCCCTGTACTTCGTCGGTCGGCTGCAGCGGCCGGCCGAGCCGCGGCGGCACGCGGGTCAGCGGAAATGCCGACGCCGTGATCTCCGCCACGTGCAGGGATTCGACACGGCCTTCGCCCGTGAGCACGTTGCGCTCGCTCACGCGGGCGGCGCCGAGCTCCGTCACGGTCTTGAGAGATCGCCGCCAGATCGGGAAATCGTGGAGCACCCTGGACTCCACGCGTGACGCCGCGGTGTCCTGCGTCTCGAGCCGCACGACTCGACCGCCTTCAGGGAACGGCAGCCGCTTGTACAGCAGTTCGCCGGCGACTTCGATGCCGACCGTCCCAATCGCGATGGCAGCCGCCAGCGAGAGGCCCCCGATGGTCGTGAGCGCGGGATACTTCAGCAGCAGACGCGCGCCCAGCTTCCAGTCGAGCCACGAGACCATACGATTCGCTCCTCCAGTCCGCAGATGTCTGTGCATCGGGCCATGCTCATCGAGCCGGCGGATGGAAGTATCCTCCCGCGGACCAGCCGGTGTCTTCACGTAGAGATGAGCATTCCGTGAGATCACCGAAGATTCTGATTCTTCGCTGGATCGCGTGATGCCGCGGGCTTCGCCAGGTCGACCGAGATATGCTGGTCGTCCTACTGTAACTGCGATGAAGAACGGGACTCTGTTGCATCCGGAAGCGCGGGCGGAAATCCTGCGACGGATTGAAACACTCACGCCGCGAAGCGAACGCGTGTGGGGCAGGATGACTCCGCATCAGATGGTGTGTCATCTGAGCGATGCGTGTCGCGCGGCGTTGGGCGAGCGGCGGGTCCCAGTCATAGGTACGCTCTGGGAGCGCACCGTGATCAGGTGGTTGGCAATACACACGAGCGTCAAATGGCCGCAAGGCGTCAGGACCGTGCCGGAGGCGGATCAGGAAATCGGGGGCACTCGTCCAACCGAGTTTGCCCGCGACGTCGATGAATTGCGCGGTCTGATTCAGCGGTTTAGTGGCCCGCCAGCGCAGCTCTCAGGAGACCATCCGTTGTTTGGCGCCCTGTCGGCAACGGAATGGGGCAGATTCAGTTACCGTCACGCGGATCATCATCTTCGTCAATTCGGTGCCTGAGAGCGGCTGATCGCGGGCGATCAGTCCATGATTTCTCCAACTCGCCCCAAAAGCATCCCTCCGCGCCGCCGATATACTCCGTGCATGCAGACAAAGCGTTTAGTGGCCTCTGTGCCGGTGCGGTTGATTCTGACCCTCGGCATTCTCGCTGCGTCGGGTGCGCATCGCGGTGCCGCGCAGACCCCGTCATTCGACGCGCTCATCAGGGGCGGAACGATCTATGACGGGACGGGCGCTGCCGGACGGCGGGCCGATGTCGGCATTCGCGGCGATCGTATCGCGGCGATCGGTGATCTCGCGGGCGCCACCGCCGCGACCATCGTCAATGCATCGGGGCTCGCGGTCTCGCCCGGGTTCATCAACATGCTCTCGTGGTCGACCGAGTCGCTGCTGGTGGACGGACGGTCGCAGGGTGAGATCCGACAAGGGGTGACGACACAGATTTTTGGCGAAGGCAGCTCGATGGGGCCGCTCAACGAGGCGATGAAGAAGCGCGCCTACGAGCAGATGGGGGATGTCAAGTACGAGATTACCTGGACGACCCTCGCCGAGTACCTGAAAGAACTGGAACGGCGTGGCGTGTCGCAGAACGTCGCGTCCTACATCGGCGCAACCACCATTCGTGAGCACGTGATCGGCCTCGAAGACCGCAAGCCGACGCCCGAGCAGCTCGAAGAGATGCGGCGCCTCGTCCGTGCGGAAATGGAGGCCGGTGCGCTGGGCATCGGCTCGTCACTGATTTACGCTCCCGCCTTCTATGCGTCCACCGAGGAGCTGGTCGAATTGTGCAAGGTCGCGGCGCAGTACCGCGGCAAGTACATCTCGCACATGAGAAGCGAAGGCGGACGGCTGCTCGAGGCGGTGGACGAGTTGCTCCGGATCAGCCGTGAGGCAAATATCCCGGCAGAGATCTACCACCTCAAGGCGGCGGGCAAGAGCAACTGGTCGAAGATGGACGAGGTCATCGCCAAGGTCGAAGCGGCACGACAGAGCGGCCTGAAGATCACCGCCGACATGTACACCTATACCGCCGGAGCGACCGGACTCGACGCCGCCATGCCGCCGTGGGTCCTCGATGGCGGCTACGAAGCTGCCTACAAGCGCCTGGCGGATCCCGAGACGCGCAAGAAGATCGCGGCCGCAATCCGCACCGGCGGCTCGGACTGGGAGAACCTCTACCTCGCCGCCGGATCGCCGGACCGCGTGCTGCTGGTGGAATTCAAGAACGACAAGCTCAAGCCGCTGACCGGGAAGACGCTGGCCGAAGCGGCACAGCTTCGCGGCGAGGATCCGATCGACGCGATCATGAATCTCGTGCTCGAGGATCGTTCGCGTGTCGGCACCGTGTATTTCATGATGTCGGAGGACAACCTGCGCAAGCAGATCCGGCTGCCGTGGCTGTCATTCGGGTCAGACGCCGCGTCGATGTCGCCGGAGCCCCCCTTCACAAAGTCCTCGGCCCACCCGCGCGCCTACGGCAACTTCGCCCGGCTGCTTGGCAAGTACGTCCGCGAGGATAAGGTGATTCCGCTCGAGGAGGCAGTACGAAAGCTGACGGGATTCCCGGCAACCAACCTCGAGCTGGAAGGCCGCGGGTTCATCCGTGAAGGCATGTTTGCCGACATCGCCGTCTTCGATCCGGCCACGATCGCGGATCGCGCGACGTTCGAGAAGGCACACCAGTTCGCCGTTGGGATGAAGCACGTATTCGTCAACGGCGCGCACGTCCTGAAGGATGGCGAGCACACGGGCGCCAAACCCGGACGCGCCCTTTATGGACCCGGTAAGACGGTAGAGGCCGGCTTTAGCCGGCCTGGGTGCCGGCCTGACGCCGCGACACTACGAACACCACCGCGCCAATCGCAGCTCACCGCGGCCGCGACCTCGAGTGGTAATCGCGGATCCTGCTGCCACAGGAGGCCGCCGAGCACTCCGGCCGGGACGACCAGGAAGTTCCTGATCCCGTAGTACACACCCACGGTCGACGCACGCGTCTCGTCAGGCGCCAGGTCCACGATCAAAGACTTGCGCGCGGGCTCGCCGATCTCTTTCAGCCCGCCGACGATGAATGCGCCGACCAGGTACGGGTAGCTCGCCGCATAGCGCACCGCAAGAGGGAAGGCGGCAAAAAAAAGAAACGTCAGGACCACCATCCAGGTGCGTCCCATGACATCGGCAAGCTTCCCGCCCGGGAGATAGAACGCGATCGATATCGCCTGCTGCACCGCGTACAACATTCCGTAGTCCGCGGCTGAGAGGTGCCGCACCTGCAGGACAAACAGGACGATGAACGACGCCGCGATGCCTTCGCCAATGCGAACGAGACACGTCGGCGACGAGCAGCTGTTTCAGGTGCGCCGGCATGGCGGCGAAGACCAGCCGCGGACTTCGCCGGGTGTCAGGTGCCTGCGGCGCTCGTACGTCGCGAAACCCGAGGTATTGCACCGCCAGCACTGCCACCGCGATCACGATCGTGATCGTGAACGCAAGACGGATCCCGGCCGCCATTCCGAAGGTGACAATGGCGAGACCGCCGAGAGGGGCACCGAGGACGCGCGGCACCCGGATCAATGTGGACTGCACCGCGAACGCCATCGCGCGGCGATCGGCGCGGCAGCGAATCACCGATCACCGCGAAGGTCGTCGGGAACGCACCCGCCTTCCACGCCATCACAGCGGCGAGCCCAACAAAGACATACGGCCAGCTGGGGGCGATGGCGTAGATCGCGTATCCTGCCGTCGCGCAGCCGGTGAACATCAGCAGGGTCCGCCGGCGTCCGACTCGATCGGCGAGCCACCCTCCGGGGTATTGATAGAGGCCGTCCAGCAGTGATGTCGCGGCGCCGAAAAGGCCGACGGCCACCGCTCCGGCGCCGAGCGATGAGAGGTAGGCGGGAAGGTAGGCTTGCCACAACTCCTCTCCGAGCGCCAGGCCGAAGAGGCTCGCCGCGAGGACGGTGACGTTACGATCAACGGCTTTCAACGGAGTACTCTGTGGTCATGCACATCGAACATCATCACTGGCACTCACCGCGCCTGGGGCACGAGTTGGGCGTGGCGGTCTTCGGCCACTGGGGCCCGCCGCTGCTGGCCTTTCCGACCAGTCACGGGGACGAATGGGAGCTCGAGCGCAACAATCTCATCGCCGCGCTCGGCGACTTCATCGACGCCGGTCGCGTGAAGATGTTCTGCGTCGGGTCCAACAACCACGAGTCCTTTCTCAACCGCGGTGCACATCCATCACATCGCAGCTGGCGGCAGCGGCTGTTCGACGATTACATCCGGAGCGAGGTCTTCCCCTTCATCCATTCGCACTGCCAGAATTCGGACATCGGCATCACGACTACCGGGATGTCGCTTGGCGCCTATCACGCCGCCAACACGCTCTTCAGATATCCCAATCTGGTGAAGCGGTGTTATGCGCTGTCCGGCGTTTACGACCTGCGCAGCCGGATGGACGGCGGCTACGACGAGAACTTCTACTTCCACAACCCGGTCGACTACCTGGCGAACCTCAGCGATCCCTGGCATTTCGAGCAGTACGCCAGCTGTGACATTCACCTGGCGACCGGGACGGGGCCGTGGGAAGACAGTAGCTCCACCTACCAGCTCTCGGGAATCCTTTCCCGGAAAGGCATCCGCCACCATCTGGACGACTGGGGGCCGCGCGGGGGCCACGACTGGCCCTACTGGAAGGATCAGCTCAGGACCTATCTGTCAGGGTGGTAGTGGTCAGGCTTGTGACAGCGCGAACCGCTCGAGCAGATACTGCCCTTGTGCGATCACCTGATCGTCGTCGATCCACACATCGCAGTTGCGGGTGAGCACGTCGACGTGCGTCTTCGACTTCCAGTCGGCGTGTGTCTGGTTGCCGTACGGATCACCGAACGCGATGTGGACGCCCGGGACTTTTTCGTCCTGAAGCAGGATGCCGATCATGTCTCGCAGACCCAGATTGGTGCCGAAGGCAAGCTCCCCCACCCGGTCGCTGTTCGGATCGGTGTGGCAGTAGTCCCAGAAGTCGCGCCGCAGGTCTTCACGCTCGCACGCCGCGTCGATCAGACGGCCATTCCGGATCTCCAGCGTCAGCGGCGTTCGCTCGAGACTGCCGTATTTGGCATTGAAATAATCTCCCGCGGTCCCGTCGCAGACGAACGTGCCGTCGACCGATGCCGGAGTCGTGAACACCTCGCCGGCCGGCAGGTTCGACCAGTAGCGTGGATTGATCAGACCGCTCGTCTTCACCCATGCGAGTGACCGGTCGAATGTCGCCTGGAAGTCGGTGCCTCCCGCGGTGCGCACCCTGAGGACGCTGGCGTCCGGCATACGCTCGCACAGCTGGTCGCTCAGTCGATCCACCTGGCGGTAGTCGGCGCGCATCCCTTCACGCATGATCTGCGGCGTCACGCCGACCATGTGCGCGTACCGGATCCGCCGGCGCTCGACGACGGCGACGATGGCCATGCGCGCGCCCAGCTCCCCTTCCTGCGGCTGTACGCACAGGATCCCGGCATTCGCCTGCTCGAGACTGTCCAGGATCTCAGGTGGCGCCGCGCCCATCGGCCGGGAAGCTCACAGCTTCGATCAGTAGTGGACGGGTATCGGCGGCGCGTTCGGCGAGTGCATGTTCAATGCTGGCGGCGACGTCGCGGCTCGCTTCGTCCGCGATGAGCGCGACGCGCTCGCCCGGCTGAACGTTCAGGCAGACGTCGACGGCGTTGCGCGCACCCGGGCAGAGCTCATCGGGGAAAGGACCAAAGAACATCAGGAGGATTGTGACCTGGGAACTCGACTTCGAATTCAGCGCCGCGTTCGGCGAGATTCCTGACGTGGATGGTTCCGCCGTAGCCATTCACGATCGCCTTCGCGATTGCCAGGCCGAGGCCCATGTGCTCGCGCCGGCTGCCGTTCGGCCGGTACGAAAAGAAACGTTCGAACACTCGATCGAGATGGGCTTCCGGAATGCCGGGACCGTGATCCCGCACCGTCACGTGACACCGGCCGCGGACTGATGACACGTTCACGTCCACCGGGACGCCGGCGGGGGAAAAGCTCGCGGCGTTGTCCACCAGGTTCTCGAAAACCTGCGTCAGAGGGCCAGGCGAAGCAGTGACGAAAATCGGCTTTGCGTCCGTTTTCAAGTTGACACGGACTCCGAGAACGAGCTGCCGACCCTCGGCCACGTTCTTCAGCACGTCACAGATCTCCACCCCCGTGCGTCGTTCTGATGAGACCTCGGTGTCGACTCGCGCCAGCTCCCGGACGCCTGCGACCAGGCGTTCGAGGCGATCGACGTCCCGCAGCAGCATCCCCCGGAACCGGTCACGATCCTCCGGCGAGTCCGCACTGGCAACGGTCTCCGCCGCCGTTCGTATCGCCGCCAGCGGGTTGCGAAATTCATGCGACACATCGGCAGCGAACGATTCAAGGAGTTTGATGTGTGCGTCGAGCCGGCCGGCAAGCTCCTCGAGGCTGCGGGCCAGGTCCCCGATCTCGTCCCCCCGTTCGATTCGACCGAACACGCCGGACAAGTCGCTGCCGCGCGACGCCAGCGCCGCCGCCATCGATCGCAGCCGCACGATCGGATTCACGATCGTGGCCGAGGCGAGCCAGGTCAGGACCGCGGCGGAGGCCATCGATAACAGCACGATCTCGAACAGGCGGAGTCGAACCTCGTACAACGCCTGCAGAATGCGGAAGGTCGATTGCGACACCACGACGGCGCCGATCACGCGCCCGCCGTGCTTGACGGGAACCGCACTGCTCAACGTCAGCGATCTCTGGCCTGGAGTGGCGCGAGTAGCGGCACCATAGCGGCCGGCCAGCGCATCGCGAACCTCCGGGAGGATCGCCGATGTCGGCTCAGATGGCGCGGGCGTCCCTCCACGACCGAGCCCGCGCCAGATGCTCTCGGGGATCCGATTGCGGACGTGCACCAGACCGGCGCCCACCCGATACAGCAGCCGCCGGCGGGGCTTGGCGATCGCACTATAAGCGTCCGCGGCCTGGACCAGTTGGCGCGACGTGTAGCGTGCGGAATCTCCGACCACCTGCCCTTCAGGATTGAAGACCCGTATCCGTGCGTCCCCCTGCTCTCCGAGTGCGGTCAGCATTCCGCTGACGCTGTCGGCGCTGAGCGTCTCGTTGCCCGCCAGTCCGGCGGCCATCAGCCGCGCCTGCTGCACCATCCCGCGTTCCTGGCTCTCGAGCAGCTCGGCTTCGTAGACGTCCAGATAGAGGATGCCGGCCACGGGCACGAACACGACCAGCAGGTTGAACGCGAGCAGACGAAGACCGATACGCGATGGACGATGGCGGCCGAAGAGGTGTGGACGCCGGAGGAGCTTCATCGTGAGTGCTGAACGAAACGGTAGCCGGCGCCGTAGACCGCTTCGAGCTGGTCGAACGCAGGATCGACCGCCTGCAGCTTGCGCCGGATCCGCTTGACGTGACTGTCAATCGTCCTGTCGGTCACCGACACTCGCTCGGGGTAGGCGGCGTCGATCAGCTGATCGCGCGTCTTCACGATCCCGGCGCGCGATGCGAGGGCCTGAAGAATCATGAATTCGGTCACGGTGAGAGAGACCGGCATCGCTTTCCATGTGGTCGCAAACCGAAGCGGATCGAGGACCAGGTCACCGGCCTGGAGCACGTCCTCGTGGGCGGAGCGTTCGACGGAGAGCGAGGCTCGCCGCAGGAGCACCTTTACCCGCGCCACCAGCTCGCGTATCGAAAAAGGCTTGCACAGATAGTCGTCCGCGCCGATTTCCAGCCCGAGGACGCGGTCGAACTCTTCTTCGCGCGACGTGACGAAGATGATCGGGAGCCTCTCCGATCGCCCGCGCAGCCGGCGACAGAGCTCGAGGCCGTCCATCCTGGGCAGGCCGATATCGAGAATGGCCAAATCGGGCAAGAGCTCAGACATCGCCTGCCAGGCATCGGCGCCATCGTCATAGAGCTCGGTCCGATATCCTTCGCGACGGAGCGCCAGGGAGACCGTCTCGCGGATCGTCTCTTCATCTTCGACCAGCGCCACTCGTGAGCCGTCCTGCATATTTTAGGAAAACTGTAACCCACCCCTCGCGGTGGCCGGCGCCTTAGTTCTGCCGCAATTCAGCCACGCTTTTCCACGGTGCCGCCATCACCGCACCCAACTACTGGAGTGAAATCCTGCGTGGAGGTCAGTGTGCGGACATCTGCAGTGGTGCGAATTGGGTTGATGGCGGTTCTGATGGCGGGTCTGCTCGTCCCGTTGATGATGATCTACGGGCTGGTGTCGGAGCGGGCCGGGCGGCGCGCCGAGGCCGTCCGGGAGGTCAGCAGCCAGTGGGGGGAGGAACAGACGATCGTCGGTCCGGTCCTCTCGGTTGGATTCAACGTCACGACCACCGGCCAGGACGGCAAGACTCGCACGTTCGTCGATCGCGCCTGTTTTCTGCCCGCGGTCCTCCAGGTGGACGCCGAGGCTCTGCCTGACGTCCGCCGCCGTGGATTGTTCGAGGTCATTGTCTACAGGGCAAAGCTGAGGATCACGGGGCGGTTCGCCCCGGTCTCTTTGTCGCAGTGGCGCGTGCAGCCCTCAGACGTCGTGCCCGGGTCGGCAATGTTGAGCGTCGGCATGGCCGATCCACGGGGTATTGCCGGACCGATTGCACTCACGTGGGACGGGAAGAAAGGCACGTTCGTGCCTGGCGCCCCGGAAGTCGGGATCGGGGTGCCCGGTATTTCGGCGCCAGTTCCGCTGCCAGACACCGCCCGGGACGTCTGGTTCTCACTGGAGCTCGACGCGAACGGCACCCGGGAGCTCCGCTTCGTGCCTGTCGGCAACGACACCGTCGTGCGCCTGGCATCGTCATGGCCGCATCCGAGCTTCGTCGGTGCTCCTTTGCCGAAGGACCGCCAAGTGAACAGCGCCGGCTTCACCGCGTCCTGGGTGGTCCCGTACTACGGTCGCAGCTTCGCGCCGGCCTGGGCCCTGTCCTCGGTGAGCCGGGACGAATTGAAGACCGGGATCGCCAACTCCGCGTTCGGAGTTTTGCTGATGCGACCGATCGACATCTATCAGCAAACCGACCGCGCGTTGAAATATGCCGCCCTGTTCATCGTGATGACGTTCGTTATCGTTTTTCTGTGGGAAATCATCTACGGCGTGCTCGTCCATCCGGTGCAGTACCTGTCGGTCGGATTCGCGATGTGCATGTTCTATTTGCTCCTTCTGGCGCTCTCCGAGCACATCGGCTTCGACCGTGCGTATATCGCCGGCGCCTCGGCGAACATCCTGCTGATCGCGTGGTACTGGAACTGGGTGACCCGCGGCGGCTGGCACGGGCTGCTGATGGGGATGATCCTCACGGCGCTTTACGGATATCTGTACCTGCTGCTGCGCCTCGAAGACTACGCGCTCGTCGCCGGCGCGATAGGCCTGTTCGTCATGCTCGCGACCGTGATGTTCCTGACGCGCAAGATCGATTGGTACGAGCTGAAACTTGGCCGGTAGCGGCCGGCTTCAGCTGGTCGGTAGAGGCCGGCTTCAGCCGGCCTGTCCGAAAGGCCGGCTAAAGCCGGCCTCTACGGTCAGTCGTAGACGAATGACGGCACTTGTCCGCCCCCGGACGTCACGTTGGCGAGGCCGGTGGCGCTCAGACGTGTGAGGTAACCCGTCATCTTTCCGCGGAACAGGTACGGCGCGAGATCCACGAGCATGTCTCTCATCGTCACGTTGCCGTCGGCGTCGAACTGGGGAAAGATCTCACGCCTCACCGGGATCCGTTCCTGGATGACCCAGGTGCCGGGCGGATCGGCGGCGACGGCAAGCTGCAGGGCGCTTTCCCAGACGTCCTGAAGTGCCTCCCAGCCCGAGGATGACTCCAGTGCCGCCGTATTCGTCGTTGGGTTTCAGCACCAGGCTCTCACGCCGCTTGCGCGCATCGTCGAGCACTGAAGGATCGACGAGCCGGGTCCACGGCACCGACGCCTCGATGACCTCGCGCTCTGCGGCGGAAAACAGGACGCTGTTGGCCGGATCCGTGAGCACCGCAAAAAATGCTTTCTTGTGAGGGATCTTGCACCGCATCGTATTGGCGACGCAGACCGCGCGTTTTTCGTAGGCCTTCATCAACGCCGAACACTCATCGGGACTGGCGATGATGTCGTTGATCAGGACACGGCGGTAGACGAGATCGATCCGCTGTCCGTCCGCCGCCAGCGTTTTCCCGTCGAACTCGAGACTGCGCGGATCGCACAACAGGGTCGGCACGCCGGCATCGTTGAATGCGTCCCGGAGGATCTCGAATTCCGTCCAGGTCGGCACCTCGCGCCAGTCGACGATCGCGATCGTCGGCGGATTCGCGGTGCCTCCCCACTCGCGGTAGCTGTCAAGAAGCGCCACCAGAACAGGATCGATCGTCCGGTGGTAACGGAGACGGCGTCCCGCACGAAATCGCGTCGTGACCGGAAGGGAGTCGAACAGCTCGGCCAGCCGCTGGGTGTAGGCCGGTCCGGCCGGCGACTCCGCGTTGTATTCCGCGAAGTGAAGAGCGTCGGGGAGGAGAAACGCGTCGAGCCTCGACGCGGTGCTGGCAGTCGCGTACCCCGGGTCGATGCGAATGAGCCGCTCTTCGGCCTCGGTTATTCCGAATTGCGCAAAGAGCGAAGGCGACTCCATCGCCTGGCGGACGATTCGTTCGCCGATAGCGGCAATCGTTTCCGCGGCGTGCCTGATGCGGGCCTCGTCTTGACCGCTCAGAAGAAAGGGACGGAGGAACGGGCTGTGTATCCGGTCGCCGAACGTGAGCTTGCGGTCTCGCATCGACGCGGCAAACTCACGGCAGAACTCCGGAGTGAGCTCCGAACCCTTCGCCAGCTCCGCGTGCCACGCAGCGACAACGTCCATCAGGCCTTTGCGGCCGGCGCCCCGGTCACACCGCTGACCGCACCGACACCAAGCATCTCTTCCCAGCGCGGCCACGACTGCGACGGCTGTCCGTTCAACGCGCGGTCGATCACCAGATCCGCCATCTTCTCGACGACGTGATTGAAATAGAACTCGGTGATCCGATCGCGTTCGAAATCAGGGGCAGGATTGAGGTAGTCGATCGCGTACGGCACGCCTTCCTGAATCGCGAATTCGATGGTGTTCATCTCGTACCCGAGCGCCTGATTGATCGTCTGCGCGTCGCGTACGACCCTTGCTCCGGTTTCCGGCGACAGATAGTTGTGTTCGACGCGGTACCGGCGCTCCTTGACGTCGTAGACCACCGGCGTGATGTCGGTCTTGCCAAATGTGAAGCAGCGGACGTATTGGTCGAAGTTGATGAACTCCTGCAGCGTCATCGGATACGGCGCGGTCCGGTCGTACGCCGCAAGCAGCTCGCCGACATCATTCACCTTGTAGACATGTTTCCAGCCGCCGCCCGAGTACGGCTTGAGGATGGCCGGACGGCCGACGTAATCCAGCAGGCCTTCCCAGTCGATCGGGTACTCGAGGTTCCTCAACGATTCCGGCGTCAGATCGACGTCCGCGGGGTAATCCTTCTGCGGCAGCAACACGGTCTTGGGGATGGCGCAGCCAAGCTTCGCCATCACCGAGTAGTTGAAGAACTTGTCGTCCGCGGTCCACCAGAACGGATTGTTGATGACGTAAGTGCCATGCAGGACCGCGTGTTTCAGCGCGCCGCGGTAGTACTCGATCTCGTGCGAGATCCGATCGACGATGACGCGGTATGGCGGCGGTTCGTCCATCTTCGTGCCGCCGAATATCGCCATCTCGGCCGAGATGCCGTGCGGCTTGCCGAGATGGTTGACCCGCTCGATGAACGCGGGGGGAAAGCTGAACTCACGTCCCACCAGCAGCCCGATCTTCATCTCCACGCTTCGGATCCTTCCATGCTTTTGCGGGTCTCAGCGATGAGGTGGCGCACAACCGCTTTCATGTCGCCCGTTTCCCGATAGACCGCGAGCTGCCGATCGGCGCTCGTGCCCTCCGCAAGGACGCGATGGATGTGTTCGATCGCTTCCCTGCTCCCCAGCTCGTCCACCACATCGTCGACGAACTCCACGAGCTCGAGGGCAAGGTCGCGCATCGGCACCTCGGTCCGCTTGCCAAAGTCGATCAACTTGCCGTCGAGACCCCATCGCGCGGCCCGCCACTTGTTCTCCTCGATGAGCGTCCGGCGATAGAGGCGGAAGCCCTGGTTGGTGGTGTACAGCTTGTGCAGCTTGACGATGATCGCCTGGCACAAGGCGGCCAGCATGACGGAGTCGGCCGGACGTGTCGGCACGTCGCAGACCCTGAATTCGAGCGTGCCGTAGGTGTGGTGCGGGCGCACGTCCCACCAGATCTTGCTGGCGTCTTCGATGCACTTCAAATCGACCAGCAGCTTGACGTAGTTCTCGAACTCGCTCCACGAGCCGAAGTGGTCGGGGACGCCGGTGCGTGGAAATCTCTTGAAGATCATCGTCCGGAACGACTTCAGGCCGGTATCGCGGCCGAGCCAGAATGGCGAGCTGGTCGACAGCGCGAGCAGGTGCGGCAGGAAGTAGCGAGCCTGATTCATCAGGTCGATCGCCGTCTGCCGGTCGGGCACGGCGACGTGAACGTGCAGCCCGAAGATCAGCAGCGACCGCGCCAGCTGCTGCAGTTCCTCGACGATGCTCTCGTAGCGGACGCCGGGCGAAAGTACCTGGTCCTTCCAGTCGGAGAAGGGGTGGGTGCCGGCCGCCGCGACGGCAAGCCCGGCCCTGTCGGCGGAGGCGGCAAGCTCGCGGCGGATGCGGACGATCTCCTCGCGCAATTCCGCGACGTCGTTGCAGATCCGCGTGCCGACCTCCACGATCGACTGGTGGAGCTCGCGTTTGACCTGCTGACCGAGCGACTCCTCACTCGACGCGAGCAGCTGCGAGACGTGCGAGCGGAGCTCGCCAGACTCGGGATCGACGATCTGGAACTCTTCCTCCACGCCGAGCGTGAATCGGAACATCTAGAGATGATAGTCCGATTGGCGATCAGGCAATTGGAGATCACGGATTGACGGATTGACGGATTGTCGACTGGGGATCGGACTTTGAGATGATGCCCCTATGACTCTCTTGTCGAGGCTCTCACGGTGGACGGTGATCGAACAGTTGCGGACGGGTGCCGACGGGACGGGCGCCGAGGCGATGTCGGACGCCACCCGGGAGCTGGGACCCCGCAATGCCGGCACCGAAGTCGCGCGCTCGGTCTGCCCCTTCTGCGCCGTCGGCTGCGGACAGTTGATCTTTCACCGCAATGGCAAGGTCGTCTCTGTCGAAGGAGACCCCGCGTCGCCGATCTCTGAAGGTCGTCTCTGTCCGAAGGGAGCGGCCACTCAAGAACTCCTGACGCATGACGGCCGGGCCACGCGTGTGAAGTATCGGGCGCCGCACGCATCGGCGTGGACCGAGATCGACCTCGAGACGGCGATGGAGATGGTCGCCGCGCGGGTGTGGGATTCGCGTGAGCGGTTTTTCGAGGAGGCGCGAGATCACGAGGGCCGGTCGCTTCCGCTCATGCAATGTGCGTCCATCGCGCATCTCGGCGGGGCCACGCTCGAAAACGAAGAGAACTACCTGATCAAGAAGTTGTTCACCGGCGGGCTGGGGATCGTATCGATCAGCAATCAGGCCCGAATATGACATAGCTCCACTGTGCCCGGTCTGGGCACGTCGTTCGGCCGGGGGGGCGCCACGACGGCGCAGCAGGACCTCCAGAACTCGGATGCGATCCTCATCATGGGATCGTCGATGGCTGAGAACCATCCGGTCGGATTCCGCTGGGTGATCAAGGCGCGCGAGAAAGGCGCGACGGTCATCCATGTTGACCCCCGCTTCACCCGCACGTCCGCGATGGCGGACATGTGGGCCCCGATCCGCGCCGGCAGCGACATCGTGTTTCTCGGTGCGATGGTCAACTACGTCCTCGCGAATGATCTGGACTTCCGCGAGTACATCGTTCCCTACACCAACGCGGCGACGATCATCTCTCGCGACTTCCGCGACACCGAAGAACTGGACGGCCTGTTCTCGGGATGGGACCCGTCAACGCGCACTTATGCAGCCGAGACAGTGGGCATATGAAGCGGACGAACATGCCGGGCTGGAAACTGCGCAGGAAGAGGTGCGCGGCGGGCATGAGAAGGATCGTGGCGACGATACCTCGAAAGTCGAGCAGCCGCACCGCGATCCGACGTTGCAGCACCCCAGATGCGTTTTTCAGATCCTGAAGCGGCATTACACGCGCTACACGCCGGAGATGGTCGAGCAGGTCTGCGGCGTCCCCCGCGACGCGTTTCTGCGCATCGCGGACGCGTTCTGCCGCGCCTCCGGACCCGAGCGCACCGGTGCCATCTGCTATGCGGTTGGATGGACGCAGCATTCCACCGGCGTGCAGATCATCCGCACCGCGGCGATCCTCCAGCTCCTCCTCGGCAACATCGGGCGTCCTGGTGGAGGGATCCTCGCCCTCCGCGGTCATGCCTCGATCCAGGGATCCACCGACATTCCAACGCTCTACGACATCCTGCCCGGCTACATTCCGATGCCGGCTTTCGGCGCCGACTCGGCATCGCTCGCCGATTACCTCCGCAAACACCGATCGAATGCCGGATGGTGGGCGCACCTCGACGCATTCGTGGTGTCTCTGCTGAAGGCCTGGTATGGCGACAAGGCGACCGCGGAAAACGATTACGGGTTCGGATGGCTCCCGAGAATCAGCGGCGATCATTCGCACTTCGCCTTCTGGCTGGATATGGCGGACTCCACCTCCGCTGGAGCTGCAGCCAACCGCGCTGCACCGGCGGTACCAATCGAGGGCCTGTTCGTCATGGGACAGAACCCGGCGGTGGGGGCGCCCAACGCGCGGCTCGAGCGGCGGGCCATGACGAATCTCAAATGGCTCGTCGTCCGCGATCTGGTCGAGACCGAGACCGCAGCGTTCTGGCTCGACTCACCGGAAATTCAGCGAGGAGAACTTCGGACCGAGGACATCGGCACCGAGGTGTTCTTCTTTCCGGCGGCCGCGCATTCGGAGAAGGATGGCTGCTTTACGAACACCCAGCGGCTCCTGCAGTGGCACGAGAAGGCGGTGGAGGCGCCGGCGGACGCACGCAGCGAGGCGTGGTTCCTTTACCAGCTCGGGCGGCGGCTCAAGGCACGCGCCGCGCTCGATTCGCACCCGCACAACGACGGCCTTCGCGCACTGACATGGGACTACCCGGCCGGCGGAAGTCACGATGAAACGGACATCGATGCGGTCCTGCGCGAAATCAATGGCTACGCGGCCGATGGCGCCCTCATCGACGGATTCCGCTTCCTTCGGAACGATGGCTCGACGTCGTGCGGCTGCTGGATCTACTCTGGCGTCTACGAAGGCGGGCGAAACCGAGCACGCGAACGCAACGCGACTGGGGTCTACGGCCACGGCTGGGGATACTCGTGGCCCGCCGATCGCAGGATTCTGTACAACCGCGCATCCGCACGCCCCGACGGCAGTCCGTGGAGCGAGCGCAAGAAGCTGATCTGGTGGGACGCGACCGAGCGAGCCTGGGTCGGCAACGACAATCCGGATTTTTCACGCGACAAGCCGCCGGACTACGTGCCGGCCGATGATGCAACGGGGGACGCGGCCTTGCGTGGTGACGCGCCGTTCATCATGCATCCCGACGGCGTCGGCTGGATCTGGGTGGCGAGCGGCCTGAAGGACGGACCGCTGCCGGCACACTACGAACCTCTGGAATCGCCTGTCCCCAATGCCGTGTACGCGCAGCAGGACAATCCCGCGGCTGACGCGAAAATCCGTCCGGACAATGCGCATGCAGACTCTCCGGGGGATCCGCGCTACCCTCACGTCCTGACGACCTACCGTCTGACCGAGCATCACACCGCCGGCGGCATGACGCCGGACGTTGTCGCATCTGGCCGAACTGCAGCCGGAGTTGTTTGCGGAGATCTCGCCGGAGCTGGCGTCGGAGATCGGCGCGCGTAACGGCGACATGATCACCGTCGCGACGCCGCGCGGAGAGATCCAGGCGCGCGCGCTGGTCACGCCACGCATTCGCCCGATGACCATCAACGGCCGCGTCCTCCATCAGGTGGGCCTCCCGTACCACTTCGGCGGCCGCGGCCTGGTCAAGGGAGATGTTGTCAACGATCTCGTCGCCATCTCGCAGGAACCGAACGTCCGCATCATGGAGTCGAAGGCGCTGGTGTGCTCGGTGCGCGTTTCATGATCACTGCGTTCCTGACCGATTCGACCCTCTGCATCGGCTGCAAAGCGTGCGAAGTCGCCTGCAAGGAGTGGAACGACGTCCCCGCAGACGGATATACGTTCACCGGTGCGTCCTATGACAACACCATCGCTCTCGGGCATTCGACATGGCGGCATGTCAAGTTCATCGAGCGCGCAATCGATCTCTCCGGTGCGGTCGCTTCGGCGGATGCCGGTTACTCGAGCAACGCCTTTCGATGGGATTTTTCTTCCGACGTCTGCAAGCACTGCGAGAACGCCGGCTGCCTCGAGGCGTGCCCGACTGGATCAATCGTGCGTACCGAGTTCGGCGGCGTCTTCATCCAGCCGGATATCTGCAACGGCTGCGGGTACTGTGTCGTGGCCTGCCCCTTCGGCGTCGTGGACCGGCGGCCGGACGATGGCCGGGCGTTCAAGTGCACGTTTTGTTACGACCGCCAGAAGGTTGGCCTTCAACCCGCGTGCGCGACCGCGTGCCCGACCCAGTCCATCCTGTTCGGCGAGATCGGGACGTTACGCGGCAAGGCGGAGGAACGACTCGATGAGTTGCGCGCGCGGGGCATCGACGACGCCGTCCTTTACGATCCCCGTGACACGAGTGTGGGCGGCACTCACGCGCTGTTCATCTTCCGCGGACGGCCCGAGGACTACAATCTGCCGTCCGCGCCGGAAGTGCCGACCGTGCTTCTGAAGCCGGCCTGGCAATCTGCGGCAGCCGCGGCCGGGATGATGCTCGCCGGGGTCGCATTCGCGTTCCTCTCGAGTCGACACTCGAAATGACCGACAGCCTGGCGCCGTCCGGGTATCACGACTTCCCGCTCTTGAAGAAGCCGGTCTGGACGTGGGAGATTCCCGCGTACTTCTTCGTCGGCGGCATCGCCGGGCGCGTCCGCACTCATCGGCGCGGTGGCTCGGCGGACCGGCGGCAGTGATGCACTGATCCGCGATGCGCGGTGGATCGCCGCGGCGGGAGCGGCATTGTCACCTCCTCTGCTGATCTCCGACCTTGGCCGGCCGGAGCGCTTTCTCAACATGCTGCGGGTGTTCAAGGTGCAGAGCCCGATGTCGGTCGGCGCCTGGACGCTCGTGGCGTTCTCGAGCGCCGCGGGAGCCGCGGCCTTCGCCGACCTCGCACATCGATCCACTGGTGGAAAGATGCCAGTCACCATCGTCGCTGATGCATCGGAGATCCTTTCAGCCGCGACCGGTCTGGTGCTCGCTACCTATACCGGCGTACTGCTGGGCGCGACAGCGATCCCCGTGTGGTCGCGCAACGCGCGCGTGCTGCCAATGCTCTTTGGCGCATCAGGAGTAGGGGCGGCGGTCTCGACGCTCGAGTTGCTCGGCCATCGCACCCGTGCCCTCAATCGCATCGGCATCGGTGCGGCACTGGCGGAAAGCGCTCTCGGGCTCTATCTCGAGTCTCGGGACAGTGAGACGCTGGCGCCACTTCGTGATGGCGCCAATGGGCAGCTCGCGCGCGCCGCGAGCGTGCTGTCGGGTCCCGTGCCGCTCGTCCTGCGCGTGCTCGCCGGCCGCTCGTCTACTGCGCGGCGCGTCGCCGCGCTCTCGACGATCGCAGGTTCGCTCCTGACGCGGGTCGCGTGGCTGCGCGCGGGCAAGACGTAGGCCTCAGCCCGAGGGCTTCAACACAGAGGCACAGAGAAACTGCTGGTCGTCCGCACGTCCGCACGTGGCACGTCCGCACGTCGGCACGTCGCACGTCACGTGGCACGTGGCACGTGGCACGTAGGACGTCGCTCGTCAGCCACTGCGGGCGGCCGGTCACAAGGGTTCCACGGCGCCGGCGATTTCGCATACCGTTCGGGACATGCGGCCTCTCTTTCGTCTGATCGCGGGCGCGGCGATCGCGTTCGCGCCGCGGCCAGCGTCCTCACCGCGCGGCAGAAGCCGCACCAGGCCAGCTCGCCTGGTCCGCGCTGGGGCCACGCGATCGCATACGACGAGGCCCGCGACCGCCTCATCCTCTTCGGCGGGCAGCGCGATCGCAAGACTGCCCTCGCCGACACGTGGCTGTGGGACGGCCGTGGGTGGACGCAAGCCCCCGTGCCGGGTCCCGCGGCCCGGAGCTACGCGGCCATGGCATACGACCCCCGCCGCGCGCGCGTGGTGCTCCACGGCGGCCGCGAGCACCTCGAGGAGGCGGGAGGCGACACCTGGGAATGGGACGGCCGTCAATGGACCCGCGCCAGCGACGCCGGACCGGCGCCGAGAGATCACCACGCGCTCGCGTGGGACGGGGCGGGGGGAGAGGTGATGCTGTTCGGCGGCTTCAGCGGCAGCGCCGTAACCGCGGACACGTGGTCGTGGAACGGCGAACGCTGGAGGCTGCTCGCTGACACGGGGCCGCCGCCGCGCGCGGCGCACGGCCTCGCTTACGAGGCGCGCCGCGGCCGCGTCCTGCTGTTTGGCGGCCTCTACCTGGGCGGTTTGTACGGCGACACCTGGGAGTGGCGTGACAACACTTGGACCCGCCACGGCCCCGTGTTCGCGGCGACACTCGACCATCACGCGATGGCGTTCGACGGCGCGCGCGGAGAGCTGATCGCCTTCGGCGGAAAGGACTACCGCTTCACGTTCCAGAACCGGACCCTGCGCTTCGTGGACGGCGCCTGGGGTGAAGTGTCGGCCGAAGGGCCGAAGGCCCGGATCAACCCGGCGCTCGCCTTCCACCACGGACGGCAGCGGATCGTGATGTACGGCGGGCGCGGTCCCGGCGACGAGCCGTATGGCGATCTCTGGCTGTGGGACGGTACGCGTTGGCATCAAGCACCTTGAGAGATCTCCTGCCGTCGAAAAAATGGTGGCAGCCTTCTAAACGGCTGGACCTTCGCAGATGCAGCCTCTCCAAAGGGGGGACGTCCTTCGCAGATGCAGCCAGGGCTGGACGCCCTTCGCAGATGCAGCCCTAAAGGGCTGGACGTCCTTACGAACGGGCAGCCCTAAAGGGCTGGACTACGCCGTCGCAATCAGGGGTTGGCGCGGCGCCCTCGCACATTGCTGAAGACTCACCGCGAGCTTTCTGATCGCCTCGTCAATGGACGACGGAAGGACGCTCGAGAAACAGAGACGCAGCTCCGATTCCCCAGCGGGATCCGCGTAGAAGGCGTGGCCGGGCAAGAAGGCAACGCCATTGCTCACGGCGTGATCGAGCAGGACGCTCGCGCTCGCCCCCGCCGAAAGACGGCACCACAGGTACAACCCGCCCTGCGGCCGGACGACACGGATGGAACCCGCGGGGATGTGCTTCTGCATCGCGGCGAGCATCATGGCGCAGCGCCGCGCGTGTTCGGCCCGCAGTTTCTTCAGATGCGCGTCGAAGCTGCCGTCGGCGAGCAGCCGTGTCATCGCGAACTGAACCAGGTTCTGGGTGTGTGGATCGAGACGCTGTTTGATCAGCGCGATCTGATCGACGATCGAGGGGGTTGCCGACAGCCAGCCGAGACGCAGGCCCGGTGCAAGAACCTTCGAGAAGCTGTTCAGATGAATCACCAGATTCTGTGTGTCGATCTCGTGTAACGACGGCGGCGGCGCGTCGCCAAAGGCGAGCTCCCGATACGTGCCGTCCTCGACGATCGGCACACGGTAACGCTCAGCCAGCTTCAGCAGCTCGCGCCGCGTGCGGATCGGCATCGTGATCCCGGTGGGATTCTGAAATGTCGGATTGGTGTAAATCAGCTTGGGCCGGTAGCGGACGAGCGCATCCTCGAGCTCGTCGATGTCGCCGCGCAGAACGTCCCAGCCAATCAGCTTCGCTCCGGCCGCCTGGAATGACTGAATCGCGCCGAGGTAGCCGGGACGGTCAATGATCACCGCGTCCCCGGGATCGATGAGGCAGCGAGTCAGCAGGTCGAGCCCCTGCTGCGCACCGGCCAGAATGAGGACGCTGTCCACGGGCACTCGAAAGCGTTCGGCGATGGCTCGGCGCAGCACCGGCTGCCCCTCGGTCGGTCCGTGACGCCACGCCGACTGTGCATCACGTCTCAGGACGTGATCGATTGCACGCTGAAACGCCTCGGTCGGGAAGCAGTCGATCGCGGGTTCACCCGCCGCGAGCGAGAGCATCCGCGTGTCCGACGCATGCCTCAACGCGTCCCTCATCGTCGAATCGCTCGATCGAAGAGCGGCTGCGGCAATCTTGCCGCGCCAGGCGAAGGGCGTGCCCGACGGCTCCGGCACAGCGCAGACGAACGTGCCCCTCCCGACGTAACCACGAAGCAGGCCTTTGGACTCGAGCTCACGGTAGGCGCTGACAACCGTCGTCCGGCTGATCTGCAATCGGCTCGCGAGCTCGCGCTCAGGTGGCAGCCGCGCACCCGACGGCAGCTCGCCGCGGGCGATCGCGGATTCGAACAGGCTGACGAGATGTCCATAGAGCGGCCGGGCGGTGCGCACGAACTGGCGCTCGATCTGCTGCATCATCAAGGCCTCCGGAAGAGGAAGTCTGTGCTCGCGCGGTCCAATAGGAGAGGTCCAATAGTCGCTTGGCTCTTATCAACAGGTCAAATCGACCAAGATTTGGCGCCAAAAATGACGGCCAATACCAAATGGAGGGGGCCAATCTCGGTCTAACTTCTAACCTCTAATTCCTAACTTCTAAAATTTTTAGGAGTTAGTAGTTAGTAGTTAGTAGTTAGTCGTTAGGCGTTAGTGGTTAGAAGTTATCAGCGAAGGTCTTCTTTGGTCAGGTCGGAGTTGATGGCGAAGGCGGCTTCGGCCCCTTCGGACGCCGCGACCACGACCCACTGGACCGCGCGCGACGCGTCGCCGGCGACGAAGAGCCCTCGGAGGTGGGTGCTCTCGTACTTTCCGGTTCGGACGGTCCCCTTGTCGTTGAACTCGCAGCCGAGACTCACGGCGAGGGGGGATTGCTGCGATTGACCGGTGGTGAAGAACAGCGCACGCCGATCGAGCGATTCCCCCTCCGCAAAAACGATGCGACGCAGAATGCCGTCATCCCCCTCCAGGCGAACAACGCGCTCCTCGCGGATCGAGATTCCGTTTTGACTCAGGCGCTCCCGGTGCTTCGCATTGATTCCCGAAGGCCCGTCGGTCACCAGGACGAGATCTTGGGACCACGCCGTCAGCTCGAGCGACAGCCCGTACCCGCGTTCGCCGCGCCCGTAGATCGCGATCGGCTGGTCGCGGATCTCCCACCCATCGCAGTACGGACAATGGAACACGCTCCGCCCGTACAGGTCGCGCAGCCCTTCGATTTCCGGAACATTGTCGCGAACACCGGTGGCAATCAGGAACTTGCGCGATTGCACCTGCTGGCCGCCGTCGAGCGTCGTGACGAAGGCGCCGGCCACGCATTCCACGGCCGTGACGGTGACATCACGCAGTTCGACGGTGTCGTACTTCGCCAGTTCCAGGCGTCCGAGCCACAGGAACTCGTCCGGCGCGATCCCGTCGCGGGTGAGATAACCGTGCAGCGCGGTTGCCGCCTCGTTCCGCGGATGGCCGTTGTCGCACAGCAGGACGCGCCGCCGGCAGCGGCCGAGGACGAGCGCGGCGCTCAGACCTGCAGGTCCGCCGCCGGCAATCACGACGTCATACATGAACTTGGAGAAGTTCCTCGAAGGCGGGCAAGCCGCGCAGCGATGCGAGATCGGGATCACGCAGCGCCCGCGCCGCTGTCAATTCGGGATAGCTGTGCGCGACGCGCCGGAGCGAGTCGAGCGCGCGCTCGTTCTCACCGCGAAGGGCCAGCGCGCAGGCGATGTAGTAACGCGTGAACGGATCGTCCGCGCCACGGGCCACGCGCGCGTCGAACGCCCGCAGCGCCCGGTCGAAATGCCGCGCGGCGTCCTCGGTGCCGACCCTGGCGGTGATACACCGCTCCGATCTTCACGTTCAGCTCCATCTGCGTCCGCTCGCGCAGCGCGTGGTCACCCGACGAGACAAACGCCATCTCACGCTCGTACGCCCGCAGCGCGTCGTCGTAGCGGCCCCGCAGGTAGTGGACGTAACCGAGACGCGAGTGAGCGCCGACGATCTGCAGCCCCGCGTTGCCCGAGATGTACTGCTCCTGCAGTTCCACCGCCCGCCGGCAGATCTCCTCTGCCCGGTCGTACTGCCCTTCCCACGCGAGCAGCATTGACAGCTGTAGGTACGAATAGCCGGCTTCAGGGTTCAGTTCGATCGCGCGCTCGAATTCCGGTATCGCTTCATCGAAGAGGCCCTTGCCGACCCACAGCGCGCGCGCCAGACCCTGATGTGCCTGCCCGTTGTCGGGCTCGAGGCGGATCGCCTCCTTCGATCGCCACGATCGCCTCGTCGGATTTGCCGAGGGCAAGCAGCGCGGATCCGAGCCACACGTGCGCGTCGGAGAAGTCGGGATCGATCGCGAGAGCGCGGCGTTCCAGTTCGATCGCCTTGTGCAGCATCTCGTCGATGCTGAGGAAGTTGCCCTTCAGGCCGAATGCGCCGCCGAGCGCCGCCCAGGCAATCGCAGTATTCCGGATCGTGACGCGTGGCGTCTTCGAACGCGGCGATGGCGCGATCGATGGATTCGCGCGTCGCCTGCCGCAGGTTCATCATGCCGCGCGCGTAGCTCTCGTAGGCCTCGACCGAGCGCGTCTCCCGCTTTTCGATCCCGGCAACCTCGCTGCCCTGCAGCGCCACGTTGAGGCCCTGGCTCAGTTCGTAGACGATCCGATCCTGCAGCGCGAAGATGTCCTCGATCTTGCCGTCGACCTTCACGGTGCCGCGCAGCTCCCCGGTCGCCACGTCGACGAAGTTCGCCGTGATCCTGACCATCCCGCCGAGGCGCTGGTATCCGCCGACGATGACCCAGGTCGCGCCGAGGCGGCGGCCGATATCGATCGCGAGCGAGTCGTTCAGATGCGCGTCAGTACTGAGATTGCGGAGCGCGTCGTAGACGCGGGCACGACCGATGACGGTGAGCCCGTGCACGTTCTTCAGATCCGAACTGACGGTTTCGGCGATGCCGGTGCCGATCCAGTCGTCGGCGGGTTCACGGGTGATGTTGGCGAAGGTCATCACCGCGACCGAGCTTTCGACGCGCCGCAGAACCGCCGCCGCCATGCGCGAGCTCCGGAGAGGACCGGCGTCGAGCTCGGCGGCGAGCCCTTTCAGGTCGTTGTGGATATCGCGCGCCAACTGGTACCGGAATTCCGGCGCCTTCTCGAGCGCGCGGGCGACGATCGCATCGAGCGATGTTGGCACGGCGCTGACGAATCTCGACACCGGCGGCGCGTCCTCGTGGAGGATCCGGTCGATGATCTCGGTCGGCGTCGTGCCGGCAAACGGTACGTGCCCCGTCAGCATCTCGAAGAGCACGACGCCGAGGGAAAAAAGATCCGCGCGCCCGTCCACCGTCTTGCCGAGCGCCTGTTCCGGCGCCATGTACGAAACCGTACCGACCACGGTGCCGGCCACGGTCATCTGCTGGCGCGTCACGTCAGCGGCAGCCTGGCCGGCGACGAATTTTGCCAGGCCGAAATCGAGGACCTTCACCAGACCGCGTTCGGTCCGGATCAGATTCGCGCTCTTGATGTCGCGATGAATGATCCCGCGGGTGTGCGCCTCGTCCAGCGCGTCGGCAACCTGAATGCCGGTCTCGATCGCTTCGCGGGTCGCCAGGGCGCCCTTCGCCACGCGCGACGACAGCAGCTCCCCCTCGACGAACTCCATCACGATGAAGTCACGGCCGTCGCTCTCGCCGATGTCGTAGGTGACCGCGATGTTCGGCGATCGGAGCATTGAGGCGGCCCGCGCTTCGTTCAGAAGCCGGGCGCGGCTTTCCGGATCCGATTGCAGAGACGGGGGGAGAAACTTGAGCGCAACCGGCCGGCCGAGCCGGAGATCGTCGGCGCGATACACCTCGCCCATTCCGCCGGCGCCGATGCGGTCGAGGATCCGGTAATGCTGAACAGTAGTCCCAATCACCTTCGTCGAGTTGAGTATAGTAAGGATTGAGACGTCGCTTCTTGCTCTACAGGTCCCACCTGCTCGCGCTGCTATTAATTGCCCCGGCGCCCGCGGTCGCGATGTCTCAAGACGGCTCGCAGCATCAGCATCAGCCGCACGCCTCGCCCGCCGCCACCTGGCACTGGATGCAGGACGGCATCTCATTCTTTACGTTCAACGACCAGGGAGGCTCCCGCGGCGGCCGCGACTTCAACGTCCAGAACTGGTGGATGGGGATGGCACAACGTCCCGTCGCTGGTGGGACGCTGCAGTTCAATGTGATGTTCAGTCTCGAACCCGCCACGCTGGGGAAAGACGGGTATCGTGAAATCTTCCAGGCGGGCGAAACGGCGAACGGCCTGCCGCTGATCGACCGGCAGCACCCGCACGAATTCCTGATGCAGGCGGCCGCGGTGTGGCGGCGGCCGCTCCAGGGGGGCTTCGCCCTTACGGTTGCGGGCGCCCCTGTCGGCGAACCTGCGCTCGGACCGGTCGCGTTCATGCATCGCGCCTCCGCCGCGCCAAATCCAACGGCACCCCTCGCGCACCACACGCTCGACTCGACGCATATCGCGATGGGTGTGCTCACCGCGGCGCTCGACCGCGGTCCGTTTCAGGTCGAGACGTCGATCTTCAACGCCCGTGAGCCCGACGAACAGCGGTGGGATCTGATGGACCCCGGCGCGCTCGATTCGTGGTCGGTTCGCGGCTGGTATCGACCAGGCACGCGGTGGAGCTTTCAGGTTTCTCACGGACTCCTTCGCGAGCCTGAAGCCCTGGAGCCCGGCGATGTGCGGCGGACGACGGCCTCCGCGGCGTGGACTACCGACGCCTCCTCGGCGAGCCTGATCTACGGACGCAATGACAAGGCGACGGCAAGTTACAACGTGGTGGTTGCCGAAGGCACACAGGCGTTCGGCAGCGCCTCTCTATACGGCCGATACGAGGCCGTGCAGGTCGAAACCGACCTGCTGCGATTCGGCAGCCACAACACCGGCAAACTCAAACGCAACGCTCACGTCTTCGACGACATCAACCGCATCGATACCGTTCAGGCGCTGACCCTCGGCGGTCTGCAGGTCTTTGGTCGATGGGCGGGCTGGGACCTCGGTGTCGGAGGGGACGCGACGCTGTACCGTGTGCCCGCCGCCCTCCAGCCAACCTACAGCCGTCATCCGGCGTCCTTTCACGTCTTCATGCGGCTTCGTCCACCCGCGTCGATGGGACGCATGATCAACATGACAATGAGCAGTCTTCATTGACGAGGTCACGTGCCAGTGCGACGTGCGTACGTGCCACGTGCTCACGTGCGTTACGTGCTCACGTGTCACGTGCTGACGTGCTGACTGTTACTGCTGCCCGATTCCTGGCTGACCACGGTCTCGCGCCCTGCCACTGCTCCTGCGCCCTGCGCACTGACGCTTGATCCGTGACTGAACTCGCGCGCTCGCTGACGCGGGTGAATGCGACGGCGATGGTGGCGGGCACCATCATCGGTGCGTCGATCTTCGTTCAGCCGTCCGAGATTGCGCGACATCTCGACACGCCCCTGTCGATCATGGCGGCGTGGGTTGCGTGCGGCGTGCTGACGCTCTTCGGGGCGCTCGTCTGCGCCGAGCTCGCGTCCGCATTTCCACAGGCTGGCGGTGTCTACGTCTTTCTGCGCGAAGCCTTTTCTCCACTCGCGGGTTTTCTCTGGGGATGGGCGATGTTCTGGAGCGTCCACTCCGGGATCATCGCCGCGATCGCCGTCGTCTTTGGACGCTACGCGTCACTTTTCCTGCCTGCCTCCCTCCAGGGCGATACGACGATCCGTGCTCTGGCCGTCGCGGTCATCGTCGTGCTCTCAGGCGTCAACTACGTCGGCGTCCGCAGCGGTGGCCGTGTGCAGACGCTGCTCACGATGATCAAGATCGCCGCGATTGCCGGGCTGGTCGTTGCCGGGTTCCTGCTGGCCGGTCCAGTCGCGCAACCCGCGCCGCTCCAGACAGCGGCCGACGGTCTGACACCGTTCGTGCTCGCGATGGTGGCCGGTCTTTTCGCCTACGGCGGCTGGCACATGGTGACGTATACAGCGTCGGAGACGACGATGCCGGCGCGAACAATTCCGGTCGCGCTGGTCGCGGGAGTCGCGATTGTGACTGTGGCGTACGTGCTGATGAACCTCGTTTATCTGAGGGTCCTGCCGCTGGCCGAAGTGCGCGCATCGACGCGCATCGCGGCCGACGCGGCCGACGTCATCTTCGGACGGGGTGGCGCGCCCCTGCTCGGCGTGCTCGTCGTCGTTTCAACTGTTGGTTCGCTGACCGGGATCATCCTGACCGGGCCGCGGATGTATTACGCAATGGCGAAGGACGGTCTGGCGCCGCGTGCGCTCGCTCGTGTGCATCCGCGGTACCGGACACCGGGTGTCGCGATCGCCGCACAGGCTGTCGTCGCATGTGTGCTCGCCGCCACCGGTGCCTACCGGCAGCTGTTCACGCGTGTCGTCTACACCGAATGGCTCTTTTTCGCGCTCATGGCGGCGGGACTCTTTATCCTGCGGCGCGGCCCGGGTTACCAGCCGCCGTACCGCACCTGGGGCTATCCGGTCGTTCCCGTCGTCTTCATCGCTGCCTCGCTGGGCATCGTTGCGCACCAGCTCTTCACCGACCCTCGCGAAGCCCTCATCGGTCTCGGCCTCGTCGCCCTCGGCGTGCCGGCGTACTATCTGATGCATGCGAATCGTCGATTTTCATAATCACTACTACCCGCCCCAGTACGTCGAGGCGCTGCGCACCTCGAAATCCGCAGTCAAGGTGACCTACGACGACTCGGGAAATCCGTGTGTCCATTACCCGGGGGACTACAACATCCTCGTCCCGGGTCATCGCGACATCGATTACCGCGAACAAGTGCTGATCGAGCACGGCGTCGATACGCAGCTGATCACGTTCACCACACCTGGCGTGCACGTGGAGCCGCCGGCAACGAGCATCGCGCTCGCGCGGCAGATCAACGATGCATTCGCCGCGGTGGTCAGGGACAAACGTGGCCGCTTTGCAGCGCTCGCCACGCTGCCGCTCAACGATCCGGCGGCATCCGTAACGGAGCTCGAGCGCGCGATGAAGGATCTCGGGCTTCCGGGCGCGATGGTGTTCAGCAACGTCAACCACGTGGCATTGGCGGACGATGTGTTCGCGCCGCTGTGGAAGAAGGCGGACGAACTGGGTGCGGTCATCTATATCCATCCCACCGACCCGCTCGGCGTCGAGGCGATGCTGGATTACTGGTTGATGCCGCTCGTCGGTTTTCTGATGGACACCACGCTCGCCGCCTCCAAACTGGTTTTCAGCGGCGTCGTCGAGCGCCATCCCCGGATCCGCTGGGTGCTGACGCACATGGGAGGCGCGATCCCGTACCTCGCCGAACGGCTCGACCGCGGCTACCGCGCGTTCGCTGATGCGTGCCGAACATCAGCAAGCCGCCTACGGAGTTTCTCAAGGAGTTCTACTTCGACACCGTCAACTTCAATCCCGATGCGGTGAAGTTCGCCATCAGCTTCGCGGGGGTCGACCACATTCTCGCCGGCAGCGATTACCCCCACCAGATCGGCAGCATCCCGCTGATGCTCGAGACCATAGGAAAGCTGGACCTGGACGAGCAGTCGCGCCGGAAGATCCTCGGTGAGAACGCGGCTCAGTTGCTTGGGCTCCGTTGAGAACATTCAGCAAGCCGCCTGCGGAATTTCTCAAGGACTTCTACTTCGACACCGTCAACTTCAATCCCGAGGCGGTGAAGTTCGCCATCAGCTTCGCGGGAGTCGACCACATTCTCGCCGGCAGCGATTACCCTCACCAGATCGGCAGCATCCCGCTGATGCTCCAGACGATCGGAAAGCTGGACCTGGACGAGCAGTCGCGGAGAAAGATTCTGGGTGAGAACGCAGCACGGCTGCTTGGGCTGATCTCCTAGCCTTGCCTGACCCAGCGGATCATCTCGGAGAGGGAGGCGGATTTCCCCTGCATCAGCAACCCGGTCCGGAAGATGCGCCCGGCGGCCCACACACAGAAGAGCACCGTCGCCAGGACGAACACGGCCGAGAGCGCAACCTGCCAGGCTGGAGGGCCAGGGTGCATCGAGATGCGGAGCATCATCAGGAACGGGGTCGCCGTCGGGATCAGCGACAGCACCGTCGCGACCATGCCGTCGGGCGCGCGGAGGATCGATCCTGCGGTGATCATCGGCAGCATCATGATCAGCATCACGGGCGTCATCAGATTCTGCGAGTCTTTCAGGTCGGTGCAGGCCGCTCCGACGGCGACGAAGATGGAGCCAAACAGCAGGACCGCCATCACGAGGAAGAACGCGAACCAGGCGAGTTGCGACGGAGCGACAGCGTCCCCGTAACCCCAGTAGTTCGCCACACCCAGAGCGCCGACCACGTAAATGGTCGCCAGCAGAACACAGACCGCGGCGCCGCCGACAAGTTTGCCCATCATCAACTCGAACGGCGTGACCGAGCCGATCAGCACCTCACTGACGCGGCTCATCTTCTCTTCGATGACGCTGTTGAGCAGCTGTGGCGCACTCGACATGATCGTGAGAAACATGAGAATGAGGAAGACGAGGGGAACGCCCTGGGCGCGGGCACGATCCACTTGTTTCGCCGCCGCAGTGCGACCGCTCGCATCTCGCGCAACGAGGCCGAGTTGATCGACACTGACGGGGGCGGTGAGGCGTGCCACCAGTCCGGGGTCGACCCCGGCACGCTGAAAACGTAGCTGCTGCACCAGCAGCCCTGTCGTCGATTCGCAGCCATTGGGGCAGCATCCGGTACGACGGGTGGTCCGAGTAATAGAGGATCTGCGATTGCGACTCCGGCTGCAGAACCTCGGCCGGAATCTCGACGAATGCGAAGAGCTCCCTCCTGCGGACCTTATCCGAAAGCTCGAGCCGCACATCGTCGATGTTGCGCCCGTCGACAGCGACCTGCACCGGCACGAATTTCGGTCCCGGTGTGCCATTGGTGCTGCCGCCAGTCGCTTGCGCGGCGGCCACCAGCGCATCGCCGAGTGTCCCGGTGTGATCGACGATCGCAAAGGTACGCTCAATGTCATCCGTGGCGTTGCGCGTGGCGCGTGAGAGCAGGATCGAACCGCCCATGACGACAGGCAACAGGATGATGCCGATGACGAACGCCTTGCTCCGTACGAGCGTCGCGAACTCGGACTCGGCGACGATCAGGATCTTCTTCATAGGGCTTCCTGCGGTCTGGCAATGCGGACGAAGATGTCCTGCAGCGACGGACGGCTGATCTCGAAGTGATACACGGCCGACCGTGTTGAGAGGTTCTGCAGGAACTTCTGAGGATCCCCCTTCAGTCGTACCTCCTGGACCTGCCCGAAATCATTGACGGAGTCGACTTCAGGAATGCCTCGAAGCGCTTCCGCTCCGCCGGCCGTGCGGACTCGGACTGTGTCCGCTCCGTACTGCTCCTGGATGTCGTCCAGAGAGCCATCCAGCACCTTCCGGCCGCGGAAAATCATGAAAATGCGGCTGCACATTCTCTCGGCGGTAGCCATGTCGTGCGTGCTGAACACGACCGTGGCGCCCCGCCGCCGCATTTCGAGAACGGCATCCTTGAGGACCTGCGCGTTGACCGGGTCCAGCCCCGAGAACGGCTCGTCCAGAATCAGGAGCGACGGCTTTGAAATCACCGCCGATATGAACTGCACCTTCTGCGACATGCCCTTCGAAAGTGTTTCGATGTGCCGGTCGAGGACGCCGGGCAGGTCCATGCGCGGCATCCAGTCCGTGATCGCGGCGTCGACCTCATTGCGCGAGCGTCCCTTCAGCCGGCCGTAGTAGCGCAACAACCGGCGGACGGTCATCTTCTTGTAGAGGCCGCGCTCTTCAGGCAGATAGCTGACCTGGTCTCGCGCCGCCGCAGTGTCGCGGGATCCGAGCACTTCGATCGTCCCCTCGTCGGGCAGCAGGATGTGCATGATCATCCTGAGCGTCGTCGTCTTGCCCGACCCATTGGGTCCGATGAACCCGTAAATCGCTCCTGATGGGACGGCTAAAGACAGTCGGTCGACCGCGGCGATTTCGCCGAATCTTTTGGAGACGTTGTTGAGTACGATGGCATCCGGCATGCGAGGCAATTCTCGTCATTTAGGCCAAAATCGCAACTCGTCCATTGGTTGACACCTTGTGAAATCTTTCACAGTATTAGTTGTTCGGGTTCCGAGAGGGGTCGCCACCGACGCACGATGAGCCAGCTCTTCAAGCGCCAAACCAACATTTATTCGCGGCTCAGCATTCTGGCGGTCATCGCGTTCCTTCTGACCCTCGGCGGCATCCTCGGCCTCCTGAATCTTTCGGGCTACAACACCCGGCAGAACGACTACGTGGAGCAGCCGGTCCAGTTCAGCCATGCGCACCATGTCGGCGGCATGGGCATCGATTGCAGGTATTGCCATACGTCGGTCGAAGAATCCGCGTTCGCGAACATTCCGCCGACGAAGACGTGCATGAACTGCCACTCCCAGATCTGGACGGGAGCACCGATCCTCGAGCCCGTGCGCGCCAGCTTCCGCGAGAACAAGCCGCTCCAGTGGACGCGTGTGCACGACCTGCCGGACTTTGTGTATTTCAACCACAGCATCCACGTGAAACAGGGAGTCGGCTGCGCCACATGTCACGGGCCCGTCGACAAGATGCCGCTGGTATATCAGCAGGCACCGCTGACGATGTCGTGGTGCCTGGATTGCCACAGGAATCCCGGCAAGTACATCCGCCCGCGGGATCAGGTCTTCAACATGGCGTGGGAACGCCCGTCGAACGATCCGGAGTTCGGCGCCAGGCTCGTACGGGAACACAAGATTGCCAGCGTCGCTCAGCTCACCAGCTGTTCGACCTGTCACCGGTGATTTATGGAGGGGCCGTTCGCGAACGGCCCCTACAGAGCTGTAACGACATGGACTTGACCGCAATCCGCTCCCGTCTGGCCGGCTCCGAAGGTCGGCTGTACTGGCGCAGTCTCGGCGAGCTGGCCGACACGCCGGAGTTCCGCGAGTATCTGCATCGCGAGTTTCCGGCGCAGGCTTCCGAGTGGAATGACCCGAAAGGGCGGCGCGACTTCCTGAAGCTGATGAGCGCGTCGCTGGCGCTCGCCGGTGTCGGCGCCTGCACCAAGCAGCCGACCGAGGCGATCATCCCCTACGTCCGTCAGCCCGAAGACGTCGTGCCCGGCCGTCCGCTGTTCTTCGCTAGTGCAATCGTTCATCGCGGATACGCCCACCCGGTGCTCGTGGAGAGCCACATGGGGCGGCCGACGAAAATCGAGGGGAATCCGGATCATCCGGCGAGTCTCGGAGCCGCCGACAGCTTCACGCAGGCGGCCCTGCTCGACCTCTACGACCCGGATCGCGCCAAGACCGTCACCTATCGCGGAGAAGTGCGGTCGTGGAGCAACTTCCTGACCGCGGCCCAGGGAGCGCTCACGTCTCAGAAGTCGCGCCAGGGAGCGGGACTCCGCTTTTTGACGGGCCCGATCACCTCTCCTTCGCTGGCGGAACTGATGGCAACCGTCCTGCGCGACTATCCGCAGGCCAGGTGGCACCAGTTCGATCCAGCAGGGATGCAGGGGGCGACCGGGTCGAGCGCCACACCGCATCCCGTTTATCACTTCGACAAAGCGGACGTCATCGTCGCACTCGACGCCGACTTCATTGGATACGGGCCGGGGAACGTCCGTTATCAGCGCGACTTCGCCGACCGGCGGCGGATCACCGACGAGCGCAAGGAGATGAACCGCCTCTATGCAATAGAGAGCACGCCAACGCTCACCGGCGCCAAGGCCGATCATCGTCTGCCTGTGAGGGCATCCGAGATCGAAAACATCGCGCGCGAGCTGTCGGCGGCTCTCGGAGCGTCCGTGCACCTCCGTAGCCTCCCCGAGCCCCGCAGCCCCGAGCCCCGAGCCCCGACACGGCGGACTCAGCGAAGTGGGTGTCCGCCATTGCCAAGGATTTGAACGCGCATCGCGGCCGATCGTTGATTCTTCCGGGTGAGTATCAGCCGGCGGCCGTTCACCAGCTTGCGCGTGCGATGAACAGCGCTCTCGGGAACACTGACGCCACTGTGACGTATGCGGCGCCTGTCGAGGCGATGCCGGTCGACCGCCATGCGTCGCTGGCGGAGCTGGCGACGGCGATGGACGGCGGCCAGGTAGAAGTGCTCGTGATTCTCGGCGGCAATCCGGTCTTTACCGCTCCCGCGGATCTCAAGTTTGCCGAGCGGCTTTCCAAGGTCGGCCTGGTGGCCTACCTGGGGACGCACGTCGACGAAACCGCGCACCTCGCTCACTGGAACCTCCCTGCGGCGCACGCGCTCGAGAGCTGGGGAGACGCGCGCGCGTTCGACGGGACGGTGACGCTGATGCAGCCGCTGGTGGCGCCCCTCTACGAGGGACGCTCCGCACACGAAGTCCTGGCGCTGTTCACCGCGCAGGGGGATCGCCGCGGCATGCAGATCGTCAAGGATTACTGGACGCGCGCATTCGCCGGCGGCGGCGGCTGGAGCATCCGCGACGCCAGCGGGCAGGCATTCAAGGACGTCGACACATTCTGGCGCCGTGTTGTCCACGATGGCTTCATCACCGGCACCTCGGTGACCGCCGGCGGTCCCGGAACGTCGTTCACGCCAGCGCCCGTCGTCGCACCGCCAAAACCCGCACCCGTCGCACCCGTCGCACCCGTGCGCCCGCACCCTCGGCGCTGCACTGCTCCGTCGTCACCCCTCGCACCCGCCGCACCCCCCGCACCCTCGCCGTCACCCCTCGCACCCGTCGCACCCCCCGCACCCTCGCCGTCCCCCGCCGCACCCTCGTCCTCTGGCGGTCTGGAGATCATCTTCCGCCCTGATCCAACCATCTGGGACGGCAGCTTTGCGAACAACGGCTGGCTGCAGGAGCTGCCCAAGCCTCTGACGAAACTGACGTGGGACACCTCAGCCTGGGTCAGTCCGCGGCTTGCCGCGAGTCGTGATCTGCACAATGGGGACGTCATCGAAATGCGGTACCGCGGAAACACCGCGAAGATGCCGGTGTTCATCGTGCCCGGGCATCCGCAGGAATCGGTGACCGTGTTCTTCGGCTATGGCCGCCGGATGGCCGGGCGTGTCGGCAACGCCATCGCCGAGGCGCAGCAGTTCAACCCGTATCTGCTCAGAACGTCGGACGCCCCGTGGTTCGGCCAGGGTCTCGAGATTTCAAAGACCGGTGACAGGTATCCGCTGGCGACGACCCAGGAACATCACCTGATGGAAGGCCGCGCCCCAGTGCGCGTTGCGACGCTCGAGGAATACAAGCACGACCCGGCGGTGATCGCTCACCAGGGTCACACACCGCCGAAGACGCTCACGCTCTACCCCGATCACCCCTACGACGGCTACAAGTGGGGGATGGCCATCGACCTCACGTCCTGCACCGGGTGCGGCGCGTGCACGGTTGCCTGCGTCGCGGAGAACAACATTCCGGTCGTCGGCAAGGAACAGGTCGCGCGCGGACGCGAGATGCACTGGATCCGCGTCGACCATTATTTCGAAGGCAGCCCCGACAATCCGCAGTCGTACCACCAGCCGGTCCCCTGCATGCAGTGCGAGAACGCCCCGTGTGAAGTCGTCTGCCCGGTTGCTGCCACGTCGCACAGCTCCGAGGGGCTGAACGACATGACCTACAACCGGTGCGTCGGCACGCGCTACTGCTCGAACAACTGTCCCTACAAGGTGCGGCGGTTCAACTTCCTGCTGTATGCGGACTGGTACACGGAGTCGCTGCACCCGATGCGCAACCCGGACGTATCGGTCCGCAGCCGCGGCGTCATGGAGAAGTGCACGTACTGCGTTCAACGCATCAATCACGCCCGCATCGATGCGAAGCGGGAGGATCGGCAGATCCGCGACGGCGAGATCGTGACCGCCTGCCAGGCGACCTGCCCGGCCGACGCTATCGTCTTTGGTGATCTCAACGATCCGAACAGCCGGGTCGCGAAAATCAAGACACAACAGCGCAATTACGGCGTGCTCGAAGACCTCAACACGCGGCCGCGGACGACCTACCTGGCGGCGATCAGAAACCAGAATCCCGAGCTCGGTTCGACCTCCGCCGCGGGGCAGACGGAAAAGCACTGATGGATTCGAAGACGCTCGCGCATTACCCGACGCCACCCCCGATCATCGAGCCGGGGCACACGTTCGAGACCGTCACCGAGAAGATCACCCGGATCGTTCTCGGCGGCCGCCACCCGCTTGGATGGTTCATTGCGATCGGCATCGGATTCCTGTTCGCCAACGTCCTGATGATCTCGGTCGGATACCTCCTCCTGAAGGGGATCGGCATCTGGGGCAACAACGTGCCGGTCGGCTGGGCGTTCGACATCATCAACTTCGTCTGGTGGATCGGCATCGGTCACGCCGGCACGTTGATTTCGGCGATCCTTCTCCTCTTCAAGCAGGACTGGCGGACGTCGATCAACCGCTTCGCGGAGGCGATGACGCTGTTCGCCGTCGCCTGCGCTGCGATGTTCCCGCTCATCCACACCGGACGGCCATGGCTCGCCGCCTACTGGCTGTTCCCGTACCCGAACACGATGAATATCTGGCCGCAGTTCCGCAGCCCGCTCATCTGGGACGTCTTCGCGGTCTCGACCTACGCCAGCGTCTCGGCGCTTTTCTGGTACACGGGTCTGATTCCAGACCTGGCGACGCTGCGCGACCGTACGAAGAAAAAGTGGCTGGCGAGGCTCTACGGAGTCCTGGCCCTTGGCTGGCGGGGGTCGGCGCGGCACTGGCAGCGCTACGAAACGGCGTATTTGCTGCTGGCGGGGATGTCGACACCGCTCGTCCTTTCGGTGCATACCATCGTCAGCTTCGACTTCTCCGTCGGGATCGTGCCTGGCTGGCACGCGACGATCTTCCCGCCGTACTTCGTGGCCGGCGCGATCTACGCCGGATTCGCGATGGTGCTCCTGCTCGCGATCCCGCTGCGAAAGATGTACGGCGTCGAAGACTTCATCACCATGCGTCATCTCGAGAACATGGCGAAGATCACCCTCGTGACCGGTCTGATCGTCTGCTACGGCTACGCCATGGAGGCCTTCTACGGCTGGTACAGCGCCAACGAGTACGAAGAGTTCATGATCTACAACCGCATGACCGGCCCGTATGGCTGGTCGTACTGGATGCTGATCTTCTGTAACGGCATCGTGCCGCAGACGCTGTGGATCAGGCGGCTGCGGAGGAATCTGGTCTGGCTGTTCATCATGTCGCTCATCGTGAGCGTCGGCATGTGGCTGGAACGGTTCGTCATCATCGTGACGTCGCTGCACCGCGACTTTCTGCCCTCGTCGTGGGACATGTATTACCCGACGATGTGGGACTTCTCGACTTTCTTCGGAACGATCGGGCTGTTCGTCACGCTCTTCTTCCTGTTCGTCCGCGTCCTGCCGATGATCTCGATCTTCGAGATGCGGACGCTGGTCCCCGCCGCGCGGGTGGCCGGGCCGCATGATCCGACCGCGGACATCGACGTCACCTACGGCGGCAACCAGTGATGGACTCGCACCACAAGCCGCTCTACGGCCTGATGGCCGAATTCGACGACGTGACGAGCCTCGTCAACGCGGCGAAGCGCACGCAGGCGGAAGGCTATCGCCGTTTCGATGCGTTCACGCCGTTCCCGGTGCACGAACTGTTCGAGGCAATCGACGCTCATGACCGGAGGCTGCCGCTCATCGTGCTGCTCGCGGGAATCACCGGTTGCCTCGCCGGTTTCGGCCTGTGTTACTGGGTGTCGGCGATCGCATACCCGCTCAATATCGGTGGCCGCCCGCTCAACAGCTGGCCGTCGTTCATTCCGGTGACCTTCGAAGTCACGATCCTGCTGGCATCGTTCACCGCGGTCCTGGCGATGCTCGGGCTCAACGGCCTGCCGATGCCGTATCACCCCGTCTTCAACGTGAAGCGGTTCACCGAGCACGCGAGCCAGGACGGGTTCTTTCTCGCCATCGAGGCGGAGGATTCAAAGTTCGATCGTGAGAAGACGCGCGCGTTCCTGCAGGAACTTGGAGCCACGGAAGTCAATGACATCGATCCGTAGTGCGCGGGGCGCGGGGCGTCGGCGCGCTTCGCGCGAAGCGCGTTCGGCGAGACCGCGCCGTAGCCTTGGCGGAGGCGGGCGGGACGGTAGAGGCCGGCTTCAGCCGGCCTGAGAGCTCGGGCTCGGGGCTCGGGGCTCGGGGCTCGGAAAACTCGTGATGGCTGTCTGCTGTCTGCTGATGGTTTCCGGCTGCCGGCAGGACATGCACAACCAGCCGAAGTACCGGCCGCTGCGGCCCAGTCCATTGTTCGCCGACGGCTCCAGTGCGCGTCCCGCGATCGACGGCACGGTCGCGCGGGGAGCGCTGCAGGAAGACGAAGCGTTCTTCACCGGCAAGGTGGCGGGAGTGGCGGTCCGGGAGCTGCCATTCAAGATCGAAGCGGCGGATCTCGATCGAGGCGAGGAGCGTTTCAACATCTTCTGCACGCCGTGTCACGACAAGACCGGCAACGGGAAGGGCATGGTCGTCCAGCGTGGGTACCGGCAGCCCCCCTCGTTTCACATCGAACGGTTGAGACAGGCGGAGCCGGGCTACATGTTCGATGTGATCACCAATGGCTTCGGCGTGATGCCCGATTACAAGGCACAGATCGATCCGCGGGACCGCTGGCGCATCATCGCGTACGTGCGGGCGCTGCAACTGAGCCAGGCCGGCACGGCGGCGGACATCCCGGGTGGGGACCCCGAGGCGGCGAACAAGCAGCGTCAGCCGGCAGGCGGGGGCAAACACTGATCATGGCGACACCGGCAATCCTCTCGACCGACGTCCCGGCCCTCGCGCGGCTCCAGCAACGCGGGCTGATGCTCGCGGTGGTGGGCCTCGTCGCGGGAGCGATCGGCGCGTTCATCGACCGTGAACAGTTCTTCCAGTCGTGGCTGATCGGCTTCCTCTTCTGCCTCGGCATGACGCTCGGCTGTCTCGGGCTGCTGATGCTGCAGCACCTGTCCGGCGGCCAGTGGGGCATGGTCGGCCGTCGCGTCTTCGAAGCCGCGGCGCGGACGCTGCCGCTGCTGGCGCTGTTTTTCATCCCGGTCCTCTTTGCATTGCCGACGTTGTTCATGTGGGCGCGCCCGGACGTTGTCGCCAACGATGTCATCCTCACGAAGAAAGCGCCGTACCTGAACGCGACCTTCTTCATGGTGCGCGCGGTCGGGTACTTCGCCTTCTGGATCGGATGTGGATGGCTGCTGACGAAGTGGTCGGCGGCCCAGGATCGTGGCGAGGAGGCGACCGACGCGGCGGGAATGGTCCGCTTCCGTACATTGAGCGCACCGGCGCTGCTCTTTCTCGTGCTGTCGATCACGTTCGCGTCGACCGACTGGGTGATGTCGCTCGACCCGCACTGGTACTCGACCATCTTCGGATTGTTGACGGTGGCCGCCTATGGCCTCTCGGCGCTCGCGCTGACGATTGCCGTCCTGGCCACCGTCGGTCCTCAAGGCGCCCTCGAGGGGCACCTGACGCCCCGCCACTTCCACGATCTCGGGAAGCTCCTGCTCGCCTTCACGATGCTGTGGGCGTACCTGTCCTTCTCGCAGTTTCTGATCATCTGGTCGGGCAACCTGCCCGAAGAGATCCCCTGGTATATCGAGCGCATGCGTGGCGGCTGGGGAGTGATCGCGCTCGCGCTCGTCCTTGGACATTTTGTTCTGCCCTTCTTGCTCCTCCTGTCACGCGATCTGAAGCGAAACAGCAAATGGCTCGCGCGCGTGGCGATTTTCATCATCCTGATGCGCCTGGTGGACATCATCTGGCTCGTCGCGCCGGTCTTCGCACATCACGGCTTCCCGATCCACTGGATGGACGTCGCGGTACCGCTCGGCCTGGCGGGAGCATGGCTCTTCCTCTTTGCGCGGCACCTGCGGAACCATCCGCTCATGCCGCTCAACGATCCGTATTTGAAGGAGGCGTTCTCGCATGACGCCCACTGATCCGCTGGAGGCGGCGGCAGCGGCACATGCCGCACATCATCACGACGATCATCTCTACGACGATGAGTTCGTGCACAACGAGGACGTGGCCCACGAGCACACGGATGTCAACGTCCGTCAGTTGCTGCTTTACACCGGCGGTCTCGTCTTCACCTGCGTCATCTGTGCACTCGTCGTGGGCGGACTGTTCAAGTTGTTCGAGAGTCAGGCGGCGGCGAACGATCCGGTCGTCTCACCGCTGGCCGCGCCCGCCGGCCAGTTGCCTCCGGTGCCGCGGCTGCTGACCGATGAACCGTCGATGTTGAAGAAGCAGCGCGCTCTCGAAGCGGAGACACTCGAGCACTATGGATGGGTCGATCAGAAGGGAGGCATCGCGCGCCTTCCGATTGCGGAGGCGAAGAAGAAGCTCCTGCATGACGGCCTTCCTTCACGCACGGATGGCGCCGTGGATGCCTGGTTGGGTACGTCGGCCGCTGCCGGAGGGGAATCCTCGGGTGGCCGCAGGATCCCGGTGCGCCGTGGCAAGTCGGATCTCACGATTCTGAAACCCCAGACCGAAGCCACCCCGCCGCAGGGTACCAAGCCCGGGGAGCAGAAGAAACCGCATTGATGAAGCACGCGCGGCTCACTTCGATTGCGTCGATCGTCCTGACGGCTGCTTTTTGCCTCGCGGCGATACCGCCTGCGATGCAGGCGCAGAGTCCGTTGCCGCAACAGCGGCCGGGCGAGCCAACGGCAGCGAAGCCAGGGCTTCTGTCGAAGATCGGGATCGACCAGCGCCTCAATCATCAGGTGCCGCTCGATCTCCCCTTCGTCGACGAGACTGGCCAGGCGGTGAAGCTGGGGGATTACTTCGGCAAGCGGCCGGTCCTGCTCGCACTCGTCTATTACGAGTGCCCGATGCTCTGCACCCAGGTGCTGAACGGCGTGACCGGAGCGCTCAAGGTGCTGAATTTCGATGTCGGGCGTGAGTTCGACGTCATCGCCGTCAGCATCAATCCCAAGGAAGGCCCGGGGCTCGCGTCGCAGAAGAAGCAGGCGTACATCGAGCGCTACGGGCGTCCGCAGACCGCAGCGGGCTGGCACTTCCTCACCGGTGAGGAAGAGAACATCCGCAAGCTCGCGGCTGCGGTGGGCTTCCGCTACGCCTACGACGAGGAGATCAAGCAGTACGCACACGGCGCCGGGGTCGAACTCCTGACGCCCAAAGGGGTGATCGCACGGTATTTCTACGGCATCGAGTTCGCGCCGCGCGACATCCGGCTCGGCATCGTGGAAGCCTCCGAAGAGCGGATCGGCTCGGTGATCGATGCGGCGCTGCTGCTGTGCTATCACTACGACCCCTCGACGGGGAAGTACGGCGCCGCCGCTCTCCGGATGGTGAGAATCGGCGCGCTCGCGACCATTGCCGCGTTTGGGATGTTCCTGTTTGTCTCGATCCGCCGCGAGCGGCGTCGCAGTTAAAGAATGTTCACGAACTTTCCCTTCTTTCCGCAACAGGCCTCGGCGCAGGCCGGACAGGTAGACGCGATCTATTTCTTCATGGTCGCGGTGACGGCGTTCTTCTCGATCCTCATCGCCGGCCTCGTCGTCTACTTCGCGTTCAAGTACCGGCGCCGGCGGCGCGACGAGGTCGGATACGCGATACACGGATCGCTGGCGCTCGAACTGCTCTGGACGGTGATCCCCTTCTTCATCGTCATGATCATGTTCGGCTGGGGCGCGAAGGTGTTCTTCGCTATGTACCGACCGCCGACAGGTGCAATGGAGATCTACGTCGTCGGCAAGCAGTGGATGTGGAAGGTCCAGCACATGGACGGGCAGCGAGAAATCAACGAGCTGCACGTGCCGGTAGGTCGCCCGGTCAAGCTGATCATGGGGTCGGAAGACGTGCTCCACAGCTATTACATCCCCGCCTTCCGCGTGAAAGCGGACGTCATCCCCGGCCGCTACAACGTGATGTGGTTCACCGCGACCACGCCCGGCAACTATCACCTGTTCTGCGCCGAGTATTGCGGCACCAAGCACTCGGGGATGATCGGCACCGTGACGGCGATGGAGCCAGCCGACTTCCAGGCCTGGCTCGCCGGCGGCCGCGGCGCCGATTCTCCTGTCGCCGCCGGTGAGAAGCTGTTCGCGGATCTCGCGTGCAATACCTGTCACATGACCGACACCCAGGGACGCGGTCCGATGCTGAAGAACCTGTTCGGCAAGCAGGTCGAGCTCCAGGGAGGCGGGGTCGTGACGGCCGACGAGGCGTACATACGCGAATCAATCGTGCTTCCGCAGTCGAAGATCGTCGCTGGCTTCCAGCCGCTCATGCCGACCTTCCAGGGACTGGTGACCGAGGAACAGCTCCTGCAGCTCATCGCTTACGTGCGGTCGCTGACCCCGCAGGGCACAGCACCCGCTTCGGGTCCAGAGTCACCGACGATGCCGCAAGGGGTGGAGAAGAAATGAGACGGGGTGCGGGATGCGTGGTGCGGGATGCGAAGTCCGGGATGCGGACCGTAAGAGCGCGTACCGCATTCCGCACATCGCATACCGGTAGCGTCCGGCGTTAGCCGGACGAGAGTCATATATGGAAACCCTGAACTACATCAACAACGGCCACGGCCTGAAGTCGTGGCTGTTGACGAGGGACCACAAGCGCATCGCGCTGCTGTACCTGATCTCTATCACCTTCTTTTTCTTCCTCGGTGGCTTGTTCGCCTTCCTGATCCGCCTCGAGTTGCTGACGCCTGCCGGCGACCTCCTGACGGCCGAGAACTACAACAAGATGTTCACCATGCACGGCGTGGTGATGGTGTTCTTCTTCCTGATCCCGTCGATCCCGGCCGTGCTCGGCAACTTCCTGATCCCGATCATGATCGGGGCGAAGGATCTCGCCTTCCCCCGCATCAATTTGCTCAGCTGGTACATCTACGTCCTCGGCGGCATCTTTACCCTCGTCGCAGCGCTCAGCGGCGGCGTGGATACCGGCTGGACGTTCTACACGCCCTACAGCACCGCGGCGGCCAACAGCCACGTGATCACCGCCGCCCTCGGCGTCTTCATCACGGGATTCTCATCCATCCTGACCGGCCTCAACTTCATCGTCACGGTGCACCGCATGCGAGCGCCGGGCATGACGTGGTTCCGGCTGCCGCTCTTCGTGTGGTCGCACTACGCGACCAGCCTGATCATGATCCTGGGCACGCCGGTGATCGCGATTACGGTGCTGCTGGTGGCGGCCGAACGCGCGCTGCACATGGGCATCTTCGATCCCGCGCTCGGCGGCGACCCGGTGTTGTTCCAGCACCTGTTCTGGTTCTACAGCCACCCGGCGGTCTACATCATGATCCTGCCCGCGATGGGCGTGATCAGCGAGCTCGTCCAGGCTTTCGCACGCAAGAACGTGTTCGGGTATTCATTCGTCGCGTTCTCGTCGCTTGCCATCGGGATCATCGGATTCTTCGTGTGGGGCCACCACATCTTCGTTGCCGGCCAGTCGGTGTATGCGGGGATGCTCTTCTCGATCCTCTCTTACGTGGTGGCAGTCCCGTCGGCGATCAAGGTGTTCAACTGGACGGCGACGATCTATCGCGGCTCGGTCAGCCTCGATTCGCCGATGCTGTACGCGTTCGGCTTCCTCGGGCTGTTCACGATCGGGGGTCTGACCGGCCTGTTTCTCGCGGCCATGGGGCTCGACATCCACGTGCACGACACCTACTTCGTGGTCGCGCACTTCCACTACATCATGGTCGGCGGCGCAATCATGGGCTACCTCGGCGGGTTGCATTACTGGTGGCCGAAGATCACCGGGAAGATGTACAGCGAGCCGTGGGCGAAGCTTGCCGCGGGAATGGTCTTCATCGGGTTCAACCTCACGTTCTTCCCGCAGTTCCTGGTTGGCTATCTGGGAATGCCGCGGCGGTACCACATGTATCCTCCCGAATTCCAGGTGTTCAACGTCATGTCGACGCTCGGCGCGACTGTGCTCGCCGTTGGCTATGTGCTGCCGATGGTCTACTTCGTGCACTCCATCTTCCGCGGCAAAACTGCGCCTGCCGATCCGTGGGGAGCGAAAGGACTGGAATGGGAGATTCCGTCGCCGCCGCCGACCGAAAACTTTGCGGTGACGCCGATCGTGACCCACCGCACGCATCAGTACGCTCCGAGTAAGGAGGTTGGCGTTGTCTGACGGCTACCCGCAGGCACCGTCGGTCGGTCTGCCGGGCCGCGTCTCCATTCAGGCGGCCGGGAACCCGCACGACGAGCATTCGGGGGCGCATCCGCACCATCCCAGACTGCAGCACCACTTCGACGACATGGCGCAGCAGGCCGAGGCCTCCACGCTCGGGATGTGGGTCTTTCTGGTCACCGAAATCATGTTCTTCGGCGGCCTGTTTCTCGCCTACCTGGTGTATCGCTCGTCGTACCCCACGGCGTTCCAGGAGGCGAGCGCGCACCTGTCGTGGAAACTCGGCGCGTTCAACACGGGCGTCCTCATCTTCAGCTCGCTGACGATGGCGCTGGCGGTGCGGTCGGCGCAGACGAGCGAATCGCGTGGTACGCAGGTGTCATGGCTGATCGCGACGATGATCCTCGGCGCGACGTTCCTCGGGGTCAAGGTGATCGAGTACTCCGACAAGTTCGCCCATAACAACGTCCCGGGACCGAACTTCGTGTGGGAAGGACAGTACCCGGCGGGAGCGGAGATCTTCTACTCGCTGTACTTCTGTATGACCGGGCTGCACGCGCTGCACATGGTCATCGGCCTCGGGATCATGACCGTGATCTCGATCATGGCGTGGCGGCGGCAGTTCAACACGGAGTATTTCACCCCGGTGGAGATCGCCGGCCTCTACTGGCACTTCGTCGACATCGTCTGGATCTTCCTCTTCCCGCTGCTGTACCTGATCGGGCGGCACTACGGGGGCCACTAACGTCATGTCAGGTCCACGTCAAACACCACGTCGCGCCGAAGAGCCTGTACTACCTGATCTTCGGGATCCTCATGGTCGGAACGGCCGTGACGGTCGTCGTCGCGTATTTCGATCTCGGTGTGATGAACAACGTCGTCATGCTGGCAATTGCCTGCACGAAGGCGCTGCTCGTGGTGCTTTACTTCATGCACGTCCGCTGGAGCACGCGCCTGACGTGGGTCGTCGCCGCCTCGGGCTTCGTCTGGCTGCTGATCATGTTCGGCTTCACCCTCAGTGACTACCTCACCCGCGGCTGGGTGGCGGGAACGCTCCGGTAGTAATCAGTCGATCAATACTCAGTAATCAATGATCAGTGAGTCAGAAGTGATCACTGACTACTGAAGACTGATCACTGAAGACTCCGTTTACCGCCAGCCCGCCTCCGCCCGCCGGACATGCAGAGCAGGGGCAGCGGCATGCTCGTAGAGTAGTTACAGGAAGCAGGTATACTTTACTTTCGCTTTTCCGGCGAAAGCTTCGCAAAGGCCGTCTGTTTTGTCGAATCTGAAAGAAGATCTCGCGGCGCTGAAGATCGAGCACTCCGACCGCGGCGGGCGCGTGCCCAAGGGTCCGTGGCTTGTTGCCGTCCTGCTGATTGGGGCAGTGGCTGCAGCAGGGTGGTACTGGTCCGTACGGCTGCAGGCTGCGTCAGTGAAGGTGGCGGCGGTGACTGCGAAAACATCCGGCGCCTCGTCGCCGGGAGCGGTCCTCAATGCCTCGGGATACGTTACGGCGCGACGCCGGGCGACGGTCTCGTCCAAGGTGACAGGCAAGGTCGTGCAGGTGTTCATCGAAGAGGGTCAGGCCGTCCGCCAGGGGCAGGTGCTCGCCCGTCTGGATGACTCGCAGGCTCGCGCCGAGCTCGCGTACGCGGAGGCGCAGGTCGCCGCGGCGCGAAAGAGCGCCGCGCAGGACCAGGCCCGGCTCCACGAAGCGGAATTGAATCTTCAGCGTCGGCAGCGTCTCATGCAGGAGAACGTCGTCGGCCAGGCCGAAGTCGACACGGCACAGGCCGACGTCGATTCGTTGAAAGCCAGGATCGCCTACGCGCAGGAACAGATCGCCGTCGCGGAAAGCCAGGTCCTCCTCCGCCGCACCGATCTCAATGACACCGTCGTGCGTGCGCCGTTCGGTGGCGTTGCGATATCGAAGGACGCGCAGGCCGGCGAAATGGTGTCGCCGGTTTCGGCCGGTGGCGGCTTCACGCGGACGGGCATCGGCACGATCGTCGACATGTCATCGCTGGAGATCGAGGTCGACGTCAACGAGAGCTTCATCAACCGCGTCCGCCCCGATCAGAAAGTCGAAGCGGTACTCGATGCATACCCCGATTGGCGCATTCCGGCGCACGTGATCACCACGGTGCCGACAGCCGATCGCCAGAAGGCGACCGTCCGCGTGCGAATCGCCTTTGAAAAAATGGATCCGAAGATCCTGCCCGACATGGGCGTCAAGGTCTCCTTTCTCCGCGACGAGCAGCCGGGGGAGGCAGCCACACCGGTGGCGAAGTTCGCCGTGCCGAAGTCCGCTGTTCGCACGGTGGACGGCCGTACCGTTGTGTTCGTGATGAAACAGGACCGCGTCGAGCGGCGCGCTGTCCGCACCGGGCTCGAAGAAGGTGACCAGGTCGAGGTGCTGTCCGGCGTCAGCGCTGGTGAACGCGTCGTGGTGGAGGGTCCCGTTGACCTGAAGGATGGGGATCGAGTGAAGGTCCAGGGGGCCTGAAACCCGCGAGCGACGGCGTAAGGGGGTCCGGGGGACAAAGTCCCCCGGTCTAGAAAGAGCAGTTGAACATGAGCGAGTCACTGGTAGCGATCAGGGGTTTACACAAGGTCTATCACCGCGGCGGGGAACGCATCGATGTTCTCCAGGGTGTCGACCTCGACATTCCGTCGGGAGACTTCCTGGCGCTGATGGGGCCATCCGGGTCGGGGAAGACGACGCTGCTGAATCTCACCGGCGGTCTCGACACCCCGAGCGAAGGATCCATCACCGTCGCCGGCGACCGCATCGACAAGATGTCGGGCGGGAAGCTCGCGGCGTGGCGGGCGCGCCACATCGGCTTCGTGTTTCAGCTCTATAACCTCCTGCCGGTGCTCACCGCGGCCCGCAACGTCGAGCTGCCGCTGCTCCTCACCAAACTGGCAAAGGCCGATCGGCGGAAGCGCGTTCAGGTGGCGCTCGCCGTCGTGGGTCTCGCAGACCGCGCCAACCACTACCCCCGACAGCTGTCGGGCGGGCAGGAACAGCGCGTCGGCATCGCGCGCGCCATCGTGACCGATCCGACGCTGCTGCTGTGCGACGAGCCCACCGGCGACCTCGACCGCAAGGCGGGCGACGAGGTCCTCGACCTGCTGCAGGCGCTCAACCGCGATCACGGCAAGACGATCGTCATGGTGACGCACGACCCGCATGCGGCAGTACGCGCCAAACGCACGCTTCATCTCGACAAAGGCGTGCTCGTGGAGGAGGCCGCCGCATGAAGTTCCTGCCGCTCGTCTGGCGCAACCTCTGGCGCCGCAAGTTCAACACGCTGTTCACACTGGCCGCGATCTTCTTCTCGTTCGTCCTGTTCGGCGCGCTCATGGCGTTTCGGGCCGCATTCAGCCTCGGCGTGGAGGTCGCCGGCGCGGATCGGCTGGTGATGATCCACAAAGTCTCGTTCATTCAGTTGCTACCCGGCACTTACAAGGAGCGAATCCTCGCGGTGGAGGGTGTCAAGGACATCACGCACGCGAACTGGTTCGGCGGGATCTACCAGGACCCGTCCAATTTCATTGCCAACATGGCGGTGGAGCCAGAAAGCTTTCTGCGGATGTATCCGGAGTTCGACGTCTCCGAGGAACACCGGAAGGCATTTCTCGCCGACCGTACCGGCGCCGTCGTCGGGGTCGACACGATGAAACGATTCGGATGGAAGGTCGGCGACCGGATCCCCCTGACATCGCCGATCTACCGCAAGCCCGATGGAACCGCCTGGGAATTCACGATCGACGGTACCTATGACTCGAAGGTGAAGGGCACCGACAAGACGCAGTTCTTCTTCCAGTATGCCTTCCTCGAGCAAGTGCTCAGGGACACGCCGTTCGAAGGGCAGGTGGGGTGGTACGTCATCAGGGTCGAGAATCCGGAAAACTCCGCCGAGCTCGCCAAACGCATCGATGCAATCTTCGCCAACTCCCCGGCGGAGACCAAGACGGCGACGGAAAAAGCGTTCGTGTCTGACTTCGCGAAACAGATCGGCGACATCGGCACGATCGTGGTCGCGATTGTCGCGGTCGCGATGTTCATGATCCTGATCGTGACCGCCAATACGATGGCACACGCGATCCGATCGCGGACCAACGAGCTCGGCGTTCTCAAGGCCGTCGGGTTCACAGACCGTCTGATCCTGGTGATGGTCCTCGTCGAGTCGTCCGTCATCGCGATTGTGGGCGGCAGCCTGGGTCTGGCGGCGGCATGGGTGATCATCTCGCGTGGCGATCCCACCAACGGGCTGTTGCCCGCGTTCTACTTCCCGGTCCCGGCCCTGATCTCCGGTGCCGGCCTCGTCGTACTTCTCGGGTTCCTTGCCGGCGCGATCCCCGCGTGGCAGGCCAGCAGGCTTCGAATCGTCGAAGCGCTGCGGAGAAACTGACGCCATGCTCTCTCAAATCATCGCCGTTACCGGCGTCAACATCCGATCCATCAGGGAGCGCCTGAGTTCGTCGATCGTCGCCATGATCGGCATCTGTGGCGTCGTCGTGGTGTTCATCGGCGTGCTGTCGATCGCCGAGGGGCTGAAGAAAGCCATGGCGGATACAGGGGATCCGCAAACCGTCATCGTGATGCGATCGGGCAGTGACACGGAAATGACGAGCGGGCTCGACGGGGACTCCGCGCGGATCATCCAGGACGCATCCGGCATCATGAAGGGCAAGCGCGGTCCGGTCGCTTCAGCTGAGCTCTTCGTGATCGTCAATCATCCGCGCAAGACGACCGGAACGGACGCGAACGTGCCGTTGAGGGGCGTGTCCGCCGCGGCGCTCGAAGTCCGTCCGGAAGTGAAGATCGTCGAAGGGCGTATGTTCGAGCAGGGCCGTAACGAGATCATTGCCGGGCGGGCCGCGGCTGGCCAGTTTGCCAACCTCAGCGTCGGCTCGAGCGTTCGGTGGGGAGAAAACACCTGGCAGGTTGTCGGGATCTTCGAAGCCGAAGGCAACATATCGGAGTCGGAGATCTGGTGCGATGCAAAGGTGCTTCAGCCGGCGTATCGCCGCGGCAACTCGTACCAGTCCGTCTACGCGCGGCTGGACTCTCCCGACAGCTTTCAATCGTTCAAAGACACGTTGACCTCGGACCCGAGACTGAACGTCACGGTTGTGCGCGTGCCCGACTACTATTCGGGCCAGTCGCAGGTGCTCCGGACCGTGATCAGCACCATCGGTATGGCGATCGCCGGACTGATGGGAATCGGCGCCATCTTCGCCGCCGTCAACACGATGTACATGGCCGTCGCCAGCCGCACGCGGGAGATCGCAACGCTTCGTGCGCTGGGCTTTGGCAATGTCGCGGTCGTATTCTCGGTGCTGGCGGAAGCTGTCTTCCTCAGCCTGATCGGCGGCGCCGTAGGGGCGGCGATCGCATGGATTGCCTTCGACGGCTTCCAGGCGGCGACGATGAACTGGCAGTCTTTCAGCCAGGTCGCCTTCGCGTTTGCCGTCACCCCGGCGCTGCTCGGCCAGGCGCTGACGTACGCGGTGGCAATGGGGCTGCTTGGGGGGCTCTTTCCCGCCTGGCGCGCCGCCCGCCTCCCGGTCGTCACCGCGCTCAGACAGCTGTAAGAGTTGCAAGTCGACGTAGCGAAACCCAACAACCTCGGAAGTCACCACGTACAGCGTCAAGGCGGTCCATCCCGGACCGCTCGGACCGAGCGCGTCCTACCTCCTCCGAACAAGTACAGCATATTCAGTTATTTACGCTTGTCCTGCCGCGCCCTTCCGGCCGCAATAACGAGCGGTACACGCGTTGCTTGAGTCGGCTGTACTGTTCGACAACGTACCGGTCGCGACCTTCTCGAGGTCAGCCATGCGTATCGATGACGTGCTTCAGCGGATCCAGGGTGAGTTCGTAGAAATGCCCGGGCTCCGACTGACGCCTGCACAGGCTCAGCGCCTGTGGGGACTGGAGCGCGACGTCTGCGACGCTTTACTTGGCGCTCTGGTGGACGCGAAGTTTCTGGCACAGACGCGCGATGGCGCGTTCGTCCGAATGGAAGGTGCGAAGCCGACACGGCTCCCGGGGTTTTCCACCAAAGAGAAACTCGCGGTCGCCTAGTCGGAACAGGATCGGATGAATTAGAGACGCTGACACTTTTACCCACCGGTGCCGACCGGCTGACTACCTGCCTCGTCAGCCAAACAGGCCGGCTCGCCATCCCCGCTCCCGGGCGGTTTTAGCCCGCGGCCAAAGCTCGTCGAGGGTTGAGGATCAAAACCTCAACTCTCGATCATCTCTTTATCGATTGTCACGGCGTTCGCGCCTTGCGCCAGTACTCTCGACAGCCCCTGCCACGAGTAGTCCAGGCGCCCCGCGCGGCCGTAGTGCTCCGCTTCGGCATCGCCAACCGCGCGCCTCAACTCGCGGCTTGCTTCCTCGACGAAGGCCTCTTGCCTCTGCGATTCGTCCAGCGAGTCATCCGCGAGCAGGCGGCGGACGATGCGGCTCCAGTCTTCGATGTTGTCGCGGAGCTGCTGAAACTGCAGCCGTGCGCCGTGAAATGGACCGAAGTGTGTCATGAAGAGCGTGTCCGGATCCCAGGCGAGAATTCGAGCTTCGCTTTCACGCCACGCCTCGAGATCGATGTCCGGCGGCGGCGTTGGCGGCATGACGTAACCGCCACCCGTGCGCCGGATCCCTGCCGTATCACCCACGAACGCAACGCTGCTGGATCGATCGAAGTAGGCGACATGATGCGACGCGTGGCCAGGTGTGTAGGCGACCTGCAGCTCGCGTCCACCGGCGGTAATGTTCTCCCCACCTTTCAACACCCTCAGGCGTTCGGCGGGGACGGCGAGAAACTCCCCCCACAACGGCCCCATATCCTGACCGTACAGCCTGCCTGCGCTCTGAAGCAGCCGTTCCGGGTTCGCCATGTGTGGTGCGCCCCGCTCGTGCACGAACACGTCGATTGCGGGGTTCTCGCGGACCAGCGAACCCGCGGCTCCTGCGTGATCGAGGTGGATATGGGTGAGAAGCAACTGACGCACATCCGCGACCGTGAATCCCTTGCGCTGCAGTTCTTCCCGGAGGTTATCGAGTGACGTCGAGGGACCCGGATCGACCAGCGCCACTCCACGAGCGCCATGCAGGATTGCCGTCGCGATGATGCCGGGACGGCCCAGAAACCGAAGGTCGACGTAATCGAGGCCCGCCGCCAGCGTCGTCATTGCTGACCGCTGCCCGTGGGTGTTCCGGACGGAGTGTTCTTGTAGACGACTCCCCCCTTCATGACAAAGCGGACCCGCTGCATCTCGGTGATGTCGCGGGTTGGATCGCCGTCGACGGCGATGACGTCGGCGAAACGCCCTTTCTGAACCGAACCGATGTCGCCGGCGGCGCCGAGGAGGTCCGCTGCGTTCCGCGTGGCCGAGAGAATAGCTTCGATTGCGGGCATCCCCGCCTCAACCATGTAGCCGAACTCACGTGCGTTTTCACCATGGACCGATACGCCGGAGTCGGTGCCGAACGCGATCTTGACGCCCCCCTTCCAGGCACGACCGAATGCCGCCTGCATGAGCGGCCCGATCTTCGCCGCCTTTTCACGCACCGTCGGATGGAGTGCGCCTGGCTTTTTCGCCATCTCCTCAACGGTCTTACCGGCGATAACCGTCGGGACCAGATACGCGCCGTGCTTTTTGAAAACGCCGATCGTTTCAGCGTCGAGATAGGTGCCGTGTTCGATTGAATCCACACCGGCACGGATGGCCGCTTCGATCCCGCGCTTGCCGTGCGCGTGCGCCGCGACTTTCATCCCGAGCATGTGCGCCGTCGTCACAATCGCTTTCATCTCCGCATCGTCGAACTGCTGCAGGTCGCCGGAGTCGCCGATCGACAGCACTCCGCCGGTGGCCGTGAACTTGATGAGATCGGCGCCGTACTTGTGCTGGTAGCGGACTGCCTTCGCTGCTTCCTCTGGAGAATCGACGATCCCCTGCTCCCAGGTGGGGGACGGGCTCAGATCGTGGCGCAACCCTCCCTGATCGCCGTGTCCGCCGGTGATGCTGAGGGTCTGGCGCGCCGTCCAGATTCGCGGGCCTGGGACGAAGCCCTCGTTGATCGCCTTCTTCAACGCAACGTCAGCGCCGCCGTCAGCGCCCACATTTCGGATAGTGGTGAACCCGGCTTCGAGCGTGCGGCGGGCGTAAACCGTCGACCGCACGGCGGCATCGACCGCGCTCAGCGTCACCGCGCGGACGATAGCGTCCGCGGTACCCTCTCCGGTGATGTGGGTATGAGAATCGATCAGGCCCGGCATCACAGTACCGCGCGACAGGTCGATGACCTCGGCTCCGGCCGGCTTGAGGAAACCGTCCTGGACGTCGGCGATGCGATCCCCCTCAATGAGTATCGAGACCCGTTCGCGGATGACCGTGGACGTCCCGTCGATCAACCGTCCCGCGTGAATCACCTTCTTTTGAGCTGCCGGCTCCTGCCGAACTGAGCCCTGCGGGAGCCCTGCCGGGAGCAAGAAGAGACACGCGACAACACAGGAGAAATGCCGCTGGTTCAATAACATGGCTGAATCCTGACGGGATGAGGCTACGGGAATCTTACATCGGCTGTTAAAATCGAAGGTGAGGCATGGACGGGACCGACCGGCAGACAGGTGGTGAAGTACTCGAGCGGACGAAAGAAAAGACAAAACGTCCGGAGCTCTTCAAGGTCCTGCTGCTGAATGACGACTACACCACCATGGATTTCGTGGTGGAAGTGCTCGAGTCGATCTTCAACAAGGCCCCCGCCGAGGCGTACCGCATCATGATGGCGGTGCACACGCAGGGGAAAGGATTGGCTGGCGTCTATCCTTACGACATCGCCGAAACGAAAGTCGAGACCGTCATCGACCGCGCGCGTGAAAACGGCTTTCCGCTGAAAGCTACGATGGAACCGGAATGAAGTGCAACACTAGGCACTAGGCACCAGGCACCTTTCAACTATGTTCAGTCCCGCTCTCGAGATCGTCCTTACCGTCGCGTATCGCGAAGCGACGTCGCGCAGGCACACCCACCTGACGCTGGAGCACTTGCTGTACGCGCTGGCGCACGATCCTGACGGCGAGCGGATCCTCGGGGCCTGCGGCGCGGACCTGCCGCAGCTGCGCAAGGATCTCGACAAATACCTGAACGATCAGATCGAGCAGTTCTCGCGCGGGCAGCACAAAGAGCCGGAGCAGACGCTGGCGTTCCGCCGGGTGCTCCAGACTGCCGTGCTCCACGTGCAGAGCGCGGGCCGCCAGGAAGTGCAGTCGGGCGACGTGCTCGCGGCGACGCTGCAGCAGAACCGGTCGTATGCCGCGCAGCTGCTCGCGGCGCAGGGAGTGACGCGGCTCGACATTCTCGAATACATCACCCACGGCGTCAGCAAGGTGCCGCCGTCGTCCACGTCGGTGCCGACGGGCGTTGACGATCCGGAAGAGGCTGAAGCCGGGCTCGGTGAACGCGGTGGCGCAGCGGCCCGCGATCCATTGAGCGCCTACGCCATGAATCTGACCGCGCGCGCGCGCGCCGGCGAGCTGGATCCGCTGATCGGACGCGTCGACGAGCTGCAGCGGACGATGGAGATCCTGTGCCGCCGCCGGAAGAATAATCCGGTGTTCGTCGGTGATGCCGGTGTCGGCAAGACCGCCATCGCCGAGGGGCTGGCGACGCGACTGCTCGGCGAAGATGTCCCCGATCTGCTGCAAGGCGCTGAGGTGTTTTCGCTCGATACGGCGGCGCTGCTCGCGGGCACGCGGTTTCGAGGAGATTTCGAGGAGCGGTTCAAGGCGGTGATTACGGCGCTTTCGAAGCGTCCGATGCCGATCCTCTTCATCGACGAGATCCACTCGACCGTCGGCGCCGGGGCCACCACCGGCGGGACGATGGATCTCGCAACGTTGATCAAGCCGGTCCTCACCACCGGGCAGCTGCGCGTCGTCGGTTCGACGACGCACGACGAGTTCAAACACATCGAGAAGGACCGCGCGCTCGCGCGCCGGCTGCAGAAGATCGCCATCGACGAACCGTCACTGCAAGAGACTGTGAAGATCCTGCAGGGATTGCGGTCACGGTACGAGGCCCATCACCGGGTGAAGTTCACCGACGAGGCGCTCGAAGCGGCGGCCAAGCTGGCGTCACGGCATCTTCGCGACTATCGGCTGCCGGACAGCGCGATCGACGTCCTCGACGAAACCGGGGCACGCCTGCGCCTGGCGCGTGGTGACGCGCGAACTACGGACGCCCCGTTCGAGGAAGTCAGTGCCGCGCAGATCGAGGAAGTGATCGCCCGGATGGCGAGGATCCCGGCGAAGCAGGCCTCCGCCTCCGACAAGGACCGTCTCAAGAATCTCGAGGAAGCGCTCGGGCGCGTCGTCTTCGGCCAGGAGGACGCGGTGCGGACCGTCGCTCGCGCGATCAAGCGCTCACGCGCAGGGCTCGGGCAGCCCGAACGTCCGGCCGGATGCTTTCTCTTCACCGGGCCCACCGGTGTCGGCAAGACGGAGCTCGCCAAGCAGCTCGCGATGCACCTCGGCAACGAGTTCATCCGCTACGACATGAGCGAGTACATGGAGAAGCACGCCGTCGCGAGGCTGATCGGCGCGCCACCGGGATATGTGGGATTCGAACAGGGCGGGCTGCTGGTAGACGCGATCCGTCAGCATCCGTATGCGGTGCTCCTCCTCGACGAGATCGAAAAGGCGCATTCGGACATTTTCAACATCCTGCTCCAGGTGATGGATCACGCCACGCTGACCGACAACAACGGACGCAAGGCGGATTTCCGGCAGGTCGTCCTGATCATGACGTCCAACGCCGGCTCGCGCGAGCTGAGCGCCGGCTCCATCGGGTTCTGGGAAACCGGATCGTCGGAGCGATCACTCGACCACCGGCTCAAGGCGTCGCAGCAGCGCTCGAAGCACGCGATCGAGAAGCTCTTCAGCCCGGAATTCAGGAACCGGCTGGATGCGATCGTGTCGTTCGGACCTCTCTCACCGGCGGTGATGGAAACCATCGTCGAGAAGTTCATCCTGCAGCTCGAGGCGCAGCTCGCCGAACGGCGGGTCGCCATCACGCTGGAGCCTGAGGCCCGCCTGTGGCTCGCCGAAAAAGGTTACGACCCCGTGTTTGGCGCGCGTCCGCTGGCTCGCGTGATACAGACCGAGGTCCGCGATCCGTTGACAGACGAGATCCTCTTTGGCCGCCTCGAAAACGGCGGGACCGTGACGATCGGCCTGGCCGATGGCAAGCTCGCGTTCAACTATGAGGCCCGTACTCCAGCCCTGTAGGGCTGCCCGTTCGTGGGCTCCTTTTGAAAATGTCCGACAAAGAACACGAGATCCCCGTAAAAGTCATCGATCGGCGCTGGTGGGCGAACCAGACGTGATGCCGATCGCGAGGACACGCGCGGCGCGGGCAAACCGGCGTACGTCGAGCAACTCGAACAGCAGATCGCAGAGAAGGACAAGCAGATCCAGGAGTATTTGTCGAAGTACCGCCAGGCCTCGGCGGAATTCGAGGACGCGCGGCTGCGCTTGCGGCGCGAGATCTCAAAGGACGTCGAGCGCGCGCGGCGGGACGTGCTGGCCGAAATCCTCGAGGTGGTGGATAACCTGGACCGCGCGATCGAATCGGCGCGCGGCGGCGCGTCTCACGAGGCGCTCGTGCAGGGAGTCGAAATGGTGCGCCGGCAATTCCTCGCCAAGCTCGATACGTTTGGCGTGAAGCCGATCGACGTAGCAAACCAGCCCTTCGACCCCACTGTCCACGAAGCGATCAGCAGCGTCCCGGCCGAATCCCCCGAGCAGGACGGTCTCGTCGTCGGCACCGTACGAGCCGGATATCGCATCGGCGACGACGTCCTTCGACCCGCCGCAGTTGCAGTCGCGAAGCGGTAAAAGGCCCGGCTGAAGCCGGCCTCTACTTCAGGATTCCCTTCGGAATGCTCCAGGCGTAGAGCTCCACCGCCAGGCGGCCGGCTTTGACCATCGGATCTGCGGACGCGCGTTCGACGGCTTCCTTCATGGTCGGCACCCGGTAGGCGACCAGACCCCGGCGGGCGCCGCCGTCGAGCAGCGGGCCGGCGAGGACGAGTTTGCCGATGTTCGCCTGACCGGTCATGTAATCGAGATGGGCCCGCTGCAACTCCTTCGCGGTCTCCGCGTCCTGCTCGCGGTTCGGACCATTCACCAGAAAGCCGAAGTAGATGGTTTCGGGCTGGAGTGCCTCGGGCGGCTTCTGGAACCAGCCCTCGGGTCCCATCCACTGAACGATCTCGAACGACCATCGTCCGTCCTGTACGCCGGGATCGGCTGAGGCAACGTCCTTTGCCTGTTCGGCCGTTCCGGTGAGGATGTATACCGCTGTCAGCGTCGACGTCGGTGGCCCGCTCAGGCCCCCTGCGATGACCGCCCGTCCGGTTATCAGCAGTTGCCGCAGGTAATTCCTGTGCGCGGTCACCATCGGCTGGGCGTCCGCTGTTGGCGAATCCGTCCACGCCGGGCCTTTCATCACGAACACCGCCTGGTACGTGACCATCTTGAATTCGTCGATCTTCTTCGGCTCCTGCGCGCCTGCGGCGGTCAGCACGAGGGGGAACACGGCAAGAACCATCAGCAATCGTTTCATCGGGCAGGCTCCGAGATGGGCGTCAGGCCACTGCGCCTGGCTTCGCTGTTGAACGCGGTGAGATCGCGGGCGATCACCTGCTGCAAGCGCTCGGTCTGGACCTTCAGTTCGGCGGTGAGGTCTTTGAAAATCGGAGCGGCGACCGCGATCGGCTTGCCGTCACCGCTGTTGACGACCCGCAGCAGCGAGGCAATCCGGTTGTTGATCTTGATCGGAAAATTCAGTGGGTCCTGGCCGCTCTGATTCCGCACCTGGTAAATCTCTTCTTCGACCGCGCTGAGGTTGGCGGTCAATTGCTCAGCGGCCGTCTTCAGCTGCGGATCCGGCGACTTAGTCAATCGCTCGGCGACTTGCTGCTTCAACTCACGAATTCGTATGACCGCGCGGTTGGCTTCCGACACCTTGTCGCGAATCTGGATCGCCAGATCGAACTGCTCCTTGAGGTCCGCGTCGGTCGCCGAACGCAGCGGATGGCGCCTGAGAGTCAGCGGCTGTGTCTGTGTTCGGCCGTCGACCGTCAAACGGACCTGGTACTGCCCCGGGAGCGCCGCCGGCCCGTTGGTCGTCGCGCCCCACAGGATCATCCCGGGGAAAGTTGTCGCAGCTGGATAATCCAGTCCCCACGTCACGCGATTGAGACCAGCCGCCATGGCCGCTGGCGGCGGCCCACCTCGGCCGCGTCCTCCGCCTTGCGGTTCAGCCGCCTCTACGTCGCCGCGACCGCCCTGCCCTGAGCCTGTCGAAGGGGTCCGCCCGCGCTCACCTGGCGGGGCGCCCTGCGCGGTGAACACCACCTGGCCGCTCGCATCGAGCACCTCCAGCGTCAGCTTGGCCGGAGGTTTTCTCAGCAGGTATGTCAGCGTCGCGCCGCCAGTACCGCGCGTCACGGTTGCCGGCTCGAACAAGAATGCGTCAGTGGTCTTCGACACTTCAGGCGCCTGCCGCAGTGTCGCCAGATCGTCGAGGACGTAGAAGCTTCGCCCGTGCGTCGAGATGGCGATCGCATTGTCCTCGACCCAGATATCCGAGATCGGAACGTCGGGCAGGTTCAGTGACAGCGACTGCCAGCTGGCGCCGTCATTGTGTGAAACGTAAACGGCATGTTGTGTTCCGGCAAAGAGCAGTCCGCGGCGCCGCCGGTCTTCGCGGACGACATGGACGTAGTCCAGCGGAGCGATCCCGCTGGTGATCTTCGTCCACGACTTCCCGAAATCCGTGGTCTTGAAAATGTACGGCTCGAGGTCGTTCAACAGCGGCTTCTTGACCGCGACATACGCGCCGCCTGGCTCGAATCGTGACGCGTCGATCTGGCTGACGCGCCCGAGCTCCGGCATCTCTTTTGGCGTCACGTTTGCCCACGTCTTGCCGCCATCGCGGGTCACATGGACAAGTCCGTCATCCGATCCTGCCCAGATGACGTTCGCGTCAGTCTTGCCGGGACCGATGGCAAAGATCGTGGCGTACACCTCCGGGCCATTCATATCGCCGGTGATCGGGCCGCCCGAATGCCCCATCGTCTTTGGATCATGCCTCGTCAGGTCACCGCTGATTTTCGTCCAGCTCTGACCTCGATCGATCGTCTTCCACAGGTGCTGGGACGATGTATAGAGGACGTCGGGATTGGCGTAAGAGAAGATGAGCGGCTGATTCCACGTCCATCGTTCCACCAGCGCGCTCGACGGCTCGCCCGAGAACATCCGAGGATAGGGACTCACTTCCCGCTGCTCTCCGGTCCTTCGATTGAGCCGACTCAGAAATGTCCCGTTGTTGCCGACGGCGAAGATGATGTCCGTATCCTTGGGGTCCGGTGCGATCGTGCCGTTCTCGGATCCGCCGGCGCCGTACATCGTCGGCGCACCGCCTCCGCGCCCACCCGCCTGCCCTGAGCCTGTCGAAGGGCCGCGCCCGCCCTGACCGGCGCCGCGGCCGCCCTGTTCCGCGGGGGGCTCCTGCGCGGCGGCAATCTGCACGCCGACGGGGGACACGCTGTCGCTTCCGATGCACACCGTGCTGCCGTCCTGCTGCGCGCCGCACACGTGAAACGGCAGATGCTTCGTCGTGACGACGTGGTAGTACTGCGCGGTCGGAAAGTCCTGCGGCGTCCATGCCGCCGCTGCGCCTTGCGAAGGGGCCTGGCCTGCTTGCATCGAGACTGCACCACCACCGTCGTTGCCAATAACCAGGTGTTTCGGATCATCGGGATCGATCCAGAGATCATGGTGATCCCCGTGCGTCCCCTGCCCGACATTTACCAGGGTCTTCCCACCGTCTGTTGAGCGGTATGCGCTGACGTTCAACAGGTAGACCGTATCTTTCGCCACAGGATCGGCAGCTACGTGCGTGTAGTAGAAGGCCCGCTGCCGGACGTTGCGATTGTCGTTGATCAACTTCCAGGTCGTCCCGGCATCATCGGATGTGAACAGCCCGCCCTTTTCGTTCTCGACGAGCGCGTAGATCCGGTTCGAGTCCGCGCCAACCGCGACCCCTATGCGGCCGACGACACCAGCCGGCATACCGGCATGGCGTGTTATCTCCGTCCACGTATCACCGCCATCGGTGGACTTGAAAAGCCCGCTGCCAGGACCGCCGCTCGACATCTGGTACTCGACGCGATATGCCTCCCAGAGTGCGGCGAAGACGACGTTCGGGTTGCGGCGATCGATAGAGATGTCCACGCCGCCGGTCTTGTTGTCGCGGAACAGCGTTTTTTTCCACGTCTTACCCCCGTCGACGCTCTTGAAGATTCCGCGCTCGTCGCTCGGCGCGCCGTACTTTCCGAATGAAGCGACGTAGACGACATTGGGATTCGTGGGGTGAATGCGGATCTTCGAGATGGCCTGCGAGTCCGAGAAGCCGACGTGCATCCAGGTCTTGCCGGCGTCACTCGACTTGTACACGCCGTCGCCAGGCATGATGTTGCCGCGGATGCACGACTCTCCCATGCCAATGAACACGACGTCGGGATTGGACTCCGAAACGGCGACGGCACCCACTGATGAACTCTTTATCTGGCCGTCGGTGATCGGGAGCCAGTTGTCACCGCCGTCGATCGTTTTCCAGAGCCCGCCGCCGACCGCACCAAAATACGCCTCGCGCGGTCTGCCCTTGACGCCGCTGACGGCAATGGAGCGGCCTCCGCGATCCGGTCCGATGCTGCGCCATCGCAGAAAGGACGTAATCGGACGTTCCCCGGCGGCCGGCGATGACGGCGGCTGTTGGGCGAACGGATTGAGAGACATCGCGCCTGCCATTGCGCAGGCGACGGCCAGGACCGAGCGGCGGGTCATCGCACCTCCACGGTGGAAGGTGCGATTCTACCCTCAGGTGCGTTTCTTCATGCGGCCGAGGGACGCGACTTTCGCTCTATGAGTCGTGCCGCTCGACGATTCGTGGGCGGCCCCGCGGACGCGTTCTTCGTGCCCGAATGCTCCTGCGATCTTCCGTGAAGCAGGCTGTTCGTTGAAGCCGTGTCGGCTGTTATCGAGCTTCTTGGCGAGCGATTTGACGCCGGCCTTGTTCGAGGTCTGCCGTTCCCGTTCGTTTGCCATCGGTAACCCCCTGAATGCCCTGGACCTCTCGCAAGGCTAATACCAGCTCTTTTTCCAGCCCTTCTCTGTGTCCCCTCGGTGTTTCTTCCCTGGCTGTAGTAGCCTCCGCACCTATGTACTCACGCGAGGAAGTCAAGGCGATCGCCGACAAGATCATGAACATGGCCAAAGCGGATGCCGTGGAGGTCGAGTTCAACGGCGGCGAACGTTCAGCGACGCGGTTCGCCAACTCGACGATAACCGCGAACATGGTGCAGTTCGACCGCCAGGTGAGCATAGCTATCCATCTGGGCAACAAGGTCGGCTCGGCGAGCACCAGGCAGTTCGACGATGATTCGCTGAAGGTGACGGTGGCGGAGGCGACCGCCGCCGCCGAGAAGGCGCGTGAGAATCCGGACATGCTCCCGATCATCGAAGGGCCGCAGAATTACGTCGAAGTCGACGCGGTGCTTCCGTCGAGTGTGAATTTCGGCCCCGCCGAGCGAGCGAGACTTGCCCGTCAGAGCATTGATGTGTCCGACAGAATGAAAACTGTCGGCTCAGGCTACATCCCGAAGAACCACCAGACGACCTGCACCGCAAACTCGAAGGGTCTCTTTGCGTACTACCAGTACGCGGAGACCAGTTTCATTCTCACGTGCCGCACAGCAGATGGGGCCGGTTCGGGCTGGGCCGGGATCACCGGCGTCAAGGATCCCTCGATGATCGACGCGGGGGAGCTGACGCGAATCGCGTCCGACAAGGCGCTGAAGAGCAGAAATGCGAGGGCGCTCGAGCCGGGGCGCTACACGGTCATTCTCGAACCGCGCGCGAACGCGAGATTTCTGTCGTTGATGACCGGCCTGTTCAACGCGCAGGCGGTCGAAAGCGCGTTCGGCCGGAACTATTTCACCGGCAAGGACCCGGGCACGACGAAAGTTGGCGAGAAGGTATTCAGCGAACTGCTGACGCTGAAGAGCGACGTCGGCAATCAGATTCTGCGACAGTCACCGATCGGGCCCGACGGAATGGCGGCAAAGCCGGTGACCTGGGTCGAGAAGGGTGTGCTGAAGAATCTTGCCTACACCCGCCAGTACGCGCGGCGGCAGAAAAAGGACCCGACACCCGCAACGATCAACAACAGCCTCGTCATGGAAGGCACCGGGATGTCCATCGACGAGATGGTGAAATCCACCCGGCGCGGGCTGCTCGTGACCTTCTTCTGGTACATCCGAGGCGTCGACAACCAGACGCTGCTCAACACTGGAATGACGCGCGATGGACTCTTTCTGATCGAGAACGGTCAGATCGCCGGCCCGGTCCAGAACTTCCGGTGGAACATGTCGCCGATTGTCGGCTACAACAACATCACCGCCGTCGGGAAGCCGGTGCCGATTCATACGGGAGAGTCGTACGACGGCCCCGGCACCGCTCTCGTGCCGCCGGTGCGCATCGAGGACTTTCTGATGACTTCGGTTTCACCGGCGGTCTAGGCGCGGGGCTCGGGGCTCGGGGCCGAGGCGGCGGAGCGGCGGAGCGGGGCGTCGGGGCCCCGCGAGTGGAGCGAGTGAGGGGTCGGGGGAAGCGCCCCGAGATCTCTTCGTATCGAGGGGCAATCGGAGAAACATGCAGAGACGGGATTTCGTCAAGACAGTGGCAATGTCGGGCATGGCGCTCGCGGCCGGCGATGCCATCGCCGATCTGATTGCGCAATCCCCAAAAGGACGTGTTCTCGAGTCCAAGTTCAAAGGACTTTCGGACGTCGCGCTCGCGGAAGCGAAGCGGCTCGGATGCACCTACGCCGACATCAGATTCACGCGAAACGCGAACAGCGGCGTAAATGCGTCCGGCGGTAATCGCGACGCGGCTGAGGAGGGCGGCTTCGGCGGAGGCCGAGGTGGCGGTGGCGGCCGGGGCGGCGGACGCGGCGGAGGTTTCGGTGGCGGCAACGCCGGCACCGGCGCCGGCAGCCGCGAAGCGGCCGGCTTCGGCGTGCGCGTGATCCACAGCGGCGTCTGGGGATTCGCCAGCAGTCCGATCGTCACCGAGGACGAGATCCGCAGGATCACGCGCGTTGCCGGCGAAGTGGCGAAGGCGGGAGCGATCGCCAAGAAGACCGACGTCCGTCTCGCGCCGGTGGCGGCCTACACCGATTACTGGGTCACGCCGATGCAGAAGGACCCCGCATCCATCCCGCAGACTGACAAACAGGCGCTCGTACAGAAGGTCGTCGATCTGGCGGTCGCGAACAAGGAGGTGCTGACGGTCAATGCCTCCATCTCGCTCGAGCACGAATGGAAATACTTCGCCTCGTCGGAAGGCTCCTATATCGAACAGGAAATCTATACGACGACGCCTTCGTTCACGGTGACGGCGCGGAAGAACGGCGAAACACGATCGAGGACGTTCAGCGGCGTGCCGGGCACCGGCGGCTGGGAGATCGCTGAAGCCGCCGGGCTCGTCGAGAATGCCGAGCGGATTGCCGCCGAGGCAGTCGAATACTGCACCGCAAAACCGGTCGACATGGGGCTGAAGGATCTCGTGCTGACCCCCTCGCACGCGATGCTGACGATTCACGAGATCGTCGCGCACGCCACCGAGCTCGATCGCATTCTCGGCTACGAAGCGAACTATGCCGGCACGAGCTTCGTGAAGATCTCCGACCTGGGCAAGCTGAAATACGGCTCGAAGCTGTTCAACGTCACCGCCGACCGGACGATCCCGAAAGGCGTCGCGACCGTGGGTTATGACGATGACGGTGTGAAGACGCAGGAGTGGCCGCTGGTGCGCGAGGGGATTCTCGTCGGGCTGCAGACCAACCGTGAGTCGGCGCATTTCATCGGCGAGAAGTCGAGCCGCGGGTGCACCTCGGCGAATTCGTGGCGCGACTATCCATTCCTGCGGATGCCGAACGTCCACGTCGACGCGGGCCCGGCCGGATCGCCAACTCCCGAAGAGCTCATTGCCGACACCAAGGACGGCGTCATGATCGACGGCCGCGGCAGCTACTCGATCGACCAGCAGCGCTACAACGGCCAGTTCGGCGGGAATGCGTTCTGGGAGATCAAGAACGGCAAGCGGACGCGGATGGTGACCAACGTCACCTACAACGCCATCACGACCGATTTCTGGGGGAACCTCGACGCACTCTCCGGCAAGGAGTCCTGGCAGATGTTCGGCACCGGCGGTGACGCGAAAGGCCAGCCGACGCAGACCAACAGCATCTCGCACGGATCTCCGTGGCTGCGCATCCGCCGCATCATGGTCGGCGCCGCGTTCGCCTGAGGGAATACAGAAGATCAGGAGGTCAGGAGTACAGGAGGGATAGGAGACCAGGAACTCTTTTGTTTTTGTCTTAGAAAAGAAGCTCCTTATCTCTTGATCTCCTGTGAGCTTCCTCCTGATCTCCTGACCTCCTGTTATCCCTCTCCTGATCTCCCCCTAGGAGTCGCGGACGACGGAGCGGCGGCTGCGGTGAGAATCGATGACGTGCTGGCCGAGCCGCTTGCTCATGAACACCTTCGACTCGCTGTTCGCCGTCGGGTGGGGAACGAAGCGGATGATGTCGAAGCCGAGCTGCGCCAGCGCGCTGCGCATCTCGTAGAAGCGGTTCTTGGTCTTGGCGATGATCTCGTCGAACCCGTTCTCGATCGCCCAGACCTCTTGCTCTTCGGTCAACGCACGGAAGTGTCCCTGGCCGCGCCAGTCCTTCCGGGTGCCGCCGATCCACTGATAGAGCACCCGGCGACCGTCGAATTCGACGACGTCCTCGAGCTGCATGACGAGATCGGCGAGCTTGGGATCGTGTTCCGTCGATCGGAGTTCGTGCGCGACCTTGAATGAGACGGGCACGACCATGCCGGGATCCTCAGGTAGCGGCGCCTCCGCCATGAGGATCTGGTGATCGCGACTTTGGAGCCGCTGCACCACTTCGGTCGCCAGCTTCTTGCGCGGAAAGTCGAGAAAGTACTCCTCGATGTATTGAATTTCGAGGGCTCCCTGCTGCAGGCCGTACTGCTTGATCAGATATTCGTTCACCGGGAAACGTCGAGTATAGCAACGAAGGAGTGCGAAGGGTGCGAGGCGAGGGTGCGAAGGGTGCGACGGGGTGCGACGGGTCACGGACGATAAGAGCGTTCGAGATTCTGTTTGATGTCCGCCTCGCTGTACCAGGCAGGCCGGAGCTTGTGCGATGCGAACAGGCGCATCTGGTCGCTGCTGTGCGGCGAATCCTGTCGTGCGGTTTGCCCGTACGCGAGGACGGACCAGGCGGTGCCGGGTCGTGAAAAATCCACGAGCAGGATCCAGGCATCGCCGAACCCGACTGGAGAGGTTCGCCCGGGAATGTAGCCGGCTACGCGCGTGGCCGACCCTGGCAGCGGATCGAAGGTCATCACCCGGTAGGCTCCGTACGTTCCGGCAATGCCGTCGCCGGGCAGGTCGAGCGATCCGGCGCGAAAACGGTGAACGTCGCCCCAGGCGACTCGCTCTGAGCCGAACTGCTCACGAACCGCGCGAACGGCGGCGGCGAGATGGGTCACCGCGGCGTTGCGGTCCCCGATGCCGCGAGGCGTGACGGCGAACGCTGACTCTGCCCACGGCGTCGCGAACACCGGGTCGGCGTCGCGCGAATAGAGGTCCCAGAACCGCTGGAAGAGCACGGCGCCGCGGCTCCCCGCTGACACCGTGTTGTCCCATGCTTCGAGCGCGGCAAGCCCGTCGGTCAGGTGGCTTCGCACGTCCGCAGAACCGTTGCCGCCGGCGTTCGCGGTGCGGACCGCCTCGATCAGGTCCGGCTTCACTCGTTCTGCGAGGAGCATGCGCGTCGTATGCTTCAACGCGATCAGGTCGTCGACGGTGAAGGTCTGCTTCGACTCGAGCATGTCGAGCGCGAGCTGCGGCCGGAGTGCGAGCGGGCCCCGTTCGAAATACGAGGGATATCCCGTCATGTCGATCGGATCGCGCGCCGAGACGAACCGCGGCGGGTTGTTGGCATTCTGAACGTATCCTCCCGGAGGATTCAGAAGCCGCGGATAGTCGTCCACGTCGTGCAGCCTGGACCAGAGGTCGGCCGAGGTCGACGCCTCCACGTCGAGACGATAATCTCCTCCCTCTTTACGGACAGGAACGCGACCGTTCCAGACATAGAGGATGTTCCCGTCGCCGTCCGCGTACGTGAAATTGGAGGTCGGCACGAGGTTTTGCCGCAGCGCGGTGAGCCACTGGTCGAGCGACCGGGCCTTGCTGAGAACGTAGAAGCCTTCGTAGTACTGGAAGGCGTCCAGCCGCGTCGACTTCACCGCGAACGCGCGTTGCGGGGTGCGGTAGACGACCGCGCCCAGGTGAGAGGACCAGACGGTGCGGCTTTCGGACCGTAGCGTGCCGTCGTGGTTCCGCACCTGGACGGTGATCTCGCGGCGCTGGAGAGGCAGCGACTCGCCGTCGAAAAGATAGTTGTCCGGATTGCTCGGATCGAGCCGCAATGCGAACACGTCCTCGAGGTCCGGGGCGTTGTTCGTCGTGACGAATCCGAGACGGTCGTTGAACCCGGCTCGAAGCACCGGGATCCCTGGCAGCGTCGATCCATAAAAGTCGATCGCCCCAGGCACACGGACGTGCGCCTCCCAGTACAGCGACCCCCATTGCAGGTGCGGGTTGCCGAGCAGCATCGGCTTGCCAGTCGCCGTGCGCGAGCCGCCGAGCGCCAGGGCATTGGATCCGGGCGCGTCGACCCAGCCGCCGTCCTCCTCGTTGCGTGGCGGGACGACTCCTTCGTACTTCTCGCGAAGCCGCCGCAGAAGCGCCGGGCCCGCCAGAGATTCGGCTGCGCTCGACCGGGTATAAGCGAGGACGTCGGCGGCTGTAATCTCGGGCATCCACGACGGAAGCTCCTGCCGGTGCGCCGCCACGTATCGGTTCACTCCCGCGGCGTACGCGGAAATAATCCGCCGATACAGGGGAGAAATCGTCTGCACCGCCCGCCGTGCGGCCGCCATGTTGTCGAACTGCGCCATCGCCAGATCGTCGGCAATCGCGGCACCGCCGAAGTGTCTCGCCGCCTCCCCGCGAGCACGCCAGATACCGTCTGCCGATCTCGGCCGCATGGTCCTCAGCCTGCGCAAAGCCAAATCCAAAGGCCGCGGCCTCCTCGGAGTCAGCCAGGATGTGCGGGATTCCAAAAGTATCGCGGCGGATCGTGACGTGGTTCGCCAGTTCCGCCGGATCCGGTAGATCGACCGCCTTTCGGCCGCAGCCAAAGAGTCCGAACGCAATTACCACCGCAGCCATACCGCATGCGGCCCGTTGCCGAGCTGTCATAGCTGAAGTTTAACGTCGGCGATCAGCGCTATGTTTCTGCGGTGGCCTTATTCGCGCAGGGCGACAATCGGATCGACGCGCGTGGCGCGGCGGGCGGGAACGTATGCGGCAGCCAGCGCGATGAATGTCAGCAGCGCGCCGACGCTCGCATACGTGAGTGGATCGTAAGGAGTCGTGGCGAACAACAGCTTGGCCACCAGCACATTGGTCAGCGGCAGCGCGACACCAATGCCGATCACTACGCCCGCCGCCGCCATCAGCATCGCTTCGCGGACGATCAGTCGGACGACGGTTCGTTCGTGAGCGCCGAGCGCCATCCGGATGCCGATTTCACGCGTGCGTTGCGCGACCGCGTAGGAGAGCACGCCGAAGATGCCGATCGCCGCCAGCGTCACGGCAACCCCGGCGAATACGGTGAGCAGCGACATATAGAACCGCGGCTGCGAGATCGAACGCGCCACGATCTGTTCGAGCGTACGGACGTTCGATACCGGGAGGCTGGGGTCCACCGAGTACACCGCCCGGCGCGCCGCGTCACCGACCGTCGCTGGAGGCACGGCGGTTTTCAGCATGACGGCCATGCTTTGAATCGGCCATTGACCATACGGCATGTAGAGCTGCGGCGGATCCGCTTCTGCCAGGCCGGCGTCCTTGATGTCGCCGACCACGCCGACCACCTCTCCACCGGCGCGCGGCAGACCTGGCCCGCGCCCCCAGCCAAGCGTAATTTTCTTACCGATCGGGTCCTCGTTCGGAAAGTACTGCCTGGCGGCTGCTTCGGTGATCACCACGACCGGCGGCGAACCGGCCCGATCATCGGCGGTGAACAATCGGCCACGTTTCAGCGGGATGCCGATCAACTGGAAATACTTGGTCGTCGCCACGCGAATCTGCATCGCGGGCTGTTGCGAGGGGGCGACGGGAGGACGGCCGGCGACCTCGAACGTGATAACGAAACTGTTTCCGGTAAGTGGGAGGGCCATCACCGCGGCCGCCGCTTGGACTCCCGGCAGCGCCTCGAGCTTCGGCAGGAGCTGATCGAAGAAGGCGATCTGCTGCGGTTCCTCCGCGTAGCGCGCATCGGGGAGCGTCAGATCGAACGTCAGCGCCGGCTGGACGTTGAAGCCAGGGTCGACGGCCGCCAACCTGGTAAAGCTCCGGACCATCAGGCCGGCTCCAGCCAGCAGAGTGACCGCCAGCGCGATCTCCGAGACGACCAGCGTTGATCGCACGCGTGAGCCCGTCCGGGACGAAAGTGCTCCGCGGGCCCCTTCCTTCAACGCCGCCGCCAGGCCGGCGCTCGTTGAATGAAACGCGGGGAATACCCCGAACAGAAGCCCGGTGACGAGCGATACCGCCACCGTAAACCCGACCACCATCGGGTCCAGACGTACTTCGCCGAGCCGTGGGATGCCCTGCGGTTCGAGAGCGAGCAGGGCTTCCACGCCCCACGCGGCCAGCAGCAGTCCGAGCAGGCCGCCTACGATGCTGAGAATGAGGCTTTCGGTGAGAAGTTGGCGAACCAGACGTCCTCGCCCTGCGCCAAGCGCGGTCCGCACGGCAATCTCGGACTCCCTGGCCGCCGCCTTCGCGAGCAGGAGGTTGGCGACGTTGACGCAGGCGATCAACAACACGAACCCGACCGCGCCGAAAAGCACCAGCATTGCCTTGCGAATGTCTCCGACCATCGCTTCGTGCAGTTGCACAGCGGCGAAGTCGAGGCCTTCATTGCTTTCCGGATACTGAGCCGCGAGCCGCGCACCAATGGTCTGGATCTCTGCTTTCACCTGCTCGATCGGCACTCCGGGTCGTGCCCGGCCGACCACTGTGAGATACCAGGCGCCGCGCTGCTTGACGGTGAAGTCATCGGTATATTCGACCGGTGTCCAGATCTCCCGGCCCGTCGGGAACGCGAACCCCTCCGGCATCACGCCGACCACCTCATAGGGCACGCCGTCGAGCGTGATGCGCCGCCCGACGATGCGGGCTTCGGACCCGAAACGCTGCCGCCACAGTGAGTGGCCGAGGATCGCGATGTGAGTCTTGCCCGGCTGGTTGTCGTCGTCCCGAAACGTCCGGCCGAGGATGGGCCGGACGCCGAGGATGTCGAACAACGTACCGCTGACTTCAGCGGCGTCGAGGCGAACGGGTTCCCCCTGCCCGGTCAGGATCATGCGAGACCGCGAGATCGCGGCAGCGTCCTGAAGCGTTTGGCTCTGCTTCCGAACATCGACGAAGTTCGGTCCTGACATCACGGAGCGGCGTCCCGCCGAGGAGTGGTAGATACCGACGATCTGGTCGGGGTCCCGGTAGGGCAGCGGCTGGATCAGGACGGTATTGACGACCGTGAATATCGCTGCGTTGGCGCCGATGCCAAGGGCGAGTGTGATGAGCGCCACGCCCGTGAAAACCGGACTCTTGATCAGTCGTCGAAGGGCGTACCGGATGTCCTGTCTGAGTGTGTCCATGGATCAGTGCTCAAAAGCGCGGTTCGCAGTGCGCGGGGCGCGGGGCGCCATCCACGGTGCGGTGCGGTGAAAGCCAGCGCCATGCCGACTCTGGAAAATGTGTAAATGCGCGCCGAGTTGGATTTATCAGCACTCAGGGGCGGTGTGTCCGGCTGGCGATGTCCGACGCCGGGCGAACGAAATCCCATAACCGCACAGATCAGGTGGCGGTACCATTGCGCATGACTTCCGCGCTTCCCCCGGATCTGCAGCAGATCGCCGATGCCATCGACCGCGCCGACCAGGAGGGTGCCGCGATCGCGGCGCGTGTCACCGACGAGGAGTTCCATTGGAAGCCGGACGACGGCCGACGCTGGAGCATCGGCGAATGTCTCGATCACCTCGCCACCATGAACCGTATCTATTCGGCAGCCGTGCGGACCGCCGTCGATACGGCGCGCCGCAACGGGTGGATCCGGAAAGGGCCGGCTGTACCCGGCTTCTTCGGCAGGAAATTCGTCGCGTCGCAGGAGCCGCCGGTCAAGACCCGGCTGCGCGGCCCCCAGCGCGTGCAGCCAACACCCGCCCGAAGCCGCGATGAGATCATGCGGGCGTACCACGCCGCACACGACGACATTCGCCGCCTGATCGACGACTGCGCCACGATCGACACCAACCGCGCGAAGTTCGCCAACCCCTTCCTGTCACTGGTCAAGGTGCGAGTGTCGACCGGACTGAACGTGATGCCGGCGCACGACCGGCGGCACCTCTGGCAAGCGGCGGAGGTGGAAAAAGAGCTCCGCCGCAGAGTCGTCAGTAATCAGTAACCAGTAATCAGTAGTCAATAGTCAGTAATCAGTTGCGTTATATCCAACTGCGTTATAACGTGACTTGATATGACACGAGATATCGACGCTGAGGTCCAGGCGCTGCTCCCCTTGGCGCCAGCCTTCCTCCACATCCTGATCGCTCTCGGTGACGGCGAGCGGCACGGATACAGCATCATGCAGGACGTTGCGGAGCGAACGGCCGGGCGGGTCAAGATGAGCCCGGGAACCCTCTACGGGTCGATCAAGCGGATGCTGGCCGAAGGTTTGATCGAGGAACTGACCACTGGCGCGGCCGGTGCCGACGAGCGCCGAAGATTTTACCGGATCACCAGATTCGGGCGTCGAGTCGCATTGGCCGAGGCCGATCGTTTGAAATCGCTGCTCACGCAGGCGCGCGACTCAGGTCTCGTCCCAAGGAGGTCGTAGCCATGGCACGCCTCACCCTCGGCGAGCGGTTGTACCGGATCCTGCTCCGCTTCTACCCCGGCGAGTTCCGCGACGATTACGAGCACGAGATGCTGCTCGCCTTTCGCGAGCGCGTCTCTCACGACCGCGGCGTCGGCGTCGGCGCAGTGCTCCGGCTCTGGGCACAGTTGCTCGCCGACTCCATCGTCCGCGCACCCGGTGAGCATCTGGACGTCCTGCGTCAGGACCTTCGTTATGCCGTGCGGTCGCTGAGGCGCGCGCCCCTCTTCACCTTGACCGTGATTGCGACACTGGCCCTCGGTGTCGGTGCCAATACAGCAATTTTCAGCGTCGTCCATGCAGTCGCGCTGAGGCCGCTTCCCTACGAGTCGTCAGAACGTCTCGTGCGGATCTGGGAGCGCAACGAATCCCTGTCGATCACCGGGTTCGCCGTGTCGCTGCCGAACTTTGTGTCATGGCGGGAGCGAACTCAGATGATGGAGCTGGCGGGCTGGAGGAGCGGCAGCGCCACTCTCCGTTCGACGTCGGAACCGGTCAGAGTCCCCTCTGTCACTATCAGTCCCAACTATTTCAGCGTGGTGGGAGCGAAGCCGGTTGCCGGTCGCGCATTCGTTGAGACCGACGCCGAACCGGGCGCCGACCGCGTGGCGCTCATTCGCGATTCTCTGTGGCGCAGTTATTTCGGCGGCGACCAACGGGCAATCGGCAGCACCGTCACGGTCGGCCCGACGACCTACACCATTGTCGGCGTGATTGCCGAAGACAGCGTCCCGCTGTCGGCCGAGTTCTACATGCCGCTGCGCGTGGACCCCGCTGAAGAGGCACGCGACAACCATATCGCGAGCGTGATCGGCCGGGTCAAGCCGGGCTACACGATCGCCCAGGCGCAGCAGGAGATCGAATCGATCGCGCGACAGCTCGAGACGGAGTTCCCGCAGTCGAACCGCGGCTGGGGCATCGAGATGTCGACGGTCTACGACTGGCTGGTGCCGGAGGAAACCCGGCGTGCGTTGTACGTTCTGCTCGGCGCGGTCAGCTGCGTGCTGCTGATCGCGTGCGCCAACGTCGCCAACCTGATGCTGGCGCGAGCTGCCTCACGGAGGCGGGAAGTCGCCGTCCGGATGGCGATCGGCGCCGCGCGGCGGCGGCTGGTGCGACAGGTGCTGACCGAGGGCCTGTTGCTCGCGATCGTCGGCGGCGCGGCTGGCATCATGGTCGCGTACTGGACGGTGCCGCTGATGCGGCAGTGGCTCCCCGACAACCTTCCGCGCGCTGATGAAACGAGCGTCAACTCCGTCGTGCTGCTGTTCTCGTTGGCCGTCTGCTTCGTGACCGGGATTGCCTTCGGGATTCTGCCGGCGCTCGCCGGCTCCAGAGGCGATCTCATCGGCGCGATCAAGGACGGCACTCGCGGCTCCTCGACCGGCGGCAACCGGTCGCGGCAGATGCTCGCTGCCGCACAGGTCGCTCTCGCCACGATCCTGCTCGTCGGCGCGGGTCTGCTGGTGCAGAGCCTTCAACACCTCCAGCGGGTCCAGCTTGGATTCGATCCCGCCAACATGACGACGGCGATGATGGGCCTGCCCCCGGACCGATTCAAGGAGCCGGGCTCGGCGTGGGAAGGCTTCTACAAACTGTTGCTCGCACGGCTGGCTGCTGCGCCTGGCGTTGAAGGCGTCGCCATGTCGAGCGGCGCTCCCTTTGGCGGCGGCAACACCGGGATGCCTGTCAAGGGTGTCGGTGAGACGACCATGGGCGACGCATCGCTCCAGACCGACTGGCGTATGGTCAGCCCCGATTACTTCAGGACCATGCGCATCCCGCTGCTGCGCGGCCGGTATTTCGCTCCGTCGGGCGATATCGACAAGAACACGGTCATCGTCACCGCCACGATGGCGCGGCGCATGTGGGGAGACGCCGATCCGATCGGACGAGCGATCCTTGCCGGTCCTAACGGAGAATTCACCGTCGTCGGCGTTGTCGGAGATGTGCGCAATCTCGATTTGTCACTCACACCGGCGCCGACCATGTATCTGTCGACCGCCCGGTTCGTCTGGCCGACCATGACGATCATCGTTCGTGGCGATGAACGCGCCGGGGCCCCCGAGTTGCTTCGCAGGACGGTGCGCGACATCGATCCGCAACTCGCGGTGTTCAACGTTCGGCAGATGACTAACCTCATCGATCAAAGTGCGGCCCAGCCAAGGCTGAATGCGTCGCTCATCGCGCTGTTTGCCGTGATCGCCGCGGTGCTCGCGGCGCTGGGGATCTACGGAGTGCTGGCGTACCTGGTTTCCCAGCGTGCGCAGGAGATCGGGATCCGGATGGCGCTCGGCGCCAGCAGGCCTGCGGTGCTGCGCCTGTTTCTCGCGCGCGGATTGTGGCTGGCCGTGGGCGGGCTGGTTGCTGGCGTGGTCGGATCGGTCGCGGTTTCACGCTGGATCGGGTCGCTGCTCTTCGACGTCCGCGCGCGCGATCCGTGGACGATTGCTGCCGCGGCAGGCGCCGTCGGCATCGTGGCGCTTCTCGCAAGCTACATCCCGGCAAGGCGCGCGACGAAGGTAGATCCGCTGATCGCACTCAGAGCGGAATAACGCGCTCCGCGCGCGACGTGCGACGTGCCACGTGCGACGTGCTCACGTGCTCACGTGCTCACGTGCTGACGTGCTGACGTGCGTTATCATCGCGGCAGTGCTGGCTCTCCAGGGGACATGCTGCACGGTCAGGACGTGGCGGAGGAGCGATGCGGTTTCGCTCGTGCGGCATGCCAACAATGTCAACGTCGCCAAATATCTCCGCGACCGCTTTCCGCATCCCTACACCGAAAAAGACGCCAAGGCCTTTCTCAGACACGTGTCGGCCACTGACGACACGAGCAATCTCGCAATCGATGTCGCCGGTGAAGCCGTCGGTGCCGTCGGCTTCGTACCCGGGCGCGATATCGAGCGCTTCTCAGCCGAGATCGGGTACTGGCTCGGCGAGGAACTCTGGGGCCGGGGGATCGTGACGGAAGCGCTCTCGCTGGTCACCAGCCACGTATTCAGTCAGCTGAATTTTCTGCGGCTGTATGCGCTGCCGTTCGCCGACAACCCCGCGTCCGTGCGGGTGCTCGAGAAGGCAGGCTATACCCGCGAGGCGCTGCTACGCGCCAGCAGCGTCAAGTACGGCATCCCCAAAGATCAGTTCCTCTACAGCCGCATCAATCCGGCCTGGACGAATGCACCCACGTAGCACGTAACCTCGTAAGTACGTGGCACGTGAGCACCTCGCACGTGAGCACGTGGCACGTCGCACGTCGCACGTCGCACGTGTTTAGTCGTTTCTCAACGCAACGATTGGGTCGACTGCCATGGCACGCCGGGCCGGGATATAGCTCGCGAGGATTGCCACGAGCGTCAGGAAGACCGATACCGTGGCGAAGCTCACCGGGTCGGTCGGCGTCACGTTGTATAGAAGCGTTCGGATCACCGGAGTGACCGCAGCGGCCCCCACCAGTCCACCGACGACGCCGGCAGCGGCAAGCCGCATCCCCTGCCCGATGATCAGGCGCAGCACATCCCTGCGTTCGGCGCCCAGGGCCAGGCGAACCCCGATCTCCTGCACGCGCTGCGACACCGAGTACGACAGCACCCCGTAAACGCCGATCGACGCAAGTCCGAGCGCGATGAAGCCGAAAATCGAGAACATCGAGCCGAACAGCCGGTATTGCCAGTAGCTCAACTGCCGCAGGCGTTCCATCGTCTGGACGTCAAATACCGGCAGCAACGAATCAGCGTGCCGGATCTGTTCACGAACGGCCGGGATGATCAACTTCGGATCGCCGGCAACCCGCATGGTGAGGCCGGTGTTCAGCGTCTGCCGATACGGATACGGCACATACGCCGCCGGATCCTGCGGCTCGTTGTTGTCTCCCTGGTCGTGACGGAAAGTGGCCATCACCCCGATGACCGTGAACCATTCCTCTTGGGGTCCCACGAGGCGGAAACGGCGGCCGATCGGATCCGTGTCCGGCCACGTTCGGTTGGCCATCTGCTCGTTGATCATGGCGACACCGCTCCGCGATATGCCTTCCGCGTCGGTGAAGTCCCTCCCTTTCAGAAGTGACACGTCCATCGTGCGGCGAAGATGCGGGGTCACCCCGATAACGCCGACGACCGGTTCCTTGCCGCGCTCCACGGCCCGCCCTTCCACGATCACTCGCCCGCCTCCACCGCCGCTACCCATCGGCACGAGGTTGGAGGCGAAAGCCGCCTGCACTCCGGGTAACGACTCGACGCGTCGAACGATGTCGTCCACGCGACGTGCCTTGGCATCCTCGATCTCGTACGCCGCTCCAGGCAGGTAAAACCTGAGTGTCATCAGCGGTGCGGTGTCGAAGCCAACGCTCGCCGTCTGGAGGTTCATGAAGCTGCGCACGAACAGCGACGCGCCGACGAGAAGCACCAGCGACAGCGCGACTTCGACGATGACGAGAGTATTGCGAAGCCATGCCCGGGAACTGCCGGCGCTCCCCCGGCCGCCTTCTTTCAGATTGCTCTGAAGATTGCTGCGAACCGCCTGAAACGCAGGGACCAGGCCGAACACAATCCCGGTCAACATCGAAACCCCGATGGTGTAGGCAAGCGACCTTGAATTGAGACTCCATCGAATGAAGTACGGGATCTCGTCGGGAGGCATGGAGCTGTCGAGCATCTTGATACCGATCCAGGCGATCGCGATCCCGAGTGGCGCGCTCAATAGGCCTATCAGCACGGCTTCGGTGAGCAGTTGCCGGACGATTCGCCATCGTCCCGCGCCGAGCGCTGCGCGAATCGAAATCTCGCGCTGCCTCGCGCTTGCTCGTGCGAGCAGCAGGTTTGCGACGTTGGAGCACGCGATCAGGAGCACCAGCGTCGCCGCCCCCATCATGGTCAGGACCACGAGCTTGACGTCGTCAGGGAGCATCCACTGGCTGAGTGAGCGCGTGACAGTGCCCCAGTTCTCGTTCTCGATCGGGTAGGTCCTGGCCAGTCGGGCCGCCAGGCCGTTGAGATCTGCGTCAGCCTGCTGCGGCGTCACGCCCGGTTTCATCCTCGCGAAAACCTGCAGGCCACGCTGGTCGCGTGGAGTGCCTTCCTGGTACGACGCGACCGGAACCCACAGACGGTGGTTCTCCGGAAACAGGAAGCGCGGCGGCATCACCCCGACGACGTTGTGCGGGCGGCCATTGACGTTGATCGCCCGGCCGACGATGGCCGGGTCCTTCTGATATCGGCGCTCCCATACTTCATGGCTGAGAAGAACGACCGGCTCGGCGCCCGGGCGGTCCTCTTCGGGAACGAAGCTGCGGCCAGCGACAGGGGCGACGCCAAGCAGTGGGAACAGATTCCAGCTGATCGTGGCACCACGGTAGCGCTCGGGATCGCCGTTCGAATCGGCAATCGTCAGGCTCCGTTCGGTGAACGCTGCGAGTGACGCCATCGTAGTGTTCGAATCGCGATAGTCCTTGTAATCGGCATACGACAGACCGCCCCGCCTGACGTTCTCTTTCGGGTTGGTCGAGCTGACGGCGACGATCCGGTCCGCCTCTGGATATGGGGTCGGACTCAGGATGACGCCGTCGACAACGCTGAAGATCGTGGAATTCACGCCGATGCCAAGAGCGAGGCAGGCCACGGCAATCGCGGTGAATCCCGGATTCTTCAGCAGTGAGCGAATGGCGTAGCGGACGTCCTGTTTGAACATGCTGTCTCCTGGGGAGCACGGCGCGCCTGTGGGCCGGAGTGTGTGCTAAACGCCATATGAGTTAGACGGGGTGGACCGAACGCCGGTTCGAGCTGTGATGAAATGACCGGGTGCTTCACGAATTCATCCACTTCTTCGCGCCGCTGACGGCGAACTGTCGTGATTTCCATGCGCGTTGGGCGTCCGCAGCCGCTCTCGGCGAGAGCAGTGTCAGCGGCCGCTGGGAGGGGGAGTGGATCAGTGAAACATCCGGGCATCGCGGGCCACTGCGATGCGTCCTCACCGTAGTCTCGCCGGCCCTCTGGCACCTGGCGTTCAACGCCGGGTATTCGCGGATCTTCCGGGCGTGCTACACCGCGGATTTTACGGCTGCCTCCGAAGAGGGGCGCTGGGCATTCACCGGACGCGAGGATCTGGGTGTGATCGCCGGTGGTCTGTACGAATACAGCGGGTACGCAACGCTGGCGGAGATCATCTGCCGCTACAGGTCCCCTCGCGACCAGGGGGAATTCAGATTGATGCGTGTCAATTTCTAACTTCGACTCTTCCGGGTTTAGCGTGGGTATAGATCCAGCCCACCGCAGTGAAAGTAGATCGCCGTCGTAAAGTGCTGGGGGTTCCGAAACCCACAGGCCTTGCGCTTGATGGTCATGATTTTACTGTTCAATCCTTCAGCGACCCCGTTCGTGATGCGATGTCGACAGTAGCGCAGGACGCCGGCGAGGTGACGCTGCAGCGTGGCCGCCACGCGCTTGATCGGCTCGAGCTGACTGCGGCGCGCCCACCCGTACCACCGGCGGAAGAAGCGCGTCACGGCGGCGGGCTGCCGATAGGTCCAGAGCGTGCGCAGCGCCTCTTTGATCGCCCACGCGCGGCCGACTTTCAGGTGCAAGGCCTGCAGGTGCTTGAAGTCGCCATCGCGCGAGCGGGGTCGATGCTCCGCGCTATAGAGCCACAAGTACCTGGTCCCGGTCAGCACCGACTCGCCCGTCTGGCGCAACAAGGTGCGGTGTTCCTGTTTCCGCACCAGGTCGACGGCGGTCGTGATGTCGCGCATCACGTGGAAGCGATCGAAGACGATGCGATCAGCGCCGGCGGGCAATCCGTCGCGCGTCGCCTTGATGTACGGGTCCCACATATCCATCGCCACCGCCTGCAGCGCGTCGCGCTGCGCGTCGGTCAAGCCGGCATAGAAGGGGGCCAGGCTCTCCGCGCCGCGGCCCTCGCCCACGTATTCGACCGTCGACCGCGCGAGATCGCACACGACCGTGTGATACACGTGCCCTTTGCGAAACGCTTTCTCGTCCACCCCGACATATCGAATCGGCCGGGCCGTCTTGCGGGCCTGACCGCGGGCCACCGCCCGGTGCAGGACCCCCCAGGCTTCATCCCACGTGATCCGCAACAATCGGCAGGCGCCGCTCAGCGTGCTGCACTGGTGAATCACGTCGATCACCAAGCGCTCCATCAGCAGCGTGAAGCGCGCGCGGGGCTCGGCCCAGGGCACGCGCACTTGCTTGACGCCATGGGTCGGACACTGGACCCGAGGAATTCGCGCGTGCAGATGCGTCTCAAACTGACAGGTGTCGAGATGCCGCCACGTCCGCTCCTCCGCGTCTAACTCCTAACTTCTAACTTCTAACGTCTAAAGTTAGCTAAGCTAGAAGTTCGGAGTTAGAAGTTAGGAGTTAGGAGCTTGCTGAAAAACGCAGTGTAGCGCGGGATCGACAAGCCGCGGCGGGTGTACTACGATGCCGCCATGCGAGGAGACGACCGGCACCCCGACCCGATGTTCAGCTACGTGTCCGCCGAGGAGCGGATCCCGGCGGACCATCCGCTGCGGGCCATCCGGACGCTGGTCGACGAGATCCTGCGCGACATGTCGCGGGACTTCAGCCGGTTGTATGCGCCGACGGGCCGCCCGTCGGTCCCGCCCGAGCGCCTCTTGCGGGCGCAGCTGCTGCAGATCTTCTACTCGATCCGGAGCGAGCGCCTGCTGATGGAGCAACTCGAGTACAACATCCTGTTTCGCTGGTTCGTGGGCCTCTCGATGGACGAGGCCGTGTGGACGCCGACGGTGTTCACCAAGAACCGCGATCGCCTGCTGAACGACACGATCGCCGGCCGCTTCTTCGCGCGCGTGGTCGCCAAGGCGCAGCCGTACATGTCCGACGAGCATTTCACGGTCGACGGCACGCTGATCGAGGCGTGGGCGAGTCAGAAGAGTTTTCAGCCGAAGGACGGGCCGCCGCCGGACGGGGACGGCCGCAATTTTCACGGCCAGACGCGCACGAACGACACGCATGCGTCGACGACCGATCCGGACGCGAAGCTGTATCGCAAGACCTCGACCGGCGAGGCGCGGCTGGCGTATCTCGGGCACCTGCTGATCGAGAACCGCCACGGGCTGATTGTCGACGCGATGGCGACCGAGGCGGACGGCACCGCCGAGCGCGACGCGGCGGTGCTGATGCTGCACCGGCGCTGGCGCCGGGCTCCGCGGCGGCGCACCGTCGGCGCGGACAAGGCGTACGACACGTACGGCCTCGTCGAGGTGCTGCGCGAGCTCGAGGTGACGCCGCATGTCGCGCAGAACCTGAAGCGCCGCGGCGGGAGCGCGATCGACGCCCGGACGACGCGCCACGAGGGCTACGCGAAGAGTCTGCACGCGCGGCCGCGGATCGAGCCGGCGTTTGGCTGGCTCAAGACGATCGCCTGGATGCGGAAGGTGAAGCTGCGAGGGCTCGCGAAGGTCGACTGGCTCTTTCGGTTCGCGAGCGCCGCGTTCAATCTCCGCCGGCTCGTGACGCTGAGGGCGGTGCCGGCATGAGATCCCTCGTCGTTCGGCCGCTCCGGGCGCTCGTCAGCTGGCCGACGCGCCTGACCCGCGCCGCGCGCAGGCCTCGTCGCCGGACCTCCAGCGCGGCAGATCACGTCCGTCGCACCTTTTTTCAGCAAGCTCCTAACTCTAACTCTCGAATGCCACGACATCGCAGACGCATCAGTGCCACGACAGCGCTGCCGTGCGGGAGCTGGGGACGCGTTCTGAGCGTTTTACAAAGAGCGGGACGCGGTCGGTGATCCACGGCTCCGGGCAGTCCATAGGCCGCACAGCGCATCGCGTGATCCTGGCTTTGTCTCCAGGCGAATCGTGAGGGTGCTGTCGACCGACAGCGACGGTGGCCCGGATGTACGCGACACCGCTTCGGCCGGGACGCGAAGGATTCGAAACTGCCGTGGCCATCGTGGCGCACGAACCGGATCACGCGCTACCGACCGCTCACCGGCTTGGGCAAGGGATCCGGGCGCGTCGGTGCGTTCGGGAACGCACGTCGGCACTGCTCACGCCGCATTGGGCGTGCGCCGCGCCGTTTGCTGTAGCGGGGCGCTGTGCCGGGTTGCGAACGCCAGGACTTTGTCACATCGATGATTCACTGAGCGAATCACGACAGATCGAGATTGAGCCCCTTGTACTTTTTGCACGGTTTCTGTAGTCTGTGGCGCACTGGTCGATCACACGGCGACGGCGCGCGTGCAGCGACTGGTTCGCTGGTTGGAGCAGTTCAAGCGTTGCTTCGGCCATCGCGCGCAGTTGCTGTCGCTGCGGACCTACGTGCAGGGGGTCTTCAGCGACAGCGAGCGCAAGTCGATGCAGGCGATGCTGGCGCGCGTCACCGAGCCGGTCGCCTACCACGCCTTCCAGCACTTCATCACCCACGCGCCGTGGAGCGCCGAGCGGGTGTGGCGGCGGCTGCGCGCGGTCATGCCGGAGCGTCGCGGCATCCTGATTCTCGATGGCACGAGTTTCCCGAAGCAGGGCCCGACTCGGTCGGCACGATGCGGCAGTACCTGTGGGGCGCTGGGCAAGATCGCCAATTGCCAAGTCGCCACGACGGCGGCGCTCTGGACCGGGCGGCGCGCCTGGTGTCTCGGCGCGATGCTGTATCTGCCCGACCGGTGGCTGACGCCGGAGCGCCGGCAGCGGGCGCGGATTCCGGCCGGCGTGCGCTTCCAGGAGAAGTGGCGGCACGCGCTCACGCTGGTGCGGCAAGTGCGGGCCGCCGGCTTCGAGCTGACGGGCGTGGTCGGCGATGCGGAATTCGGCGACGTGACCGTCGTTGCGCACCGCTCTGCATCGCTGGCGGTCTGCCGTACGCGCTCGGGATTTCGTCGGATCTCACGGTGTTTGTCGCGCGACCCCGCGTGGTCCCGCCCCTGCGGCGCCGGGGCCCGTGGACCCGCGGCCGCGTGGTCGGGGACGCCGTGCCCGTGCACGACGCGGCGCGCCAATGGCCCCGCTCGGCGTGGCGCTCGATCAGCTGGCGCAACGGCACGCAGCCCCGGCGGCGGGCGCGATTCGCCGCCGAGCGCGTGACCCCCGCCCAGGGGCGGCGCACCGGGCCGCTGGCGCCCGAGGTGTGGCTCCTGTGCGAACGCGAGGCCGGACCGGTGACACGGCGCAAGTACTACTTCGTCCATCTCCCCGCCACCGCCTCGCTCCGCACGCTGGTCGAGTTGGCGCATCAGCGGTGGGCTATCGAACAGCAGTACCAAGAACTCAAAACCGAGCTCGGACTCGATCATTTCGAAGGCCGGAGTTATCCCGGCTGGCAGCATCACGTGGTGCTCACGGCCGTCGCGCACGCCTACATTCAACGCGAGCGGCGGCGACACGGCGCCACCACCTTGACGTTTCCAGCCGTCCGCGCGATCGTGCAGGAAATCTTCACCGCTCTGCTGTTCGCCGCCAAACCGCGATACATGCAATGGATGGAGCAAGCGAAACGCAACCTTCAACTACGCATCTGCAAGTCCATTAGAAGTTAGGAGTTAGAAGTTAGGAGTTAGGCCCCCCACAGTCGAAACAGGGGCCTTCCAGCCGGAAGCCCCGGCCAGGGGATCGAAGCAAGGACGGCGAGCAGCGCCAGGACGAAGAAGATCGCGGCGAGACGATGCCGTCGCTGAGGCGCGGCTTTCTTGATCCGGGCCGCGCCGACGTGGGCCAGCGCGATACCGATCACCATCCCGAGCACGTGCTCGACGGCGAAGAAGCGGAGGCCCGATGACTTCATCGCGGCTCCCATATCCGACATGGCCTGGCGCGTAAACGGGCTCAACACGAAGTAGAGCAGCAGCCCGAGGAGGAACTGCACGTCCAGCGCGAGGAGCGACAGACGCATCGAGCGGTCGTCGGCGGGCGTCCAGTCGCGCGGACCCGGCAGCACGGCTCGCAGTATCGTCCAGAGCATCGCGATGATCACAACCCATCGCAGCCACGAGTGAACGTTCAGAACGAATCCGTACACTTACTTCCCTTCTGCCTGACGCTGTTCGAGAAGCTCGACGATCTCGCGCACGGTACTCTGGCCGGCGTCGCCGGCATACCAACTCTGTATCTTCGCGCGCAGTTCCTCGGATGATAAGGCTGGTTTATTGGCGGCCACCCAGATGCGAAGTGCCGACGGCCGTTCCACCCAGCCGCCAAGCGGGTTGTTACTTTCGTCGAGAACGATGACCGTCGGCGTCGCCAGCCCGCCGTTCGGCGTCCGATATTCCTTGGGCACATCGCGCGCGGCGTCTCGGGAGATGACTCTGAGCTCGAGTCGCTCGGGCACCGCGGCGGCCAGCTTTGCGATATACGGGACTGCCCACGCCGAGTCGTGGCAGCGGTCTTCGGCAATGACCAGGAGCCGGCGCCGTTCCTTCAGCGCGCGCGTCCGCGTCAGTGCGTCGGCGTCGATCGCGGCGTTCGCAAATCGCGACTTCCACTGTGCCTCCTGCGACCGTACCGACGAAAGGAACCGGTCGAACGGCGTGGCGTTCTCCCAGACGGCGCCATAGTCGATTTGTTGCGCACCGAGCCCGGAGGCGACCGCCAGAATCATCAAGCCGACGCCAATCGATCTCATCAGCAAAGTATAGGACCTCGTGGAGCCAGGGAGCTAAGGAACCCTGGAACATCTCACCCGGTTCGGTGTCCACTAACAGACCGGGCTCCGCCCGGACCCGGCTCGGTCGCTTGCGGGGGCCCCATGCCCCGCGCCGCTCCCTCGCAGGCGCGCGTGCGCGCCTAGTCCGGGATGCGGCTCGGTGCAACGAGAACATTATTTTTCGTGTCGAGCCGCATAACGGACTAACCCATGCTCGAAGCGCGCGGCCTCAGCAAGTTCTACGCGGGCATTCCCGCTGTCAAGGATGTGAACTTCAGGCTCGAGCGCGGTGGCGTGCTCGGCCTCCTCGGGCCGAACGGCTCGGGCAAGTCCACGACGGTGTCGATGATTACGACGCTGATCGAGCCGTCGGTCGGGCAGGTGCTCCTCGATGGCGCCAGCGTAAGCATCGGCCTCCTCGAGTACAAGGCGCGAATCGGCTACGTGCCGGAAGAGGCGCACCTCTATAGCTATCTCACCGGTCCCGAGTACCTCGAATTCGTCGGTCAGCTTCGTGGTGTGCGTCAGCGGGTGCTCGACCAGAAGATCGCGTCGTTCATGCACATTTTCAATCTCGAGGACGATCGCTACGCGCCGATGTCTGCGTATTCGAAAGGCATGCGGCAGAAAATCCTCATCTCCGCCGCGCTGCTGCACGACCCCGACATCATCGTCCTCGACGAGCCCGGCTCCGGCCTCGACGTGACGTCGTCGCTGGTCCTGCGCAGCCTGGTTCAGCAACTGGCGGCGGCCGGCAAGATGGTGATCTACAGCTCGCACGTCCTCGAGAGCGTGGAGAAGGTGGCGACCGACGTGCTGATCCTCCACGATTCGCAGGTCGTGGCCCACGATTCCGTGTCACGGCTGCGGGAACTCATGGCACTGCCCTCGCTCGAACAGGTGTTCAAGAAAGTGGTGCTCGCCGCGGACGTCGACGAAGTGGCGCGCGATCTGGTTGGAGTGATGAGACTTTGATCTCAGAACGGCAGCAGACCTCGGTCCTGACCCGGATGTTCTTCGGGCGGATATTCGAGAGCGAGCTGATGCCTTCGGGTGCCCCTCAGATCCAGCTCGCGGTGTGGGTCATCGCCTTTCTTGCCGGCCCGTCGACTGTGGCTCCGATCCTGATGTCCAAGAAGTACGGCGTGGCTGGTCAACGACCCGCAGGCGCTTCACAGCAGCATGGAAGCGGACCGCACGCTGGCGCTGGTCCTCTCGATGATCGCCACCGGGTTGATCACGCTGGTGATCTGGGAGGGTGTCTTTCCGGACCGGCGGGACGGCCGGATCCTCGGTGTCCTGCCGGTCCGACTTCGAACGTTCGTCGTTGCCCGGCTGGCAGCGCTGATGGCCCTCTTCGCCATGCTCGTGATTGCGATGACCGCTTTCTCGTCACTGGCGTTCGGTGCGGTCGACGCCACGTTCGGTGGAACCGGCGGGTTCATTGGACGTACGCTGTCGCACTTTGCCGCCGCCGCCGGGCTCGAGGCATCGGTGTTTTTCGGAATCGTTGCGCTGCAATGCGCTCTGCTGAACACCGTCGGCGTCCTGGTGGCGCAGCGACTCGCTGTCCTGCTTCAGATCGCGCTGGTGGTTGGCGTGCTCCAGATGCCGCTCCTCCTTCCGCTCCTGAGCATGCCGCAGGCTCCTGCCTGGGCGCCGGTGATCGGCCTCGGCATGTGCGCGACGACGCTCGTGCTCTACGGCGCAAGCTATCGCCGGATGATGCGCCTCGCGCTCGAAGGGACTGGCGCGAGCACTGCCAGGCGTTCCGTCCTCCAACGGTTGGTGCCGCTCGCGGCTTCGATCACTGCGTTCTCACCTCCGGCACGCGGCGTGTGCGCCTTCGCATTGCGCACCGTCGTACGCAGCCGTCACCACCGGATGATTCTTGCCGGATGGGTCGGGCTCGCAGTGGCGATCGTTGCCTCGACGGTGCTGCCGATTCTTGTTCGTGGTGGGTGGAATGCTCTCGAGACCCCACGGCCCACGCTGCTGGCGGTGCCACTGGTCTTCATCGCGCTGACGCTTGCCGGGATGCGCATGTTGTTTGCGATCCCGTCGGAGATTCGTGCGAACTGGACGGTCAGGACGCAACAGCCGGTTCCCATCCGTCAGGCGCTGGACGGCGCCGCTTCCGCCCTGCTCGCCTGCGCGATCCCGCCGGTACTCCTCGCGTGGATATCCGCAACCGTGCTGTGGGGACCACGCGCCGGCGTGCTTCATGGCGTCTTTTGCGCCGCACTGGCCTTCCTGCTCGCCCAGCTTCTCGCCATGGGTCTCGACAAGGTGCCCTTCACGTGTACTTACGCGCCCGGCAAAGCACGATTCGTAAAGCTCTGGCCGGTGTACCTCACCGCCTTTTCTTTCTACACCTATACGACGGCGAGTCTGGAGGCGTCGTTCCTGCCCGGGAGAGGCATCTACGTAGCTCTCGCGACAATCATCGCTGTCGGCGCCGCCGCAGCGTACGAACGCCACCGGCGCGCGTCGGAAGTTCCCGATCTTCAATTCCAGGGCGAGCCTCTCGAAACGCTGACCGTCCTGTCCGTCCAGTCTTGACACTAGTGTCATTTTGACACTATCCTCGCGCGAGATGAGAAGCACCCGCGCGAAACCCGCTGAGTCGCACCTTCCAGTCAAACCGCTGGTGTTTCAGATCCTGCTCGCGCTTGCTGACGGCGAGCGTCACGGGTGGAGCCTGGTGCGTGATGTGCAACAGCGCGGCGGCTTCGGCCGGATCATGCCGGGCAATTTCTATCGCACGCTGCGCGGGCTGCTGGCGGACGGCTTGATCGAGGACTCCCCGGATCGGGCCCGAAACGCCGATGACGATGAACGCCGGCGGTATTTTCGCCTGACGAAGCTCGGTGGCGACGTCGCGATGGCCGAGGCGCGCAGGCTGGAAGCTGCCGTCCTCGAAGCCAGGTCGAAACGGCTTCTCGCACGAAAGGGCTGATGCGCCTGCTCGAGCGCGCGCTCTACCGGTTGTTCCTCCTGGCATTCCCCCGCCGGGTGCGACGCGAGTTCGGCCGCGACATGGAGCAGATGCTCCTCGACCAGCTGGACGATGCCCGCCGGCGGAATGCGAGCATCGTCCGCATCTGGGCGTCGGCAGCGCTCGATGCGCTGCAGTACGGATTCGCCGAGCGAAGTTTAGGGGCGCCTCACGGTGGAGCGCCGAGTTCCGGTCCTTTCCGGAGATGGAGGTTCTGGGTGCAGGCATTCCGACAGGACGTTCACTACGCGCTGCGGCTGCTCATCAAGCAACCGGGCATCAGCATGGTTGCGATACTCACGCTGGCACTCGGGATCGGAGCCAACACCGCGATCTTCTCCGCGGTCAACGCCGTGCTCCTTCGGCCGCTTCCCTATGCGGACTCCGATCGCCTCGTCATGGTGTGGGAGAAGCGACACACCGAAGGCGTCCTCGACAACGTGGTCTCGCCAGCCGACTTCCTGGACTGGTCGACGATGCACCGGTCGTTTTCGGCAATCGCCGGCATGACCGTGGTCACCGCTGATCTGACCGGCGCCGGCGAGCCGGTTCGACTCAGCGCGGGCGCCGTGTCCCCTCCGTTCTTCGACGTCCTGGGCATCACGCCAAGTCTGGGCCGCACGTTCCGCGCGGACGAGGCGATCGTCGGGCAGCACCGGGTCGTGATTCTTGGACACCAGATCTGGAAAGAACGATTCGGCAGCGACAATTCGGTTGTCGGCAGGAAGATCCTGCTCAATGCGGTGCCGCACGAAGTCGTGGGCGTGCTGCCGGCGTCCTTCGAGTTTCCTGACGACGCGATTGAGCTCTGGGCACCGCTGGCGTTTTCGACGACGCCACGCCCTCCGTCGCGGACCAACCACTTCCTGAACGTATACGCCCGTATGAAAGACGGCGTGACACTGCAGGAGGCGCGGGCTGACATGGATCGTGTCGGCGCCCAGCTCACGACGCAGTATCCCGATGCCAACCGTAACCACGGGGCGCATGTCGTACTGCTGCGCGACGAGTTGCGGGCGCCGGTGAAGGGCGGCCTGCTGACGCTCCTGACCGCAGTCGCGTTCGTCCTGTTGATTGCCTGTGTCAATGTCGCGAACCTGCTTCTCGCGCGCGCGGCGTCGCGTCGCCGCGAAATGGCGGTCCGGGCGGCCGTGGGGGCGGCGCGATGGCGTCTTGCCGGCCAGGCGTTGACCGAGAGCATCGTGCTCGCCCTGCTTGGGGGAGCGGCCGGGCTGGTGGTCGCTTACTGGGGCATCGAGCTTCTCCGGCAGATCACTCCGCAGAACGTTGCAGTGCTGGGTGCCGGTGACGTCCGACTGAATCCCAGCGTTCTCGGGTTTACCCTGCTGCTTTCGGTGGCAACCGGTCTCGTCTTCGGAATCCTTCCCGCCTGGCACCTGGCAAGCCAGGACGTCAACGAATCGCTGAAGGAAGGCGGCCGCTCTTCGGCCGGCATCCGAAAGAAATTGCGGATGGGACTGGTCGTGTCGGAGATCGCGCTGGCTTCACTGCTCCTGGTGGGCGCCGGGCTGACACTCCGCAGCTTTCAAACGGTGCTTCGCGCCGATCCCGGCTTCACTCAGGATGGGCTGCTGACGGCGTTCGTCTCTCTGCCGGCTGCCCGATACCGCGACGACGCACAGCGCGTGGCTACATACGACGAGATCGAGCGCCGCTTTGCATCGCTGCCGGGCGTCCGCTCCGTCGGCGGCACGAGCCATCTCCCGCTTTCGGGCGCCGACTCCCGCAGCGGCGTCGGGATCGAAGGAAGGGAACCGGTCCCCGACGTCCCGACCCGCGCACATCCGCGAGCTGTCACCGTCGATTACCTCAAGACGATGGGTATCCGGCTCGTGGCGGGGCGTCAATTCGCCGCCTCCGATCACAGCGAATCACCCTTTGTCGTCATCGTCAACGACACGATGGCGCGGCGATACTGGCCGGGCAATTCGCCGATCGGCAAGCGCGTCCGCATGGGCGGCGCGAATGTGCCGCGCGAGGTCGTCGGGATTGTCGCGGACGTCAAGCACTGGGGTTTCGACCGTCCGGTCAATCCCGAAATGTATCTGCCGCAAAAGCAGATGGTCTGGGATGGTTTGACGTTCGTGCTGGCAACCGACGTCGATCCGGTGACCCTCACGGCAGCTGTGCGAGCGGAGCTCAAAGCCGTTGATCCCGATCTGGCTCTGTCGAACGTTCGAACGATGCACGAGGTTGCTTCGCGGTCGGTGGCCGCACGCCGGTCGACGATGCTGTTACTGGGGATCTTCGGTGCCCTCGCGCTCGTACTCGCCGCCGCAGGGATCTACGCGGTGATGGCGCAACTGGTCGCCATGCGCGCGCCAGAGATCGGCGTCCGGATGACGCTCGGGGCCAGGCCGGCAACTGTAATGCGGCTCGTGCTCCAGGAGGGATTGATCCAGGCGATCGCCGGACTTGCCATTGGACTTGCCGCGGCGGTCATCGTCATGCGGGGATTCCGCACGGTTCTGTTCCAGGTGAGTCCCGCCGACCCTCTGACGCTGGCTGCAGTGGCGGTACTCCTGCTCGTCACCGCCGCCCTGGCATGCATCGTCCCGGCGCGACGCGCCATGCAGGTGGACCCGGTGCGAACACTGAGAAACTAAGAACGCGGAATGCGGGATGCGGGATGCGGGATGCGGAACCTGAACCCGGAACCTGATCAGAGCCCGGCGAGAAAGCGATCGACGGCGGTCCAGTAGGCGGGATGTCCGGTGTGGACATCGTTGTGGTCGGCTCCCTCCAGCACCGCGAATGTTTTCTGCGAACCGCGCGCGCTGTCGAAGACCTGCTTGCCGGCCCTGAAGGGAATGATCGAGTCGGCGTCGCCGTGAATGACGAGCAGCGGTCCGTTGTACTTCTCGAGATGGCGGGAGGTCGCGAAGGAGTAGCTCGAGAACACGCTCAGGATCCGCATGACGGGATTGCGCGCGAAGAGAGACGCGACGTCGGGGAACGGGCTTTCGAGCAGCAGCGCGTCAGGTGGGGTCCGGGACGCCAAGTGCGAAGCCACCGAGCAGCCGAGGGAACGTCCCCAAAAGAGCGCCGGTACGCCCTTCCGCCGCAGTTTCTCGTTGAAATAGGCCGTTGCGGCCTCACCATCGCGATAGATCCCCTGCTCGCTTGGTCGTCCGGTGCTGCCGCCATACCCGCGATAGTCGACCGCAAACACATCGAACCCGCGCTTGTGAATGTCGGCCACGACATCGAGCCACAACGACAGGTTGCCGCCGTTGCCATGCCAGTAGATGACCTGCGCCCGCGGCGAGGCGTGTTCCATCCACCAGCCGTGCAGTGTCTCGCCATCAGCCGTGGTGATGCGATGGTCGGTAAACGCCAGACCGTAGGCGGCGGGTGTCTGCTGGACACCCGCCAGGGGAAGAACGCCATCCGCGGCTCGAGCCACCAGACGAGCAGCTTCACGCCGATGACGATGAGCGCGAGGGTGATGAGCGCGCCGCGCATCGGTATAGCAGCCAAGAAGGGCTGGACGTTCGTACGTTATTGCGAGGACGTCTTCGAGACGCGTGAGCGCTTCTGCTTTTCGACCATCGTTGCGACGTCGGCGAGCAGCTGCTTCGCGTCGTACACGATACCGTCCTTGATCGTGTACTTCACGCCGCCAACCTGCTCGGGCCTGGCGGTCTTGTCGTTCAGCTTCAGCGCGCCAGTCCCGTAGAGGACCTTGAAGTTCTGCAGCGGATTCTGATCGACGATGACCATGTCGGCGAGCATGCCGGCGCGCACGGTGCCGAAATCCGGCGTCTTCCCCTTTGGTTCGGCCAGCGTCAACGCGCCGTTCATCGTCGCCGCCTGAATCACTTCCAGCGGATGGAATCCGGCTTCCTGCAGCATCTCGAGTTCGTTGATGTACCCGAAGCCGTAGGTCTGATAGATGAATCCTGAATCCGAGCCCGTCGTCACGCGCCCGCCCATCTTCTTGTAATCGTTGAGCAGCCTGAACCAGACCTGGTAGAAGTTGCGCCAGGCAATTTCATCCTCGGTGGTCCAGTAGAACCAGTAGGAGCCGTGATTCGAGCGACTCGGCGTGTAGAAGTCCATCAGCGACGGCAGCGTGTAGCGGTCGTGCCAGTCGGCGTTGCGGAACTTCATCAGATCGCGTCCCGCCGAGTAGATCGTCATCGTCGGATCGAAGACGGTACCGAGCTTCAGGTGCTCCTCGAGATACGCCTTCCACTGCGGGCTGCCCGGCTCGTGGATCTTGTCCCAGAGCCGCGCCACCTGGCCGAAGCGCCACTGCTCGTCGGCGGCGTTCATGTCGACCGGCCATGGCTGGACGACGTAGTCCTTCAGCAGCGATTCGAAGTGACCGTAGAAATGCGTGACGGTGCCGAGGCCGAGACGCGCCGCCTTGATCGCGTTCATTTGCGCGACGCCGCTCTGCTGCAGATGGGCGGTCGATCCGAGCCCGTTCTTCTTTGCTTCGTCGAGCAACGCCGCCATGATCTCGGGACGGTCGGCGCCGAGCTTCAGGCCGTCGATGCCGTTGGCGGCAGCCCATCGCACGTAGGCGCGCGCCTTCTCCGGCGAATCGATGCTCCCCTGGTCCCATCCGCTGCCGGGTCGCTGGTAGTTGTAGATCCGCGGCGCCACGATCTCGTTCTTCGCGCTGCGTTCCTTGTCCTTGACCGCCACCGCATGACTACCGAGCGAGACACCGCGCACCGTGGTTACCCCGTGCGCGAGCCATAGCTTGTAGGCGTATTCCGCATCTTCGTTCTTGGGCGCGCCTCCGGCGTGCACGTGCATGTCGACGAATCCGGGCAGCAGATACATGCCGGTGGCGTCGAGCTCATGATCGGCCTGCGGATCGCGGTTCTGCCGCACCGGCAATCCCGGCGTGCCCGCGCTACGGACAGCGGTAATGCGATTGCCGGAGACGATGACGTCCACGGGGCCGGTCGGAGGCGCACCGGTGCCGTCGATCAGCATCACGCCGCGAATAGCGAGGGTTTTGAACGGGCCTTTTCCTTCGTCCGACCTCCGGTCGGGCGCGCCCTTCAGCGTCTCGCGCTGCTGGGCGCCGGGGTGGGCGACGAGGAAGACGAGCGCGAAGGCGGCGGCCACCAGACGAGAAAAGCTGCTCATAACGGCGGGTATGTTACAGGAATTTCAGAACGGGTCGACCACGGCAATACCGGCCTTCTCGAAGTCCGCGCGGTTACGTGTCGCGATCGTGAGCCCGTGGGTGAGAGCGGTTGCGGCAATGAGGCTGTCTTTGATCGGCATCGCCTTGCCGGATGCGCGTAATCGAGCGAGCAGTTGCGCCCATCGTAGACCGGTCGCTCCGTCCCAGGAAATGCAGTGAAGGCGCGACACACCGAGGTCGAACCACCGCTCGAGTCTCGCCCGGCGCGCTCCCTTGGGCAACAACAGAATGCCGAAGCGGATCTCTCCCAGAATAAACGGGTCGACCGCAAGGTCGCGCTCGTTCTGGCGAAGCCATTCGACGACGCGCCGGTGCGGCGCTGGTTTGGTTGGTTCGCTCAGCACGTTGGCGTCGACCAGGAATGTCATCATAAGGTGTCGGTCGAATCGGATTCGATCGGGACGAAATAGCCCTTCTCCGGACAAGCCAGGAGCCAGTCGATCACTCCGTCGTTCGGGATCGCGCGGCGGACGATGCGATACTCGCCGCGCGCGATCCGCTCGACGTCGAATTCCTCTCCGGCTTCGATCCGGTCGAGGTGCCGCAATTCCGCCGGCAGGACGATCTGTCCTTTCGATGACACGGTGGTCTTCACGAAGGTAAGATAGCGTCTTACTTGCTGCCAGTCAAATCCCAAGGCTGAACCGGGTAACGTCACCCGAGGCAGACCCAGACGCCAAAGGCCGCGACCCACCCGCCGATGATGTCAATCGCATAGTGATAACGCCCAAGGACCGCGCCCGCAGACACCGCGGCAGCGGCCACGAACATCGCAGCAACCACCCCGGCAGGTGCTGCGACAACCAGCAGCGCGGCGGCGAGCGCCTCGGCCGCATGGCCACTCGGGACGGTGTTCATCCTGATGCTGGCGTGGTGGAGCATGCTGAGATTCAGCCGGCGCAGCCGCGACGTCCAGGGATGCGAGGGTTCGAGCGCGCGGGGCGGGCGGGTTTGAACGAACGGCAGCATCGCGAAGCACACGAAGTCGGTCACCAGGACCACCGTCCAGAAGCGGTCGGCGTCAGGCGCCGGCGAATATGTGAGGTGCAGCAGGAGCGCGATCGGGATCAGGGGATAGACACCCGCGTACGCGAGCTCGAGAATCTCGGCAATCCAGGACGGCGTGCGGCGGACGACTTCCGGGATCCCCAGCGCCCGATCGGCCGCCATGAGAGTCCCCTCGATCCCGAACATCGGCCCGCGCCACAGAAAGCCGCTGGCCCGGTAGGCGATGAGGAGGACGATCGGAGGCAGGATCACCGACCGGAGCCAGAACGCATCGGTCCATGCCGCCGCCAGCGAAAGCGCCAGTCCGAATACTGACGTTCCGGCCGCGAGCAGGCGCGCCTGGGGAGACAGATCCCTGGTGAGAAGCGCCGCCCCGGCGATGAAGACGAAGTATGGAACGCTGGCCGCAGACCATCCTGGCATGATTGGAATGCGCAAACGGCGCCGCGAAGGGCTCAGCTATTCGTCGCGCAAAGCCACCATCGGGTCCAGCCGCGAGGCGCGCCACGCCGGCAGCCCGCAGGCAATGACGGCAATGATCAGGAAGCCCGCCGCCATCGCGGCGAAGGTTGCCGGATCCGTCGGCTCGACACCGACGAGCATCGTCCGCATCGCGCCGGTGAGCAGGAACGCAGCGGCGATGCCGGCCGCGATCCCTACCGCACTCAGCCGCAAACCTTGAGTCACCATCATTCTGAAGATGCTGCCGTGCGCGGCGCCGAACGCCATGCGCACGCCGATCTCCGACGTCCGCTGTCTGACGGTCGTCGACAGCACGCTATAGAGGCCCACCGCGGCGAGAATCAGCGCGACGGCTGCGAAGATCCCGATGAGAACCAGCGCGAACTTCGTCTGCCCCTGCGCGCGTTCGACAAACGACATCATCGGCTGCACTTCGATCGCACCGGTGCGTGGATTGAGCTCGCTCACCAGCGCGCGCGCGGCTGGCGCCAAGGCCATGGGATCGCCCGACGTCCGGATGGCCCACCGGCCGGCGACCCCGTGACCGAACTGGCCATCAGCCGCGAAGTAGGCTTCGCGCACTTCGCGCGCAAGACTGATGTGCCGCTGGTGATCGACGACACCGATGATTTCGTAGCGCTGCGCCTCTGGCGTGTTGATCCTGGCCAGGAGGGTCTTGCCCACGGCCGACTGGCCGGGGAACGCCTTGGCTGCGAGGATGCGGTCGACGACGAGAACGCGCCGGTCGGGCACATTGTCCGCCTCCGTAAACACGCGCCCCTCGATCACGCGAGTACGCATCGTGTCGAAGTACCCGGGCAGGACGACGTGTACGATCGCCTGCTTGAACTTCGTCGGATCCGAGGCAGCTTCCTCAGTGCCCCAGCGCGCCAAAGCCTCGACGCCGTCGAGCGGCATCGGAGTGACTGCCGTGGCGCTGACGACACCGGGCATCGCCTCGAGGCGCGCCTTCATGTTGCGCATGAACGCCTGGCGCGCCGCCGGGTCCGGCAGCCGCAGGTTGGGAACGTTCATCGTCAGAACGCCCTTCGGGTCGTAACCCGGATCCGTCCGCTGAAGGGCGACGAAGCTCCGGATCATCAGGCCGGACCCGACCAGCAGGACGAACGACAACGCGACTTCGAGCGTGACGACGGCGCTCCGCATCCATCCGCCGGAAGAGAGCGAGCCCGTGCGTCCGGCGCGCCGCAGCAGGTCCATCACGTCCGGCCGCGAGGCGCGAATGGCCGGCAACAATCCGAAGACGAGCACCGACAGAAGTCCGGCCAGTGCGGCAAAGGTGATGACAACCGGATCGATGCCGACGTGGGTCATCCGCGGCAGGTTTTCTGGACCGAGAGCGAGCAACGCCCGAATGCCTCCCCAGGTCAGCGCCAGGCCGAGGGCGATGGCCAGCCCGGCGAGAAGCACGCTTTCAGCCAGAAGCTGCCGCACCAGCCGCCATCGGCTGCTGCCGAGCGCCGCACGCACTGCCAGCTCGCGCTCGCGCGCAGCCGCACGAATCAGCAGCAGATTGGCGACGTTGGCGCACGCAATCAACAGAACGAAGATCACCGCGCCCATCAGCGCCACGATCACCGGACGCACGTCGTGCACGAGATCTTCGTGCATCGGCTCGATCCGGAAGGCTATTCCGGCGGTCTGCTTGATCGGAAATTTCGAGCGCAGGTCGGCGGCCACTGCGTCCACGTCCCGCTGAGCGTCGGCGACGTCAAGACCGGGCTCGAGCCTTCCGATCACCCGCAGAAATACATTCACCCGAGACCCGGCGGCAAAGTTGAGACGTAATGGCGTCCACAGATCCGGCGCCACTTCGACGTTGATGTCGGGCGGATACAGCAGCTCGAAACCCTGCTGGAGCACGCCGATAATTTCGAACGGCTGGTCGCCCAGACGAACGACCGTGCCGATGACGCCTGGATTGGCGCCGAACCGCCGTTGCCAGAATTCGTAGCTGAGGATTGTCTTTGGTGGAGGCGGCGGAGCCACAGGTGCCGCCTGGGGCTGCCCTGGACCTGGTTGCGGCGGCGGGGGAAGCGGCGCGCCGTCCGCGTCCGTGAAATCGCTCCCCAACGCCATCCTGACGCCGAGGACTCTGAACAGATTCGGTGTGGCACCACCCGTGCGAACCTGCTCGGCCTCCGTCCGGCCTGGGGTGACGAAGACCTGCCGGCCGGTGACGAGTGCCGCGAGCCCGTCGAATGATTTCGTCTGCAGCCGCAGGTCGTGAAAGTCCGCCGGAGGCCAGGGAAAGTCTGAGACGTTGCGCGCGCGCATGTCGTTCGCGATGTGCACCAGCCGCTCAGGCTGCTGGTAGGGCAACGGGCGCAGCAGCACGGCATTGACGACGCTGAAAATTGCCGCCGAGGCACCGATGCCGAGCGCGAGCGTGAGCACCGCCGTCACTGCGAATGCCGGCTTCTTTGCGAACGTCCGCGCCGCGTACGCGAGGTCAGAAAGAAATGCGCTCATAATGCCGGGATTCTACGACCAACGGGACAAACGACCAACACGTCTAACCACCCATGCATGACGACCTGAAAGCAGCGTTTCGGTCCCTGCGTAAATCCCCCACCTTCACGACGGTTGCCCTGACGGTGCTGGCGCTCGGGATCGGTGCCGGGACGGCGATCTTCTCGGTGGTGGACGCCGTCGTACTTCGCGCTCTCCCGTTTGACGAACACGACCGGCTGGCGGTCGTCCTCGAGCACGACACCACCAAAGCCACGACCTTCGGCGGCGGCTCGACTACGCCGCAGACCTACCTCGACTGGCGGCGGATGCAGGACTCGTTCGATGGTCTGGCCTACGTATCGAACTTCGCCTTCCGATTGAAAAACGAGAGCGGAGAGCCGGCCGACGCACGAGGCTACCGTGTGACCTGGGAGTTCTTCCCGATGTTGCGGGTCCAGCCGCTGCTCGGGCGGAACTTCACCGCGGAGGACGAGATCGAAGGTCGCCATCGGGTCGCGATCCTGAGCCATGGGTTCTGGCAGCGCACGTTCGGCGGTTCGCCGGACGTCATCGGAAAGACGATCCAGCTCAGTGACGAATCATGGGAGATCGTCGGCGTGATGCCGCGCTGGTTTGCGTATCCGGTCGGTGCGGAACGCCCGACGGAGATCTACGCCCCCACATGGTTCAGGAGCGAAGACAAGGTCCGGGGCGGCAACCGGAGCTACAACGGCCTGATCGTCGGCCGGCTCAGAAATGGCGTGTCGCTTCAGCAGGCTCACGAACAGATGAACGGGGTCTCGGTGGCACTCGACCGGCAGTACCCGAAGTGGAGCCCGGGTCGACGCACGCGGGTGATCACGCTGCAGGAACACCTCGTTGGCCGCGTGCGCGGCTGGATGCTGATGCTGCTCGGGGCCGTCGGGCTGGTGCTGCTGATCGCCTGTGCCAATGTCGCGAACCTCATGCTCGCACGCGCGACGGTGCGCGGACGTGAGATGGGTATCCGCGCCGCACTCGGGGCCAGCCGATGGCGGCTCGTCCGCGGTCTTCTGGTCGAAGGACTCCTCCTGTCGACCGCCGGCGCAGTGATCGGCGTCCTGATCGCGTATCTCGGCGTGCAGGGCATTCGCGCCTGGCTCCCGGCCGGTCTGCCGCGCGTGGCATCCATCGGGATCGACCTCCGCGTGCTGTTCGTCACGATCGGTGCGGCGACTCTGAGCGGACTCTTCTTCGGCATCGTCCCGGCGCTTCAGTCGTCGCGCCCGGATCTGAGTACCGCGCTGAAAGACAGCGGACGATCTTCGACGGCGGGCGCATCGACGCAGCGGCTCCGGGGAGCGCTCGTCGTGGCGGAGGTGGCGTTGGCGGTGATGCTGCTCGTCGGTGCCGGCCTCTTCATCGGCAGCTTCATCCGCCTGATGCGGGTAGACACCGGCGTCGATTACCACAACGTCCTGGTACTGAGCGTCAGCCCGCCGCAGCCGCCGGGCAAATTCGATTTCGACCGCGCCATCAAAGCCAGCCGCACTTACGTGCCGCAGATGTACGAGGCCGTGCGGCGAGTGCCTGGCGTCGAAATGGCGGCGACGGTCTCCGGCGGTCTGCCACTGACCGGAAGCTGGAGCCGGACGAGTGTGACGATCCCGGGCCGCGGAGAGCTGAAGGGCGACGATGACTCGATCGACCGGCGCACCGTCTCGCCCGAATATCTGCGCACGCTGCGGATTCCGATCCTGAAGGGTCGTCAACTCGAAAGCACGGACGCCGAGAACTCCGAGCCGGTCGTGGTCATCAACGACGCGGCCGCGAAAAAGTATTTCCCCGGCGAAGAGGCGCTCGGCAAGCGCATCACGATCAACGACAAGGAGCGGACGATCGTCGGCGTCGCAGCCAACATCCGTCACCTCGGTCCGGAAACGCCGCCGAGACAGGAAGCCTATATCCCGTTTCTGCAGGATTCATCCATCGGCGCGACGCTGGTGATGCGGACGACCGGGGACCCGATGAAAGTGCTGCCGGCGGCGAAAGCGGCGATCTGGTCGGTGAACAGGGAGCAGCGGCTGACCGGCGACACGGTGACGCTCGAAGGCTACATGGATCGACTGATCGCGCAGCGGCGATTCAACATGGCGCTGCTGGCGCTCTTCGGGGGGCTCGGCCTGGTCATCGCCGCTGTCGGCATCTACGGCGTCATGGCCTACATCGTGGCGCAGCGCACCAGCGAGATCGGCGTCCGCATGGCGCTCGGGGCGACGCGGCGCGATGTGGTCGGGATGGTTCTCAAACGGGCGACGGTCCTGATGGCGCTCGGCCTTGCGCTCGGCGGGCTCGCCGCCTGGTATCTCAGTGTCACGCCGCGTCTCGGGTTGAAAACCTATCTGTTCGAAACGACGCCGACTGATGCCTGGATCTTCGCCGCGGCACTGGCAACGCTGGCCCTTGCGGGGCTCACCGCCAGTGCAATCCCGGCGCGGCGAGCGGCGTCGGTCGATCCGTTGATAGCCTTACGGCACGAGTAGTGCGGGGTGCGGGAGTGCGGCAGCGCGCACCGCGCACCTGCGCATCGCGCCCCCCGCACTCCCGCACCGCGCATCGCGCGCCGCTACTTGATGCGGGCGGCGTCGATCGCCCACATCCCGCGGCCGTAGGTCGAAATCACAATGACCTTGTCGCGGGGTTGATACCAGAGGTCGGACACCTGCGTTGAAGGAAGGCCGCCACCGAGAACCTGCCAGCGGGCGCCGCCGTCGGTCGAAATGAATGCCCCAAAATCGGTGCCGAGGTAGAGGACGCTCGGGTTCGTTGGATCTTCGCGGATCACGTTCACGGGGCCGGCGGGCAGATTCGCTGCGATGCTGGTGAACGTCTTCCCGCCGTCGGTGGACTTGTACACGTACGCCGCGAAGTCGTCGTCTTCGCGGCCGCGCTGCGCGATGTAAAGCGTCTGGTCCGCGTGCTGCGATGGGACGACGCGCGAATACCACTTTGCCGACGGTACGCGGGATGAAAGATCGGTCCATGTCTTCCCGGCATCGGCCGTCACGTGCAACCGCCCATCGTCAGTGCCGGCGTAGAGCAGGCCTTTCACGCGCGGCGACTCGGCCAGCGCGGTGATGGTCTGGTACGGAATTTCGTTCGAGCTTTTCGGCAGCATCTGCGCCGGATCGTTCGCCGTCAGATCCTCGCTGATCTTCTCCCAGTCGTCGCCTCGGTTAACCGAGCGAAACACATACTGGAACCCGACGTACACCGTTTTAGGATCGTGGGGCGACAGGATGATGGGAGCCATCCACTGCGCGCGGAGGCCCTCTACCTTCGGCCTGATCGGCGTCGTACGCTGCGGGCCCTGTGGCGTCGCGGGTTGTGCCGGAGCCTCGCCGCCTCGTCCGCGCTGCCCCGCCGGCACGCTGAGATCGGTCCGCGTGAAGTTCCCGTAGAAGCCGTGCGAGTACACGATGTTGGGATCGGTGGGATCAACGGCGTGGTGCGTGCCTTCACCACCCGGCGATCGCTGCCACTCCACCGCCGGGATCTTGTCGCGCCCGGCACTCGGATCGACCGTTCCGCGGTGCGAATTGTGATCCTGGATCGAGCCATACGCCCAGGCCGGGGAACTGTTGTCGGCGACCACGTTATAGAACTGCGCGCCGCCGGCGGCCATGGCGAACTTCCAGGTCTTCCCGCCGTCCTCGGTGGCGTAGAAGCCGCCGTCGTTGACGCTATAGATCGTGGCGGGCTTCTTCGGATCGATCCACAGCCCGTGATGGTCGCCGTGGACGCTATTCGAGCCGGGCATGACCGCCATCGTCTTCCCGCCGTCGCGGGACATCGTCAGCGGGACGCCAAGCGTGTAGATGACGTTCTCGTCGGTCGGGTCCACTCTGATCTGGCCGAACACCCAGCCGTAGGTCCCCGAATGCCGCGAGAACATGAACTCGTCCGAGGGGCTGACCTTGCGCCACGCCTTGCCGCCGTCATCAGAGCGATAGACTTCCGCCGCCTTGATGCGTGGCTCGAAGATCACCCGCTGATACGCGTCGCGCTCTCCCTCGCGAGCCGGCCGCGCCTGCTCGTAGTTGTCGACGAGCGCGTAGAGAACGCTGGGGTTCGAGCGCGCGATATCGATGCCGATCCGCCCGCGGAACGGCGCGGCTGGCAGTCCGGTATTCGCCTCGCTCCATGTCGCTCCGCCATCGGTCGTCTTCCAGACACCTCCTTCGCTGTATCCGGGCTCGACCCGGGGGTCACTCCATTTCCGGCGGATGCGCTGCCACATCGAGGCGTAAATGACGTCCGGATTCGAGGGATCCATCACCAGGTCCCACGCGCCGGTCCGCGGGCTCCGGTAGAACACCTTGCGCCACGTCTTGCCGCCGTCGGTCGTTTTGAAAACGCCGCGCGTTTCGTTGTCGGTCCACTCGTGCCCCGAGGCGGCGACGTAAACGACGTCCGGATTCGTCGGATGGACGAGGATCCGGCCGATCGTCTGCGTGTCAGAGAGTCCCATGTGCGTGAAGGTCTGGCCGCCATCCGTTGATTTGTAGATGCCAGTGCCTGCCATCGACGCTCGAAAGAGGTTGGCCTCACCGGTGCCGACCCACACCGTGTCCGGAGCGGAAGGAGCGGTGGCGATGTCGCCGATGCTCGTGGACGGCATGTCGTCGAAGATCGCCTGCCAGGTCGCGCCGTTGTCGTCCGTCTTCCACAGACCGCTGGTCGCGTAGGCGACGTAGATGCGGCGTCCTGCCTGACGATCCGCCACGGCGATATCAGTGGCGCGGCCGCTGATGTTGGTGGGGCCGAGATACTGCCACGGAAGCGCGGCGTGTGGCGACGACTTCCGCATTTCGCGGTAGCTCTCGTACGCCTTGCGCAGGAACTCGGCGTCCGCCTTGGCCGGCGCCTGTGCACGCAGTCCGACCGCCGCCACGACTGCGGCGAGCCCGACGAACAAGTACCTCGCAATAAAGGACCTGCGCAGCATGAATCCTCCGGCATGAATTCTACCCGCACGCTCGCACGCTTGTCCCGCCGTAGCGCGCAGCGCGAAGGCGGATCCGCACGTCGCACGTCGCACGTCGCACGTCGCACGTGTATCCTTCGTGGATGCCGGAGACACCCAAGCTCGGATCGATCGGGTGGACGGACTTGACCGTCGGTGACGCCGAAGCGTTGCGTGATTTCTATACGCGTGTGACCGGCTGGACGGCTCAGCCCCTCAGCATGGGGGACTACTCCGACTACGTCATGGTGTCGAGCGCCGGTGACGGAGTCGCAGGGATCTGTCACGCCCGCGGCGCGAACGCGCAGATCCCACCGCAATGGTTGATCTACATCATCGTCGATGACGTCGAGCGCGCCGCCGCGGAGTGCACCGCGCTCGGCGGTCAGATCATCGACGGCCCCCGGCCGATGGGCGGCGGAACCTTCTGCGTCATCCGCGATCCCGCCGGAGCCGTCTGTGGTCTCTACCGTCCCTCGTGAGAGAGAGACCAGGAGAAGAGAACAGGAGATCAGGAGAGAGCAGGAGATAAGGAGATCAGGAGTTATTTTTTAAAGACAGAAAACAAAAGAGTCTCCTTATCTCCTTACCTCTTGTGAGCTTTCTCCTGATCTCCTGATCTCCTGTTTTCTCAGCGGTCGTAGGATTCGCGCCGGCCGGAGGCGGATTGCTTGATGACGAAGGCGTTCGGGTCCTTCCAGAATGCCTCGCGCAAGCCGGCGAGACTGCCGGCGCCGCCGTAACTGATCGACGAGCAGAGGTGCTTGATCATCTCCCGCACGATCGTGCGGGCCGAACCGCGGGCGGGGACGCTGACTTCCATCCCCTCCGCGCCGATCTGTTCGAGTTCGACTTTGTCCGCATCTTCGACGTCGAGGCGATCGCGGATCGCTTCGATCGAGGCCATCCCCCGCAGCACCTTGAACGGCACCTTGACGGACTTTCCCGACTCGGGCAGCAGCACCGACTTGTGCACGACTTCGCCGGGCGCTTCCTCCGTCCCCGCAAACGCGCTGCCGAGCATGGTCGAATCGCCGCCGAAGAGAAGCGAAAGCGCGAGTGCGCCGTGACGCTTGACGCCACCGTCCGCGATGATCCCGACGGTGGCATCGCCAACGGCAAGGCGGCACTCCACGAGTGCCTGGACCTGCGGGACGCCGAAGCTGGTCGTCATGCGCGTCGTACAGCCCCCGCCCGGGCCGATGCCGACCTTCACGCCGTCCGCTCCGAGGTCGATGAGAAAACGCGTGCCTTCGGCCGTGGCCACGTTGCCGGCGATGACCTCGAAGTCGCCGAACCGTTTGCGAAACTGCTCCATCGCCCGCTGCATCACGATCGAATGCCCATGGGCGATGTCGATCACCAGCACGTCGACTTCCGCCTTGATCAACTCGGCGGCACGCTCGAGATAGTCACCGGTCGCGCCGATCGCTGCGCCAACCATCAGACGCCCGTGCGCGTCGCGCGTCGCGAACGGCAGTTGTCGCTGGCGGCTGATATCCCGGGACGTGACCAGGCCGGTCAAACGGCCGGACGCATCGACCAGCGGCAGCTTCTTGATCTTCCGTCCGACCATCAGGCGCTCAGCCTCTTCATGAGTGACCGGCCCCTCGTGGACGACGAGCTGCTCGCGAGGCGTCATGCGTTCCTTGACGCGCGTCCCTCCCTTGGGGACGAATCGAATATCACGGTTCGTGAGGATGCCCTGGAGGCGTCCATCGACGTCGGCGACGACAAGGGTGCCGACCCGCGAGCGCGCCATCATGGCGGCCGCTTCCTCGAGCGACGCCTCCGGCCCGATGCGATAAGGATCGGCAATCACTCCATGCTGGGCACGCTTGACCTTCTCGACTTCCCGGACCTGTGGCTCGATCTCGCCCGGCCGAAATCCGCGGTCGATGATCCCGATGCCTCCTTCTTCTGCCTGAACGATGGCCATCGGCGCGCGCGTCACCGTGTCCATGTTCGCCGACACGATCGGCCGGTTCAGGACGATGCGACGCGACAGCCGGCAGGAAAGATCGATCACCGCCGGATCACGCCGGGCGACCACGCTTTTCTGTGGGCGGAGGATGAAGTCGTCGAAGGTGCAGCCCCGCACCACGTCGAGGAGCGCTCGCCCCGTGCCTGCATCGATCGGCGGATAAGCGGCGGCGCGAGGCTTCATGACGCTATCGTAGCGGGTCCCGCGGTCTGAGGCGCAGCGCTCGCTAAATCAGGCAGATGAATTCACCGAGGACCATCGCAGTCGCTCCCCACACCTGGTGGCCAAGAAGGTCGAAATACGGGTATTCGACAGCCACGCCTTCCCTCACCCGCGTGCCGCTGCGGATACGGGACGCGTCGCGCAGGAGGTCGAGAGATACCTCCAGCACCTCCTCCACCTCGCCGGCTGCGGCAATGAAGTCAGGACGGCGGTCGGTGACAGCGACGACCGGGTGCAGAGTGAACCCACTGACGAGAACGTGCACCGGCGTGAGCTCGCCGAGAATCCGGACGGCAGCGCGATCGATCCCGATCTCCTCTGCCGCTTCACGCAGCGCCGTCTCCGCGAGAGCCTCGCCGATATCGCATGCGCCGCCGGGCAGACTGATCTGCCCCGCGTGTCTGGCCAGATCACGCGCGCGCACGGTCAGCGGCACGGCGGGCCCATCGGCTCCCGGATAGAGCAGCAGCAGTGCAGCTGCGGCCCGTGCATTCTCGGGAAAATACCCCGCCTTCCATCCGTCTCGCGATGGAACCGGCGCGAAGCGCATTTGCGCCTCGACGCCGGGTAATGTGTCGGCCAGCTTGACGCGCAGGGTGCGCTCGAGCTCGGCGAGCGGCACGTCGTTACTTGTGCGATTCGAGCGGGTCGACGCTGAGACCGATGACCTTGGTGTTCCGCTTCTCGAACTCGGGCTTCAAGGCCGCGACCGCGCCGAGCTCGGTCGTGCAGACGGGCGTGAAATCCTTGGGGTGGGAGAACAGGACTGCCCAGCCCTTCCCTTTCCAGTCGAGGAAATCTATTTCTCCCTGGGTCGTTTGCGCTTTGAATCCGGGGCGTCGTCGCCGAGTCGTATCGCCATGCCGTTCTCTCCTTTATCGAATTGCGAAGAGGTGTTTCTCCCCGCGGATGTAAATCGTTCCTCGAGCAAATGCAAGCGACGCCCACACCGGCTCACCAACCGAATTCTTGTGGATGATCTCGTGTTTCGGGCCGGCCTTGATCACGAAGGTCTCGCCGTCCTCGCTCGTCTGGAGGACGCGATCACTATATGCCACCAGCGAGGACCGGAACGTCGCGGCGATGGGCGGCCGCCCCCCGTCGTACACGACCGCGCCGGTGACTGCGTCAAGACAGGTGATGAGCCCGGCATCGGTCATCAGGTAGAGGTAGTTGCCGTGCAGCACCGGCGACGCGACATATGACGTGCCCTTGTCGTACCTCCAGGCGACCGCATCGGTGCCGGACAGATCACCGTCACGTCCGGGACGAACCGCCAGAACGCGCTTGCCCGGGTAACCGGCTGAGAAGAACACGAGCCCATGCCCCGCGACAGTGCTGGGGATCGGGTGGTTCTGAAGTCCGGGAAGCGCGCGCCAGAGCTCTTTCCCGGTACGCGGATCGTACGCGGCGATCATCTCGGCACCAGTGGCCGTCAGCTCAACTCTCGTCGGCGTCCGGACGATGAGCGGAGTTCCCCAGGTGCGCCGTGTCGTACGCTCCGTACGCCACACCTGCTTGCCGGTCCTCTTGTCGAGTGCGACGATGGCGGATCCCGCGCCCATCTCCTGATCCACCTGCAGGATCACCAGATTCTCGAACAGCAGCGGTGACGTCCCTGGTCCCATCCCTCCTTTGGCGATGTTGCCAAGTGAAGCCTTCCACACTTGCCTGCCATCGAAATCGTACGCGTAGATCCCCGGCGCTTCGAAGAACGCGTAGAGGAGTTTGCCGTCAGTGACGACCGTGTTCGACGCATACGTGTTCTTCCGGTGACGGTCATCCCACATGACCCCTTCGTAGGCAGTCCGCTCCCACAACAGCTTTCCATCGCGAGTGTCGTAGGCGAGAACTTTCAGCGTGTAGCTGTGATCAGCCTCTTCGCTGTCGGGATTCCTGTAGCCCGGCTGCATGTTGTAGCCGAGGTGGTCGGGAGCGGTGTGGCCTGATGGTCCGCCGCGGATCGATGTCGTCAGGAAGAGGTGATTCCCCCACGTCACGGGGGAGGAGTGGCCGCGCCCTTCGACGGGAGTCTTCCAGGCGATGTTCTTCTCCAGCGTCCACTCCTCGGCGTATTTCGTGCCCGCGGCGACGCCAAGCCCCTCCGGACCGCGCCACTGCGGCCAGTGATCGTCGACACCGGCGGTCGGAACTTGTGCGGGCAACGACAGCGCGATGACCGCAAGAGCTGCGACGACGAGGCGAGGACGAGTGAGCATCGAGCCTCGTAGTATATCGAGGCGCGGAGGGGACGGAGGAAACGGAGTTTCACACGGAGTAACGAAGTAACGGAGACGAAACGGAGGGGCTGGCGGCGCCGGCTGTGACGTGAGCCGCAAACAGAACAGCCGGATCAGCTGCTCGTGTTTGTGGTTCTCACGTCACCAGGACCGGCCGAGGCCGGCGCCCGCAGCCCGTTCTCCGACGTCTCCGTGTCTCCGCCTCGCGCCACTCGCTCAGCCCGCTCGCGAAGCGCCGGGGCGCGAGCCCTCCAGAACTCGAAGAACGCGAAGAACTCCGGGCTCAGTGACGGCCGTGGACGGCCATCAGCGAACGACGCCTTCAGGGCGATGTTCAGTGTGTACACGCCAGGGAACCAGTAGGACCGAAGCTGGGCGCGGCGGTAGTCCTTCCACCTGACGACGTTGCCGATGACCATCGTTGCCAGCAGTAAGCAGAGGATGCCGGTGCGGGCGCTGCTCCAGGTGGGCACGACGCGTCCGATCAGGACGACCAGCAGTGCGGTGACCAGCGCCTGGAAAGGCAGCGGGTAATACCAGAGGCGGTGGTCGTACCAGTCATAGATTGGCGGATGGCGCGCGATCAACAAGGCAACCAGCGCGGTCTGGATGACAACCACTGCAATGATTGCAGCGGCCGCCGCCTTCCGGCCGCTGAAGAGCATCCACAGGAGCGCGGCGGCGAGGACGAGACCGAAGACCAGCGGCGGTCCTCCACCGAGCAACACCGCCGCGGATTGCACCACCAGCTCCAGCGCATGTTGAATAGTGACCGGCGCGCTGAAGATGGTCCGCCATGGCAGCTGCTGATACGCGAAGCTCGGGCTGTAACCGTTGATCCGCTGCACGAGGAAGGGGCCCAGCAGCAGGTTGTAAAGCGTCATGGCGACCACGGCGGCAATGCCCCCGGTGAGAGCGTCGCGCCTGCCGCCGAACAGCACAGCACGGATCGCGAGCACGATCGTCGCGGCGAGGGCGTAAAAGAAACCCTGCCGGTCGAGCAGGCTCATGACGCTGAAGAGGACAAAAACGGTGAGCGCCGCCGTCGGACGCCACGGACTCCGGGGATCGCGAGACACTCGCCGATCGCGAAGGATTGCGAGCACGTAATACACCGCTCCCATCAGCACCGGAACCAGCAGCGGTTTCGCCGACCGGTAGAGCATTCCCATCGTCACGAGATGGACGTAGTTGGACAGGAACACGAGCAGCATCAGGGCAGCGGCGAGTTGCGCTCGAGCCGGAGAGCGGCGCATCGCCACGAACGTGATGAGGATCGCCAGGGCGGATGCGGCGACGGCACTGGCAGGTACGAACACCGGGCGGTCCGCGAGCATCGACGCCTCGAATACGCGGGCGTCGAGGTAATCCACGAAATAACTCAGCTCGCGAGCCTGGTACGTGTCCAGGTCGTTGCGATGCGGGTCGAAGACCTTCTGTAGCGTGGTTCGATCGTCGAGGTATTGCCGGACGAACTGGGTCGACTCGATCTCGATCAGTCCACCGTCCCAATACCACATCGGGACGGCCAGCGCGATGACACCCGCCAGCAACAGAACGGCTGCGACTGCGGCCCGCGCAAAACGCATGAACGCCGAATATAGCGCGGAGACTGACGGATCAGTCGAGGTACTTCACGAAGACGACTTCGTTCCGCTTCTCGTTGTAGAGAAGCTCGTCGACGCTGGCGCGCACGGTGAGCAGGCCGAACCCGCCCGGACGAAGCCCCTGCGCTTCCCTCACGTAGACGTGCGCGATCGGATCCTCGGGCGGCTGTCCGATGGCGGCATGCGGGAGGTCATCGATCTTGAACCCTGGTCCGGGATCTGCGATGCGGTAGATCAGCATCCGCTTCGCCCGAAGGCACGACACACGGACCTTGCGCTTCGAATCGAGGCGGCCGCCCCATTCGACGGCATTCAGCAGCAGTTCGCGAAAAGCGTAGGCGATCGACTCGCGGAGGTCGGGTGCCAGGTCCGTGTCCAGGTGCGCCATCACCGTCTGGATATGCTCGGCGGCGGCGCGAGTGCATGGCACGACGAGCTCCACCCACTCGGGACGCGCCGACACGACTTCGATGCGCGGCGGCTCGGGCGCCTTGATGACTTCTCGAATCGTGCGCAGGAGTTCGAGTGACTCGACCGGCTTGTGCACGTACCTGAACGCCTGCTCCCGGACCGCCTTCAATAGCGTTTCCGGCGCATCGTCTGAGGTCATGACGATGACGCGCGGGCGCTTTTTCAGCGCGCGTACTTTGGCCAGCAGCTCCAGCCCGTTCATGCGGGGCATCCAGACATCGAGCAGCAGCAGGTCGAAGGCCTTCGCGCGCAGCGCCTTGAGCCCATCGACACCGTCCTTGGCGACGGAGGTCGTGAAGCCGGCGCTCGTCAGTACCTTCTTCAACAGATGCCGGGTGACCTGATCGTCGTCCACGATGAGAATGCTGCTCATGACCTGCTCCGCTTTCTCGGTGTGGACGAGCGCTTGCGCGATTTTGGTTTTTCGCGGGCGCGTCCGGCAACACCGGCCGTTGTGAAGGCGGCTTCAAGTCGCGCGATCCGGTCGCGGAGAACAGCGAACGCATCGTCCACTCTGTCGAACGATCCCGACTGGCCGATCCGCTCCAGATCCGCGGCAGCCTGCCGTCCGGCCGAACCGCCGACCGTGGCTGCGGCCCCTTTCAGCGCGTGAGCCGCCTGGCGAAGCGCTTCGGAGTCACCCGCTTTTATTGCGGCCTGAATACGTCGAAGCGCCGAAGCCGACTCGGCGCGGAACAGGGCCACCAGCTCTTTGAGGAGTTCGCGGTCGCCACCGGTATGTGAAAGCGCCGCCTTTTCGTCGAAGTCCGGCGCGGCGCTCTGGGCGCGCGTCGGCTCGGCCGACTCTGCCGGCGCGGGGGTGCCGGCGCCGAACTGCTCCACCGTGACGAGCAGACGGTTCACGTCGATCGGCTTCGACAGGTACCCGTCCATGCCTGCTGCGAGGCAACGCTCGCGATCCCCCTGCATCGCGTGGGCGGTGAGCGCCACGATCGGCACGTGACGATCCTTCCCTTCGCGCTCGCGGATCGCATGGGTGGCTTCCAACCCGCCCATTTCAGGCATCTGAAGGTCCATGAGCACCACGTCGAAAGGCGACCCGGTAGACGCATCGATCGCCGTCACGGCCTCCAGGCCGTTCTCGACCGCTGTCACCTGGTGGCCGCGCTTCTGCAGCAGTGTCGTCACCAGCTTCCGGTTCACGGCGTTGTCTTCCGCGACCAGGATCTGGAGCGAACGGGCCGGAGAACGCGCCGGTACTGCAACCGTACTGCGGCCGCGTTTGGTCGAGACGCCGAACAAGGTCGCCAGCGCGTCGAGGAGGTCCGAGTGCTTGACAGGTTTGGTCAGCCACGCATCGATGCCCAGTTTCCGGCAGCGCGCGGCATCGTCTGGACGTTCGACCGAGGTCAGCATCACGATCGGTGTGTCGGTCAGTTGCTCGTCGCTGCGGATACTGCGGGCGAGCGCGAAACCATCGATCTCCGGCATCTGGCAGTCGGAGACGACGGCGTGAAATCGTTGGTCGGCGAGAGCCGCGCGCCGCAGGGTCTCCAGCGCGGCGGCGCCATCGGCCGCGCAGGTCGCCTTCATTTGCCAGCTGGCCAGCATCTCCTCGAGGATCCGACGGTTCGTCGCATTGTCGTCCACTACCAGGATGCGCAGGTCCTCGAGCGCTTTGGGACCTTTGAGCACCCGCCCGGCCGGCGCCGTCAGCGGCAGCTCGAAATCGGCGGTGAAACGGAACGTGCTGCCACGATCGACCTCACTGTCGACGCTCAATGTGCCGCCCATCAGCTCGACCAGCCGCGAGGCAATCGCCAGGCCCAGGCCGGTACCGCCGTAACGCCTGGTGGTGGAACTGTCCGCCTGCGTGAAGGCCAGGAAGATCTGCTGCTGCTTGTCACGTGGTATGCCGATGCCGGTATCCCGTACCGCGAAATGCAGTGACGTCCTGTTCAGGGCTTGCGAATCCACCGCGACGTCAAGAATGACCTCGCCTTCCGCGGTGAACTTGATGGCATTCCCGACGATGTTGAGCAGGACCTGACGGAGGCGCCCGGGGTCGCCGCATACGGTGTCGGGGACGTCCTTCGCGACATGGCCGGCCAGCTCGATTCCCTTTTCGCCCGCGCGCAGCGCCAGCAGCTTGAGCGTGTCTCCCACCTCCTCGCGGACGTCGAACTCCACGCGCTCCAGATCGAGCCGGCGCGCTTCGATCTTCGAAAAGTCCAGGATGTCGTTGATCAGTGCGAGCAGCGCGTCCGCCGATGACTTCACGGTCTCGAGATAGTCCTGCTGTTCGACCGTGAGGCGCGTCTGCAGCGCCAGCGAGGTCATCCCGAGGATGGCATTGAGGGGCGTGCGGATCTCGTGGCTCATGTTGGCGAGAAAGGCGCTCTTCGCGTCGGTGGCTTCCTCCGCCTTGTGCTTCGCGAGCTCCAGCTCTCTGACGAGTTGGGCGAGCCGGGCCGCCTGTTCTTCGAGCTCCTGCTGGCTGGTCTCGAGCGCGCGCGCGTAACTGGTCAGCGTCGCTTCGGCCGCCTTGCGCTCGGTGATGTCTCTCGCCGCGGCATAGATGACCCGCTGCTCCAGATACGGCGTGGAGGTCCACAGCAGCCAGCGGAGCGTGCCGTCCTTGTGGAAGTAGCGGTTTTCGAAGTAGACGATCTCTTCACCGCGACCGAGCCGGGCCGCCGCCTTGGCGGTGACGGCCCGATCGTCGGGATGCACGAAGTCGAGAAACGGCCGTGACTTGAGATCGTCTTCGGACCACCCGAGCGTTCGCCGCCACGCGGGATTCACGCGCTTGAAGTAGCCGTCGAACCCCGCGATGCAGAGCATGTCGAGCGAGAGTGTGAAAAAGCGGTCGAGCTCCTCCTGCGCGCGTCTGCGGTCGACGAAAAGACCGATCTGGTTGCCGACTCCGCGGAGCATCGACAGCAAATGTTCGTCCGGCTCGCGGATTTCGCGGCTGAAGAATTCCATCACCGCCAGCACTTCACCCCGCAGCATCACCGGGAAGCCAAACGCCGCATGCAGCCCCTCCCGAGCGGCCACCCCGGCACGCGGAAAGTTGCTGTCGCGGGCGACGTCCGGGATCCAGGCGGGCTGCCGCGTGGCCCAGACACGGCCCGGCAGGCCAGTCCCTCGCGCGAACATGGTCGCGCGGCTTATCGTGTCGAACTCGGGAAAGGACAGATGTGCGGCGGTCCAGATGTGAGTGCAGCGGAGCTTGTCGGCGTCGCGATCGATACTCCACAGCGCGCCATGCTCCCAACCGAGGGCCTCACAGATCGCCTCGAGAATCCGTGGCGCGGCCTCCTCGAACGTCATCGCGTCCATCAGCACGCGGGCGGTCACGTGCTCCGCCGTCAGACGCCTGTCCGCATGACCGCCGCTGAGAGTCCGCGTTTCAGGTGTCATCGCGACCGGGGCGATTATACGTAACCGGAGCGTTCGGCAACGCGTCTACAATTCGCCGATGAGGTTGTGGCTTTGCGCGGCATTCACAGCCGCCACCGCGTTGTCGGCCTGCGGACCCACTTCCACGCCCTCGAGCGTGCCGTCGGGTGACCCGATAACCCTGGCCGGGCAGTTCGTCGTTCCGTCGAACCCGACGGCCGCGCCGCAACTTCGCGTCGGCGGTCTGTCAGGACTCGCCAGCATTGGGAACGGTCGCGAACTGCTGGCGCTGGCTGATGATCGGGACAACCCACGCGTCTTCCGCATGGCCGTGAGCGCCGACGCGAATGCGTTTCGCGTCGACGTCGAAGGGATCATCTATCTCAACCCTGCTCCGGCCTCCACCCGGCACCTGGATCCGGAGGGCATCGCGGTCACACGCGAGGGCCACATGCTGATCACGTCAGAAGGCGTGGCCAACGACGAGGCCCGGATGCCGCCCACCATCACCGAGTACGCGAGCGACGGGCAATTCATCCGTCAGTTGAGTGTCAGAACCAGGTATGCGCCGACGCAGCACGGGAAGATCACGGCCGGCGTTCGCGATAACGCCGGGTTCGAACCGCTGGCCATGTCGCCGGACTACAGCAGGCTGTTCACCGGTACGGAGCTTCCGTTGACACAAGACGGTGACGCGCCCACGTTCGCACCCGGCGCGCGCTCGCGCCTGCTCGAGTACGCAGCCGCCGGAGGATCCTACGAACCGCGCCGGGAGTTCGTCTACGAGATCGAGCCGATTCAGCGCCCCAGCTACGGAATCCGGTTCGCCGTCGCCGGTCTCGTCGAGCTCCTGTCGCTCGGTGGAGACGTGCTCCTGAGCCTGGAACGCGGATTTGTCGAATCGGAGGACAGGAAGCAGTCGATGAACAGAATCCGTCTGTTCAGGATCGATCTCGCCGGCGCAACCGACGTCTCGAATCGCGACTCGCTGCTGCAGGCTGGCGACATCGTACCCGTCCGGAAGACGCTGCTGCTCGACCTGAACTCGATCAATGGGCTCGCGCCGCCCCTGACGGGCCTCGATAACTTCGAAGGCATGGCCTGGGGACCGCCAGGCCCCGGTGGGGCGCGGTCGCTGATTCTGGTGAGCGACGACAATTTCAGCGACCGGCAGGTGACGGCCTTCCTGCTGCTCCGCCCGGGACGCCGGTCCGTGCTGCACTAGAATGTTTTGATGAATCCACTTGTTCTCGAAGCCATAAACCGACAGATCAACTCTGAGCTCAGCGCGTCGTATTCGTACCTGGCCATGTCCGGCTACTGCGAGCGCCAGAAGTTCATGGGCGCCGCGAAGTGGCTCCGGCTGCAGAGCCAGGAGGAGCACATGCATGCGATGAAGCTCTTCGACTTCGTGCTGGCGCGCGACTGCAAGGTGGAGCTTCTCGCGATCGACCAGCCGACCGGGGAATTCAAGAGCGTCGCCGAAGTCTTCGAGAAGGCCTTGCAGCAGGAGCAGGAAGTCAGCCGGCAGATCGACGCGCTCTACGAGATCGCGTTTCACGAGAAGGCCTTCTCCGCCGCCGCTGAACTTCAGTGGTTTCTCACCGAGCAGGTCGAAGAGGAAAAGACGGCGCGCGAGATCGTCGCCAAGTTCCGGATGGTGGGCAACGATCCTGCGTCACTGCTCGATCTCGACAGAGACCTCGGTGCTCGCACATCGACCGAAGCACCGGTCAAGGGATGACCATGCAAAAGATCGTCGTCGCAGTGGCGCTCTGCCTGTCGGTTGCTGCCTGCAACAGGGGAAGTGGCGAGGCCCCACCGCCCACACCACCGCCGGGAGCCCAGGCTGCGGCCGGTTCACAATTCAGCCAGCTTCCCGCAATCGATCAGAACGCGATTCTCGAGCGGATCAAGGTGCTCGCCTCCGACGAATACGAAGGACGCGCGCCAGGCACCAAAGGTGAAGACCTCACCGTCCGGTATCTCGTCGAGGAATCGAAGAAGCTCGGATTCCAGCCGGGCAATCCCGACGGCACCTACGTCCAGAAAGTGCCACTCGTCGGGATCACCGGAGCCGAGGCGCAGCCGATGACCGTCACGAAAGGGACGCAGAAGCGCACGCTGAAATGGCGCGACGACGTCGTGGCTTTCACCAAGCGCGTCAGCGACAAGGCGGCAATCGCGGATTCGGAAATTGTCTTCGCGGGCTACGGAGTAGAGGCGCCAGAGTTCAACTGGAACGACTTCAAGGACCTCGACGTCAAGGGCAAGACGCTCATCGTCCTGGTCAACGATCCCGCCGTGCCCGATGCCGCCGACCCGTCAAAGCTCGATCCGAGGGTCTTCGCCGGGAACGCGATGACCTATTACGGACGCTGGACCTACAAGTACGAGAAGGCGGCCGAGAAGGGAGCCGCTGCCGTATTCATCGTCCACGAAGAAAAGCCCGCAGGATATCCGTTCCCGGTCGTGCAGGGATTCCTTGGTGAGCGCTTCAGCCTCGTCGCCGATGACAAGAACATGGGGCGCTCGAGCATCGAAGGCTGGCTGTCGCTCGACGCCGCCAAAGCGCTGCTGAAGATGGCCGGGCAGGACTTCGACGCGCTGAAAAAACAGGCGATCACGCGTGAGTTCAAGCCCGTCCCCCTTGGCCTCAAAGCGTCCATGGGGCTGCGCAACACCATGCGGACGATCGATTCGCAGAACGTCGTCGCCAGGATCGACGGCAGCGATCCGCGGATGCGCGAAGAGGTCGTGGTCTATTCGGCGCACTGGGATCACCTCGGGGTAGGGACGCCGGTGAACGGCGACAATATCTACAACGGCGCCCTCGATAACGCCTCGGGAGTTGCGGCGCTGCTCGAGATGGGGCGGGCCTTCTCGCAGGCCCAGCCGAAACCAAAGCGCTCGGTCCTCCTGCTCTTCGTGACCGCGGAGGAACAGGGGCTGCTCGGCTCCGAGTATTACGCGACCCATCCGCTCTATCCGCTGACCAAGACTGTCGCGAACATCAACATCGACGGCGTCAACCAGTGGGGCCGCACCAGCGACGTAACGGTCGTCGGTATGGGAGCTTCAGATCTCGACGATGTGCTGCAGGCCGCTGGGGCGGTTCAGAAACGGACGCTCAACCCTGACCCGGAGCCCGAGAAGGGTTTCTACTACCGCTCTGACCATTTCAATTTCGCGAAAGTCGGCGTGCCGGCGCTCTACACCGACACCGGTGTGAAGTACATCGGCAAGGACGATAAGTACAGCGAGACGAAGCGGGACGAATACACCGCCATCGACTATCACAAGCCGTCGGATCAGATCAAACCTGATTGGGATCTGCGCGGCGCCGTCGAGGACGCGCAGCTGCTGTGGCTGGTCGGTTACCGCGTCGCCAACGCCGACCGTCTACCTGAATGGAAAGCCGGGAATGAGTTCAAGGCCAAGCGCGACGCGATGATGAAAAGACAATAACTTAACTCAACTAAAGTGCTACATGGTCCGCCTATTCCTGTCGCAGGGTTTGCATCGGGTCGACTCGGGCCGCACGTGTCGCCGGGATCCAAACCGCCAGCAGGCAGGCCGCCACGATAACGAGCAGACTTGCGGCATACGCGATCGGATCTGTGACATGCACGATCTGGGAGATGAACGCGCCGAACTCGGTGGCGAGCAGCGCTGTCGCGAGCGTCGTGGCGAGTCCGGCGCCGGCGAGCAATCCGTACATCACCGGGCGCGCGGTCTGCCACAGCATCAACTGCGTGACCTCCTGCGAGGAGGCGCCCAGTGCGATTCGCACGCCAATCTCCTTGGTGCGCTGCTCGACGAGGTATGACAGCACGCTGAACAACCCCGACACCGTCAACAACAAGGCGAGCGATCCGAGAATGAGCGCGACCCAGAACGCGATGTTCAGGAAAAATCTTTCGAGTCTCGCCACGGTCCGCATCGTCACGATCATGCCCATGTTCGGATCGATCCGGCTGAGATGATCGAGCAGCGTTTGCCGCGCCAGGTCGGGATCGCCGCTCACGCGCGCCATCGCCATGGTCTTCGGAACATCGAGCGTGGTCGGCAAGAAAACGGTCGCGCCCTTAACGTCGGTGAATCGGAATCCTGCGACATCGCGCGACACGCCGACGACCGTGACCATGCGCGACGGCAGCGGCGGTTCATCGCTCGGCTGTGTCGGAGAGTTCATGTCTGGCTCGAGCCGGAACGTCTCGCCGACGGCATCGCGATTCGGCCAGAGCATGCGAGCGGTTGATTCCGAAACGATCACGACCGCATCCTCGTCTCGTTCGGCTGCTGTGAACGAGCGTCCGCGCAGGATCGGAATGCCGATCACGTCGAAGTACGCGCCCGAGACAAACTTGTAGGGAACGTTCTTCTTGCCGGCGCCGGTATCGGCCAACCCCGCGCGCTGGTCCAACATCCCAGGCCGCACAGCCGCATACGCCGTAATCGTCGATTCGGCCGCGATCGCCTGCACCATCGCGGCGCGCTTCGGCTCGTTGACGAACTCGATCATCACCGTGTCGGCGGTGCGGAAGCCCGGATCGAATCGCGACGACGCGATCGCACTGCGAAGGAAGATCGCGGCGCAGATCAGGAGCAGTGCGGAGGCGAAGACCTGCACGGCAATCAGCGCGTTGCGCGCACGGCCGGGTCGCGTATCCTTCACCAGTTCTCCGCGCAGCGTCCGCACCGGTTCGATCCGTGTCGCCTGCAGCGCCGGCATCAGCGCGAAAAACGCAGTGGCGGCAACTGCGGCGATTACCAGAAACATTGCGACGCGCCAATCCGCGGCGGGCACGTTGATATTGACATCGCCGAGATCCACCGGCATGACACGCATCGCCCAGTAGACGGATCCTTCGAGCGTGAGGCGCGACACCACGTAGCCCCCTGCGGCCGCCACCAGCGCGAGCAGCACGCTCTCGGTCATCAACTGCCGCACAATGCGGCGTCGCGACGCCCCCAACGACAGTCGAATGCCGATCTCGCGCTGACGCGCCACGCCGCGCGCCAGCAACAGGTTCGCGACGTTGGCGCACCCGATCAGCAGGATCAATCCGAACGCGAAGAACAACGGCGCAACGAGAGCGATCGCCTCCATCGGCTGCGGAAGCGTGCCGCGTCTGGGGACGAGGTCGATGGTCAGCGTCTGTCGATCCGCTGCGGACACCTGTTGGTTCGACTCCCACGCAGAAAGCTGGGCACGCGCGCTCTCCATGGCCACACCCGGCCTGAGCCGGCCGACGACATCCAGTCCGACGCTGTCTTCCTGGCCGCGGTCGCCCGGCCGGAACTGCGCCAGCAGCGACAATGGCGCCCAGAAGTCGGGCGCGCTCACTTCGAGGCCGCGGAATCCCTCCGGCATGACGCCGATGATGTCGAACGGCAGGCCGTTGACGACCACGGTGCGTCCCAGCACGTTCGGATCGCGATCGAAGCGGCGGGTCCACCCCTTGTCGCTCAGCACAATCACCGCGTTGCCGCCCGATCGCTCGTCATCCGAAGGAGCGAGCGCGCGTCCCAGGACGCTCCTGACGCCGAGGACCTGGAAGAAATTTCCGGAGACCAGCGTGACTGCCATCATCTGTCCGTCAACGCGCAAGTCGATGTCGTGCAGCGACGCATAGGCATCGGTGAAGACGCGGGTCTCTTTTCGCAAGGCCTCAAACTGGGGACGCGTCAGGGGCGATCGATCGCTATTGGCTCGCGGCCGTTCGACGCCGTACATCGCGCTGATCTCGGGCACTGTGTCAACCCGGAACAGGAACCGGTTCAGGATCGTGAAGAGGATGGCCACGACACCAAGACCGATCGCGATGGTGACCACGATCGTGATGGCGGCAAGCGGCCCGCGCCTGAAAATGCGCATCGCGTACTGGACGTCTCGGATCGTGTTGTCGACGAAGGCGGTGCCGCGCTCGTCGCGGCATGCATCGGCAGCCACCGTCGTCGATCCAAACCGGGCCTTCGCCGTGTTGCGGGCTCGAGCCGGCTCCATACCCTCGTCGATCAACTTCTTCGTTTCACGCTCGATGTGGAAGGAGAGCTCGTCGTGCAGGTCGCGCTCGACGCGGCGTGGCATGACGAGTGCCCGCAGGCGATGTGTCCAGTCGCGGAGGTTCATGGCTTACGCAAACCTCATCACGCGCTCGATGGCATTCGACATTCGCTCCCATTCGCGCGCTTCAACGGTGAGCTGACGGCGGCCGGACGTCGTGAGCCGGTAATACTTGGCCCTGCGGCCGAGCTCAGACACCTTCCACTCGGCTTCGAGCCAGCCCTGATGCTCGAGCCGGTGCAGGGCAGGGTAAAGCGAGCCTTGGTTGATCTGGAGCACGTCTTCGGAAATCGCCTGGATGCGCTCCGAGATTGCCCAGCCGTGCAGGGCGTCCTTCCGCAGCGTGCGCAGGATCAGCAGGTCGAGCGTGCCGGGCAACAGATCTGGGGTTCGGGTCATGATGTCGGTAGCCGACACTAGCGGTTCTTGGTGTCGACTGTCAACACCAACCGGCACTCGACAGGATCCCACAACGGATCTGGAAGCCACGCGCTGGCGGCCATGCCGCGCCTACGTTACTTCGCCGGTTAGGAGTTAGAAGTCAGGTCAGGCGTTAGAAGTTAAGCGCTATCTCTTGTCGCGAGGTTCCTCGAGGTATGTGTATCCCTGGAGGCCCTCTTCGTAGAACTGGAGAAGGCGTCCTGACTCCTCGTAGCTGATCTTGCCCTCGCGGACTGCGAGTTCGACGTCCTGGCGCAGCTTTCGCACCAGCGTGTCGGCGTCGAACTCGACGTAATCGAGCACTTCCTTGACCGTGTCGCCCTTGATGACCGCGTCGAGCACGACGTCGCCGCGTTCGTCGAGGCTGACGTGGACGGCGTGGGTATCGCCGAAGAGATTGTGCAGGTCACCGAGAATTTCCTGGTACGCGCCGACGAGGAACACGCCGAGATAGTACGGATCACCGTTGACCGCATGGAGCGGGAGCGTCCGCTTGACGTCGCGGCGGTCGATGAACTGGTCGATCTTTCCGTCGGAGTCGCAGGTGATGTCGCCGAGAACGGCATGCTGTGTCGGCGCGATGTTCAGGCGATGGATCGGCATGACGGGGAACAGCTGCTTGATCGCCCAGCTGTCGGGACACGACTGAAACAGCGAAAAGTTGCAGAAGTACGTATCCGCCATTGCATCGTCGAGACCCTGCAGGTCCTCCGGGACCTCGTCCATACCGCTGGCGAGCTTCTTCAACTTGACGAGGATCGCCCAGTACAGGTTTTCGGCCTGGCAGCGCTGCTCGAGCGGCAGATAACCGCCGCTGAACAGGTTGAGTGCCATGTCGAGCGCCTGTTGCGCGTCGTGATAGCTCTCCAGCGCGTTGCGGGCGCTGAGATTCTGGAACGTCTCGAGCAGGTCGATGACCGGCTGCTCCGCTTCGTCGGCTTTGATCGAGTCCGGAATCTTCTCCTCACCGAACGCGGAGACACCAAGGACGTTGAAGATCAACACACTGTGGTAGGCAACGATGGCGCGGCCGCTTTCCGACACGATCGTCGGGTGCTTCACGCCCTCGTCATTGCAGACCGTCTGGATGTGGTAGACGACGTCGTTCGCGTACTCCTCGAGGGTATAGTTCACGCTCGATTCGAAGTTCGTCTGCGAACCGTCGTAGTCGACGCCGAGGCCGCCGCCGACATCGAGCATCTCCAGGCCGGCGCCCGCCTTGACGAGCTCGGTGTAGACCCGTGCCGCCTCGTTCAAGGCACCTTTGACAATGCGGATGTTCGGGATCTGGCTGCCGAGATGAAAGTGGAGCAGCTTGAAACAGTCCTGCATGCCGCGTGACTTGAGCTCTTCAAGGCCGCGTAACACTTCCGCGACGGTGAGCCCGAACTTCGAGCGATAGCCGCCGGATCCCTGCCACCGGCCGCCGCCGCGGGTCGCCAGTTTCACGCGCATGCCGATGTTCGGACGCACGCCGACGCGCTCGGCGTACTCGAGAATCAGCCCGAGCTCCGTGTACTTCTCGACGACCGGAATGACCGTCCGTCCGATCTTCTGCGCGAGCATCGCCATCTCGATGAACTCGGCGTCCTTGAAGCCGTTACAGATGATCGGCGTGTCGTTGTACGCCTGGGCGGCGACGGCAAGCAGCTCCGGTTTGGACCCTGCCTCGAGGCCGAACCCGTATTCGCGTCCGAAGTCGAGCACTTCCTCGACCACCTGGCGCTGCTGGTTCACCTTGATGGGGTAGACGCAGACGTAGCGCCCCTCGTAGCCATGCTGCGCGATCGCCGCACGAAAGGAGTTGTGGATATCGTCGACGCGGTGTTTGAGGATGTCCTTGAAACGGATGAGCACCGGCAGGTGGATGCCGCGCAACATCAGGTGATCGGTGAGCTGTTTGAGATCGATCGCCCGCTCGCGGTCCTTCGTTGGATGCACGAGCACGTGCCCGGACGGGGAGATGGAGAAGTACCCCTTCCCCCAGCGCTCCACCTCGTAGAGCTCATTGGCGTCGGTGACGCTAAACACTTCACCGGCCTGCCAGTTGCGCTGATTCCGCGTCGAGGGAATGCTCACGCGGAACATGATACGGGTTAAGTTCTGGATTTTCTACCTTTCACGCGAGTGGGCCACAGGAGATCAAGGCAGGTCAAGAGACTTCTGCATCGCTCGTTGACCGCGCTTACCGCGATAAGGCGCGGTGGCGGCGGTCAACGGGCTGTCCGGCGATCTCCTCGTCTCCTGGCTCTCGCGGCCGGCCTCAGCGTCCTCGGCGGCCTCGGCGGTTAACCGCGGACAGCTGCTGGCACTTGCCCGGCCCGTTCGATCCGATTGCCCGATTGCGGAATCCACCTGCTCGGATGCGAGACACCATCCCCCATGACCGGCCACTCCCTCCGATTGGGATGAGCGGCGGTTCGGAGTGACAAAGCGGCCTCTAGCGTGGACAGGATGACGGATCGGGCGCCTCCAGGCGCACTCCGGCGATGTTGGCGGGGCGAATGCAATCTGACGGTCGTCCCTCAATGACGACGAAATGCCTCCGGCTTACGTCTAACCGGTGCAAGGACCGATGAAGCCGCCTGCAGACCGAGATCTCGATCTCAGCGGTGCCGGGTGCGACCTGCCGCTGCCCGCACGTCCGCGGCATACCGTCCGCCCGCCGCTCCTTTTCTCCATCGCGACGATCCTCGGCCTCGCGTCTGCCGGACTCGCGTGGCAATTGACGGCCTGGCTGGGGAGGTCCGTCACAGGGTTCGCGCTGCTCGTTCTGATCAACTGCGCCTGCTGGTTTGCCGCCGCGGCGGCTGTCAGTTACGCACTTCTGTACTACCGGCAGTCGAGAGAACGGGCGGTTCGTGCCTCTCAACTGGAAACCCGGCTCGTCGAAGCGCAGCTCAAGACCCTGCAGCAGCAGCTCCACCCGCATTTCCTGTTCAACACGCTCCACGCGATCTCCGCGCTGATGCAGCGCGACGTCGAGGCTGCGGATCGGACGCTTATGCGCCTCAGCGATTTGCTGCGCCTCACGCTCGAGCGGCTCGGCGAGCAGGAAGTGACGCTCGACTCGGAGCTCGATTTCCTCCGCAAGTACCTCGAAATCGAGAGTACGCGTTTCGCCGACCGCCTGGTGGTCCGCTACGACATCCAGCCCGAGACGCTCGATGCGCTGGTACCGACGCTGCTGCTGCAGCCGCTGGTCGAGAACGCGATCAAGCACGGCGTCGCCAGGAAGTCCGGCGCAGGCCACATCGACATCACCGCACGTCACGACCACGAGAAGCTGTGGATCGAGGTCAGAGACGACGGCGTCGGCCTGTCGGAAGATGCGCTGACGGCGCTGCACAAGGGTATCGGCGTGTCGACGACACGAGCCCGGCTGCAGCATCAGTTCGGCGCTGATTACCGGTTCGAATTCCACCGGCTGGCACAAGGCGTCGGCGTGGTGGTCGCGGTTCCATGGAGAGTGCGTCCAATCGCGGAGGCACACGAGGTTCAGAGGGGAGCAGCATGAAGAAGCTACGGACAGTGGTCGTGGACGACGAGCCACTCGCGAGGGAACGTCTCGCGAGCCTGCTTTCAGCAGAACAGGATATTGAGGTCGTCGCGCAGTGTCGCGACGGGGAAGAGGCGGTAGGCGCGATCGAGCAGCACTCCCCCGACCTGGTGTTTCTCGACGTCCAGATGCCCGGTCTCAACGGGTTCGAGGTCATCGAGGCCGTCGGCGCGGAGAAGATGCCCCTCGTCATCTTCGTGACCGCATACGATCAGCACGCGCTGCGAGCGTTCCAGGTCCGTGCCCTCGATTACCTGCTGAAGCCCTTCGACCGCGAGCGCTTCAAAGAGGCATTGCAGCGCGCCCGGACCCATATCCAGCGCGACGAGACCGGCGATCTGGGCCGCCGGCTGCTGGCACTGGTCAAGGACCTGCGACGCGATCAGCCGAAGACCGACCGGCTGGTGGTGAAGTCAGGCGGACGCCTGTTCTTCCTCCGGACGGACGAAATCGACTGGGTGGAGGCGGCCGGCAACTACGTCCGGCTGCACGTCGGGCCGGCTTCGCACCTCCTCCGTGAAACGATGAACGCCATCGAGGGCCGGCTCGATCCTGAAAAGTTCTTCCGGATCCACCGCTCGCGCATCGTCAACATGGAGCGGATCCAGGAGATGCAGCCCTGGCTGAACGGGGAATACGCGGTCCTGCTGCGGACCGGAACCCGCCTGACGCTCAGCCGCGGCTACCGGGAAAAGCTCCAGGAGCGCCTCGGCCGGACGACCGTCTAAAACTTTCCGAACCTCTGACAAATCTGTGATCGGCGGGCGATTCGCACGCCGATCATCACCTGACTCTGCAGTAAATTCCTCAACAATCCGAAAAGAACGTCACGGCATCGGGCTTGCGATGTCGCGTGCGAACCTCCCCACGTTCAACTGCGAGGAAAATTGATGCTTCCGAAGGCCGCGCGACGGCTTGCCGTCGCCGTACGAGAGCACGAGTGTGCAGATTCGCCTGCCGTCATCCTGCTGGTGACGTCGGACCGCGACCTGCGCGAGTCGGCAGCCAGTGCGCTGCGGAGCCGGGGCTACGAGGTGCTCGCCGCGCCTCATGCCGGACACGCGGTCCTCGCCTGCATCGACGCGCCGCGGGTGGACGTGGCTGCGATCGAACTGTCCATGGACGATGTGTCCGGACCCGTGCTCGCGGAGAGGCTCCGCCGCCGCTGCCCGGGCCTTCGATCGTTGTACCTGGCGAAGGCCGGTACCCCCGAATGCGAGGGTGTTCTCGTGCGTCCGTTCAGCCGTGAGGACCTGGTGGAAAAGCTGATCGTCTCGCTGCCCGCCCTTACTTAGGCATCTTGAACAACGTGTCGTCGATCGGCACGTTGAACTCCACTTTCTCGAATTTCATCTCCGCGACAGTCGTACCGTTGACCATCTGCGTCATCGAGAAGGGAACCATGCGTCCGTCGATGTTGCGATAGTCGGTCATCCGCGTCTCCATCTTTCCCTTCATCGCGGGATCCTCGATCTCGGTCACGGTCCTGGTCTCGAGCCCCGTGGCAGCGTCGATGTAGTAGTGCGACACCGGTCCTTCCTTCGGCGTGACGACCAGGTGGTACACGTCCTTGCCCGCCTCGGACTCTTTCCCCTGCAGCTCGATCTTGTGCCCCTTCTCCTTGTAATCGACGAACGGCGGGTCGAATTGCGAATTCAGCCCCCGCTTCAGCATCTCGGTCTGCGGGCCCGGCGGCACCTCCTGCGCGGGCATTCCGGGCACCAGCATCCACATGGAGGTTCCATCGAAAGCCTGGACCAGCTTCTGCCCACCCATCTCGATCTCGTTGCGCATCATGTTCGGACGCTTCGAGACGGTGGTGACCGGCACCGACGTCCCCTGCACCAATGCTGTCCCCATCATCCGGACGGAGTTCGTGGCTTTCAGTTTCTCGAGACCTCCCTTGGCCTCGAGGTTCTTGGCGACAATCTCGTCGACGGTTTGCGCGCCGGCCGAGGGAACCCGAACCAGCAACGCCGCCGCGATAAGAGCAGTAAAGACAACCGTTCGACGCATCATGCCTCCAGCATTTGTACAAGCCAGAAGCGCGGAGGCAATCGCGCTCCGCGCTTCCAGCTGATCGTGGTTCCGTAGGGCCCGAGTACGGTCAGACGCGCCGGCGCACCATCATTCGATACAGCGCCAGCAGCAGGATTGCGCCGAGGATCGAGACGATCCAGCCCGCACTGTCATTCGGGCCGTAGAATCCCATCGCCTGCCCGATGAAGCCGCCGAGCAACGCACCCGCAATACCGAGGAGGATCGTCACGATGAAACCGCCGGGATCGCGCCCGGGCATCAACAACTTTGCGATCACGCCGACAACCAGACCGAACAGAATCCAAGTCAGAATACCCATCGATTCCTCCCGTTCCTCGCGTGGCAGTTTGCAAGCTGTCGGCCAGAGCGCAGCCTGAAGCTCGACCGATTATATTGTTGGGGTAATGTCCGTCGTCGGTTTCGTCATGATCCTCATGCTGAACTCGGTGCCCCCCTCTTCGGCACAAATCTCAATGTCCGAGCAGGTTACGGCTCTTGCGAAGCAATTCGATGGCGAGACAGGACTATATGCCCGCAACCTGATTTCCGGCGAGGAAATCTCACTCAACGCAGACGCGAGATTCCCGACCGCCAGCACGATCAAAACGGCGGTGATGCTGGAGGTGTATCACCAGTCAGCTGAGGGCAAGCTGCGGTTCGACGACGTCGTCACGCTGACCGACGCGATCAAAGTGGGCGGATCCGGCGTTCTGAATGGATTGCGGGCGGGACTGCCGTTGCGAATAAGGGATCTCGTTGAGTTGATGATCGTCGTGAGCGACAACACTGCGACCAACATGCTCGTCGAGCGGCTCGGTACGAAGCGAATCGACGATCGCCTGGCCGGCTTGAAGCTGCCGGATACGAAGATCTTTCGGCCGACCTTCCGCGACGGCCGGGCGGATGTCTTTCCGGAGCTGGAGCGCGAGTTCGGCCTTGGTATGACGACGCCGCGCCAGATGGCGGACCTGATGGCGATGATCGCCGAGGGGCGCGCGGTGAATCCGGATGCATCAGCCGCGATGGTCGCCACGCTGCGCCGGCAAACGGACAAGGCGATGATCCCCCGACTCCTGCCGCCGGGCATCGAGGTCGGCAACAAGACGGGAACGGATTCCGAAAAGCTGGCGGATGCGAACGGACACCGTGGATCGATCCGGGCGGACGCGGCGATCGTTACGGGTCCGGGATTGAAGTACGTCGTTGCGATCTACATTCGGCGCGGGGCCGACACCACCAGCGGCATCGACAACGCGGCGCTGACGTTTGGCGCGAGACTGTCAAGGCTCGTCTTCGAGCATTTCTCGCGCGCTGAACGCTAGAACAATCTCGCTTTCTCGTGCCGCAGCAGCCACTCCTTCCGGCGCAAGCCGCCGCCATACCCGGTCAGGCTTCCATCGGCGCCGATCACCCGATGGCAGGGGACGATGATCGCGACCGGGTTCGCACCATTTGCCGCGCCCACCGCGCGCACCGCGGCGGGAGCTCCGATTCGCTTCGCGATCGCGGCGTACGAAGACGTCTGGCCGGCCTTCACGCCTCGGAGCGCTGCCCAGACCTTTTTCTGAAAATCAGTGCCGTTCATCTCCACCACGACATCATCGAGCGCGGAGATGTCGCCGTCGAAGTAACGACGCAGCACGCGGGCGGCAGCGCCTGGATCGGGGACCTTCTCGACCCGATCGGTCGGATACCACTTCGCCAGTTCGGCTCGGGCCGACCGCTCGCTGGCGTCGAAGTGGAGGAGGCAGATCCGCCCGGCGACGGCCGCCAGCGTCAGTGCGCCAATCGGTGTCTCAACGCTCCCCAGTTGAATCGTCATGGTCGAACGCCAGTCTACTTCGAGCCCGCGCCGCCTCGTCATCCTCTTCGCGATATACCTCGCCGTCCTGCTTCAGCTCGATGACGTGCCGTCGTTCGGGCTGGAGAAGGACGTCCAGTCCGAGCACGGCACTGCCCCAGGCGTGGTGAACCCGCGGCGTGCGACGGTAGGTCATCCATCCGCGCAGCTCGCACCAGAGAAGAATTCTGTCAACGATCCAGATCGCAATCGCGAGAAGTGCGAGCAGGGGTATCAGATTCATCGACCACCTCCAATATTCACGAACACCTGCCGAAGAGTCAGACGCCCGGCTGAGAGCGCCCGCATTTTGAAGAGCGCTGTCGAGACGCGCAACGCCGCCAGGCTGGAGAGCAGAACGGCGAGCGTCGCTGCGGTTCTCTCGAGAGTCCCGACGCCGTCGAAGCCGATACGTAACAGCAACGCCACCGGCGCTGTCGGCGGGAACCAGGTCAGGACGCGGGCGACCATGGACGCCGGGTGGGCGCCGATGTGCGTAATGAGGAAGAACGGCATCGCGGCGAGCAGAAGCCACAGACTGGCCACTTGCGTGCTCTCCTGCGGATCTCTGGCCAGCGCGCCGGAACCGGCCAGCAGCACGGCAAACAGCATGTAGCCGGCGACAAACACCACACCCGACCAGATCAGGGTGGCACCCGGTATCCCTGCGCCGCTGCCGAGCATCGGACCGGCAACGACCGCGACTGAAAGATAGACGCCCAACTGCAGCAGACCCGCAGCGGACAGGCCCGCGACTTTGCCGGTAAGAAGCGCCGCGGGGGTGATGATGGAGAGCACGACCTCCAGCATCCTGTTCTGCATTTCGGATTCCATCGCCTGCTGCAGGAGTCCGGCGGCCAGAAAAATCGCAAGCCCAAGGACGAAACAGACTCCGACGGGGCCCGCCAGCAGGCCGAGTATCGGGGTGGACGACTCCCGGCTAATCGATTCATCGCCGACGCGGTAAGCGTTGACGGATGCGATCGGCTCGACCAGGCGGTTGGCACGGGGCGAATCGTCCTGCAACAGTCCCCTTCTGATGAGAGCCGCGACGCGTTCGCGGTGCTCGATCTGTCGGCCTAACTGCAGGATGCTCGAGGGGCCTCTCGAATACTCGTCGACCCGGCCGCTGTGAAGGTAGTCGACGTGTAGCACGTACACGGCCGCCAGCTGACCCGTGTGCAGGGCGCGAAGCGCAGCATCCATGTCGCGAACGATCAGGTCCCTCCCCGCCTGCGTGCCGCTGAGGACTGCTGCCGCATCGACGACGGCGATCGGCTGGTGCGCGGAGTCTTCCTTGCTCACCGTCTGCACCGAGAACCCGATGAGGGCGGCGAGCAGGAAGTGCGTCAGCGGCAGCCCGATCAGCGAGGCGACAAAGCTGGGACGCCTCAGCGTCGACGTGAACTCCCATCGGGCGACGAGCCAGACGGTACGCAGTCCGCTCACCCCATTCCACCTTCGCCGGCCCTGGCAACAAACAGCGACTCGAGATCTCCCCCGTAGTCTCTGACCCGCGCGAGTGATCCCGATATCACGACCGTCCCACGGGCCAGCATCACGACGTCGGTGCAGAGTTCCTCGACGAGGTTGAGTTGGTGGGCCGACAACAACACGGCGGCGCCCCGGTCGCGAGCCTCGGCGACGAGAGCGGTGGCGAGCCGCACGTTCAGCGGATCGAGTCCGGCGAATGGCTCGTCGAGCACGATCAGCGGCGGGTCGCCGAGGAACGCCGCCGCCAGTTGCGCCTTCTGCTGTTGCCCCTTCGAGAACTGTTCCAGCGTGCGCCGGTCGGCATCGGGCAGCGACACCCGGTCGAGCCAGTGAACGGCCGTCGCGATGGCTGCGGCGCGGGGCAGCCCTCGCAGTTCGGCGAGATAAACCAACGTCCGCAACGGAGTCTGCCTGGCGTACAGCCCTCGCTCTTCAGGCAGGTATCCGATAACTCCGCTGGCCGAGGACCGCCGCTGAACCGTTCCTCCGTCGAGACGAATCAGTCCCATGATCGCGCGGATCAGAGTGGTCTTTCCCGCGCCATTGGCGCCGATCAGTCCGGAGACACACCCGCCGTGCAGATCCAGCGACACGCTGTCGAGAACGCGCCGCGCCCCGTAGGATTTCGACGCTTCGCTGACGCGAAGCATGAGCCCCTCCATGGATCTCCTCTCGTCAAGAAAGAGACGGTCGACAAGCGGTCGCGCCACACGCGCGGACGCGCGACAGACTGCCGATGTGTTGGGGGAAGGCGCTGATTGGAGGGACGGAGTTTAGACCAGGCAGACGCGTCTGCACGCTCTGAATCCCGCCAGCGGCTTCCGGCGGTTAACGGTTCATGGTTCTACATGGGCAGAGTATACACCCGGCGGAGCCACGTGCGACGTGCGACGTGCGACGTGCGACGTGCGAACGTGCCACGTGCGAACGTGCGGACGTGCGCACGTGCGGACGTGCCGACGCCCCGCGCCCCGCGCCCCGCGATCCCGCATCCCGCATCCCGCATCCCGCGCATCCCGCTACGTGCTACGTGCCGGACGCTCGCGGCTTCCCGGCCTCCTGGCACGTCGACGGAGAAGAGCGACGGTGCGTGCGCGCGAAGCAGATCCACGGCGCGGGAACCGAGAGAAGACCCGACGACCACGGTGGCGGCGGTTTGGTATGTGATCGCTGTTGCGCCGGCGACCGGCCAGAATCCAACCCCGGTTATGCGGGAGGCGACGAGCGCGAGCGAACAGATACAGAGAGTATCGATGGTCGCGGCAATGGTGCGCGGGCCGTAGCGCGCGCGCGCGACGGACAACGGGGGTGCGGGTGCGCGACTCGCGCCGCGGCGCTCGCGGCCGGCCGGCAGCGGATCGGCGGTGTCACGCGGGTCGTAAGCGTGGCCGAGCAGCGCCGCCTGCGCTTCGACCAGACGGCGCGCCCGGCGATCGGCAACGGGGAAGTGACGGCAGAATTCATCGACGACGGCGTCGGCGTCGAGGGCGAGCACCCGGGCGTAGTCTCGAATGAACGCGCGGGCGAAGATCCCGGACGGCCAGCGCGAAAAATCGTTCTGCTCCATGCCCTCCCAGAGATCGACGCTGACCCTCGTCGCGGCTGCGACCTCGTCGAGGGTGATTCGGCGACGCTCTCGTTCGCGACGAAGTCGAGGACCGAACTGATCGCGGTCGGGCATGAGAAGGCAATCTGTTACAGCAAGTTTTCTGCCTGATGGATTCACGAAAAAACGCCTAATCCCGCACGCGTTGCCCCCGGTCCGCTTTCGAAACTGTAATTGCGGCACAGAAGTGTGAAGCCGGGCTCCTATACTGAGTCGTTGTGCAGACCTGTTTGGCGTTGCACGCTTCGTATGCCTGCCGTGACCGAGGGGACTGTTGCAGCGCCTGGGAAGTGCCCGCGGAAACGCACGTCATTGAATTCGTGAGAAGCCGCACATCCACCTCCTCGAGAGAGCCACTTTTCATGGCGCGTGACAGCCGTGGCGGTGGCACGCAGCTGCGCATCGCGCACACCGGCGGGGCCTGCGTGTTTCGCACCGCAGGAGCATGCGAGATTCATCGTGATGGTGGAGAATCGGCACTGCCGGTCTCGTGTCGTCATTTTCCGCGCGTCATTCTGCGCGACCAGCGCGGGACATTCACCTCCCTGAGTCATTTCTGCCCAACTGCCGCGGCGCTCCTTTTTCAACCCGACGGCAGTCTTCAAAGGGTTGCCGCCGGCCCTTCTCTGACCTGCCGCGAGCCAATCGAGGGCATGGACGCGCGCGAAGCGCTGCCGCCGCTTCTGCATCCCCGCATGCTCGCGGACGTGGAGGGTTACGACGCCTGGGAACGATCGGTCATCGATACGCTCGCGAGCGCGCAGGCTGCCGATACGGCTCTCGACCTGATCGAACTGGCGACAGAAGACGTCAGGCGCTGGACGCCCGGCCAGGGATCGTTGGCCGGCGCCGTTGGTGCTGCGTTTGCCACTCCGCTGCGCCCGGTCACGACGGCTCGTCACACCCGCGAGCTTGGTATCGTCCGCGCCATGTATCGAGGGGACGTGTCGCTCGACTTGCCTGGCGATCACCCGGCAGCGTGGCACCGCTTACTACCGGATCACCGACGCGACCTCCACCGCGCGATCGCCAACTACCTGGCCGCGCGTACGTTCGCCAACTGGATCGCGTACGAGGGTCGCGGGCTGCGTACCGTCATCGCGTGGCTGCGCGCGTGTCATGACGTCCTGCGCGCAATTGCTCTCAGTGGCAGACCAGAACGTGAGGCACTGACGCCGGACGAACTTCTGGAAGCCATCCGTCTCACCGACCTGATCATGCTGCACTCGATCGACTCGCATGCGTTTGCGACACGAGCGCTTCCACTGGAACAGGCGGACGCCGCATGAGAACCTCGGCGCTGGAACGGTTTCTCCGCTACGTCGTCATCGATACGCGTTCAGACGACTCGTCGACCGCCTGCCCGAGCACGCCGGGGCAGCTCGAACTCGGACGGCTGCTGGTGACGGAGCTGAGTGCGCTCGGCCTTGCCGATGCGACGGTCGACGCCAATGGCTACGTCACCGCCACCGTTCCGGCGACTGCCGGACTCGAACGCCGCGCGGCGATCGGCTTCATCGCGCATCTCGATACGTCACCGGAAATGAGCGGCACCGGCGTCCGTCCGATCGTCCATCGACGGTATGAGGGCGGGGACATTGCACTGCCGGACGATCCATCAGCCATCATTCGTGCCGTTGACAATCCGGAGCTCGTCGCGCGCACCGGCGATGACATCGTCACCGCATCCGGCACAACGCTCCTCGGCGCCGACGACAAGGCGGGCATCGCGTCGATCATGGCAGCCGTCGAGCAACTGCTGGCCAATCCGCAGATCACACATGGCCCGGTTCGCGTTTGCTTTACCCCCGATGAAGAGATCGGGCGGGGCGCCGACCGGTTCGACGTGCCGGGGTTCCACTGTGTCGCGGCCTATACGCTCGACGGCGGAACCCGTGGAGAGCTCGAGTACGAAAGTTTTTCCGCTGACCTGGCGACCGTGACCTTCAACGGGTTCAACACGCACCCGGGCTACGCCAAGGGAAAGATGGTGAACGCCATCCGCGTCGCGGCCGACTTCATTGCGTCGCTGCCGCGCGAGAGACTTTCACCGGAGACGACTACGGGCTACGACGGCTTCGTCCACGCCTACGACGTATCGGCGAGCGTCGATCGGACGGTCGTGAAGGTGTTGCTGCGCGACTTTGCCACCGGAAGACTGGTGGAGCGACGGGCATTGATCGAAGATCTCGCCCGGGGCGCGGCAGCGCGGCATCCGGGCTGCACGGTGGAGATCTCCGTGCGCGAGCAATACCGCAACATGCGTGAGGTGCTGGACCAGCATCCCCGGGTCGTCCAGCTGGCGCGAGACGCCATGCGCCGGCTGGGGATCGAACCGCTCGAGCGGCCGATCCGCGGCGGCACCGACGGCTCCCGCCTTTCCTTCATGGGCCTGCCGACGCCGAATCTCTTCGCCGGTCAGCACAACTTTCATTCGCGACTCGAATGGGTCTCGGCGCAGGACATGGATCTTGCCGCGCAGGTCATCGTCGAGCTCGCTCGCATCTGGAGCTCGCCTGACAACTCCTAACGCCTAACTCCTAACTTCTAACTCCTAATCTCTTTTAGAAGTTAGAGGTTAGAAGTTAGGAGTTGACATCGCTACTACTAATGAATTAGTACTAAACGTATGCGGAGCCCCAACCCGACCCTGACCCCCCAGGAGCTGGCGATCATGAAAGTTGTCTGGCGGCTGGGGAGCGCAACGGTCCGGGACGTCTACGAAGCGATGCGCGCCGAGCGCACCGTCGCCTACACCACGGTGATGACGATGATGCGGATTCTCGAGGACAAGGGATACCTCAAGAAGACGCTGGTCGAACGGGCGCATGTCTACAAGCCGACGCGAGCACGGCAGCAGGTCATCGGAGTCATGGTCAAGGATTTTGTCGACCGCGTCTTCGACGGAGCGTCCGGGTCACTCCTCGTCCATCTCGCGAAAGACAACCGCCTGACCGCGAAGCAGCGCCAGGCGCTCGAGCGGCTCCTGGAAGATCTGGAGGACTGACGTGCAGCTCCTCACCGCCGGCAATCTGGTTGCGTACGCTCTGCAAGTGGCCGTACTCATCGCGGTCACGGCAGCGGTGCTGACTCTCCTGAGGGTCCGCAGCCCGCGCGTCCGCTACACCGCCTGGCGGTCGCTGCTGTTGCTCGCCGCCGTCGTGCCCTTCGTACAGCCGTGGCAGGTGACGACGACGATCGTGCCGGCAGCCCACGTAGTCCTGCAGGTCTCTCTCGCCCCGGCGGCCTCGGTCTTCGATGCTGCGACCGCCTGGGGGCGCACCCATTTCCTGCCGCTGGCGATCGTCGCCGGCTGCGCGTTGCGATTGTTCTGGATCCTCGCGGGTGTGCTGCGGCTGCGTCGTCGCTTGCGCAAGAACGGACGCGTATGCAACGCGGCCGTACCGATTCAGGCCGAACTGCAGACCAAGGCCGCGGTTTACTACCTCGAAGGCATCGAGCAACCTGCAACGTGCGGGTGGTTTCGTCCAGTCGTCCTTTTGCCACCGCATGTCGAAACCGGGGAGGCCGCCCTGGTCCGCGCCGTTCTGGTCCACGAGCTGCTGCATGTCAAGCGCGGCGACTGGCGCGCTCTCGTCGGCGAGGAGCTCGTTCGAGCGCTGCATTGGTTCAACCCCGTCATGTGGTGGCTGGTCGACCGGGTTCAGTTTGCTCGCGAAGAAGTCGTGGATGCGGCAGCCATCCCGCTTGTCGGCGGGCGTCGAACCTATGTGCGCGCCCTGCTGACCTTTGCCGACGCGCCGCCGCCGGCGACCCTGGCGCCGGCCTTCGCCCGCCGTCGTCACCTTTTCACCCGCATCACGCGCCTCTACGAGGAGTCAACGATGTCAAGACGCCGCGCCGCGTTCACTGCCCTGCTGCTGGTTGTCTGCGCGACCGCCGGCAGCGCTGCTGCGATCACTGCGTTCCCCATCAGCGGAGGCGAAGAGTTCCTCGTCGCCCTCGGACCCGAGCCCACGAATGATCAGGATCCACCGCTGCCGCCTCCACCACCGCCGCCTCCCAAGGTCGTCACAAAAACTCTGCGTCGCCAGCCGCCACCGCCGCCGCCACCGCCCGAACGAGCCGGCGTATCCGGTGGAGTGTCCGGCGGTGTGCCAGGTGGAGTCCCCGGTGGAGTCCCGGGCGGCGTCGCAGGCGCACCACAGGATCCACCGCCACCGCCAACCGAAAACATACCGCGTTGGAGAAGAAGTCGCGAGTCCAGCCGAAAGGCAGTCGCACCACAGTGCAGGGCACCGTCAACGTCTCAGTCGAGATCGCGAAGGACGGCAGCGTGACCAGCGCGCGGGTGTTGAACACAGAGCCCGACTCAGCGTCGCCGTTCGCGAAGGCGCTCAACGAGGCCGCGATCGAGGCCGCGAAGCAGTGGCGGTTCGCACCAGCCCCGGACGGGCCAATCACAGCGACCTACACGTTGACCTTCTCGCTCCGGAACGCACAGCCAAAGAAGGGGGACCGGCGAGACTAGGCCGAGGGCTGTCCATCGGCAAACTCCGCAACCACCGGCGCGTGATCGCTCGTACCAATGTCACGCTGGACGCTACAGCCCTTCACCCGCGCGAAGAGCGCCTCAGATGCGAGGACGTAGTCCAGCCGCCAGCCGATATTGCGCTGCCGCATGTTGCGCCACGGTGCCCACCACGTGAACATCTGGTCGTTCCCGGGGTCGAGTGCGCGACCGACGTCGACCAGCCCGTGGCCGATGATCCGTTCCAGTTGTTCGCGCTCGGACGGCAGCTGGCCGATGATCGTGGGCTTTCGCTCTTTCGGATGTACATCCATGTCCGTACGGGCAATGTTCAGATCGCCGCATACGACCAAAGGCGTTGTCCCTCGGCGGTCGGCGACGAACTGCTCGAGGGCGGCGAGGAAGCGCATCTTGGCCTCGAAATCCTTGCCGCCATTCGGCACGTAGACCGACGCGATGGTCACCGATGGCAGGGTGACGAGCACGATCCGGTTTTCGTAATCGAAGTCGGGATGTTCGAAAGCCGGGCGCTCGGGCGACAGGCTCTTGCTGACGTGCAGCCCTACGCCCGAGTAGCCTTTCGCGCCGTGCCAGTAACACCAGTAGCCTTCCATTTCACACAACGCAGCCGGCACCTGGTCCTGTGATGCTTTGATCTCCTGCAGGCAGACGAGTTCGGGGCGTTCAACGCTGATCCACTCCTGTAGCTGGGCTTGACGCGCGCGAATTCCGTTGACGTTCCACGTCGCGATTTTCAACGGCTGAGATCCTTTCGGCACTGCTCTTGCCACCGGTGCGGCAGGAGTAATGACGTGAAAACACTGTTCCGAAGCTCAATCCTTGCCATCGTATTCTCGATGACGCCGACTCATGTCTTCGCACAGAGAACGCCGCATGCCGACTCGGCCGCCGTTGGCGGAGACATCGGTGTCTTCATTACGCAAGACGATTTCCTGAACAACGCTCTGAACCTCGAGGGGTTTTACGAGTACTACATGACCTCCAGGACGAGCATCCGGCTCGGCGCCGGCTGGATGTATCCAAAGTTCAGTCATGACGACGAAGACGGCTTCCGCTACATCCGGGTGTCGGGCGACATCGTCCGGAACTGGGAGGGAGGGTCGGTTCATCCCTTCGTCGGAGCCGGTCTCGGTATCTATTTCATCCAGGAGAAAGACAACGGCAACAGCTTCGGCGAGGATCACACGAAGCTTGGCGGCACCGTCTTCGGCGGAGTCGAGTTCTTCACGTCCAATACCGTCTCGGTGAAGGGAGAGGCCCGATATCACCTGATCGACAACATCAACGGTCTGAACCCTGACGGATTGGCACTCACGATCGGTCTGAAGAAGTACTTCTAACCTGGCAGTGAGCGCGGATGTCATCTCAGGATCTCGCGCTCACCCTCGTCATCGCCGTCGCATCCATCGTCCTCGGATCCGTGGTGATCCATCTGGCGTGGCAGGCGGTGGGCGCGTGGCGGATCAATCGCGCGGGTCCTCGCCATCTGATCTCGACGCGTCATGTCCTATGGCGGGATCCCGGGCCGGTCGAAACACTCGACATGAGCGGCGGACCGGGCGGGAAGGACTTCGTTCCGGCACCGCCATTTCGCTTTCTCGAAGAGCACGAAGGTGGATCGCAGCCGTGTGTCTCGGTCAGGGATGCGCGCGGCAGACGGTGGCGCGTCAAGTGGGGGGATGAAGTTCGCTCCGAGAATTTCGCCATCCGTCTCGCCTGGGCCTGCGGGTACTTCGCGGAAACGACTTACTTCGTCTTGGAGGGAATGATCGAGGGTGCGACAGACTTGAAACGCGCGCGGCAATGCATCGACGATGACTGCCGCTTCGAGGAAGCCAGGTTCGAGCTGGACGATCCAGCGGTCAGAAAGCTATTCGAGGAGCACGGCTGGGCGTGGAACGACAACCCGTTTGTCGGCACGCGCGAGCTGCACGGCCTCAAGATCCTCGTCATGCTGCTCTCGAACTGGGACACTAAGGACCGCAGAGACGTGGCGCGCGGCTCGAATACGGCAATCTTCGAGCATCGATTGCCCGGCGGAGGCCGTGAGGCGCGTTACCTGATCACCGACTGGGGCGGTTCGATGGGCCGCTGGGGGAGCAACATTGTCACACGCGGCCGCTGGGATCCTGCCGGCTTCGAAGACCAGACCCCGCAGTTCGTGACGTCTTCTGAGGAAAACATCGTCAAGTTCGGTTACACCGGGCAACGGACCGAAGACGTCGCTGCCGGCATCACGGTGGAGGACGTCCGCTGGTTGTGCCGTTCACTCGCACGCATCACGAACGCGCAGCTGGTGAGCGCGCTGCGCGCGAGCGGAGCCAACGAAGAAGAAGCCGCCCGTTTCAGCCGCGCGATTCGCGCACGGATCGATCAGTTGCAGCGGGTCGCGGCGGTGTCTCAGCCTGCTGTCCACGGCTAACCGCGGAGGACGCGGAGGACGCGGAGCGGATAACAAGAGATCAAGAGACCAGGAGATCGCAGTGTAGCCCGTCGACCGCGCTACGCGCGGTCAGGCAGCAGGACGAATCACAAGATGCAAGCGCCTACCGAATCAAGTGGCGTTTGCATCTTGCGATTCGCCCTGCTGCCTCCACGCCGGCAAGGCCGGCGTCGACGGACTGCATTGCGATCACTCAGTGCTCCTGCCCTCCTGATCTCCTGCCCTCCTGTGATCCCCTATGCGCCCGGCGTTTTATCCCTCGCGGAGGGCGGAGACCGGATTGAGGCGAACCGCCCTGAGCGCCGGTAGCACGCTCGCGGCGATCGCGACCAGCACCAGCAACACTCCAACCGCGATCAGTGTCGTGACGTCGAGCGTATCGACTCCAAAAATGAACTGCTGGAGGGAACGGGTCAGGAGCGCGGCCGCCCCGGCGCCCAGCACGACACCGGTCACCGCGAGCACCACGCCCTGGCGAACGACGCCGGTCAGGACGTCGAGGCGCGTCGCCCCCAGTGCGATACGAACGCCGAACTCTCGCGTCCGCTGGCCGACTGAGTAGGCGATCAAGCCGTAGATACCCGCCGCCGCAAGCAGCAGGCCGAGCGCGGCAAAGGTCGTCACCAGCGTCATCTGGAACGTCTCAGCCTCCATCGCCAGCGCCTTGGCGTCCTCCATGGTCCGAAACAGCGAGATCGGTTGCGTCGGGGCGATCGCCCGCAGCTCTTCCCGCACCTGCCGCGTCAGCTCCGGCGAGATTCTCGCGGCGCGTAGCACCCAGCTCGCCTGGAAGTACTGATGCGATGTCCTGATGGCGGCATCGCTCGCCTGAGCGACTGGCACGTACATCACGGGAGGACCCACGCGTCCGAGCGCCGGTCCGCTGAGGTCCCGCACGACCCCCACGATTTCGATGGCGCCGTCAGCCGGAGAGATCTGAATGCGTCTCCCGAGCGCGTTCCCCTCGAGCAGGCGTTTGGCAAAGCCCTCGCTGACCACCGCGACGCGCGGGGCGCCGGCCCGATCGCGTTCATTGAATCCGCGTCCCTTCACGAGCTGGACTCCGATCGTCGTGAAGTATTCGGTCGTCACGTAGCGCCAGTCGGTCAGCTCGTGCTCCACTTGCGGCGTGTCCAGATAGTCGAAGTTGACGTTCAGGCCGCGCTCAATCGGGACGCCGCTGACGACCGCTGCCGAGCGGACGCCCGGAATCCGTCTGATGCGCTCGAGGCCGAGGTCGTAGAAACGATTGAGATCCTGCGACGCGGCGTAACGATCTCCAAGCAGGGACATTCGCGCCGTCAGAACGTTGTGAATGTCGAACCCTGGATCGACGGCCCGCAGCTTCAGGAAGGTCTGGATCAGCAGCCCGGCGCCGACGAGCAGCACCATGCACAGCGCTACCTCGCTCACGACGAGCGTCCGGCGGAGCCATGCTGAACGCCGGCTGGCCGTGGTGCGGGTTCCGTCGTTCTTGAATGCTTCGACAAGGTCCTGCCTCGACAAACTCAACGCCGGCGCAAGCCCGAAGGTCACGCCGGTCACGAGCGAGAGCGCCAGGGTCGCAAGCAGGACGACGCCGTCGATTCGCACATCATCGAACGGCAGGTATCCCTCCGGTGTGAGCGCCAGCAGCGCTGGAACGGTCCAGTAGGCGAAGGCGACACCGAGCAATCCCCCGACGACGAAGAGGACCACGGACTCGGTGAGGAGTTGTCTGATGATTCGGGCGCGGCTGGCACCGAGTGCGGCGCGAACCGAGATCTCCCGTCCGCGCCCGGACGCCCGCGCGAGAAGCAGGTTGGCGGTGTTGGCGCACGCGATGAGTAGCAGCATCCCGACCGCGCTCAGCATCAGCAGCAGCGCCGGTTTGACGGGACGCGACAACCCGTCCTGGTAGGAAACGAAAACCGGTGAGAACTCTCCTTCGAATTTCGCATTCGGTAGCGTCGCCTTGTACGCTTCGAACACCGGTTCCGATTCCGCGTTGGCCGTCGCAGCCGTGGTCCCTTCGCGCAGCCGACCCGCAACCGAATAATTCATCCCACTGCCCGGCCCCTTGGTACTCGGCTTCAGGGGCACATAGATCTCGGCATCGTGGATCGAGTCGAATCCGTCAGGCATCACACCCACGACGGTGACGGCCCGATCGCCAAGCGAGATCGACCTGCCGATGATGGACGGGTCGCCGCCGAACATGCGCTGCCAGATCGGGTATCGCAGAATCACTGCGTCCGGCCCTTCCTCACGATCCTCGTCGGCATCGAACGTGCGCCCGAACAACGGGGTGCCGCCAAACACGGTGAAGTACTCCTTCGATACCGCCAGCGCCGGCACGAACTCGGCCACCTCACCCGCCGCGAGATTGAACGCCGTCCCGCGCCAGGCCGCCAGTGCATCGAACGATTTCAGCTGATCGCGGAAGAACAAGAAGCGCCGGCCCGTCTGACCTGCCCACACACCGCCGCTGCGACGGTGCATCTGCACGATCCGCTCGGGATCGGGATAGTCGAGCGGGCGCAACAGCACGGTGTTGACGACGCTGAAGATGGCACTGTTGGCGCCGATGCCCAGCGCCAGCGTCAACAAGGCGGCGGTGGTGAACCCACGGGCGCGGAGCAACCCGCGGATCCCGTAGCGCGTATCCTGAAGGAACATCTCGACCGATGGCAGCCCGCGCTGTTCGCGATAGCTCTCCTTCATCTGGGTGACTCCTCCGAAAGTTCGAAGTGCGGCAGCACGCGCGTCGGCGGCCGACAGACCGCGCCGCATGTGCTCCTGCGCCAGCATCTCGATATGAAACTGGACTTCGTCGTCGAGGTCCACGTCGAGCGTCCGACGTCGAAACAAAGCGGCGACGCGGACGAGAAACGACCGCATGTCAGTCCTGCCGAAGCGCCGTTGTCGGATCCACCCTGAGTGCACGACGAACCGGCAACAGGTGCGCGGCGGTCGCGACGAGACCCAGGATCATGACCGCACCGCCAATTGCTGCGGGATCGAGCGGTTCGACTTCGAAGAGCTGCCCCTGAATGAAGCGCATGACCAGCAGCGATGCGCCAAGACCGGCGGCGACACCAGCGATGACCGTAATCGCTCCGGAGCCGAGCACCAGGCGCAGGATGTCGCCACGCCCGGCCCCGAGGGCGATGCGGAGGCCCACCTCCCTCGTTCTCTGCGCGACGGTGTACGAAATCACCCCGTAGAGCCCGACGCCGGCCAGCAGCAGCGACAGCGCGGCAAACCCGACGAGAAGCAGCATCACGAAGCGTCGCCTGGCCACCGATTTCTTGAGCAGATCATCCATCGTGGCGACGTCGTAGAGCGGAACCGTCGGATCGGCCTCTTTCAGAATCGAACGGACGGAGGATGCCAACGACGCCGGATCACTCGTCGAGGTCCTGATCGCAAGGACAAGAAAGGAGTCGGTCATTTGGGACTGCGGCAGGTACATCTGCGGCCAGACCTCTTCGGCAAGATCGGTGTGCCTGACGTCGCCGACCACACCGATAATGGTTCGCCACGGCGACCCTGTGGGTCCGCCGACGCGCACCCGACGGCCGATTGGATCCTCGCCCCGAAACAACGTTTGGGCGGCCGTTTCCGAGATGACGATCACCGGTGCAGCCGTGGTGGTGTCCGCCTCTGTGAACAGTTGGCCGCGACGCAGAGGGATCTGCATCACCCGGAAATAGTCAGGCGTCACCGAATAACGCTCAGGTGAAGGAGCCTCCGCAGGATTGGCGGGTTGCATCCCCTCGATGTGGAATCCGAAGCGGTCGCCGTTCCCACCCATGGGTATCTGACCGGCGGCGGCCGCCGCCTCCACGCCGGGGAGCGCCCGAACCCGCGTGACGACGCGCTCGATGAATCCGTAGACTGCTGCGTCTTCCCGGTACGCTTCCCCGATCAGTGAGAACTGCGCGGTGAGCACGCGCTCGCTGTTGAACCCGGGATCGACGCTGACCAGCCGCGCTACGCTCCTGAGCATCAGGCCTGCGCCAACGAGCAGGACGAGCGCCACCGCGAGATCGACGACCACCAGAGCCTGTCGTGCGCGCCGTGATGATCCGCCGACACTGCCGCGCGCATCCGTGGCAAGCGCGCTGGTCAATCGCAACGGGGTCGTGTTCAGGGCGGGCAGCAATCCGAACAAAAGACCCGTCCCGACCGACAGGACAGCACTGAAACCGAGGACCCATCGGTCGATCCCGATGGCAGCGGCCCGCGGCAGCTCCACCGGCGCGAGGTCGGCCAGGGTCTGCAGGAGGTAGGCTCCCACCGCCATCCCCGCGATACCGCCGGCCGTCCAGAGCAGCAGGCTTTCGGTTACCAGTTGTCGGATCAGCCGTCCACGCCCGGCACCCAGTGCCGCACGCACCGCCATTTCGCGGGAGCGGCTGATCCCTCGAGCGAGCAGAAGGTTCGCCACGTTGGCGCACGCAATGAGCAGCACGAACCCTACGGCCGCCAGCAGGACGTAGAGCGGCTCCTTCACCGGACCCGAAACAACATCCTGCAGCGGAATGATGCTGATGTGCTCTCTCTGGTCGTACTCGGCAGGCCACTGCCGAGCGAGGTCCGCGCGGATGGTCGTCAGGTCGTCAGTGGCCTGCGCTCGGGTCACGCCAGGACGGAGCTGCCCGAAAGCCTTCAGGTGCTGGCAGCCGCGGCAGGCGTACGGCAGCGATCGCTCATAACCCAGGGCGGCCCACAGCTCCGCCGGTTTGTAGAACCGCGACGAGATTACCTCCTCGAAGTCCGCAGGCATCACGCCAACCACCTCGAACTCCTGGTCGTTCATGCGGAGCCTGCGACCGATCACGGACGGATCGGCGTTGAACCGGCGACGCCACAGCCCATCGCTCAATACGAGAACGCGATACCGATCGGGATGATCGTCGTCTTTGCGGAAGGTGCGACCGAGCGCCGGACGTGCGCCGAGCATGTCGAAGAAATCCCAGCTGACGCGCATGCCGGCGAGACGCTCCGCCTCGCTCGTCACCAGCGTCGTCTGCCACGAGCGAACGACCACGAGATGTTCGAAGGAACGGTTCCGGTCGCGGTAGTCCTCGAATGTGCCGAAGCCGAGCTGATTCACTCCGCCGGGCCTGCCGCCGTCGCTGACCCCCACCAGCCGGTCAGGGTTCGCGTATGGCAACGGCCTCAGGAGAACGGAGTTGACCACGCTGAAGATCGCGGTCGTCGCACCGATACCGAGGGCGAGAGTCACGAGAGCGGCAAAGGTGAACGCCGGCGTCCGCCGGTAGGTCCGGGCGGCATACCGCAGATCCTGCAGAAACGATTCGGCAGACGGGATCGACTGCTGGTCAACGTACGCGTCGGCGAGTTGTGCCTGACCTCCCAGGCGGATTCGGGCCTCGCGCCTTGCCTCAGCAGCGCTCATCCCTCCGCGACGAAGGTCTGACTCCAGCATGTCCGCGTGGAACTCCAGCTCGGCGCCAAAGTCACGGTGGGCGGCCCCCCGCCGGCCGATAAAACCCCAGACGCGAATCAACGCGGCGCGGATATTCCCCATCAGACCTCCTCGGAGCCGAGCACACGGCCCATCACACCGACGATCCGATGCCAATCCTCCGCCTCGCGCGCGAGCTGCTTCTTGCCGGCCTTGGTGAGGCTGTAGAAGCGTGCGCGCCGATTGTTTTCGGACGTGCCCCACTTCGACGCAATCCACCCTTTCTGTTCCAGCCGAAGCAGTGCCGGATAGAGGGTCCCCTGGTTGAGCTGAAGCAGATTCTCGGAGACCTGCTGAATGCGTTGCGCGATGCCATACCCGTGCATCACCCCCAGGGTATCCAGCGTCTTCAACACCATCAGGTCGAGCGTCCCCTGCAATACGTCCGATCGTGGCTGCGTCACGTGCCTCCCCGCTCCTGTTGAATGTCCACAGGAGCTTACCGATGTTCCTGTTGGACGTCAACATGAAGGAAAAGGTTGCTTCGAGCTTCCGTGGTCCTAACAGGAGATCAAGAGATAAGGAGACTCTTTTGTTTTCTTGTCTTTAGAAAAATTTCTCCTGATCTCCTGACCTCCTGCTATCTCCCTTCTGCTCTCCTGTGAACCGACAGGGGCTGGGGAGCGTATGGTGGTCTTATGGAACGTCTTCGCCAGGACCTCGTCTATGCGTTTCGGCTGCTCATAAAGGACCGGGCATTCACCTCGACCACGCTTCTGACGCTGGCGCTGTGCGTCGGCGCCAACGCGGCGATTTTCGCGGTCGTCAACTCGGTCCTGCTGCGGCCGCTGCCGACACCCGAAGCGGACCGGCTGGTGCTCTTCTACAACAGCTATCCCAAGGCGGGCGTCGGGCGCTCGAGCACCGGTGTTCCCGACTACTACGACCGCCTTCGCGAGACGGACGTGTTCGAGGAGCTGGCGCTCTACAACCAGCGCGGGGTGACGGTCGATACCAATGACGGCGCGCAGCGGCTCCAGGGGATGATCGGACGGCCCTCGCTCTATCGGCTTCTCAGGGTCAAGCCGCTCCGCGGGCGAATCTTCACGGAGAACGAGGGGGAAGCAGGACAGGACCGTAAGGTCATTCTCAGCTACGGCCTGTGGCAGCGGATGTTCGCCGGCAGCGATGCCGCGGTGGGCCAGAGCGTACGTCTCGGAGGCGTGCCGCACGAAATCGTCGGTGTCATGCCGCCGCGTTTTCATTTCGCGTCCCACGAAGTCGAGCTCTGGCTGCCGCTCTCCTTTACGGCGGAGGAGAGATCGGCGAGACACAGCAACAACTGGACGATGATCGGCCGGCTCAAACCCGGAGCGACCGTTCGGCAGGCGCAGCAGCAGGTGGACGCGCTCAACGCACGAAATCTCGAGCGCTTCCCCCACATGAAGGAGATCCTCATCAACGCCGGGTTTCACACGACCGTCACTCCGCTCCAGGAAGACATGATCGCCGGCATACGGCGGACGCTGCTCCTGCTGTGGGGTGGCGTGCTGGTCGTTCTCGCGATCGGGACCGTGAATATCACCAACCTCGTGTTGATCCGCTCGAGTGCGCGGCTTCGCGAGCTGGCCACGCGCCACGCGCTCGGCGCCGGTCTTGGCAGGCTGACGCGACAGTTGCTCACCGAAACGATCCTCCTGACGATTGCCGGTGGTCTGGCGGGCGCGCTGCTCGGCTATCTCGGGCTCACCGTGCTGACTGAGCGTGGCCTCGACACGCTGCCGCGGGGCAGCGAGATTCGCATGGACGGCGTTGTGGTCGCTTTCAGCATGGGGCTGGCGCTGCTCGTGGGAATCGTCGTCGGTCTCGTACCGGTGATCGGGATTCGACAGATGAACCTGAGTCAGGCGTTTCGCGAGGAAGGGCGAAGCGGCACCGCGGGGCGGGGAGCGCGCACCATCCGCCGGGTCCTGGTGGCCAGCCAGGTCGCGTTCGCATTCATGTTATTGATCGGCGCAGGGCTTCTGCTGGCCAGCTTCCAGCGGGTGCTCGCGGTTGAACCGGGGTTCGCGCCCGACAACCTGCTGACCGCGAGGGTGTCGTTACCGGCGTCACGGTATGAGACTGCCGATACGTCAACGTTCATCGCGCGGTTCCTGACCGGCGTCCGTGCGATCCCCGGCGTCCAGAGCGCGGGGTTCACGTCAGACCTTCCGTTTGGCGGTGACTTCAGCGACAGCGTCATCCTTGCCGAGGGTTACCAGATGGCTCCGGGAGAGTCCCTGATCTCTCCCTACCAGGTGCACGCGACACCCGGCTACCTGGAAACCTTGAGAGTGCCGTTGCTCCGCGGTCGTTTCTTCACTGAGGGCGATACCGAAACGTCGACTCGAGTCGTGATCGTCGATGACCGGCTGGCGCGGAAGTTCTGGCCGGGCAAGGATCCGGTCGGCCGCCGCATGTTCCAACCCGACAATCCGCAGGACCTGACGACCCCGGGACCGAACGCGAGGTGGTACCTGGTGGTCGGGGTGGTCGGCGAAACGAAAATGGCGGGACTGGTGACAACCGACGATCGCATCGGCACCTACTACTTCCCCATGGCCCAGGACGGCACGCGGTCGTTGACGCTGGCCGTCAGGACGACCACGGATCCGCTCGCGATTGCTCCGCAGATCCGTCGCATGCTCGCCGGGATCGATCCTGAGTTGCCGCTCTACAGCGTGCGCACGATGACCGACCGGATCGACGAGACGCTGACCGATCGGCGGACGCCGATGGTGCTCGCCGTCCTCTTCGGCGCCGTCGCGCTCTTCCTCGCCGCGATCGGCCTTTACGGCGTCCTCGCCTATCAGGTGACACAGCGGAAAAAGGAAATCGGGATTCGGATGGCGCTCGGCAGCGAGCCTGGCGGCATTTTCACGCTGGTTCTGCGCGAGGGGCTCGCCGTGCTGGCCGCCGGATTCGCTGTTGGCGCCGCCGGTGCTTTCGCTATCCGGCGGACGATGGCGACGCAACTCTACGGGATCGGCGCGATGGATCCGACGGTGTTCGCGCTGGTCGGAGGTCTGCTGGCCGTCGTCGCGCTGATCGCGTGCAGCGTGCCGGCGCGCCGGGCGGCGCGAATCGATCCCCTGGCAGCTCTCAACGAATGATTCGTACGGTGTTCCTTGACGCCGGAGGCGTCCTGATCTTTCCCAACTGGGAGCGGATCAGCGCGACACTGGCGCGACACGGCGTCGACGTGACGGCCGAACAACTCGCGGCGGCGGAACCTTATGCCAAGCGGGCCCTCGACAAAAGCCGCACCGTCAGCGCGACCAACGACGAGAAGCGCGGATGGCTGTACTTCAACCTCATCCTCGAGCAGGCCGGAACCACGCCGAACGAGGCGAGTGCCGCGGCCCTCGCGGAGCTGCACGCCTATCACCAGCAATCGAACCTGTGGGAGTACATGCCGGACGACGTACTGCCGGCGTTGCGTGCGCTCGCTGCTCTGGGACTGCAGCTGGTCGTCGTGTCGAACGCGAACGGCACGCTGCACACGCTTGCCGACCGCCTCGGCCTCAACGAGTGTGTGAACTGTGTGCTCGACTCGTTCATCGAGAAAGTTGAAAAGCCTGATCCGCGCTTCTTCGAGATCGCCCTGGAGCGCAGCGGCGCCGACCGCTCGTCGACCATTCACGTCGGCGACCTCTACGAAGTCGATGTCGTCGGCGCCCGCGCCGCGGGCATCACGCCGGTGCTGCTCGACGCCGCCAATCTCTACCCCGATGCCGACTGTGAGCGCGTGAGGTCGTTGGGGGAGCTTGTGGAACTGCTGCGATCGCGGGCGAGCAGCGGATAACAGGAGATCAAGAGGTCAGGAGATCGCAGGAGAGCTCGCGAGTTCAGGATCATCGCGAGGTGCAGGCCACGGCGTGATCGACCAGGCCCGTCGACCGCGCTGCGCGCGGTCAGGCAGCAGGACGAATCACAAGATGCAAGCGCCCACCGCAACAGTGGCGTTTGCATCTTGCGATTCGCCTGCTGCCTCGACGCCGGCCAAAGGCCGGCGTCGACGGGCTGCATCGCGATCTCCTGACCTCTTGATCTCTTGTGATCCACTCGGCGTCCTCGGCGTCCTCGGCGGTTAGCCCTGAGACAGCGTCTCCTGATCTCCTGATCTCCTGTGATCCACTACCCGCGCGCCGCAATTCGGGCCCACGTATCCTTCAGCGTCACGGTGCGGTTGAAGACAAGGCGCCCGTCACGCGAGTCGGGATCGACGCAGAAGTAGCCGAGCCGCTCGAACTGGAATCGCTCGCCGGCACCGGCACTCGCGGCGGACGGTTCGAGCTTCGCGGTGCGCACCTCGAGGGACGCGGGATTCAGGTCGTTCCGGAAATCCCCCTTCGCGCCCGGGTTTTCACTCGTGAACAGCCGGTCGTAGAGGCGCACTTCCGCGTCGATCGCGGTGTTCGCCGCGACCCAGTGAAGTGTGGATTTCACCTTGCGCCCGTCAGGCGCATCGCCGCCGCGCGTGGCAGGGTCGTACCGGCACTTCAACTCAGTGAGCCGCCCCGCGTCGTCCTTGACGACATCGGTGCAGGTGATGAGGTAGGCGCCGCGCAGGCGGACCTCGCGCCCCGGAGCAAGACGGAAGAACTTCTTCGGAGGATCCTCCATGAAGTCCTCTCGTTCGATGAACAGATCGCGTGCGAACGGCACCCGGCGGCTTCCGGCGGCGGGGTCCTCCGGGTTGTTCACGATCTCGAACTCCTCGACCTGGTCGGCGGGATAGTTCTCGATGACGACGCGGAGGGGATCGAGGACGCCCATCAGACGCGGCGCGCGTTTATTCAGGTCCTCGCGGACTGCGTGCTCGAGCAGGGCGACGTCGACAACGTTCTCGCGTTTCGCGACGCCAATGCGGTCACAGAAGGTGCGCAGCGCTTCCGGCGTGTAGCCGCGGCGGCGCATGCCGACTATGGTGGGCATACGCGGGTCATCCCACCCGGCAACATGCCCCTCCTGGACGAGCTCGAGCAGCCGCCGCTTGCTCATCAGGGTATAGGTCAGGTTCAGGCGCGCGAACTCGATCTGACGCGGCCGCGACGGTACGGGAAGGTTCTCGACCAGCCAGTCGTAGAGCGGGCGATGGTCTTCGAACTCCAGCGTGCAGAGCGAGTGCGTAATGCACTCGAGCGCATCGGACGGGGGATGAGCGAAGTCGTACATCGGATAGATACACCACGCGTCGCCGGTGCGATGGTGATGCGCGCGGCGGATGCGGTAGAGCACCGGATCGCGCATGTTGATGTTCGGCGAGGCCATGTCGATCTTCGCGCGCAGGACGTGGGCACCGTCCTCGAATTCTCCGGCCCGCATCCGCGCGAACATGTCCAGGTTCTCGTCCGCCGTACGCGAACGAAACGGGCTCTCCTTGCCCGGCTCGGTGAGCGTGCCGCGGTATTGCCGGATCTGGTCGGCCGTCAGGCTGTCGACATACGCCATCCCGGCACGAATCAAGTGAACCGCAAATTCGTATAACTGTTCGAAGTAGTCCGAGGCAAAGTGCAGGTTGTCCCATTCGAACCCGAGCCACCGCACATCGTCCTGAATCGCGTCGACGTACTCGACCTCTTCCTTTGTCGGATTGGTGTCGTCGAAGCGGAGATTGCAGCGACCGTTGAACTCGCGAGCGACTCCGAAATTCAGACAGATCGATTTCGCGTGACCGATGTGAAGATAACCGTTCGGCTCGGGAGGAAATCGTGTCACCACTCGTCCCTGGTTCTTCCCGGCGGTGCGGTCTTCGGTGATGATTGTCCGGATGAAATCGAGTGAAGCGGTGTCGTTCATAGCAGTGAAACAACGATTATAGGTCGCCGCTGATGTAGGATTTCCGGGAGGTTCCCATGCGCCGATACATTGCGTTGTCCGCGTCAGCCCTGCTCGGCTGCTCTCTCGCGATTTCCGCGGCGTCCGCGCCCCGGCCGGGTGTCGACTGGCCGCAGTTCCGCGGGATCGACGCCGCCGGCGTTGCCGAGGGCTTCAGCCTGCCGACCGAATGGAGCGTCGCCAGCGGCACCAACATCGCATGGAAGGCGGACGTCCCCGGCCTCGGTCTGTCCAGCCCCGTAGTCTGGGGCAACGATGTCTTCGTCTCGACCTCGATCAGCGGCCAGAAGGACGCCGGGCTCAAGGTGGGTCTCTACGGCGACGTTCGACCGGTGCTGGATGACACGGAGCACGAGTGGCGGATCTACGCGTTCGACAAGAAGACGGGCAAGGAGAAATGGCAGCAGACCGTGTTGAAGTCGGTGCCGAAGATCAAGCGGCACACCAAGGCATCGCATGCGAACTCCACGATGGCGACCGACGGCGAGCGGCTGATTGCGCTCTTCGGTTCGGAAGGGCTTTACGCCTACGACCTGAAGGGCAAGCTGCTGTGGAAGAAAGACCTCGGAGTACTCGACGCCGGCTGGTTCACGGCGCCACAGATGCAGTGGGAAACCGGCAGCTCCCCGATCCTGCACGACGGCAAGGTGATCATCCTGGCGGACGTTCAGAAGGATTCATTCCTCGCGGCCTTCGACGCCAAAACGGGGAACGAGATCTGGCGCACGCCGCGCACCGACGTACCGACCTGGGGATCGCCGACGATCATTCAGGTGAACGGACAGACCCAGATTCTCGTCAACGGCTTCCGACACGCCGGCGCATATGACTTCAAGACCGGCAAAGAGATCTGGAAGCTTTCGCGCAACGGAGACATCCCGGTCCCGACTCCCGTGGCCAGTGATGGATTGATTTACATCACCAACGCCCACGGACCGCAGTCGCCGGTTTACGCGATCAAGACAACCGCGACCGGAGACATCACGCCGGCCGACGCCACCGCCACCAGCAGCGATCACATCGCGTGGAGCATCCCGAAGGGAGGCGGCTACATGTGCACGCCGCTGGTCTACCGCGGGTTGACCTACATCATCGGCTATAACGGCGTCCTCACCGTCTACGACGCCAAAACCGGCGAGCGGAAGTTCCAGCAGCGACTGCTCGAGAATGCTGCGTCCGCCTTCACTTCGTCACCTGTCGCCAACGACGGGAAGATTTACGTGGCGAGCGAGGACGGCCAGCTGATCGTCCTGAAAGCCGGGCCGGTATTCGAACGGATCGCGCAGAACGACATGGGCGCGAGCGTCCTCGCGACCCCGGCAATTTCAGAAGGCCGTCTGCTGGTCCGCACCCAGGGTCAGCTCATTGCCATCGGCGGATCCAAGTAACCACAGAGGCACAGAGTTCACAGATTCTCTTTTCAAAGAGCTGTCTGCCTTTGGAAAAGTCACTCTGTGACCTCTGTGTCTCCGTGGTCAAACTCGCGAACTATACTTAATGTTTTTGGCGCCGGGCCTCGAGCCGGCAGTCATGGATGGTAAGACCTTCTGGAGGATGATTGTGAAAAGAACCTTCTTTATCCGGCATTCGCTGATGGCTGCGTGCGTGACGCTGACCGCGGCAGTCGCGCAGGCTCAGACGGCGGCCCCGACTCAGAAGCCGTATGAGCCGCAGTCGGGCCAGGCCGGCAAGGACGTCGTCTGGGTGCCGACTCCGCAGGCGCTGGTCGAAAAGATGCTCGACATGGCCAAGGCGACGCCGCAGGATTTCGTGATGGATCTCGGATCCGGTGACGGACGGACAGTCATCACGGCCGCGAAGCGTGGCATTCGGGCGATGGGGATCGAGTACAACCCCGACATGGTCGAGTTGTCCAAGAAGAACGCCGCCGCCGCCGGCGTCACCGACAAGGCGACGTTCATGAAGGCGGACCTGTTCGAAACGGACTTTTCGAAAGCGTCCGTCATCACCATGTTCCTGCTGCCCTCGATCAACATGAAACTGCGGCCGAAGATCCTCGATCTCAAGCCGGGCACGCGGGTCGTCTCGAACTCGTTCACCATGGAAGACTGGGAGCCGGATCAGACCGAGGTCGTCAAGGACGACTGCACGAGTTACTGCACGGCACTCCTGTGGATCGTTCCGGCGAAAGTCGAAGGCATCGTGGTCGCTGCCGCAAGGGGAACTGGCGGTGACGCAGCAGTTCCAGAAGCTCACCGGGACGCTCGGTCCGACGCCGATCTCGAACGCCCGCCTGCATGGCGACGAGATCACCTTCACCGTCGGCAATGCGAAGTACACGGGAAAGGTGACCGGCAATTCGATGAAGGGGACGATCACCGGAGGCCCCGGCGGCTCCTGGACGGCAACGAAGAAAGACGTAGGGCGAATCCTGATCACCTGCACACCCCCTGGCGGCACTTCAGCCGCCAGGCGCACATGGTCGGCCGCGCGAGTCAACGCGATCGCGCTGCGGCCGGCCAGATCCTCCGCAACGTAATCACCGGGCCCCACCCGCAGCGTCACTTCCGAACGAGCCTGCTGTTCGCCGTGGTTGAAGAGGAACAAGACGCGCTCGGCGCCGGATTCGACGTGCCTTGCTTCGAGCGGTGATCCGGTCACTCGTATCGGCAGCACGACTCCAGCCCAGGCCACCAGCGCGGAAAAGAAACCTTCCGCTTCCCGCGTCGGCGTGGACTGCGCCGCCGCGCTGACGTAGGAGCCAAGCATCAGAGTGCGCCCCTTGCCGTGAGTGGACATCACGGCGGCCGCAGCACCATCTTCGTACCGCGCCACCACGCGCGCCGCCGGACCGACCGGTTCGAGCGTTTCCTTGAACCATCGCCCCGGTAAGAGTGTCCCGGCGGCGAGACCGGGCAGGTCGGTGCCTGACCACTTCATCGACGTGCGGCCACCTGGAGCCGTCTCTATTGCGGTTTCGCGTGCGCCCATCACTTCGGACATCCCGAGACCGGGGATGCGCTCGGCGGCGTTGCCGCGTTCGTTGTTCCACCCGAGCCTGGCCTCTGCGACCAGCGCTCCTCCGGCAGCCACATACTCCGCGAGCACACCTGCGGCTCGCTCCGGAAGCATCAGCGGATACGGGAAGTACACCAGCTTGTACTGACGGAGCCTCTCGGCCGACAACAGCGTTGATGTGGACGTAGTCGAGCGGCACATTGACGCTGAATAGCGCACGGTGAACGCCGAGCAGCGAGTCGCGCTCGATGCCGGCGACTTCTCCTTGCGGGCCGCCATAGGCGGCGGCACGCTGCCGGCCGCCAACGAAATGGGACAGCGGGTTGTAGATGACTGCGACCTCGGCGCGTGGTGGACGCGCGTCGAGGAACAGATCCTGATGCCGATCGACAAGTTGCGCGATCGCTCCCGCCGCCTTCGCGCGATCAGTGATTGTGCCATCCAGCTGGTTGAGCCCGAACCCTCCCGATTCGTAGCCGGAGCTCATTGGATACCACGCGTAGTAGTTGATACCCTTGGCGGCGCGCGAAAGGGCACTCCACGTCCACACAGTCAGATCATCGGACGTGACCGTCGGACTGACGTTGAGCGCGATGGTGCCGAAGCCCCCCTGAAGCTCGCCGACCCAGAACCCCTGCCGCCCTTCGTCGTACCCGAACGACCTGGTGAAATCCAGCAGGGCCGCCCGCCATGGCACGTCGCGATCCACCGACGCGGAATGCTTCGGATAGAAGGACGTACCGTAAAAGTCCACCTGCCTGGCCATGGTCCAGTCATCGGACTGCCCCTCCCAGTGGTGCGGCGACGCAAACAGTCCGACCCCGGCTGCATGGCTGGTGACGATGGTTCGCGGGGCGATTGATTTCACCGCCTGATAGCGGTCGCGAAGGTCTTCACCGAGCTTCGCAGCGATGAAGGTCTTCCAGTCGATGTAGTCCGTGTACGAGAGGATCGTGCTCATCCGGCTCGGCTCGACGTCCTCCCAGGACGTGAAGCGGCGGTACCACGCGGCATTGAGGCTCTCGATGGATCCGTACTTCTTGCGCAGCCATTCCCGGTAACGCCGCACGGTATTGGTGCAGAAACAGAACTCGGGATTCGGAATCCATGTCGGGTTCGCCCAGTTGATGACGTGCGGCTCGCTCCAGAGGTCCCAGCCGATGAATGCCGGCTTGTCCTTGACCCGCCGTGCGAGCGCCGCATAGAACGCGTTGTCCGCTGCGCGAACAGCGGGGTGATCGCGGCAATAACCTGGTGCCGACTCGGGCTTGATCGCCTGGCCATTCGAGGAGACGAACAGCGAATCCGGATACTTCTGCCCGACCCAGAACGGCGCCGAGTCCATGTAGACCTGAAGCGCCAGCTTGAGACCTTCCTCTTCGGCCAGCTCCAGCAGGACGTCGATCGTCTGAAAGTCGTACGCGTTCTCGGCAGGCTGGCCCGATGCCCAATCGATCCAGGCGCGGACGGTGTTGAAGCCGGTCGCCTTGATGGCGCGCAGGTCCTCGCGCCAGAGCTCCTTCTTCGCGCGCGCATCTGACTCCACCATCGGCGCGCGTGCCTTGCCGCCGCCGTACCACACTGCCATCGGAAAAAACCTGCTGGTTTCAGGCTGGCTGGCCGTCGAAACTGTCCAGCAGACCGTGACCGCAATGATGAGTACCGCAGCACGGGACAGCCTCAGCAGCATGGACGGAGGATACCCGAGTTCACCTCGGCACCTCGTTGGCACTTCGGTTGCGACTGCTGCTAGTGTCGCTTCCGGCTCACGCCGGACGCCTGTTCTGGAGGGAAGCAATGCCGCAGGGTGACAAGGACAAGTACACCGACAAGCAGAAGCGCCAGGCTGAGCACATCGAGGAAGGCTATCGCGAACGCGGGCTATCTGAAGACGAGGCGGAACGCCGCGCCTGGGCAACGGTCAACAAGGTTCACGGCGGCGGGGAGAAACCCGGAGGTGGCGGATACGGGAAACCCGAGAACCACGAGCCGATGCGTAAGGGCGGCAAGACCGCGAAGAAACGTTAGCGCGCCCTGAGACGCCGCCGGACCCCAGCCCAATAGACCACGTAATAGCCGAGGACCACTGCGCCCGCCGCCAGTGAGCCCTCGGCACCCGACTGCGCCAGCCAGCTGTCGCCTCCGACAGCAGCCCGCCAGTTGTGCCAGCCGCGCCACAGTCCGTAAAAGAGTCGCGCGGTCACAAGCAGAGTGATCGTCAGGATCAACGGGCGGTTGGGGGTGTAATGAACGCCTCGCGGCGATATTTCCCAGCGCGTCAGCACAAGTCCGAGGAGTCCGAGAGCACAGCCGCCGGCGAGTCCTGCCAACGTATACGCCAGCGCTCGCGGAACCCAGATGTTGGTGACCGCGGCGCCGATGACGAACAGCAAGGTCGAAACCGATAGCCCGAACAGATTCAGCCATATCAACCACCCGCGTGCGCGTTGCCGCGACGTGCCGACGCGATATCGCTGAATGATCGAGAGTGGAAGCAGCGCGATCGCCGCGAGGATTGCAAAAAGGATCAGGCCGAACGCGAGGAGCGGCACCGGAGGTCCGCGCTATCGGCGAATGACGACACCGACCGACGCGGTCATGTAGCGCAGACGCACGCGATCTTCGATGGGAACCCCACCTTCATCAGTAGGCCGGACGGTACTGTAGTAACGAAGGTCGAATCGAACGCCGGTGCGTTGGGACAGGAAGCCGACGGCCCCGCCGCCGATGTTATAGCCCCATAGATTCAGATCAACAACCGGTAACGGCTCAGTGCCTCCGACTGGTGTCAGGCGAATATACGGCTTCAGAACTCCGAACCCGCCGGATACAAAGGGACGCAAGCTGTATTCCGTCAAGCGTCGGGGGGCGGTGACCACGAGGTTACCCATCAGCGCGATCGAGCGGCTGCTCTCGACGAGCTCGAGATCCTCCTGCTCAAAAAATCCCGGGGTCCACGTAAAGATTGCCTCCGCACCAAGGATGCCACCGCCAAGAAAGCTCACGGACCCGCCGAAATGGGTATGGACCCTTTCGCTGGCAGGTTTGTCATTCACGGTCTCGATGTCCACGATGCTCGTACTGCCGCGAAAGGTGAGGCCGACAAAAGGCGTGAATTGCCATTCCGCGGCCGCCTTACCTGGAAGGAGAAACAACCCCAGGCAGCAAAGCGCGACTACCTTCAGCATCCGTCTCGAGCGATCAGGTGAAGAGACGCAGGAAGAGAGTCGCAAAAACCGAACGCGTGACGTCCCCCTGCGACAACTGGAACGGCGCGCTGAGCCGGTCGCTGTTGGCCATCAGGATGAACGTCAGGTTGTAGGCGGGAACCTTGACGACGAGAGAGGAATAGGCGTTCGGCGTATATCCGAAATGCCACACGACTCGCTGGCCGCGATGTGACGTCACAAACCAGCCCAGGCCCATGGGGACGCTGGCACCGCGACGGTTGACGGCGTTGTTCCACGCCACGGCGACGGTGCTCTCCTCGAGCAGGAGATACGAATCGAGCGCGAACTGCAGCTGGGCAAGATCGCGAACGGTCGTCACGAGACCGCCCGCTGACGTCAGCGTCGTCGGTGTACGCTGCGTCCGGTCGGCGCGGCCGCGGCTGTCGACCTTGTAGGGCACCGCCATCCGGTCAAGGATGGCGCGATAGCGGTCTGCATCGCCATCCTCGAACAGGTCCTCGGGGAGCGTGAAATCCGGGTTCAACAGGTCGGTCCCGGGGACCGAGTCCTTCATCGCCAGCCGGTTGAGAATCCGGTGCGCGACGCTCTTGCGGTACGACTGAGGCGCGCAGTGCTCCATCACCGTCGTCAACTGGGTGTACCGCTCCGGGTTGTATTGAAAAGTCCCGCCAGGCCCTTCCGTCGAGGTGTGGCTCAGTAGCTCGCGCAATGTAGCGTCGCCGTCCGGAAACGTCACTCCGTAGCCGCGGACGGAAACATCGAGATTCAGACGCTTCTGCTCGACACATTGCAGAAGAAGCACGGCAGCGAGAGTGCTGCTGACGTCGCCGGCCAGGTAGGGCGTGTCAGGCGTGGCACGAATGCGCAATGTCAAGTCCTGGAAGCCGTAGCCGCGTTCCCAGAGAATGACGTCGTCCTTGACGACCGCGGCCGACATGCCGGGGATGCCGGCCTGCTGCCGCATTGCCTCCAGATAGGTGTCGAGGGCGGAAAAGACCTCGAATCGATTGAAGGATTGCTGCGCCGAGCCTGCGCTCACCGTAACGAGCAACAGGACGGCGAGAACCCCGGCGAGTCTTTTCGGCGCGGTCATCGGAAGAAAGTGAACTTCGCCAGCCCCACGACGTCGTCACCCTGCCACGGCCAGACGAACGAGGCGTTGCGCGGACTGGTATGTGCCCGGACGCGCACGTAGTACTCGGCGTTGTCTTCGAGACGCACACCGCGGAAGAGCGGTAAGCGCTCGAACTGCGTCGTCACCCACGCCCACGCCACATCTTCGCGTTCGGTCGTATCGGCGTCCTCGGTGCGCCCGTCGAAGAGGCGCGACAGGTGGTACTTCCGCGTCAGGTTGTCGTACCGCACCGTCGCCGTCACCACCGTCGACGCCATCGTTCGATCGATCCACGCCGCGGAATTTCGCTTGAGGTCCACCTTGTAAACGAAGCTGACCGTCAGTCCGCTGTGGATCGCCGTTTTCAGCTCTGGCGTGAGCGTCTGGGCGAGTCTGAAAGAGACGAGAACCTGCCCATCCCGTGCGAGGGGGGCGACATAAAGGCTCTGTTCCTGAGCGGACAAGAGCGGTGGCGAGCAGCAGCGCAACTGTAAACGAGCCCATCAATACGATCCTGCAGCGCCAATCATAGCGCAGGACCGTCATTGTTCAGGCTCGTTTATGCGATGTTCGGCACGGTTTTACGGGATCGAGCCCGCCAGAACCCGGATCGCTCTCGCCGCCGTGTTGTTCGTTTCCGACGTCTCGACGATCACCTCGGTACCGTCGGCCACGGCGATCAGGTAGTAGGTCGCCGGTGCCGTGCCCGCCGGAATAGTTATGGATGTCGTCCGCAAGCTCGTCGCTCCGCCGATCAGCGCCGGCACATCCCGGCTGCCGACCAACACGTCCCCCGCATCGAACGTGAAGTTCGTCGACAGATAGAACCGGGTCGTCGATGCCGCCGCGTTGCCGCCGCCGGTGTTCCGGGTAGTTTCCGTCACGGAGATGGTCGCCCCGGCCGCCGCAGTGGCCGGTCCGGTCAGACCCGCTACCGTGAGATCAGGTCCGATGCGGATCGCGGTCGCAAACGAGGCATTGTTGGTCTCGGAGGTCTCCGTAACCTCTTCGTTCGCATCCGCTTTGGCAAAGAGGAACCAGGTGCCTGTCGCCGTGTCCGCCGGTATCTGCACGGAGGTGCTGCCCGCATTTGTCCCACCGGCGGGGATGGGGGCGACTGGGCGGCTCCCGAGCAGGGGATCCCCGGCATCGAGGATCGCGTTGGCCGAGAAGTAGATCGCGGTTCTCGACGCAGCCGCCGAAACGCTCCCTATGTTCTTCGTGGTGTCGGTGACAGAGATCGTCGTGCCCGGCCCGGCCCCGGCTGGGACGGAAAAGGTATCCATGTCGAAGTCCGGGCCGATGCGTATCGCGCCACTGAACTTGGTGTTGTTACTCTCGTTCGTTTCAGCGATTGCCGCGGCCGAATCCGCCTTGGCGATGACGTAATAGGTGCCGGTCGGCGTCGTCGCCGGGATCGTGAACGTGGTCGAAGCCACGCTGGACAGTCCTGCCTGCAATGCGGGAACGGCACGCGTACCGAGGAGTGGATCGGCGGCGTCCGGCAGCACGTTCGATGACAGGTAGAAGGCCGTCGATGTCGGCGCGGCCGTTCCGGTGCTTTGATTCTTCGTGGTGTCGTTCACAATCACCGGGCTGCCGGGCACGCCTGTGGCTGGAATCGTCAGCGCGGCGACGATCAGGTCGGGCGGCAGGTCCTCACTGACGATCGTGACCAGGGCCTGACTCGGCGATCCGGGCGTATAGGACGGGTTGAGATTCAGTGTGACCGTCACGGTCTCGTTCGGCTCCGAGAAGGGATCGTCGACCGGTGTCACGGCAATCACCTGGCTGGCTGCACCGGCCGGGATCGTCACCGTGCCGGGCAGGGTGACGTAGTCGCCGCCCGGGGTAGCGGTCCCGCTGACGATGTAGGACACGGCGAGTGGCTCGGTCGTCGCTCCCGTTCGAGACACGGTGAAAACGCCATCGACCACTCCTGCTTCGGCGGCCGCCGGGGTCGTCGCCGCGATCGTCACGCGGGGCAGACTCGACGACGACGCGCACGACGGGAAGGAAAACAGGCCGACGCGTGTCTGCCAGCCCAGCTCACTCGTCGCTCCGTAGTACTGCTGCGTGTACCAGAATGTGCAGCCGTCGACCGGATCGACCGCCATCATGCTGTAGTCACCCCACCGGCCGGACGTGTGCGTCTGTGCGCCGCCGCCGGTAATAATGTCCGCCTCACCCTGTGTCATCGCTCCAGGCGGATCGGCGGCGAGCCGGCCGGTGTAGCGAATCGACGGAGCGAGCGACACACCCGAAACGCTGAATCCGAGTGCCATGTTGCCCGACGCGTCCATCGCGACACTGCCCATCCAGCGATGGTCGAAATCGGGCGCGTAGGTGCCCTGCTGGTGAACGAAGGGGGCGTTGCGTGGATCGCGGATCTCATACCACCGCAGGCCGGCGTGATCGGTTCCATCAGCATCGACCGTGTGGTTCACGACCAGCGATTCGTGCGAGCCGAAGTTTCGGTACTGGAGCCGGTACATCAGCCGGTCCGCCATCGCATCCACCTTCGCGGCTGATCCCGCCTGCGGGATGCAATTACGCGAGTAGGTACAGAGATCGGAATCGAACGGCGCCACCGGCATGGCGAACGGTCCCGTGAACGTGGTCGCGGCAGGATTTGCCCAGTCCACGTTGAAGCGCCACAACTGCAGGCGATCCGCCGGCGTATAACCCCACGTATCGTCGTCCACCTGGACGAAGTATCCAGGCGATCCGGGCGGCGGCGCCGGACCATCGAGATCGGCCGGCAGCATGCCACCGAGATTGATGTCGACTGGCGCAAGATCCACGTACTGCATCGTTGCCGGCAGGCCGGCCAGCATCTTCTGACGGTCGAACGCAATCACTCCCTGGCCGGCGTACTGAAGCGACACGGAGGTGAACTGGTTGATCGCCATGTAATAGGCGTCCGGCCATACACCGAGCTTCGGATAGTCGTTCAGTTTCTTGAACGAGAACTGGTACCGGTGATACGCGCCGGTTGGATCGGGAGTCGCCGAGACGGCAATGCACTGATAGAAGGGACCGATCACCAGGCCGAAAATCAGGTTCGGCAGGGCGAGCTGGCTCATGACCCACCGGTCGGCGAGATGGTCGTACATGACGATCCCGTCGCCATCGTTCCTGGCCTCGCACGGGCCTCCAAAGCCAGTCCACAGCGTATTCATGGCTGCGGGCCCGTAGAGGAGGGCCGGCGGCGTGGTCTCGGTCCCCTTGCTGTAGACGGCAAACGAAACGTTCACAGACTGGACGTAGTGGTTCGGACCGACGTCGGCGTTGGTGTCCGGCGGCAGGACGCCGTTCACGTTGCCGACTCCTTCGAAACTCATGCCGGGATCGGAAATCAGCGCGGCACTCGAATAGTTCTGAACGATCGGATCGGCGACTCGCGGGCGCAAGATCTGGCGCACGAGCCTTTTCTCACGGTCGCCGGGCTTGTGATGGGCGACCGACTTGATCGGCACGATGTCGCGCAGCGGGCGCGAGACATCCTGACGTTCTGCGGCGACGCGCGTCGATTGCACGGCCTTTTTCCCGCCCGGCTGCGGCGGCGGCGCCGCAAGACCGACGAGGGCAATCACACCAATGGCTGCGAGCAGACTTCTGATCACACCCACGCCCGGGGCAAGCGGGATTCCACGGATTTGCCGGCGGCGCAGCCCGGAGCATAAGTCAATGACCGTGTGTCAGTTACGCCGGAGCCGTGGGCCAGGAGGGATCAGGGGGATCGCCAGGAACCACGGGTGCCCGCGAACATTTCTGTGGTGCCGCGGCAGATTCTCGTCCTGCATGAGCTGGGTAATAGTTGCGCAGCAGGTCCGGACACCCTGGCGCGGCACGGATCGGGGGACGTTGAAATTCGTGCAAGAACGGGCACCTGATCAATGGAATCGTTGTTGCAAAATCGTCATCCACAATTCAATATGTTCAGCATCTGGATTGTTGCTATAGGCGCGCTGGCGCTAGCTGCGACGGCAGCGGTCGCACGTCGCCTTCTCCGGAAGGGAGGCGACGCCTCTGTGTCCGGAGTGAGTGAAGAATGGCTGTCCAACGCGCGTGCCCAGAGGGATGAGAGCTTGTGAAATCACAGCGCGCTTTCGGTGAAGCCCTCCGCCGCCATCGGGAGCAGAGCGGTGTTTCCATCGAAAGGATTGCGCGCGATACCAAGATCAGCGCCTCCCTCCTCAAAGCCCTCGAGGGCGGGGATTGTTCGCGCTGGCCTACCGGGATCTACAGCCGGTCGTACGTTCGTGATTACGCCGTCGCGGTTGGTCTGGACCCTGACGATCTCGCCTCCCAGTTCAGCGAGTGCTTCGCGAAAACGGCTTTCCCCGACCGGCCGGCAGAGCTCACAAAGAAAGAAAACGCTCCAAAGGTTGAGCCCTTGCGTCTTACCTTCGTGCCAGATCCGGGCGCGAACTGGCGGCTCTGGTCGCGGCGAGCATCCCTGGTTGCGTTCGATTTGCTGCTGATCGTGGTGCTGACGACGGCGTTGCGAATGACTGTCGTCACGAATTTCTGGATGGCGCTCGCCGGAGTGACCATCGTCTGCCACCTCCTCGGCCTCGCGGCCGGCGGCCGCGCGGCGTCTGCCGTCTTCGCCCGCATGTTCCGCCCGCCCACGCCCGACCCCGAAGCTGAAGAAGCCGCGCAGGAAGCCGCGATCGAACCCGCGTAGTCCAGCCCTTTAGGGCTGCCCATCGCAGGTCGTCCAGCCCTTTAGGGCTGTCCATCGCAGGTCGTCCAGCCCTTTAGGGCTGTCCATCGCAGGTCGTCCAGCCCTTCTTGCCCGCCGTAGCCTTGTCCGCCGCCGCGCGAAGCGCTATGGCGAGACCTCGACGAAGCTCGAAGAGCGAAGTCGGGGCGGAGGGCGGTCAGGGCTGCTTCCCCCATCCATTCACGCCGCATTTCCGTCCAAGTAGGCGACAAACGGAGGCTTCATGTCGTGGTGGCGGCGCAGCAAGGCAGTCGACACAGCATCCCGGAACAGCCCCGGGGCTGACGGCCCGGTCATCCGGCTCGAAGGCGTCAGCCGCGTCTTCAAAGGGGACGCGGACGAGGAAACCTGGGCGCTTCGTAACGTCACCCTCGACATTCACCGCGGCGAGTACGTCTGTGTTTCGGGCCCCTCCGGCTGCGGCAAGTCGACGTTTCTCTCAACCCTGGCGCTGCTCGACACTCCGACGTCCGGGTCGTACTGGCTCAACGGCCGGGCGGTGGACCGGATGACGCCCGCCGAGCGCGCGCGCGCCCGCAGCCTCGACATCGGCCTGATCTTTCAAAGCTTCAATCTGATTGGCGACATGACCGTCTACGAGAACGTCGAGTATCCGCTGACGCTGCGCGGCGTCCCGGCGGCGGAGCGGAAGGCGACGGTCGACGGGGCGCTGACGCGCGTCGACATGCTGAATCGGGCAAAGCAGCGGCCGGGCTCGCTCTCCGGCGGCCACCAGCAGCTGGTCGCGGTCGCACGGGCCATCGCCGGACGTCCGGCGATTCTTCTCGCCGACGAGCCGACCGGCAATCTGGATTCCAAGAGCGGCGAATCGCTGATGCAGATGCTGAGCGAGCTCCACGCCGACGGCGCAACCGTCTGCATCGCGACGCACGACCCGCGGTGGATCGCGCAGGCCCGCCGCCATGTGTATCTCTTCGACGGCGGCGTCGTGGACCAGTTGCCTGCCTGAGGGCGGAATGCGGGGTGCGGGATGCGGAATGGAATTTGGGGTGACGCTGCCGAAAAGGCGCATCCCGCACCCCCCATCCCGCATCCCGACAGCTTCAGCGAAGCTCCACTCGCGTGACCTCTCCTGACACCACGCGAATCTTGCGCTTCGCGCCACCCACGGCAACTTCATAGTCGCCAGGTCTCACCTTCGCGAGCCCGAAGTACCCGTTCGCGTCCGTTCGCACCCGTCTGGTGTTGCCGAACGGCCAGAACCGCTTGCGCTTGATCCGGACTTCAACGGTATCGGTCCCGGCCGGGTCGCCGGACGGAACGAGTCCCGCGATCCAGCCGTGCTCAGGCGCTACGATCCACGGCATCGGCGGCACCGGGGCCGGCCGCGCGAAGACGCCGCCTGCGCCCGCGATTCCGTCGGCTAAAAACGCCAGCCGATCGCTGCCTGTTACGGGTGCCGCCGGCAAGTCGGTACCCGGTTTGAGGCTGGCCGGAAGCACGGGCACCGCGTAGGAAAAGAACGACACTCCAGTCACGCTCCCACCGCGATCCTCTGCGCGGGCGCGGCCGACCTGCGCCAGCGTGGCAGAGGACGCGTTGCGGTACGCACCGAGACCGACCGCAAGGTGTCGTCCATGTGCGTGGTGCTTCTCCCAATGGATCCAGCCGTCGAACCAGCCGCGAACACGCACGTCGGTCTCAGTCGCGTAGTTCATCGGCAGCCCGAGATCGAGCCAGCCGTCCTTCAGCCACTGATGCCAGTCCTGGAAGATCCGCTGCATTGGCGCCGCATCCTCGAAGTCCGTTTCGTTCGACGGGGGCTGTCCCCATGGGATCAGTGCGGCACTGATCTTGATCCTCGGATTGATCGCCCTGGCTTCAATGGACACCCGGCGAACCAGATTGGTGACCTGATCGCGCCGCCAGTCCATCCATGCTTCGTCGCCAGGCGCGGGCGTATCCGTGCGGCCCGTCACGCGCCGGAAGCGCGCGAGGTTGACCGGGTTGTAGCCGACCGTCGCGCCTCGGGGCAGACGGTCATCGGTTTCGGGATAACGCACGTAGTCGAAGTGAATGCCGTCCACCGCGTAGTTGCGGACGATGTTCAGGTAGATGCCGGCGAGATATTCAGCAGCAGCCGGGTGGCCGGGGTCGAGAAAGTAGCCGACGGGAAACTTCTGGTTGCCGTCCGGCGACGCGGTCAGCCAGTTGTCATCGCCGGCCGCCGTAATGCCGTGCCGGTTGAACACGTGCCGCGGGTCCTTTGGTGGTGCCTCGTCGCGCCACACCGGCATCGCGTTCACCCACGCGTGGACCTCGAGGCCCGCGCGGTGCCCGGCGTCGACGATGTAGGTGAGGGCGTCGAATGCCGGATCGTAGGCCGGATCGTCGAGCGGCGGCTCGATGCCTTTCGTGTACAGCGCGTCGCCGCGCCGTCGCACCTGGACGATCAGGGTGTTGATGTTGGCGCGCCGTGCCGCGGCAACCAGGTCGTCCGCTTCACGCGCGGAACGGATCCCTTCGTGAAACGCGTCCACCCACAGGGCGCGCAGCTCGGGAGCGTCGGGCGGCACCGGCGACTGCGCGGTGACGCCGAAGGTAGATATGAAGAGAAGGGCATAGACGAGGGACAGCCGGACCCCATTCTGCATCCCGCACCGCGCCCCGCGCACCGCGCATCCCGCACCGCGCGTTCCGCATCCCGCATCCCGCATCCCGGCAAGTATCAGCGGAGCGCCTTTATCGTCTCGGCCAGGGCGCGGAGGCGGGATGCGTTGACCCCGGTCGGTGCTGGCTGCCTCCGTCTCGAGTTCTCCGGCGATCGACACGAGCGCGGCACGGTTGGACTTCTCCAGGGCGACGCGCAACGCGGATGCCCTGGCAACCGCGATCGAATTGCTTCGCACCAACTGATCGAGATACGCGCGGGCGACGGTCGCGTTGGCCGGCCATACGAAGCGTGGCTGCTGCTGCGGATTGAACTCCGACAGGCGGACGGCATTCGCCGCTTCGATTTCGTTCTGCGAGAGATACACGCTGGTCTTCAGTCGCAGAACGTCCAGGCCGCGTGCGATCTCCGCGCCGTAGATCGCGCCGTTATACCAGTAGGCGGACCAATGACCCGCGGTGATCAGCCGAGTGGCGTCCACCGGGCCACGATCGAAAAAGGCGATCTCCACCGGCTTGGTCGAATCGGTGAAATCAAACACCGTGATGCCACCCTGGTACCAGCCCTGTACCATGATGTCGCGGCCGGGGACCGGGATGATGGATCCGTTGTGCGCGACGCAATTCTCCACTTCGGATTGCGGCGCCGGCAGCTTGTAGTAACTCGCGAACTGCAGTTTGCGATCGACGATGTCGAAGATGGCGTTGGCGCCCCAGGTCGGCGGATCGGTCGCACGGCAGCGGGGCCGTGTGCCTCCTCCCCATTCGTCGGTGAAGATCACCTTCGTACCGTCGTTGTTGAAGGTCGCCGAGTGCCAATAGGCGAAGTTCTTGTCGACGACCTGATCGACGCGGACCGGCTTCACCGGATCGGAAATATCGAGGAGGATGCCGTTGCCCGAGCAGGCCCCGGCCGCCAGTCCAACTTCCGGGAACACCGTTATGTCGTGGCACTGGTTCGTGATGCTGGTCTTCTGGCTACCCGGGCCCGTGGTCGCCGCCCGGCCACAGCCCGGATACCGCGCCGGTCGCCGAATCGGCAAAAATCCGCGGGTGGCTGACGACCTTCGCGGTTTCGGGCGCCGCGAGCGGCACCTGGATGACGTCGATGCTGAAGAGCGCGGTGTTCGGATCGTCCTTCGGATCCAGCCCCGAGCAGCCCGCCAGTTCCTCAGCCGGGCGCACCGTGCCAGTGCCGGACCCGTAGATGTAGACGTTCTGCTTGTCGTCGGGATCCACGAGCAGCGTATGCGTGTGTGAGCCGCGGCAGGTCTGAACAGCGGCGAGCTGCTTCGGCTTTCTAACGTCCGAAATATCGAAAATCCGGACGCCCCGGAACCGTTCATTGCTTGCTGCCGCCTCCACACCCTCCGTGCCGCAGTCGACCCGGCCTCGAGTCTGCTCGACCGACATGAACAGCAGGTTGCCGTGAATCGAGACGTCACCCTGGCCGCCAGGACAGACAACAGATCCGATCAATCTCGGTTCCCTGGGGCTGCTGACGTCGAAGCTGTTGAAGCCACTGAAGTTGCCCATGACCATCCGGATGCCGCGGAACGCGATGTCGGAGTTCGCGTAGTTCAGCCCGGTGAAGACCGGTCCGGGAGGCGGCGTTGTGCCCGGCGGCGGAGGCGGCGGCTCGGGCTTTTCAGCGGGTGTCGGCTCCCCCGCCGGCGCCTTGGGATCGAAGAACCCCGGCGGCTTTGGCAGGGACGCAATCAGCTCCAGGTTCCGGACCGCTTCGCCGGCGTTCTTCAACCCGGGTTTGAGGCCAACGCGCGGATCAGTCGACGTCCCTGCCGGCTTGTCCTGCGCGAGCCCGTTGATACCGATGGTGAGAAACAGGGCAGAGATGACGAGAGCCCTGCGTGCGACGACTTTCATTTCTGACGCTCCTTCAGCATTGCGCCCATCCGGTCGATTTCCATGCGTTGATCGGCGTCCACATCGGACGCGAACGCAAAAATCTCCGACTCCTGTCCGGCGCCAGGTGTCGCAAACAGTCCCCTCACCATCGTCAACGCTCCGAGATGGTGCTTGATCATGTAGTCGAGAAACAATCGGTCGAATTCCGCCCCGGTTGCAGCCGCCAGACGCTTCATCTCGTCCGCCGTCAGCATCCCCGGCATCAGTTTGGCGCCATCGCCATGGTGCGCGTGCTCGTCAGGCAGCGCCTGTCGACGCGTCTGGAGCCACTCCTTCATCATCCTGATTTCGTCGGCCTGCGAAAGCTCGATCCGGTGCGCGATCTTCTTCATGTCCGGATCGGTGCTGCGCGTCGAGAGGAGCGACGTCATCTCCAACGCCTGGGCGTGATGGCCGATCATCCCCTGCATGAACTGAACGTCGGCGGCAGTGAACTGGGGCGGCGCAAGGGCATTCACCTGGTCGGCGGTGATCACCTTACTCGGTGATCCCGGTGCCCCGGGCTGGACGATCGGAGCGGCGCCTTCTCCCGCGGCCGCATGGCAGCCCGAAACAGCGACGAGCAGGACGATGGCGATGGCCAGGCGTTTCATCGGGACTTACGATTCTACGCGTTACCTGCACCTCATAAGGCCGTCTCCAGTCCGAGCGCCAGGTGCCTCGTGACCTCAGCTGAATTTCACCTGTGTCACCCGGCGAGCGGGTGACGCCAGCGCAAACCCGGAAAGCGCGCAAAGTCACCGTCAGTCGTGACCAGCTCGCAACCGTGTTCCATCGCCAGCGCCGCGAGATACGCATCAGTGACCAGCGGCCCCTGGACCCTGGCGCACAGGCCGATAAAGATCTCCCAGTGTCGCCGGCTCGGTCCCAGCATCACCGCGCGCGGCCAGTCGACGAGACGCTGGCAGAAGGCGATCGCCGTCTCCATCGGTGTGGGTGGATCGAAGATCCTGGGGTTGGTCACGATTCGAAGAAAGCCCGCAAGGGCGACCTCTGCCACGGCGAAAGGCTCGTCGGCCTCGGTCATCGTTCGGAGCCAGGCAGCGTAGCGGTCGTGCTCGGGTGCGTCCTCACGATGCGCGTAGATCAGGACGTTGACGTCGGGCAACTGCATGACTACTTGCGACTCGCGAAGCGATCGACGTCGTCGGTTTCGAGCAGGGCCGAGGTCTTGTCGATGTTCTGTCGCGAGAAGTGACCGTCCGCACCAAAGGTGACCAGCTCGAATCGGGGCCCTCGTTTCGACGAGGCGGGCATCCGCATGAAGAGACGAATCGCCTGTTCGATGAGGCGACTGACTGAAGTCCCGGATTCGGCCGCGCGCTTTTTGAGTTGGGTCAGGAGTCGCTCGTCGAGTGTGATCGTGGTGCGCATGATGCACGATCATACTACGTCAGCATCACTGCATCACATCGGGTGTTTCCCGGGGCGGAGTTCCGTTTGATTAACGGAAACGCCGGCGCGGTCGATCAAGGCTCGAATAACGTCCGATTACTTCGAACCGCGCATCATTTCGGCAAGACGCGCTTCCGCGAGATCCTTCACTCTGGGACCGTCATCGGTCAGCAGGCTCTCGGTGGCCATCGCAGCTTTGTACGCCGCATCGGCATCGGCGCGACTGCCGAGCGCTTCCGCGGCGACCCCGAGCAGGTAGTGCACGGTGCCGCTGCCGACGCCCGGACGGTCCGGCAGCTTCACCTGCCGCAGCTCTGTTTGCGCTGCCCCCCATTCCCCCACCCGTCCGAGAGCGATGGCGGTGTTGAGGCGGACGACGGCCTGTTCGAACGGATCGGTGACCTCCCCGGCCCGCGCCCGCAGGTCGAGCAGCATCCGGTTGACCGGAATCCCCTGCTCCGCCAACCCGATCACACGCGGCGTCAGAAAGACCGGGACGTCCACGCGCTTGGCCGCGCCGGCCGGGTCGCGCGCCTCGAGAGTCATCGGCTGACCGGCTGTCCTGGTGCTTACCAGTTTGGTCAGCGCGGATGCGTCTGCGACTGCCTGACCACCCGCCTGCAGGATGACATCCCCGGCCTTCAGGGCGGTTGCGGATGCCGGGCTGTTTGCGTCGATCGACGCAACCACCGCGCCCGCGACATCGGCAACATCGATCGCCAGGATGCCGATCGACGGACGCGAGAGCGGCACGGCCTGATCCAGTCTTGCGAGCGCGGCCTCGATCGATGCCGTACTGTCGAGCGATACGTCGAGAACATCGGGAGACGTACTGCCGGCCGCGAGCAGCGCGACGACGACACGGTTCGCGTCGAGGGCCGTGACCGACACGACACCCTGAACGCCAAAAGTCTCGGAGAGTTTCGTTGACGCCTCTCTACGGATCGGCCCGGCCATCTGCGCCGCCGCGCCGACGGGACGTCCGCCGGCATCGGTCGCCAGCCAGTCGGACGAGAGCTGGTTCGCCTTGAGCGCCTTGTCGGCCTGATCGGCCGGGGGCGCGAGCATGCGCACGGTCTGCGAGGCTCCCATCGCGCGTTCGACGAGCATGCGGACGTCCTGGGGCAGGGTGGCTCCGCTCGCCGACACGATCGCAAACGTCGGCTTGATCACTCCCTCGAACACGATGTTGCCGCCGGCGCGTGCGTCCACCCTTTTCACGTCCCGCCCGAAGCTGGTGCGCACCTCGACGAGATGCTCTCCCTCGCAGAGTTCAGCGGTCTTGAACGGTGCTGTGCCGCGGTCCTGACCATCGACGAAAACCTTCGCGCCGGCCTGGTTCGCCGACACCGATAAGGTCGCAACCGCGGGCTGAAGGTTGACGTGGGCCGACCGAATAATCATCCGGCTTGTCCACGGCTACCCGCGTCGACGAGGTGACGTAGCAGTCACGCTTCAGCTCCACGACATGAGGGCCGGTTGTGACGTCGCCCACGACGAGCGGGGCCGATACAGTCGGCGCTGTCCCGCCTTCCGCGGCCGCCGCAACGGTTTTGCCGACGCTGACCCCGTCCACTCGTACTTCCACGTCTGCCGGTGACGTGATGATGCGGAGCACCGATGAAACGCGTTCCAGTGCGAGCGACACTTCCGCGGTGGTGCCGATAGCCGCCGTCACAGTCTGCCTGGCGGGACGGAAGCCGTGCTGCTCCGCCGACACGACGTGTTCGCCGACAGCCACGCGCACGGTTCCGGCGGCGTCGATTGGCATGCCATCCAGTTGGAGTTTCGCGGTCGGCGGAGTCACCGCGATGGTCATGCTGGTGACAGTTTCTTTGGCCACCTCTTCGAAGAGCGCGACGACCCGGGGCGAGACCTGCCCGGACAGTGTGTGAGACGGGTTGACCTTGAGCAGCAGCCCGAAGTCCGCTTTGGCGCCGTCCTGATCGCCAAGACCGAATTTCGAGCGCGCCCGCATTTCATACGCGCTCGCAAGCTTGTCGAGGCGCGCCACGTCCTTCGGCGTGCTCGCCTCGAGCGCGACGATCGCCCCGTCGAGGGCGGCGACGGCTTTCTCGTAGTCCAACGCGTCGAAGAGACGCCGCGCCTCCTGAAACTGGGCGTCCGCGGCGGCCTGGGGGCCTACACCGTTGACTGTCACAGGCCTAAAGGCCTGGACTACGGGAGACGCAGCCCTAAAGGGCTGGACTACGACTGTCAGCAGCCCTGAAGGGCTGGACTACGGGAGACACTACGAGGAGGGCAACGACAGCGATAACGAACGTCATTGGTACACCTGGATGCGCTGGGTGCTCTCGTCGAACACGAACAGACGGCCGGCGGCATCGATCGCCAAGGCCTTCGGCTTCTGAAGAGCGCCGGGCTCCCGGCCGGGGACGGTGATCGTGGTTAGCAACGTGTTTTTCGGCCCGAAGACGTGGACCGCGGCCCTGTTGCCGTCCAGCACGTAGAGGTGACCGAGTGCGTCGAAGGCGACGTCGGCCGGATCCGCGAACTGGTAGTTCGCCCCCTTTGCAGGAATCCTGGCGATGATCTTCCCGTCTCGATCCGCCAACGCGATGCTCTTGTTCTGCCGGTCGATCATCGCCACATCGTCCATATCGTTGCGCGCGAGCCGTTCGACGTCGAGGGTGGCGAAATTGGAGACGAACTTGCCGGCTGACGTCACTCGCAGCACGGTCTTGGCTTTCCGGTCGACCACCAGGCGATCACCGTCGCCGAGTGTGATCACGGCGGGGATCTCCTCCGGCTGACGCGCCGGCCGGCCCGCGACCGGCACGTTGATGACCATCGGCGTCCCTCCTTCCGGCTGGAGGGTGTGCAACCGCACGAGCACAACCCGGTCGCGCCCCTCGACGAAGAAGGCCGATGGTTCGAGCGCGGGGACGTTTTTCACCGCCGTGCCCTTCGCGTCGAAGATCGAGACGCCCTGTTTGTGGCCAATCAGCACGCGGCCGGTTTCGTCGACCGCCACGCCGTTGACGTCTCTGAATTTATCCGTTGCCGCGCCGACGAAGCGGCCGCTGAAGCTGTACGCCGGCTTCCGCACGTACAGCCTGTACAGGATCGTGTTGTAGTTGAGCGCCAGTTCCGCTTCGCGCGTTCCGGGAAACTGATGGCGGATGCGCTGCAGCTTCTCGAACGCCTGCGGGACGCGCCCCGAGTACACCAGCCCGATCGCGGACGCGAGGTCCGCGCGACCCGACCAGAGCGAGCGCGGATACTCGAGCTCGATCCGCCGGAACTGGACGAGCGCCTCGTCACCACGACGCGCCAGCCGCAGCGTGTCGCCGGCGTAGTACCTCGCCGCGGCGACGGCGGGAGACGTCGGGAACAATCGCGGCACGCGCTCGAAACTTGCAAGCGCGGCGTCGACGTCCGCGGCGGTCCGGCCCTTCGCGATCGCCAGCCGTCCAATCAGGACATAACCCATCGGCGCAGAATCGGACGCTCCATATTCCTTCAGCAGGCGGTCAGCCGCCGCCTGCGCGGCAGCCAGGTCGCGCGCCGCCTCGAGGTGATACAAACCGATCTGCAACAACGCATCGTCGGCGACGCTGCTCTTCGGAAAAGAATCGACCACTGCCTGAAAGTCTTTCAACGCCTCCGCGTACCGCCCGTTCTGAACGAATGAAACGCCGCTGTCGTAGGTGCGGCGGGCGAGATCGTCTCCGCCCTGTGCTGCGAGCGTCAGTGCCGCAGAAACGATGCCGACGGCAGTCACGACGACACGACACACGACGCCACGACGGCACTGGAAAACCGTCGTTCTCTCACTCAATAGATCCTCACCGTGGCGGTTTCGTTCGGGACGACGGTCACCACCTGCGCCGGAGGATTGGTTCCTCCCGTGCAAACGATGTCAACACGGTACTGCCCGGCGGCAACCTGTTTCCGCGCGATCGGCGGAGAGCCGAGATCCTGGCCGCCAATCTTCACATTACAGGTCTCGAACTTGGTCAGGACGGTCAGACGTCCGAGCGCCGGGGCGCTGTACTTGAGCCCCTTCGCCGAGACGGTCACCGAATCGTTCAGCAGGTACTCACCCGCCGAGATCCGCAGCCGGGTGCCGGTCGGCACACTCAGCTGATGGTTCTCTTTGCTCCGCGAGAGCGCCTGCGAGCCGCTCCAGACGTCCACCGGATACGCGCTGCGAATAGCGACCGGCACCCTCGTGATCTCCACGGCGGCGAGCGTATAACTCGCCGCCCCCTTTCGAAGGTCGGCTTCGGTCAGATTCACTTCCTGTGGCACGAACCCCGGCTTCGTCAGACGAAGGCTGTGCGGTCCGGGACCGCTGAGCGTCACCGATGCAGGCGTCTTCAGGCTGGTGTTCCGGCCGTTGACGACGACCGTCGCCCCGTCCGGGACCGAATCGACCTGCAACGACACCACCGCCGGAGCGACAGGCTCCGACGGCTTCGCCGGCTTCGCCGCTGCCGCCGCCGAAGTGGCGGCCTCAACTGGTCCCGGCGAATTGCCCCTCATCATCTTCGCGCCGAACACGACGGCGAGCCCGATCAGGACCACACCCATCGCAACGGGAATGACCCATTTGTTCTTTGCCGCCGGCGGCGGGGGCGCAGGCGCCGCGATCGGTGCCGGCGGAAGATCCAGCTGCTTCTGCAGCTCGTACATCTGCGTCGGGCTTGCGAACCGTGTTTCTTCGAGGCCGGGCGCTCCGGGCATCTCGACGTCGATCGAGCGCCGGATCCACTGCAGCTCGCGCGAGAGGTCGCCGGCGGTCTGGAAGCGTGCGGCGGGCTCCTTGGCCAGCGCCTTCTCCACGGCCGCCACCAGCTGCGGCGGCAGACCGGGCGCCGCCTGGTTCAGCGGCGGCGCGTCCTCTCGCAGGATCTTGACGATGGTCGCGGTCGGTCCCTCGCCGACGAACGGCTTGCGTCCGGCGAGCAGCTCGTAGAGCATGACGCCGACCGAGAAAATGTCGGAGCGTCCGTCGACGGTTTCGCTGCCGCTCACTTGTTCCGGCGACATGTACGACGCGCTGCCAAGCACGTCTCCCTGTCGCGTCAGGGTGGACGACGTGAGCTTGGCGACGCCGAAATCGAGCAGCTTCACCGTGCCGTCCGGCATGATGAAGATGTTCGCCGGCTTGATGTCCCGGTGAACGACGCCCTGGCCGTGGGCGTAGTGCAGCGCCGAACAGAGCTGAGCGACGATGTTCAGTTTGTCGTCGAGGGTTAGTGGCAGCGGTGAGGTCATGCGCTGAGCGAGGCTCGATCCGCGCAGGAACTCCATCACGATGTACGGCGTGTTGTGGTCTTCGGCGAACTCGAAGATCGTCACGATGTTCGAGTGCTGAAGCTTCGCCGCGGCCTGCGCCTCGCGATAGAAACGCGGACGCATCTGCTCGGTGTCTTCGGAGAAGTCCATCAGCATCAGCTTGATGGCGACTTCACGATCGAGCACCGGGTCGATGCCGCGATAGAGCACTCCCATGCCCCCCTTGCCCACGCGCTCGAGGATCTGGTAGCGCCCGATCTTGTCAGGATTACTGGTGATGGCCACTTCGTCCTCTCACTGCGTTCTTTTCAGCTGCTCGAGCCGCGCGCGCGCCGCCTGTCGGTTGGGATCGTCAGTCGCGAGCCACTGAACGGCCTTCTCGTATTCCTTCACCGCCTCGGCGGTGCGGCCCGCGGCCTCCAGCTGCTTCGCCTGGGCGAAGGCCCTGGTGCCAGCCGCGCGTAGCTTGGCGCGAACGTCTTGAATGGCATCGTTGATCCCCGGGATGGCCGAATAGATCGCCCGAGCCTGTTCGAACTTCTGCAGCGCACCGACCCAGTCGCCGGCCGCGTTCATGCGCTTGCCCGACTCGAACAGTCCGTTGGCCGTCGCGCGCAGGCCTGCGTTCGCCTGCACCAGCAGCTGCGGGGCGTCGAGGAAGCCTGGCTCCTCGAGCAGGATCGCCTGGAATCCTCCCGCCGCCGCGGCGTAGTCGCGCCGATCGAGTGCGGCCTTCGAATACGCGTAGCGCATCTCCAGCGCCTCACTGCGCGTCCGCCACATTTCCAGCGATTCCCCAGGCTTGCGGGCGACGCGGTCGGGTCTCCTGCTCGGTGGCACATGGCGCGGGGCATTCGGCTTCCCGGTAGCAGGCTCAGCGCCGTCAGGCGCCCGTTCTTGAACCGGAGCCGCCTCTGGAGTAGCCGCCGCGGACGGCTCGGGTGGCCGCGGCTCGGTCGGCGCCGGTTCGACCGCCCGCGCCGGGCTGGCGCCACCGCCGCCGGGCGTGAAGATGTACGCCACCGTGCCGAAGAGGACGACGGCGGCGGCAACCACGAACACGGCAACCACCATGTTCCGCTGGGGCGGGGCCGGCGGCGCAGTTCTCGCCGGCGGCACCCGCGGCGGTGGCGCGTGATAAGCGGGCGCCTGAACGTGCTCTCTGATCTGCAGGTCACCGAGATCGCGTACCGGCCGCGCAATCGTCGCGCCCGCAGTGACGTTCATCGCCGACGGCGGAGACTCTTTGCTGATCGTCAGGCGGTAGTCGCCGATGGTGATCTCGGCGCCAGGCGGGACCTCACCACGCTCCACCCGCCGGCCATTGAGCCAGGTCCCGTTCTGGCTCTGAAGATCCACGATGATGTAGCGGCCGTTCTCGAAGCGAAGCTCCGCGTGCGTGCGCGAGACCCCTTTCTCCTGGTCCGCAAGCACCACGTCGTTGTCGCGGCCGCGGCCGATCTGCACCTTCCCCTCGCGCAGCTCGACTATCTTCTCCGCGCCGTCTGCGCCGACAATGCGCAAGCTCGCCACTCAGTTCCCTCTATTTCTCTGGTGGGGCTCCGCCCCACACCCCGGTCGCTGCGGGCTGCAGCGGTCTCGCGGCGCGCCGGCGGCCTCGGCCTCCGCAACCCCGGCGGTCGCGCGCGTTCCTCGCAGGCGCGCCGTGCGCGCCTTGTGCGGGCTCCGCCCCACACCCCGGCTCGGTCGCTTGCGGGGGCCCCTGCACCCCGCGCCGCTTCCTCGCAGGCGCGCCGTGCGCGCCTCGGGCGTCTGGTCACTGGTGCCGCTCCGCGGCAGCACGCTCGAACCGGCGGTCGATGATGCCGGCCACGAGATAGCCGCCGACAAGGACGACGATCAGCGGAACGACGAATGCGGTCACGGGCGCGGAGAAGCCATCCAGACGGAAGCTCACCGCCGCGGCCGCAATGACCAGACCGCCAAGCACCACCACCTGATAGAACACGAACATGCGCAGCGATTGCCGCCGCCGCGGGCACGACCGCGGCGACAGCCGGCGCGGGCGGTGCCTCGCCGAGCTCTACGTTCCGACGCTGTGTCGGGATGAATCTGGTCGCGTCATCGTCTTCGTCCATCAGCTCTGATGGGGGCGTGGCGATCGGCGGCACGATCGGCTCCTCGGGCTCGGGTTCGACCGAGCGCCTCGAGATCAGCCGTGTTTCGTCCTCTTCGTCGGTCGGAGCCGCGGCAAACGCCGGCTCTCCCATCGGAAGTACAGCCGGCGACAAGGCGGACGTGACTGGAAGAGCGTCGGAAGCGACGGCACGCCTGACGGTGGTCCGTTCCGCATCGTGGTCGTCCGGCGCGATGCTGAGCGGCACGGTGTCCAGGACGTACTGCGCCCGCAACGGTCCGATCTGCACGATGTCACCGGGGCTGAGCGTATGCTCCGCGGTCTTCGTGCCGTTGACGAACACTCCGTTGCGGCTGCCAAGATCCCTGACCACGACGAGCTCTCCCGCCGAGACGAATTCGGCGTGACGGCGCGAGAGCAGCGAATGGTCGTGCGTGATGTCGCAGGTCGGATCACGGCCGACCACGATCCGTCCCACGAGCTGAAGCTCCCGCGCGCGCGTGCCGTCGCTGACAACGAGTTTTCTGCTCACCGTTCAGACATCCGCATCAATTCCGAGGTTTCATCAGGCTGCGCCAGAATCCGCGCGGCTCCGGGGTTTCTGTCGGCGTCGCCGGCCCGGAGGCCCACCGCGCGCTCCCGCAGCGCCGCCAGCGCCGCCTGTTCGGCGTTGTGACGCCCCTGCAACGCTTCGAGCGCGGCCTTCGCAACCGAGCGGTCCATCGGTTCCATGGCCGCAGGAGTACCTGCCGACGCAAATGTCGGGAATCGCGATTGCAGCCGCGACAACGCCTCGTCGCACGAGGCGTCGATCCCTTCGACGCCCAGCATCCGGCCCGCCTCCCGGCGATCGTCGATCAGCGCGACAATCTGCTTATAGCGATCGTGCGCCGCATTCACGATTCGAATCGTTGCGGACGCATTCGAACGCCTGACCTGCCCAAGCTCGTCGCGCATCTCGGCACATTGCTGAAAACGGTCTTCCGGAGCCTTGGCGAGCGCCTTGGTGAGGATGCGGCGCAGCGACTCGGGAGCGACGTCGTCGGTCAGCGGCGTCGGCGGATCGTTGATGATCGCCTGAAGCACTTTCCGCAGGTCGCGCGAGCCGAATGGCGGCTTTCCGGTCAGCATGAAGTAGCAGACGCCCCCCGCGGAAAACACGTCGGACCGCCCGTCCATTTTCAGACCGCGGGCCTGTTCCGGCGCCATGTACTCCGGCGTGCCGAGGAGCATCCCGCTTGCGGTCAGACTCGACATCGCCAGCCTGGCAACGCCGAAGTCGAGCACCTTCAGCGTCCCATCCCTCAGAACGAAGATGTTGCTCGGCTTCACATCGCGATGCACGACGCCCGCCTCGTGGGCGTTCTGCAGGCCGTCGCAGAGCTGCATCATCAGATCCATCTTCACGTCGATGCTCGATGCGGCGGCGGTGCCGAGATAGTCGGCCAGCGGGACGCCGTCGAGCAGCTCCATCACGATGAACGGCCGCCCCTTGTCTTCTCCCAGATCGAACAACGTGACGATGTTGCGATGGGCGAGCTGTCCGGTGATCCGCGCTTCGCGATAGAAACGCTCTCGCAGTTCGGGCTCCTCTTCGAAGTCCGCGAGCATCAACTTGACCGCCACACGGCGCCCGAGATGCTCGTCCATCGCGCCATAGACGACCCCCATGGAGCCCTTGCCGATCCGGTCGACAACGCGATAACGGCCGACGTACTCCGGAAGTACCGTCTGGGATCTCGGCTCGGTCACCGGTCGGCCTCATAGCGCACGACCAGCGCCGTAACGTTGTCACGGCTGCCACGGTCGAGCGCGGCTTCGACGAGCGTTTTCGCGGCCGCCTGGACATCCGGTGTCTTCTCCAGGACGCCCTGGAGCGCGCCGATGTCCATGACGCCATGGAGCCCGTCCGAGCAGAGCAGGAGCACGTCGCCATCGCGCAGCGTGTGCTCGCTGACGCGAACCTCCACGCTCGAACGTCCGCCGAGAACATTGGTCAGCACGTTTCGCATCGGATGCTGGGCAATGTCGGCCGGCTTCAGCGACGGGTCCTGGGCAAGGATCGTGGACGCCCAGGAATCGTCGGTGGTTACCTGCAAGAGCCGGCCGGCCGAGAGCCGGTAGACGCGGCTGTCCCCCACCGAACCGATCGCGGCCTGCGCTCCGCTGAGGATGACCCCGACGATCGTGGTCCCCATCCCGCCGTAATCGTCGGAGCTCTCGGCCGCGCGAAACACCCGGCGGTTCGCCAGGCAGATCGCCGTCCGCAGCCGGTTGCCATCGAAAGACAGTGAGTCATCGATCCCGTACGGCCAGGTGACATCGTTGTCGTTCTGAGAACGGGTCACGAATCCGCTGATCGCGTCGACGGCCAGCTGCGCCGCCACCTCACCGGCCTTGTGCCCGCCCATGCCGTCGGCTACTGCAAACAGGCGCAGTTCCGGGTCCGAAATGAACCGGTCTTCGTTGGATTTTCGAACGCGGCCCGCGTCCGATACCCCGCATGCACGAATCACGAAGCGCGCCTCCAATGGGTCGATACGCAGGCTGCCCGGCCGGCCCCGTGCCTCTCCTATTGCTGACTCTGGTAGGACCCAAATCCTACCCCGTCCGGGGCCCCGGGGGAAGGCCCCTGGTCAGCTCAAGGGCGGGCTGCCGCCTGGGCGGCTGCGGCCGGGCATTCGGGGGGCAACGCGAACGATTCTGTAATCGAGGGCGGCCACTTCGCCGATCGATGGCAAAGTGGCCGCAGGCGTTCAAAACGTCGTCAGAAGTTGACGGTCGACGTATTGGAGCAGACCGCCGTGCCAGTCTGGCAGACCTTGAAGGTGAATGAACCGGCCCCCTTTCCACCGATGACGTAAGTGTGGGCGCCATCATTGGGGGTCACTGTCGACGACGCTGGAACCGAGATAGACATCCATGGTGCCGCCGCCGGTCGGAGTCCATGTCAGATCCACGTTCCGAACACCCTTGACCTTGAAACCGCTCGTCGTCAGCGTGATCGTCGGGGCCGGAGCAGCCGTAATCGCAATCGTGCGAGTCTCGGTATCGGTCAAGCCTCCGGCATCGGTGACCGACGCCGTAATGGTGTGAGTTCCCACCACCAGGTCGGAGCGGCTGAACGACCCGCCCGCCGCCGATAGTCCCGCCCGGTTGAATGTTCGAAGTCCAGACCAGCGAGCTCGTGATCGTGCCGTCCTGGGTATCGGTGGCGGTACCCGGCGAAGGCGACCGACTGTTCCCTGCTGGAACGAGCTGCCGTTGGCGGGTGCGCGTAATCGTGACCGTCGGGGCGGTGTTGGCCGCACCGCTGCACACCGCCGGCTTCGAGAAGTCTTCGGTGACGCTGAAGGGCGCACTCTGTCTGCCGTCAGCGTTCACGCCGATGCCGAACTTCGCGAACGCGTCCCAGACGATACAGTCTTCAGCCTGAGTCGGCATCGCCGCCAGGATTCCGTCGCGCATGTCTTCGTATGCGGGGAATGAAGGCGTGAAGTTCATGCCGTCGATGACGTAACTCCACAGCTGGTCCATCGTCCGGCCAGACGCCAGCCACAGCTGCCGCAGATACCACATCGTCGCAGCGTAGATTTCGCCGTCGTTGTGGACGCTGTTGCCGAGGACGTCGCTGTAGGTGTTGGGATAGTTGGTGTAGCGGAAGCGACGGATCCCCGCTGCTGAGTTGTTCGTCGAGTACTCGGCCGACTGCGTCGTCGCCGTTGATGTAGATGGCGACCGTGTCGCTCATGCCTTCGCCGATGCGCGCCGGCGAGCCGCCCGCTCATGCCGCCGATCATCCGCCACGTCAGACCGTGTCCGTACTCGTGGTAGACGATGTCGGAATCGACGTCGCCGTCGCGGCTGGGCGAAGCGGTGTTCCAGAGATACATCTGCATCCGCGGACGCGAGCCGTCACCGGGGGTGGCGAAGTTCGCGTTGTTGGTGCCGCCGCCATCCTGCGCCTCGGCGTTCACCGGGTCGTTACCGAACCCACCCAGCCCGAAGTTGTTCGCCTGGAAGTTGCCTGCAGCCTCGGTAAAGCCGTGCCGACGAAGCTTGTCGTGCAACGATGTTGTTCAGATAGAACAGGTTGGTCACCGCCGCCATCTGATTCGTGACGTCAGTCGGAGTGATGGCGGTGTTGAAGGTGAATTCAAACGTCTTCGATGCAGAGACAGGCTGCCCATTGACATCCACGCCGTTGTTGTTGTCGCGATCGAGGTAGGCATTCACGTTGTTGCCGCTCGTCCGATCCGCCGTCACCCAGCCACTCGGGGAGTCCGCGCTGCCTGCGCCCGGGCCACTGACGACCGTCTGGGCCCCTTGTCGGGCGCGTTCGGGTAGATCTTGTAGGTATCCCCCGCGGTGCGGAGCTCCTCGAACAGGACGCGCCCGTTGCCGCCGACGACGGAATGCCATAACTGGTTTTCGGTGTCCCAGGTTTCCACGAGATATCCAACGCGCAGCCGTCCGCCGTTCATCGGTACGATCACACGAGTGACGACGGGATCCTGATAGAACCGCGTGCCTCGACCGAATGTGACGCTGTTCCCCGCGGACGCTGCTTCGGGCAGATTCGCCGGCTGCCCCGGATAGCGGCGCTCCAGCACAATTCTGAGCGCGTCAGCGAAATCGAGCTGCGACGGAAGGAGCTGCCCGCGTAGACTCGCAAGATTTTCGATGACACTCACCAGTTCGCCGGCCGGCGAGAGGGTCGCCTTCACATACGTCCCGTACACTTCGAGACCGGCGAGCTGCTGCCGGAATCGCACGTGAACAGGGCCGTGCTCGGTCGGGTTCTCACTCTCGACGACGAGGCCCGTGGCGGTCTCTTCGTCATGGCGTCCACGCAGGAATGCCGAGACGATTTCGGGGCGGCCGGCATTCGAGGGCTCCGTCAGGCGCCCACCGTTCGCGGCGCGCGCCACCCGCGCAGCCTTGCCACTGAGGTCGGCTATCTGTTCGTCGTCTTGCGCCATCGTCGGCGCGATCAGACAGACGGCGAGCAGCAAGACGTATTGAATCCGGCGCATATTCGGGTTGCTCCTTAAGAGGCGATTGCCAGGGTGCCGGAGGAGACTAGCCGATCCAATTAGCCGGAATCAAACAGCTTAGCCGTTATTTGGAATCAAAATGATCATAGCTGATGACGCGCGTGATCCACCAAATGCCTTTGTCGTTGTGCCAGAGGTGAATGAACTTCGCGGCGCCGCTTTTGCCTGATTCACACGGCTTTTCGCCTGCCTCGCAGAACAGGTGGACGCCGATCTGCAGGGCGCCGTAGTTGTCCATCGGATGGACCTCGGTCGACCCCGGCACGAGATCCCGCCGCCGCTTGCCGCACAGGTTCGCCTTGATCGAATCGACCACCGCCTGGCGACCGAGCGTCACCCCTCCCTTGTCGTGATAGAACTCGACGTCCGGCGCAAAAAGGGACGCGACTTTCTCGAGGTCGCACGTGTTCACCGCTCCGAACAGTTCCGCATCGAGCGACACGATTTTTTGAAAGAGCGGGTCGGCAGCACTGCTTTGACGGCTTTGTGCTGACGCCGTGGCAATCAGCAGTGCGAGGAGCGGCAGAATCGTCAGCGGAAGCCGTAGCTGTCGGGTCATACCCCCTCACGACGAGAATGCCGGTGGATTTGTTCTAGACTGAGCAGCCCTCGTTAAGGCAGGCTACGGCGCGTGGCGCGAGGGCTGGACTACGCTCAATGCAGCTATACACACTCGACTGGATCGTCATCGCCATTTCGCTGGCGATCTGCTTCGTGCCGGCGCTCTTCCTCGGGCGCCGCGCGAGCCGCAACACCTCTGAGTTTTTTGCGTCCGGACGCGCCGTGCCGTGGTGGCTGGCCGGGCTGTCGATGGTGGCGACGACGTTCAGCAGCGATACGCCGAACCTCGTCACCGACATCGTCCGCCGCAATGGCGTGGCGGGCAACTGGGTGTGGTGGGCATTCGTGCTCACGGGCGTGGCCACGGTGTTCTTCTACGCACGCATGTGGCGGCGGTCCGGCGTCATGACGGATCTCGAGTTCTACGAGATCCGCTACTCGGGCACGGCGGCGCAGGCGGTCCGCGGGTTCCGGGCGATCTATCTCGGCCTCCTGTTCAACTGCATGATCATGGCAACGGTCAACCTGGCCGCGTGCAAGATCGCCGCGATTCTCTTCGGGCTGGAACGATGGCAGACGCTGCTCGGCGTCGGCGTGCTGAACGTCGTCTTTGCCGCGCACTCGGGTTTGTGGGGCGTGCTCGTCATCGACATGATCCAGTTCTTCATCAAGATGACGGCGGTCATCGCGGCGGCGTACTTCGCCGTCAACGCGCCGGAAGTCGGTGGCCTGCAGGCGCTGGTGGACAAGGTCTCGGCGCTCCCGGGCCCCGGCGGCCAGAGTTATCTGAACGTCCTGCCGGATTTCTCGAGTAACTGGGATCTGGCGGTCGCCGTCTTCATCATGCCGATCGCGGTTCAGTGGTGGGCGGTGTGGTACCCGGGGGCGGAGCCGGGCGGCGGCAGCTACGTGGCGCAGCGAATGCTCGCCTCGAAATCGGAGCGCGACGCACTTGGCGCAGTGCTCTTCTTCAATGTCGCGCATTACGTGCTGCGGCCGTGGCCGTGGATCCTGGTGGCGCTCGCGTCACTGCTCGTCTACCCCGAGCTTTCCGACATTCAGCGCGCGTTTCCGCACGTGGATCCGACGCTCGTGGGTCACGACATCGCGTACCCGGCGATGCTCAAGTTCCTGCCGATGGGATTTGCCGGGTTGATGGTTGGCGGGCTGATCGCGGCGAATTCCTCGACGATCCTGACCCATCTCAATTGGGGTGCGTCGTATCTCGTCCACGATTTCTACCGCCGGTTCGTCCGTCGCGACGCCGCTGAGCGTCATTACGTCCTCGCGGGTCGGATCGCGACTGTCGGCCTGTTCGTCTGCGCGTCCGCGATGGTCTACCTCCTCGACACGGCGAAGGACGCGTTCGACATCATCCTCCAGGTCGGCGCCGGCACCGGGCTGCTCTACCTGGTTCGCTGGTTCTGGTGGCGGGTCAACGCCTGGTGCGAAATCGTCGCGATGGCCAGCTCCTTCGCCACGTCGATGGTGCTGCTGACGATGAGCCGCAACGGCGCCGGCCTGAGCACACACGCCGGCCTTGTCACCACGGTTGCGGTGACGACTGTCTGCTGGCTGATTGCCGCCTACGTGGCGCCGCAGACGGATCGGGCGGTGCTGGTGAAGTTCTACACGCTGGTGCGGCCGGCGGGGCCGGGGTGGAACAAGATCCGGGCGGAAGCCGGGCTGCCGGCTGGCGCACGCGTCTCCCCCGACAACATTCCGCTCGCCCTTCTCGGCTGGCTGGCGGGGTGCACCGCGATCTGGACGGCTCTCTTCTGCGGTCGGCAACTTCCTCTACGGACGAAACGGCCAGGCGATCGCCTTGGCGGTGGTGTTTGCGGTGAGCGCGGCGGTCCTGATCGCGATCGTCAAGAACCTGTGGCAGGGCACCCCGACGGCGGATTGACGAACCGCGGACGCGATCATGGCGAACAATGTCGCTCGCTGAGCGAGACTTTCGACCTCTACCCTGGCTCGATCATTTCGCCTAAAACGATATCAATCAGTCCCTTGCGGCCATTTCGTCGTGCTTGGCGACGGGCGTTCCAATTGCAGGCGGTTGTCTCATCGGTCCGCCAAAAACCCAAAAAGCGAGGTCCCCAGTGTTGCAGTCGTTGCGTCGTTTCGGGTTGGCTGTTCTCTTCGTGCCCGCGATAGCGGTTTCAAGCGAGGCCGCGATAATCATCGCGGAGGGACCAGGAGGTGGAGCCGGAACGCTGGTCCATGACGGTCAAGGGGATGTCGGGAGTGTAAACGGTAGCGGCAAGGGCAACGCGCCGCTGCTGGGTTCTTTTGTCACGGATGCCAGTCTGGCCGCTGATCTCCTCGGCTTCCGGATCCTACCGACATTTACGGATGGTGATAATGAGGCGGTCTCCGCGAACCTCTCGCTCCTTTACCTGATAGGAACAATCGTCGGCAATCCAGCAACATGCCCGAGTGGCGTTACCTGTGGGCTGCTAAGTCAAACGACGGGCGACACTCTTGGTTTTGACTTCGACGCAAACTTCGACCCAATCAATGACACTCAGAACGTCCTCTTCCTGATTCCGATCATCGGGACGGCTGCAGCGCACCCGTGGGTCGACCCAAGTAGCCCTCAATACGGGAGTCCGCAAAATATCCTGATACCGTCCGGGACTGCGTCCTTTGCGCTGACGACCGATCAGATCGACTTCATCACCGCTCGAATGGCTGGATTGAATGTGAATCAAATTCGGCTGGGCCTGAACGTAATCGCTGGGGGTGTGACGGAGACCGGCACAACCGACATTGGAAGCACGTGGGACTTTACGGGCCCTCGCTGCTGCTGTTCCCGAACCCGCAACGGTGCTGCTGCTCGGCAGCGGCATTGCCGCAGGCTGCTCTGAGGCGCAGCCGACGCCGCGCGAGTCACTGAAACGCGATCGGACCGTCAGCACCCGAGAGGATGAAACTCGCCCAGTAGTACGGGTGCTTCCTCGTTCCGGAGCGCAGCATCTGCAACTGAACCTGCCGCAGGGCTGCTGAACGCGGCACTCCCGCCTTCAGATTCTTGTAGAAGTCCGTCATCAACGCGCGGGTCCCGTCGTCGCTGACCTGCCACAGGCTCATCACCTGACTCTCCGCGCCCGCTACGACGAGCGCGCGCCGCAGCCCGTACACCCCGTCGCCTCGACGCGTTTCGCCGACGCCCGTTTCGCAGCGCCGACATCACTGCCATCCGGGTGCCCCACAGGTCGAGGCTCGCGGCCTCGAGCGCCGTCAAGATGCCGTCGTCCCCGCCGTTCGCTCCGCGCATATTTGCGCCGGCGAATGCGAGCCCTGAACGGAGCAACGGATTGTCGGTCGCGCTGATCCCGGCTGCAGATGCGGTGTCGTGCACGAGTGCACGCGATCCCGAGCCCGCAGCAGGTCCGCCAAGGCCGAGGAAGAAACCATGCGTCGCCAGGTGGACGACTCTCGGACCATGAACTGCCCTGATCGCCGCTTCGGTGGCCTGGCCCCCCGTTCGCACTTCTGCCTCCGGCATCAGCGCCTGCAGCGCGGTCGCTTCCGCAGCGGTGCCCGGAAGCGGCGTGAACCGCGCCCGTGACAAGTCGATAGTTCGGGCTTGTGGCTCGTTCGCCGGCAGGCGCCGCCTCTGAAGTAGCGCTGCCAAACTCCGGATTCGCGACGATCAGCGAACGGCCGCTTTCGGGCGCGCGCTCCTGCAGGCGCAGCAGATCGCGGCCGCTTGTCAGATAGCTGATGTCGTGAGACTCCACAACATACCGGCCCTTGGAGTCCTGAAGCGCAGCGAACGGCACGAGGTTCAGCGATCCATCGGGCGAGATGAAGAGCCTCTGCAGAATCCCCGAGGAGCGGCAGAATCGGCCGCATCAGACTTTGATACAACTCGGCAGAGGCTGACTTCGGATCCGGCCGCTTGCTGTTGGACAGGGCACGTCGAAGCGTCTCGACTTGCTCATCGATGACCGAGACGTCCCCGAGATCAACCGACGCAGGCTCCGCGCCTGCACGGACGACGTACGCGACGTAACGTGCCGCGCCGAAGCGTTTGTCGCGAGGGACGATGCGATTATTGAACGGACGATAGATCGCGATCTCCACCAGCGCTGCACCAGCGGGCAACGCGGTCTTCACCGCATCGATCGTGACCGGGCGCGATTGAGCGCGATACACCGCGCTGCGAGTGCTGATCTCCCGCTCCGCTTGCTGCAACTGGTCCTCGGCGGCAGCGACTTCGCGGTTGAAGATTGCTGCGTCCTGGCGTCCCGGTCCACGCAGGACCAGACGCGCCAGCTGCATGCGGGCGGCCGACAGCCTGTCGAGCGCTGCGCGATCGTCGTCCGACATGCGGTCGCGAAGCGCCTGGAGCGCACCACCAACCGCATCGAGCACCCTGCCTTTTCGACGCAACAACGTCGTCAGCGCAAGACTCTGAGCTGCGGGGTCCGCGGGCGCCGACACGCGGTGCATCGAGACAGTGACGTCTGTGTTCTCGGTGTACGTCTCCATGTAACGGAGCTTCTGAGTCTCGGAACCGCTCGCGAGAATCAAGTCGAGATTGCGCTCCGTGACGTTCGCTGCTTCCGTTTGCCGTTTGACTGCATCGGCAATCCGCCCGGTCACGTCGTAAAAGATCGCCTGGCTCGTAAGTGCGATCGTCATCTCCGGATGGGTGGGCCCGAGTGCCGCCGAGCGAACAGCCAGGGCCTCGTCAAACATGGGACCGGCGACCGCATAATCTTTCTTGTTCAACTGAACGGTGGCGAGGTTATTGAGCGTTTGGCCTGTACAGCTGATGACTTCGGCCGTAAGCCTTTTCATAGATCTGCACCGCGCGTCGATACAGTCGGTCCGCGGCGTCGATGTCTCCCTGGTCCTGAGCGAGAATTCCCAAATTGTTCAGCGCGCGCGCGACGTCCGGATGATCCGGTCCGGCGCTTTTTTCGCGGATCGCGAGCGAGCGTTCCATCAGCGGGCGCGCCTTGTCGTTGACGCCCTGTTGCTGGGACATCAACCCGAGGTTGTTCAGCACGATCGCAACGCTTGGATGGTCCGGGCCGTTCACCTTTTCGTTGATCGCCAGTGCACGGAGGTAAAGCGGTTCGGCGCGGGCATAGTTGCCGGTGAGGCGGTGCAGGGCGGCCAGATTGTTCAGTGCGTTCGCCACTTCCGTATGGTCCGGACCTCGCGCCTTCTCATTCAAGCGCCAGCGCGCGCTCCAGCAGCGGCTGAGCCGCCGGATAGTTGCCACGTTCCTGCAGAACCAGGGCGAGATTGTTGAGCACTTGTGCCGTCTGCGGATGCTCGGGACCGAGCGCGGCTTCACGGATCGTCAGCGCGCGGCGGAACACCGGTTCTGCCGCGGCGAAATCCCCCAGTCCAAAATGAAAAATCGCCAGGTCGTTCAACGCAGTCGCAAGCGCCGGCTCGTTTGATCCGCCTGACTTCTCGAGGTCTGCGACCTTGCCCTCGAGTTGTTGCAGGCGCTCCTGTGGGGTCGCCGTAGGCTGCGGCGCGGCCTGGGAGGACGAGGCCGCCGAACGCAATTCGGACGTGGCCAGAAGCAGGCCGAGCGTGAGCACCAGAACCCTTGCAGCCATGGTTCCCGGACTGTACGCCCGTCAGGACCGCCCGCGCAAGAGAGGTCGAGGTGGCGGAGGTCACGGAGTTCACAACGGAGAATCGGAGTCAACGGGGACGAACGGAGGGGCTGGCGGGCCGCGCTTCGCGCGGCTGGTTGACGAGAGAACCACAACGCAAGCGACGCATGGATTCCTCTTTCGCTTGCGTTTGGGGTTCTCACGTCAACCGAGCGCCGGCCGGGGCCGGCGCCCGCCAGCCCCGTACCGCTGCAGTTCTCCTGTACGTCTCCGTTTTCCCCGTTCCTCCGTTGTGAACTCCGTGAACTCCGTCACCTCCGCGTGTTACAAAAGCGGGGACGTGTCCGTGAATGATTTTCCCGACTGGCTCGAACCGATGGCGGCGACGCTCACCCAGGAGCGCTTCACCGGACCCGACTGGATCTTCGAGCGGAAGTTCGACGGCATCCGGCTGCTCGCCTTCAAACAAGGCAACGACGTGCGTCTCTTCTCTCGCAACCGCCTGCCGCAGACATTCCCGAGGCTCGCGGAGGCTATCGCACAGCTCCCGGTCATTGACGCCATTCTCGATGGCGAGATCACCTGGGACCGGCAGCGGTCGATCACCCGCATCAGTACCCCCATGATGTGCTCGACCCAGATGATGCTGACCCCGCGCTCGTCGCGGATCCGGCGCAGCATCTGCGCCGCCTGGGCCATCTCGGTTTCATCGAGACCGCCCAGGCTTTCGTCGGCGAGCAGAACCTTGGGCTGCGTTGCCAGCGCCCGCGCCATCTCCAGCTTCTTCAGGCCGGCAGCACCCAATCCAGCGACGCCGGCGTCGCGATGATGGGGCAGGCCGATCAGCTCCAGTGCCTCGACCGCGCGGCGCTCGGCCTCGGCGCGGTCGATCGGTCGCGGCGCGCCGTAGAACGCAGCCAGGGTCGCGTTGTCGCGAAGGCCCAGTTTGCGGAACGGACGCGGGATCTGGAACGTCCGCGCCAGGCCCCTGCGGCAGATCACACTCGGCGACAACCCGCCGATCTCTTCGCCTTCGAGCCGGATCGAGCCGGCGCTCGGCAGGTAGAGCCCTGCGATCACGTTGAAGGTCGTGCTCTTGCCCGAGCCGTTGGGGCCGATCAGCCCGAGGATCTCGCCGCGGGCCAGTTCGAACGAGACGCCATCGACGGCCGTGAAGCCGCCGAAGCGCCGGGTCAGGCCCCGGACCGCGAGCAGCGGCGAGGAGGCAGCCGTGGCCGGGCCGGCCGCGGCGGAACGGATCGCGGCTTCGGCAGGCGCGCTGGCCGCCACCGGCAGCGTCACCGGCCGCCGTCAGCGCGCGTAGGCGTGGCCCTTCGGCAGCGGCAGCGTCGGCTCGCGGGTCGCGATCCCCTTGGGCCAGACGACGTAGGTGGCGTTGCCCTGGTACTGCATCACCGCGGGCGTCGAGCGCTCGTTCTGGCCGGCCATCGACGAGCCCGGCGGAAAGAACCTGACGCCGTAGCCCTGGATCGTCCCGCCATCGGCGATGTCGGTGGCGAGCGCGGCCTTGCGCAGCGCTTCGGGATCGAAGCCGCCGAACTGCTTGATGGCTCGCGGCAGCACGTCGGAAAAGAAGATCCAGCTCTGGTTGAAGCCCATCGAGACGTGGGTCGGGATCTCCTTGGCATTGGTCTCGGCCCTGTAACGCCTGACCATCTCGGCCGTCAGTTCGCCCAGGCCGGGCTGCAACGTCTTGGGGTCGAGCAGTTGCGCACCGACCGGGTCGACGTTGTAGATGAAGTCGGCATCGTCCTTGAAGGTCGTGTAGAGCTTGTCGAATTGACCATAGCCGGCACCATGGCCGATCAGCGCCTGCCACTTCAGGCCCTGCTCCTTGGCCTGGCGCAGGAACAGGGTGATATCGGGGTTGTAGCCGGTATGCAGGATCACGTCGGCCCGCGCCCGCTTCAGCTTCGTGATCAACGGCGACAGGTCCGGGGCGGTCGCTGCGTAGCCTTCCTTCAGCACGATCTCCATCCCGTGGCGCTTGCAGCTGGTCTCGTTGCCGGCGGCGACACCGGCGCCATAGGGCCCGTCCTCGTAGATCACCGCCACCCTGAGCGCCTTCGACTCCTTGCCCAGGTTGGCCTTGGCCTGCTGGTCGAGGAAGCTGCACGAGGCCTCGCCGAACTGGTCGGAGTGGACCTGGGGCCGGAAGACGTAGGACAGGTGCTTGTCCTTGAACACCGACGAGGCGACGCAGACGTTGGCCCACATGAACTTCTTCGCAGCATCGACCTTCTGAGCCATCGGGACGCAGTGGGCGCTGGAGAACACGCCCATGATCAGGTCGACCTTCTCCTGGCTCAGCAGCCGCTCGGCCTCATTGATCGCGACGTCGGCCTTCGATTGGGCGTCCGAGTAGATCGGCACGACCCTGACCCCTTCGACGCCGCCGCGCTCGTTGATCATGTCGATCGCGTACTTGGTGCCGAGGTACGAGGCGTGCGATCCGCCGGCGGCCAGCGGCCCGGTCAGGTCGTAGATGACGCCGATCCGGATTTCCTTCGTCTGGGCGAAGGCGCTGGACGTCGCGGCGGCCAGCAGCAGCGCGCCGGCCGAGACCAGTGCGGTGGCCGTGGCCCGTACGGTCCGCGCGGCGGCGATCGAGTTCTCGTTCATCGTCTCCTCCGGCAGCGCTCGGGCGCGCAGGTCGTGGCGCGAGATTACTCCATGACGACGCGCCGTGCGCCTCGTGACAGCGGAGCCTGCCGCGGCCGGCAGCATCGGCGATGGTTCGATCGATTGCTTCGGTCGCCGATCTGTTCGGTTGTCAATCCGTTCGACGAGATTTCGACTGCGCCCGGGCTACGCTGGCAGCCTCTTAGCCACGAGCGCACCGGCCGCCATCGCCCGCTGTCATGAAGATTTCGCTCGACAAGGTCCCGCTTGATGCGCCGCGACAGAAGTCGCCTGTCCCGTCCGCTTCGGGAGTGGCCCGCGTCGGCCGCGCGCTGCGCTGTTCGATCGCGGGCCTGCGCGCCGTCTGGCGCTACGAGGCGGCGTTCCGCCAGGAGATCGTCGCCGGCGCCGTGCTCGTGCCGCTCGCGTTCTGGCTGCCGGTGAGCTTCGATCGGTCGCTGGTGCTCGTCGCAGCGCTGGTACCGGTGCTGGTGGTCGAGTTGCTGAACAGCGCGATCGAGGCGCTGGCCGACGCGGTCTCGCAGGAGTGGCATCCGCTGATCGGTCGGGCGAAGGACATCGGCAGCGCAGCGGTCCTCCTCAGCCTGGTCGGCGCCGCCACCGTCTGGGCGGCGATTCTGCTCTGATCGTGCCGTCCGCTTCCGCGCCTCGGCGGTCAGTTCTGGAAGTCGAGCCTGAAGACCGTGCCGGTGCCCGCGCTCGAGCGCGCCGTCAGCTGCCAGCCCTGCTGGAGCGCGGCCTGGCGGGCCATTGCCAGCCCCAGTCCGCGCCCGTTGTGGGGATCGGGCGGCCGCGATGGTGTCTTCGACGGCGCTCGACCGGCCGCGACTGTGGCGGCCGGCGGCGCTGTCTCTGCGGGCGCTACTTCTGCCGGTCCTGCCACCGTGGCACTGTCGGCCAGCCGGCCGCGGAAGTAGCGGTCGAAGACATGCGGCAGATCATCGGCGCCGATGCCGGGGCCGTCGTCGGCGATCTCGATCCCCGAAGGCGTGCGACGCACCTCGCAGGTTCCCGGCGCGGCATGCTCGATGGCGTTGCGCAGTAGGTTGCGCAGGATCGTCATCAGCGCCTGCCGATCGAGTTCGGGCCGGTCGTCGGAGTCGGCGAGCAGGTTGTGCAAGCGCATCCGATCGTCGGCATTGAGGTGCTGCAGGTTCGCCCACGCACTGTCGACGCAGGCTGCGAGATCGAGTGCTTCCGGTCGGGCCGGCTCGGCGGTCGACAGCGACCAGGTCGATTCGACGCTGTCGGCTACGGCGTCGACGGTCTCGATCATCCGGTGCAACCGATCGCGGGCCGGCGGTTCGAGCGTGGCCGTCAGCAGCAGCATCTCGGCATCGGTGCGCAGCGCCGACAGCGGCGTGCGGACCTCGTGACGGACATTGGCGGCGAACTCGCGCTCGTGCGCGATCGCCTCGTCGAGCTTGCGCTGCGCCTGGTCGAAGGCCTGCAGCAGCAGCGCCTCTTCGTCGGATTCGCTGACCGACCGGGTCGTGCTACCCGGCGACCACTGTGCCAGCCGCTCGGCCAGCCGGCGGATAGGACTGACCACGATCCGCGCCAGCCAGACCGACAGCAGCCATCCGATCGCGATGATCAGCAGCCCGGTGGCGGTCAGGTAGCGGCCGAAGCGATAGACGAATTCCTCGTTGCGGGTCGCGTCGTAGGAGACGTAGAGGCGGCCGGCGTCAATGGTCTGGATCGCGCTGTGGATCACCTGGTCACCGGCGTGGATGCGGTGCGGCCCGTCGGCGAGGCCGCGCAGGTAGGGCGGCAGCGCGAGCGTCTCCTCGTGGCGGCCGGGGGCCAGCAGCCAGGCCAGCATGTTCGGGGCCAGTCGCACCGGCGGCTCGGCGTCCTGCAGGGTCCGGTCGCCGTCGGCCATCCGCGCGACGAGGCGGCGCGTCTCGGCCAGCACGATGTCGTCGACGAGGTCGTCCTCCTGATCCTCGAGCGAGCTGTAGGCGAGAAAGCCGTGGACGGCGACGAACAGCACGATGACGGTCGTGAGCGCCGTACTGATCCGGCGCTGCAGCGTGGACATCGGCTTCCTGATCCATGCCGCCGCGATCATGGACGCAGCCGGAAGCCTACGCCGTGGACCGTCTCGACACCGTCGAAACCGGCTTCGGACAGGGCGCGCCGCAACAGGTAGACCTGGCCGCGCAGCGCGTCGGCCGGGGCGTCGCCGCCGGGCCAGAGCACTTCCTCGAGTTCGCGCCGCGCGATCACGGTACCGGGATCGCGGATCAGCCGTTCGAGCAACAGCATGCTGCGCGGCATCAAGCGTACGACCTGGTCGCCGACCCGGACCACGCGTGCCCGCCGATCGAGCCGCAGGGAACCGATTCGCGATTCGGTCGCGACCACGGCGCCCGTCGAGCGACGATGGAGCGCGAGCACCCGCGCCTCGACCTCGGCCAGGGCGAACGGCTTGGCCAGATAGTCGTCGGCGCCGAACTCGAACGCCTGCAACCGGCTCTCGAGTTCCCCGCGGGCCGTCAGGACCAGGACCGGCGTCGCCCGCAGCAGCCGCCGGCGCAGCGTGTCCAGTACCTGAAAGCCGTCGGACCGGGGCAGACCGATGTCGAGGATGATCACATCGTAGGTCTCGGCGCTGACGCGGGCGATCGCCGCCGGCCCGTCACGGGCGAGGTCGACGACGAAGCCGCGCAGTTCGAGGAACTGATAGAGGTTCGCCG
>CAWEMY010000007.1:0-350884 GCA_963810305.1 uncultured Acidobacteriota bacterium
GCACGTCGTCGAGAATGTCGGCGAGCTCGCCACGATGACGGCGGAGGCGCGCGCGCGTCGTTGGACTCGTCCCGCGCAGCGCAAACCATGATCTCACCGTACGCAGCGCTGAGGTCTCGCGTTCCAGCGCGAAGAGTCCGGCGATCGCGAGCGAAGGCAGGGCGATTGCCGCAAGCAGGCCCCAGAGTGCTCCGGGACGTACGCCGACGGTGATCGCAACCGCCAGAATCCACAGTGGATAGAGAATCGATCCGGCGACGACCTTCGCCGTGGCGGTCACGTCGGTGTCTCGTTGAAATCGCCCAATGAGCGCCGTCAGGTAGTAGGGCACCGCGAAAACCACCGCCGCGGCCATTGCCACCGGCACCAGCACAAGGGCCAGGGGCACCTCGCGGGCCGCAAACTTCAGCGCATCCGTCCTCGACGGGGTCCAGTCGAGCGTTCGATCGCGAAGGCCGAAACGCGCCAGCCGCTGGTCGTATCTCCGGAGCTGCAGGATCGCGGCCTCGTACCGAGCTGGATCGGCGTCGCGTAATCGATCCAGCCCCGACGCAATCGTCCGGCGCCTTTCGATGGCAGCCGCCGGATCCATCGATGTCTCTCGCTCAGCGGCGTAGAGCCGGTCTATTCGCATTACCAGCTCCGCGTCTGCGTCAGGGTCCGCCTCGACGATCAGGTGGCGCATCTTCGCGGCGATCTCTGCCGTCACTTCCGCCGGCCGCGCTGTCGCCGCAATTCGAAACGGATGGCCGTAGACAATCGTCAGCCGCGACCTGAAATCCGCCTTGTCTTCGGGGTTGATGCCCACCGGCACGAGCTGGACGTCGATGCGCTGCGCGGCGGCGGAGAGCGCCATCCGCGCGGCGCCCGTCCGCAGCGGCTCGAGCCTGCCGGTCGAGTGACTGACGCCTTCCGGAAAAATGCAGACGGCGTCACCGTCCCGCAGCGCGGTATCCACCGCCGCGAAGGTTTCGGCATTGCGTTTGACGTCCACACCTTCGTCCTGTTTGCGAAATACCGGTATTGCGCCCGACAGGCGCAGCACAGGGGCGAGGGGACTCTTGAACAGCGTCGACTTGGCGATGAAGCGGATCGGGCGTTCGGCAGTGGCAATCACGATCGCCGGATCGAGCAGCGCGTTCGGATGATTCGACAGCAACAGCAGAGGACCTTCCGTTGGGACGCTGCCGACGGTGTCGATCCGATAGAACGTGTGAGCGATGATCCGCGCAAGGCGTTTGATCAGGCCGCCCGATGCGGGGCTCCGCGGGAGACCGACGGTCGTCGCTCCGGCAGACATCAGTCGGCTGCGGCGAGCTCTCTTTCGGCCGCCCGCGCCACCTGGCGGCCGGCCTCGACATCGACTCGCGTCAGGATCAGCGCACCGATGATGAAGAACGCGAGAACCGCCAGAATGGCGTTCCGTCCAGAACCGCTGTACGACACGACAAGCGCGAAGACGGCCGGCCCGAGAACTCCCGCATATCGTTCGAACACGCCAAAGAACGCAAAAAACTCAGAGGACTTCTGCCGCGGGATCATGCTGGCGAAAAGCGAGCGGCTGAGCGCCTGGGTGCCACCCTGGACCAGACCGACCAAAACGGCCAGCGCGTAAAAGTGCGTGGACGTCTTCATGTAATAGCCGAGGGCGCTGATCACGGCGTAGACCGCCAGGCCGAGGAAGACCGCCGGACGGGCGCCGATGCGTGATGCCAGCGCGCCAAACCCGAAGGCCGCCGGCACACCGATGAACTGCGTGAGCAGCAGCGCCGTGATCATCGACCCTGAGTCGAGACCGATGCTTTCACCATAGATCGTGGCGACGCGGATCATCGTCTGAATCCCGTCGTTGTAGACGAGAAATGCCAGCAGAAACATGAACGCCTGCCGGTAGCGACGCAGGTCGCGAAGCGTCTCGAACAGGCGCCGGACCCCCGCAGCCACCGACATGCGCTCGGGTGTTCCACCCGCGAGGGCGCGGGGCTCGGGAACCCTGATGAAGAGCGGCACTGAGAAAATCAGCCACCACAGGCCCACACTTGCGAAACTCAGGCGCGTCCCGATGCCGGCGTCGGCGAGACCGAACACCTGCGGCTGCTGAATCATCAGCAGGTTCAAAGCCAGCAGGACCCCTCCACCGAGGTAGCCGATTGCATACCCCGCCGAAGACACCCGGTCGAGCTCCGCGGGGGCGACGATGTGCGGCAGGAGCGATTCGTAAAACACAATGCTGCCGGCGACTCCGACATTGCCGATCACGAAGAGAACCAGCGCAAACAGCCATTCGCCTTCGGTGATCCAGAACATCGCGAAGCATGCGGAAATGCCAATGCCTGCGAAGACCGCGAGCAGACGCTTCTTCACCGCCGAATGATCGGCAATCGCCCCGAGTACCGGGGCGACGATGGCCACTATAAAAATCGCGATGGTCGTGGCCCAGGCGAATCGCGCCATCGCATCCGCCTCCGGAACGCCAGCGGCCGCCACCCTCTTGAAATAGATAGGAAACACCGCGGCGATCACCGTCGTCTGAAACGCAGAATTCGCCCAGTCGTACATCGCCCAGGCCCGTAATTCCGGTCGTCCCAGCCCGATGCGTTCAAGCAATCGCGTCATGTCAGGCTAACCACAGAGAGACTATGAAGGCGGGTGCCGCAGTTAAGCTCTGACAGTTTCTTCAAAGCTGAAAGGAGCTTGTGATGACTGCAACGACCCGCCCGGCGATCAGTGTAAGTGAGCCGACGTTGTTTGTAGCGTTCGAGGTGGGGACAGAAGGAGTGGAAGCTTGCGCTGACGTCGGGGTTCGGCGTGGAGTCGGTGGTCCGGACGGTGCCGGCTGGGGATCTGCGGGCGGTCGAGCGCGTGGTGCAGCAGGGGCGGCAGCGGTTCGGCCTGGGCGCCGCCGCGCCGGTGGTGAGCTGTTATGAAGCGGGCCGTGACGGCTTCTGGATTCATCGCGCGTTGACGCAGCTCGGGTTTGACAATCGCGTAGTGGATTCGGCGAGCATCGAGGTGAATCGGCGCGCACGGCGGGCGAAGACGGATCGGCTCGACGCGCTGAAGTTAGTGCGCATGCTGGTCCGAGTCAGGTGTGGGGAAACGCGCGTGTGGAGCGAAGTGCGGGTGCCGACGGTCGCGCAGGAGGCGGCCCGCCAGGTGAGTCGGGAGCGGACGACGCTGACGGAGGACCAGACGCGGCTGCTGAATCAGCTCCGTGGATGGCTCGCGACGTGGGGCGCGCGGCTGCCGGCGCGTCGGCCCGACCGCGTGGTGGACGAGCGTGTGCGACTGGTCGGGGGCGCCGCTGCCGGTGGAGGTGCACGCCCGGCTGGCGCGGGCTGAGGCCCGCCTCCAAGGCGTCGAGGCGCAGCTCGCGGAGCTGGAGGCGCAGCAGCGGGCCGTCGTGGCCGCGGCGGCGCCGACCAGTGCGGCGCGGCAGCTGGTGCAGCTGAAGGGCGTGGCGACGACGAGCGCGTCGGTGTTGCTCGAGGAAGGGTTGGTGTGGCGGGAATTCCGGAACCGTCGGCAGCTCGGCGGGATCCTGGGGTTTGCGCCGACGCCGTATGCCAGTGGCGAGTCGACGCGCGAGCAAGGCATCAGTCGCGCCGGGAATCCGCGGCTGCAGACGATCAGCATCCAACTGGCGTGGAACTGGGTGCGGTGGCAACCGCGACAGCGCGCTGACGCAGTGGTATCAAACGAACTTTGGGAAGGGCAAACGCGCGCGGCGGATTGGCATTGTGGCGGTGGCGCGCAAGCTGGTGATCGCCTTGTGGCGGTATGTGACGAGGGGTGTCGTGCCGACCGGCGCGGTCCTGAAAACGGCCTAGCACGACCGCGGTCCGTCTCACGCGCGCTGCGGGTACGGTCTGCGCCGGGTCGCGCCATCGCGACCGCCACAGAGGAGGTACCGCAGCACCCGTGTCCGGAGTGAGACTGCAGAGTCTCTGGGAGCCGCGCCACGGCGCGCGAGCTCGGATAGAAGGCGAGCGCTGAGTCCTCGACTCATGCCTCAACACCGGACCCGCGTGAGCAGCGAGCGGTCGCACGCTCGGCGAGCGGTCCGAGCGCGACGGCCGCCTGCGCGGACCGCTCATGGAGTGGGCGGTCTGCTCGGCGGCGGACACGCTCGAACGGATGATGTGGATGCGAACAAAAACTGGGGACTTGACAGCGGCACCCAACATAGAAGGCACAGAGCTATTTTTGTAAAACCAAGAACCCAAGAATTCCCGAAAAACACCAAACCCAAAGTTCTGTGTCTCTGTGCCTCTGTGGTGATCATTCTCAGGAGGTGGTCAGAAAGTTTTCCGCGCGACCCATTCGCGCAGGAGCGAATCGACGACGACGTGCTGGGCGCCGTCACGCGCGAGGATGTCCTCGCGAACGAGCGCCGCAAGAGACGCCTGCACCGTGGAAGGTCCGCTGAGCCGATATCGACCGCGGACGTCGGCCGACAGAAGCCCGCGCCCCTCTTCCAGCACCGCGGCACGCAGTGCGCCCCTTTGCGCCAGCGTGAGCCGTTGCCACATGCTTTCGAACAGGATTTCGTGTTCCCCGAGCAGCCGCTTCAATGTTTCGTGAAGGTCATCGAGCCCCGCGGCTCTACGGCCCGCTGCCCGCACATCGTCCCACAGCTCGTGCGCGAGCCGTTGAACGTCATAAGGCAGGTTGCCGGCAAGCTCCACGATCGCGGCGCCGAGGCCGGGCGCAGGCTTGATCGCGGTCGACTTGAAACGCGTTTCGACGAACTCGGCGAAGCGATCGGCGGCAATCTTCTGGAGCCGCATCACGGGTCCGGCTTTGTAAAACGGACGTGAGCGTCCGAGCATGCGCTCCATCAGCGCGGGCTCGGACCCCGAGAACACGTAGCCCACCTCGCGCTGGTGCTGCACAGCGGCGCGCAGCGCGTGCTCGACGCTCCCGCCGTTGAACGCGGCAATCGCCTGGAACTCGTCGAGGGCGATGGCGATCCGGCGTTTACGCGCGGCCGCGATCCTGCCTGGCAGGGTGAACACTTCCTGCGCCAGCCTGGAGACGTCCTTGTCGCTCCGCGCCGTGGGAAAGGACACCGCGAACTGGCCGCGCCCGGCCTGATCCGGTTCGATCCTGAACTCCGGGCGCACGCCGCCCAACATCTCGCGGAGCCACGCCCTCGCCCGGTCGACGGTCGTGTCGGCCGAAAGCAGTGCTCGGGCATATCCTTCGAGGAACGCGACATACGAGCTGTAACTGCTGACCGTCACATCGACGGTGAGCGCGCCGTGTTTCGACGCTGCGGCGAGGGCGCGGGCGACCAGTGAGGATTTGCCGTAGCGGCGGGGAGAGATGAGAAAGACCTTCTGGCCCGCGAGCAGGTCGCCGGTCAGCCTTTCGAGCTCGGTCTCGCGGCCGACGAATGCCGCGACCGGGACGACCTCGCCGTAGACGAAAGGATTCATGCAGTCAACGTTACGTGAATTAGCGTAGCGATGACGGAGTTTAGCGTAACGGCGGGACAGGTTCAACAGCCGTGACCGGCGGATGCGGGACCACCCAGGTGGCGCGGACGCTCCAGACCATCTGGTCCTGCGGCAGCCACCGCGGAAGGCTTTGCCAGCCTTCACCGCCTGGCACTCGAGAAGACATCACCGCGACGCGCGTCTCGCGGAGGCGCTCGGCGGTCACTCCGGTGAAGCTGGCGCGGAAGGCAATCCCTTCCGGCGGGGGAGCGACATAGGTCGTTGACCAGCGTCCGGCTCGGACAATTCCCGGCAGGTTCGCCCGTGCCGGAGTCGCGCCTTCCGGCAGGAAGAACGACAGAGTCAGTCCGGGCTGGCGGGGCACGACGGTGATGGACAGTTCGATGCCGCCAGCGACGTCGCGCACCTCGAGCGACGAGATGTCGGCGGGAGGAGCGCCGAGTGACGGGGCGGTATTCGAAAAGATGAAGGGTTCTCGCAGGTTGCCCCAGGGGACGCTCGTCGAGCGGCCCATCCGCCCGGGCGTCCAGATCCCCGGAGCGCTGTCGTCGATGTCGACGCCAGGCTCGACCGAGCTGACCTGCCAGAGCGATTCGCTGGCACCCTCCTCCTGGAGCACCCGCGCCTGACGCCGCAGCGGCTGATCGTAGGTATATGCCGGCGCCGCGTAGGCGACAGCCATTGCGGTCGTGACTGCCAGAACTCCGACCGTCGTAATCAGTCGCGGACGGGGCAAGCGCTCGGCGGGTGACGCCGCGGCGATCAGCGGCGGCACCACGATGAGCCCCGCCACCATGAGAAACGCCGCGTAGAGATACACCGGCGTGACCAACGGGAGTCGTCCGAAGACTGCCACCATGAACCGCAGGAGCTCGGGGACGTCCCGGCACAGAGCCGCACAGAGAGCGAACGTCACCACCGAGGCGACTCTCAGCCAGCCGGCGCGCGGCGAAGGCATCACGGCCAGGAGCAGGCCGATAAGAAGCAGGGGCAGCGTCCATAAGTAGGCGGCGCGCGGCGCCAGCCATCCCGAGACCACGGCGAGAACGATCCAGAGCGGCAACGTGTACGTCCAGACCACCGCCGGATGCCGTAGTCCATGCGCCCGCGCCGGGATCCAGCGTCCGGCACGGGCCATGATCCAGCTGGCGAACGCAGCGACGACGACCAGCATCGCGAAGAACCGATCCGGCCTCGCATACCAGGGGTGGTAGGTCTCGCGTGCAGTGCGCAGAAGCCAGGTCGCGCCGATCATCGCGCCCGCAACCACGGCGACGCCGGCCGCCGTCCACGCAAATCCAAGCAGCCATCGGCCCGGTCCTTCTTCGAGAACCACGAACCGGGTGACGCGCAGCCATCCGACGCCGCCGAGAGCGACGGCCAGCGCGGTCAGAAGCCAGTCGAACCATGCGCTGTACGCGACCGCACGCATGCCCCCCACATCGAAATACGTCGACGCGTACGACGTACGCCGGGTGATGTCTGTCTGCTGGAGGGCGTCCACGATGCTGATGATGTTTTCGCCGGCGGTCCGGAGCGACCGCGGCGACAAGCGCTCGGGAGTGTCACGGGCGGTGTGATACGCGTAGCTGTCTTCGACGATTGCGAAGTTGAGACCGGGGATTTCGAGGCGTCGAAGAATTGAAAAGTCGGTATCGTTCGGCAGCCGCGCGTAGACCTCCATCGCGAACGAGCCGCCTCGAGGATGCCTGCCGGCCCTGGCCCATTGGCGCACCAGCCAGTGATTTCCGGGCCCGGTCTCGAAGAGCAGCGGGACGCCGGATGAACCACTCGCTTCGAGGTTGAGATACGCGTGGAGCCGGTCACTGACCTCACGATCGTGGACGAGTGCTGCCGCACCCATCAGTCCGGTTTCTTCCGCATCCGTGACCAGCACCATCGTCGTCCACTGCCGCGGTTTGGTCGCGATGATGCGCGCGGCCTCGAGCGATACGGCGACACCGAACGCATCGTCGGCGGCCCCCGGCGCGTCGGGGCTGGAATCGTAGTGTGAGAGGAGGCCGATGGCTTCGCTGCGGGTTCCCGGCAGGACGGCGATGATGTTCGCCACTCGGGCTGTCAGGCCGAACTCGCTCCGTCGCGCGTCCGTTTCCTGGACGCGCACAGCGTAGCCGTACAGCTTCAGTTGGTCGATGACGTAGGCGCGGGCCCGTGCGTTCTCAGGAGTTCCTGTGGGACGCGAGCCGATCAGGCCGGCGAGCACCTGGACGTGGGCGCGGGCGTTGTGGTCCGAAAAAACACCGGCGCTCCGGGTGCAACCCTGGAGCGCCGTCAGTGAAACCAGAAGACCGCCGAGAATCGTCGCGCCGTGCCGCATCGCTGCACAGCCTACCCCAGTTACTTCAGGATGCGGACGTCGCCGCTGAAGGTGTGGAACTTGAGCGTCGGTCCGCCTGCCGCGCCGATGTCACCGCTGACGTTGCTGCGGCGGCTGCGCTGCATCGAGATCGGAAGGTCGCTGTCGACGCTGCCGCTGAAGCTGCTGAACTCGACCCTGCCCGACGCATCGCCAGGGACGCGGGCACGAATATCTCCGCTGAACGTTTCCACATCCATCGCCTGCAGTTTCTGGGCACTCGCGAGGTCGAGCTCGATGTTGCCGCTGAACGTCTGCGCTTCGATCCGGCCGCTGACACCAGTCACCTGCAGCCGCCCGGAAAAAGAGTAGAGATCGAGTTCCGTGCCGAAAGGCACCTTGATGTCGAACTCGGTCTCGACGACGTTGTTGTTCTTATCGTGCCAGCTCGATTCGCGTTTGTTCGCATCGATCGAGACGGACGATCCTGATGCCTGGACATCCAGTTTGATGTTGTCGAGCCGTTCGCGGGTGGCCCGACGGACAGCCTGAATGACCACCTCCGACCCGCTCGTCCCAGTGACGCGGACGTCCCCTGAGAAGTTCTTCAGTTTCAGGGTTCCGTTCTGGCCGATCGAGACCGTCCGATCGACCTTTTCGGTCTCCTTCTGTGCGGCGGAAGCCACAGGTACGGCGAGACTCAGAGCGATGAGGGTGTATCCGATGCATTTCATGATGTCCGCTTAGACGGCGGGAACGGCCGAAGGGTTCGTAAGTCACGGAGAAAATCAGGTGACCCGTCCAACCTCCCGGTATAGAGGGCCATACCCACCACCGCATCGATGCCGAGGCCGTCCAGGTAATTGACCTCCGCCAGCGTCGTGATTCCGCCCGCAGCGGTCAGTTTCCGCCGGGTGGCCTTGCCGATGGCCTCGATCGCGGCCAGGTCGGTCCCCTGCATCAAACCCTCGAGATCGACGTGGGTGTAGAGGAACTCACCGAAGTACGGCTCGAGTGTTTTGACAGCGTCGATCGGCGTCAGGTCGAGAACGGTGCGCCATCCATCAATCACAACCCGTCCGCCGCGGCTGTCGACCGCGGCGATCAGTCGCTCGGGTCCGACCGCTTCGGCCAACCGGCGGACGAATTCCGTGTCGACGACGCCGCCGGCGTAGAGACGCGATCCGAGGATGACGTGTGTCGCGCCGGCCTCGAGCGTTGCGTGAGCGTCCTCGATAGTGCGGATACCACCCCCGACGCGGCACGGAAGTTCTGAACAGATCTTCCGAATGAGCTCCTTGTTCGCTCCTTCAGCCTTTGCCGCATCGAGGTCGATCAGTTGAACCTTCTGGTGGCCACGAAAGCGCGAGACCCAGCGGTCAATGTCTTGACTTTCGAGGGCTGGCCGCTCCCCCTGCACCAGCTGCACGATACGACCTCGCTGCAGATCGATCGAGGGGATCAGCATGGTGTGCGAACCGGGACGCCGTTGCCGGCGAGAAACCGCTTCAGGTCTGTGACCCCATGTTCGGAGAAATGGAACACCGAAGCAGCCAGTGCAGCGTCGGCCCGACCGGCATTGAACACCTGCAGAAAATGGTCGAACGTTCCAGCGCCGCCGGAGGCAATCACCGGGACCTGCACGACTGAAGCGACCGCCGCGGTGAGCTCACAATCGAACCCGGCGCGGGTGCCGTCGCGATCGATCGACGTCAGCAGGATTTCACCTGCGCCGCGCGCCTCGGCCTCGCGGGCCCACTCAATTGCGTCCCGGTTGGCATCAATACTGCCGCTGTGGCCGAACACTCGCCAGCCCTGCGCCGACCGCTTCGCGTCGATCGCTGCGATGACGGCCTGACACCCGTACCGAGTCGCCAGCCTGGTCAAGAGTGGCGGATCCGCGAGAGCGGCAGTGTTCACGCTCACTTTGTCGGCGCCGGCGTCGACTACTGCCGCAGCATCGGCGTCGGACCGGACGCCTCCGCCAACTGCCAGCGGGATGAAAAGCTCGCGCGCCACGGCGCGGATCGTCTCCGGCAGCGCACGTCGTTCTTCGCGGGTCGCAGTGATGTCCAGGATCACGATCTCGTCGATGCCTTCGGAGTTGTACCGGCAGGCAAGTTCCGCCGGGTCGCCGGCGTTCCGCAAGCCCTGGAAGTTCACTCCCTTCACGACGCGCCCATGGCGCAGGTCGAGACAGGCGATGATCCTGCGTGCGAGCATCAGGCGCTCACCATCCGGGCGAAGTTCCGCAGAACCTGCAGCCCATGCGCGGCTGATTTTTCCGGATGAAACTGGACACCCCAGATGCGATCGTGTTCAACAGCGGCGGGCAGTGCGGTCCCATGCGTGGTCGTCGCAACGCATTCAGCCGTAAGAGGAGCGGCGAAGGAATGTGTGAAGTAGGCGTACGCGTCCCGTGGAACGTCCTGGAGTAGTCTCGACTCCCGACCGGCGCTCAGCGTGTTCCAGCCGACGTGCGGAACCTTCAACGGTGGTTGCGCCGCCATGCGCGTGCAGCGTCCCTGAAAGACGCCAAGGCCGCATACCTCAGGCGCCTCAGCACTCCCCTCGAACAGCCACTGCATGCCCAAACAGATCCCCAGTAGCGGCACCCCCTCTCGAATTCGCGCGAGAATTGCCTCACGCCATTCGTTCCCGAGCGCGGCGGTCGCCGAGAAGTGGCCGACGCCGGGGACAACAATCCCTCGCGCGTGATCGAGATCATCCGGGCATGCCGGTGTCCGATGATCGATGCCGACAGCGTGCAGGCCTTTTCGGACGGAAGCGAGATTGCCGGCGCCGTAGTCGAGCAGGGCGACCGTCACAACAGTCCCTTGGTCGAAGGCAGGACCCTCATCAGCCGCCGGTCGCGTGAGCAGGCGAACCTCAACGCGCGCGCGAACGCCTTGAAAACCGCTTCGACCTTGTGATGCGCCGAGCGGCCGTACAAGACTTTGATGTGAACGTTCGCCTTGGCGGCTTGCGCGAAACCGTCGAAGAAATCGTGGACCAGATCAGCGTCCAGGTCGCCGACACGACGTGCCCGCAGCCTCAGGTCGACGACCGCGTGCGTGCGGCCGCCGAGATCGATGGCCGCGACCGCAAGCGCTTCGTCCATCGGCATCACGAAGTAGCCCGCGCGGTTGATTCCTTTCCGGGTCGCGATCGCGACCGCCACCGCCTGGCCGAGCGCAATACCCAGATCTTCGACCGTGTGATGCTGATCGACGTCGAGGTCTCCCGTGGCATCAATGGTGAGATCGAAACCGCCGTGTCGGGCGACCAGTTCCAGCATGTGATCCAGAAAGCGGATCCCTGTCCGCACCTGATAGCGTCCGCGCCCGTCGAGCGCCAGCTTCAGGACGATCGACGTCTCGGTCGTCTCCCGTCTGATCACTGCGCGTCGCACAGCACTTCCTCGATTGCTTCTATGCATTGCCTGGTGTGCTCGACAATGCCGGCGGTGATCCGGATGCAGTTCTTGCATCCGAAGTCACCCGATCGGTCGCGCACGTAGACGCGTCGTGTTCGCAGTCCCTCGACGACGTCGGGTGCGGCTTTGCCGAAGTCCGCCAGGATGAAGTTCGCCTCGCTTTGCCAGTACTTGATGCCCAACCGGTCGAACGTTGAGTAGAGAAGCGCCTTGGACTCCGCGACCTGGCGCAGGTAATCCCGGTGGTGGCGCGTATCCTCCAACGCCGCCGGCAGCGCGACCGCCGCTGCCAGATTGAGGCTGTATGGAGGGATCACTTTGCGGATGCGAAGGATCGTGTGTTCGGCACCAACCAGCGCCCCCGCTCGCAGTGCGGCGAGGCCGTGCGCCTTGGAGAACGTCCGACCGATCAGGACGTTCGGTCTGGTGGGAAGTGCTGGATCGCCGATCAGCGTCGTTCGGCTGAAATCAGCGTACGCTTCGTCGAGAAAGATGGTTGCGTGCGGCGCCGCGTCGGCCACCGTGAGAATTGCCTCACGCGGGACGCTCAGACCCGTCGGGTTGTTTGGATTCGTCACAAACACGATCCTGGTCCGGCTGTTGATGGCGCCCAGCAGTTGCTCGAGCGGGAACGCGAAGTCATCGCCTGACGGGACTTCCACCACCCGTCCGCCCGCGGCGTCGGCGCACGCCGCGTACATATCGAAGGCGGGGACGATGACGATGGCCTCGAACGGCGCCGTTTCCGAGCTGCCTCGCAACGCAGCAACGCTGGCCGCGAGAATTCCCTCGTCCAGCCCGTTGGTCAGGGCAAGCTGCCGTTCATCAACTCCCAGGTAGGCCGCGCAGGTCGTAAGGGCCCGTGAGTAGTCCGGATAAAACGCCGCCTGTTCGCAGGTGATCGCGTGCAGCGCATCGATCACCGCCCGCGAGCATCCGGCCGTGTTCTCGTTGAGGTGCAGACGTAACCCGACCGATGGCGTCAGCACTCTTTCGTATTGATAGGTCATGAATGCAAGTCCCGCCTTCGCGCTGACTCCGCCCATCGCTTCGGCGCGCAGGCCTCGAGCCGCATTTCGACTGACTTCGCGTGAGCGATGAGACCTTCCGCGCGCGCCAACACAGCCGCCGGCGGCCCGACCGCTTTCAGGCCACGTGCGCTGACTCGCTGCACCGAGGTCACCCGAACGAAATCGGCGGCACTGAGCCCTCCGCGCGCACGCGCGGCACCGCCGGTCGGAAGCACGTGATTCGAACCCGTCATGTAGTCACCGAGAGCTTGCGCGCTCTCCGCGCCGACGAAGACAGTTCCCGCACGAGTCAGCCGTCGGGCCACGCTGTCGTCGTCGCAGACGACGTGCTCTGGAGCGATGCGCTCGCTGATCCCGATGGCTTCGGCGATGGACCGTGTGACGACGATCCCGCCGCGCTTCTTCAGGGCCGCTGCTGCGGGACCGTCCGCTGGTAACTGCCGCGCGCACTCCTTTGCCACGGCGGTCGCGAGCCGTCGGGATGGCGTCAGCAGAATCGCTCGCGCATCCGGATCGTGTTCTGCCTGTGCGATGAGGTCGGCGGCGATCCAGTCCGCGCGTCCCGAGGCCGACACGATGACGATTTCGCTGGGCCCGGCAAGAAAGTCGATCGCACAATCCCGCGCCACGAGCGCCTTCGCGGCCGCGACGTAGGCATTGCCTGGTCCCACGATTTTGTCGACGCGCGGAACCGTAGTGGTGCCGTAGGCAAGCGCCGCGATCGCGTGCGCGCCGCCGAGGCGGAATAGTCGACTGACGCCGGCTTCGAGCGCTGCCAGCATGACGGCCGGATCGGGACGCGGGCACACCGCGACCACGTCGTTGACACCGGCCGCCCGTGCGGTGACCGCCGTCATGAGAAGAGAGGAGGGCAGCGGATAGCGGCCGCCGGGCACGTAGCACCCCACACGGTCGAGCGGTATCACGCGCTGCTCAACGGTTACGCCGGCACTGGTTGCCACCTGCCACGTCTGCGGAACCTGCCGGTTCGCGAGTTTGCGGATGTTTCTCGCCGCCAGGACGATAGCGCGGCGGACATTCGCCGCCACCCGGGCGGCGCCACGACGCAGCTCCCCGGCGGTCACTTCCATCGGCTCTTCGAGTCCGTCCAGCTGCTGTGCGTAGCGGAGGAGCGCTCGATCCCCCTGGCTGCGGACCGCGCCGACGATTCGTCGCACCCGCCGCTCGACCCTCAGATCGCGGTCACCCGCCGGGCCAACCAATTCGTTGACCGCCGCAGACTGGGTAGAGAGGATCAATCGCACGTCATCGACTCACAGAACGATCTTGTTGAGCGGGTATTCGACGATGCCGTGCGCGTTGGCGCATTTGAGCCGCGGGATGAGGTCCCTCACCGTCCGTTCTTCGATGATCGTGTTCAGTGCGACCCAGGCTTCGTCCGCCAGCGGCGAGATAGTTGGCCGTTGTAGCGCGGGAAGGAGCGAGAGCACGCCCTGGAGATCGTCCCGCCGGACGTTGAGCATGATGCCGACGCGTCCCTGCGCCTCGATCGCAGCTCGCAGCAGCATTGCGATGTTGCGCAGCTTCGTGCGCTTCCAGTCGTCCGAGAGCGCCTCGCGGTTGGCGATGAACTGCGTATTCGACTCGAGGACGGTCTCGACGACGCGGAGGCGATTCGCCCTCAGCGACGAGCCGGTCTCGGTCACCTCGACGATCGCGTCGGCGAGCAGCGGCGGCTTGACCTCGGTCGCGCCCCATGAGAACTCGACGGTGACCCGTACCTTCTGTCGTTCGAAGAACGCCCGCGTCGCGCGCACCAGTTCCGTCGCGACCGTAGCCCCTTCCAGGTCCTTCACGGTCCTGAAGCGGGAGTCCTCGGGCACCGCGAGAACCCAGCGCACCCTGCCGAAGCTTTGTTTCGCGTAGATCAGATCGGCGAGTGGCTCGACCCCGGCGTCCCCGTCGCACCCCGCCGCGTGCTCGGCGATCCAGTCCTGACCCGTAAGACCGGCGTCGAGCACGCCGTCGCTCACATAGCGCGCCATCTCCTGCGATCGGATCAGCATGCATTCGATCTCAGGATCGTCGATGGCAGGGAAGTACGACCGGTCGCTCGCATAGATGTTGAACCCAGCGCGCGCGAACAGCTTGATCGTCGCGTCCTGGAGTGAGCCCTTGGGTATGCCGAGCTTCAGCTGAGTCATGTGGTTTCTCGCCCGTCAACGCGCCCGGAAGCAGGACCGTGCTCCGGTGTGACACACGTTGCCGTCACCCTCGCGCGCGACCCTGAGCAACAGCGTGTCCTCGTCGCAGTCCACGCGCACATCGATAACCCTCAACCGGTTGCCCGATGTCTCTCCCTTCATCCACAGCGTTTTGCGTGTGCGGCTGAAGAAGGTGGCGTACCCGGTGGCCATGGTGCGCTCGAACGCGTCTTCGTTCATGAAGCCCACCATCAGCACTTCGGCCGTCACCTCGTCTTGAACGACAGCCGGAATCAATCCGTCGAGTTTTGAAAAGTCCATGGGCGTACACAGAAAAAGGCCCTGCTGGTTGAACTCCAGCAGGGCCATGGTGATTGCGTTTGCTATGTTGTCGTCAGTTCACACGCAAATCGACCGGCCCGCCGGAGCGGGAATGGTGGTGCCGGTGATGATGCAGCGCGGTGAACATGTGTCGTAGTCCAGCCGCCTTCGCGGAAGCGCTTCGGCACGACGGGTAGTCCAGCCCGTCAGGGCTGCTGCAAGGCTAACGCGCGGCAGCGGGGGAAGTCAAACTCGTCGGCACGGACGCCTTTCCGTCAGCTGTTCGCTTCTCCTGGACCCCGAAAACGTTCCCATCCGCCGCGACCCAGATGGTGTTCGCGTCTCCCTGGCGTTCGCCTGCCGAGATGGCGTGCCCCATTGCGTTGAGCTTCTCGAGCACTGCCTGTGATGGTCCGCGGTCTTTTTCGATCGTCACTTTGTCCGGCAGCCACTGGTGGTGCATCCGTGCGAGATCCACGGCCTCACGGCCGGTCAGGCCGTACTCGACGATGCCGAGGACGATGGTGAAGACCGTGTTGATGATCGTGCGGCCCCCAGGCGAGCCGGTGACGAGCACCAGCTTGCCGTCCTTGAGCACCATCGTCGGCGTCATCGAGCTGAGCATCCGTTTGCCTGGCGCGATCACATTCGCGGGCGTGCCGACATCGCCGGAGGTGTTCGTCTCACCGGGCTTCGGGTTGAAGTCTCCCATCTCGTTGTTCAGCAAAAACCCCGCGCCCTTCACCACGACATGCGAGCCATAGCCGCCTTCGAGCGTCGTCGTCGTTGCGACGGCCATACCCTCGCGGTCGATGACGGAGTAGTGGGTCGTCTCCGCAGGTTCTTCCGGCACAGTCACTGTGACGATGTCTTTGCCCAGTTCGATGCTGCGCGAGGAAATGGCGGGATCGATCGACGCGGCCACCTCTCGGGCATGGTCTTTTGAGGTCAGGGTCTCGACCGGGACCTTGACGAAATCGGGATCGCCGAGATGCCGGGCGCGATCGAGATATGCCCGTCGCATCGCCTCGATCTGGATGTGCAGCGCCGGGGCAGTGAGCAGGCCTTTCGACTTCAAATCGAATGGCTCGACGATGTTGAGCATTTCGATCAGGGCGACACCGCCGGAGCTCACCGGCGGCATCGACACGATCTCGAATTCCTTGTAGCGGCCGCGAAGAGGCGTCCGCTCCTTCGCGGCGTACGCCGCGAGGTCTTCCTTGGTGATCAAGCCACCGTTGGCCTTCATGTCCGCCGCAATCGCGTCGGCGATCCAGCCCTTGTAGAAAGCATCCGGACCGTCCACGGCAATGGCACGGAGTGTCTTGCCGAGATCCTTCAGGACCAGGCGCTGGCCGGCGGCCCACTCGCCGCCACCTGGTTTGCCGTAAGCGGCCACCGAGGAGGGAAACGTCGCCATCCGCCCGGACAGTTCGCGGTTCAAGCCGCGCGCAAGATTCGCCGAAATGCTGAACCCGCGCTCGGCGAGGAGTACGCCGGGCATCACGACGTCCGTCCAGGGCAATTTGCCGAACTTCGCGTGCGCCATGGCCAGGCCTCGCACCGAGCCGGGTACACCCGGTGCGAGATAGCCGGCGCGGGTCAGGCTTCGATCGACTTTTCCGTCCTTGCCGACATACATCGTTGGCGTCGCTGCAATCGGCGCCTGCTCGCGGAAGTCGAAGCTGGCCAGCTCCCCCGACGGCGTGCGGACGATCATGAATCCGCCGCCGCCAATGTTGCCGGCGGATGGCAGGGTCACTGCCAGAGCGAACGCCGTCGCCACTGCGGCATCCACGGCGTTGCCCCCCTTCGCCAGCACCGACGCGCCGGCGTCACAGGCGGGCGCCGACGTGCAGACCACGACGCCGTCCTTGGCCGGAACGCCGAGGTCCTGCTGGGTGGCCGAAGCCGATGGCCACGCGACGAGGAGCGCAATTACAAACAGCTTTTTCATGGACGATGACCCGCGTTTACGCTTCGCGTCGCACGAAGCACACGAAGGCACGAAGACACGAAAACATCATTGGCTTCGTGTTCTTCGAGTCTTCGTGTCTTCGTGCCCGAGCCGTTGAGCGCGTTCAGTTGCAGCTGACCTTCGCCCTGCGAATTGGTGGTCGTCCGTGCCGGACCACCCCTCTTGTACTTGTCGAACCAGTAGCGCAGGTAGAGCTGCGTCCGCATGAAGTTCGACGGATTACTCGTGGTGCCGTGCCATTCGTCGTTGAACCGCAGCATTGCGGTCGGGACCTTGCGCAGCTTGAGGGCGCTGTAGAACTGCTCGGTCTGCGGCATCGGTGTCCGCAGGTCGTTGACACCAGTCATCAGCATCGTCGGTGTCTTTACATTCCCCACGTAGGTCAGCGGCGAGCGGCGGATGTGTTCGGTCGGGTCCTCCCACGGCAGCTTTTCGAAGTTGTAGTACCAGCTCGCACCGTCGGTCGTCCCGACAAACGACAGCCAGTCGATGACCGGGCAATTCGCCGACGCGGCAGCAAATCGGTCGGTGTGTCCAACGATCCACGCCGTCAGCACGCCGCCGCCGCTGCAGCCGGTCACGAACATGTTCTGCGGATCCACGAACCCTTTCGCGAGAAGGGCGTCGACGCCGGCCATCAGATCGTCGTAATCCTTGCTCGGATACGCATTCTTGATGGCGTTGCCGAACGCACTGCCGTAGCCGGTGCTGCCGCGCGGATTGGTGTAGAGGACGACGTAGTCGTTGGCCGCGTGCTCCTGCCAGCCGAAGTTGAATCCGACGCCGTACATGCCATGCGGTCCGCCGTGGATGTGCAGCTGCATCGGATACTTGCGCGTCGGATTGAAATCGGGAGGCGTGATGTACCAACCCTGGATCTTCATCCCGTCAACCGAGGTGTACCAGATCTCGTTGACGTCCCCGATTTTCTTGCCGGCCAGGACGTCTTCATTCACCGCGGTGAGCTGCTTGATCGTCGCCGGGTTCTTCACATCGAACGAGATGATGTCTCCCGGCTTCTTGAAGCTGGTGAGCGTGCCGACGACGGCACCCTTCGGCGAGATGTCGGATACGCCCAGCATGTGAACACCCTTGGTGACGGGTGTGACTTTGCCAGGTGTGGATCCCAGCGGCAGAAAGTAGAGGTTCTGTGAGCCTTCGCTCTGAGCGGTGAAGTACACGCCGGATCCGTCGGCGGCCCAGCGCATCTCCGCCGGCGACCGATCCCAGTCGCCTGACACCAGCCGCGGATTGGAGCCGTCGATGTTCATCAGATAGATCTTGCTGTCGACCCAGGTGTCCCGACTGAAGTCGTTGCCGGTATAGGCGACGCGCTTGCCGTCCGGGGAAATCGACGGATTGCCGTCGGGTCCCTTGCGGCTGGTGAGCTGACGGATGTTGCCGTCCACGACATCGACAGCGTAGATCTCCGATTCGCGCCACTGGTAGTCATCGGACGCAACCCGCAGCCCGCTGAACAGGATGCTCTTGCCGTCCGGCGTCCAGTCGCTGCCGGCGTGATCGAAATTGCCGTTGGTGATCTGGCGCGGTGTGCCGCCGATCGCCGGCACGACGAAGATGTGGCGGAACCCGCTGTCGATGAACCCGGTCCGATCGCGTCGATAGTTGAGGCGTTCGACGATGCGCGGCTGCTCGGTCCATTTCGCGCCGGCCGGGGCTTTTGGCAGCTTGATCGGCCAGTTGTTGCGTTCTTCGAGGAGCGCCGTGAAGGACAGTTGGGTGCCGTCGGGCGACCATGCGATCGCACTCGGCGCCTGGTCGACGCGCGTCACCTGCGACGTCGCCCCTTCCGCATCCATCCAGCGGACGAAGACCTGCGAGCCGCGGGGCTCGCCCTGCGCGGTATAGGCAATGCGATCACCCGTCGGTGACCACCGCGCGCCGGAGCCTTTGACCAGGAACCGGTTACGGCTGCCGTCGGCATTCATGATCCACAGAGCCGACTCGCGCCGATCGTTCATCTTGTCCACCCATCCGCGGGTGTAGATGATCTTCGATCCGTCGGGGGAGAGCTGCGGATCGGAGACCGTCTCCATCTCCAGAAAGGTTTCAAGCGTCAGCCGGTCCGCCTTCGCCACGGCTGCGGCGGACAAGTCCGTACGCGGCTTTTCTTCGGCGCGTTGGGCGGTCAGTGGCGTGCCGGTGGCAGCCATCGCACAGGCGGCGGCGAGAGCGAAAAGATGCACAGATCTCATGGAAAAACCCTCCAGCAGCGCGAGGGTAACATAGGGCTGCGCATGCGCCGGCCGCTATTGTTCACGCTTCTTACCGCTGGGATAGTCCTCGTGACGGTGCTCGTCCAGGCCGGGGGCGGGCCCCTTCAAAACGACAAAGCGCCCATCATCGTTTCCGCGGCGATATCGCTGACCGACGCGCTCCAGGCCATCGACGGGGCCTATCGTGCCGCGGGTGGGGGACCTGTCCGGTTCAACCTGGCCGCGTCCAATGTTCTCGCGCGACAGATCGTGAACGGCGCCCCTGCGGACGTCTTCATCAGCGCCGATCAGGCGCAGATGGACTACGCGCAGAATGCCGGCGCAATCGTCGTCCAGAGTCGGCGGGACCTTCTCAGCAACCGTCTGGTGATCGTCACGCCGTCCGGCCGTTCGGCGCTCGTTTCCGGCCCCCGATCGCTCCTGGACGCCCGCGTCCGCCGCATCGCCATCGGCGACCCCGCAGCGGTTCCCGCGGGGGCCTACGCACGGGCCTACCTCCAGCGCGCAGGACTGTGGGAGTCGCTGCAGCCCAAGCTGCTTCCACTGGCCAACGTCAGGGCAGCGCTTGCCGCAGCGGAATCCGGCGGGGCGGACGCGGCGATCGTCTACGAGTCCGACGCCGCAGCGTCCCGAGCGACAGAGATCGCATTTACCTTTGCACGCGCTGACGGCCCGGCGATCATCTATCCGGTCGCGATCGTGGCCAGCTCGAAGAATCGGGCGGCGGCCGAAAAGTTCCTGGACTACCTGAAGGGCCACGAGGCGAGGGGGATCTTTCTTCGCTTCAAGTTCGGCAGTCCCGACAGCGCGCCTTGATGGTCGAGATCGCGCGGATAACGTTGCTGACGGTCGCGATGGCCACCGCGGCAACGATCATCAATCTGCCGCTCGGATTGCTCCTCGCCTGGCTGCTCGCGCGCGGACGGTTTCCGGGCCGCTCGCTTGTCGAGACGGTGGTGACCCTTCCCCTCGTGATGCCGCCGGTCGCCACAGGCTTGTTGCTGCTGATGCTGCTGGCGCCGCGCGGTCCTTTGGGGGGTCTGCTGGAGCGCTTCGGCATCGAAATCGTCTTCACGTCAAAGGCGGTGGTCATCGCGATGGCGGTGATGGGCCTCCCGCTTCTGGTCCGCACCGCTCGCGCGGGATTCGAACAGGTGGATCGTCGCTATGAGTCGGTCGCGGCCACGCTCGGCGCCCGTCCCCTCCGGGTGTTTCTGACGGTGACACTGCCGCTCGCGCTGCCGGCGGTCGCGGCCGGCGCCGTTCTGAGCTTCGCGCGTGCCGTCGGCGAGTTCGGCGCGACGATGATGGTCGCTGGAAGTATTCCCGGGTCTACGCGAACGCTCGCGGTGGCGATCTATTCGTTTGCGGAAACCGGGCGCGACACCGAGGCCGCGCAGCTGGTTGCGGTTTCCGCGGCGCTCGCGTTTCTCGCCCTGTGGCTGTCGAACTGGATCACCGGCCGCGCAGGTCTCCGCGCGTGATCACGCTTGCGTTCACGCTGCGGCAGGGGGATTTCGAGCTGCAGCTGAAGGAGGAGCTTGCGTCGGGCATCACCGCACTCTTCGGGCCATCAGGCTCCGGCAAGACGACGACGCTCGATGCGATTGCCGGCCTGCGGGTGCCGTCTGCTGGCGTGATCACCATACACGACCGCGTCCTGTTCGACGCGAAGCGCCGCATCAACCTGCCCCCGCATGCACGGCACGTCGGCTACGTGCCGCAGGATGTCGCGCTCTTCCCGCACATGAACGTGCGGAGTAACGTGCTGTATGGGCGGCGTCCCGGCCAGAAGCTTGCGCTCGACACCGTCGTCGGGAATGCTCGAAGTGGGAGATCTGATCGATCGGCGAGTCCCCGAGCTCTCCGGCGGAGAGCGGCAGCGGGTCGCGCTCGCACGCGCGCTGATGTCCGCACCGGAGGTGCTACTTCTCGATGAGCCGCTAGCGGCCGTGGACGTCGAACGCCGCCGCCGCATCCTGCCTTATCTGCTGAGGGTTCGCGATGATCTCGGTATCCCGGTGATCTATGTGAGCCACGACCGCGCCGAAGTGGACCAACTCGCCGACCGGGTCATCGTGCTCCAGGACGGCCGCCCGCGCTGAACGCGCTGTCGAACTCGCTCATTAGCCTTGCCGACGGTTCGATCCACTGATAGCATCCGCGCTCCTGCCTTTGTCTTTGATTCAGGAGAAATCATGAGCATCTATCACTGCCGGAGAAACTATTCGATCGCGGGTCTGGGTCAGGTTTCCCGGCTTGTCCGCGTAATAGCTGTCGGAGCCGTCTGCTTTCTGCTCGCAGCTGGCCGGGCCAGCGCGCAGAATGTCTGTCCGGTACCCGAATTCGCGTCCGGCCTTCAGCTGCCGCTGGGCATCATCCAGTCCAATCAAGGCAACTTTCTCGTGACGGAAAGCGGTATCCGCGCTTCGAACAGCAGCCGCATCTCGATTGTCGACCCAGACGGCGGGCGGCGCACGCTTCTCAGCGGGCTGCCATCGGGCATCAATGACGTCAACGAGCCGTCCGGGGCGTCGGCAATCGCCATGCGAGGGCGGACGCTCTACGTGGCGATCGGCGTTGGCGATGTGGGACGCCCGGGAATAATTCCCGGGACCGTAGTACCGAATCCGAATCCGTCCTCGCCGATCTTCAGCTCGATCCTCGCCATCCACTTCAGTGCCCACGTGGAGAAAACCACGACCGGCTTTACGCTTTCGCTGGCAGACCAGCAGGCGCTCGCCAGCGGGGAAGACGTCACGATCTCGTACGGCGGTGGGCAGAAGATCACGATCGAGCTGGTTGCGAACTTCCCAGACTTCATCATCGACCCCGTCTTGCCGCCGGGCGCCGTCCGACTGTCAAATCCGTTCGACATGGTCGTCGTCGGCAACCAGCTCTACGTGACCGACGGCGGCCGCAATCTGGTATGGCAGGTCGACATCGGTTCAGGGGAGTTCTCCGCGCTCGCGAGCTTTCCACCGATTCTCAATCCGCTGCCGTTCGGCCCGCCGGTCATCGACGCCGTCCCCACTGGGATCGCGTACTCGAAAGGCCAGCTGTTCGTGACCTTATTCAGGGGTTTTCCATTCGTGCCCGGCAGATCAGTCGTCGAGCAAGTTGACCCTGACACGGGCGCGCACGCCCCGTTGATCGCCGGCACTGACCTCAAGGCGCTGATCGACGTCCTCCCGCTGAAAGAGAAATCCGACACCAGCTATCTCGTGCTTCAACATGCGTCAGGAGCTCCAGCAACCCTGTCGCCTCCCGGGCGTCTCCTGCACGTGGACACACCCGGACAGCCGCCGCAGCTGGTTGCTGACTGCCTGAACTTCCCGACCTCTATGGTGCTCGACGAGAAGACCGGCACGCTGTACGTGACCGAGCTCGTCCCGGGACGCATAGTCGCCATCCCCGTCGGGAAGTAGCTGGTGGGAGGAATCTCCTGCACTGCAGGGTAGACGGGTTACTTCACCGCCCCTTCAACTCTTCGAACCAGTTGAGGACGACCTGCACTGTCCGCCCACGCGCGACTAACCTTGCCCTGACGGCATCAATGTATACGCCTGATATTTGGCAGGTCGTCGAAACCCGTATCGAAGCTCATGATCTGCGATATGCCGTGGCGCTCCATAACGGCCACGTGCAGCGCGTCGCGGGCCGACAAGGCCCGGCGCGCGAGGACGATCGTTCTCGCGCGATCCACGTCCTTCAAATCGATCGCCAGGACCTCGTCGGTGATCGCGGTCAGAACGTCCCATGCCGGTTGAATCGCGTCCCGACGGCCGAGCGCGGCGTAACGGTGCAGAACCTCTTGAAACACTTCCGCGCTCGTCACCAGTTTCTCGCCTGACGCGACCGCACCCTCCAGGAGCCGCTGCGAGTCGACCTTATGGGGATGTGAACTTCCCACCAGATACATCGGGATGTTCGAGTCGACGAACGTCACGCATCCCGGTCGGCCCGGCCGCGGGCGATCTCAGCGAGCATCTGTTCGATGTCTGCCGTGGGAAACGTGTGGCGGCCGGCGGCTCGAATCGCCTCGAGCTTGCGGTCCTGGTGGGGACCGGGCTCGTCGCGTCGCGCCGCTCTCAGAACACCGCGCACCCACTCGGACACGGTCATGCGCCGTCGCCGCGCAATCCGCCTGATCTCGCGGAGCTCGACCTCATCCATGACGACCTGCAGCCGGATACTCACGATATGAGTATATCGCACTCTATGTGAGAGGCGATCGGGTCACGGCCTGCCGGTGAACGCAGGGATCCGTGCCGCCGCAACCGCCAGCGCGCGCTCGCTCAAGCCCACCCGCTCCATGGCCGCGGGGATTTCTGTGTTACGCATGAACCACCCCCAAACGCGGCCCGTGCGCAGGTTCTCGGCGCTCAGCAGTGTCATGCCGACGTCGATGCCGATCACGTCGGGGTTCATCCAACCGTCGATCGCGTGGAACGCGTCGGCGAAGCCGTAACGGCCATAAATCTGATCGCCAAACCGGTGGCGCATGTCGCGCACCGCAGGAAGGGCAGCAACCTGAGCCGCGGTGGCAACAGGACTTCAAACGACGCGTGAATGGCCGGTTTTGATCGGCGCCTTGCGTTACGGCTGCTCGACGGCGTGAAGCAGGGCGCGCCGGAACGTCGGGGGGTCGATCGCGGGATAGCGATAGAGGGCCGGCTCGATCGCCTGGAAGTAATCGAGAAGGCCGGGACGATCGACCAGACCCCGAGCCAATAGCTCCGCCACATCGACCACGTCCTGAGCATGACCGCGTTCGATTTTCGCGAGCGCCTGCGCGTAGAGGTCGAAATGGTGAAAGGAAAGGCGTCCCTCGCGCGCGATGAACGGACTGCGATCCTCCCAGCCGGTACGCACCGGGATGAAGTGATCTGGCGACGCCAGCTCCACATTGATCTCGAGCCGCTCTTTCAGCTCTTGCAGCGCACGAAACAGGGCATCCTGTTCGGGTACCATGCGGATGTCGAGATCGATGGTGCTCTCGCGCCAGCCGTGCAGCACCGCCGTCGCGCCGCCGGTGAAGTACACCCGTCCGGCCTCGCGTGCCTCCGCCCCGAACTCGCGCATGAATCGACGGATGCGATGCGCATCCGCTAGGGCACGCATGCGAGAGCCCGCTCGAAGCTGACGAGCCGGCGCACCAGAGCGTTGTAACGCGCGTGCGCGCTTGACGGGTGCTGCTGATGAAGGAGGCCGTACAGGCGGTGCTCCGGCTGGGGAATGGTCTCGGAGATTGCGACGCCCAGACGCCGAAGGCGTGGAGCTCCCATCGACACCAGCAGCGCGGCGACTGTCACGCTGCCTGCTTCGAGATCTGCCAGACCGTTCGCGATGATGTCCCCGCCCGGCAGCGCTGCTTGCTGCATCGCTGCCGATTATATCGGTCAGCGCAGCCGCCGCTGTCGATTGCTGCGCGGGGCGCCACTCGCCGCCGGCTCGTCCTGAAACCATCGGGGGCCCGACACGTACTCTTCCTGCGTGTTCCGCAGCGCCGCCAGCGACCGTCTGGGGCTCAGATGGCTGCACGCGACCACGATAGCGTTCAACGCGGCCATCGGCGCCACATAGCTCCCTGCGATCGAGGAACTCTGGATCGACACCGCCAGATGACCATCGCAATGCCTCCCGAGCGGTCCATTTTCACTGTCGGTGATGCCGAAGGTCGGGACTCCGCGAGAGCTGGCCAGGCGCGCTGCGTCCACCGTCGCCTTCAGACACTTTCGGAAGCTGATGGCGATCAACAGGTCCTTGCCGGTCAGAAAGCGCACGTGGTGGAGCAGGTTGCCGGAGCTGCCGGCTGGCGCCTCGGCGTCGAACCCCAGCGCCGTCAGGCCATAGGCCATAAACCATGACAGGGATGCGGCGAGGTCCACCCCCACCACGACGACGCGCCGCGCACGGTGGATCTGGCGCGCCAGCCCCACCACCTGCTCGGGACTCAGGACGGATTGCAGCGAGCGCAGGCGTTCGAAATCCTCGTTGAGACTCTGTCGAACGCGATCGTGAAGGGGGAGACTCTTGCTCGCGCGGGCCTGCAGGACCGAATAGGGCGTGAGGGAGCGAAACAAGTGGGTCCGGAGGTCGGCGGAGAAGCCGCTGAACCGGCTGTAACCGAGCGCCTGCACGGTTCGCACGATCGTTGAAGGGTCGACCCGGTGACGCCGCGCCAGTTCCCGGGACGACAGAAAGCAGCTCTCCTCGGCATTCTCGAGAATCGCCCGTATCAACCGGCGTCTTCGCCCGTTGAGCCGCCGCTCTGCCGTCAGGAGGCGCAGTTCGAGAGGGGATTGACCGGTGGTCTGCATGAGCGTTGATGAGCGGCCGCGGCCGTGCAACATATAGTGCATTACCCGACTTGGGCGCGACCCTTTTCGTGCAGCCACGGGTCCTGCCGAGAACCGATCGGGCGCGCCTTGCCGACGTCAGGACGGCTTCGTCATCGGTTCGTTGACACCGTGCATCACCCAATGCATTATGCGCCGTGCGGTACGGCCGCCCCGCCGGTTCCTTTCGAAACGAGAAGACTGAGATGAACACACCTTGGGAGGGTGGGTCATGATCATTGCCGAAACATCGAGCCGGAACTTCTGGTCTCGAACCGCGACTGCGCTTGCCACTCTAGTGACGCTGGGGATTTGTTCCAGTGTGCCCCTCGCCGCGCAGACGGCCACGACCGGCGTGGTGCTCGGCAAGGTGACCGATGCCTCAGGCGCATTGGTAGCCGGAGCAGAAGTGCTCTTGACCGACACGACCACCAACCTGGCGCGCACGCAGCGGACCAATGACGCGGGGCTGTACACCTTCGCCAGCGTGATGCCCGGAGCCTACACGCTGAAGGTGACGGCGACTGGCTTCCGCGCCGCCGAGTTCAAGGCCATCACCGTGGAAGTGAACCGGAGCTTCACGGCCGACATCACCCTGGAGGTGGGTGATGTCTCCAGCACCGTCGAGGTGACGGCGGTCGCCGGCACGGAATTGCAGACGATGGACGCGCAACTCGGCAATGTGCTGGGCGAGAAAATGATCCGCACCCTGCCCACGGTGGGACGCAGCACCCTGGAGTTGATTTCCCTTCAACCGGCAACGACGCCCGGCACGTTTGGCAGCGGTGGCACCGTCTCAGGTGCGCGCAGCGACCAGAATACGCTGCTGCTCGACGGGATTGACGTCAGCGACAATCTCACCGGAGGGCAGGGCGCCACGTTCACGCAGGCGCCGGTTGGCGTTGACGCCATCAGCGAGTTTCGCGTGACGGTTGCCAATCCAGGCGCGGCGTTTGGACGTTCTGCCGGCGGCCAGATCACCCTCAGCAGTCCGCGCGGGTCGAACACGTTCCGCGGAGTCGGCTACGGGTATTACCAGAACGACGACCTCAATGCCAATACGTGGGCGAATAACCGCATCGACGCCCCGAAAGCTGAGCTCGAGGACAAACGCGGCGGTTTCAGCCTCGGCGGCCCCATCTTTCGCAACAAGACATTCTTCTTCGGCAACTATGAGGCACGCCGCTTCCCTCGCAGTTTGCCGTTCACCCGAACCGTGCCGACAGCGTCGATGCGCAGCGGCGTGCTGACGTTCCTGGACGCAAGCGGCCAAAGGGTGGCCTACCCGCTGGCGACCTCGACGCGCTGCGGGGCTGGCGGCACGACGCCGTGCGACCCGCGCGGCCTGGGGCTCAGTCCCACCGTGCGGCAGATGTTTGCCCTGTTGCCCGCGGGCAACGAGGCGGGAGACGGCCTGAATACCGACGTCTACCGCGGTGAATTCTCCGCGGCGACCACCTTCGACACGGTCAGCGGCCGATTCGACCATCAGCTTGACCAACAAGCTGCAGCTCATGGGCCGGTATTCCTATCAGCGCAACTTGTTGCCACAGACCACCCAACTGGATATTCGTGATCCGTCGAACGTCGTGCCGCTGCGCAATCGAGATGAGTTTGGAACCAGCGTCATCACCGGCCTCGACTATCTGATCAGCTCGAACTGGCTGAGCAGCTTTCGCTTCGGCTGGGTGCAGAACAAAACCAATCTGGTCGGCACCAAGCCCTCGATTGTCGGCGACATGCTCGGCCTGCCGGGGACCAGCAGTTCCATCGGCGCGGTGAGTCTCGACCTGTCTATTTTGAGCGAGCCGATTGATGCGGCGGCGCAGTCGGCTCGCACCCAGATCACTCGCGACCGCAACATCCAGTTCTCGAACCGGACGATCTGGTTGAAGGGCAAGCACAACGTGAGCTTCGGAGGGGAGTTCCGCGTCCTGCCGTTCCTCTTCAACCACAATGACCAGGCAACTTTTCTTACCGGGCCGATCGTGTTGCTGGACTCCGGCAACTTCTTGAGCATCCCTGCGACGAATCGCCCGCCCAGTTGTGCCGGCGCGGTGACGACTAATTGTCTGCTCGCCGCGGATGTCGGGCGGTGGAATGACTTGTATGCGGTGACGCTCGGCATGGTGGACAACGTGAATATCGTCGGCGCGAGGGATGGTGCCCTGCAGCCTCTGCCCCTCGGAACGGACCTCATTTCCGATACGACGATGCGCTACTTCCAATTCCACTTCGAAGACACCTGGCGCATGCGTCCCGATTTGACGCTGACATACGGGCTCACCTACAGCTGGCAGACGCCCCTCACGGAGAAGCTCGACCGGATCGCCCTGATTACGGATCTCAATACGGGGGAGGTCTTTTCCGCCGAGAGCTATCTTCAGGCCAAGGAACAGGCCGCGCGTCAGGGACAGGTATTCAACCCGCAGATCGGCGTGCGGCCGCTCAACGATTCGAGCCGCGACACCCTCGCCGATACCGATTACAGCAACATCGGTCCTCGAGTGGCCGTGGCGTGGAGTCCTCAGTTCAAGAACGGACTCCTCGGCTCGTCTCACCGGTCAGCGCACGGTGGTGAGAGGAGGCTTCGGCATCGTCTACGACCGCGTGAACACGATCTCGGTGCTCCTCCCCGCAGCCTTCGGCATCGGCTTCGGTCAGGTGCTGCAAACCCCCGCTCCGTTTTGCAACGCGTCCGGGTACGCCCGGCGCGGGCTGCAATCCGGCCGCTGGCGCCGGGGACCGCGCGCCAGTCGGCGTTTCGCACCGGGGTCGACGGAGCGATTCCCATCCCGCCATTCACGGGAGGCACATCGCCGATCGTGCCGGCGGTCCTTTCCGGCGGCACATCCTTCGCTACCGATCCCGATCGAAAAATCGGGCGCAACTATGCGTTCGACGTCACCGTCCAGCGGGAGGTGCCCGGCAGGATGATCGTGGAAGTCGGCTACGTTGGCCGGCTGGGTCGTGACCTGCCGCAGGGCCTGGATCTCGACGCGTCCCCCTATTTCTTCAAGGATTCAGCCAGCGGCCAGACCTTCGCGCAAGCCTACGATGCGGTGGCGTTGGCGCTGCGCTCCAATGCTGCCGCCGCAGCGACCTTGCCGTCGCAGGCGTGGTTCGAAAACCAGTTGCCCGGACTCAGCGGAACCACGGCTAGCGCGGCGTGCCGGCCGCCGGCGGTCGCCGCCGCCCTGACCTCCACGCAGTGTCTTGCCGTCGCTGCAGGGGAGCCTGTTTCAAAACAACGGCGTCAACAACCTGTTCCTGCAGATGAACCAGTCAGCGCCAGGTGATCTGGGCCTGACCCCGTACAACAATCTTCAACTGCTGGCCATTCTGATGGCCTCGCATGGAGGCATCTCCAACTACCACGCCATGGTCGCGACCCTGCGCAACCGTCCATGGAATGGGCTGCAGTTCGACATGAACTACACCTTTGCCAATTCCAAGGACCAGGTTGGCGACGTGCAGAACAACCTGTCGCTCGTTTCCACGGGCTTCGACCCCAACGTGGACTACGGTCCGGCTCAGTCCGATCGCCGCCACATCTTCAACGCGATTTTCAACTACGAGCTGCCGTTTGGACCGGAACGCCGCTGGAGCTCCAGACATGGGTGGGCAAACGCGATCATCGGCGGCTGGTATTTGTCCGGGATCTACCGCGCCTATTCGAGCCTGCCTCTCTTCGTGACGGACAGTACCGGAGCCTTCGGTGGATCGCTTCAAGGCCTGAACGTCGGAGCGATCCCGTTGGGAGACCCCGACTCGCTCGGGGCCGGTGTCTATTCGGGCGTCGCCGGGTCGGGCGGCGTCGGCACGGCGGGCAATCCGGCGGCCGGCGGAACCGGGCTGAACATGTTCGAAGACCCGCAAGCCGCGTTCAATGCTTTCCGCAGGATCGAGCTCAGCCGGGACACGCGACAGGGCCGGGCCAATGCGTTTCGCGGTCCGGGCTTCTGGAATCTGGATTTTCGGATCGCCAAGGACACGTCAATCACGAAACGCGTGAGATGGGAGTTCTCGGTCGACTTCTTCAACGTATTCAATCACGTCAATCTGAGCGCCCCATCGTTGAATCTCAACCAGGCCGCGGCGTTCGGGGTCTTCACGGGTCAGACGGGCGATCCCCGCAGGATCCAGTTCGGTTCGCGAATTTCGTTCTAGCGGATGGGCGGCCGGTGCATCGAGTGCTGGCCGCCTCTTTCAGCTTTCAGATAACAGCCCTCAGCTATCAGCTGCCAGCTTGCAGCCAGTCGATCGGACAGATCCATCCATGAGATCCGCATGACGAAAAAACCATCAGCCTTTCGGATTCGCGTGGTGGCGCTGGTCGCGCTCTGCGCTGCCTTTGCCACGATCGGCTGGCCGGCACTGGCTCAGGCGCCCGCGGCGTCCGCCGCCGGCCGATGGGAGGGCGCGATAAGTGGAACTGTCACCGAGCTCGCGATCACGGTGACGCTGACCGCGGGTCCCAAGTGGAGCGGGACGATCGATATCCCCGCGCAGGGCGCGAGCGCCATGCCGCTTGGCGACGTGATCGTCCAGGGGTCGGCGGTCCGCTTTACGCTGGCGTCCGTCCCTGGCGATCCCGCGTTCAAGGGCACGCTGTCGCCCGACGGGACGACCATTTCCGGCACGTTCACTCAGGCCGGACAGGGCATCCCGTTCAAGCTGCAACGGAAGGCGGATCCATCAGCGGCAGCATCCTCGGCGCTCGCCGGGTTCGACGAGTTCGTCCAGTCTGCGATGAAGAGCTGGGGTGTGCCCGGACTCGCGATGGCCATCGTCAAGGACGGCAAGGTCGTGATGGCGAAAGGCTACGGCCTCCGCAACATCCAGGCGAACTCGCCCGTGACAGCGGACACGATCTTCGCGATCGGCTCGTCCACCAAGGCCTTCACGACGATGGCGATGGGGATTCTGGTAGAGGAAGGCAAGCTTGCGTGGGATGAACCGGTCACGAAGTACCTGCCGAAGTTCGCGCTCAAGGATGAAGTGGCAGGGAAGCGGATGACACCTCGGGATCTCGTCACCCATCGCTCAGGTCTGCCGCGCCACGATCTCATGTGGTACAACGCGAAGCTCTCGCGCCCCGAGCTCGTCGCACGATTGCCCTACCTGGAGCCGAACGAGGATTTTCGCGAGAAATTCCAGTACCAGAATCTGATGTTCCTGACTGCTGGCCACCTCAGCGCAGAGGTCGCGGGTACGTCATGGGAGGATGTGATCCGTACGCGGATTCTCGACCCGATCGGAATGAAGAACAGTAACTTTGCGGTGAGCGAGTCGCAGAAGGGAAGCGACTTCGCGACGCCGTACACGCTCAAAGACAAGACAGCCCTGGACATTCCTTTCAGGGCCATCGACACGATGGGGCCTGCCGGCTCGATCAACTCCAGCGTCAACGACATGTCGAAGTGGCTGCAGCTGAATCTCGGTGGCGGCGCGATTGGGGGCAAACGCATCGTCGCGGCGCGACAGGTCCAGGACATGCACCAGCCGCAGATGGTCATTCAAACCTTCCCGGGGCTGTCAGAGGATCCGGAGATCCAGCAGCCCTCGTACGGACTTGGCTGGATCATCGAGTCGTACCGCGGGAAGAAGCGTGTGCACCACGGCGGCAACATCGACGGTTTCTCGACGCAGGTATCCCTCCTCCCCGCCGACGGTATCGGCGTCGTCGTGCTCACAAACCTGAACGCGACGCCGCTGCCCGATATCCTCGCCCGTCATGCGTCGGATCGACTTCTCGGTCTCGAGCCGATTGACTGGAACGGACGGTCCCTCAAGCGGCGCGAAGTCGGCGAGAAGGCCTCGGCCATCGCGAAGAAGGCTGCTGGTGAAGAACGAAAGACCGGCACGAAGCCGGCGCACACGCTGGACGAGTACGCGGGGGAATACGTCCACCCGGCGTACGGTTCGGTGACGATCATGCGCAGCGGCGAAGGACTCACGGCACGATTCCACGACCTGCCGATGCGGCTGAACCACTGGCACTTCGAAACGTTCCGCGCAGACGTCGAGGAGAAGAGCCTCTCCGAACTGAAGCTCTTTTTTCAGTTTTTTACCGACGCGCAGGGGGAGGTCGATCGTTTGACCGTGCCGTTCGAGCCCTCGGTGGAGCCCATCGCCTTCAAGAAACGCCCACCGGCGCGTCTGACCGACGCCGGCTTCCTGCGGCAGCTTGCCGGCGACTACGCCATGGCGGAGAACCCAGCGTTCAAGATGGCGGTGACCCTGAACGGCTCAACTCTTTCAATCACGCTGCCCGGGCAGCCGCCGCTCGAGCTCGAACCTGCCCATGGCCTCACGTTCAACCTGAAGGGTCTCAGCGGATTCAGCGCCCGCTTTGTGCTGGAGCAGGGTAAGCCGACGCAGTTGAAGGCGATCCAGCCGAATGGTGTGTTCACGCTGACGAAGGTCTCGAGCTGACACTTATGCCGACTCGACGACAGGCACTCACCGCGCTCGCAAGCGCCGGCATCGCCGCGTTCGGCGCTCCGCTGATCAACCGCGGGCGGTATCGTCTCTTCGGCGCAAGCCAGCGGGAGTATTCCACTCGCGCCGTGGACCTGGTCCGCCGGACCACGGTCATCGACATGCTCAGCCCGCTGACGCTGGACTTTCCGAAGTTCGGGCGGTGGATGTCGGATCCCGCGGCGTTCACGGCGGCGGATCTCGCTCCGTTCAAGACGTCGGGGATCAACGTCTTTCATATCGCCGTCGGCACGGGGGGCCCGAATGCCTACGTGCAGAACCTCGAGTTCTTCGTCGCGTGGAACTCGTTCCTCGCCAACCAGGACCAGTCCTTCCTGCGCATCGACAGCGCCGCCGATCTGGAGCGGGTGAAAGCATCAGGGCGAATCGGCGTCCTCCTCGGGATCCAGAACGCCGAGCACTTCCGCACGCCGAACGACGTGGACACGTTCTACGCGGCCGGCCAGCGGGTGGCGCAGCTCACCTACAACGCACGGAATCTGATCGGCAACGGGTCAACGGAACGCCGTGACGAGGGGCTCTCCGACTTCGGTCTCGCGATCGTCGAGCGCATGAACAAGGCGGGGATGGCGGTGGATACGTCGCACTGCGGCGATCGGACGACGCTCGACGCGTTCGAGGTTACCAGGCGTCCGGCCCTGATCACGCACTCGAACTGCCGGGCGCTGGTGCCCGGGCACCCTCGCTGCAAGACCGACGAAGCCATCCGCAAGATGGCCGCGAAGGGGGGCGTGATGGGCATCACCGGCGTCCGCATGTTCGTGCGCGGCGAAGAGCCCACCACCATCGAGCATTTCGTCGATCACATCGACCACGTCGCGAAACTGACCTCGATCGAGCACGTCGGCATCGGGAGCGACATCGACCTGTACGGCTACGACGCGATGAAACCGGAAGACAACAAACGCCTGCGCGACAGCTACAAGGGCACCTATGGCTTCCGCGAGAAGATCGACATCGACGGGATCAATCATCCGCAGCGCATGTTCGACGTGGCCGAGGCGCTGATCCGACGGAAGTACAGCGACCGGAACATCGAGCTGGTGCTCGGCGGCAATTTCGCACGCGTGCTTGCCGAGATCTGGAAGCGCGAGACAAGTGCCTCAGGAGGGCAAGCATGACCCGATCACTTCGCCGTGAGATCCGATTCCTTCGTGTCTATGCCGTCACCAGTTCACTGGTGCTGGTGGTCTTGTGCACGACGGCGTTTCGCCAGGCCGCAACCGCGAAGTTCGACGAGGTCACGGTCGGCCGCATCAACGTTGTCGATGCCAACGGCGCGCTGCGTCTCGTCATCTCGAACAAGGACCGGATGCACCCCGGCATGATGGACGGCAAGCTGATCGAGCGGCCGCGGCCGGTCGCGGGGATGCTGTTCTTCAACGAGGAGGGGGACGAGGTCGGCGGCCTGACCTTCACCGGCCGCCGGGTCGACGGCCAGGGGCGCGCCAACGGCGGCATCATGTTCGATCAGTTCAAGCAGGACCAGACGATCGGCTTCAGCTATTCGGAAAACGACGGCCGCCGGACCGCCGGCCTGCAGGTGTGGGACCGTCCCGACACGCCGCTGAGCGAGCTGATCGCACGCATGAACGCCGCGAACGCACTCACCGATCCCGCGGCGAAACAGAAAGCGATCGACGAGATCCGCGCGTCGGCGCCGCCGGCGCCGCGGCGGCTCTTCGCGGGCAAGCTGCCGGATCGCTCCACAACCGTGGCGCTGTCGGACGCCGCCGGCAAGCCGCGGCTGACGTTGACGGTCGATGCCGATGGCAACCCGCGCATCGAGTTCCTCGACCCCGAGGGGAAGGTCGTTTCGCGCTTGCCGCAGAAGTGATCAGTTCAGCGACCGGCGCGTCACTATCGCGGGACGCTTTTATCCAGCGAGTCCCAGTTGTACGCCGCCGCAACGCGCGCTCGAAGTTCCGCGACCACCGCGCCACCGCTGTCGGCGTTGCTCATGATGGCGACGCCGTAACCCTTCAGCCGGTGTGCCAGGAGATCGCACTGGAAGCCCCAGTTGCTGCCGCCGTGGCCGAAGTACCAGCCCTGCCCCTGCTTCGAGAAGCTGAAGCCGATCGCAAAGTCGCCGACGCCAACCGGCGTCACCATCTCCTTCACCGTCGTTGTCGAGAGCACGCGGTTCGACTTGCCCCGCAGCGATGTCTGCACCTCGATCGCCAGCTTCGCCAGATCCGTCGGCGTCGTCCATAATCCGGCCGCTTCGAGCTCGGGATAGACGTGCCACTTCGCGTCCATCGCCTGCCCGCGCCCGCTGTGCGCGCGCGCGGCCTGCTTGTCGCGCTCTGGTGAGAGTGGTTGCTCATAGGCGCTGTTAGTCATGCCGACCGGCTCGAGCACCCACTCCTTGAGAATCTGCGGAAACGGCTTGCCGATGACATCGGTCAACGCGAGCTGGACCACGACCGTGCCGCCGCCCGAGTACTTGATGGCCGTGAGAGGCGGCCGCTCCATGAAGACTTTTCCGGTGTTCGAGGGTTTCTCACCGTTGAGAATCTGCACGACGGTCGGGAGCGGGTCCTTCGGGTGATACCCCGGAAAGCCGAAGCCGTCGCCGAGGCCTGAGGTGTGGCTGAGGAGCGTCCGCAACGTGACCGGGTGATCGCTGGTGAAGTCCCCGGTCGGCAGCTTCCACGATTTCAGAATCGTGTTGATATCCTGATCGAGCGAGAGCTTGCCGTCCTGCACCGCGCGGAGCACGGCCATCGCCGAGACCGGCTTGCTGATAGACGCCGCCTGAAACATCGTCTCCGGCGTGACCGGCGCTCCGCTGGTGACATCGGCGACGCCATACCCTTTGCTCCAGTGGATCGCGAAGTCTTTGATGACCGCGATGCTCACACCGGGCACGCGATATTTCTCCATGATCTGCTTCAGCGTCAACGGGTCGAGGCCCTGTCGATTCGGCGATTGCGGCCCTTCGATTCGGGCCATCATCGCTGCCGGCGACTCGTCGGCCTCGGCATACACGCGCCACGTCCCGGCGGTCGTCAGCAGCTCTCCAGCTCCCAGGATGAATCCGAGGCACACCGTGGTCATCGCCACGAACGGGAAGAATCGATCAGCTCTCATGATGCGGTCCTGTCAATAGTTCCAATCGGCAATCCGCGCGCCCGGCGGCGCGATCTTGCGCACGTAGGCGGCCACTTCGCGGACCACCCCGGCCCAGTCGGTGTGATGCCAGTTGTGCCCTTTCTTCGGGCGGCCATACTCGAAGCGGATCGGGTAATCCGAGCCCGCCACTTCAGTGACCATCTCCTGAAACTTGTAGACGCCGAGGTTGAGATAGAAGTCGTCCATCTCACCGGCGAACATGTGGATCTTGCCGCGGAGCAACGGGCCGAGCCTCGCCCAGTTGTCCCGGGCAAAGGCCGACAGATCGTAGCCTTTCGCGCGCATGTAGGTGACGACGTCGCGGTTGATGGCGCCGGTCTTCTTGTCAAAGAGCGCCACCGGGTAGCCGTCGGGTCCGACCGGACCATGTGTGGCCTGCCAGATGTCGAGCTGATAGTACGAACGCCCCTTCGACCCCATCACCGCTTCGAGCGCCGCCATCTCGCGCAGGGTGACCAGCATCTGCCCCTCGCGTGAGCGCCTGAATGGTCGCTCTCTGACAATCCACTCGTTGAGACGGACGGTGAACATGTTCTCGTCCTTGTAGATGTCGACGAGCTGGTAGCGGGTGAAATCGATCGGGTCGGGATTGAATATCCATGCGCCGCCGAAATGGTCTGGATAGTGAAGCTGGAGGGCGAGCGCCTCCCAGCCGCCGGTCGAGGCGCCCTCGACGATCCGGCCATACGGTTCGGGAATCAGCCGGAAGGTTTTCTCCAGATGCGGGATCAGCTCCTTGATGATCGCATCGCCCCACGGTCCGTTGTTCGCTGAATTCAGCGCGTAGGACTCCAGGAAGTACGGTCCCGGCGTCACCAGCGAGATGCCGACGACGCGGGGGAACCCGTCGCCCATCCACTTCTGAGCGAATTGATAGCCGGTCTCGGTATTGGAGTCGGCCGCCGCCGCGCGCGCGCCGCTGCTATCGCTGGCCGGATCGGCGTTGAAATTGAACGAGCCACCGAAATGCCCGAAGGTATAGATTGCGGGATAGCGCGCGGCCGGGTTCTCGGCGAAACCTTTCGGCAGCAGTACCTCGGCGCCGATCGTGATGGGAAGACCCCAGAAGTCGGAGAGGATCTTGCTCTTGATCCTGATCTGCTTGATCCAGGGGGTATCCGTCGGCGGAGCGGCGGAAGGAATCTTCTCGGTCAGGGACAGCGTCACCGGCGAGGCGTTCGCCGGATCGAGCCGGACCCGGACAGGCTTGCTGAACAGGTTGCCGGGAAATCGCGGTGCCGTGGCGCGTGCCTCCGAAAACGGCACCCAGATCGTGTGACCATCGGCGCGCTTCGCCTGCGTGTAGCGCACCAGCAGCGCCTGGACCTCGTAGTCGCCCGGCGGCAGCTCCCCAAGAGCGAAGGGATAGCCGTCGCTCTTCGCGCCGATGACAGCGGTTTCGCCTGGCTTCAAACCCTCGACGTCGATGCCGAATGCTGGCGGACCGTTGAGCCCGAACGCCATCCGTGGCTCGGGGGCGGCTTTCTTCGCCGCGACCACGATCAAACGGCCGGTGATCGTGCCTGGTTCGGACGCGGGGAGTGTCACCGCGAACGTAACCTCCGCCGCCGCGGGGGAAGAGACGCTTGCCGCGCATATCCCGACGGCCCAGAACACCAGCGCCGGCCACCGCTTCGTCATGATCCGTCCTTCCGCACCCGCGACATTGTAGATCAGGGTGTCAGGCTCATCGGTCGGCACCTGCGACGACAGACCTCGACTTCCAGACCAGGTACGCCGGGACGCCGAGGAGCACGACCGCCAGGCCCACTGCCGCCCGCCCGGGTTGCGCGACCAGCGTATTCAGAACGATGGCCGCAGCCGCCAGGATGAACAGCAGGGGCGTAAACGGGTAGAGCGGAACGGAAAACGGACGGATCGGGGCCGGCCGCTCGCGGCGATAGACGAAGATGCTCGCAGCGCCGAGCGCGTAGAAGATCCAGCCGGCGAACACCACGTAGGTGAGGAGCTGTTCGAACGTCCCCGTCGCCGCCAACAGGATCGCCCAGGCCGAACTGGCGACGATGGCGAATGCCGGTGTTCGGAAGCGAGGATGTACATCGGCCAGCCGGCTGAAGAAGACGCGGTCCTTTGCCATCGCAAAATACACACGCGGCGCGGTGAGCGTGAGGCCGTTGGCGGCGCTGAAAATGGACACGAGAATCGCCGCCGCGATGAGGTTGCCGGCCGCCGGTCCCATCAGAGCGGTCACGGCCTCTGAGGCGACACGCTCGGAGCGCGCCACGCCCTCGGGGCCCAGCGCCGCGATGTAGGCGATGTTCGGAAGCAGATAGAGCGCGATCAACGCGGACGTGCCGATCAGCATGGCGCGGGGGAAGGTCCGCTCGGGTTCGACGGTCTCGCCCGCGGCGAAGGTTACGTACTGCCAGCCTTCATACGCCCACAGCACGCCGATCATCGCGGTGCCTACGCCCGAAAGGAGCGCGGCGGCCCCGATGTCCGGCCAAGGCTGGCCGCCGATCGATCCCAGCCGATCGCCGAGCACGATGAGCGCGATGCTCATGGCCACGATGGCGGCGACTTTTACACCGGTCGTCCAGTTCTGGACGTTGGCGCTGCCTCGCGTGCCCGCGACGTTGATGACCGTGACCAGGACGATCACGGCGACCGCCACCAGCCGCGCGACCAGCGGCGAGAGGTCGATCAACTGATCCAGATACCTGGAAAAGGCGACAGCCAGTGTGGCCAGCGAGCCGCTGCTGATCACAAAGAACAGCGTCCAACCGTAGAGAAATGCCGGCAGCCGGCCGAACGCATCCCGGATGTAGATATAGAGCCCGCCCGATGCCGAATCCCTCGCACCGAGCTCGCCGTAGGTCAGGGCGCCGAGCAGCGACAGGATGCCGCCGAGGAGCCACACCGACAGCGCAAGGCCGACGTGTCCGCCGCTCTGTTGCAGAACACCGCCCGGAACGAGGAAGATACCCGAGCCGATCACGGTGCCGACGAGCAACAGCACCAGATCGGTTTTTGTGAGTGTGCGCGCGAGCTGCTGTTGCATGCCGGCCGGTATACCACGACATGGAGACCTGAGTGCTGATGAAACCACTCGTCCTGGCTGCGCTCGTCGCTTTTTCCGCGGCCGGCATTCTGCAAGACGCGGCGCAGGATCGCTACGACGTGGTCATTCGCGGCGGCCGCGTTCTCGATCCCGAAACCGGCGTCGATCGCGTGATGAACGTCGGCATCGCACGTGGCTCGATCGCGCGAATCGCAGCCGAATCGCTGGCGGGCACGCGTGTCATCGACGCCGCGGGCCTGGTGGTGGCGCCCGGTTTCATCGACCTGCACTCCCACGGGCAGAACGCCGAGAGTTATCGACTCCAGGCGCTCGACGGCGTCACGACGGCGCTCGAGATGGAGATCGGCGTACCGGATGTGGGCCGCTTCGTCTCGGAACGTGAAGGACGCACGCTCATCAACTTTGGAGCCACGGCCAGCCATCCGGCCGCTCGACTGTCGTCATTCGGCGTGACGGCGCCGCCCGGCGCAATCGTCCCGCCGGCGGGGCCGGCCACCAACGATCCAGCCAACGCCGAGCAGATCGCTCGCATGAAGGAGATCCTTGGCCGCGAGGTCGACCGCGGAGCGCTTGGCATCGGAATGGGGATTACTTACACGCCGGGCGCCTCCCGGCTCGAAGTGATCGAGATGTTCCGGCTCGCGGCCGAGCGCCGGCTGCCGGTCTTCGTGCACGTGCGCAGCGCCGGCCGCCTCGAACCAGGATCCAGCATCGAGGCCGTAAGCGAAGTCATCGGCGCGGCAGCGATCACGGGTGCCTCCCTCCACATCGTTCACATCAACAGCACCGGGTTGAGAGATGCGGGAGAGTGCCTCAACCTGGTCGCCGGCGCGCGCGCGCGCGGCCTGGACGTCACCACCGAGGGATATCCGTACGGCGCCGGGATGACCGCGGTCAATTCCGCGTTGTTCAATCCCGGCTGGCAGGAGCGGCTTGGCATCGACTACAAAGACCTTCAGCTCGTCGAGACCGGCGAGCGCCTGACGAAGGAGAGCTTCGATCGGCTCCATGCGATGTCCGAGCCCAAGCTGGTCTTGCTCTACCTCAATCCGGACGACATCGTCGATACCGTGATCAGGCATCCGCTCGTCATGGTTGCCAGCGACGGCCACATCGAGCGCGGGAAGGGACATCCTCGGGGGTCGGGAACCTATGCGCGGATCCTGTCGCGCTACGTTCGATCGACCCAGGCCCTGACGCTCATGGATGCCGTTCGGAAGATGGCGTTGATGCCGGCCCAGCGCCTCGAGCGCGCGACGCCTGCGGCGCGCCGGAAGGGGCGGATTCAGGAAGGGGCCGACGCGGACGTCGTCGTCTTCGATGCGCAGACGATCGCCGACCGGGCGACCTATGACAAGCCGGCCGAGCCCAGCGTTGGCGTAAAGTACCTCCTCGTCGGCGGAACGGTGGTCGTCGATCAGGGTGCCGTCGTGCCCAATGCAGCGCCTGGGCGCGCGCTGCTCCGAGGCCGGTGAAAGGATGTTCATGACTTATCGCCGTCTCGTACTTGCGTTTGTCGTGGTAATGGCCGCAATTGGTCTGTGGGCCCCTCCGCACGCCGCGCAGCCCGGCCTGAAGGTGCTGCTGCTCTACGACATGGAAGGCGTGAGCGGAGCAACAAAACCTCAGGATGTCAGTTCGAGCTCCGACAGTTATGCGGCGACGCGCGAGTCGTTGACGGCTGACGTCAATGCGGCGATCGCAGGGCTGCTGAAAGCCGGCGCGACGGAGGTGGTGATCACCGACGGCCACGGGAGCGGCAGCAACGAGCCTGACTACATTCTCGAAAAACTGCCGAAGGGCGCGCGCTTCGATCTCCGCGACGTCCCCTACGATCCGTATGTCGAGACGATGGACAAGAGTTTCAGCGCGATGGTGGCGATAGCGATGCACGGCCGGGCCGGGGGCAAGGCCTTCCTCGCACACACCTACAACGGCCACACGAAGTGGGTGATGGGCGGCCACGACATGAACGAGAGCATGCTGGTTGCGGCATCAGCGGCACGGTTCGACATCCCGCTGATCCTCGTCACCGGAGACGACGTGCTGCAGAAGGAGATCGCAGCCTTCTCGCCAGCCACCGAGTATGTCGTCGTGAAGCAGGCTCTGAGCGTTGAAGCCGCCCAGGCGCGGCCTCGCGATGAGGTCTCGGCGGAGATCACCGCCGCCGCGGAGCGCGCGCTGCGCGGCCGTAGCAGGGTCAAGCCCTGGAAGCCGGCGCTGCCGTCACCATTCGAGAACCGGTACAGCTACCTGCTGCCGGACCAGGCGGCCATCGCTGTCAATTTTCCGCACGCGACGCCGGTCGACAACAAGACCATCGCGGTCAGGACACCCGATTTCATGCAGGCGTATCTGACATTTCGTGCTCTGGCCGGTTTTACCGGCCTCGCCACCTCGCGCATGATGCTCGGATGGCTGGGCGAGGTTGACGGGGGACCGGAGATCAGGCGCAAGTTACAGGCGAAACTGCCGTCTCGCGCCGAGCGGAGCTTCGAGCCGACCGGGAAAGAGATTCCAAGACCCTTCGGGAAACACGGCTATCGATAAAAGGGACAACCATGCCATTCATCGCCCGTTCCGCTGTCGCCGGTGTCGCCCTGATCCTTGCGGCGAGCAGCGGTCCCCAAGCCGCAGCGAAACGTCCCGTCACGATCGATGACGCCTTGCACCTGAAGGGTGTGTCGGGCGCGCAGCTCGCGCCCGACGGCTCCCGTGTGCTGTTTACCGTCCGCGGATGGGAATGGCCGGAGAACAAAGTCGAACCCGACAAGGGTTCGAAAGCTCCGGAGATCAGATCGCACGTGTGGATGGTTGCGACGAGCGGCTCGGAGACGGCCCGGCAGATCACCTTCGGCGAGCGGGGTGAATCCTCCCCGGCATGGTCGCCGGACGGGAAGTACATCAGTTTCGTAACGGCACGCGGAGCCGCGCAGGCCGGCGCCGACGCTGACGGCGGTCCGAAAGCGCAGATCTGGCTGATGCGTGTCGACGGCGGTGAAGCGTGGAAGCTGACGGATGCGAAGGAGGGCGTCGCGAGCTACGAGTGGGCGCCCGACAGCCGGAAAATTGCTTACCTGGCGCGCGATCCACTCCCGAAAGACGTCGAGGAGGCGCGCCGACGAAAAGATGATGAGCGGATCTTCGAGGGGGACCACCGCATGCAGCACCTCTGGTCGATCGAGGTGGAGTCGAAGCAGGCGACCCAGCTGACCACCGGCACGGACTATACCGTCCGCGCCATGACCTGGGCCCCCGACAGTGCGCGCCTGGCATTCGGTGCCGGGCCCACCCCGATGATTCGCGACGAGCGGCAGGATCTCCACATCGTGACCCTCGCCACCAAGGCCATTGACAGCATCGTCGCGACGCCGGCTCCCGAGAGCGGTCCCCGATGGTCGCCCGACGGAACCACGCATTGCGTTCACGATGCTCCCGCTCGGCGACGCAACGACCAATCGCGACGGGATCATGACCCGCCCGCTCTTCAACTCGCGACTGATGCTCTACGATGTCGCGACCAGGAAGGTCCGCGACGTGTCCGACCCCAGGTTCGACAACTCACCAGGCACCATTGTCTGGACGCCCGACGGCAAACGGCTGCTCTTCGGTGTCGGCGATCGTGCCTACCGCTCGGTTGTGACCTACACCCTTGTCCACCGGTCAATACAGCAAGCTCACCAAAGGTCAGATGATCGCGTTCGGCAACGGTGCCCTCAGCAAAGACGGTTCGAAAGTCGCATTCACGATGGATTCTTCGGCCGCACCGACCGATGTCTTCATCGCCGGAGGTGACTTCAGTGCCCCGCGCAAGCTGACGAATATCAACGCCGACGCCGCGGACTTCACGCTGGGTGACACTGAGGTCCTGACGTGGAAGACGGCTGACGGATGGGAGAGCGAGGGCATTCTCGTCAAACCCGTCGGCTACGAGCCGGGGAAGCGTTACCCCTTGCTGGTGGATGTTCACGGCGGCCCGACCGGTGCCCACACCAACGGTTTCAAGGTCGGCGTCCACAACGGCGGGCAGCTCTGGGCCGGCCGCGGGTGGGCGGTGCTCTACCCGAACCCGCGCGGCAGTACCAACTATGGTGAGAGGTTCATGCGCGGGAACATTCCGGATTGGGGCGGAGGCGACTACCGCGACATCATGGCGGGCGTCGACGAAGTCATCAAGCGCGGCATTGCCGACCCTCAGAAGCTTGCCCTCATGGGCTGGAGCTACGGTGGCTACATGACGTCCTGGGTCGTCTCACAAACGACGCGCTTCAAAGCCGCGCGGATGGGGGCCGGGCTCTCGAACATCCACAGCATGTACGGGTACGACTGACATTCCCGGCTACATCGGCACCTTCTTCAACAACTATCCCGACGAGAAGACACTGAAGCTGTACCGGGAACGGTCCGCCCTCACCTACGTCGATCAAGTCACCACCCCGCTCCTGATCATGCACGGACAGAACGACGAGCGGGTCCCGATCGGCCAACCCATGGAGTTCTATCGCGCGCTGAAGGATCGGGGAAAGATCGTGGAGCTGGTGTGGTATCCGCGCGAAGGACACAGCAACAGCGAGTACTACCATCAGCGGGATCAGATCCGCCGCGAGCTCGAGTGGATGACGAAGGACGTCCTCGGCGATCGGCCGACGACGACGTCGAGTCGGTGAGAGAGCCGCCGCGGAGAGCAACTCCTCAGTTCGTGTGCAGCGCCCTGCGTCGGATCGACGCTGGCCGCGCGCCGCGCTGGGACGACGCTCGCGAGCAGCCCGACGAAGCCAAGGCCCGAGCGCCACGATGACGAATGTGAGCGGATCGCTGGCGGTCACGCCGAACAATTGCGCCGAGAGCACGCGTGTCGCCGCGAAAGACGCGCCGAGACCCACCAGCAAGCCGATTGAGATCGGCACCGCCGCCTGCCGCACGACCAGCGCGACGACGTCCCGCCTGGTGGCTCCGAGCGCCATGCGGACGCCGATCTCCTGCGTTCGGCGGCTTACGAAGTAGCCGATGACTCCGTAGATCCCTACAGCCGCGAGCACGATCCCGATCGCACCGAGCACACTCAGGAGTAACGTGTTGAACCGCGCGTTGCTCAACGACAGCCGCAGCCTTTCCTCCATCGTCCTCACGTTGAAGAGCGGGACGTCCGGCGCGATTTCGGAGACGGCGTTGCGCAGCGGGTTGGCCAGCGATGCCGGATCGAGCGGGGTGCGCGCCACCAGGTAGACGCCGCGCTGAATCCATGCCCATGCCTGCGGCGGCACCTGCCACATCGGCAGATAGAACTCGGGCAGTGCCGTCTCGCCGAGACCGCGCGAGCGCACATTGCGTGCGACGCCGACAACCGTCTTGTAGTCCGGCGACTTTCCGTCAGGCCGCCGCTTCGCAGCACGCGATGCCGCCGGCCGATCGGGTCCTGGCCCGGGAAGGCAGCCTCGGCGAGCGCCTCGCTGATCACCATGACCTTGAGGGTGCCGCGGCGATCCTCGCTGGTGAGTGCCCTTCCTCTGACGATGGGAATTCCCATCGCATCGAAGTATCCGGGACTGACGATGCGAAGGCGACTGTCGATGGCGTTGCGACTGTCGACCGGACGCCCCTCTGGCAGAAGGCCGTTGCTGTTGCCACCCGGACCCATCGGCACCTGTGACGTGATCCCCGCGGCAGTGACGCCCGGAGTATTGCCGGCCTTGTCGAGGAGACGCTCCAGAGTTGCGTGAATGCGGTCGGGCTCCGCGTATTCGGCAGCCGGAAGTGAAATGCGTCCTGAAAAAACGCCGCGATAGTTGAAACCCGGATCGACGTTCTGCAGCGCGATGGCGCTGCGGATCAGAAGGCCGGCGCCAACCAGGAGGACGAGCGCCAGGGCGAGCTCCCCGGCAATCAGTGCCGCCCGCAGGCGATCGCGCACTCCGCCCATGGCGGCGCTGCGCCCCCCTTCCTTCAGCATCGTGACTACATCGACGCGGCCGGCGCGAATCGCAGGAGCGAGGCCGAAAACAAACGCCGAGGCAATCGACGTGATCAGGGTGAACCCAAGGACATAAGGGTCCAGGCCGGTCTGCTCGAGACGTGGAATACCCGGCGGGGCGGCGGCGACAAGTGCCTGGATACCCCATGCCGCGAGCGCAATGCCCGCGGCAGCAGAGACCAGGGCGAGAACGACGCTTTCGGTCAGTAGTTGCCGGACGATGCGGCCGCGTCCGGCTCCGAGGGCGGTGCGGACCGCGAGTTCCGCGCCGCGTGACGCGCCGCGAGCCAGCAGAAGATTTGCGATGTTGCCGCACGCAATGAGCAGCACGAACCCGACGGCGCCGAGCAGCACGAACAGCCGCTGCCGGTAGTCACCGACCAGCTCGGTCATGATCGGTGAGAGCGTCAGGCCACGTTCCGAGTTCTCGCGCGGGAAATTCTTCTCGAGCGCCTGCCCGGTCCGCGCCAGCTCCGCCAGCGCCTGATCGGCAGACACCCCGTCGCGCAGGCGGCCGTATGTGATGAGGAAGTGCTCGTCGTGCTGCGCCTTGCGTTCGGGTGTAAACGCAATCGGCACCCAGAGCTGCTCGGAGTCATCGGTGAAGTCGAACGACGAAGGCATCACCCCGATGACTTCGTACGGACGTCCGTTGAGACGCACCTCCCGGCCGACGATGGAACGGTCCTCGCCGAACCGCTCGCGCCACAGACGATGGCTCAGGACGACAACATACTCGCGGCCCGGCTGATCCTCGTCGGCGGCAAACACGCCGGCCCAGTGCCGGTGCGACGCCGAATACCTTCCAGAACGCCGCCGTCGCCCGGGCGCCGATGATGCGCTCGGCGCCGGCGGCGTCGGACAGATTGAAGCTGGAATACTGAATCGCCGTCATGCTCGCTGAACATCGTGTTCGCGGCGACCGCGTCGGTGAAGTTGCCGCCCGACACGTTGCCGTTTCGACCCTTCCAGGTCTCGTAGATCGCGAAGATGCGCTCCGGCTCGGGCACAGGCAGGGGACGCAGCACGACCGCGTGTACCGCGCTGAAGATCGCGGTGGTCGCCCCGATGCCGAGGGCAAGCGTAGGTACGGCGACGATCGTAAAGGCAGGATTCTTGAGCAGGTGACGAAATGCGAAGGTCACGTCCTGCTTCAACTCGGAGAAGATATTCGGTCCGTCGCATGTCTCTGTCCCTCCGCCGGCCGATGTCCCGGCAGGTTGCGTTGACCTTGTCGATGTTGCCGAACCGGCGAAGCGCGGCTTCGCGCGCCTGTGCCGGTGCCATCCCCTCGTCGACCAGCTCGCGGATCCGCATCTCGACGTGGAATTCGAGTTCGGTATCGACCTCGTCCTCGACACGCGCCCGCCAGAACGCCGAGCGCAGGGAACGGCCGAACCTCATGTCTTCGAAAGAAGAACCTTCGAAACGGCAGCCGCAAGCCGCGCCCAGTGCTGCGTTTCGGACGCGAGATGCCGTCGCCCGCTCGAAGTGATGCGGTAGAACTTCGCCCGGCGGCCAAGTTCTGAGGTGCCCCACTCCGCCTCGATCCACTCCCGTCGCTCCATCCGATACAGCGCCGGGTACAGCGATCCTTCTTCGACGACGATGTCGCCGGTCGCTTCCTCCAGCCACTTCACGATGCCGTAGCCGTGGCGGCGCCCCTCCGTCAGGGTCTTCAGGATGAGCGCATCGAGCGTCCCGTGGAGCACGCCGGATTCCGAGGTATGAGCCATATGACCGGTATCGTGACCGTACGAAGCCTAGAACGTCAAGGTATTGGACGGGAGAGAGGTCAGGAAGGTTGCGGGAGGGCAACAGGAAATCAGGAGATCAGGAGCTCTTTGTCTTTAAAAACAGAAAAACAAAAAAGTTTCCTGATCTCTTTATCTCCTGTTTTCCTCACTTACCTCGGCCAGCCCGTTTGCGGGAGGCCGGGCGCGACTCGCAGCGCGTTCTTGTAATACAGCTTCTTCAGCACCTCGTCGGGCAGGTCCATGCCGTACAGCTTCCAGAACGCGTGGTAGTCGCGGTAATAGTCGAAGTACTCGTCTTTCGTTTCGAACACGCGCCAGTAGTACGGATACTCGCTCTTCTCGTACGCGTCCTTGCCGAAGAGCACGCGGTCCTGGTATTTCGTGAACAGCTCCCGCGCGGCGCGCGGCTGGCGGCCGAACTCGTAGAGCACGGCGCCGACTTCGAGCACGAGATTCGGTGTTTCGTCGAGTTGCTTCGCGACCTTGCCGAGATCGTTCCCGTACCAGTTGAAATGCGCGCCGATGTAGGTGGTCTTCGGGTTGCGCTTGTACATGCGGTCGCGCTCGCCGGTCACCGTCTCGAACGACGGATACTGTCCGGCGGGAAAGTTGCGGCCGGCAAAGAGGTTGAGCTCGAGCCACCGCTCGTTGTGCAGATCGACGGGCACGAAGAACTGCTGCGGATCCGCGGTGTGAATGATCACCGGCGCCTTCGCTTCCGCGCAGATCTGCCAGATCGGGTCGAGGTCCGGATCGTCCACCTTCAGGCGCGACCCGTCCGCCTTCCGCGCGCTCAGCCCGAGGTTCTTGGCGATCTTCAGACCGATGGCGCCGTCGGCGAACTGCTGTCTGCAGCGACTTTGTTTCACGATCGCGCCACTCCGGCGTCCCGGCGCCATCCCAGTTGACCCAGGCAAACACGCGAAAGCGATCGCGGTGAGGGGAGCCGCGGAGAAACGCGACGTTCTCCTTCAACTGTGCGCCTCCGCCCCGGCCGCCGGCGGTGAGATTCACCAGCACGCGCAGATTGAGCTCGTCCATGTCGCGGACCATCTGCTCGATGTTGCCCGCGGTGATATCGGTGTGGTTGTGGATATCGACGACGGGAAACTTCGCCTTCGGCACCAGATGCTCCGACGCGACGACCGTCGACCGCGGCCGGTAGTCGACGATGCTGGGCGGCGGTTTCTCGGGCGCCTGGCAGCTCTGCGGCCGGACTTCCGTCATCCCTGGCGGGCATTCTTCGCCCGGCTTGATCTGGACCCGCTGCGACTGACCGCGTCCACCCTGCGCTGACGCAAACGACGCAGCTACCGCAATCGACGCGATCCCAACCACCAATCGTAAAGCGCGCATCTGACCTCCGAAAGGGACAGCCACCTTTACAGTAACCGATGCGGATTCTGCCGTCACGGGCAGCTCGACCCGAGCGTGCCGCTGACACGCGACGGAGCGATCCGCGAAGCGGCAGTGCGGTCCTCCGTTAGTATCAGTTCAGACGCAGGACGCCGGCGACCGGGTCCACGTCCTCGTACACCGGGATGATCTGATGACGAGCGGACGCATAACGGGCGCAAGCCGCGATCACGATCAGAAACAGGACGAAAAGAGCGAAGGCGTAAGGCTTGTTAAAGAGGACGGACTCGAGCCGTGGGATCACCCAGACAACGATGAGGAAGAATGCCAGGTGAAGCGGCCAGCGGCGGCCGAAGTCCATGCGCGCGGGCGTCCAGCGCTGCCCGCACGGCATGCCGTCGCTATGCCAGATGAGCAGCTCCACCAGCGCCACGCCGAGCGAGGTCATCACGAGCGCGTGACTGATCGCGACCGCGCCGCCCCACAGGTACCAGTAGATCGGCGTCGACAGCGCGACAGCAGGGACGACGCCGAGCATCATCATCGTGCGCTCGAGCGCGAGGCGGGCGTCGGGCCGCGACAGGTCGTGCACCTCGAACAGCCAGGCGGCGCGCACGTCGGACGGTAACGACGCCGCGATCCGCAGGCCGGCCGTCAGAAACATCATGATCGCCATCGGCAGCGCGAGGAGCTCCGGCGCCGGGCGCGCCGAGGGGACGAACGCCCGCAGGCCGGGGAGACCCCACGCAATCGCGAGCCCGACCGAAATCGCGAGCACGAACCGGTGCCGGTCGACGCGTGCGATCGTCGCCGTGAAGAATGCCGCCGCGGCCTGTGCGCCGGGTCGCCTGCCCGCCGACTGTACGAGGAACGCGTGGAGGACTCGGGCGATCCTGCTCCTCGGCTCACTTCCCATTTCCACCATCGACGCCATGAGGCGCTGATAGGCCAGCGGATAGCTCACCAACGTGGCGATGGTTGTCACTGTAATGGTGAGCACCGCGCGTCGGGCGAGCTCCAGCAGCAGTGGATCGCTGGTGCCGAGCAGCCACTCGTAGAGCCCGAGAAACCACACCGGCGGAAGCGACAGGATCCAGGGCTGCGATCGCGGCCCGCCGCTCAGCGTCTGGACGATGGCGGTGTTCATCGTCGGCAGCGCCGCCAGAGCCAAGAACCATCGAACCGACCACAACCACCTGAAGCAGCGTCGACATGCGGCGAAAGAGTGCCGGGCCGACGAGCGAGAGCGTGAGCCCCTGCGTCGCAGCGACTGCGAGTACGACCGACATGCTGGCCGCCGAGCTGGCGATGAAGTGCGCCGCGACGCCGCGCACCGAAAACAGCAGCGAAACTTTGTCGCCGAGGATCGAGCCCCAGAAAATCGATCCCGCTGCGTGCATCCCGGCGACAACCAGACCGACGTACGCCGCGAGCGCGAGGAGCTTGGCGAGAACGACGATGCGCGGCCGCACGGGCAGGGCTCCAAGGATCAGCGTGTCACGACGATCGGGCAGGAGGCTGCTCCAGGCGACCGCGGCGAGCAGGCCGGCGGCAATCATCGAGAAGCCCAGATAGAACGTTTTCTCCGCGCGCGACGCGATCCGCACCATCTCCGGCCCCTCGATGAATGCCAGCAGCTGCCACTCGAAGGCCATGATCCACGGGATGAACAGACCTGGAATGGCGAGCGCCGCGAGGAGCCAGAAGAAAAACTGTTTCAGATCGTCGGTGCCGGTCGTGATCTCGCTTTCGAAGAAGCGAACGAAGAAGGCGCGTGCGAGCGCGTCCAGCTGGCCGGTGAGTACGTTCACAACCGAACCGCCTCCAGCAGCTCTCCGGCGACGGCTTCGACGTCGTCCCTGACGGCGAGCTGTGAGAAGACGTCTTCGAGCGAAGGGGAGTGCATCAACTCTCGAAGGCGCGCGGCGGAATCGTCGGCGACGACTTCACCGGCGCGCAGGATCATCACGCGGGTGCTGATCTTCTCGACTGTGTCGAGCTCGTGCGAACTGTAGAAGATGATCCGGCCATCCGCCGCGAGTGCTTTGACGATGGTCCGCACGATCAGCGCGGTGGTCACGTCAAGGCCGGATACGGGCTCGTCGAGAATGACCAGGCGCGGATTGTGAAGCAACGCGGCGGACAGCAGGATCTTCTGCCGCATGCCCTTGGAGAAGGCTGCCAGTGTCGCGTGGCGATCGGTGTCCAGCCCGAGGATGCGCAGGAACCTGTCGATCTTGTCGTCCAGCGCGCCAGCCGGAATTCCGCGAAGGCGGCCGCACAACCGAAGGTACTCGGGCGCGGTGAGGTAGGTGTAGACGTGGGCCTCTTCCGGCACGTACCCGACCTGCGCTTTGTACGCGATCAAGTCGTCTTGAATGTCCCGGCCGTCGAAATGGATCGTGCCGAGTGACGGCGGCATCAGCCCCGCCAGCATTTTCACCGTCGTCGACTTCCCGGATCCGTTCGGACCCAGGTAGCCGAGCACTTCGCCCGGCCGGACCGTGAAGCTCACGTCACGAACGGCAGTGATTGCTCCATAGCGCTTCGTGACTTTACGCACTTCGAGCATGTCAATCTCTGGGGCATTAGACACCGTAATCCGGCCGTCGAGCCCACGAACTACCACCTCGGACCCTTGCGGATGGCGCCGCGCGGCAGGGTAGACGTACAAGCGGCCATGCTCATCAGATCGCGCCGGTTGATAGTCGTGATGGGGTTCATGTGTGTCGCAGCCGCTCAATCACCCGCGCCTCCTGGCATTCCCGAGGCAATGCGGATTCAGGCGAAGGACCCCGCGGCAGCAGCAAAGATCCTCGAGGGTGTCACGGCGCGCGAACCGGGCAACGCGCGCGCGTGGCGGCTGCTTGGCGTCGCGCTCCAGCAGAGCAAGGAATACGACCGGGCGATCGAGGCGTATCAGAAGTCGCTGGCGATCCAGCCCGATCCCGACGACGACCTACAACCTGGGCACCGCTTACGCGCGGAAGAACGACCCGGACCGCGCCTTCGAGTGGCTGGCGAAAGCAAAGGCGACGAAGCGCTTCGACATGAGCTTCGTGCAGGTCGACAACGATCTCGCCGCGCTGCGCGGCGATCCGCGCTACGCGAAGCTGCTGCCGGCGAAAGAGGATTTCGCCAATCCGTTCGTCGAAGAGACGAAGATCCTCGGCGAGTGGCACGGCGAGGCCATGAACGACCAGTTCGGGTGGATCGCGCGCGCGGTCGGAGACGTCGACAAGGACGGCGTCAGCGATTTCGTCACGTGCGCCCCATTCAAGAATATCGGCAACGCGTCGGCTGCCGGTCGCATCTACCTCTATTCGACGAAGACCGGCCGCTTGCTCTGGCAGGTGGACGGCGCCGCCAACGATCAACTCGGGCGCACGCTGGAAGCTGCCGCGGACGTGAATCGTGACGGCGTTCCTGACGTGGTCGCCACCGGTGGCGGGAAAGCGCAGATTTTCTCGGGCCGCGACGGCAAGTCGATCCTCAGCTTGAGTGCCCCGGGCACTCTGCCGCTCGGTTCCGCAGCGGGCGCCGGTGACGTCAATCAGGATGGCTACGCCGACATCGTTGCCGGCGCGACGCCAAAGCCTGCGAGTCCAGGCCAGCCCCCGCCGCCTGCAGATCCCGGCGCGGCTTACGTCTTTTCAGGCAAGGATGGCCGTGTGCTGCTATCGCTCAAGGGCGAGGGACCGACTGACAATTTCGGCAGCGCCGTTGCCGGCAATACCTTCGGCCGGGAGACCCTCATCGTCATTGGCGCCGCCGGCGGTGGACCGAAGGGGACTGGCCGCTCGTACGTCTACACCAGCCTTTCGGACAAGCCGGCGTTCGTCATCGACGCGGACGAGACCGGCGCCGCGCTCGGCGCGATGTTCGTCGCGGTTGCCGGCGACGTCGACAAGGATGGCGTCCCCGACGCCTACGCATCGGATTTTCCCAACCGCGCGAAAGGGCCGTCCACCGGCCGCGTCTACGTCCACTCGGGAAAGACCGGCACACGTCTCCTGACGCTAACTGGCGAGGGTCCGGGCGAGGGTTTCGGCACCAGCGCGTCCACTGCTGGCGATGTCGATGGCGACGGCCACGCCGACCTCGCCGTCGGGGCGTGGCAGTACGCCGGGGCGGCGGTTTCAGGCGGACGCATCTATCTCCATTCAGGAAAGGACGGCCGGCTGCTGAAGACGATCACCTGCCGCACCCCGGGCGACACGCTCGGGTTCGACTCGGTGGGTATCGGCGATACGGACGGAGACGGTACGGTCGAGCTCCTTCTCACGTCCGCTTACAGCGGGGTAAACGGCTATCGCTCGGGGCGGGTATTCGTGGTGTCGAGTGGGATCAAAAAATAGTAATATGACCCGCTTTTCCGTCTATTTCGAGAGGAACTATATGAAGTCGATCCGCCTGAGGCTGTATTTCGCCGCTGCGCTCGTCACGGCTTTGTCGATGGCCGGTTCGGTCGCCACGATGGAGCAGGCTGCTGCCCCCGCGCCGGCGCAGGCGCCGGCGGCCGCGCAAAGCGCCCGCTCCTTCGCCCGTCGCCAAGAAGACCATCGGCATCGACGAAATCACTGCCTGGAAGAACATCGGTACGACCGCCCTGTCGAACAATGGCGAGTGGTTCGCTTACCGTGTCGCTCCGCAGGAAGGTGATGCCGAGCTCGTCGTGAAGAACATCGCGACCGGCAAGGAAACGAAGTACCCGCTCGGCGAGGTCGGCGCGCCCGCCGGTGGAGCGGCTCCGGCTGGTCCCCCGGTGTTCCTCGGCGGCGCCTCGCTGGCGTTCTCTGACGACTCAAAGTGGATCGCTTTCAATACCAGCCCCGCGCGCGCCGAAGCGCAGCGTCTGCGCCGGCAGCGGCGCCCCGTCCAGGGTGGCGTGATGGTGGTGAACCTCGCGTCCGGCGAGAAGAAGGAATATCCGCGGATTCGCCGCTTTGACTTCAACGGGGACACCTCGACGCACATCGCCCTGCATCGCGCTCCAGCCACGCCCGCACCCGGCGCCGGCGGCGCGGCCGCGGCGGCTCCGCCCGCGCCCGGTGGCCGCGGTGGCGGCGCGGGTGGCAGATTCATCCGACCGGCCACGCGGCACCGATTTGATCATTCGCGATCTGGCGAGCGGCGCCGAATTGAACTTCGGCAACGTTTCGGAGTTCGCTTTCACCCGCGACGGCAAGTTCCTCGCGTCGGTCATCGACGCCACCGACAAGATCGGCAACGGCGTGCAGCTCCGCAACATGCTGACCGGTACGGTCAGCTCGCTCGACACGCGACACCGCGAACTACGAGCGCCTGTCGTGGACGGAAAAGGGCGAGGGGCTGACCGTCCTCAAGGGGAAGGAAGACCGCGCCTTCACCGACAAGATGTACTCGATCGTCGGCTTCACCGGATTCGGGAGCGGCGAGCCGAAGAAGACCGAATACGACCCGGCGAAAGACACCGATTTCCCGAAGGGGTTCTGGATCAGCGGCAACCGCGCCGCGACGTGGAACGAGAAGATCGACGCATTCGTGTTCGGTATCCACGAACCCCGCAAGCGCACCACCCCGGCGACGCCGGGCACGACCTCGACGACCGATTCGGCAGAGGCGCCAGCCACGCCGCCGACCGGCCCTGCGGCTCCCGCCGAGGACCCCGATGAGAAGGTCGACCTCGTCCTGTGGCACTGGAAGGACCCGCGCCTTCAGTCACAGCAACAGGTTCAGGAATCGTCTGACCGCACCTTCAGCTACACCTCGATGTACCACGTCGGCTCGAAGAAGTTCGTGCGGCTTGCGGACGATGAATTGAGGACGGTGACGCTGGCGCCGAAACACAAGTTCGCGGTCGGCTACGACGATCGCGAGTACGAGCTGATGGGCAATCTCGACGGCCGCCGCTTCCGCGACGTCTATGTCATCGACCCGGCAACCGGCTCACGCAAGCTCGCGCTCAAGCGCGCCCGCTGGTTCAACGGCCCCTCGCCTGACGGCGAGTCGCTCCTGTACTACGAGAACGGCCACTTCCACGTGTATTCGATGAAGGCCGGGACTTCGAAGAACATCACGATGGGCGCGCCAGTCTCGTTCATCAACACCGAGAACGACCACAACATCGTCGATCCCCCGACGCAGCCGTTGGGTTGGACGAAAGACAACAAGTCGGTCCTGATCAGCGACAACTGGGACATCTGGCAGATCCCGGTCGACGGCGGCAAGGCCATGAACCTGACCGGCAACGGCAAGCGTGATGCGATCCGGTATCGCGGGCGGATCGCGCTCGAACCCATCGCAAGAACGTGCCGACGGCATCGATCTCACGAAGCCGCAATTCTTCACCGCCTACGGCGAATGGACGAAGAAGGGTGGCATTGCGCGCCTCGATCCCGGGAAGACCGGGGTCACCAACGTGCTCTGGGGTGACGCGTCGTACGGACGCGTCTCGAAGGCGGAAAAGGCCGATGTCGTTCTCTACACAAAAGAGACCGCGATCGAACCGCCGGACTACTACGTCACCGACGCGAAGCTTGGCGAAGGTAAACGGATCACCGACATGCGCCCGCAGGTCGCCGAGTTCCACTGGACGCCGGGCGTCCAGCTGGTGAACTACACCTGCGACAAGGGTGACAAGCTGCAGGCGGCGCTTTACCTGCCGGCCAACTACGAAAAGGGCAAGGCGTATCCGACGATGGTGAACTTCTACGAGCGGATGTCGCAGACCGCGAACACCTTCGGCGCGCCGAGCTCCAACGGCTTCAACCGGTCCGTCTACACCAACAACGGCTATGCGGTGCTGATCCCCGACATCGTCTACAAGGTGAACGATCCGGGGATGTCAGCGGTGTGGTGCATGGTCCCCGCCGTCAAGGCAGCGATCGCCACCGGCGTCGTCGATGCGAAGAAGGTCGGGATCACGGGACACTCGTGGGGCGGCTACCAGACGTCCTTCCTGGTGACCCAGACCGACATCTTTGCCGCGGCCGTCGCCGGGGCGCCGCTGACCAACATGATCAGCATGTATTCGCTGGTCTACAAGAACTCGGGCGGCGGCAACATGGCGATCTTCGAGAGCAGCCAGGGGCGGTTCAAGGGCGGGTACTGGGACAACTACGACGCCTACTACCGCAACTCGCCGGTGTTCTTCGCGAAGAACGTGAAGACGCCGCTGATGATCCTGCACAACGACAAGGACGGCGCGGTGGACTTCACGCAGGGCGTCGAGTACTACAACACGCTCCGCCGCCTGGGCAAGCCGGTCATCATGCTCGAGTACACCGGCGAGAACCATGGTCTCGCACGACGTCCGAATCAGCGCGACTACACCGTCCGCATGAAGGAGTTCTTCGATCACCACCTGAAGGGCGCTCCCGCGCCGGACTGGATGACCAAGGGCGTCCCGCGTCTGAAGATGGAAGAGCACCTGAAGGATCGCAAGAAGAAGCCGGAACCGCCGGCGAAGAAGATCACAACCGAGGCCTCGGCTGAGGTGATCAAGAAATAGCTTGATCGAAAAACACTTTCTCGACGACACGCTGCTGCAACTGCGGAAGCTGAAAGCGCAGGCCGACAAGGCGGTCGCGCAGATCAAGGCGGAGGACTTCTTCGCCGCCCTCGGCCCGGACGAGAACAGCATTGCCGTGATCATGAAGCACGTGGCGGGCAACATGCGCTCGCGCTGGACGGACTTTCTCACCAGCGACGGTGAGAAGCCGGATCGCAATCGCGATACCGAGTTCGAACTCGAACCGCAGAACACCCGGGAGCAGGTCCTGAAACTATGGGAGGACGGCTGGGCCCTCGTGTTGAGGACGGTTCAGTCGCTGCAGCCCGAGGACCTGCAGCGGACGGTGACCGTTCGGGGCGAGGCGCACACGGTGCTCGAAGCCATCAATCGGCAGTTGACCCACTACGCGGCGCACGTGGGGCAGATCGTCCTGCTCGGCAAGCATTTCGCGGGCGAGCGGTGGCAGTCGCTCAGTATTCCACGTGGACGTTCACGCGACCTGGACGTCTCCAAGAGCGGCTCGACCTACGGAGTGGCGAAGCCGATCCCCTGACGGTCAATTCTGCTTTCCGGTCCAGTTCAGGAGAAGCGTCAGCGGCACGGCCGAATCCCTGCGTCCGGCGGTGATCAGGAACCGGCCGTCAGGCATGACCGCGTACTGATGGCGTGGAAATGGCTGCAGGGCGCCGCCCGGAATAACGCTGGCGAACAGCGGAACCGGCGTTCCGGCCGCGGCCGATCCTTTGCCCGCCGCGAATTGAATCGGTGTCTCCATGATCCGATCGTCGAGTGCGACGTAGAAGAGTGCCTTTCCATCATGGCGCCACCGGGCCTGCGCTCCCCCGGCGGTCGACACCAGCACTCTGGTGGCAGCATTCGGCACCGCAGTCGTAAACGGCTGCAGGTAGATCTCGGACCTGCCGGACTCGTCTGACTCATAGGCGATCCACTGCCCGTCTGGTGAGAACTGGGCGAGGCGCTCGCTGAATCTGGTCTGGACGAGCGGAAATGGCTTTCGATCGCCGGCGACGGGTATGCCCCAGATATCGAATTGGTTCTTGCGGTCGTTCGCGCTGTAAAGCAGGTAGCGTCCATCGGGCGACCAGTCGGATGCGGCTTTGATCTCTGGATTCGCCAGCAGAAGTTCTTCGTTCGACGTACCGCCAACCTGCTTCACATAAAGATCCAACCCACGGCTGCGCGTCGAGCTGAACGCGACGCGGCTGGCATCTGGCGACCAGATCGGGAAAATGTCATCCGCCGGATTATCCGTAAGACGCGTGAACGTGCCGCGGCCGACGTCGACCAGCCAGAGATCGGCGTTCTCATTGTCACGCTCGAATATCGCCAGACGTCGTCCATCGCGCGAGAGCGCCGGGCCGATGTAAAGCGCCGTTTCGCGATCGCCCAGAGTTCCAACCTCTCGACCGGCGCGATCGAACCACGTGAGTCTTCCGGATGCTTTCGAGCCAACCCGATAGACGATCGGCCCTGCCGCGGAGGCCGACAAGGCCGGTGTCAATCCTCTGGTAGCGATTTCGCCGGCAACCTCGAAGGGATCTCCCGACAGCGACGTTCGTTGGGCATCGAACGTCTGTGCCAGGAGCTTACCGCGCCGAACGAAAAGCAGATGGCCGGACGCGGCGTATACTCCGCCCGCATCGGCGTCCAGCAGCCGCTTCGTTTCGGTGCTTCCAAGCTGGCCAACATGAATCCCGCGGACATCGGGTGCGCCCATCACGTAGAACAGGAAGTGCCGGCCGTCGGGAAGAAACTGCGGGAAGCTGTGCCCGACCTGCGTTGGCGTAGCGACCGTTGTCACGGCGCGGGCGTCGCCACCGGCGGCCGAAACTTGATACAGCTCGCTCGCAGGAACAGGCGCGAAGACGACCGTGCCATCCTGGTTCCAGGTGCCCCCCTCTCCGAGCGGAGCATCGGCGAGGACCGCGACGGCTCCGCCGTCGATATCGATCCGCTTGAGTTTGCCGGCAGCGAAGAACCCGACCGACCGGCTGTCCGCAGACCAGAATGGCCCATGCGCCACATCTGTACCCGGTAGAGGCTCTGCCTCTCCGCCGCTCAGCCGCCGCATCCACAGTCGCGACGTCTGCCCAGGAGGGGCGCCGACAAACACAACCTTCTGAGCATCCGGGGAGATGGCGATCGACACCGCGTCGATCCCTGGCGGCGTCGTAATCTCGACCCGCATCTCGGCCGGCGGTGTCGCCGCACGAAACGATCGCGCTGCCGAACGCGGCCGCGGTCACTGCCAACAGCGCGACCGCCGTCGCCCACGCGATTCGTTCGCGTCGCGATGCACCGCCGGCAGCCGATGGCCGCAGCGCTGTCTCTTCGACCGGGTCCTCGAGATCAAGGCGAGCGTCGGACAGGTCGCGCAGCCGGCGCTTCGGATCCTTGGTCAGACATCGTTTCAGCAGCCGGCGGACGCCGTCGGGCGTGGCCTCCGGCAGGCTGCTCCACTCTGGCTCACGACTGAGAACGGCCGCCATCGTGTCGGTGACCGTGTCACCAGCGAACGGCCGCTGGCCGGTGAGCATCTCGAAGAGCACGCAGCCGAACGCCCACACGTCAGCCCGCCTGTCCACGGCCAGGCCGCGGGCCTGCTCGGGCGCCATGTATGCGGCGGTGCCAAGGATGATCCCGGCGTGTGTGGCATGGGCACTCAGCGTCGGTGAGTTCAGCGCGTTTGTGTCCAAAGCCATCGGCGGGTCGAGTGCTTTCGCCAGCCCGAAGTCGAGCACCTTGACCGTGCCGTCCGCTGTGACTTTGATGTTCGCCGGCTTCAGGTCACGATGGATGATCCCTCGTTCGTGCGCGACCTCCAGCGCCTGGGCGATCTGGATCGCGATGGCTACGCTGTCCGGCACTGCCAGGCGGCCCTGGGCGATGCGCTCGGCTAGTGTCGGTCCTTCCACCAGCTCCATGACCAGCGCCTGAGCCCCGAGTGCGTCTTCAAGACCGTAGATTGCGCCGATGTTCGGATGATTGAGCGAGGCGAGCAGCTGCGCCTCCCGGTTGAATCGCACCATCCGCTCGGCATCAGTCGCCGCGTGCGTGTGGAGCACCTTGATCGCCACCTCGCGGTTCAGTCTGGTGTCGCGCGCCCGATACACCTCTCCCATGCCCCCCGCACCGAGCGGTGAGACGATTTCGTAGGGTCCAACGCGAGTCGCGGGATCGAGAGCCATTTGCAGGGCTGGGCGGGTTGATTCTATGAGCGAAGGTCAACGGGAGCAACGACCCAGGACGAGTCCGGCCGACAGCCGTCAGGGATTGCAGATATACCAGTGGCGCACTCGCCGGCCCCCTTCGCACGGCGTTTCGGTGACGAGGACTGCCGCGGGATCTGCGGCGACCCGTTCTCGATATTCAACGATCCGACTGACAGCCGTGGGCTCGAGGACCACACGTTCCGCTGTCAGGAACGAAACGTAGTACGCGACCCAGTAGTCGGCGCGGCCGCTTGACGCCCCATTCAGAATCAGCGTCTCCGCGAGCTCGCGATAGATGTTGGGTGGTCGGCGCAAGCGGTATTCGACGGCAAGCCGCGCATGATCGACCAGCGCCGTTGCACCGGTGACGACCAGCATCGCAATGACCGCCAGGCGCACGGAGCGTGCTGTTTCGACGCGGAGCCAGATGGCTGTGACGCCGATCGGCAGCAGCACGCCAAGAAGCGTGTATCGGATCAGCATTCCACCGCCGCCCGAGACCACCGCATGCGCAAACAAGGCCTGCGCGCCCACAAGACTGAGGTAGGCGGCGAAACCGGAGCTCGTGCGTGACCCAGCCGCGGCGTCAGTCACGGCCGAACGACGCAGGCCGCCTGAGATCAAGCGGATCAGCATCGTCGTAAGCGCGGCGCCCAGCAACCACGATACCCACGAGTGGCCAGCCGCCAGCGTGCTGGTGATGTTGAAACCGGCGAGCGGCTCACTGCGGGTGCCGAAAAGGACCGGAAGGTTGCCCGTCGTGAGGGTGACCAGGCGGGCCGGAACCTCCGCCACGACGATGGAGTGAAGACCCGGCGGTCGTGTCGCGTTATCGATGTTCGCGGCTGCCGGCGTGAGGACCCCCACCGCGAGCCAGATTGCGCCGGCCGCCACCGTTGCCCGGGCGATGTAGGAGGCGCCGGCTGCGGGAACGAACGTGCGGTGTCGCAGGAATAGGATCACGAGCGCAACCGGTGCGTACAGTGTGAACTCGCGATGCAGGAATCCGACCCCGAAGACCAACCCGAACCAGATCGGATGACGACGCAGGACCCAGAGAAGTAGCACGTAGAGAAATGGCTCGATGTTCGCTCCCTGCGCTTCGACCAGGCGGCTCGCGGTGACCGGTGTCGGGATCACGAAAAAGAGCACGGCACAGAGTGCCTGCCAGGGGGACAGCCCCTCCTCCTTCATCAGCAGCCGCAGCAGAGTGACGGCCACCACCACATTCATGGCAAGGAGGGGCAACTTCAAACTCGTCACAGAGGTGCCGAATGCGAGCAGGAACGGGGCAGCGATCCATGCTTCCACGGCAAGGAGGTAGTGTTGACCGTAGAAAAAAAGCGGGAATGACTGGAGCTGACCGAGATGGCGCGCCATCAGGCCGACGACGGCCTGATCCGAATCGAAGTGCGCATGTTCGTAGGCAACGAACACGAAACTGCGCGCGATGACGAGAGTCACCGCTACCGCCAGTGGCCAGAGGCTCGACCTGCCGGTAATATCGCTCGAGACCACAACCGGCAGCTCCTGACCTCCCGCGATTTGTCGAGAGTAACACCATGGCCACAATCAACCGGCGCGAATTCCTGGTGGCGCTTGCTGCTTCGCCGGCGTGGCCAATACCTGCCAGAAGTCAGAGCACTCCGTCCTTCTCGATAAGTCCCACCCGACGAGCGGTTCTTCGCTGCACTCTCAGGACTGATGGACGTCACGGCGGTGCCGGGCATTGCCATCGGAGTCGTACAGGAGGACAAGCCACTTTGGCAGAAGTTCGCCGGCGTGGCCGATGCGGCGACGAAGGGGGCGATCACTTCAGACACCATGTTCCCGGCGGCATCGCTGGGCAAACCGGTCGCAGCCTACGTCGCGCTGCGCCTCGCGGCTGCCGGCAAGTTCGATCTCGACACGCCCTTGAAGCGCTACGTTCCCGACCACATGCCCGCGGATCCGCGCGGAGACAAGCTGACCGGCCGACATGTTCTGAGCCACTCGACCGGTTTGCGCAACTGGCGGAACTCGACCGAGCAGCCGCTCGTTCCGGATTTTGAGCCCGGTGCTCGATTTCAGTACTCAGGCGAGGGCTTCTACTACCTGCAACGCGTCGTCGAAAAGGTCAGTGGTCAGGCGTTCGCGCAGTTCGTCGAGACCGAGCTGTTCGAGCCTTTGACGATGCGTTCGTCGACCTACGCGTGGCGTGCCGACACCGATGCTCGACTGGTGACTGGTCACAATCGAGGCAATCCCGTCCGCGGTCAGAGCCGTGATTTCGCGATCCGCCTGTTCCAATACGCGGCAACGCAGGGAAAGCCGCTTGCGGCTTTCAAGCACGAGGACGTCGTAGCTGCGATGGCAGCGCTGAAGCCTGCGCCGCCCGCGCTGCCGAATTTCATGCTCCCCAACGCGGCAGGCAGTCTGCTGACGACGATGGCGGATTTCTGCGCATTCGTCCGCCGGGTGATGAAACCCGACAACGGCCCCGTGCCCCTGGCTCCCGCTGTCCGCCGCCAGATGTTTTCGCCTCAAACCAGGATCAACAGCGTGCTTGGGTGGGGTCTCGGCTGGGGGCTCGAGCAGGCGGCCGGGCGCGACTACGCCTGGCACTGGGGGGACAACGGCAACTACAAGAATTTCGTCCTGATGCACCTGCCGTCCCGCTCCGCGATCGTGGTGTTCACGAATGGCAACAACGGTATGCGACTGTGCGAGGCCGCGGTGACAGCCGCGTCCGGCCACGATCATCCGGCCTTCGACTGGCTCTGAGTCGTTCGCACGTCCGCACGTGGCACGTTGGCACGTCCGCACGTCGCACGTTGCACGTCGCACGTCGCACGTTGCACGTCGCACGTCGCACGTTCCACAATGTCGCGCATGCGCAAGACCGCGGTGCTGGTTCTCCTCCTGGTGTTGACGGTTTGTTGCGGCCGGAGATCGAACGTGACCCCAGACGAGACGTTCCGCGCGCAGCTCGAGGGCGATTGGAAATACTGGATGGCCCAGTATCCCGAGTTCGCGACCATCGCAGGTTACCCGGGTGAGAACGCGCGCTGGACGGACTACTCGCAAGCTGCGATCGACGCCCGGGCGGCGTATCTCAGGAAAAGTCTCGAGCGGCTCGCCTCCGTCGACCGCGGCAGACTCGCGGCCGCCAACCAGCTCAATTACGACCTGTATCGCGAGTTGGTGCAGACGGCGGTTGACGGCCTGCGCTTCTACAACGACGCAATCCCGGTCCGCGGCGTCATTCCCCACAACCTGATGATGCCGGTCAATCAACTGGAAGGCGTCCAGCAGGATGTCCCGCGGGTGATCGGCGCCATGCCCGCGGTTACGCGTGAGGATTACGAAAACATTGTGTCGAGGCTGCTGGGCATCGGACCGCTGATCGACCAGACGATCGCCCTGCTGGAACGCGGCCTCGCAGCGCAAATGACGCCTCCGTCGATCGCGGTCCGCGATTTACCCGGTCAGGTAGCGGGTCAGATCGTTGCGCGATCCTCGCCAGAGCCCGCTGCTCGCGGCCTTCCTGCAGTGGCCCGTCACGGTGCCGGAGGGAGACCATCCAGGCCTCACGGCGCGCGCGGTCGCGGCTTACGAGAGCTCCGCACGTCCGGCATTTCAGAAGCTGCACGATTTTCTCGTCAAACGCTATCTTCCGGCGTGCCGTCAGTCGACCGACGCAAAGTCCCTTCCGGACGGCGCGTCGATCTATGCCTACAACGTCCGTTGGCACACAACGACGTCGCTGACACCACAGCAGATCCATGACATAGGCCAGGCCGAGGTGAAACGGATCCGCGCCGAGATGGACAAGGTGATCTCGTCCTCCGGCTTCGCGGGATCGTACGACGAGTTCGTCAAGTTCCTCCGGACGGATCCGCGCTTCTACTTCACGGACGCGCCGTCGCTGCTGACCGCCTATCGTGACATCGCGAAGCGAGCCGACCCCGAGCTGGCGCCGCTGTTCGGGCGCCTGCCACAGACCCCCTACGGTGTGAAAGCCATACCGGACGCCATTGCGCCGTCACAGACGACCGCGTATTACGACCAGGGAGCGTTCAACGCCGGGCGCCCCGGCTACATGTTTGCCAATACTTACAAGCTCGAGGCGCGTCCGAAGTGGGAGATGGAAGCACTGACGATGCACGAGGCAGTGCCGGGGCATCATCTGCAGATCTCGATTGCTCAGGAGCTTCAGGGGCTGCCGGAGTTCAGGAAGAACTCGAGCTTCACGGCGTTTGTCGAGGGTTGGGCGCTCTACTCGGAGTCACTCGGCGAGGAGATGGGATTCTACAAAGACCCGTACGCGAAATTCGGGCAGCTCACGTACGAAATGTGGCGCGCGGTCCGTTTGGTGGTCGATACCGGGCTTCACTCGATGGGCTGGACGCGGCAGCAGGCGATCGACTTCTTCGCGGCCAATGCCGCCAAGACCGAGCAGGACATCACCGTTGAAGTCGATCGCTACATCGTCTGGCCAGGCCAGGCGCTGGGATACAAGATGGGGCAGTTGAAGATCAGGGACCTTCGTGCGCAGGCCACGCGTCAGCTTGGAGCGCGCTTCGACATACGGAAGTTCCACGATCTTGTGCTCGGCGAGGGTGCACTGCCGCTCGAGTCGCTGGAGAAACGCGTCCAGGCCTGGATCTCATCGTCACGGACAGCATCTCAGTGAAGCCGGGGCCATCCAGAAAGTATCTGATCGCCTCGCTCGCGCTGTTCGTGCTCACGGGCACGATCCTGCTGGCGATGGGACGCGTACCAATCTGCAAGTGCGGTTACGTCAAGGCGTGGCACGGCATCGTCTACAGCTCCGAAAATTCGCAGCATCTATCCGACTGGTACACCTTCTCGCACATCATTCATGGCTTCGCTTTCTACCTGCTGTTCTGGGCCATCGGTCGCCGCTTTGGATGGCCGCTCGGTCTTCGCCTCGGGCTCGCGATCATTCTCGAGTCTGCCTGGGAGATCTTCGAAAACACTCCTCTCATCATCAATCGCTATCGCTCGGTGACGATCGCGCTCGATTACTACGGCGACAGCGTCCTCAACTCGCTGGCGGACATCGGCGCAATGGTCGCCGGCTTCCTGCTCGCGTCGCGGCTGCCCGTTGTCGTGACCGTGGCGCTGACGATCGCGATGGAGATGTTCGTCGCCTACTGGATCCGCGACAATCTGGCGCTGAATATCATCCAGTTGATCCATCCTTTCGAGTCGATTCTGCGGTGGCAGAGGGGGGGCTAGAAGCAGGGTGCGAAGGGGTGCGAAGGGTGCGGAGGGGTGCGGAGGGGTGCGAAGGGGTGCGAATGAGGTGCGGCATGGTGCTGAAGGGTGCGGCGAAGCTGATGGCGATCGTGGTCGGTGGCGCTGACGTTCTTGACGGTGAGCGGTGCCCGCCAACAGACCTCCACGCTGATCACGAATGCGTCGGTTCTCGACGGGACCGGCGCTCCCGCGACGCGCGTCAGCGTACGCATCTCCGACGATCGGATCTTCGAGGTCGGGGCGCTCGAGCCCTCGGCAGACGACACGGTCGTCGACGCGCGCGGTCTGACCCTCGCGCCGGGATTCATCGATACGCACAGTCACCACGATCGCGGCCTGGCGGACGCGCTTGCTCCGCTCAGCCAGGGGATCACCACGATCGTCGTCGGCCAGGACGGTGGTTCCTCCGTTGCCTCTCGAGGATCTGTTTGCCCGCTTCGAAGCGGATCCGCCTGGGGTCAACGTCGCGTCGTACGCGGGCCATGGGACGCTGCGTCGTCAGGTCATGGGCAGACGACTTCCGCCGGGCGGCGACGGACGCAGAGATCGACAAGATGGAAGGTCTTCTTCGTGAGGAGATGAAGGCCGGGGCGCTCGGTCTGTCCACTGGTCTCGAGTACGACCCGGGGATCTACTCTGATCCAAAAGAGGTGATCGCGCTCGCGAAAGTCGCGTCGGCGGACGGCGGCAGATACATCAGCCACGTGCGCAGTGAAGACCGCGAGTTCTGGAAGGCGATCGATGAGGCCATCGAAATCGGACGCCAGGCGAAGATCCCGGTGCAGATCTCCCATCTCAAGCTCGCCATGCGCAGCCTGTTCGGGCAGACCGAGCGGTTGCTCAAGACGCTCGACGATGCCCGTGCGCACGGCTTGCAGATTACGGCTGACATCTATCCGTACACCTACTGGCAGTCCGGCATGACGGTGCTGTTCCCGAAGCGCGACTTCGACAACCGCAAAGAAGCGGAGTTTGCGCTGCGCGAAGTGACGTCACCCGAAGGGCTCGTTGTCACGCGGTTCCAGCGGAATCCCGCCTATGAGGGGAAGACACTTGCGGAGATCGCGAAGCTTCGAGGTACCGATCCTCCGCAGACGATGATGGACATGATCAAGGAGTCGGAAGGGGATGTCGGAGTGGTCGCAGCCGGGATGGACGAGGCGGATGTCGTTCGGCTGATGCAGTGGCCGTTCGCCAACTTCTGCAGCGACGGTACGTCCACGGGTGGCCATCCGCGTGGTTTCGGCGCATTCACCAAGGTACTCGGCCGGTACGTTCGTGAGAGCCGCGCGTTGAAACTGGAGGAAGCGATCCGCAAGATGACATCGCTCTCCGCCGCCAATCTCGGGATCGCCAATCGCGGAATGATCAAGCCCGGGTATTCCGCCGACCTCGTGCTCTTCGATCCAGCGACAGTGATCGACCGATCGACGATCAAGGATTCACGCGCGCTGTCCGCCGGAATCCATACGGTGTGGGTCAACGGCGCGATCGCCTTCGAAAAGGGAGGGACCACCGCAAAACGGGCTGGCCGCGTGTTACGTCGTCAGCAGCCGTGAATGGGGTGAGGGATTTTTGCGAGGGGAGCGAGGCGGTTCAAGTCCCGCTCCAGTCGCTCCCTCTGCTTCCTCGCGGACGGTGACTCGAACAGGTTGCGCATCTCGAACGGGTCCTTCTTCAAGTTGTACAGCTCGTGCGCCTGGCCAGCCTCTCCGTATTGCACCAGCTTCCAGTCCTCGGTCCGCACACCGGTGAGTGAGGGGGTCGAATAAGGCGTCTCGCGATCGTACTGGTAGAAGAAGATCGATCGCTTTTTCCGGCGCTGCCCTTGCAACGCCGGCAGCAGGCTGACGCCCTGCATCCGTTCAGCGCCCTGCGCATCGATCAGATCCAGCAAAGTCGGCGCGAGGTCGACGTTCAGCGTGAGATCGTGGACATCGCCGCGACGGATCAACGCGGGGTAACGCATCAGCAACGGGATCCGGATGCTTTCCTCGTACATCGCGCGCTTGTCGTAGAGCCCGTGCTCGTGGACCAGAAAGCCGTTGTCACTCGAAAAGATGACGAGCGTGCGATCGAGCTGGCCGGCGGTTTCGAGCGCTCTGAGCATACGACCGACGTTGTCATCCGCTGCGGTGACGAGCCGCGCGAACCGCAGCGCGAGCTCGTCGGCTGGAATTCGCGAATACGGCGTGTGCCCGGTATCGTCGAACTTCTGAATCCACGCCGGCTGGTCGGGCATCGGCCGGTCGAAGCTGGCGCGCCTGGGCATTTGCACGCCGTCATACAGATTCGCGGTGCGCGGCGGCGGCTCAAACGGTGAATGGCAGCTCTTGAAGCCGACGATAGCGAGAAACGGCTTCTGGCCGGCGGCGTTCATCCATTCGGCGGCCATCTCCGACGTCACATCGTCGGTGAATCCTTCACGCTTGATGACCTCTCCGTTGACGTTCAACGTCGGGTTGAAATATGTGCCTTGTCCCTGGAAGCAGGCCCAGTGATCGAAGCCGGGCTTCGGATCCATGTCCACCCCCATGTGCCATTTGCCGAACATCGCTGTGCGATACCCCGCGCGCTGGAAAAGCTGCGGGAATGTCGTCAGGTGACCAAAATCGAGCGGCGTCCGATTGTTCAGGACGCCGTGGACGTGGGCGTAGAGGCCGGTGAGGAAGCTCGCACGACTGGGAGAACAGAGCGAGAGACAGACGAAGGCATTGGTGAACCGGGCGCCCTCTCGCGCGAGCCTGTCCAGGGCGGGCGTCTTGATGATGGGGTGCCCGGCGCACCCCATGTAATCCCACCGCATGTCATCCATGAGAACGAAAAGCACGTTGGGCTGGATCCGCGCGCGCTGCTGCCGTGCCCACAGCGTGCGCCCGGCGGCCGGGATCGCGAAGGCTGCGGTGACCGTGCCGGCAGTGCGGCGTCCGAATTCGCGGCGCGTGATTCTTTTCATGTGACCGAGAGGCGCAGCGCGCAAATCTTCGCGTGCTCCTCGGCGGCGATCCTGATCTCGGTCTCAGGATCGTTGTTCAGACGTTTGCGGAGAAGTTCGAGCATTTCTTCGGCACTCTTGCCGGTCGCGCAAACAATGAAGATGTAGCCAAACCTGGCCTCGTACTCACGATTGCCCTCGAGGAGCGCGCCGAGGACGGCCTCCGACGCTTCGCTCACGCCAGCCTGTTCACGCTCCGAGAGGGTTCGGGTGGCGGCGAATTTACGTCGAAGCGCCTCGCGATCGCCAATTCGCGGATGGTGGTTGAACGCTTCGATCCAGTCGTTGGGCGAAAGCGCGAACCATTCATCGCGGGCGGCGCCGAGTGCCGCCTCTCGCGTGCCGAATGGACGGCGGGCCATCATCCGATCGATCCAGCGGGCGGCGCCGCAGCACGTCTGCAACAGCTCGCGTGCTTCAGGTTCGGGCGCCGAGTCAATCCGTTGCCAGCGTTCCATGCACGCGAAAGCGGCTGACGCCGCCGTCCGGGAAGATGTTCAACCGCACGTGCGTCACGAGTCCTGGATCCCGTAGCTCCTTCGAATAGAAATGCCGATGATGCGCCTTGAGTTTCGTCTGAGGCAGGATCTCCTTCCAGTCTGCGGAACCGAGCTCCGCGAGCGTGCCGAGCGGCGCACAGCAGCCTTCGAGAGAGGCGCTGTCAGGATAGTTCCCTTTGAAATGATTCGTGTCGATTTCAATCTTGCGAATGCGTCCCGACTCACCGAGCCGCAGGATCAGCCAGTCGTATCCGGGCCCGCGCCGCCGCTTCGTCTCCCAGCCGTCACCCATGTTGGCGGCGCGCCCAGGCATGATCACGTTGTCTTTGGCCCCGTAATGCATGTCGCTGGCAGCGATCACGAGTCCGCCGTGCTCGATCGCCGCAAGGTCCACGACGCGTCCTCGCGGCGCGACCCGCTTCCAGTCGACGACGACGTCGCCGTAGACGCGAAGCCGCGCGACGCCGCCATCGGGGAAGATGTTCAGCCTGAGGTGCGTCCACGGGCGATCGTCATCGATGGCGAAGAAGTTATCGGAATCGCCTCGGAGCCCGGACTTCGGCAGAATCGTGACCCACGGCAGCCCCTCCCGGGCCGAAAGTGCCGCCGAAACCGGCTTCGTGGTGTCGAGCGCCTCGATCGAGCACTGTGTCGGGAAGTTGCCGGTGAAGAAAGCGGTGTTGACGTTGAATCCTCGGATCCGTCCCCGCATCCCGAGCGTCACCACGCACCAGTCGTGCCCGGGCGTCCGCTTGCGCCGGGACTCCCAGCCGTCCATCCATTTGCCGCGGGTCGTGTACTTGCCGGGGATGAACACCGGCGCCGCGGGTTTGACGAGGTTTGATTTCGGCGCGAAGAAATCATCGCTCGCCGCGATCGCGCGCCCCCCGACCCGGGCCGACGCCAGATCGGCAAGGGCGGTGAATGTCGGAATGCTATGATCGGCGGCCACTCACGCGGTCCTTTCTGGAGTCATCGATGCTCGCTGATACGGCTTACGGGAAATCCGGCATCCGCCTCGTGCAGGTGACGCGCGCCGGCGATCGTCACGTGCTGCGGGACCTGACCGTGGCGGTCCGCTTCGAAGGAGAGTACGACGAATCGTACGTCGCCGGCGACAACAGTGCTGTCCTGCCGACCGACACGATGAAGAACACGGTTTACGCCCATGCCGCACGCGGGCCTCTCGAGGAACCCGAGAGCTTCGGTCTGAGCCTGGCCGAACATTTTCTCGATCGCAATCCCAGGCTGCAGCGGGTGACGATCGACCTCGCCGAACACCTCTGGGGACGCATTGCAGCGGACGGCCGCGAACAGGGGCATGCCTTCGTTCGTGAACGTTCGGACGATCGCACCGCCCAGGTCAGAGTCGATCGACGTGAAGCGCAGGTACGCGCCGGCATCGCTGGTCTCGTCATCCTCAAGTCCGCGCAGTCTGCATTCTCCAACTATCTTCGCGACGAATTTACGACGCTGCCGGAAACACGCGACCGGATTCTGGCGACCTCCATGACTGCGACGTGGCGATACGACGCCGGCGCGGCGTACGGCCCCGCCTGGCAGGCGGTTCGACGGACGCTGCTTCAAGCCTTCGCCGCGCACGACAGCGAGTCGGTCCAGCACACGCTGCACGCGATGGGTCGCGCGGTCCTCGACGAGGTTCCCGACGTCGCCGACATCCACATCGTCATGCCGAATCGTCATCACCTGCCGGTCGATCTCACCCGATTCGGCCTCGAAAACAAGAACGAAGTCTTCGTCGCCACCGAGGCGCCGTTCGGCTTGATTCAAGCGACCGTCCGACGCGCATGAAGCATACACAATGAGTTCTCTCGTCGTTCGAAGCGAGCGGGTCGTCTGTCCCGATGGCGTGCGCGCTGCTGCGATTCACGTCCACGACGGCCAGATCGTCAATATCGCGCCGCACGCCGAGCAGGCAACCGGCGTGCGCGAGCTGGACGCCGGGGATCTGATCGTCCTGCCGGGTGTGGTCGACACTCACGTCCATATGAACGACCCGGGGCGCGCCCACTGGGAGGGAGCCGACCACGCCACGCGCGCCGCTGCCGCGGGCGGCGTCACGACGCTGATCGACATGCCGCTCAACAGCGTCCCGGCGACGACCACCGTGCGCGGCCTTCAGGAGAAGCAGCGTGCGCTCAGAGATCGGTGCCACGTCGACGTCGGTCTCTGGGGCGGCGTTGTGCCGGGCAACACACGACGCACTCGAGTCGCTCGCGAGCGGAGGCGTCCTCGGGTTCAAGTGCTTTCTGTGTCCGTCGGGTGTCGACGAATTCGAGCACGTCACCGTCGCCGATCTGCGTGACGCGGTGCCAACCATCGCGCGGCTCGGAGTTCCCCTGCTCGCGCATGCCGAGTTACCGGAGCACCTCGTCGACCCCGACGATGGAGACCCGCGGGCCTATTCAACGTGGCTGCGCACCCGTCCACCAGAGGCGGAGCACGCAGCGATAAGTGTCCTGATCGAACTCGCAGCAGAGCATCAGGCGAGGATCCACGTCGTGCATCTCGCCTCGGCCGGCGCTGTGCCGTTGCTGCGGGCTGCGCGAGCGGGTGGGGTAGCGGTTACGGTCGAAACCTGTCCGCACTATCTGGTGTTCGCGGCGGAGGAGATCGCCGACGGTGCGCACAGCATTCAAGTGTGCCCCCCCGATCCGCGATGGCGGCAATCGCGAACGATTGTGGCAGGCTTTGATCGATGGAGACATCGACCTCATTGCAACCGATCATTCTCCCGCACCGCCGGCGCTGAAGAGCGTCGACGACGGGCATTTTCTTCGTGCCTGGGGCGGCATCGCGTCGCTGCAACTCGGTCTGGCGGCTGTGTGGACGTCCGCTCGCAGCCGCGGCATCGGTATCGAGCAGATTGCGCGCTGGATGTGTCACGCGCCGGCCCAGCTCGCGGGGCTGGACGGTACGAAGGGCCGGATTGCCGTCGGCTGCGACGCGGATCTGATTCTCTGGGATCCTGACGCGCGATCTGTCGTCACTCCCTCTGAACTTCATCATCGTCATCCGGTTACCCCGTACGCGGGGATCGAGTTGTCGGGAGTCGTTCGAACGACGCTGCTGAGGGGAGAGATTGTTTACCGCGACGGGCAGGTGATGCCGGGTGTTTACGGAAGGATGATAGGGACGCGGTCATGAGCGCCATCACCACACATGTGCTCGACACGTCGCGCGGACGTCCGGCGGCCGGGGTGCCGGTGGAACTCGAGGCGCGCGACGGTGCCGGCGCCTGGCGTCCAATCGGCCGCGGCGCCACCGACGCAGACGGTCGCCTGAGGACGCTGATGTCCGATGGCGAGCCGCTGGTTGCCGGTGTGTATCGCCTGGTATTCGACGTCGAGCCGTACTTCGCGGCTGATGCCGTCCGTGTTTTCTTTCCGCGTGTGATTGTCGAATTCACCGCCAGCGAAGGGGAGTCGCATTACCACGTTCCGCTGCTCGTTAGTCCTTTCGGGTACTCCACTTATCGCGGCACCTAGGGGGGAGGGGTCAGATCTTGTTTCTTGCGATTATGTCCACTATTCAGGACTTGGATTCAGTGTCCTCTCGAGAGTGCAAATGCGCAAGAAACAAGATCTGACCCCGACCTCGCTCCGCCGCGTCAATGAGGGCGTGGCGCGGGACTTTCCGGGCGAGAGTGCCGATCGGCAGCCGGTGCACACCGTCTACGGCGGAGCGCACCTGTTCAAGGCTGATTCGGCGTCGAAGCTCGGTGCGGTTGCACTGACTGTGCTCGACGAGTACGCCCCGGACGCCAATACGCTTGCGACGGCGCTCGGTCTCGCCCCCGACGTTGACGCGACAACGGTTCGTGCGCGGATCGTTGAAAAACTCCGCCGCGAACCCGTCGAAGACTTCCGCATCGATTTCGAGGACGGCTACGGCAACCGTGTGGATGCCGAGGAGGATGGCCACGCCGCGTCCGCCGCGCGAGAGGTGGCGGCCGGACTGAAGGCCGGGACGCTGCCACCATTCATCGGCATCCGCATCAAGCCGCTGTCAAAGGAGCTTCACCGCCGCAGCCTTCGGACGCTGGACATCTTCGTCACCACGATGGTCGGCGCCACGCGCGGCAAGCTGCCGCCGAACTTCGTCATCACCATACCCAAGCTGATGTCTCCCGGCCACGTCACCGCAGTGGCATCCGCATGCGCGGGCCTCGAGCGGAGACTGAAGCTGAAAAAAGGCGCGCTCAAGCTCGAGCTGATGATCGAGACGCCGCAGTCGATCATTGCCGCGGACGGGACGTCTGCCCTGCGTCCGCTTGTCGCCGCCGGCGGCGGCCGGGTGACCGGCGCGCATTTCGGGACCTACGACTACACCGCCCTCTGTGGAATCACCGCGTCATGGCAGCACATGCGGCATCCCGTGTGCGACTTCGCGAAACACATGATGCAGGTGGCACTCGCTCAAACCGGGGTCCGCCTCTCCGACGGCGCCACCAATATCATGCCGGTCGCTCCGCACCGCGCGGCTGCGGGCCGTCCGCTGACCGATGATCAGCGCCGGGCAAACATCGACGCCGTCCATCGCGCGTGGAAGACGCATTTCGACGATGTTCGCCACTCGCTGTTGAATGGCTACTACCAGGGATGGGACCTCCATCCCGCCCAGCTGCCGACTCGGTACGCGGCGCTCTACAGCTTCTTCCTGTCCGCACTCCCGGCGGCGACTGCACGCTTGAAGAACTTCGTCGAAAAGGCCGCGCAGGCCACGCTCGTCGGCGATGTGTTCGACGATGCGGCGACCGGGCAGGGGCTGCTGAACTTCTTCGTCCGCGGCCTCAGTTCGGGCGCATTGACGCTGGAAGAAGCTCGTGAGACAGGCCTCACGGTCGAAGAGCTGCAGGGTCGATCGTTCCTCAAGATCCTCGACGCCCGCCGTGCGTAAAGTCACGTTCGGGGTGGGCAACAGCCTGGACGGCTATATCGCCGGGCCGGACCACGCCGTCGACTGGCTCCAATGGACGAAGGAGATCGCCGAGATATCAGCAACTTATTGGAAGACGATCGACACGGTGCTGATGGGGCGCAAGACGTACGAGAAGGCGCCGAAGGCAGGCTATCCCGGAGTCAGGAACGTCGTCTTTTCCCGGACGCTGAAACCCGGACCGGACGTTGCGGTCGAGATCGTCTCGACCAACCCGGCGGAGTTCGTCGGCCGGATCAAGCGCGAGACCGGCGCGGGCATCTGCGTCATGGGCGGCGGTGAGCTCGCGGCAATACTGTTCGAGGCGGATCTCATCGACGAAGTCGTGTTGAACACGCACCCGGTGCTGCTCGGGTCCGGGATCCCGATGTTCCCGGGCCTGAAGCGACGGATCAATCTCGAGCTCATCTCGGTGCGGACTCTCGAAAACAAGTGCGTCGTGCTCTCGTACGCCGTCCGGCGATAGGCAATCAATCCACAACCGCGAAACCGGTGTCTAATACGCCAGAGCCACCGGATGGTCGGACTCCCCACCGTCATTCACGAGATCACTCCATGAAGCGCGCTTTTTTTTCTGTCTTTCTGTGCCTCCTCTTTGTTTGTGCGGTTGTCATTGCCCAGAACGCAGCCCTGACGGTGGTCAGCACGGGTCCGCAGGGTGAACTGAAGACCCGGGAAGAGGGCAACGAGATCCGCATCGTGTTTTCGGAGCCGATGGTGGCGCTCGGCAGAATCCCGGACAAGGTCACAGCGCCTTTCGTCAAGATCTCACCCGCAGTGGCCGGCACATTCCGGTGGTCGGGCAGCACGATCCTCATCTTCACGCCGCAGCAGCCGCTGCCTTACGCCACCAGTTACCAGGTGACGGTCGATGCGTCCGCCACTGCGATCAGCGGACGGAAGCTGGCCAAGCCGGTCACGTTTCGCTTCACGACTCCGACGGCTACGCTCGAAGAGACGCGCTGGTATCGGCGCGGCGGAATGATCGGCGATCCCATCGTCGTCATGATGCGGTTCAATCAGCCGGTGCGTCCGGCTGACGTGGCGGCCGCGCTGTCAGCGACCCTCGAGCCACACCAGTGGGCACCACCGTCTTTTTCTGCTGAACAGACATCCCGGCTGAAAGCGTCCAACCCGGCTGCGCTCGAGCAATTCGAGCGAAAGGTGCAGTCGACGCGGGAGGTTGCGGCTTCCCGCAGTCCCGTGCGACTCCGCCTGACGAACGACTGGGACAAGAAGGAGTTCCCTCCCTCGCCGAGACTCGTCGTGTTCGAAACGGTGTCGCCGGTTCCTCCGGAAGCGTGGGTGAAGCTGACGCTGGGGCGGACGCTTCGATCGCCCGAGGGTCCTGCCACACCGACCCGGGTTCAGACCTACACGATCGAAGCGGCGCATGCCTTTTTCATTACCGGCTTCATGTGCACGGAAAGTTGCGATCCGGACAGCCGCAACCCGATCGAGCTGACGAGTGAAGTCGAGATCAAGACCGTGGCGCCTGCGATATCGGTGCTCGACGTCACCGACAAACCGCAGCCGGTGGCGAAGGCGGCCAAACCCGCGCCGCGCCCTGACTATGCGCTGGACCGTGCTCCGGAGTTCACGCTCGAAGACGTCGGGATACGACGCGCAGCGTCCGAATCGCAAATACGTCGTGACGGCGCGGGCCGATCTGAAGTCAGCGGACGGGCAGACACTCGGATATCCATGGCTGGGGATCGTCGACAACTGGCACTTCCGTGCGTTCACCAGCTTCGGCGACGGGCATGGCGTCTGGGAGAAGGACGGGGGGACCACGCTGCCGTTCTACTCGAGGAATCTGCAGAACGTCACTCAGTGGGCGGCGCGGCTTCAGCCATCCGAGTTGATGCCGACGCTCCGGCAACTTCAGGAGAAGGGCTTCAGGCTGACACCTTCGACGCAGCCGAGCCCTCGCAAGCTGGCCGTCACGCCCGACCGGATTCAGTCTCACGGTCTCGACCTCTCGAAAATGCTGCCAGGTGGCACCGGTCTGCTGTGGACAGCGGTGCGGGAGGGCACACCGATTCCCCGCGCCAACACGTACGGACAGCCAGGCACGCCACGTACCAAGGCGTCGCTGGTCCAGGTCACGAACCTCGGCCTCACAGTCAAGGACAGTCCTCAGAACACTCTGGTGATGGTGACGCGGCTCGACAACGGCGTGCCGGTGTCAGGCGCGCGGGTATCCATCGTCCGTCCCGACAACTCCACGCATTGGTCGGGCACAACCGGAGCCGATGGCATTGCGGTCGCGCCGTCGACGCCGCTGCGGAATCCGGACAACTGGTGGCAGTTCGCCTTCATCGTGATGGCGGAAAAAGACGGTGACGTCGCGTACGTCGGCAGCGACTGGAACGAAGGGATTTCTCCATGGGAATTCGGCACGGGGATCAATCTCGTTGAATCGGCGCCGCTGCTGCGCGGAACGGTGTTCACCGATCGCGGTGTCTATCGCCTCGGAGAAGAGATTCACCTCAAGGCGATCCTCAGACACAACGCGCCGTCCGGCATCGCGCTGCTGCCGGCGGGCACGCCGGTGATCATCACCGTGCGCGACAGTCAGAACCGGCTCGTGGACGAGCGCACGGTCCGGGTGAACAACTGGAGCAGCGCCGAATGGACGATGACGCTGCCGGCAGACGGAGCGCTCGGCAACTATTCCCTTCGTGCGCTGCTCGAGAGCGATCGGCCCAGGCCCGCACCCGCCAACGCGCGGCGTGGCGCGGCGCAGGCGGAATCCGAGAATGACTACCGCCTGCACGAGAAGTCAGTTCACGGCTCGTTTCTGGTGGCGGCCTATCGCCGCCCTGACTTCCGCGTCGACGTCACGCTCACGGGGGCAGGGGCCGATCCGGTAGGGTCCGATCCGGTAGGGGCCGGCTTCAGCCGGCCCATCGCCGGCGATTTGCTGAAGGGCGTGATCACCGCCAGATATCTGTTCGGCGCATCGATCGGAGAACGCCCGGTTGCATGGAAGTTTGACGCATCAGCGGGATTCGACGCGCCGGCGGCAATCACCGATAAGTTTCCCGACGATCGATGGGTATTCGTTGGTGAGCCTGCCGATGACAGCATCCTCCAACCGAAGGCCATTGCGTCCGAGCAGGTGAAGCTCGCCGCGGACGGGCGGCTCCTGCTCGACTTGAAGACCGAGCGCCAGGCGGGTATTCCCCGCATCTACCGTCTCGAAGGGGACGTCGAAGATGTGTCTCGCCAGCACATCGCGAACCGCGCCAGCATCATCGTCCACCCCGCGCCGTGGTACATCGGCGTCCGCAGACCGTCCTACTTCCTCGAGCAGAAGGCCGGATTGAAGACGGAGATCATCGCGGCGGCGCTCAACGGCACGACGGTGCCGGGTATTCCAGTGTCGGTGACCCTGACGCAGATCCAGTGGACGAGCGTCCGTCGAGCGGAAGGCAGCGGGTTCTACACCTGGGACACCGAGCAGAAACTGATTCCGTCCGGAACCTGGAAGGTGACGACGGGTTCGGAGCCGGTGCCGCTCGAGATTCCTTTCAAGCAGGGAGGGTATTTCGTCCTCGAAGCTCGGGGCGATGCGGCCGACGGACGCTTCGCGGTGACACGCACTTCATTCTACGTACTCGGCGAGGGCTACACCGCATGGGAACGTTTCGATCACAACAGAATTCAACTGGTGCCCGAGCGCCAGACGTGGAAGCCGGGTGACACCGCGCGGCTCATGGTGCAATCGCCCTGGGAGCGCGCGACCGCGCTCGTCACGACCGAACGCGAGGGGATCCGCAGTCATCGACAGTTCACCCTGACGTCCACGCAGCAGTCGATCTCGATACCGATTACCGAGAACGACATCCCGAATGTCTTTGTTTCGGTACTTCTCGTAAAGGGCAGAACCAATCCGGCGCCTTCCAGCACCGCGGAACCAGACGAAAAGACGGCGGAGGACCCAGGCAAACCGGCGTTCCGGCTTGGGTATGCGGAGCTCAAGGTAGAAGACCGCAGCAAACGGTTGACGGTTGCGGTTGCCGCGGACAAGGAGGAGTTCCGCCCGGCCAGCAGTGCGAACGTCCGCGTCGATGTGAAGGATCAGCAGGGCCGCGGCACCGCGAGCGAGGTGACGCTGTGGGCGGTCGACTACGGCGTGCTTTCGTTGACGTCCTATCGGACGCCTGACGTCCTCGGTTCCGTTTATGTGCGCAAGGCGCTCCAGGTGATGAACGCCGACAGCCGGCAGCGCATCATTTCGCGTCGGGTGCTCACGCCGAAGGGGGAAACCGAGGGAGGCGGCGGTGGCGCGGATGCGGGCGCGGGAACCATGCGCAAGGATTTCAGGGCGCTGGCGTTCTGGCTCGGATCGGTGACTACCGGTGCAGATGGGCGCGCAAATGTCGATGTGAAGCTCCCTGAATCGCTGACCACCTACCGAATCATGGCAGTCGCCGGGGACCGCAGCTCGAGGTTCGGCGCCGGCGATGCCGAAGTCCGGACCAACAAGCCGGTCACGCTGAAGCCCACCTTCCCGCGATTTCTCGCCGTCGGCGACCGTGCGTATTTCGGAGCTGTCGTCGGCAGCCAGCTCACCGCGGGTGGCGCGGCAATCGTGACGATGAAGTCGCTGGATCCGAACGTGCTGGTGCTCACCGGCCCGCCGGAACAACGGGTGAACGTCGCGCCGGGCGGGAACGTTGAGGTCCGCTTCGAGGGGACCGGGAAAGCGATCGGGCGCGCACGCGTGCAGATGTCGGTCCGGATCGGAACGGAAGCGGACTCGTTCGAAGACGTCATCCCGGTTGAAGTTCAGCTGTCGCCTGAAACCGTCGCCGCTTATGGTGAGGCGCGGGACGCAGCCGGCGTCGAGAAACTGAGCGTGCCGTCCGGCGCGGTTCCGGGTTTCGGCGGCCTGAACCTCGAACTGGCGTCGACTGCGCTGGTCGGTCTCGGCGAAGGGGCGCGATATCTGGTCGAGTATCCCTATGGGTGCGCCGAACAGAAATCGTCGCGCGCGCTCGCGATGCTGCTCGCGGCGGATCTCGGCGACGCGTTCACATTGCCAGGCATGGACACGTCGAAAATGCGTCCAGCCGTCCAGCAGGCACTGAAAGAGCTCGAGCGCTTCCAGTGCGCCAGCGGCGGCTTCGCCTACTGGCCGGGCTCCTGTGAAACCGTCTCGCCCTATCTCACTGCGTATCTGCTACAGGTCATGAAGACCGCGTCGGACTTGAAGTACGACGTCGACCGCGGCGTCCGCGAGCGCGCGTACACCTACCTGCAGCAGCAGTTGACGTCGAGTCCGCCGCCAGTGAATGCGAGCTGGAGGCCGTCGTATACAGCGTGGCAGGCGTTTGCGGTGAAGGTGCTCGCGGAGGGCGGGCGCAACCAGGATTCGCATATCAACCGCATCTATGGCTATCGAGAGCAGATGCCGGTGTTCGCTCTCGCGTATCTGCATGACGCGCTCGTTGCAAAGGGTGAGACAGGGCTGCGTGTAACCGACGTTCGACGACGGCTCACTAACGCGATCCTGCCAGAAGCAGGAACCGCGCACGTGAAGGAACTGGACGATCCGTACCTCGCCTGGTTCTGGAGCTCGAACACGCGCTCGACGGCGATCGTCCTCAACACCCTGGTCAAGGCCGGGGCGACCGAAGCACCGATTCAGCCGATGGTGCGCTGGTTGATGGGGGCGCGCAAGAACGGACGCTGGGGGAACACGCAGGAGAACGCCTACGCCATGCAGGCGCTCGTCAGCTATTACCGGAAGTACGAGCCGGACGCACCGGACTTTCGTGCCGTCGTGAGGTTGGGGGAGCAGGAGCTGGCCGCCGGCGAGTTCAGGGGACGCTCCACGAACGCTGCCAGGACACAGGTTCCGTTGACGCAGATCGTCGCGGCGTCTGGCGGCGACGGCTCACGGCCGCTCACCTTCACGCAAGGAGGGCACCGGGACGCTGTTCTACAACGCCCGGCTTCGCTACGCAGTCGACCGGACATTCCCTGAGCCGCTCGACAGCGGCTTCCGGATCGAGCGCAGGTACGAGCCGTTCGTCGAGAAGGGGCAGAAGCCGCCGGCGACCGGATATCAGGCCGGCGACCTCGTGCGCGTGACCCTCACGTTCGTGCTCACCAAGGAACGCCGCTTCGTTGCGGTCACCGATCCGCTGCCGGCCGGTTTCGAGGCCGGTGGAGTCGTGGTTCAACACGACGGCGCAGTCGCTGTCGCAAGCCCAGGACCGCCAGTCATCGCAGCGCGGCGACGGCGAGGTTGCGGAGTGGCAGTCGTGGTGGCTGCTCGGCGGTTTCGATCACGTCGAGCGTCACGACGACCGGATTCAGCTGTTCGCCACGCGGCTCGGATCAGGGTCGCACGAGTTCAGCTACATCGCTCGCGCGACTACGGCCGGAACGTTCCGCACTGCTCCGGCGCGGGCGGAGGAGATGTACACCCCCGAGATCTTCGGCCGCACCGAAAGCACCACGATCGAGGTCAAACGATGAGCGCGGTGGAGGCCGGCTTTAGCCGGCCTGGCAAGGCGTCGGTGGAGGCCGGCTTTAGCCGGCCTGACGATTCTCATTGCCCTCATCTGCTGGCTCCGCCTCGGTCCGCTTCCGGACGGCCTCCTCGACGATACGGGAACATCCACGCTCGTCGTCGATCGCAACGGCGAGCCGCTCTACGAAGCGTTGTCTGGCGATGGGACGCGGAGCGTCAGGCTGACTGCCGATAGCCTGCCGCCGATGCTGGTCGCGGCCACCGTCGCCGCGGAGGACCATCGTTTCTGGTCGCATCCGGGAGTCGATCCGGTCGCAATGCTCCGTGCGCTGAAGACCAACCTGGCGGAACGGAGCCTGGTGGAAGGGGGATCGACGATTTCACAGCAGGCGGCCAAACTGCTGCTGAACCGGCGACAGCCGGCGCGAACGCGCGGGTGGACGGCGAAGATCAAGGAAGCCGTCATCGCGCTGAGGCTCGAGCACCGATTCACCAAGCGGGAAATACTTGCGATCTATCTGAACCTCGCGGGGTACGGCAATCAGATCGCCGGCGTCGAACGAGCCAGCCGCGCGTACTTCGGCACGACATCTTCGATGCTGACGCCCGCACAGGCAGCGTTTCTCGCCGGACTGCCGCAGCGTCCGTCGCGATTCAACCCGTGGCGAAGCCGCGATCTTGCGGTGTCGAGACAGCGCGCTGTCCTCAAGCGCATGGAAGCCGCCGGCTCGCTCACCGCCGCGCAGGCGGTCGAGGCGCGTGATGAGACGTTGACCCTTTCACCCGCAGCCGTGCCGTTCGGGGCGCCCCACTTCGTCGAAATGGTGCTCGCCGCGGCCGGTGACGTCCGCGCTGACAGAATCCAGACGACCATCGACGGAGCGCTCCAGGCGGAAGTCGCCGGCGTCATCGAGAGTCACAGAAGTGCGCTGCAGCGCCATGGCGCCGGGAATGTCGCGGTCGTCGTCCTGGACAACGCGAGTGGCGAATGGCTCGCGTGGGAAGGCTCCGGCAACTACGCCGACGCGGCACGGGGAGGCGCAATCAACGGCGCCGTCGCGCCGCGTCAACCCGGTTCGGCACTGAAGCCATTCACGTATGCGCTGGCGTTCGAAGAAGGGTTCACACCGGCGAGCGTCCTCGCGGACGTTCCGTCGAGTTTTCGCACCGCCGAGGAGGGGGTGGTCTATAGCCCGCGCAACTACGACGGACGCTTCCGTGGTCCGCTGCTCGCGAGGGCAGCGCTGGCTGGGTCTGAAAACGTCCCGGCGGTCGCACTTGCCTCCGAAGTGGGCGTACCGAAGCTGCTGCGGTTCCTCACGCGCGCAGGTCTGACGACCTTCGAACAGACGGCGGCCCATTACGGGCTCGGTCTCACGCTGGGCAACGCCGAAGTCCGTCTCGACGAGCTCACCGCTGCGTACTCGGCATTCGCCCGCGGCGGAGAATGGATCCATCCGACCTGGCTGCTGCGAAACACACGAGACGGGGAAGCGCGGCGCATCGTCTCTCAGCGGACTGCGTTCTGGATCACGGATATCCTCGCCGACGCCGAGGCCCGCGAATACGTATTCGGCCGAGGCGGCAGCCTCGAGTTCCCGTTCCCAGTCGCGGTGAAGACAGGAACGTCGCAGGCTTACCACGACAACTGGACCGTCGGGTATTCCAGGCACGTCACCGTCGGCGTCTGGGTTGGCAACTTCGATCGCACGCCGCTCAGGAATTCGAGCGGTGTCACCGGCGCGGCGCCGATCTTCCACGGGGTGATGCTGGCGGCCGAACGCCGCGTTGCGGGCGACGTCGCGGCACACGGTGGCGAACGGATCGTCGCCGTCGCCGGCAATTCGGTCGAGCGGGAGATCTGCAGCCTGTCCGGCCTTTCTGCCAACGCCTGGTGCCCCACGCGCCGACGGGAATGGACCGCTGCGGAGCGCCCGCTGCTGCCGTGCAGCTGGCATCACATGTCGGACGAGGGGTTGCTGACGGTCTGGCCGCCGGAGTATCGGGCGTGGGCGGGCGCGCCTTCGCGCTCCGCGCTTCGGCGCGGCGAGGGTGCGAGGAGTGCGAGGGTGCGAGCGGTGCGAGGAGTGCGAGGGGTGCGACGGGTGCGAGGGTGCGAGCGTGCGGAGCGTCCGCTCTCGATCGTCAGTCCGGCGGCCGGCGCAACCTATCTGATCGATCCGACACTTCGAACCGAATTTCAGACCCTCTCGCTGCGAGCGGTCTCTGCAACAAGGGGCCGCATCGAATGGCGTGTCAATGGACGCCCGGTGGGCGTTGCCGACTCGGACCGCAAAGTCGACTGGCCGCTGAGCCCGGGCCGCCATGAGATCGTCGCCCGTGACGAAGCCGGCCGCACCGCCGCCGCGCGTCATCGTCGTGAGATAACAGGAGATCAAGAGATAAGGAGACTCTTTGTTTTTGTTTTACAAAAAGAGCTCCTGATCTCCTGATCTCCTGTTGAACAACTCTTGATCTCTCGAATGCGCTAACATTCGCCGTGCGCCGCGGCGACTACAGCATCCCCCAGGTCATTACCGCGTCCGCCGTCGGCACCATGATCGAGTGGTACGACTTCTACATCTTTGGCAGTCTCGCCACGGTCATCTCGCCGCTGTTCTATCCGAAGGGCAACGATACTCTCGCGCTGATCGCTTACCTCTCGACTTTTGCGGTCGGATTTGTCGTCCGCCCGTTCGGCGCGCTGTTCTTCGGGCGGATCGGCGATCTCGTCGGGCGGAAGTACGCATTCCTGGTCACGCTGCTGGTGATGGGAGGTGCGACTGCGCTCATTGGCGTACTGCCCACCTATGCGTCCATCGGTCTCGCGGCGCCGATCATGCTTCTGGTCATTCGCGTGCTCCAGGGGCTCGCGCTCGGCGGCGAATATGGCGGTGCCGCCGTCTACGTCGCCGAGCACGTGCCAGACGGTAAGCGTGGGTTCTATACCAGCTTCATCCAGATCACGGCGACACTCGGCCTGTTCCTGTCGCTGGCGGTGATCCTCTTCGTCCAGAACACGATGTCGGCGGAGGACTTCCGTGCGTGGGGATGGCGCGTCCCCTTCCTGATTTCAATTGCGCTGGTCGGCATCTCTCTCTACATCCGCCTGCGCATGAAGGAGTCGCCGATTTTCAGCCACATCAAGAGCAGCGGCATGGCATCTGCGAAGCCGCTCAAGGAGGCATTCACCCAGCGCGACAACCTGCGCCGGGTGCTGGTCTCGCTCTTCGGTGCCACCGCCGGCCAGGGTGTGGTGTGGTACACGGGACAGTTCTACGCGCTGTTCTATTTGCAGGCGATCCTCAACGTTCACGACACATCAGCGGCCTACATCGTTGCCGCGGCTCTCGTCCTCGGGATGCCTTTCTTCGTCGTCTTTGGCGCCCTGTCGGATCGGATCGGCCGCAAGCGGATCATGATGGCCGGCTGCATCATCGCCGCGCTGTCGTACATCCCGATCTACCGCGCGATGCAGGCGGCCGCAGGCTCCGGAGTGGTAACCGCCATCTCACAGCGCAGCCCCGTCACCGGTGCACTGAGCCTCATTCCTCAGGCATCGGTCGGCGGCGTGCTGCAGCCCGCGGCGGAAGTGCTGCCTTACGCCGGCCTGGGCGAACTGTTTGCGAATCCGATCGCCTGGAAGCTGATCCTGCTCGTCTTCATCCAGGTGCTTTTTGTAACCATGGTTTACGGACCGATAGCCGCCTATCTCGTCGAGGCGTTCCCGGCAAGGATCCGTTACACGGCGCTGTCGCTGCCGTACCACATCGGCAATGGTGTCTTCGGCGGACTCCTTCCGTTGATCGGCCTCAGTGTGATCGCGCGGACGGGCAACATTTACGCCGGCCTCTACTATCCGATCGCCGTGGCTTCGTTGACGTTCGTGGTGGGTTCGCTGCTGCTGAAGGAGACGCATAGCGTCCTGATCTGGGACGAGGTTGATAAGTCGGCGTGACTCCTCCGTCAGTCAGGATGTGACGTATTTGAATCGGAGGACCTGGCGCCGGATCGCGATGGCGGTCGGTGGTGCGGCGCTGGCGTCGTGCCTGTGGGCGTTCTGGCTCGAACCGGCGAGTCTGACCGTACACGAGGAACGGATCACGCTCCGCTGGCCGATGCAGGGACCGTTGCGGATCGCAATCCTCACCGATCTTCATGTCGGCTCACCGTTCAATGGAATCGCCAAACTCCGCGAGATCGTCGATCGCACCAACGCGGCACGCCCCGACTTGATCTGTATTCTTGGCGACCTTGTGATCCAGGGAGTGGTCGGCGGACGCTTTGTTCACCCGGAAGAGATCGCGACTGAACTGGCGCGTCTCCGCGCTCCGGCTGGTGTCGTCGCGGTACTGGGTAACCACGACGCTTGGTTGAACCATGCTCGGGTCAAGAACGCCCTCGAGGGGAATGGCATCCGCGTTCTGGAGGAGACCGCCGCAGAATTCGCGACGGCGGCTGGACCGGTGTGGGTTGCCGGCATCAGCGACCTGTGGACGGGCGCCCACGATGTCCCGGCGGCACTGGCCGCTGTGAGCGACGATCGTGCGCCCGTTATCCTGCTGACCCACAACCCGGACGTGTTCCCGCTGGTGCCCGTTCGGGTCGCGCTCACTCTCGCTGGTCACACACATGGTGGCCAGGTAAGCCTCCCGTTGTTAGGCAGGCCGATCGTGCCGTCACGGTTCGGTCAGCGGTTTGCCGCTGGCCATATTGTCGAAGACGGCCGTCATCTCTACGTGGCGAGCGGTTTGGGCACGAGCATTCTGCCGGTACGATTTCGAGTGCCCCCGGCGATTACGATCCTGACGCTCGTACCGGAGCACGGGCAGCGGTAGCGGGCAGCGGTCAGAACCTCGTATTCACGATGCTGTTGAAAATCGATCCGAACGTGTAGCTGAAGCCGATCGAAAACTGGTATCGATAGTCGGTGGCAAGCTGACGGCGGCGCAGCAGGATCTCTTCATCGGTCGCATCTCCGGCCTCCAGGTAGATCTGGTCGCGGATCCGCGAAATGGAGCCGCCGACGTTGAGCGAGAATCCCTTGAAGAGACGCGCATCGAGCTCGCCATCCAGTTCCAGGCGGTGCCGGCGCGGATCGTGAAGATACGTCAGCGTTTCCAGCGTCACATCCGATGAGCCCCAGGGCTGGGTGACGTCGAAACTGATGATGAACTGCGCGTCTCCGACCGTTTCGCGATCTTTACCGTAGATCGTTGGTTCGACGTAATCGAAGTGGTTGACACCGAGCGTCAGCTGCGCGGTCAGCTCCTTTGTCGCCGAAGCCCGATAGGGGAAAACGCTGTATTCCACCCCGGCGCCGACCCGGTAGGCGCGGTCCTGGTTCAGAAACGTCGAGGACGCGGCTCGCCCGCGCACCGCGGCCGCCCAATGATCCCCCAGGCTCTTGACGACCAGCACGTTGGCTTCGTGATCGTGCGCCTTGTCGACCAGCTTCTCGCCGTCGTTAAGGGTGAAGTGATCCTCCTCGAAGTCGAGCTCGAACGAGGTGTTGATCTTCCACGCTTCGGTGACCCGATTGCCTGAGAACTGCGCGGAGTAGTTGTGAGCCTTCTCCCGCTGCTCCTCCTGAAACGAGCCTGACCCCTCGATCCTGAAGATCCAGAAATTCCACGGATCCGATCTCGCGCCTGGAGCCGCCGCTTCTTTTTCGCGCGGCACGCCCTGGTACACGACCTGAAGCTTTTCAGCGATCGCTGTCGACGTCACGTATCGGACGAGTCCGAGCTTGAGAACCCGCGTGTAACCGGCACGCTCTTCATCGTCCGTGCTGGTCTGAAGCGAGGTGAATTTCAGTTCGTCGTTCACCCCATTGAAACGACCGAGGCCGATGAATTTGAATACCCATTCTTCGCCGCCGCTGGCGGTGTCCTGGGTGGTTACGAGGATATGGAGATCCGCCTCCTTCCGGTCGCGGACGTAATCGATGAACTCGATCTCACGGCGAACGTAGTCGCCGTCGCAGTCGTCGCAGTCGAGGAAGACCCGCAACCGGTCGCCGGCCCGTGTCTGTGGGGCAGCCTGTTGCGTCTGTGGGGCAGCCTGTTGCGCGGTGGCGGAGGAGGAGCAGGCTATCAGCAGCGCGACCAGCGGGAAGGCGGTGAGGCCGCGAGGTCTCACCGTCCGCCGCGGCCACCCCGACGTTCGGGCTGGGCCGGCGCGTCATCGACCTGCACGAGCCGCCCGTCCACAAACACATGCTTGATCTTCATGCGTTCATCGAAGAGGTCTCCCTCGGTGACGAGCACGTTGGCGATGCGTCCTTTTTCGAGCGTGCCCAGGCGCTCACCGGCGCCGGCGATCCTGGCCGCGTCCGCGGTCATCGCGCGGAGCGCCGCGTCAGGGTTGAGCCCGTCGCGGACGGCGCGCCCCACGTTGCGCACGAAGTCGCGCGGCTCGCGCAGCCCGGCGCCGGAGAACCCGAAGGTGATGCCGGCTTTCTGGAGCGCCGCGGGCACTTTCGGCGCGTTGGCGCGCGTCCGAAGCACGCTCAGTGGCTCATCGGCGTCCGGCGCAAGAGCGCGCGATCGGGTCGGATAGTTGACGCTGTAGATAACGCGGGCATTGCGCGACTTGAGGTCCGCGGCGACCTGGTCAGCTTCGCGTGCGCCGTAGATGACGGGATCGAGCTTGAACTCCTTTGCGATCTCGAGGGATCGCTCGATTTCGCGCGCGGTGTTGACCTCGAACGCGACTGGCACCTTACCCTGCAGCGCCGGCTGCAGCGCGTCGAGCGCCGGATCGTAATTCGGCCGGCCGGTGGCCGACTTCATGCGCTCGTAACGTTGATGGACGGCCTGCTGGTGTTGTGCGTCGAGGAAGCTCTGTCGCACGAACGAGATGACGCCGAGCAGAGATGCGGGATAGCCATCCCCGCGTGCACCATTCGGGAAGTCGATGTGCAGGGCGACCGGCGCCTTCACCACCTGGAGCCCTTTGCGATAGTCACCGACGTTTCCCACCGGCGGTTCGTCCACCGGCCCGGCGACGTTCACCAGCGCACTGCGCCCTTTGACGACCGATCCTCCGGGCACCGCGAGGACGCTGGTGATCCCGGCGTTGGCGTAGCGTGTTACCTCCGCGGCTTCGGCCCGGATCTCGCCGGCGATATCGAAGTCCGGACGGAAGATCTGCGTCCTTTTCCAGCGCTCTGCTTCCTCGGTCGTTCGCAGGTTGGCCGGCTGCGGCGGCAGGGTCTGGTCGACCCCCGCGGAACTTCCCATGTCGATCAGGCCCGGGTACACGGTCAGCCCGGCACCTTCGATCACCTGCGCGTCCTTCGGGACGTCGACGCTGGCGCCAACCGCCTCGATAACACCGCTGCGCATCACGATGGTGCCCGAGGGGATTGCCGCACCGGCAACCGGCACGATGCGCGCTCCCTTGACGGCATAGATGTGCGGAACATCGGCGCGAACCGCAACAACGGCAACGGCCATCGCGATGGCCGCGGTCATCGATTTCAGTGAGGGCTTCATTTTAGGAATTAGGAGTTAGTAGTTAGTAGTTAGAGGTTCGCTAAGGCCGCGCGATGTATTTGCGATACAGCGCCTCGTGCTTGCTGTCGGTGCCAACATCCTTGCCCTGGATGATCACGTGGGTGATCTCGGTGCGAACTTCGAGCGGATCACCCTTGGCGATGAACAGGTTGGCATCCTTGCCGTTCTCGATGCTGCCGATGCGGTTCGCGACACCAAGGATTTCCGCGGCATTGATCGTGAGCGCCTTGATAGCGTCCTCGCGCTTCAATCCCCACGCCACTGACATGGCGGCCTGGTAGGGCGCAAGACGGACGTTGGTGTTGTCCCCGGATGAGAACGCGATCTTCACGCCTGCCTGCGCCAGCTCTCCCGCAAGCTGATACGTCGATGCGTGGAAGTTGTCTTCGCGGGTCGGCATCGCCAGCACGTTCCCAAGGATGACGGGAATGTTCTTCTCCTTGAGCAGCGCCGCGGCGTAGACCGCTTCGGTGCCGCCGCTGATGACGATATTGACTTTCGCGCGATCGGCGAATGCCACGGCATCCTTGATGTCCTGCTCGCGGACCACCGAGACGATCAACGGCAGTTTGCGCTCGACGACCGGCACCAGCGCCTCGAGCGACAGGTCGGTGGTCTTGTCGGCTCCCGCTTTTGCGTAGGCGCGAGCGTTGTCGAGCAGGCGAATCACTTCGTCGAGCCTCCGGTCACGCTCGCGCCGGATCTCGTCGAAGGTACGCTCTTGCCCTTGTGGCGCGCCGCCGCGGCCGCCACCACCGCCACCGCGTCCGCCGCCGGCGGCAAGAGCCGGGAAGTTGAACACGATCCCCGCATTCGGGCGCAGCGTCGACTCCTCCCACGTCCAGCCGTCAAGGTTCATGACCGCAAGCTCGCCCGCCATGATTCCGCCACCGGGAGCCACGCCGACGGTCGTGATGCCATTGGCGCGGGCGACCGGGATGGCCGCACTTTCGGCGTGGTACGCGACGCGGGTGCGCAGATGCTGATTCCAGTCGTACATCTCGTTGACATCGTCGTATCCCCGCACGCCCGGCTCGCCGATCCCCAGCGTCGTCCGCGCATTGATGAACCCGGGATAGACGTGTCCGCCTGCGGCGTCGATGGTCTTCGCTCCCTGCGGCACCGTCACATTGGCCCCGAATGCCTCGATCCGATTGCCGCGGATCACGATCGTCCCGCGCTCGATCGTCGCGGAGGTGACTGGATGGATGGTCGCATTGACGACGGCCCAAACTGGCGCGTTCTGCGCGCCAGTTTGTCCCGCCATAGCCGTGGCCGAGGATCCATTCGTCGAGGCCGCGGCGACGGCGGACCTCCCAGTCGGGGACTCATCCCCACTATCGTTCTGAGGCAGTGGCTGCTGCGGTGAAGTCGTTGTCGTCTGCCGGCTGCCGCGCTCGGCGGCCATCAGCTCCGACTTCTCCTTCTTCAGCTCGGACAGCCGCCGGTCCTCGTCCTTCCGGTCGTAGTACTGAACGCCGTCGATGTAGACGCGGTCGGCGATCGCGTACGAGCTGAGCGGGTGGTGCGTCCACACCGCGATATCGGCGTCCTTCCCGGCTTCGAGGGAACCAACCCGATTGTCGATGCGCAGTTGTTTTGCCGGATTGATCGTGACGAGGGCGAAGGCTTCATCCTCGTTGAGGCCGCCCCATTTCATCGACTTGGCCGCCTCGGTGTTCAGCCGTCGTGCATGCTCGGCGCTGTCCGAATTAATCGAAACGAGCACTCCCTTACGGACCATGATCGCCGCATTGTGCGGGATCGCATCGTCTGCCTCGATCTTGTAACCCCACCAGTCGGAGAACGTGGAGGCGCCCGCCCCGTGCGCGGCAATTTCCTTCGCGACCTTGTAGCCCTCGAGGACGTGCTGGAAGGTGGCGATCTTGAATCCCATCTCCTCCGCGAGCCGGATCAGCATCAGGATCTCGTCGGCGCGGTAGCAATGCGCGTGGACGAGCCGCTTGCCTTCGAGAATCTCGACCAGAGCGTCGAGCTGGAGATCTCGCCGCGGCGGCAGCGCATCAGTGTTCGAGGCCTTCGACTTTTCGAAATCCTTCCACGCCTTCTGGTAACCCTTCGCGCGCGTGAACGCGTCCCTGATTACAAACTCGACCCCCTGGCGGGTGAGCGGATATCGTCGCGGCCCGGTCAGCTGCCCCTGCCGCAGGTCCTTCGGGTTCTCGCCGAGCGCGAACTTGATGCCGGGCATCGCCCCTTCGAACACGAGCTCGGAGGCCCGCTTCACCCCCCAGCGGAGTTTGATGACCGCGTTCTTGCCGCCGATCGGATTGGCGCTGCCGTGCAGGATGTTTGCGGTCGTGAGCCCGCCGGCAAGATCGCGATAGATGCTCATGTCGGTTGGATCGAGGACGTCGTGCATGCCCGTCATCGAGCTGACGGTCGTCCCCCCTTCGTTGATCGAGTCGTTCGCGATGTGGGAATGCGCGTCGATGATGCCTGGAGAGACAAAGCGGCCGGTCACGTCGACCACCTCCGCGCCAGCTGGCACGTTCGTGTCAGGCCCGCCGACCGCCGCGATCTTGCCGTCGCGCATGACGACGGTGCCATCCCTGATCGTGCCGCGAGTGACGGTCAGCACCGTCGCACCTTTCAGTGCGATAACCCGCGGACCGCGGTTCTGCGCCTGCCCCTCGATACGCGTCGTCCCCGGCAGGAAGATCGCGAGGGTGAGCGCGAGAGTGGATAGACAAATCAGTCGGCGTTTCACGAGGCCTCCTACCAAAGGGGTCAGATCTTGTTTCTTGCACGTTTGTCCATGTTGGGTGACAGATCGTTCGTGTCCCCGCAAGGAGACAAACGTGCAAGAAACAAGATCTGACCCCGAAGACTCTATCGCGAGCTGGCGGTGGTGGGGACGGGCTTTTCACCCCACACGTACTGGTTGAACCACTCCCAGTTGTGCTCCATCGCGGCCCGGACGGCTTTGGGCTTGTTCAAGCCGTGATTGAACCCTTTATAGATGATCAGCTTGACCGGCACGCCGACGTCCTGCAGCCCCTGATACAACTCGTAGGCATTCGGAGTGGGTACCCGTGTATCGAACTCGCCATGCTGGATGAGCGTCGGCGTCTTCGCTTGCTTGATCGTCGTCATCGGCGACGTCTTCGCGTAGATCTCCGGATCGTCCCAGGGCGTCCCGCCGAGATAGTGCCGTGTGAACTGGTGAATGTCGGTGTTCACGTAGTACGTCATCCAGTTGGAGATACCGGCACCGACCGAAATCGCTTTGAATGGCTGCCGCTTGTGGGTGGCGAGAAACGCCGAGATGTAGCCTCCCTGACTCCATCCCATGACGCCCATGCGATCTGGATCGGCAATGCCTTGCGCCACCAGATGGTCGACACCAGACAGCACGTCCCACGCGTCACCAACGCCGAGGTTACGCACGTTCAAGGATCGGAACTTCTCGCCGAATCCGGCGCTGCCGCGATAGTTCGGCTCGAGGATGACAGCGCCGCGGCCGAGCCATTGCTCCATCGGATAGGGCCCGGCGCCGGCGACACGGAACGGACGCGAGATCGCCGTCGGGCCGCCGTGAACGATTACGAGAAGCGGGTATTTGCGCCCCGGCTGAAAGTCCGCGGGCTTGTGAAGAACGCCGGTGATCTCGGTGCCATCGGTGCTCTTCCACGAGATCATCTCCCGGTTTCCGACTTTCCAACCCTCGATCTGGCTTCCGAGGCTTGTGAGCTTGCGACCACTGGCGATGTTCATCCCGCTCGTGACGTACACCTCGGGAAACGACTTCGCGTCGCCGAGCGTGTAGGCGACCTTCGAATAGTCGCGCGCGAAGCTGAGGCCGCCGAAGGTCTGGCCCGACGCAGGAGTCAGCGGGGTAATCGCCCCTGCGCTCGATATTCGGTAGACCCGCGAGCTGATCCCTTCGAGGCCGGAAAAGACAATCCCCTCCGGCGTCCATTCGATGATGCCCGGTTGTTCATCGAAGGCATCGGTCAGCGATTTCACCGCACCTCCGCCGGCGGGCACAACGGCGATTCGCGAGTTGCGGAACATCAGATAGGGGGCCTGCAGCGACGTCGAAAACGCAATCTTCGTCCCGTCGGGAGACCACTCCGGATTGGAGTCCGGTCCGTCCTTCGACACCACCTTACGGATTGCACCATCGGCGACGTCAACCACCGAGATGTCCGCCGTCGAGCCGTTGATCAGATTCGGGTCGATGCGGTGATCGAATGCAATGGATCGGCTGTCAGGCGACCAGTCGAACGCGCCGACGGTGAAAGCCCCCTTCGTCAGTTTTCGCGCCGTCGCGGGTCCGCCAGCGGCCGGATCGACGTCTATGACGTGAAGATGCGTCATTCTCCAGTCACGATCCACGACGTCGAACTCGCCGAACTTCTTGTCGCGCTCCTTGTGCGCCTCCGTCTTCGCGTCGGTCATCGTGAACGCGATTGACTTTCCATCCGGTGACCACGCGAATCCGCCGACGCCTTCTTCGACGTTGGTGAGTGCGCGCGCTTCACCGCCGCGCGGAGAGATCAGATAGATCTGGCGCTTGTCGCTCCGATCCGAGCTGAATGCCAGCCACTTGCCGTCGGGCGACCACGCAGGCGCGGAACTCGATTTCTTCCCGCGCGTGAGTTGGATCGGCTCGCCGCCGGCCGCGGGCACCAGAAAGATTTCCGTCTCGTAGGCGTTGTCGTCCCAGTTGGTTTCGTTCACCGTGAACGCGACGAGAGAGCCATCCGGAGACAGCGCGACACCGCCCGGACGTTTCAGGTTGATAACTTCGTCGTAGGTCGGAACTTTTGTCTGCTGCGCAGACAGTCCGATCCAGCCAAGGGCAAGGAATCCAGCGGAAAGGAAGGGCTTTCGCATAGCGGCCCATTGTAGACTGGCCACGCCCTGCCGTCAGGGGTGGGGTGGAGGATTCATGCGCGTCCGTCACACGTCCATACTGATAGCTTCCGCCGCGCTCGCGCTGGTTGTCGTTTCCCTGCCGGTTCAGACCGCGCCCGCGCCTCAGGGGCCGCCCCTCCACCAGCAGTTCCTGAGCAATCCGAATCCGCTCGAGCTGGTGGCCGCGAAGAAAACTGACCGAATTGCCTGGACGGCATACGAGGAAGGCAGGCGCAACGCCTATACCGCCGCCGGTCCGGCGTTCGTCCCCGTCCGCCTCACGAATTTCTTGAAGGACGACGGAGTCGACATCTCGACGATCCGGATTTCTGACGACGGATCGACCGTCGTTTTTCTCCGTGGAACCGCACCGAATCGGGACGGCTGGGTGGCGAACGCGTCGGCCGATCCTGCCGGCGCTGAGCGTGCAATCTGGGCCGTGCGCACCAACGGCGGGGCGCCGTGGAGAGTGGCAGAAGGAAGCGCGCCTGAACTCGCACCCGACGGCAACTCCGTCTTGTTCGTCAAGGAGGACGAGATCTATCGGGCGCTCGTCCGTGAGAAACGTCCGTTGAAGGACATCGATCGCGCCGAGAAACCGTACATCCGGTCGTGGGGTCAACAGAGCGCACCCCGGTGGTCTCCAGACGGAAAAAAGATTGCGTTCGTGACCACCCGTCAGGATCACAGCTTCGTCGCGGTTCTCGATATCTCCTCCCGCAAGATCACCTACATGGATCCCGGCGTTGACTTCGATTCCAGTCCTGTCTGGACGGCCGACGGCAGCCACATTGTCTTCATGCGTCGTCCCGGCCTCGCGTTCGGCCAGCAGAATCAGCAGGGAGGCGGCGGCATCGGCATTCCGAATGGTCCCGCGTTCAATCCCAACGCGCAGGGCCGCGGAGGGCGAGGAGACCAGCCGCCGGATGCCGCTACGCAGGCTGCGATGCAGGCGGCCGGAAAGATTCCCGGGTTGGTGCGCCCAACCTTCCGCGGCGGATACACGTTGTCAGTCATGAAGGCCAGCGTGGCGACCGGGCAGGCCGAGGAGGTCTGGCACAACGAGCCGAACGATCGCGCTGTTCGGCAACATTGTCAATGCGCGTCTGGCCGGGAATTACCTGGTGTTCCCTCTGAACGTCGGCGGCGGCCGCGGCGGTGGTCGTGGACGCGGCGTGGCGCCGGCCGAGGAGCCGCCTTCGGGGCCGGTCGACGAGTGGGATCGTTACTATTCACTCAACATCGCCACGACCAACTCCAAGCCTGTGCTCCTGACGACGACCGATGGCCTTATCGAAGACCAGACCTCGGTCGCGACTTCGGCCGACCAGGAAACCTTCTACTACTCCACCAATGCCGGTGACATCGATCGTCGCCATATCTGGGCGGTGCCGGTGACCGGAGGGACCCCGCAGCAGCTGACGACCGGCACGGGCATTGAGACGTGGCCGGTGCCGCTCGCATCAGGGAAGCTGCTCGCTACACAGAGCGCTGACTGGAAACGTCCGCAATCGGTAGGGCTATGGAAGCTCGGAGCGACGACTTCGCAGCAATACGTGTATCCGACCGCCGCCGGGCTGAAGAACTTCCCGATGGACCTCCACGTCGAGCCGACTGCGGTGATGACGACGGCGGCCGACGGCCTGAAGATTCCCAATCAACTGTTTCTTCCGCGTGACTTGAAACCTGGCGAAAAACGTCCGGCCATCATCTTCGTCCACGGCGGGCCCGCGCGCCAGATGCTGCTCGGCTATCACTACATGCACTTCTATCACTGGGCCTACGGCATCAACCAGTGGCTCGCCAACCAGGGGTACGTCGTGCTGTCGGTGAACTATCGCAGCGGCATCGGCTACGGCCGGTCGTTCCGCACCGCGGCCAACACGGGCGGGCGCGGCAACTCCGAATACCAGGACGTCCTCGCGGGCGGCAAGTACCTGCAATCGCACCCGAGCGTCGATCCGGACCGCATCGGCATCTGGGGTCTGTCGTACGGCGGCGTGCTGACGGCGCAGGCGCTCGCCCGCAACTCAGACATCTTCAAAGCGGGCGTCGATCTTGCCGGCGTGCACCTGTGGGGAAGCTCGCTGGATCCCGAGTCAGTCTCGTTCAAATCGTCCGCGATCGGCGCCATCGATGGCTGGAAGTCACCCGTGCTGCTCGTCCACGGAGACGATGACCGGAATGTGGCGTTTCAGCAGACGACCGGACTGGTTCAGTTGCTGCGCGCGCGGAACGTCGAGTACGAACTGATCGTATTCCCCGACGACACTCACGAGTCGATGCTGCACAGTCGCTGGATGTACACGCTCGATCGCATGGAGAAGTTCCTCGCGAAGCATCTTGGCGGGCCGAAGAGGATCATCACCGACGCAGGCCGGTGACGATTGGCGATTGCAGATTGGCGATTGCAGATTGACGGATTGCATGATTGGGGATTGCAAATTGCAAATCGTCAATCTCAAATCGTCAATCTCAAATCCGTCAATCCTCAATCGTCATTCGCCAATCGACAATCGTCACGTGGTCAACACCACCTTGCCGATGTTCGACCGGCTTTGAATGAACCGGTGGGCGTCGGCGGCGCGGTCGAGCGGGAAGGTCCTGGCGACAACCGGGCGGAGCCGGCCGGCGCCAAGTTCCGACATCAGCGTCGCCATCAGCGGTGCGAGCTGACTGTGCTGTTCCCACAGGTGGCCGACATGCAGGCCGAAGACCCCGCGATTGCGGTTGATCATCGACAGCGGGTCGAACCGCGGCGTTGACTGCCACGCGCGAAACGCGCGGAACCAGCTGCGGCGCTCTCCCGGTGCCGCTGCCGAGAGTCCGAAGATGACCAGCCGGCCGAGCGGTGCGAGCAGCTTGTAGCTGTCGAGAAAGCTGCGGCCGCCGATCGGATCGAGCACGACGTCCACGCCGCGTCCGCGGGTGATCTTTCTCACTTCGTCCGCGACGTTCGCATGCCGGTAGTCGATCGTGTGTTCGACGCCGAACGTGCGCAGCGCGTCGTGTTTCATCGCGGATGCCGTGCCGATGACGCGGGCACGGCGGAGTCGGGCGAGCTGGGTGGCCGCGATGCCGACGCCGCCGCCGGCGTTGTGCACGAGAACCGTCTCGTTTGGTGAGAGCGCCGCCATGCGGTACAGCGCGATTGCGCCGGTCAGGTAATTCACCGGCACGGCGGCGGCTTCGGAGTCGCTCAGCGAATCAGGGAAATGAAAGCATTGTGCGGCGGGGACAACGACGACATCTGAGTAGCCGCCGAATCGGGTGAGGGCGATGACCCGGTCGCCGTCGCCGAATCCGGTAACGTCGGAGCCGATGCCATCGACAAAGCCCGCGACTTCATAGCCGACCACCATCGGCGGCTTCGGTGCATCCGGGTAGAGGCCGAGCCGGGACAGGACGTCCGCGAAATTGATCCCCGCCGCTCGCACGCGAATCCGCAGCTCGCCGGCGGCCGGCGCCGGATCCGGTCCCTCCCGCATCTCGAAGACATCCGGAGGGCCGTACCGCGCGATGACCGCCTGGCGCATTCGTAAAGCTATTCCCCGGCCAATATCGCGAGCAGCGCCTTCTGCGTATGCAGGCGATTCTCCGCCTGATCGAAGACCACCGACGCCGGAGAATCGATGACATCGTCTGTGACTTCGTCACCGCGGTGCGCCGGCAGGCAGTGCATGAAGAGCGCGTCAGGCGCTGCATGCGACATCAGCTCCGCATTCACCTGATACGGCGCGAAGACGAGCCGGCGCGCGCCGGCTTCCGACTCCTGACCCATCGACGCCCAGACGTCGGTGTAGATGGCATCAGCGCCGCCGACGCCTTCGATGGGATCGTTGGTCACGACCACCCCGCCGCCGAATCGCGCGACCGCGGCAACACCCTCCCGGATGTGGTGGGGAAGTTCGAATCCTTCCGGAGAAGCGACCCGGACCGTCGCGCCGAGCATTGCGGCCGCCTGGGCGAGCGAGGCAGCGACGTTGTTACCGTCGCCGACGAAGGCAATCGTTCGGCGGCGGAGATCTCCCCACTTTTCGATGAGCGTCATACAGTCTGCCAGTGCCTGGCAGGGATGCTCCTCGTCGGTGAGAGCGTTGACGATGCGGAGGTTCGGCGCGGCGGCGGCGAACTCTTCCAGACGGTCCTGCGCAAACGTGCGGATCACGGCCCCGTAAACCCACCGCTCGAGGTTTCTGCGCCACGTCGGCGACTGACTCGCGACCGCCGAGGACGACATCCGCCGGTGGTTCGATGACCTCTCCGCCGAGCTCCCGGACCGCGATCTGGAACGTCGATCGCGTCCGCAGGGACGGTTTCTCGAAGAGCAGGGCAATGTGTCGCCCCTCGAGCGGCCGAACGTGCCCACGTCCGACCGTCCGCGCGGCTTTCAAGGTTGACGCGAGGTCGAGGCACGCCTCGAGCGTCGGCGGATCGAAGTCCAGGACCGACAGAAATCTCGTCGGTGCGTCGAGCGATAGTCGATCGGTCATGTCAGTGTTCGCATTGCGCACTGCGCATCGCGCACCGCGTCACGTGCGGTACTCGGCGTTGATCTTCACGTATTCGGCGCTGAGGTCGCACGTCCACATTCGCGCGCGTCCGCCACCACCTGTTCCGAGATCGACCTCCACGGCGATGTCCTTGCCGCGGAGGTACTCAGCCGCTTCGGCGGCGCGGTCGTCGTGCGGCACTCCATCGTGGAACAACTCGATCCGGCCGATCCGAACAGCCGCGCTGTCGAGCACGAACCTGGAACCCGAGCGCCCGGCTACAGCCACGAGTCGTCCCCAGTTGGGGTCGCCGCCGTGGATCGCAGTCTTGACCAGCGGCGAGTTGGCGATCGCGCGTGCCGTCCGCCTGGCGTCTGCATCTGAGACCGCGCCAACCACGTTGACCGTAATCAGCTTCGTGGCTCCCTCTCCGCCGCGCACGATCCCGATCGCCAGCGGCTCGCAAACCTGCTTGAGAGCATCCACGAGAGCGGCCAAATCCCCCTCGCCGAACACCACACCCGAGGCGCCGCTCGCCAGCGCGATGACGCAGTCATTCGTGGAGCATTCGCCATCGACGGTGATCGCATTGAACGTGTCGTCACACGCCGCCTTCAGTGCGCGTTGCAGGAGACCTGGCTCCACCACTGCGTCGGTCGTGACGAACCCGAGCATCGTTGCCATCAACGGCTCGATCATGCCGGACCCCTTCGCCATGCCGCCGACGCGCACGGTACCGGGGTCGGCATTCGCTTCGACCGCTGCCTCCTTCGGAAACGGATCGGTGGTCATGATCGCGCGCGCCGCGAGCGAGCCGCCCTCGCGCGACAGCGATCGTGCCGCCTCCGCAATGCCGCGCTCGACCTTCGCCATCTCGAGCTTGACGCCGATCACGCCGGTGGACGCGACCAGAACGTCCGCGGGATCACACGCCAGCGCCTCCGCGGCGTGTCTCGCCATGGCACGCGCATGGTCGATCCCATCGCTTCCAGTGCACGCGTTCGCACAACCGCTGTTGACGACAACCGCCGAGCCGGTGCCGCGGTTTTGTGTGAGATGCTCCTTCGCGACGAGAATCGGTGCGGCCTGTGCCTGATTGGTCGTGAACACGGCGGCGATCGTCGCCGGCCTGTCTGACACGACGATTGCGAGGTCCAGCCCTTTTGCCTTGATGCCGCACGACACTCCTGCCGCACGAAATCCGCCGGGCGCGGTCACCCCTCCTTCGATCCGCGTGTAGACGTCACGCATCAGGCGGGGATCAGCTGAAGCCGTTCGACGTTCAAGCGCCGACCGCCGACCGACCGGCCGCCGTGGATGACGGCAGCGGGCTGCGCCGGGCGGATCTGAGCGCCGTCCCGGAGCGGGAGCGTCACCGCATACTGCCCACACCGCCGGAACTGCGCGCACGATCGGCAGTCGCGCTCGATCTTTTCCGGCACCCACACGTGCGGAACGATCGTGAATCCGAGGCGGACGAAATGCGACGGATCGTGCGTGAACGCGCACAGCGTCGAGAACCCGCGGGTGGCGCCCTCTGACGCGAGATGTGACACGAGCCTGGGCCCGATGTGCTGGCCGCGCGAGCGTTCGGTGACCACAAGGGAGCGGACCTCGGCGACAACGGCGCTGAGCGGCGCGAGCTCGGCGCAGCCGATTACGGCCTCGTCGATCACCGCCACGGTGAACCGCGCGATGTTGGCGGTGACGTCGTCCAGCGTCCGTGGCAAGAGATGCCCGGCTTCGAGGTTATCGGCAATCAGCCGGTGTATGGCTTCGGCGTCCGAACGTACTGCCTGGCGGAAGACCATGGCAGACGCCGCTGGCGCTTGTTGAAGTCTCGCGTTCATTTCTGTGCTCCCTGTGTGACTGCCGCGAGGGCCTCTTCGAGGATGTCGATGCCGGCATCGAACTCCTCGGCTGTGATGACGTAGGCGGGCAACAACCGGATAACGGTGTCAGCGGTTCGATTGACGAGAAGTCCTCGATCGAGCGCCGCCTGGACGACATCTGCCGCCGGGCGATTCAGTTCGATGCCCCACATCAGCCCTGCACCGCGCACGTCTATCACCGACGGATGTCGCGCCGCGAGCGCCTTCAACCTTCTCTCCGCGTGGCGTCCCATCTCGGCGACGTGTGACATCAGCCCCGACTCGGTGAGCTCGGTGAGAAAGACGAGAGCTGCCCGACAAGCGAGCAGATTGCCGCCGTAGGTGCTGCCGTGATCGCCGAAGGCCGCCTTCGACGCAACCTTCTCGCTGAACATTGCGGCGGCGATCGGCACGCCGGCCCCAAGGGACTTGCCGAGAGCCATGAGGTCGGGCTGTAGTCCGAGCGCCGCGGAATACACCGGGCGTCCCGTCCTCCCGAGACCGCACTGGACTTCATCGGCAATGAGGAGCGCACCGGTCGCGCGGCAACTCTGCGTGATGGCCGCCGCGACCTCTCGAGGCATCGGACGCACGCCTCCTTCACCCTGGATGGGCTCGGCGATTACCGCAGCCGTGTCTGCCGTCACAGCGGCCGCGAGCGCCGACGGATCATCGGCGGGGACGAACGTCACTTCTCCGATCAGCGGCTTGAACGGAGTCCGGTAATGGTCGTCCCACGTCACCGAGAGCGAACCCATCGTCCGGCCATGAAAGGCATGTTCCAACGCGACGAAGTGCCCGCGCGGCGCTCCCTGCCCATACCAGTAGCGACGTGCGAACTTCAGGCACGCTTCCACTGCTTCGGTCCCGCTGTTGCAGAAAAACGCGCGGTCCAAACCGGTCAATGCACTGAGTCGCGCCGCCACTTCCGCCTGCAGCGGGTGGAAGAACAGGTTTGAGGTGTGCAGCAGCTCCTTCGCTTGAGCGCCGATGGCCGCCGCCAGCCCGGCATGCGCGTGACCGAGAGCAGCGACACCGACACCGGAGATCAAATCGATGTAACTACGACCCTCCTGCGTGAACAGGCGCGTCCCGCTGCCGCGCTCGAAGACGACCTGACCGCGGCGATAGACCTGCAGCACATTGCGTGCCTCGGCGGCGACGACATCCGTGATCGACGTGGTGGTCATGCGCTGAGTGTCTCCATCTTGTTCATCGAGAGCCGCGTACCTTCAGCCGTATCGAAGTTTCCGATGCCGAGCCCTGAGACGATCGACACGTCGCGAACTCCCCGTGCCATGGCAGCCTTGCAGGCGGAGAGCTTCGCGACCATGCCGGAGTGGGCTGTTCCGGAAGCGATCATCGCGTTCAGGCGGCTGACAGGGAGCTCGGCGATCGAGCTGCCGTCCGCGTCAAGAACGCCGGCGGTTCCGCCGGCGATGATCAATCGTCTGGCGCCAAGCACTCCTGCCAGGTGTCCCGCGAGCGTGTCGGCATTGATGTTCAGCAGTTGTCCTTCATCAGACACTGCGATACTCGCGATCACCGGGACGTAGCCGAGCCCGGTGAGATCGACAATCAGATCGGCGGAAGCTGACGAGGGTTGCCCGACGAGGCCGAGATCCACGGTCTCACCCGCGGCGCTGGTGACAGACGCGGCACGCGATGACAAACCGATGGCCGCATCCGCCCCGGTCAGACCGACGGCACGAGTCCCCGCCGCGCACAGCGCTGCAACGAATCCGGTGTTGTTCCGCCCGGCCAGGACGGAGACGACCACGTCGAGTGCAGCTGCGTCGGTGATGCGGAGACCGTCGACGAAACGGGGTTCGAGCCCTCGAGCGCGTAGCTCGGCGTCGATCGCCCGGCCGCCACCATGCACGACGACCAGCGGCCCCTGCTTCGCAAGCGCCGTGACCGCCACGGCAACGCCGCGCATTCCGGCCGGATCATCGAGCAGCTCACCACCCAGTTTGAGCACGGTGGCATCCCGCATTCCGCACTCGGCATCTCCCCGCGCATCGCGCCCCGCGCCCCGCGCCCCGCGCCCCGCGCTTTCCGCATCCCGCATTAGTGCAATCCCTCGGTTTCAGGCAGGCCGAACACGACATTGAAGTTCTGGATCGCCTGCCCGGCCGCACCCTTCACCAGGTTGTCGATGCAGGCCACCATCACCAGCTGCGACCCTTCCACACGGAAGCCGATGTCGCAGAAGTTCGTATGCGCGACATGCTTGATCTCGGGCAGATCCCTGCCGGTCAAGCGGACAAAGGGGGACCCCTCGTACGCATCTGCCAGCAGCTGTTCGACGTTGGCGGCAGTTACGCCGGACCGGAGCCTGGCGTAGATCGTTTCGAGAATGCCTCGGTCGATCGGCACGAGGTGCGGCACGAATGTGACTGGAACGCCGACCTCCTGCTCTATTTCGGCTGCGTGGCGATGCGCGAACACCCCGTAGGCGGCGATGCTGCCGTGACATTCCGAAAAGTGGGTGCGCTCACTCGGCGTCTTGCCTGCGCCCGACACGCCGGACTTCGCGTCGATGATTACGCCGGGTTCGAGCAGTCCGCCGCGAACGAGCGGGCGGAGCGCGAGGATGGCTGCGGTCGGATAGCACCCGGCGCACGCAATGAGCGTGGCCGTCCGCAATTCGTTGCGGTAATGCTCGGTGAGCCCGTACGAGGCGTGACCGTTCGGCGGCGAATGCGGATACCACTTGGCGCGTGTTGCCGAGTCCCGCAACCGGAATGCTCCGGACAGGTCGAAGACCCGCGTTCCCCCGGCCACGAGTTGCGGCGCCACCTTCGCGGAGATTTCATCCGGCAGCGCCAGAAAGACGGCGTCCGTTTCCGCAATCAGGCGCTCGACGTCCAACGGCTCCACCGGCGCATCCCAGATACGGTTCAACGCGGGTATTCGTCGCGGCTCGGACCCAGCCGAGGCCATGGCGAGACGCACGTCGGCGTACGGGTGCCGGGCGAGCCTGCGCATGAGCTCGACTCCCGAGTACCCCGTGACTCCTGCGACGCCGACCCTGATCGAGGAATATTTATTCATCCAGACGACTAGTTATACGACCATAGGGCGCTGGTATCAAGTCTTTTCTGGTCTATGTGTTGAGTGGCGGTTTGAGTGCTGTATAATCGGCACCAGAAGTGAATATTTATGAAGTTGAACCGGCAGACTGCCATCCTCGATATCGTTGAGCGTGAGCCCATCACCAGCCAGGAGCAGCTCCGTAACCGACTGAAGCTGCGTGGGATAGAGGCGACTCAGGCGACATTGTCGCGGGACATTCGGGCGCTCGAGCTGGTCAAGCGGTCCGCCGACGGGGCTTACATCCGCTCGGGAGCGCTTGGCGCGACAGATCCCCCCGAAGTGGTCGAAACCGCCGTATCCGACTACCTGACGCGGCACGAACGAGTCGAGCAGTTCCTGGTTCTCAAGACAGAGCCAGGCAATGCCCAGCCTCTTGCTCTGGCAATTGACCGGGGCCGGATCGCGGAGGTGGCCGGCACGATCGCCGGCGACGACACCATCCTGGTGATCTGCCGGAGTGCTGCGGACGCGCAGGCGGTGCAGAACAGGCTCGACCGCCTGATGAGAGGGACATGAAGGCGATGAAGCGAATCGTGCTGGCTTATTCGGGCAGTCTGGAGACCACCGCCGCGATTCCGTGGCTGTCGGAAACCTGCGACGCCGAGGTTATGACTCTGACTCTCGATATCGGGCAGGGTCTGGATCTCGCCCACATCCGCGAGCGCGCGCTGGCCGCGGGAGCGGTGCGCGCGCATGTCCTCGATGCCCGTGAAGAGTTCGTCCGCGGTTACATCCTGCCCGCGCTGCACTCCGGCGCTTTTTCGCCCGACCGCGAGTTTGCCGGCATAGCGCTCTCGCGGCCACTGATAGGTAGGCGCCTGGTCGAAATGGCGCGCATGGAATCGGCCGGAGCCGTGGCCCATGGCTGCGTCTGCGATGGGGCAGACAGGCACACGCTCGAGCAAGCCGTGCGTGAGATCGACCCCGCGATAGATATCATCGCGCCCCTCTGCACCTGGGGCATGACGGCAGCGGAGCTGGTCGAGTACGGGCAGGCCCGGAACGTCGTGTCCACCACGTCGGCGGTGAAACAGAACATTGCTGCAAACGTCTGGGGTCGAGTTATCCACGGATCGATGGCGCCCGGTGATTTCAAGCTGACCCGGGCGGTCGCCGACGCACCAGAGACCGCAGCGGTCATGAATATCGAATTCGACGCCGGGACCCCGATCCGCGCGAACGGCGTGGAAATGCCGTTGATCGAAATGATCGAGAGCATCGAGACGATTGCGGGTACGCACGGTGTCGGCCGCCTCGCCGGGCCTGAAGGCTCGGCGGCCGAGTCGCCTGCCGCTGTCGTGCTGCACGCCGCGCACTCGGAGCTGGCGCGCGCCCATCGCGACGGACCTTTCGCACGCGGGACCGTTCGCGTGCAGATTTTCAAGGGAGCCTGCGAGGCGACCGCTCTCCAGAGCGTGGCCTGATGGCCTCGCACCTCTGGTCCGGGCGTTTTGCCGGCGATCCGGACCAGGACCTCTTCCAATTCGGTGCCTCCTTCTCATTCGACCGGCGGCTGTTCGAGGACGATGTGACGGGGAGCATCGCGTGGGCGGAGGCGCTGCACCGCGCGTCCGTCTTGTCCAATGACGATGCGTCGATCATCGCGGCGGCGCTCGAGGAGATCCTCGAGAAGGGGATGAGCGATCCGGCGTTCTTCGCGTCAGATGAAGCCGCGATGGACGAAGACGTCCATGCATTCGTCGAGCGTGAGCTCGTCGCACGCGCAGGTGAAGCCGGTCGTCGTCTGCACACCGGGCGATCGCGTAACGAACAGGTCGCGGTCGATCTGCGGCTCTATCTCAAGCGGCGCGTGCCGCAGCTGCAGAACTCAATCGCGGTTCTCGTCGCCGCGCTAGTCGATCAGGCGGATTCGGCGGGTGACGGGCTCATGCCCTCCTACACCCACATGCGGCGCGCCCAGCCGATTCTCGTTTCCCATTACTTTCTCGCGCACGTGGCGGCGCTCCGGCGCGACCACCGGCGGTTTGCGACCCTCCTCGACGAAATCGACGAGCTCCCGCTCGGCTCGGGGGCGATCGCCGGTACCAGCTACGCCATCGATGTCCACACGCTTGCGAAGCGTCTTGGATTCGCGCGGGTTGTCGCCAACAGCGTCGACGCGACCGGTGACCGGGATTTCGTCGCCAGCTTTCTGCAGGCGTCAGCCCTGACCATGGTGCACCTCAGTCGGCTGGCCGAGGACCTGATTCTCTTCACCGCCGAGGAGTTCGGCTTCCTCGATCTGGCGGACGCCGCCGCGACCGGCAGCAGCCTGATGCCGCAAAAGAAGAATCCGGACCCGCTGGAGCTCATACGCGGCAAGGCTGGCCGTGCCATCGGCCGTCTTGCGGGATGGATGGCGACGATGAAGGGACTGCCGATCGGCTACAGCAAAGACCTGCAGGAAGACAAAGAGGCGCTGTTCGATTCCGAAGATACGCTGCGCGGATCTCTCAAAGCGGCGGCCGGCGTCGTCAGCGGTCTGCAGCACAGGCCTGAGGTGGGCGCGCGCGCCGCTTCAGGTCTTCTCCTGGCAACCGACGTCGCCGATTACCTGGTCGCGAAGGGGCTGCCGTTCCGTGATGCGCACGAAGTCGTGGGGGCGTTGGTCCGGAAGCTCGTGAACGAAGGGCGTTCGTTCGACTCCCTGACCACCGAGGACTGGAAGTCGCACTCGCCGTTGCTTGACGCTGATGTGGTGGATTGGGTTACGCCGGCCGCGTCGATTGCACGAAAGCAGACGCCACAGTCGACGCAACCGGCCGCCGTCACCGCCGCGCTCGCCGAGGCGCGGCGGTGGGTTCAGTCCCTCGCCCCGTAGTCCAGCCCTTTAGGGGCTGCCCATGGTACGTAGTCCAGCCCTTTAGGGCTGCCCATCGTCAGGGAGCCCAGCCCTTTAGGGCTGTCCATCGTCAGGGCGCCCAGCCCTTCAGGGCTGCGGTTCCCGCCGCTTAGAACCTGAAAACGATGCCGACGGTTCCGCGCCAGAAACTGAACCCTCCCAACCCGATATCGAGGTCGTCATCGCGTTCGGCATCCCTGAACTGGCGGAAGTACCGGATGTCCCCTTTGGCGCCGACGTTGTCGGTGAAAAACCCGCTGAGGCCGCCGCCCACGTTGAAGCCAAAGTTGCTCTTCGACAGGTCGCCGACCAGATCCAACGGGTCGTTGATTTCGGTGCGAATGACGCCGACACCAATTGACCCATACGGACGGACGCCGCCACCGGTCTGGCCACCGATAGGGATGCCGACGATCAGATTCAACATCAAGGTCATCAGGTTGTTATCCCCGAAGTCGACATCGTCTTCGGTGCTTTGGAAGAAATCGTCCGTATATCCGAAATCGAACTCGAACCCGATCACGCCTGCACCCATCCACGCCAGGGAGGCACCGAAGGTCGTGCTCTTTCCGAAATCGTCCTCCAGATCACCCAGCACGTCACTAAAGACCGCCGAGCCGCTGAAGTTGACGCCGATGAACGGGGTAAACAACCAGTCGGCCGACGCCTTGGAAGGCGTGGCTGCGAAACACACCAGAAACAGGGCTGTCGTAACAATAAATTTGCGAGCTGACATGAGGCTTCCTCTCTGTGACGTTGCGAACACGGCCGTTCGTGATCGTGGGCGGAAGGGCTGCAATCGACGTGCCCTGCTGCGCCTCAGACGTACCCTGCCCCGCCTGAGGAGGATCAGCTGATGAGCCGGTCGTTCAGGGCGGTCGGAGCCACGCTATTTCGGAGCAACTCCGGCGGAGGCGCACGGCTCAGGTCAGGTGACTCGGCTAGAAGCTGAAAACCACGCCGACGGTTCCTCGCCAGAACTGGAAGGACCCTATCGATAGATCGAACTCGCCATCCGGTTCGTTGTCCTGCAGCGATCGGAAATATCGGATATCACCGCGGAGACCGACACGGTCGGAGAAGAAACCGGCAACACCACCGCCCACATTGAATCCGAAGTCATTGGTGTCGACATCGTCGAAGAAATCCTCAGGGCTCCCGACGCTGGATCGGATGAGACCGATCCCCCCGCTCGCGTAGGGCCGAATTGCTCCGCTCCGAGCGGCAACGACAACGTTGGCCATCGCCGTTGTTACGTTGCTGTCACCGGAGAAGTCAAACTCCTCGTCATCGAGCGTGGCTGTCTCAAAGAAATTCGGTGAGTAACCGAAGTCAAATTCGAATCCCACTGCCCCACTGCCCACCCATTGGAGAGATGCGCCATAGGTGAGACGTCGTTCGAAATCGACTTCAGCTGTCTGGAAGACATCGGCCAACTCGGCCGATCCCCCGAACGCCGTGCCAACGAAGGGCGTGAACCACCACTCGGCGGATACCTTGGACGGAGTCGCTGCGGAAACAATCAGAAACAGCGCTGCGGTAACAAGGGTCTTGCGAACCGGCATTCGTGCGTCCTCTCTAGTCGTACGGCTCGTCCGTACGTCGTCGCGGAGGCTGCAAGCGATATGCCCCTGTCCTCAGGTTTTTGCGGTAGCTGAGTTCAACAGGTCCCAAGCTCTTGCGACGTGGGTCTCCGTCGTATGCAGGTTGCCGATGGCGAGACGTATCACGTAACGGCCGCCGAGACGCGTGTGCGATAGGAACACCTCACCGCTGCGATTCACCCGATCGATCAGATCTTCATTGAATGCATCAACCGCCGAATCGTTCCCCCGCAGATGCGCTGGAACGGCTCGAAAACATACGACGCTGAACGGCACCGCAGCCACACGTTCGAATTCGGACGACTGGTCCACCCAGCTCGCGAAGAGCTTCGCGAGGCGCATGTGCTCGGCCAGTCGAGCGCGCAAGCCCTCCGCGCCGAAATGCCGGCACACCATCCAGAGTTTCAGCGCGCGGAAGCGTCGCCCGAGCTGAATCCCGGTGTCCATCAGGTTGCGTGCGACACCGGATTCGGCGGTCTTCAAATACTCGGGAGTCAGAGAGAACGCGGTGCGCAACACATCGAAGTGTCGAGTGTAGAGAACGCTGAGATCGAACGGCGTGAAGAGCCATTTATGCGGATTCAGCACGACCGAGTCAGCACGGCTGGCGCCGCTCAGCACGTGCTCGCAGCCTGGAACCATGGCGGCGACACCGGCGTAGGCAGCGTCGACGTGCAGCCAGACGTTTTCGCGTCCGCAGATCGCCGCGATCTCTTCGACTGGATCGACACTGGTAGACGACGTCGTGCCAACAGTTGCGACGACAGCCATCGGGATCCAGCCGCCCGCCCGGTCCTCGGCGATTGCGCGGGCCAGAACCTCCGCGCGCATGCTGAAGTTGGCGTCCGTCGGTATTCTCCGGAGCGACTCATGTCCGAGGCCGAGAAGGATCACTGCCTTGTCGATCGAAGAATGGGTCTGGTCCGAGCAGTAGACGCGGCAGCGTCTGGCGCCGAGGCCGGCCGCTCTCACGTGCGGAACCGCACGCTCTCTCGCGGCGGCGAGCGCGTGCAGCGTCGAGATGGACGCGGTGTCGTAAATCACTCCCTCGAAATCGTCCGGGAGATGGACGAGACGCCGCAGCCAGGCGACGGTGACTTCCTCCAGCTCGGTTGCGGCCGGCGAGGTTCGCCACAGCATTGCCTGGACGTTGAGCGCGGCGGAGAGGAACTCCGCGAGAATCCCGGGTGCGCTGCCGGTGATGGCGAAGTAGGCGAAGAATCCGGGGTGATTCCAGTGCGTGATGCCAGGAAGGATGATCTTCTGAAAGTCGGCAAGGATCGCGTCGAACGCTTCACCGTGTGCCGGTGCCTCGGCGGGGAGTGCGCGCGCGATGTCGCCGGGACTCACGCGTGAGAGAACGGGATACTGCTCCGGATTGGAGAGGTAATCGGCGATCCAGTCGGCGATCCGGTGCGCCTCGCGGCGGAACTCCTCCGGATCCATGTCGCCGAGAGGATGATGCGCCATCGCGGCCGATTGTCAGCGCAACCGGCCGCGACGGTCAAACTAACGTGGGGCTCCGCCTTAGCGCTTTTCGACTTCGATCGAAACGGGGCTCGTCACGCGCGCAGTCACCACCGTTCCGCTCGGCAGCGTCGCAGCATTCCTCCCGCCGGCCATCACGACCGCCGTGCCGCCGGCCGCTCCTGCCGCACCGCCCATCAGCGCCCCTTTGCCGCCTCCCAGAATCGCGCCCAGTACCGCGCCACCAATGGCGGCGCCGCCGATCTTCTTGGAGCTCTCGGACGACACCGAGTCACCCTCACGGTAGATCGTGTCCGTCCGCAGATCCACCTGGCGGCCGTCAGCGAGCACCAGCGTGTGGAAACGCACGCCGAGACGGGCGCGCTCCTTGATCTTCCCTCCGCGCTCTACGAGCGTCACGGTTCCGAGCATTCGCGATCCGGACGGGATTGCGACGCGGCCATCGGCAAGGACTTCCCTGGTGACCCGCGCAGCGACGCGATCTTCGACCACGGCGGTCTCACTGGAGATGGACGACTCGATCTCGAGACCGATGACCGACGATGTCGGAATGACGAGCTCTTCGAACGTCGGCGTCGGCGTGGCAGGCGGAGCGGGTGGGTCGCGGCGCGGCTCGGCGCGGGCGACTTCAACGGCCGGTTCCGCCGTCTCCAGCGCGGGTTGTGATGCAGGACGCGACTGGCGCACCGGCTCGACCTCCCGCGGACTGACGCGCGGCGCCGGCGGGGCCACACGCGGTGTTGAGCGCGCGACTGCTGCTTCGGGGCGACGAGTGACCGGGGCTGCTGGCCGCGTCCGGGCTGGAGCCGGAAGCTCGACAGGCTGGGGCGCCGGGACGACCGCGGCCGGTGCGACCGCCGGTTCAACGACGGCTTCGGTCTCGCTGACCGGCTGCGCCGGCGCGGACGGTGCCGAACTGGCCGGTGCCGACGCCTCGGCGGTGGCGGCAGAACCGCTCCGGCCGGCCACATAAGAGCCGGCGACCGCCGCCGACAGACATCCAGCCGCGAGCAGCGCGACAGCAATTGGTCGAGACATCATGGCAAATACTCCCTGGACGCTCTTGCATGAGCAATAGACGTACCCCGCGGCGACCGCTAAGAACAGGAAAAACAGGCGCATTTCACCGTATTCTCGGCCGACGCCTCGGGCTGCGACATACAGCGGGGACAGAGTTTGTCCTCCCTGCAGGACCGCGGGAGCGTCTAATAGTTGTGTGCGGCCGTTTTGCGCCGATTGGCGACGGTACCGCCGTTGCAGCCCGGCCGCGCTGGAGGTTTCAATGCGCCCGCTTTTCTTCGCATTTCTACTTACATTTTCCCCCGCGGCACTCAGCGCCCAGACGCTGACGACGCGCGATATCGTCTCGCTCACGAAGGCCGGTCTCGGCGAAGAAGTGCTGGTGGCGCTGATCGAGGTGCATCGCTCCGTGTTCCCGGTGGACGGTGACACGTTGATGATGCTGAAGGACGCCGGCGTGCCTCAAAACGTCATCGTCGCGATGGTCAGGAGCGGCCGTGACGTCCCGCAGCCCGACCCACTGCCCGAACCGCAGGAGCCGGCCGTCGTCACCCGGCCGACTGCTGCTCCGCCGCAGGTAGTCGTCATCGAGCATCAGAGTGAGGACCGACACGTCCGTGAAGTCGCCGTGCCGGTGGCCTACCCCGTCTATGTGCCGCTCGGCGTGCACCGTCCGCGGTCGGTTGAATCGATTCGCCACGTCGAACCTGTCTACTGGGGTTTTGGCGGCAAGCTCCGGCCGGACGCGTGGAAGCCGTCCGATTCGTCACACCACAAGCCGTTCTGGTTGGTGGAGGGACCGCAAAAGAAATAGCGCTGCTACGCCGCGCGGTCCCGAAATTTTTTCTTCAGCGCCTGGGCGATCCTGACGGCCGCCGGCACGAGAACCGCGGCGCCGATCAGCGCGTCACTCGGTTTCATCGGCGGACGTTCGACCGCGCGAGGCTGTCGATCGATGTCACAGTTCTCGTCGTCGGAGAATGGAACGACATCGATCTCCCGGCCCTTCCGTTTCTTCTCGTAGGCGCGAGCGGCCATCGGCCCGATCTTTTTCTTCTCCCCCGGTACTTTCTCGCCAACATCCTTGCCGTACGGAGAGGCATGCTCGATCTCCGAATTGAGCTCCGCGCCCATCAGGATGGCAAGGCCTGAGAGATAGAACCACAACATCAGGACCATGACGCCGCCGATGACACCGTAGGTTTCGTTGTAGGTGCCGAAACGCGCCACATACAACTTGAACCCGAGTGATACGGCCAGCCACAGAAGCGTTGCCAGGACCGACCCGGGCGTGATCCAAACCCAGTCCTGCTCGACATCAGGGCCGTAGTAATAGACCAGCGCGATTGCCGTCGCCACCAGCACGAACACGATCGGCCACTGCAACAGCTTCCAGACGGTCACGAACACCGGACCCAGGTTCATCGTGTTCGCGATGCGCTCCGCGATGGCCGGCCCGGCCACGACCAAGCGTCATCGACACGAGGACGAAGAGCGCAAGGCCGACCGTGAGTCCGAGCGCGGTCAACCGCACTCGCCACCACGGGCGACCCTTCGGTGATGTCGTACGCGGCATTCAACGTCGACGTCATCGAGAGCACCGCATTCGAACTGCTCCAGAGCGTAAAGAGGAAGGCAAACGTGAGGATGCCCGCCGGCGTTGGTGTTGGCGATCTGAGCGATCTGATCCGTCACGATCTTGGTGACCTCGCCAGGCGCGACCCGGCTGAGCATCGCGACGATCTCGTCCATGAGATTCTCGATGGGGAAGAAGCTCGCAATCGAGATCAGCGCCAGGAGCGCCGGGAACAACGCGAAAAAGAAGTAGTACGCCTGCTGCGCCGCCAGATTCAGGACATCGTCGGCCCACGCCTCGTTGAAAGTGCGTCTAAACAGGTCGCCCCAGCTGATCGGTATTTTGAAACGTTCAAGCATGCGTTTCGAAAAAGCAAGCCGGCTGCCATTCGTGCTATAACGCCTCGTTTCGCTGGATGTTTTTCCTGGAGGATCTATGACTCGCTGCATGCCTCGTACACGCGCCAAGGGTGCGAAGGGTGGCTTCGCACTCGTTCTCGCGTTCGTGGCTCTTGGTGCCCCGGCGGCGTCCCCTTCTGCGCAAAGCCGGACGCCGGCCCCCGCCAAGCAGAAAGTCGACGAAGCCTATACGGCGAAGATCAAGGAGTTCCTGCAGGATCCGAGGATTTCGACCGAGCTCGTCGACCATCTTCCCGCGTCCGACACCGTGCCCACGCCGCTCAAGGTTCTCGGACGGATCGTCGGCACTCCCGGCGAGCTGACCTATGCGAAAGATATTTACCGGTACTACGAAGCGATCGATAAGGCCTCTGACCGCATCGCGATGTGGAACATCGGCAAGACCGAAGAGGGGCGCGACATGGTGGCACTCGCCGTCTCGGACGAAGCAACCATCAAGCAGATCGACAAGTACAAGGGGATGATCGCGTCGCTCACGGATCCGAGGAAAACGAGCGAGGAGCAGGCGCAGCAGCTGATTCGCACGGCGAAGCCGATCTACTGGATCACCAGCGGCATGCACTCGACCGAGAACGGCGGCCCGGAGATGCTGATCGAGCTGCCGTACCGGCTGGCGGTCGGCGAGACTCCCTTCATCCAGCAGATCCGCAACAACGTGATCACGCTGATCACCCCGGTGATCGAGGTGGACGGGCGCGAGAAGCAGGTCGACACCTACTACTTCAACAAGAAGCGGGCGCAGGGAGATTCGCGGCTGCCGTTGATGTACTGGGGCAAGTACGTCGCGCACGATAACAATCGCGACGGCATGGGGCAGTATCTCGCGCTCACCAGGAATGTGACGAAGACCTTCCTGGACTGGAAGCCGACGATCATGCACGACCTTCACGAGGCATCGACGTATCTCTACGCATCGACCGGTACCGGGCCGTACAACGAGCAGATCGATCCGATCACGATCGACGAGTGGTGGCTGCTGGCCAAGACCGAAGTCATGGAGATGACCAGGCGAGGCGTACCGGGCGTGTGGACCTACGGGTTCTACGACGGCTGGGTGCCGAACTACATGTTCTTCATCGCGCACGCGCACAATTCCATCGGCCGCTTCTACGAGGTCATGGGTTACGGGCCGGAGAACCGGACGGTGAACGCTCGCCGCAACGACGACCAGCCGGGAGTGGTTCAGACCGAATCCGCCGCTGCCGATCGATTCAGTGGGGGCCGCGGAACAACACCAACATTCAGCAGTCCGGCATCCTGATCGCGCTCAATCACCTGGCGAAGAACAGGGAGACCTATCTCGAGAACTACTGGGTGAAGAACAAGAATGCCGTGAACAAGGGGAAGAGCGGCCCCACTTATGGCTGGGTGATCCCCGCGACGCAGAAGCGGAAGTCGGATGCGGCGCAGGCGGTGAACGATCTGCGCACTCAGGGGCTCGAGGTGCACACCGCGTCTTCAGCCTTCAAGCTGGGGTCGATCGACGTGAAGCCGGGTGACTACATCGTCCGCGGCGATCAGCCGTACCGGACGATCGCCGACATGTACTTCGCCGTCCAGAACTACGCGCCGAGCAATCCGCGTCCGTATGACGACACCGGCTGGACGTTCCCATACATGCGGAACCTGGTGATCAGGCCGGTGACTGACAAGACGCTCTTGACGCAGCAGATGACCGCAATCGCGAAGGACGTCGTCGCGCCGGGGGGCATCGAGGGAACCGGGCCTGTCGTCGTCGTCGATCACACCACCGACAATGCGCTGGTCACACTGCGCTTCAAGCATGCGGACGTGAAGATGTCCGCGGCCGAAGCGGAGTTCGAGGCGGCGGGGCGCAAGTTCCGTCCAGGCGCGTTCATCATCCCGAACGCCGACCGGACCAAGCTCGATGCGACGCTGAAGCAGCTGGGGCTTTCGGGATTTGCGATGGCCGCCGCGCCCACGGTTGCGACGCATGATCTCGACGTGCCGAGGATCGGGTATGTCCACAGCTGGTCAAACACGCAGAACGAAGGCTGGGTGCGCGCCGCATTCGACACGTATGGCGTCCCGTATACCTACTTCGCTGACATCAAGCTCCGCGAAGGGAACCTCCGGCAGAAGTATGACGTGATCGTGTATCCGCACGTCGGCGGTAACGCCGAGGGGCAGGTGAACGGAATCCCCAAGGGGGGCGGCGCGCCGCTGCCGTACAAGAAGACCGCGCAGACACCGAACCTCGGTGGCATTGACGAAGCGGACGACATTCGCGGCGGCATGGGTTGGGAAGGTCTGATGGAGCTGGTGAAATTCGTCCAGCAGGGAGGGACGCTTCTGACCGAAGGTGCGACGTCGGTGATCTTCCCTGAGTACAAGATCGCGAGCGGCGTGACGGTGGAGAATCCGTCGGGCCTGTTCGTCCGCGGCTCGGTGATGCGCGGGATCGTGTCCGACCGGACGAGTCCGATCGCCTACGGCTACGACGCGCAGGTGCCGGTCTACTTCAGTCAGTCCCCCGTCCTCAATGCGGGCGGCGGCGGTGGCGGATTCGGCGGCCGCGGAGGTGGAGAGGGCAACATCCCCGGCGTCGGCATGGACATCACGCCGATGGCGAATCAGAACAACCGCCTGTCCGCGTTCGATCCGGAGAACATCGCGTCCTCTCCGCCTCTCCGTCCGGTGCGCGCTGGTGCGACGGAGGGTGGTGGCCGTGGCGGGCCGGGTGGCGGCCGCGGTGGCGGCGGCCGCGGCGGCTTCGGCGGTGGCGACGGCGGCGCCGACCGTCCGCGGGTCATCGTCCAGTTCCCCTCGAATCCTGACGAGATGCTGCTGTCCGGCGTCCTCGTCGGGGGTCAGGCGCTCGCTAACCGCGTCCAGGTCGTCGACATCCCCGTCGGCCAGGGTCATGTCGTCTCCTTTGCCATCCGCCCGTTCTGGCGCTGGCAGACGCAAGGCACATTTTTCCTGGGGTTCAACACGATCCTGAACTGGAACGACCTGAACGCCGGCCGTCCCGCCCCGCAACGGACGACGCCAACCGGGGGTCAGGCCCCTTAAGGGGCCTGACCCCGATTCTGCAATCCCTTACGGATAAAGGGGTTAAACGGACGATTCTGCGGTGGTGCAGGGGTCGTCATTTGGTCCGCTCTCCGGTCGCGGCGTCGTGACGTCCACGTAATCGGCCCAGTTCTTCGGCAGCTCGATTGGGCACGGCGATAGAAAACTCTCTTCGCCCCCCTTCGTCCTCATCCACAAGCTGCACCACCTCCAATCCCGCGCGCTCTCCACCAGCTTCGCGGCGAGCGCGTTCGCTTCCACATAACGGATGGTGGCGAGCAACCGGCGCTCGCTCTGGCAGATGTGATTCCGATACCGGTCCTGGTAGAGATGACCGGTGCCGACAAGCTCGTGGAAGGTGTGGTATCGCCGAACATGCGTACTGGTCAGCCAGTGCATGAACGCAGAAAGTGAAACATCCGGGTCCGTCCACAAGACGAGATGCCAATGATTCGGCATCAGGCTGTATGCGATGAGTCGCATTCCAAATTTCTCGCACGCCTCGCGCAAGACGTCGGTAAACGCTTGATAGTCACCGTCATGATGGAAAATTACCTTCCTCCGATTTCCGCGATTCACGACGTGGTGAATGGCTCCCGGAGGCGTCTGCCGAAGAGTTCGAGCCATGGATCCTCGCTGCGAGTGCAGTCAAGGAACATGCCGGTTGGCTATCATCGCAACGGGGCCTATGAGCATGCGCGTCGCAGTCGTCGGCGGAGGAATCATCGGGTGTGCGTGCGCGTTCGAGCTCGCTCGCCGGGGAGCGGACGTGACGGTATTCGACATGAGACATCCCGGCGGCGGAGCCACGCAGGCGTCCGCCGGCATTCTCGCTCCATATGTTGAGGGTCACGCCAATGAGGCGCTCCTCGACCTCGGCATTCGTGGACTGGATGTGTACGACGAATTCGTCACCGAGGTTCGACGCGCTGCCGATGTGGAGTTCGAGTATCGGCGATCAGGATCCCTTGAACTTGCGGACAGTGAGGCTCGCTCGACAGCATTGCTTTCGAAGGCGAAGCCCTGGCTGGAATCGGGTGTGCTCGAATGGCTGGACAGCTCGCAAGTCAGCGCTCTTGAACCGGCCGTCCGGACGACGCAGTGCGGCGGACTGTTATGCCGCGTCCACGGGCATGTTGCCGTGGCGCCTTTCATGACGGCTCTGGTGCGAGCGGCTCAGCGAATCGGTGTTGCGTTTCGTACCGGCCGCGTCGTCGATGCAAGCTTCGACAACTCCCAGTGCGCTGTTATTACCGGCGAGGGTCGTTCCCATTTTGACCGGATCGTTTTGAGCACGGGCAGCTGGGCCTCGCTCCTCGATCCGCTCGATGAGATCAGGGATGCGATCAGACCCATCCGAGGCGAGTTGGTGGTGCTGTCGTGGTCAAGTACGCCGATTCGGCGCGTCCTGTGGGGACCCTCGTGCTACATCGTCCCGTGGCAGGACGGCACGTTATTGGTCGGCGCGACAGCGGAGGATGTCGGCTTCGACGAGCGCGCAACCGTTCGCGGGCTGTCTATGCTGCTGGCGGCCGCAGGCGACCTACTTCAGGATCTCGACAGAGCGACCTTTCTAGAGGTTCGCGTCGGCCTGCGCCCAGCGAGTTCCTCTGGATTGCCGCTGATTGGCCCGTCGACCGTGGACTCCCGTCTCGTTTACGCGACCGGCCATTTTCGGAACGGTGTGCTGCTGGCCCCACTAACCGCAAAGCTTGTCGCCGGCTATCTTATTGAAGGCCAAAGAGATGCAGCTTTCGAAATCGGGGCCTGACCCCAAATTGCGCCGCCCGTGCGCTAGCCGGGGTCAGGCCTCGTTTTGGACACGCCGCCGCTACCTGGGGTCAGGCCCCGTTTCTATCGGACGGCGACCTGCTGCGCGGTCTCGAAGGCGACTACGGCGAGCTGGTACTCGAGGAAGGATTGCAGCTCGTTGTTCCGGGCGATCGCGAGATCGCGCTGCGCCTGGATTACCAGAAAGCTGGTGGACATCCCGACATCGAAGCGCTTCTGCTCGGCCTCCAGCCGCTGCTCCGCCAGCTCGCGCGACAGGCGCGCGGTTTCGGTTCGCTGCTGATTCTGCTCGAGCCGCCACGCCGCTTGCCGCACTTCGCGGACGGCGGTTGTCTCCAGGCTTCGCAACTGCGCCGCCGCCTGGTCTTTCTCGATCCGCGCTCGCGCGAGATTCGCTTCAGCCGCGCTCTTGCCCAACGGATAGCTGAACGTCAGCCCGAGCGTCCAGGTGGGATAGTCCAGCGTGAACAATTGCCCGAGGACGTTGGAGTACCCGGTCACCTCGGACCCGACCACGACCCCGGGAAACCCTCCGGTCCGAGCCAAGCGAGTCCCGCCCGCCGAGTCCCCCAGATAGTTCGCCTCGAGGCGCAGGTCCGGCTTCGTCTCGCTCTTCGCGAGCGCGATGCCGGTCTCCGTGATTTCGATCTCCTTGCGGACGCGCTGCAGGTCGGTGCGCTCAGCCAGCGCGCGGCGGACGGCCGCGTCGATATCCGGCGCTGGACGAATGGGCGGGACGCGATCGGCGGGGTCGAGTCTCAGGCTCCAGAAATCCGCGCGCTTCGAATCGAAGATCAGCGTCCGGAGATTATCCTCGGCCTGCCGCGCCAGCGTGCGCGCGACGATCAGGTTCTCACGCCGCTGCGCAACTTCCGCGCGTGCGGCGACGAGGTCGAGGGGCGGCGATTGCCCCACATCGACCCGCGCTCGGTTCGTGCGCTCCAGTTCCTGTGCGAGATCGAGGGCGCGCTGCTGCACGTCCACCAGTGCGTTCGCGGCGACGAGCAACCAGTACGACCGCTCGGCGTCGGCGGTTGTGTTGACAGTCTCTTCCAGCAGCCGCACGTCCGCAATCGACTGGTTGCGGATCGCGATGTCGACCTGCGCCCGCGTGAAGTCGATGGCGAAATCCCTCCACAGCGGCTGTGAGAACGCGACGTTCAGACGCGCGGTCGTCGACGGATTGAAGCTCGAGATCAGGCTATTCGTCGTCACCCGCGCCGTGTCGAGGCCGACCTGATAATTGCCGCCACCCCACGGCATCAACTGGATGACGGACGTATTCGCGGACCAGGTGCCGGTCTCGAGGCCGGTCTCCGCAAACAGGCTGGGCGGCTGCAGCTGCCGGTTGCGCTGAATGCCCGACTGCAGTGTCGGGATGAACGCCGCCTTCGCTGCATCCACGCGCTGGTGGCTGATCGCCGGATCGTAGCGACTCACGGCCAGGTCAGGATTGTTTTCGACCGCAAGGCGAACGGCTTCGTCCCTCGTCAAGCGCAGCACATTGTCGCCCGGCGCGGTCTGCGTGCCCGTCGTCGTCGGCGGGCCCGTCTGCCCGACAGCCGGAGAGGCGACAAGCAACAGCGCCATCAACAGGCACGCCGCTGTGTTCGGGATTTGAATTGCACGGGAACTGATTGAACACACGACTGAATTACCTCCAGAACGGACCCACTCGCGATCCGCAGGATCGCAGGCATCCAAGAATTATGGAGCGGAACGACATTCCGTGAGTTTCGTCACTCGCAACGGGCGGGGACGTAGGAATGCCGGAAGCCGGCGCGCAGACCGGTGAGCGCCGCTTCGAGCGTCGCGTGGGCGAGAGCGTCAGCGTCGTCCCCAGGTGCAAGCCGGTCGCACAATCGCATCGTCGAGACGCCCTGGACCGCAGCCATCAGCACGCTGACGATCATTTCTGGACTGCTGCCGGCGGGAAAGTCTCCACGCGCAATGGCGTTCTCGATCAGCGCGTTCAGTTGCGCGCGCATTTCGCGGACGAATTCGAAGCGTTGCCAGTCCTTGCTGATCTTCGGGACCGAACGATCGAGGAACATCAGTGCGTGATATTCCGGGTGCGCTTTGCTGAATTCGTAAAGATCGAGGAAGGCGTTGCGGATGCAATGGACCGGCTCGGCATCCGGCTGCGCCTCTCGCGCACATACTCCGGATTGGAAGAGCATGTGAAATCCCTCCTCCGCCAGCGCGAGGAAGATGTCGTCCTTGCTGTCGAAATAACTGTAGATCGCAGCGGGACTGTATCCGACCCTCTCAGCGATCTTCCGGATGGACACATTCCGGTAGCCTTCGGCGACGAAGAGTGTCCGAGCGGCATCGAGAATTGACCGTGAAATCGCCTCCCGTTCCTGTTGCTGTCGTTCTTTGACGTCCACCTGGCCCCTGTAGATAAGAAGAATTGAACACCGTTCGACTGTTCAACAGCGTAAGACGCCATGACCAGTACGGCGGTTTCGTCGACGACATCCGGCCCGGCTGTACCTGCGGCATACTCAGAGGATGGCCAGACTGCAGGACGCACAAATCAGCGAACGGTTGAGGACGCTGACGCAATGGACGAGGGACGGCGACAGCATCAGACGTCAGTATGTCTTCGATGGATTCGCCAGCGCCGTGGCATTCGTCGTGAGAATCGGGTTCGACGCGGAGGCCGCCGATCATCATCCCGATGTGTTGATTTCGAATTACAAGAAGGTCACGCTCACGTTCAGCACCCACAGCGAGCGTGGATTGACGGACAAGGACTTTGCCGCGGCGGAAAAAGCGGACGCTGTGTTTTCCGCGGGGAAGGCGCAGTAATCGGAACTACGAGATCGGAAAGATGGTGTCGAGACCGTCGGCGGGCCGCGCGATGACGTGGACACCGACGAGCTCACCGACGCGTCGCGCGGCGGCAGCTCCCGCATCGGTCGCCGCCTTTACCGATGCGACATCTCCTCTGACGATAGCGGTGACCAGCCCGGCATCGACCTTCTGCCATCCCACGAACACGACGTTGGCCGCTTTGACCATGGCGTCCGCCGCCTCGATCATGCCGACCAGGCCGCGCGTTTCGATGAGACCGAGGGCTTCTCCCGGAAGATCTTTTGCCATGAGTGGCAAGTCTACTACGTGATTCGTCCCCGCGCCGAGACCTGTAGTGGTTCGCCGACCTCCATCCCGTCAACCATCCACAGCGCGTCAACCAGGTTGGAAACCACACACGAGTGGTTAGGTATCACGCGGACGAGATCACCGGGACGTAGCCGATGGTCTCCGCTTCGAACGCGAACATTCGCGTGTTCCTCGGAGAGGCGTTCGATGAGGAGGTCCTCGTCCGCGGTCTGCACACCATCGATCGCGCTCAGGACCGTCCCATGGCCGGGCATCGGCACGAATCCGCGCGCGATGTCGTTCGTCAACGTCTTGCTGCCACTGTCGAGAATGATCCGATCGTCCGCCGGTTTGGCGACAACCCGCGCGAGAACGGTGAGGGCGCAGTCGTCCCAGCCAGCGGCGTCGAGCGCCACCTGCGTGCGGTCGTAGTAGATGTAATTCCCCGGCCGCAGTTCGGTCAGTCCGGGTTGTTGAAGGCTGTATCGTGACGTGGGAGTCGCGCCGACGCTGATTTCGGCGACCTCGACGCCGCTCCCGCGCACGCCGTCCGCGAGTGCGGTCATTGTGGCGGCCTCCAGTCGGGCAATCGTCTCAATCTCGCCTTCCGAAGTCGCGCCGTAACCGTGGCCGGCGTGACTCAACAGACCGCGAAACCGCAGCCCCGGCATCTCGGCGACGCGGACGATGAAATCGACTGCGTTCGCCGCGTCCGGATCGATCCCGCACCGATGGAAGCCGACGTCCACCTTGACGAGAACGTCGACACGACGTCCGACCGTCGCCATTGCGGCCGACCAGCCGGCAGCGATTTCGAGATTGTCGACGATGAAGGAGATTCGCGTCCGCTCGAGCAGCTCGATCACCCGGTCCGCGTTGACGGGATTCAGGGGATAGGGCAGTCGGATGTCCTCAACACCGCCGGCGGCCATGATCTCCGCTTCACCGAGCTTCGCGCAGCAGATGCCGACGGCACCCTCCGCGATCTGGCGCTGCGCCAGCGCGATGCTCTTGTGGGTTTTGGCGTGAGGCCGGAGGCGGAGTCCGCGAGCGGTCGCCGCCGCCTGCATGCGTTGCAGATTTTGCGACATCCGCGTGCGATCGACGAGTACACACGGCGTCCTGAGGTCGGTGATTTTCACCCCGACAGTCTAAATCGGGGCCTGACCCCGTTTTTGCCCGCGATGCCCTTAAGCGGGGTCAGGCCCCGATTTTGGACGCCGGCGGCGAAAACGGGGTCAGGCCCCCTCGGCGAGCAGGCCCAAAGGGGCGGACTCTTTGAAGCCGGGGAAGACGCGGGCGGTGTCGCGGAGGCCGAGGTGGCCGCGGACGACTTCGTTGAACACACTCCGGAAGTCGGTCGTGATTGCGAGATCGCGGCCGTCGTGGCGCTGTTCGCGCGCCAGCCCCGGCCACTTGCCGTACACCTTCCCGCCGCGGACGCTTCCGCCAATGATCATCATCGCGTTGCCGTGCCCGTGATCGGTGCCGCGATTGCCGTTCTCCGCCACGGTCCGGCCGAACTCCGACATCGTCATCACGACGACATCCTGCATGCGGTCGCCGAGATCGAGGACCAGCGCCGCAATCCCCCGGGCGAGATCGTCGAGACGGTTGGCGAGGATGCCAACCGCCGCACCCTCGTTGGCGTGGTGGTCCCAGTTGCCGGACTCCGCAAACGCGACCTCGAGGCCAACGTCGGCCTTGACGAGCTGCGCGATCTGCCGCAGTGCCTGCCCGAATGGGGACGGCGGGTATTCGGCGCCGTTGGACGGCGTGTATTGCGACGGATCCGCCTTCTTCAGCATCTTCACCGCGTCGAACGCCTCGCGCCCCGTCGAGTGGAGGACGCTGTTCGCCGCCGCCGCGTATTCCGCCTCGAACGAGGACTGCACCATCTCGGTAGACTGGCCGGCGCGGATCCCGAACTGCGAGATTTGCCCGATCGCCAGCGCCGGCGCGGTACCTTGCAGCGCGCGCGGCAGCTGCGGTGCCAGCGCCACGGCGCGGAATGGCGTCGCCTTCTGATGCTCCTTCGCATGCAGATAGCGGTTCATCCAGCCGTCGGACGTGCTCTTCACGCCCGGCGTGCCCGACTCCATGTAATCCTGCGCGTCGAAGTGGGAGCGCGTCTGGTCGTGAGAGCCGCAGGCGTGGACGATCGCCATATGGCCCGACTCCCAGAGCGGCTTGAGCGGCCGCATCCTCGGATGCATGCCGAAGAATCCGTTGAGGTCGACAGCGGTGTTGTCATCGGTGCCAGGTTTCGCGATCGCCAGTGACGGCCGCGACGCGTAGTAATCCGGCTCCCCGAACGGAATGATCATGTTCAAGCCGTCGACCGCGCCGCGCTGGAAGATCGTGATCAGAATCTTCTGCCGCTGAACGCCGAGGCCCTCGACGGTGCGGGCGAGAAACGTCGGAGCAAATCCAAGGCTCACCAGCGCCATCGCGCCGTCCTTCAGGAAGATGCGTCGGGAGATCATGACGTCCTACTTTCTCTGAAACTCGGGTGAGCCGAGGACGAGTGCCACGGCCTGCGGCGGGGTGGTCGCGCGCGCGACGGTGGCGCGCGTCGACTCGGAGAGATCCCCGGCCAGTGCCTGTGACACGATCGTCGAGTGATTGACACCATCAGCCGCGGTCACCCCGCGTAACCGACCGCTCGCCAGTGACACCGAAAAGTTCATGCGATTGAGCAACGCTCCGGTATTCACCCATGCCTCGGCGCGATCGGAGTAGCCGGTCGGCGGCTGGCAACCATAAAGGGGCATCCCGAGATCCCGCATGGCCATGACGAGCGGCAGACCATTGACCGCGTCGGCTCCGGATGCGCGGACGGCACTGGTGACGAAATCCAGCGGCGACTTCACTTTGGCGCGATACGCTGCAGGCGCGAAGAACTCCGGCGAGGTGATGATCGTTGTGACGACCTCGCGGATGTCACCATCGGTCTTGAGGAACGTCGCGGCAGCGCGATCGACGAGCGCCTTCGGCGGATCATCGGCGACGAAACGGCGCGCCAGCTTGGTCGCCACGAATCTGGCGGTGGACGGGTGCCTGGCAAGAAAGTCGAGCACCTGTTCTCCGTCCTTCTTGCCGCCACCGCTCTTGATTTTCATCCCCAGCACGAGCTTGTCGCCGTTGTCGTGCATCCGAGGCTCGAATACGAACGAGCCCCCCTGGCGCGGCTGCGTCAGCGTCCACCCGCTGAAGGCACGCGCGACTTCCTGAACGTCCTTCTGCGTATAACCGCCGTCCACGCCGAGCGTGTGAAGCTCCATCAGCTCGCGTGCGTAGTTCTCGTTGAGACCGCGCGGGCGGCGGTTCTGCAATCCCGGCGGCAGGTCCGCCATCGTTGGATTCGCGCCGCCGGCCGTACCGGGCCGCCGCGGCATCCCGGGACGATTCGGATTGCCTCGCTGGCCGATCTGACCGGGCCGGCGACGCAGGTCGGCACGCGGATTCCGGCCGTTGGGATTCTCCATGGCCGTCCCCTCCGGTGCCGCGCTCTGCCAGTTGTCGAGATAGAACAGCATCGCCGGGCTCTCGGCGACCTCGCCGAGCAGGTCACGGAACTTGCCGAACACATGCGGCCTGATCGTGTCGCGCTCGTATTCAGTGAGATAGATCCGCGTCTGACCTTTACCGGAAAAGACATTGAAGTGGTTGAACCAGAAGTCCACCATCACTTCCTGCAGCTGCCGCTCGCTATAGGCGGCACGCAGCAGCTTCTGCTGCATCAGCTCTTCGAGAACCCGGCGCTGGGCGCGTTGCGCCTGCATTTCCTCGGGCGTGCGATTCTGGCGTCCAGGACTGGCAGCTCCGGGCTGCATCGCAGGGTCGTTCGGCTTCGCTGCGGCGCCAGCCTCCGCGCGCTGCGCCTGTCGCCTGAGCATTTGCGCCGGAAGGTAATACTCCTGCGCCAGCTCTCTCGTACTCATCGTCAGCGTCTCGAAGCCGGCGAGTCGTGAGGCGATCTTTTCGTCCGCGATCCGCTCCGGCTGCAACTGCTGCTCGATGTACGCTGCAAGGCCGATCTTCCGAACGCGTTCGACATCCCCGGGCGCAGGCCCGAACCCAATCCGGTTCAGAACGTGGATGATGATCTTGTCATCGGGTGACGCCGGGATCGCAGCGGCGCGGCGCTGAGCGTCAACTGACGTGAAGCTCCCGGTGGCAAGGGCGAGCGCCAGGACGGCGTACGGAAGTCGCCGGAAAACACCTATTTTCATGACCTCTGTCTCCACACCGTTAGACCGGCACGCCCCCCGCGGGGTTAAAGCCCTTCTAATATGACCGGGGGGCTTCGCCCCGCCGGACCCCCCTACCCGCGCCCTCGTTCGCCGCTTCGCCGGCTCACTCCGCGCGCGGGGCTCACTCGCGTCTTGCCGGGGGCCGTTACTAACTAATATGACAGGGATGAAGCTCGTCCGCGCGGAGGGCCCCCTCCTCGATCAGATCCTCGACCTGACGCACCCGATCTGGGCGGACGGACTCAGCCGTCACAACTACGCCCGGTTCAACGACGCGCAAATGCGGACCCCGTGGGGCAAAGACAGGCTCCGGCGCTTCGCGCTGGTCGACGATGACGGACGGCTTCTGACGAGCGCCAAACGCTACGACGTGACGGTGCGGCTCGACGGCCGGGAGATCGAAGCGATCGCCCTCGGCGCCGTGTTCACACCCGAGGACGAGCGGGGCAACGGCTACGCACCAGTCCTGATCGAACGCCTCGTTGAAGCGGCTCGCGAGGACGGTGCGGAGCTCGCGATTCTCTTTTCGGAGATCGGCACCAGATACTATCGGCGGCTCGGTTTCACGACCGTACCGCAAAGGGAACTGACGCTTGCGGTTGCCGAGAAGCGCGGTGCGCCCATGGTGCTGGTACGTGCCGGAGAGGACCGCGACATCCCCGCCGTGGCGGCGCTGGCTTCGCAGATGACGGCAAACTACCGGTTCGCCGCCATTCCCTCTGCAGACTTTCTGAGATACAGCTTGAGCAAGAAGAGACTGCTGGCGGGATTCTCTTCCCCAGGCGCACTCACGGTGGACTTCTACATCGTTGAAGAGGGGGCCGGTGCGGTCGCGTTCGCGATCCTCACGTCCGCCGGCGAAGAGGACGTGGTGCTGGAGATGTGCGGGGATCGCGATCCGAACGGGGCGCGCGTCGGAGCGTTGCTCCAGGTGCTTCGCGCGCGGATCCCGGCGGAAGACGCGCCGATTATCCGCGGCGCGCTGCCTCCCGGCTGGCTGCCGCCGCAGGTGACGATTCAGCGCGCGGTGCCATCAGCGTCGGTACTGATGGTGAAGCCGTTGCGTGAAGGGATGTTGCAGCGGCCGCTGGCCGAAGAGGACGTCCTGTTCTGGCACGGCGACCTTTTTTGGGCAGCCCTAAAGGGCTGGACGCTCTGACGCCCATCAGCCCTAAAGGGCTGGACTACGGGTGTCGCAGCGTCGCCGCTGCCCGCCGGATGGTTTCCGCGAGGCGCGTGGCGTGCAAGGCCGCGCGGCTCTGGTCACCGGCGTCGAGCGCTTCAGACACCGCCGGCAAGAGCTCCGGCGCATATGTGAACTTCGGCGCGTAGATCTGGTGACGATACCAAGGCCGGCCCGGGATCCCTTCGCGTTCGAGGAACGCCCGTTCCACCGCGAGCAGCCGCCGGTTCACACGCGTCGATGTCAGCTTTGCTGTCGCGGCTGAGCGCCGAATCGCGCTGCGTATTGAGTCCGCGGCGGCTTGCTCGAGCTCGCGCGCCGCCTCTCGCACCCGCCCGAGAGCACTGGCATCTCCCGTCCATCGGCGCTCGAGCCCCTGCGCGAACTCGCTGATTCGCTGCGCATACGGGACGTAGTCCAGCGGGACGACGTCCGCATCCGCCAGGCGCATCGCCATGAGCCCCCAGATCTGCACCAGCGACACGTGGTAGAGGAACCCGGGGTCGCCGATGCGCGCAACCCAGTTGTGGTTGTCGTAAATGGAGTGATAGACGCCGTACGGACCGTCGAATGAGAGATCCGCGATCGGCACCCCGAGGAAGTTCAGAAAGACGGTGTAATCCGATCCGCTCCCCAGGCGGTTGTTCACCAGCTCACCGCCGCCGCCGGTGGGCAGGGCGCCGCGCTCGCGCGGCTTGCGGGCGAGGACTGATGCCGCGATAGACTTCCCGCGCCTTCGGGTCGCGTACCTCGGACGCGACATCGGTGATGAGTCTGTTCAACGCCGGCACGGCCGCCGCGCTGAAGTTCGGTCCGGACGCGGCGCTGTCGACATTCAGATAGGCCACGGCGTTCGCCATCAGCGAGCGCTCGTGCTGTTCACCCCATTCGGTGGAGGAGGTGAGCGTGAACTCTTCAGCGTCCCAGCTTGCAAACAGGATGGATCGTTTCGGCTGCCACCCGGTTCGCACCATCTGGCCGAGCGTGCGCGCCAGCTCCATCAATGCGGCAGAGCCGCTCGACGGGTCGACGCCGCCATAGATCCAGGCGTCGCGGTGGTTGCCGAGGATGACGACTTCGTCCGGCCGCTCGCGGCCGCGGATCATGCCAGTCACCGTCCAGATCGGCCGCGCCTTGTCGTCGCTCTTGACAAGGAGCCGCACCGTCGCCGGACCCGGCCCCGTGCGATATCGCTGCCCCCGCGCTTGACCGCCCGCAGGGACGGGTGCATCGGGCCCGCCAAGCGCATCGAGAATCACGCGTGCGTCCTTATACGACAGCGGAGCGCTGATGATCCGGGGTAGCGAGACGGCGTCTTTCATTTCGATCCGCCGCGCGCCGGGAAGCGAGGCCCATCCCGGCGTCAGCGGATCTCCGGGGACGAGAAAGTCGTAGACGGTGCCGCCGCGCTGAATGTGGCTCTCGGGCCCCCACGGCCCCTGCGGATACACGCTCCCCTTCCCCGCGCCGTCGTCGGCGGGATCCGAGTAGATGAGCAGGCCGGCGGCACCGCGCCGCTGAGCGGTGAGCGCCTTGAACCCGCGATAGCTGTAGGGCACCGAGTAGCGAACGAGCGCGATCTTTCCGCGGATGTCGATTCCGCGGGACGCGAGCGCGTCATAGTCGGACGGATTGCCGCTGCCCGCATAGACGACGGGCGCGGTGACATCTCCAGACGCGGAGTACGCGTGGTAGGGGATGCCGGCCTCCTGCTCCGTGATCTGTGTGTACTCGTCCCCGTCGATCGGATCTTCGCGCATCGACGCGCGCCAGGCGACGGGCGCGGTCATTTCCACACTCACTTCGACCGGGTAGGGCAGCAGGACCTCGTGCGTCGTGATCTGGACCTGCTCGAGCCCATACGACGAGAACTGCTCTCGCGTCCATTCGGCGAGCTCGCGATCACGTGGAGTGCCGGCCAGATGCGGCAGGGCTGCGAGATGTTTGTGGAAGGCGCGGATCCGGTCGGCGGAAACCGCGTCGAGCACGTTCTTTTCCAGTGCCCGGTGTGCCGCCGAACGATCACTCACGAATCCGAACAGCGGCGGGCTCGCCTGCTGGCGGGCCGCCGCCGCCGTCACGACGCACACGGCGAGCAACAACAACGAGGACAGCCACCTTTTCCAGGATGCCGTGGAATGGATCGCGATCCCCATTCTTGCGAAGTCTATTTCAGCGCGAGCGCAATTTCGCGTGCTGCATTCTGGCCGGAGGCGGCGGTGATGCCGCCGCCCGGATGCGTGCCGGAGCCGCAGAGAAACAGGTTATCGATGGGCGTCCGGTATCGCGCCCATCCGAGAATCGGACGCATCGTGAACAACTGATCGAGCGACGGCTCGCCGTGGTAGATCTGTCCGCCGGTCAGCCCGTAATTCTGTTCGAGATCAACCGGGCTGAGCACCTGCGCGGTTTCGATGACGGCACCGATGCCCGGCGAATACTTCTCCAGTGTCGCGAGGACGGTTGCGGCAAGCGCCTGGCGCGCGTCGTTCCAGCTGCCGTTGGCGGCAAGAGTGTAGGGCACAAACTGCACGTGGACGGACATCACGTGCTTGCCTGCGGGTGCGAGCGTCGGATCGCTCAGCGTCGGGATCGAGATATCGAGGAACGGCTCCTGCGGCAGCTCGCCATACTTCCACGCATCGAACGATCGCTCCATGTAGTCGATCCCCGGGGCGATGAGCAGGCGTCCGTGCAGATCGGCCGGGTTCGCAACGCCTCGAAAAGCGGGCACGGCATTGAGTGCGAGGTGCACCTTGGCCACGGTTCCCCGGGACCGGTAGTTGCGCACTTTGATCAGGAAGCCCGGGTCGAGATCCATTGGATCGACGAGGCGGAGGAAGGTCCGCTTCGGATCCGCATTCGAGACGACGGCGTCCGCCAGGATCTCGGTGCCGTCGGTCAGCGCGACGCCTGTCGCCCTGCCGTCGCGCACGAGGATACGGCCGACCGGAGTATTCGTCTTGATCTGGACGTCCGCGCCGCGCACGGCCTCGGCCATCGCGTTGGCGAGCGCCGCCGGGCCACCCTTGACCATCACGCTGCTGCCGCCTGGCACCGCATCGACTGCGGCGTTCAATAACAGCACTGCGCCGCTTCCAGCCGACCACGGGCCCATTGCCGTGCCGAACACGCCGCGCGACGCGACAGCGGCTTGCAGCAGATCGGTCTCGAACCACTCGCTCACGAGGTCCGCGACGGCCATCGGACCCCAGCGCAGCAGCCGAAAACCGTCGGCGCGTCCGAGTCCGCGGAATCGCTTGCCGACCTTCACCATCTCCCACATCTCGCCCGTCGCCGGAGCATCGATTGAAGGTGGCGTCAGGTCGAGAAGACCGGAAAGAAAGACCCCGAGGCGCCTGAGCGTCTCGCAGAACTCGGGGTATCGCCTGGCGTCGTTCGGCGAGAACGCCCCGATCGCTTCAGCCGTACGGCCGATGTCGGCGGAGAAGGGCAGTGCCCGCCCGTCGGGTGAGAGCGCGACGAGCCTGGGCTCCGGATGAATGAACTGGACGCGGGTGGCAAGGCCCATGTCGCGGATCACGGACCGGCGCAGCGGACCGATCGCATTGGCGAGCGGCGCACGGAAGCCGAGGGCGAACTCCTCCGTCGCCGCACAGCCGCCCGCGACCGGACGTTGTTCGAGAACGGTGACCTTGTGCCCGGCCTTCGCAAGGTAGAAGGCGGCCGTCAATCCGTTATGGCCGGCGCCGATGACGATGATCGAGCTCAACGCCTGCCGTCCTTGATGATGCGAAGCGCCGCGTTCCGGCCTGGCGCTCCCATGATTCCCCCGCCGGGATGCGTCGCGGATCCGCACATGTAAAGGCTCTTGACCGGGGTCCTGTACTGCGCCCAGCCAGGCGCCGGGCGAAGGAAGAACAGTTGCTCGAGCGTCAGCTCACCTTGAAAGATGTTCCCCTCGGTGAGTCCAAACGTGCGTTCGATGTCGAGGGGTGTGAGGACCTGCCGATGCAGAATGATGTCCTTGATGTTCGGTGCGTGCTCCGCGATGGTGTTGATGACGGTGTCGCCGAAGGCCTCGCGGTGGTCGTCCCAGGTGCCTCCTTCCTTCAAGTTGTACGGCGCGTACTGAACGAAACACGACATGACGTGCTTGCCCGGCGGCGCGACTGAAGGATCGGTCAGGCTCGGGATGACCATGTCGATGTACGGCCGGCGCGAATAGCGGCCGTACTTCGCTTCGTCGTAGGCGCGCTCCATGTAGTCGACGCTCGGTGAAATCGAAATCGCTCCGCGCAGATGGGGGCCGGCGCCTGGCATTGCGGTGAAGTTCGGCAGTGCGTCCAGCGCAAGGTTCACCTTGCCTGATGAACCCCGATACTTATAACGCTTCACATCGTCGACGAAATCCGAGGGCAGGTGCTCCGTGCCGACCATTTTCAGAAAGGTCAGGTTCGGATCGACGCTGGACGACACGACATTCGCGGTGATGTAGTCGCCATTCGCAAGCACCACACCGCCGGCCGCGCCGTCCTTTACGATGATTTTGGAAACGGCGGTTTCCATCCGGATCTCGACGCCGGCTTCACGCGCCGCGCCGGCAATAGCCAGAGAGATCGCCCCCGTCCCGCCGCGCGAAAGTCCCCACGAACGAAATGCGCCGTCGATCTCCCCCATGTAGTGGTGAAGAAGCACGTAAGCGGTGCCGGGGGAACGTACTCCCAGGAACGTCCCGATGATGCCGGACGCCGACATCGTCGCCTTGAGCACGTCGGTCTCGAACCACTGGTCGAGAAAGTCCACCGCGCTCATCGTCATCAACTGGACCTGGTTGTACTTGTCCTGATCGCTCAGGGCCTGAAATCGTCGCCCGAGGAAGAGCAGATTCATGAGGCCGCGGGGTTCGAGCGACGTCGGGTCCGGCGGGGTCATCGTCAGGATGGGTTTGACGAAACGCCCCATCTCGACCATGGCCTTGCCGTACTCGTCATACGCTTCCGCATCGAGCTTCGAATGGCGCGCGATCTCGCGGCGTGTCCTGGCGTGATCGTTCACCCGCCACAGATAATCGCCACTCGGCATGGGGGTGAACGTTCCGTCGAGTGGCAGGATCTCGAGGCCGTGACGGGGAAGATCCAGCTCGCGGATGATCTCTGGCCGGAGCAGTGAAACAACGTAGGAGGCGACGGAGTACTGGAATCCGGGATGGATTTCCTCGGTGACCGCGGCCCCACCAAGCACGTGCCGGCGCTCGAGCACGAGGACCTTGCGCCCCGCCTTCGCAAGGTACGCCGCATTGACCAACCCGTTGTGCCCGCCGCCAATGACGATAACGTCGTATTTAGTCATTGCTTGAAACGCTGAACTCTGGACGAAGAATGCTGAACACGTGGAACGCGCCGGGCGGCGCGGCGATCAGAGTCCGGCGGTGCGAGAACAGAGCAGGTCGAGCATCGGAGGCATGCCGATTCTACTCTATAATTTCGACGACGATGCCGATTGGTACAGCGGTTCACGAGAGGACGTTCGCGCTCTGTGAGAGCCTGAATTACCGGGAATGGTCCGGTTACTACGCAGTCAGTGCGTACGAGGGGCACCACGAACACGAGTACAACGCGATCCGGAACGCCGCCGCGCTGATCGACGTTTCTCCACTCTACAAGTATCTGATCACCGGACATGATGCCGCGAAGTTCGTCGACCGCCTGATCACGCGCGACGTTGCGAAGATGGCCGTCGGCCAGGTGTTCTACACCCCGTGGTGCGACGAACACGGCAAAGTGATCGACGACGGAACCGTGTCGCGCCTGGATGAGCAACGATTCCGCTGGACGGCGGCGGACCCGAGTTTGCGCTGGTTCACGCAGAACGCCACCGGCATGGACGTCCACATCGAGGACATTTCCGAGGAGATCGCCGCGCTGGCGCTGCAGGGGCCGACGAGTGCACGCGTGCTTCGCGCCATCTCCAACGCGGACATCGACAGCCTGAAGTATTTCCGGGTCACCAGCGGAGAGATTGCCGGCGTCCCTGTCGACGTATCGCGCACTGGATATACCGGGGACCTGGGCTACGAGATCTGGATGCCGGCAAAGGACGCCGTGCGCGTGTGGGACGCCCTGATGGAAGGCGGCAGGCCGTTCGACATCAAGCCCGCCGGCATGCTCGCGCTCGACGTCGCACGCGTCGAGGCAGGGCTGATGCTGATCGAGGTCGACTTCTTCAGCAGCAAGAAAGCGGTCATCGACTCGCAGAAGTATTCACCGTACGAAATGGGTCTCGGCCGGCTGGTGAGTCTGACGAAGTCGCGTTTCATCGGCCAGCGGGCGCTGCGCATCGAACACCAGAAAGGGCATCCACGCCAGGTGGTCGGTCTCGAAGTGGATTGGACGGAAGTCGAGACGATCTACGACAAGCTGGGTCTTGCTCCGTCAATCGGCGCAACCACCTCGCGTGTCGCTGTGCCTGTCTACCGCAGCGGCCGGCAGGTCGGCCGGGCGACGTCGACGACGTGGTCGCCCGTTGTAAAGAAGATGATCGCGCTCGCGACGGTGAACCGCCCCCATTACGCCGAGGGGACCAGGCTGCATATCGAGATGACCGTAGAAGCCGTCCGCTATCGTGTCGGCGCGACCGTCGTGAAGACGCCCTTCTTCGATCCAAAGAGAAAAACCGCGACGCCACCAGCTTGACGCGATCGACGGTCAAGAAACCACAGAGCCACAGAGCCACAGAATTTTTGTTTTTGTTTTACAAAAATAGCTCTGTGCCTCTGTGTCTCTGTGGTGCTCTAGCGAGCGTCGGAACCATGCACGCTCACGATCATTCGATCGAAAGCGTACAAAAGGTCCTCGCGATTGGAGTAAGGCCCCGGCCGGTAGGCGCGCGATTTGATGCCTTCCTGAGACAGCTCGCAGACGTGCCAGTCCTGGCGGTTGGTCATGTCCCAGAAGGCCACCGCATCCATGGGATCGAAATCGGACCGCTCGAGCTCCTTCGGATGGAAGTGCCACTCACAGACGTTGATCGTCCGGTCGGGTGACTGCGGCCACAGCGTGTGCACCAGCATGTAATCGGGGTGCAGGCTGAGGAGCATGTTCGGGAAGATCGCGTAGTAGTACACGCGGCGGACGTCCTGTTCAGAGAGTCCCGGCAGAAAACCGCGTGAGCATCGGCCGTCCATCGACAGCGTCTCGACCCCCGGCCGCAGATCCATGCGCCCGCCCATGTACGTTGCCTGCAGCGGCTCGTTCTCTCCACTGAGGTAATGAGAGAGCTTGTTGAGTGCGGGGTGCAGATTGGGGCAATGGAGGCACTCGTTGTAGTTCTGGATGATCAGCTTCCAGTTCGCCTTGACGTCGTAGACGATGCGGTGGCCGAGCCGGAGGTCCTGCATGCGCCAGGAGGTAAATTTGCCGGGCAGCTCGGCGAGTTGCTCGAGGAGGGTCGATGGGGCCGGGGAGAGATTGATGAAGATGTGGCCGTCCCAGACGTCCGAGGCGATGCGATTCAGCGGGTAGTCACCCTTGGCGAAGTGTGGAACTTCCTCCATGTGCGGTGCGCCGATCAGCCGTCCATCGAGGTCGTACGTCCAGGCGTGGTAGGGGCACTGAATGCTGCCTGGGAACGATCCCTGGTGCTCGGTACACAACTTCGTCCCGCGATGCCGGCATACGTTGTAGAACGCGTTCACCTTGCCAGCCGCATTGCTGGTGATGATGATGCTTTCGCCGAGCAGCTCGCGGACGATGAACTGCCCTGGCTTTGCCACCTGCTCGGTGCGGCCGACACACACCCACATGCGCGCGAAGAGGCGTTCCATCTCGCGCTGAAAGTAGGTTTCGTCTGTGTAGAACGGCGCCGGCAGCGTCGAAGCGCCCTGCGGCATCACGTCGCGCGGCTTCACGACGACATCTGTTTCCATCAGCAGCCATGATACAACTCCGAAGTGCCGGAGATGCGAGTTCAGAATGCAGTGCGTCCCGCGTCGCCAGGGCTCTGGTGGCTGATCGCGGGGCTCTTCTTCACCACGCTTGCGACCCTGATGCTGGAAGTGCTCGACACGCGCCTCCTGTCGGTGCTGACGTGGTATCACCTCTCGTTTCTCGCGGTATCGGTCGCGATGCTCGGGATGGCGGCCGGCGCCGTCCTCGTGTTCGTGGCGGGGGATCTCTTTTCCGCGGACCGCACCACGCGGACGCTGCCCATCGCGGCGCTCCTGTTTGCGGTTGCGCTGCCGGTCTCGCACATCGCGAATCTCACGATTCCATTCCCCTCGGTGCGCGGCGGAGCGCCGTCGGAACTGGCGGCGCTCGCCATTGCGACCCTGGCACTGACAATCCCTTTTGTGCTGTCCGGGATCGTGGTGACGGTCGCACTCACGCGCACGCGCGCGCCTATCGGCTGGCTCTACGGCGCTGACCTCGTCGGCGCAGCCATGGGTTGTGTCGGGATCATCCTGCTCCTCGACATGACCGACATCACGTCAACGGCTCTGGCCACGGGCGGCGCGGCCGCGGTGGGCGCCTGGTGTTTTGCCCGGTTCGCCGGGTCTCGCGGCTGGTCGTCCGCGGTGATTGCGATCGTCCTGTTTGCGGCTGCGTCCGCCAATGCCACGGCCGCGCACCCGCTGGGGGTGATATACCCGAAGAGCCGCAGTCTCTGGTTCGAAGAGCGCAGCGTCGACTATTCCGCCTGGAACGCTCACTCCCATGTTGTCGTCCGCACACCAGCCCTCGGAACACCGTTTCTGTGGGGACCCGCCGCGAACGCGCCTCAGACGCCCACCACGCTTGCGACCGCGGCGATAGACGGCGACGCGGGGACGGTCATTACCAAATGGGACGGCGATCCGAAGTCGCTGGATTGGGTCGGATACGACGTGACCTCGCTGCCATATCGGCTCCGCAGTGGAGAGGTGGCGGTGATCGGGGTCGGTGGCGGCCGCGACATCCTGACCGCCATCTGGGCGGGCAACACACGCATCACCGGCGTTGAAATCAACGAGTCGCTGATCGGGGCGCTAAGGGGGCGTTACCGGGACTTTGCCGGGATCGCCGGACGACCGGGCGTCACCCTGATTCACGACGAAGCGCGTTCGTACCTGACGCGAACGCCGGCGAAATTCGACGTCCTCCAGATGTCGCTGATCGACACATGGGCAGCGACCGGCGCCGGGGCATTCACGCTTTCGGAGAACGGGCTCTACACCCGCGATGGATGGCAGGTGTTCCTGCGCGCGCTCACTCCGACCGGCGTCTTCAGCGTATCCCGCTGGTTCGATCCGGATGCCGTCTCGGAAACGACCCGGCTGCTGTCACTGGGTGTTGCGTCCCTGATGGACGCCGGTATCGCGGAGCCACGACGGCACCTGATCCTCGTGACGCGCGAGCGGATCGCGACGATGATGGTGTCCCGGACACCGTTCTCCGAACAGGACGGCGCAGCGATCAAGCGCGTTGCCACGGAGATGGGCTTCACCGTCCGCGTGAGCCCCTGGGAGTCCGGTTCGGACGAACGTCTCAACCGCATCGCCACGGCGTCCTCGGCCGATGCCCTGCAGACCGCGACAGCCGATCCCTACTTCGATTTCACTGCTCCAACCGACCGCGGCCGTTCTTCTTCAACATGCTGAAGCCGCGCGGCTTCCTGCTTCGCCAGGGATCATCGAGCGCTGGCGTCGTCAGCGGCAACCTGCGCGCGACCAGAACACTCCTCGCGCTGGCCGCTGTCGCGGCTGTGCTCGTCCTGCTGATCATCGGATGGCCGCTCATCTCCACTGGACGTCCAGCGCTCCCGGCCGGCGTATTTGCCTCGGCTTTGACCTACTTCGCGATCATCGGTTTTGCCTTCTTGTTCGTTCAGATTCCGTTTCTTCAGCGATTCTCGGTCTATCTCGGCCACCCCACCTATACCTTTTCGATCATTCTTTTCCTGATGATCCTGTCGGCCGGCCTGGGCAGCGTGGCGTCCGAACGCATCGACGTCGATCGCAGCAGACGGCTCTCATGGCTGCCGATCGGGATCGGCGCCGCAGTGCTCGTTGAGACGCTCCTGCTGCACAGTGCAATTCAGTCGACAGTCGGGTGGGGGCTGCCCGGCCGCACCCTGGTTGTCGCGGCATTCGTTGCGCCGCTCGCCTTCGCGATGGGCTTCTGCTTTCCGATAGGTCTGCGGCTTCTGCGAAACCACTCGGATTCGGTCACCGCCTGGATGTGGGGGGTCAATGGTGCGTGCGGCGTCATGGCCTCGATTCTTGCGGTCATGATTTCGATGTGGGCCGGCATCCACACCAACCTGCTGATTGCCGCGGGTCTATATGGGCTGCTGGCAGTGCCGATGCGACGCCTTGCGGGCGCACGAGGCTGATGGTCGACCAAGCGCCGACGATGGCGCCGTCGCCGGCCCTGCGTCGCGAGCTCGGACGCTGGGATCTGACGGCGATCGGCGTCAATCAGGTCATTGGCGGCGCAGTGTTCGCGCTGCCGGCGGCCCTCGCGCTGAACGGCGGTTCGTGGAGCCCATGGATGGTCGCAGCGGTGGGCCTCGCGTCGATGCTCATCGCGCTTTCATTCGCTGAGGTGAGCAGCCGCTTCGACGGCACCGGCGGTCCCTATCTCTATACCCGCGCTGCATTCGGGCGCTTTCCCGCCTTCGAAGTCGGCTGGATGATGTGGTTCACCCGTGCCGCGAGCTGGGCATCGGTGATCACTGTGCTGGTGTCGTCGCTCGGGTTCTATTGGCCCGGGGTGACGACTGGCATCAACCGCGTGCTGCTGCTTTCCGGCATCATCGCCGTGCTCACGGCCATCAACATCCGCGGCATCAGGCAGAGCAGCTTGGTGGTCAATCTGCTCACCGCAGGCAAGCTCATTCCGCTGGCGATCTTCATCGCGGTGGGTCTGTTTTACATCGATTGGACGGTCGTGGCAGCTCCCGCGCAGTTGACCTCGACACAGCTGTCGACCAGCGCGCTCCTCCTCATTTTTGCCTTTGGCGGATACGAGGTCGTACCGGTTCCCGGCGGCGAAGCGAAAGATCCGCGGACGGCGATCCCGTTCGCACTCATCATGACGATCGTCATCGTCACCGCGATCATGACGCTGGCGCAGCTGGTTGCGATCGGTACTCTGCCGGGCCTTGAATCATCCAGGACGCCGCTCGCGGATGCGGCGGCGCGGTTCATGGGGCCGCTCGGAGCGGCGATGATCACGCTTGGCGCCGTCATGTCGACATCGGGCAACAACATGGGCCAGGCGCTGTCGGGGTCGCGGAACCTGTATGCTCTCGCCGAGCAGGGAGATCTGCCGCGGTTTTTCGGCTACGTCCACCCGCGGTTTCGGACGCCCGTGAACGCGATCCTGGTGACTGCCGGCGTGTCGCTGGTGCTCGCCTTGAGCGGAAGCTTCGCAACCCTGGCGGCAGCGAGCGCGATCAGCCGGCTGCTGGTGTACGTTGCCACGTGTGCATCGATGGTGAGGCTGCGAGATGCGCGATTCAGTGGAAAGGTGAATCCGCCGCAATTCATCGTCCCTGGTGGCCCGATCGTGCCGGCAGTTGCGATCCTCATCGCGCTCGCCATCCTTTTCGGAGCGACGCGCCAGCAATTGATCTCCGGCGGATATGCTCTTGCGGCGGGCGCCGTGCTCTATCTGATCGCGCTTCGTACAGGACGCACGTAGTCCAGCCCTTCAGGGCTGTTACCACGTCCGTAGGCCAGCCCTTCAGGGCTGTTACAACTCAGGGAGACTGGATGAAACGCTTGTTGCTTTTCGTGGGTGCTGCGCTGCTCGGGACTGTCATTGATGCCGCAGCCCAGACCGCGGTGTTCGTGGTTCGTCACGCCGAGCGGGCGGATGGTGGCGCCGGCGGCGCCACCTCGATGGCAAACGATCCCGATTTGTCGGACGTCGGCCGCACCCGCGCGCAGGCGCTGGCGGCCGCTCTGAAGGACGCCGGCGTGACGGCGATCTTCGTCACCGAATACAAGCGGACGCAACAGACCGCCGAGCCGCTCGCGAAGTTGCTCGGTATTCAACCCACCATCGTCAGCGCGAAGGACGCGCCAGGGCTGCTCGAGAAAGCCAAGGCCGTAACCGGCCGCGCCTTGATCGTCGGACACTCCAATACCATCCCTGACATTCTCGGCAGGCTGGGTGTCGAAAATCCTCCGAAGCTCGCGGACGCGGATTACGACGATCTATTCATCGTCAGCCTCGCAGGCAAGACGACGCTATACCGTCTGCATTACCGCTGAAACCATGCTGTCGAAAGTGGCGGCGTCGGTCTGCCTCATTGCCGCTCTGACGCCCGGAGTGGCGGCCGATCAGAGATCGGCCGGGACGGGCCTGACGCCTCAGGCGCTCGCGCGTATCTGGGACGAGGAACGCGTCTCCCCGCCATCACCTCCTTTGATCACTCACGACGAAGTCGTCGGACGACTGCGCGCCGTCGTGGCGGTGCGCCCGGAGATGTTTTCACTCGAGCAGATCGGCGAATCCGTCGAAGGCCGATCGATCCATCACCTGCGCGTCGGGAGCGGCCCGACAGCGGTGCTGCTCTGGTCGCAGATGCACGGCGACGAGTCGACCGCGACCGCAGCGCTCTTTGACATCTTCAAGTATCTCGATACGCATCGAGACGACGCCGAGGTTCGGCGGATGCTCTCGCGCCTGTCGCTGCACTTTGTTCCGATGTTGAACCCGGACGGCGCGGAGCGCTTTCAGCGCCGTAACGCACAAGGGATCGACATCAACCGTGACGCGCTCCGACTGCAGACGCCGGAAGGGCGTGCGCTGAAAGCGCTGCGCGACCGGATCAATCCAAAAATCGGTTTCAACCTGCATAACCAGAACTGGGGCACCGGGATAGGCGATCCTCCGAGGCCGGCGTCGATTTCATTGCTGTCGGTGGCGTACGACGAGAAACGGACGGAAAGCCCCGGCCGGCTGTTGACCAAGAAGATCTGTGCCGTCATTCGCGACTCACTCGAGCCGTTCGCGTCCGGTCAGATCGGGCGTTATGACGAAGAGTTCGAGGTCAGGGCGTTCGGCGACAACATCACACTCTGGGGTACTCCGGTCGTCCTGATCGAAACGGGCCCGTGGCCGTCGGAGGAGATGGACCCGCCGCTGGTCCGCCTGAACTTCGTCGCGATCCTGTCGGCCCTCGACGCTCTCGCGACAGGTCGCGTGGAGAAGGCCGATCCGAGGCGATACGAAGAGTTGCCGATCAACGAATCCGGCCTGTTCTATATCCTCGTCAGGAACGCGACCGTCATCACCGGCACGGGCATCCAGCCCTTCGTCGCCGACATCGGCATCTCGGCGAGCCGCCGAGTGCGCAACAACGATGGGCAGCGGACAATTCAGATTTCGACCAGCGTCAACGACATCGGCGATCTCCGGACATCGGGCGCGCTACGCGTGATCGACGCGGCCGGTCTCACGATCGTTCCGGACGCGGACTACGAAATGGGCGCGTCTGTCGACCTGCCTGACTGGCGCGGGAAGGTGCAGGCGCCAGTTGTTGTCGGACAGCCGCCGCGTCTCGCGTTGCTGCGCCCGCTTGAAGACGGCCGCTACCGAGTGGAGTTGGTTCTTCGCTGACTCGTGTCAACTCCAAAGTCCAAACTCCAAACTCCAAAAAGAGAATTGGGAGTTTGAGGTTTGGAGTTTGAAGTTGACAAGTTACGGGAAAGTCGTCGATCGGCGGTCGGCGGGATAGACGATCCGGCCGTCGAAGATCGTATACGCAACCTTCACGGTGTCGAGCTGCGCAGGCTCCATCTCGAAGATGTTGCCGCTGAGGACGACGATATCCGCCAGCATTCCCGCCGCCAGCGTGCCTTTGCGCTTCTCGTCGTAGGACGCGAAAGCGCCGCCAAGGGTGTAGGCCCGCAGCGCATCGTTCAGCGCAAGGTACTCCAGCGCTGCCTGGAGAACGCGCATCGGTGCAAGCGGACCGCGCGGCCAGTCGCTGCCGATGGCTTTCGTCTTGCCGATCACGGTAAAGATGCCGTCCTGGTGCTCGAGGCGGTGTCGTCGCTCGCGGACGACCGCGCTGTTCGAGCGCACCGCATGAGCGAGAGCGGTCCGTGCCTCATCCGCCTCTTCCGGACTATCCGTCTCGATCGAAACCTGCCAGCCGCGGCCATCGAGCAGGCGGACCAGCCGATTCAACCCGTCCGCATCCACCGACTCCAGCGGTACCGCTGCGGCGCCCGACTTCATCAGCGGATCGTCGGAATACTTCACGAGAACGGGATCGAGCTTTACGATCTCGTCGTCGGTGCGCGCACCACGTATCTCGAGCACTGGATATAGCCGCACGTCCAGTGACTCGTCGCTCGCGCGTGAGTGCGAACGTCTCGAGCTCGGATGTGTCTGCAGCGGTTGTCTGAAGGCTGGTAATGCCTAGACGCTGTGCTTCGGCCAGCGCGTTCCGGAGCGCGCGCATGCGATCGTCGTGCGATGGTTTCGGCCGGAGCCTGGCGACGAGTTCGGCAGCCGTCCCTTCGAGGATGCCGGTCGGATCACCCTTCTTGTCTCTGGCGATGTGGCCGCCGAGTGGATTTTCGGTACGGCGCGCGATCTTCGCAAGCTTCAACGCAGCGGAATTCACCCAGGCGGTGGTGCCGTCATCCGCGGCCAGGTAAACCGGGCGCGTTGGCAGCGCTTCGTCGAGCGCCTGCCGGGTCGGTGTCACTTCCGGATCGAATTTCCAGCCACGGCCGGAGATCCAGCCTTTCCCGGGATTGCGCTCCGCCCACATGGCGACGCGCTCGACAGCCTCCTCGATAGTCGCGGCGTCTGAAAGATCGACATGTTCCAGCGCCAGGCCGCCTTCGACCAGGTGCAGATGCGCATCGTTGAAGCCTGGCAGTACGGCCGCCCCCTTCGCGTCGATCATCACCGTCTGGGGGCGCTGCAGTCGGATGATCTCGCGGTTGCTGCCGACTTTGAGGATCTGGTTGGCACGAACAGCGACCGCTTCCGCGGTTTTGTGGGAGGCCTCGCCGGTAAAGACCACGGCGTTGTGGACGATCAGATCAACAGGGCCGTCACTGTCGTCACGCTGGGCCCGAACGATCAGTCCTGCGATCAGCGTCACCCCGACGATGCCAACCACGAGGTAGGTGGTGAGGCGTGTGGCCATTCGACCCTCCGATCCTAAATTCTACACCGGCGCATGAGCGTCGTCGAAACTGCGATACAGTGCCGCGTTCCCCAACTCTTATCCAAGGATGGCCCGAATGCGACGCAGACCGCCGTAGCGGCTACCTCCGACGACGGACTGATCCGGTCCATCGGGCTCGCGTCGGCAATCATGCTGGTTGTCGGCAATGTGATCGGCTCGGGCATCTTTCTGACGACCGGAGGGATGGCCGCGCATATTCCGTCGGCCTCGCTGCTTCTTCTCGCCTGGACGCTCGGCGGCGTGCTTACGATCGCCGGCGGCCTCACATACGCTGAGATGGGGGCAATGTTCCCCCGGTCGGGTGGCGTCTACGTGTTTCTGCGTGAGGCGTACGGCGAGCTGCCGGCGTTTCTCTACGGCTGGGTGGCGCTGCTCGTAGTCATCAGCGGCGGCATTGCAGGTGTGGCGGTGGGGTTCGCCGAGTATCTGAGCTTCTTCATTCCCGCGTTTTCCACGACCACAGTGCTGGTGGCGTTGCCGACTCCGTGGGGCGCCTTCAACATTTCCCCCGGGCAGGTGGTGGCCGCCGTCTCGCTTGCGGTGCTGGGAGCGATCAACTACGTCGGTGTTCGCAGCGGCAACATGGTCAATGTCGTGCTCACGATCGCCAAGGTTGCCGGCCTCGCGGCGCTGCCGATCATGGCGATCCTGGCCGCCAACGTGCAGCCGGCCTTCACCCCCATCGTCCCGGCGGCGATTGCGAGGCCGCTGGCTTCGTTCGGCATCGCGATGATTGCCGTCCTGTGGACCTACGAGGCGTGGTATTTCATGACCTACGCCGCGGGGGAGATCAAGGATCCGCAGCGCAACGTCCCGCGCGCGCTGTTCATCGGAGTCCTCACGCTGATGGCGATCTACCTGGTCGTCAACCTCGCGTACCTCTATGCACTGAGCATCGATGAGATGCGCGGCGTCACCCGGGTCGCCGAGAAAGCCGCGACGGCGCTGGTGGGGCCGGGAGGAGCGTCGTTCGTGGCGCTAACGGTCGTCGTCTCGACGTTCGGCTGCAATGCCGCTGGCATCCTCGCGGGCTCGCGCATCTTGTTCGCAATGGCGATCGACGGCGTTTTCCTGCCGGCAGCGAGCCGTGTCCACCCGCGCTACCAGACGCCGCACGTCGCCATCGTCGCGCTGACCTTCTGGTCGATGATCCTGACACTGACCGGCACCTACGAGCAGCTGTTCACTTACGTCATGTTCTCGTCGATTCTGTTCAGCGTCGTGGCAGGGCTCGCGCTGTTCCGGCTGCGGCGGATCCGACCAGAGGTTGCCCGGCCGTACCGTGTCTGGGGTTATCCGATCGTCCCGCTCGTGTTCGTCCTCGGCTCGACCGCATTTGTGCTCAACACGCTGTTCGAGAAACCGGTCGAATCGCTGGCCGGCCTCGGCCTGCTCGTCATCGGCGTGCCGGTTTACCTCATGTCGAAAAAGGACCGTAAAGCGACGCTGTAGCGTCGCCTGCTCTGCCCATGCGAATAGCCGTTCTGGGATCAGGCGCCGTCGGCGGGTATTACGGCGCGAAACTCGCCCGCGCCGGGCACGATGTCATTCTGGTCGCGCGGGGAGCACATCTCGCGGCGATCCGAGAGCGCGGTCTCGAGATCCGCAGCCCGGCGCTCGGCGACTTCACCGTGCACTGTCGCGCGGAGGAGGACACCGCTGCCGTTGGTCCGGTCGATCTCGTCATCGTCGCGGTAAAGGCGTACGACAATGCGACCGCGTTGCCGCTGCTCACTCCCATGCTTGGCAGCGGCACGAGCGTGCTGACGGTGCAGAACGGAATCGGCAGCATCCACGAGGTGGCCGCCGTGGCCGGCGAGGCCCGCGTGATTGGCGGCACCACCTACATCGCGTCCGCATTGGGCGCTCCCGGCGTCATCGAACAGACGGGCACCCACCGTCGCGTGGTGTTTGGCGAGGTGTTCGGAGCGCTGCCGCGCAGTTCACAGCGGGTGGCCGAACTGCACGAGGCGCTTTCAGGCGCCGACATCCAGTCGGAAGTCGTCGGCGACGGCCGGGTACCGATCTGGGAGAAGTTCATCTTCCTCGTGCCGCTCGCTGGTTTTACCGGCGCTTCGCGGCTGCCCATCGGACCGGTGTGGGCCGATCCTTTCACCAGAGCGCAGTTCCTGGAGGCATGCCGCGAAATCGAGAGCCTCGCGCGCGCCGAAGGTGTGCCGGTCGCCACAGACGTCATCGAGAAGATCGAAAAATACATCGGGGGGATCCCCGGGACGATGCGCTCGTCGCTGCTGATCGATCTGGCGCAGGGGAAGAGGATCGAAGTCGAGGCGCTCCACGGCGCTGTCGTCCGACGAGCGGCCGCTGCTGGCGTGCCGGTGCCGATCATTTCGACCCTGTACGCAGTCCTGAAACTCCACGCGGCGGGAAGGGGCTAGCGACTGGGGCTCGGGACTCGGGACTCGGGGCTCGGGGCTCGGGGCTCGGGGCTCGGCTGGGGCTGGGGGCTCGGGACTCGGGAGTTAGTAGTTAGAAGTTAGAAGCTTAGCGGTTAGTCGGCGCAGCGGCTTGCAGTTGGCGCCAGGCGGCCATTCCGCCGGTGACGTTGGCCACCTGATCGACCCCGGCGCGAGAGAGCAGGCTGGCCGCAAGCGCCGAGCGGTAGCCTCCTTCGCACATTGTCGCGACGGCCCGGTCGCGCGGAATCTCCGAAGCTCGCTTCGACAGATCGCCGAGAGGGATATGCAGCGCTCCATCGATGTGGCCGGCCTTCCACTCGCGATCGGTGCGCACATCGACGACGAGGGGGGACTCGCCTCGCGCGGAGGCCGCGCGCAGTTCTTCAACTGACAAGATGGCGTAACTACCCGTTGGCAGCCCCGCTGAGGCCCAGGCGTCCATTCCGCCGCTGATGTAACCGTCGATCCGCGAGACGCCGACTCGCATCAACTGCCTGGCGGCATCTGTTGCCTGGCGGTCATCGGCAGCGAGCAGCACGACGCGGACGTCTGCCGGCAACACCCACCCGGCCCAGTAGCCTACCTTCGTGCCGTACGCCAGGTTCAGCGCGCCGAGGGGATGCCGTTCGGCGAACGCCGAGGCGCCACGCAGATCGAGAAGGAGCGCGCCCGACTTTATCGCCGACGCAGCGCCAGTCGGACTCATGGCCGCGGGCCCACGGTAGCCGTTGACGAGACCGAGGAGCGGCGGCCCCTCCTGATTGATCTTCTTCATCCGCGGAAAGTACGGCGGCGTATCCGGCAGATCGGCCAGGACTGCAGCGACGAACGAGTCCTTGTCGGCATGCTGGAGCATCTTGTTGAAGCGCCGCTCCTGGCCGATCGTCGTGTGCGGTTCGTTGCCGATGCCGGCGCCGCACAGCGAGCCGGCGCCATGGCCGGGATGCACTTCGATGCGGTCGTCGAGCGTCAGTAGTTTCGTGAACAGGGAATCGTAGAGTTGCCCGGCGAGTTTTCGGGCCTGTTCCTCGCCCAGCAGGTCCGGACGTCCGACCGCTCCGACAAACAGCGTGTCGCCGCTGAAGATGCGCACCGGCTGGTCCGGCTGGCTGGTGAGGACGGAGATGTGCTCCGGCGTGTGCCCCGGCGTGTGTATGAACTGGATCGACAGGTCGCCGACGCGGACCCGTTCGCCGTCCTGCACCTCGTGGTGCGGGTATCGAAGATTCGATCCCGGACCGGCGAGGGTTCGGGCGCCGATCGCGAGGAGCTCGCGCGAACCGCACACGAAGTCGGCGTGGATGTGGGTTTCGAACGAGTAGACGATCTTCAGATTCATCGCCCGAGCCGCTTCGATGTAAACGTCAACATCACGCCGCGGATCGATGATCACAGCTTCGCGCACGCGCGGGCAGGCGATCAGATACGACGCGTGAGCCAGACCTTCGTCGAAGAAGCGCTGCAACATCGGCTAGAATCCTGGTCGGAATTCTCGCGCATTCTAACACCCATGCCACCGCCCGATCCCGCGCACGTCACTGGCATCATCGTCGTGAGCATGATGATTGCGGGAGCCGTGGCAGGATCCCTCGGCGCGCTGCTCGGCATCGGCGGAGGAGTTTTTCTCATTCCCCTCCTGAACGTCGGTCTGGGCGTGCCGCTGAAGACCGCCTCCGGCATCAGCCTGATGACCGTGATCGCCACGTCGAATGCCGTCGCCACGAACGAGTCGGCCCGGAGATTCATCAACGCCCGCCTTGGGATGCTCCTGCAGGTCGTCGCGGTTGCCGGAGGTCTTTTCGGTGCGCTCGTCGTCCAGGGGCTTGCGGTCCGGACGCTGTACGTCATTCTCGCGACGGTCACCGCAGTGATCGCCGGCGTCATGCTGACGCGGCTCGACCGGCGCAACGTGATACTCGATCCCTCAGCGCAGACCGGCGCGCTCGGCGGGCGCTATTACGAGGAGGAAAGCGGGCGCGAGGTGGTCTACCGCGTCCGGCGGCTGCCCGCCGCGCTCGGCGTCTCGCTCGGCAGCGGCATCATCTCCGGACTGCTCGGCATCGGTGGCGGGATCCTGCAGGTTCCGGCGCTCAACGCGTGGTGCGGCGTGCCGATGCGGGCGGCGGCCGCCACCACGGCCACGCTGATCGGCGTCACCGCCCTGGGCTCGGCGCCCATCTACTACGCGCGCGGCCAGATCATTGCGCCGCTCGCGGCGGCAGCCGTTCTTGGCGTGCTCGCCGGATCCAGGGTGGGCATGTGGTACGCAGCGCGAGCGAACGCCCGCGCGCTGAAGCTATTGATGGCAGGCGTCCTCGGCGCCGTCGCCGTCATCTATTTTTACCGGAGCGTCACAGCGTAATGGCGGACGATCTCCGCGAGCGATTCCTGTGGTTGGTGCGGTCGATGGTAATCGCCGCCGGCATCACGCTCGGTGCGGGACTGGTGCTTCACCTTTCTGAGACGAACCCGACACTGACGAACCGCGCATTCCTCACCGGATTCATAGTCCTGATGGCCACCCCCGTTGTGCGAACGCTCATCGCCCTCGCGGAGCGCATCCGGCGGCGTGATCTGCTCACCGTGACAGTGACCGTCATCGTTCTGCTCGAGCTGTCGGTGACGATGTGGTACGCGACGACACGGGTGTAGCGGCCGTGCTGAAGAGCTGCGACAGGGTGCGCAAGTGTGCGAAGGAGCTGCTCGAGGGTGCGAAGGGCTGCGACGGGTGCGATCATTCGGTGGGCGACTTTGTACGCGGCAGCGACTGGACGTAACGGACGGTCGAACCACAATGGACGCCTGAGGTTGTCCGGACCAGGCGCGGGACGCGTTTTCGACATCCATTCTTTATAGAGCTCGTGCGCGCGGGCGGTGTCTACGACGATGTCGCCGTAGCTGTCGTCGGGGCCGCCTTTCTCCAGATGAACGCGCTGATGCCAGCAGTGCATCCCGCTGACGGGATCGGGCTGGACCGGGAACGTGAGGTTCTGATGGACGCCCACCTCGCTCCACCAGATCCGACCGCTGTCGGGATCGCTGCTCTCGAACGGCGTGGCGCCGTGCACCTGCTTCATCACGTAGCGGCCGCCAGATTCCCTCGAAATCCGCACCAGCGCCGACGCAACTCGCGGACCGCCGGTGTCCTCGTCGAGACGCCACCGTCCGAGGTGATGCGACATGCCAAGCACGCCGGGACGAATCCCCTCGGTCACCCAGGCGCGGGTCACGAAGTAGCCGATCTGTGTGCGGACCTTCACGAGATCGCCGGTCGCGATGTCGAACTTGCGCGCATCCTCAGTCGAAATCCACAGCGGATTGTTGTGCGAAATCTCGTACAGCCATTTCACCGGTGACCGCGTATGTATGAGCGTCGGAAGCCGGAAGTTCGGCAGCAGGTCGAACTCTCCGTCGTCGCGTGCGAGGTCACGCCAATGCACATGCCCGGGCACATAACGCGGCACCGCATGCTCCGGCCAGCCCCAGTCGACCATCGTCTGCGAATAGAACTCGAGAAGCCGTGAGGGAGTGTTGAAGCCGTTCAGCTTCACGCCGTCCACCTCCACACTCGGCGATTTCTCATCGACGCGTTGAGGGTGTAATTGCGGCTGTAGGTGTTGTCCGAGACCTGAAAAACACCGTACTTGCGCATGTACTCGAGCGGCGTCAGGTTTTCTTTCGCCGCGGTCTCCGGCAAGCCGGGCACTGAATTCTCGAACATCCACCGGTAGTACTCGTCGACCGTGATCTGCTCACCGGCGCGATAAGGGGACTCGAAAAACTTGCGGATCCCGAGCGAGCCATCCGGATCGATCTTCCAGCTGAGGGCGATCCAGAACTCGTTTTCTTCCCACACCTCGCCGGGATTCGCCTCGTGGGTCGCGGTGATGCGGTCGCCGCGCTTTTCGCGCGCGACGCGCAGCACCGGCTGCCGAAAACCGAGCCACTGGCCCGCGTGCGTCTCCTGGCTCATCGTGTCGTGCCGCTCGGTGCCGAGCCCCATCGGAAGGATGTAGTCGGCGAACCAGGCGGTCTCGCTCCACGTCGGAGTCAACGCGACGTGCAGGCCGATCTTGTCCTTGTCCTGAAGGACCTCCATCCATGAGAAGCCATCGGGATTGGTCCACAGCGGGTTGTAGACGCGCGTGAAGTAGACATCCAGCTTGCCGCGCCCCTCCTTGAGGAAGTGGGGAAGGAGAAAGCTCATTTCGAAGAACGCGAGCGGGAACTCCTTCGGGAAGAGCAGTTCGTTCCAGTACTCCGGCGGCGGCGGCGGATTCGGATGCTTCGGCACGAATTTGTTGGTGACGTGCATGTTCATGCCGCCAACCGTGCCGAGCGATCCGGTCAGCACCACGAGCAGATAGAGGCAGCGGGTGATCTGCCATCCCCAGAGATTGCCAGACGCCGCCGCGCGCCAGTTGTGGGTCGAAAAGCGCGTACCGGCGCGGCCGATTGCACGCGCCGCCTCGACGATTCGTTCCTTCGGCACGCCGGTCTCAGACTCAGCGAACTCCGGGCGTGAACTGCGCGTAGAGCTCCTTCAACGCGACGACGAATGCGTCGAATGTCTCGGGCAGGTCCGCTCGTTCGGCGCGCAAGTACGCTCGCCAGTTCACCCACTTGCGCACGAACTCGCGGTCGAACAGCTCCTCTTCGAGGAGGATCCTCGCGAATGCCAGGAGCAGCGCCCCTTCGGTGCCCGAGTACGCGGGTAGCCACAAGTCCGCCTTGGCCGACGAATTCGACAACCGCGGATCGATGCAGATCAAGCGTGCCGCCCCTGGCTTTGGATTCGATGATCCGCTGCGCGTGCGGGTTGAAGTAATGACCTGTTTCCAGGTGCGATGACAGCAGCAGGATCGTCTGCGCGTTGGCATAGTCGGGAGAGGGACGGTCGGCGCCGCACCAGAGAAAATGCCCGAGCCGCGCCGACGATGAGCAGACGTTGGTGTGGCTGTTGTGCCCATCAATGCCCCACGCCTGCAACACCCGATTGGCGTAGCCATCTTCGCCCGGTCGGCCGACGTGATACATCAGCTCGTGCCGGCGGTTCTCGAGGATGGCCTTCCTGATCCTGCCCCCGATGTCATCCAGCGCGGCGTCCCACGTAACCCGCTCCCATCGTCCATCGCCTCTCTCGCCGGCACGGCGCATCGGATACAGGATGCGGTCCGGGTCTTCGAGCTGGTTCGGCGTGACGACTCCCTTCGCGCAGGTTCGTCCTCGACTCCCGGGATGCACAGGATTGCCCTCGATCTTCCGGACGTCCATCGTCTCCTTGTCGACGTAGGCGAGGATGCCGCACGCCGACTCGCAGTTGAAACAGATGCTCGGAATGATCCAGTAGCGACGCCGCTCCTTTTTCGGCCAGCTCGTCGACTCGAAATCGACGTAGTCGTCCCACTGCGACGGGTCGGGATGTTTCGGGAAGTCAGCCATGTGATCGTCGACTGCAGATTGCGCGATTGCGGATTGCGCGGATTGCAGATTGCGATACGTCGGTGCGCAGATCGCCAGTTCAGCAGATCAGCAATCCGTCACGTCGCACTCGCGCGTCCCCGTCGCCCAATCAGCGCCTCTTCATGACAACGGCACCGACTGCCCTGCTTCGACCCAGATGTATTCCCAGGCCGCGCCTCCCGCCAGTGCGAGCACGGCGGCCGCCGCTACCACGACTGGATTGACCGGAAGTCCCACCAGCATCAGCAGCGGGAGCACTCCGCCGCCGGCGATCGCGCCCCCCCAGAACAGCCTTGAATAAGCGCCGCGAAGAAAGGTCGCGGTCGCAAGCTCGTGGTGGCGAGTCGGGCTTGGCGACAGCACGTGCTCGAACATCAGGATGACGAGGTGTGCGCCGACGCTCAACGCGAGAATCATCCCGAGAGGAGGGATGGCGTCCGACGCTGAATCGCCCATGAGCACCGCAACCAGCAGGAGCGACGCGGAACCGGCAGCCGCCGACTGGGCGATGAGATCAACGGCAGCCGCGGGGCCCTGCCACAGGTCGCGGCCAAGACCCTGAGCGAACAAGAAGCCCGTGTAAGAAGTGGCCATGATCGCCACGCCGATGGCCGGCACGCCGAGCCAGGCCAACGCGGACGTGTAACCGAACCACCCCGCGGCGAACCACGCCACACTGACCAAGCCGTGTGCGGTGAGAAAGTATGCGCCCCACACCATCCATGAACGCCAGTTCGGGCGCGTCAGAATGTAGAAGAACCGTTCGGGCCGCTCGAGATCCACGATGAGCACGACTGCCGTAAGGGTGACGAAGACGATCGAGATCACCGGTGCCGCGAGTGTAACGAGCGCACCCTCGACGCCGAGGGACCAGAGCAGCGCCGCGATCAGCAATGCCCCGGTGCCGATTGCCTTGAACAGCAGATAGAGAACCATATCGACTCCCCACGGCTTGGCGTGCGGGATGTCGTAGTCGACGCGCGGATCGCCAGGGGAGTCAGGATCCTCTACCGGGGCGCCGAGCGGGCGAAGGTGGACCTGGCCTTCCTTGTAATAGAGCGGCCGCGACGAAGCTTCCGGTCTGATCACGCTTTCTTCCGCGCCGAGGTAGAAGATCTTCGGTCCGGTACCTTTCTCCGGCTTGCGCACCATGAACGCCTCGCGCTGCACAATGCGGGACACTTCACTGGCCGGGTCGTCCAGGTCGCCGAAGATGCGGCACTCGGTCGGGCAGACGCTGACGCACGCGGGCTGGAGCTTGTTCTCGACCCGGTTCGCGCAGAAGTTGCACTTCTCCGCGGTCCGGGTGTTCGGGTCGATGAAGAGCTGATCGTAGGGGCAGGCCTCCATGCAGGCGCGGCAGCCGATGCAGGACGCGCCGTTGAGATCGACGATCCCGTCGCGCCGCTTGAAAAGCGCATTGGTCGGGCAGATGCGGACGCACGGGGCTTCGACGCACTGATTGCACAGAACGGGGAAGAACAGCCGCTGCGTGTCCGGGAACGTTCCCTTCTCGACCGTTTTGACCCAGCACCGGTTCACGCCGACAGGGATCTGGTGCTCGGCCTTGCACGCGATCGTGCAGGCATGACAACCGATGCACTTTCGCAGATCGATCGCAAAGCCGAAATTCGCCAAGCGGCTTGACTATAGCGTACGCATGAAGGCGGCCATCGCCGCTTCGCGCACGGCGATATCGACGAGCGGGAACGTGCCGAGAACGTGTTCGAACTCTTGCGCGGTGACGCCGTAAATCCGCGCGGCGAGCGCCTGGTGACTAGCGGCCGCGGCGACCTCGTCGGGAGCGGTCGACAGTTGCCGCGCGAGTGCGGCCATTTCGCGGAAGGCCGGATCGACGCGCGAGGGCCGCGGTACCGGCAGGCGGTCGATCACGGTGACTGTGACGTGGGTGCTCACTCGCAGCCGAATCAGATAGTTGGCGATGAAGCTGTTGAACATTCCGCACAGAAACTGCTGCGCGTCATCGTCGAGCGAAGTCTTGAGGCAGAAAAGCGTATGCGTCGTGACGACGCCGGCCGGAAGGACGGCGGCGATGAGCGTCAGACGGTTTGTGGCCGCGGCGACGTCCCGGTAGGCGAGACGCGGATGCTGGTACGGGGCACCGGGCAGAAGGCGCGATGCGTCTTCCGGATCGATGAACACCCGCGATCGCGCGACTGCTGTCTCGAACGGTTGAATCTGTTTCCCCTCGACGACCGGCAGGCGCCCAGGTGCGTCTGCGCCGAAGTGACGCCGATCGTCGGTGGCGTTCAGTTCACGTCCAAATCGAAGTCCCCACCCGTCCTCGTCCCCGGCGGCTCGATGCGAATACGCAAGCCGGGCGGCAATCGCTGCATCGGCCTGGCTCCGCAGGTCGGGGATTGCCAGCTGGGTCCCGCTGAGGCGTTCCAGTAGATCGCGGGATAGCATCACCGCTTCACTGTCGGCGCCCGATTCCGGGAGCCGGTCGAAATCCGACGCAGTCCGGAGCCCTGATCTGAGCGGGACGGCATCGGTCCGACCGCCCGTCGTCATGGTAATCAGCAGAAATCTCAGGCCTCGATGCACCGGGAAGATCGCCTCCCGGTTATCGATCGAGACGAAGCTATCCACTCGAGTCGAATCGAGCAGGTGACGCCGCAGTTGCGCGCAGCCGTGATCGGTCGCCAGACCCGAAGGCAGGACCAGGCCGATGCGACCTCCGCGACACGCCAGCGACAACGCGCGCTCCGCGAAGAGCTGATACAGATTCGCATGGCCGGAGCCGTGGAGCGGGTAGACACCGCTGCCGCGAGCGAATCGTGTCAACCGCGCACCGGCGTCGGCGCTCGCGTCCCGCGCGCCGGGAGACCCGAAGTCGCCGCGCAGCATTTCCCAGGGAGGGTTGCCGATAATGGCATCGAATCCCGCGTCCGCCTTCCGGTTGCCCGACGGCTCGTAAAACACCTCGGGGAATTCGAGCTGCCAGTGAAAGAAGCGGTGATGCGTGGCTGCGTCTACCGCGGACTGGAGGATCGGCTCGGCGATGTGTTCCGGAAGCGTTCGTCGATCGAGCAGCGACTGAAATGTGGCGCGGCTCAGTCTCTTGACATCATCCGAGAACCACGCCGCACACCAGAGATCCGCGACCCGCTTCCAGTGCGCGACCGGGCCGGTTGCAGAGCTCAACGCATCGAACTGTCGTTCCTTCGATCGGACGTGATCCAGCGTATCTTCCGGCCCTTCGCGCAGCGCGACATGCGACATAACAGCGTTGCCGACTTCAGCTCTCAGATCGGTTTCGTCCAGGAGGGGGAGCACGGAGCGGCCGCGCATTGCACCGGACGGTCGGCGCATGACGTCTTCGATGGACGCGCCTGCCAGACTGTTCCCGGTGCGAAGGTGCCGGTCGAAAAACGTCAGCGGACGGTCGCGGCAGAGTGTCGCGAGCCACAACGACAATCTGGCCAGCTGCACGGCCATCGGGTTGACATCCACTCCGTAAAGACATTTCTGTGCGACGACCCGCCGGAAGACGGCGCGATCGTCCTCGGTAAGGTCAGTGGATGTAGTGACGCCGTCTCTGATGAGGGCGGCCTCGTACGCGTGCGCGACATAGCGGCACGCCGCCACCAGAAAAGCGCCGCTGCCCATGGACGGATCGAGAATGCGAAGGCGCAGAACGTCATCCGGACTCGCATTCTCCACGAGCGGCGAAAGGGTCCGGCGAACGAGATGTTCGGTGAGCGTCCGTGGGGTATAGAAGCTGCCGGTGGATTTTCGGCGTCCGCCGCGGACGAGTATCGCCGTCCCGTCACCCGTCGACGTCGAGATGTCGAAATCGAGTACGCGTTCGTAGACGCCGCCGAGATGTTCAACGCCGAGGTCAGCGTAAGAGATCCTGCGGCGCCCGTCCCGCTCACGGCGCGTCGTCAATGCCAGCAGCGCCTCGCGAACATGTTGGTCGTCGAGCGGCAGCGTGTCGGCCAGAGGAGCGTGTGCCGGAGAAAACAATCGTCCATTGAACGGCGGGACGCGCAGCGTGCCGGCCCGGCAGCCGCGGTGGGCCAGCCTCGCGATCGCTTGCAGCGCTTCCCACAGCCCGGGCGAGGTGAGCGCGCCGTCGATCATTGGCCGCAACGCTTCGACGGTGTAGCTCTCCCGGAAAACGGGATGCCAGTTCGGCACCAGCCCTCGCGCCTCGGCGAATAGAAGAAACAGGACTCGATAGATGACGAGCAGCGATTCGTCGTAGGCCTGACGCGTGAGAAGGGTTCCGGTCGCCTGCGTGCGTCGCCGGCGCGCTGCCTTCAGGAAGGCCGTCGTCAGGCGTGCGAGCGCATCGTGCACGCCGGACTGGAGTGCATCGCGTACGTCAGCCCGGTGACGTTCTGAGAGCACAACCGCGCGATCGAGCTGGGAATGATGGCTGCCTGCGAACGCCGCGGCGCGGAGCAGACGCCAGCTCAACGCGAAGGTGACGGGATCCCCGGTAATGCGCTCGACGTCGAGCTCGATGTACCGGCGCGAATGCGTGCGCGCGGCATCGAACAATCGCAAAGAGGCGCCGTTGAAGCAGTAACACCATCGCACACCAGCACCGATGGCCCGGCGGACGCTTTCCCGCCAGACGGTTCCCAACTCCTGCCCCCAGGGACGCGCGATCGCCAACGCCACTAACATCTCCTGCTGCCTGGAGCAGGCCGACGGCGATTGCCGGGTCGGACACCACGGGAACGATCTGAAATCCGAGGGCCGTGCAGAACGGACTGGCAACCTCGTCGAATACTTTTCGCGCCGTCCATGCAGGACCGCCGTTCCGACTGAGATTCAGCTGCCACCTGAGAAGCAACCGGTGAACCGCTGCCGCTTCTGCGGACTCAGAAGTCGTGAGATTCGCAGCTTCGAGCGCGTCGTGAGACAGAATCGTCCCGGAGAGTCCCGGGATCATCTAGCGAGGCTCCGCCTGAGACGCTTGAGGCTCCGCCTCGCTAGTGACATTCTTGATGACGCCGCGCTGACGCGCGGACCGTCAGGACGGCCGAGTCTGACCGCGACCAGCCGGATGATGGATTCGACGTCCAGGCTCGCGGTCTCGCGATCGGCCCGCTCATCTGCGTCCTCGAGCATCAGTGCGGCGACGCGCCGCTCGCTCATCCGCGCCTTGAGCGCCCGGTTCTCGAAGAGTCCGGCCTGGACGAGCGTGCGCGCCGCCGACGGCAGTCCGGCGGCCATCGCCCGTTCGCGATGTTGAAGCCGTCGGATCACCAACGCTTGTTGTTCGCGCGCGGAACGCATGGAGTCTTCAGTCCGCCGTTCCACCGCCGTGACCACATCTGCCCAGTGCTTCTCGAGATAGGACGCGAGGAAGGTTCGAACTGCGCCGGCCCGACGATCACCGTTCCATGGGATATGAGCCTCGAGGGCGACCAGCTCCGAGTGGCGAGACTGACCGAAGGCAGTTCGCAACATCACTTCGACGAGGAGCGTGATCGATGGTGCGCGCCTGCCGGCTGTTATCAGCGGCGCGCCGTCACCGACCGTAGCACCGAGGACGTCACCGCGGCGCTGCAGCTCTGCTCGTTCGACTTCGGCAACCGCGTCTTCGACGAATCGGCACACGCGCAAAGGAAGAGGGCGCTCAACTGAGACCGGGATCTCATCCCCGCCGAGCACCCCGGATGCCACCATCGACTCGGTGACCGCAAGAAGAGCGGAGGTCTGCCGTGTGCCGGCCGCTGTGGCGGCACGAAGCCGTTTCAGCAGCGGCACGAGGACGAGTCGTTCTGCCGTGCTGCGGGCGACAAGCAGGACCTCGTGCACCGCACGCTCCTGTCCGAGCCGGTCGATGCGGCCGGTGCGTTGCTCGAGTCTGCCCGGCGTCCACGGCAGTTCGAAGTGAATGACCAGTCGGCAGCGGCGATGCAGGTTCAACCCTTCGGCGGCCGCGTCGGTCGCGAGCAGAACGAGTTGTCCCTGATCGAACAGGCGGACGACCTCGGCCCGCTCTCGAGCGGACATCCCTCCGTGCAACAGGACGGTCGCATGTCCGGCCGATCGCAGCGCCGCTTCTATCCGCGAAAGCGTGTCGCGGTATTCGGTGAACACGATCGCTGGCTGCCGGACGCGCCGCATCAGCCGCAGCAGAACGCGAATCTTCGATTCGACTTGCGATGCGGCGAGCGCGAAACGCTCGAGGCGCCGGAGCAACAGTCGTTCGCCGTCCGCGTCCGCCAGGCCTGGCGCGTTCAACGCACTATCGTGGACGTTGTCGCTGAGCGCGTCTTCTTCGCCGAGTGGGAGGAGGAGTTGTGCGTCCTCGTACGGCTCCGCTCCCGCGAGAAGGGCGATGCGCCGCTGGACTGAAGACGCCAGCGACGCCGGGCTCGAGAGCGCCCGTTTGCAAAGTATCGTTGCCGTGAGCGACGCACGCGCACGGCGATCAGCCGATGATTCGCGCCACAAGTTTGCCGTGTAGCGGTTGAGCAATCGGTGCATGCGCCGCTCGGCGGCCGTCAGACGGACATGCAGCATCACAGTGCGGCGCCGGGAATGGACGCCGACGTCCACCCGCCGACGTCGGAATTGCACGAGAGGATCGTCGAGAGCGCCGATCCCAGTCAGGGCCGCCATCTGCACGGAATCTCCGTCAGGTGGGGTTGCCGTAATCAGCACGACTCTGCCGTGCTCGGGAGGCAATCGCGTGAGACGCTGCGAGCCGTGCGGTGCCGGTCGCCGCGTTATGAGCTTCGTCGACGACGACGATGTCCCAGGTCACGTCTTCAAGGGGCCGCAGCACTTCAGGCCGTTTGAGCAGATCGATCGACGCAACGTAGCAGCCGGGCAGGCTCCACGGATTGACATCGGCAGGCAGGCTGCGTGAGCGCGCCGACAGCCAGGCGGCGTCAACCCTGTTGACCTCGAGCCGGAACCGGTCATCCAGCTCGCCTGCCCACTGGCCGAGCAGGGCGGCGGGCGCCAGAACCAGTCCGCGAAACGTGGCGTCACTGGCGGAGAGCTCTGAAAGCAGCAGGCCCGCCTGGATCGTCTTACCAAGCCCGACTTCGTCGGCGATGAGGAGTCGCGTGCATCCATGACGCAAGACGGCGAGGGCCGGCTCGAACTGGAACGGGAAGAGGTCGATGCGGGCTGCTGCGGCGGTACCGACGCTGCCGAAGGGCCGAGCGCGGGTCAGGCTGAGGAACACCCGGTTCGACCACACGCGCCCGCTGACGACGTGCGGTTCAATCCGCGCCGCGAGTGGCACGATGCGGTCGAATGGTCTCAGAAGAGTGAAGGTGGACGCCGCTTCCGCCAGGCCGGGGCGGCGCATTTGCACCCCCTCGCAGTCGGCGTACGATGTCCGCGAGACAACCGTCCATACCTGTCCGCGGGCAGACACCATCGGACTCGCAGGCGGAGGGAGGCGGGGCTGTGCAGACACGTTGCCCTGTATGGCAACGGCAGTGCCGCGACGGGGGTGCGTTCAGCCTGACGACCGCAAGCACTCGTGGCTCCGGTGGTTAGGCGAACGGCGGTGCTGACGGCTGAGGCTAGGTTCGAGCGGACGACGAAGTTTCTGCGACGCTCACTCAGCGCGGTGTGCGAAGTTCTTCCAACGCACGACGCGAGACGATCACGGGTGCTCCGATATTATTCGTCTGTTCGTCACCGATCGACGGCACGCGCACGCGCCGGATGCGACATCCGGTCGCATACGTGAACCCCGATACGTGCACCGGCAGTGTCAGCCGCGCAGAGCAGCGCGATCGCTTCGTCCTGGTCTTCGTTCGCCTCGACCGGCTTGGGCCGCTCGGGTTTTGCCCACGATGTGATGGGCATCAATTTGAAGACACTGTCGATGCCGGTACCCGACACAACGGCGCGAAAATCCGCAAATGGCTCGTCCGGGATCTGCGGCGCAGGCCGCGCCTTCCGGGGCGGCTTCGCCGGCGCCGGCGCGGTGCTCGCGGCAATGGCCGGTGGCGTTCCGGGCTTCGCCGCTACCACCAGCGCCGTGGTCTTCGCCTTACGCTCCTTCTGACGTTTCGGCCGCCGTTCCGCCGCGGCGGTTTCTTCCTTCTCGCGAATGGCGCGGTCGCGTTCCGCATTCTGTTCCGCCGCGATGCGACGGAGCTCGTCGGCTTCTCGTACGCGCTCGGCTGCCTGCTCGGCCGCGACGCGCCGCTGTTCCGCTTCGGCACGCTCCCGGGCGGCTGGCTGCTGTCCGCTGCCAGACGGCGCTGTTGCCGCTTCATCACGAGCCCGAGCGGTTGCCGCCTCGGCGGCTATACGCAGCCGTTCCGCTTCTTCACGTCCTCGCGCAGCCGCCGCTTCTGCGGCGATGCGCTGCTGTTCGGCCGCCTGCCGCTCCCGCTCGGCCTGGCGGGCCCGCTCCGCGGCAGCTTCCGCCTCGCGCATCAGTTGCTCACGCTGCGCCGTGTGCTCGGCTTCGAGTCGCCGGCGTTCCTGTTCGAGCCGTTCGCGATCCGATTGCCGCGCGCGCTCGACGGCTTCCTCCGTCTCACGCTTCAGTCGCTCGCGTGCGGCGGCTTCCTCCGCCTGCCGGGCGCGTGCCGCCGCGGCTTCCGCTTCGCGCAAGAGGCGCTCGCGCTCGGCGGCCTGCTCGGCCTGCAGGCGGAGCTGTTCCTGCTGGTGGCGTTCACGCTCCGCAACCCTGGCTCGCTCGGCGGCTTCTTCGGTCTCGCGAACCAGCCGCTCGCGCTCGGCCGCCTCGGCCTCCTGCCGCAGCCGCATCTCCTTCTGCAGCCGTTCACGCTCGGCCTGCATCCGCTCGCGTTCGGCTTGCGCGGTGCGCTCGGCGACGAGAGCGGCTTCGCGCAGCAATCGCTCACGTTCGGCGGCTTCTTCGGCCCGAAGCCGCTGCTGTTCCTCTTCGAACTGCTTGCGCGCTTCTTCAATCTCTCGCTGTGCTGCGGCTTCCGCCTCGCGCAACAGCCGCTCGCGCTCGGCGGCCGCCTCCATTTCGAGTCGGCGCCGCTCCTCCTCGGCTCGCTGGCGTTCCTGCTCACGGGCGCGCTCGGCCGCGAGTTCCGCTTCCTTCATCAGGCGCTCGCGCTCGGCGGCTTCTTCCTGCCGCACCCGGCGCTGCTCTTCCTCGAACTGCCGGCGCGCCTCTTCTATCTCCCGCTGCGCCGCGGCTTCAGCCTCACGCAGCAACCGCTCGCGCTCGGCCGCCGCCTCAATTTCCAGTGGCGACGCTCCTCCTCCGCTCGCAGCCGCTCCTCTTCGCGACGCGGGCGAGGGCGGCTTCCGCCCGGCCGCCGCCTCATTCTCCTCGTTGCGTCTGCGCTCGTCTTCCGCCTGGCTGCGCGCCGCTTCTTCGTCGAGCCGCACCCGCTCGCGTTCGCGTTCGCGAGTTTCCTCCTCGCGCAGGCGCTCGCGCTCCAGCTCATGGCGCAGGCGCTCGAGTTCCTCTTCCTGCGCCTCGTGGCGCAACTGGTCGAGCCTCGACGAATCAGGCTCGGCCGGAGGCGGCGGCGACGGGGGGGACGCGGGAGCGGAGACCGGTGCTGCCTCGGCTGTCTCTCGGGGCTTCCAGGTAAAGGCGTCGACTGGACTCTGAGGTGTCTCTGCTGCGGGCGGCTGTCCGCCGAGCGGCACCAGGGCGTGAGCCCGCGCCGCCACTTCGATCTTGGCTTCCTCCGCTCTAAGGACGTAGGCGCGGATCTCTCCCGCGTACACCGAGGGATCGCAGGCCGAGAAAACCTCCTGCTGTTTCTGTTTGCGGCGGAACCGCCCGAACAGCCCAGTACCGGCGTTCTGCTCCTCGCGGCCGGCTGCCGCCATCATCGGGATGTTGTGCGTCTGCACGTGCTCGGTCCCTTCGACCATTCGCAGGTGCTTCAGCAGGTCTTCTTCGTCACGCGGCGAGAGCAGCGACGACAGGAGCAGGACGTCCGGCACCCGCGCTGAGATCGCGGCGATGGCGGCGTCGCGCGAATCCACGATCTGAAGCTCCGCCTGTACCTCTTTTCGAATGAGGTCGCCGAGAAGGGTCGCCTGCTGGTGGTCTGATTCGAGCGCGAGTATGAGCGCCAAGCGTTATGTCCTCACCATGAACAGGAAGAGCACACCGCCGACCGTGGCGAACAGCACCATCGGCGCGTTCTCGATGCTCTGATATCGCACCGCGGTCGAGACCGTGTCGATCAGCTCCGAGGCACGGTTGGCGAGTGATCCAACGTTCTGCCCGCTCGCCATCAGTTCCGACACCTTGTCGTGCACGCGCGGATCGATCGAGGCCAGCGACAGGAGCAGGGCCACGAAGATCGCCAGCGACGCCAGTGCCTGCGGCAGGCTCGGCGGAAAGCGAAAGACAAACTTCATGATCTGGCTCCTGTCCCCATTGCGTGTTTCGGTTGATCCGGGCCCGCCGCCTGCACATAGAAGGTAGTGCCGCCTGGCGGCTGCGCCTCGCGACGCGCATCGCAAGCGCCGTACCGCCAGACCATTTTGAAAAACACGCCGGAAAACCCGCACATCTTTCAAGCATTCTCAGAAATTGCGCGCACCGACGAGCACGTGCTCCGGCGAACCGCAACGGACCAATTTCGCATTGTGCGTTACGAAACTGACAACCCTGACCCGTCGCGGACGCCTCGCTGACCGGGGACCAATTGCGCGCCGCCGCCGGCGATCAACAGCAATGAAGAGAGCCACTTGCGAGTGCATCAAGAGGCCTCGGGCTCATGCGTGGCATACCCGTTGCGATTGGTTCCGCCGTGCCGCGGCAAGTCGTCGGGCACGCAATCAAACGAACTGCGGCGCAGCCGCAGAACTCAGCACCGCGGCTGCGGTGCCACTCACACATCCGAAGGAGGATGGCATGTCGAAGCTCGTCGCATTCGTGAACAAACTGAAGCGCAACGAAGAAGGCCAGGACCTGCTCGAGTACGCGTTGCTCGTCGCTCTGATCGCGCTCGTCGCGATCACCGCAGTGACGGCGGCCGGCGGAGCGGTGGACGGGATCTTCACGGCGATCGCCGGCGCACTCGCCGGCGCGGCGTAGTTCTCGCGTTCGGTGCCGGGTGCCGCTGTCCGCGGCACCCGGCGTTCTTGCACTCGAATTTTTGAAGAGGATGCCATGCAGCTCGCAGTCGCCCTAGTCACCACTCTTCCGCGTAACGACGAAGGCCAGGATCTGCTCGAGTACGGAATGCTCATGTCGCTGATCGCGATCGTCGCCATGACCGCGGTCTCGTCGCTGGGCAACGCGATCCTGTCGATCTTCTGGTCGGCGATCGCCGCGGCCAGTGTCTAACGTCGCGCTCGGAGTGCTCGCCGCCGGACTGGTGGCGGCAACGGTGATCGACCTGAAGACGCGGCGGATACCAAATGTTCTGACCGGGGGAATGATCGCCCTCGGCCTGATCCTCGCCGCGACGGGAGCGAGCGGCATCTCGGTGCCGGCATCGCTCATGGGATTTTGTCTCGGGCTCGCTGTTGATGATGCCGGGCTACATGCTCGGCGCCACCGGCGGCCGGAGACGTGAAGTTGATGGCGGCGGTCGGCGCGCTGATCGGCCCGGTGCTGGTGATCAACGCGTTTCTCGGGACGGCGATCGCCGGCGGAGTGCTCGCGGTCATCGTCGCCGCCAGGCGGAAGCGTCTCGGCGCCACGCTGGCTCAGACCGGCAGATTCGTGACCGCGCCGGGGCAGGTGCCGAAGGAGATACAGGCAGCAACCAGGGCGAGCCGATTCGCCTACGGGCCGGCGATTGCCGCCGGAACGATTATCGCGGTGTTGATCAGATGAGAGGACGCACATGTTGAAGAGATTCAGGAACCAGCGCGGCGCGGCGCTGCTCGAGACCGCGATCACGCTTCCGCTCGTGCTGCTGGTGTGCGTGTCGATCTTCGAGTTCGGACGCGCCTTTCAGACCTGGCAGGTGCTCACCAACGCCGCCCGCGAGGGCGCGCGCGTGTCGGTCCTGCCCGATTCGACCGACGCCGATGTCACCGACGCGGTCCGCAACTACATGAAGGGCGGCAAGCTGCCCAAGTGGAGCTCGGCGACCGTCACCCTCGAGCGGTCGGTTCCCTTCGGGCCCAACACCGCGTCCGCGATCACCGTCGACTTACGCCTTCGACTTCACGGTGCTGAACCCGGTCGTCAAGCTCGTGAAAAGCAGCTCCAACCTCGGGCAGGGCACGACCAACATGTCTTCATCCGCGCTGATGCGGAACGAAAGCTAGGGGATTTCACATGCGCAATCGAATCTTCGCCGTCATCGCCATCGCAGTGCTCGCCGGCGGCGGGCTGGCGTACGGCACCTACAACCTGATGCAGCAGTCCGGGTCGACCACGACGGTCGCCGCGCCGACGCAGCCGGTCGTCGTGGCCGCGGTCGATCTGACCCTGGGCACCGCGCTCAAGAAGGAAGATCTGACCACCCTCAATTTTCCTGAGGGCACGGCGCCAGAGGGTTCCTTCTCGAAGCCCGACGAACTGCTCGAGCGCGGCCTGATCGTGCCGGTCGTGAAGAACGAGCCGATCCTCGCCGCGAAGCTCGCGCCGAAGGAAGCCGGCGCCGGCCTGCCGCCGGTCATCCCCGAGGGCATGCGCGCCGTGTCGGTCCGCGTCAACGAAGTGGTCGGCGTCGCCGGTTACGTGCTGCCGGGCACGCGGGTGGACGTCGTGGCCACCGCCAGCCCGACGAGCGACACCGCGCAGATGACCTCGAAGGTCGTTCTCTCGAACATGCAGGTGCTCACCGCCGGCACGCGCCTGGAGCAGGACCAGAAGGACGGCAAGCCGATGCAGGTGACGGTCGTGACCCTGCTGGTCACGCCGGAACAGTCCGAGCGGCTCGCGCTGGCCAGCACCGAAGGCAAGATTCACCTCGCGCTGCGCAATCCGCTCGACACCAGCGCTCCCTCGACGCCAGGAATTCGTACGGCCGGTCTCCTCGGTGGCGCGGCGCCGCTCCGCCCGCCTCTCGCGCGGCGTCATCGTCGGCGCCGCGTAAAGCGCGTCCCCAGCCAGAAGTAGCGACGATGCCGGTAATGGTGGCGCAGCCGACCGTGGAAATCATCCGCGGCGACAAGCGCACGACAGAAATCATCAAGTAGCTGGAACGCAAATGCGGAGGAGTAGACACATGACCCGGAAATTCACGTCGGCTGTAGCCGGCCTCATCCTTGTGATCCTCGTGGCCGGACCCGAAGCACGGCAGCAGGCGCCGGCGTTCGGACCCGGCGTGGCAGTCAGCGCCCCGCGCGACGACGCGGCAGCGCCGACCACGCAGGTGAAACTGCTGGTCGGCCGGTCGACGATCCTCGACATTGGCGGCACCATCACCCGCGTGTCGCTGACCGTGCCGGACATTGCCGACGCGATGGTGACCGCGCCGACGCAGCTGCTCATCCACGGCAAGCAGCCGGGCACGATCTCGATGTTCGTGTGGGACAAGATGGGCGCGATCAAGACCTACGAGGTCGTGGTCCGCCGCGATCTCAGCGCCCTCGTCGAGCACGTCAAGCAGCTCTTCCCCGGAGAAGCGATCAGCGTCGCCGGCAGCGGCAAGGACGTCGTGCTCTCCGGCACCGTGACCAGCAAGTACGTCATCGACAAGGCCGCGGACGTCGCCGGCGGCTACGTCGAGAAGAAGGAAAACGTCGTCAACCTGCTCAAGCAGCAGGAGGGTGTCGCGTCGAACCAGGTGCTGCTCCGCGTCCGTTTCGCGGAGGTCAGCCGCAACGCGCTGCAGGAAGTCGGCGCCGGGTTCTTCAGCGACGGCAAGAACGACCTGTTCGGCCGCGCGACGACGCAACAGTTCCAGGCGCCCCATTTCGACCTCAATCAGCCGAGCGCGGCGCTGGGCGACACGCTCGTGTTCAGCGATTACCTGAATCTGTTCCTGTTCGACGCGAAGAACAAGGTCGGTGCGGTCGTCAAGGCGCTGCAGACGCGCGGCGTCTTCCAGAGCCTCGCCGAGCCGAATCTGATCGCGATGAACGGCAAGGAGGCCAGCTTCCTCGCCGGCGGAGAGTTCCCCTATCCGGTGCCGCAGGGGCAGTTCGGCAGCTTCACGATCCACTTCAAGGAGTACGGCGTTCGACTGAGCTTCACGCCGACCGTGCTCGGCGGCGATCTGATCAACCTGAAGATCAAGCCGGAAGTCAGCTCTCTCGATTTCAACAACGCGGTCGTCCTCGAGGGCTTCCGCATCCCGGCGCTGACCTCGCGCCGCGCCGAGACCGAAGTGGAGCTCCGCGACGGCCAGACGTTCGCCATCGCCGGTCTGCTCAACAACACCGCGCTGTCTTCAATGCGCAAGATTCCCGGCCTGGGAGATATCCCGATTCTCGGGTATCTGTTCAAGAGCAAGGCCTACACGAAGGATCAGACCGAGCTGGTCGTGATGGTCACGCCGACGATCGTGCGCCGCGACTCCACCGGTGTTTCACCCGGTCTGCCGTCGCTGGTCGAGCCGTACCTCGGACCGAACGAGAAGCCGATCGTCCCGCCGGCGCCGTATGTCGGATCGCCGCATCCTCAGTCGAAGCCCGGTGGCCGCGGCGGCGACGACGCGCCACAGGCGCAGCCGATGCCCGAAACGGTAGCGACGACGCCGATCCAGGCTGCCGGCCCCGCTGCCCGTCGTCGACAAGAAGGCGATGGAGGCGGAGAAGAAGGCCCAGAAGAAGGCGGCCGAAGCAGCGGAGAAGCAGCGCGTCGCCGATGAGAAGCAGCAGGCCGAGACGGCGAAGCGTCAGGCGGAAGCCGACAAGGTTGCGGCGAAGAAGGCGGAGAAGCTCGAGAAGGAGCGCGCCAAACAGCAGGCCGAGGCGGACAAGAAGGCTGAAGAGGCGCGCAAGAAATCATCAGGGAAGACCGACCAGACAAAGCAGACCGGAGGTCAGTAATGAACCGACTGCGACGCGTCCGACACGACCAATCGGGGATGAGCTACGTGTTCATCGGCATGGGCATGATGGCCTTTCTGAGCGCCACCATGCTGGCGATCGACGTCGGCATGCTGATGACGTCGCGTAGCCAGGCGCAGAACTCCGCGGACGCCGGCGCTCTCGCCGGCGCCACCGCGCTGGTCTTCAACAGCTACACCGACCGGTCGACGGGCGGACCCGCGGTGACCGGGGCGCGCAACGCGGCGCAGGCGAACAAGGTCATGGGCACTGGCGTGTCGGTTCTGCCCACCGACGTCACGTTCCCTCCCAATCCCAGCTCCGGCCTGTTCAACCGCGTCAAGGTGGACGTCTTCCGAACCACGGCGCGCGGCAACCCGGTGTCGACGCTGATCGCCAGATTCTTCGGAATCCAGACCGCCGACATCGGCGCCACTGCGACCGCCGAGGCCTCCCCGTCGAATGCGATGACCTGCGTCAAACCGTTCACGATCCCCGACAAGTGGACCGAGAAGCAGACCCCGGGCTGGGACATGAACGACACCTTCGAAATCTACGACAAGCATGGCAACCCGCTGGCGAACCCGGACATCTATGTTCCGGCCGGCCAGCCGGGATACACCGGCTACAGCATGATCGCGGACAAAGGCCACGCTGCTCATGATCCGCGCCGGCACCGGCAACAACCTCGAGCCGAGCTTCTATTTTTCGATCGCGATCGGCGGCATCACCGGCGGCGCAGGAGTATCGCTGGAATATCGCCAACTGCAACACCACGATGATGCACTTCGGCGATCTGTTGGTCATGGAGCCTGGCAACATGGTCGGACCGACGACGCAGGGTGTGCAGGATCTGTACAACCTGGATCCGACCGCGTACTGGGACACCAGCTGCCAATGCGCCAAGAGCCCGATGAAGAAGAGCCCGCGCGTATTCCCGATCCCGATCTACGACCCGATCTACTGGGCTGAAGGCAAGCGGCAGGGACGTACTACGGATCTGAAGGTGGCCAACTGGATCGGCTTCTTTCTGGACGACATCCAGGGCAACAACATCTACGGGCGGATCACCCCGATCAAGGGACTGCTCGACGGCGCCGCGGGTCCCGCTCCGGACGGAGCGTTCCCGCAGGTCGATTCGACTGGTGAAGTAGGAGCCGTCAGCTCTCAGCCGTCAGCTTTCAGCTGACCAACTGACCTGACGGGTGGCACAACTGATAGCTGAAAGCTGATAGCGACAAGACATGGCCCAACTCGCGGTTTCGATTCTCAGTAACGACGAACAGTGCAAGCGGGAGGTCTCCCGCGTGCTGCGCGCATGCGGTGTGCCGGTGGCGATCGTCGAAGAGCGGCGCACCGGCGAGGCCGTGGTGTCCGACGTCTTCATCGTCGACATCCGGTCGGACGCTTCGTCCGGAATGGCCACCATCGAGCGTTTGCGGGCGGGGCATCACCACGTCTCCATCTTCGCGGTGGCGTCGACGTCCGAACCTGAACTGATCCTGCAGGCGATGCGTGCGGGAGCGAACGAGTTCTTCGCGTGGAACGCCGCCGCCGGCGGGCGGACCTTCGAAGAATCTTTCCAGGGAGCCATCAGGCGGACGGCGGCACGACGCGACGCGGCCTCGGCCAGTGCCCGCCAGCCCTGTGTCACTCACGTATTCCTCGGGGCCAAGGGAGGTTCCGGCACGACGACAGTGACGGTGAACACCGCGGTCGAGATCGCGCGGCTGACGAAGCGTCCCACGGTCGTGATCGACCTGAAACAGTGCATGGGCGAGGTCGCGCTGTTTCTCGGCGTCCGTCCCCGGTTCACGGTCCTCGACGCGATCGAGAACCTGCACCGTCTCGACAAGGACTTCCTCCGCGAGCTCATGACGCGCCACAAGTCAGGATTGGACATCCTGGCGGGATCCGAGCAGTTCGACCGTCCGAACGCCAACGACGCCGGCGCGATCGAAGAGCTGCTGAGAGTGCTCGGGAAAATCTACGACTTCATCATCATCGACGTCGGCAATGTCGTCAACGCCTGCGCGGTCGCGTCGCTGTATGCCGCGGACACGGTCTTCCTGGTGGCGAATCCCGATGTGCCTTCGATTCGCAACGCACAGCGGCTCGTCGACCGGGTGCGCCAGCTGGGCGCCGGCAGCGAGCGCGTCAAGGTGCTGCTGAACCGGACGTCGGAGCATCACCTGATCGAGCCGAAGCAGATCGAAACAGCGCTCGGCCTGGGCATTCACCACAAATTTGCGAGCGATTACCGGACGGTGTCGACCGCCTTGAACTCGGGCGTTCCACTGACGCTGACCAACCACTCCGAACTTGCTTCTCAGTTCGGCAACTTCACCAAGCAACTCGTCGGAATGGAAGAGGCGGCGGCGGCTCCGGTTCAACCCGAGAAGCGCCGCGCCTTCCTCGGCCTCATCTGATCAGGGATCATTCTCATGAGCAGCGTCAGCGTCAATACCACGTCCGCCACGCCGGCAGCCTCGGTGCGCCCGCGCGTCGACACACCGCGGCCGCAATACATCGAGCTGAAGGCGAACGTCCATCGCAAGCTGCTCAATCGCCTGAATCTCGAGGCGCTCGGTTCGACGGAACGGTCCCGCGCCGAAGCGGAGATCCGCTCGCTGCTCTTCGAGTTGATCAACGAGGAGGGCACGCCGATCAGCATGACGGAGCGCGAGGCGATCCTCGGCGACGTCATCGACGAGGTCTTCGGCCTCGGGCCGCTCGAGCCGCTGCTGCGCGACCCGGGGATCAGCGACATCCTGGTGAACACCTATAAGCACGTCTACGTGGAGCGCGCGGGGCACCTCGAACGGCTGCCGACGACCTTCCAGGACGACAAGCACCTGCTGCGCGTCATCGACCGCATCGTCAGCGGCGTCGGCCGCCGCGTCGACGATAGCTCGCCGATGGTCGACGCCCGGTTGGCTGACGGATCGCGTGTCAACGCGATCATTCCGCCGCTGGCCGTCGACGGCCCGCTGCTCTCGATCCGCCGTTTTCCGTCCGACCGGCTGAAGGCGAGCGATCTCGTCGCCAACCGGTCGATGACCCGGCCGATGCTCGAGTTTCTCGAGAATTGCGTCCGGGCACGCCTGAACATGCTGATCAGCGGAGGAACCGGCGCCGGTAAGACGACGCTCCTCAACGTGCTTTCCGGATTCATCTCGGAGCGTGAACGCATCGTCACGATCGAGGACGCGGCCGAACTGCAGCTGCACCAGGAACACGTGGCACGCCTCGAGACGCGGCCGCCGAACGTCGAAGGCAAAGGCGCCATCAAGCAGCGCCAGCTGCTGGTCAACGCCCTGCGTATGCGCCCGGACCGGATCGTCGTCGGGGAAACCCGAGGCGAGGAGGCGCTGGACATGCTGCAGGCGATGAACACCGGCCACGACGGCTCGCTGACGACAGTCCACGCGAACACACCACGAGACGCGCTGTCGAGAATCGAAACGATGATCGCGATGGGCGCGACCAATCTGCCCGAGCGCGCGATGCGGCAGCAGATCGCCGCGGCAATCCAGATCGTCATCCAGCAGTCGCGCATGAGCGATGGCACCAGAAAGGTCACGAGCATCTCGGAGATCACCGGCATGGAAGGCGAGGTCATCACCATGCAGGAGATCTACTGCTTCGAGAAGCTCGGTGTGACCCAGGACGGCAAGGTGATCGGCCGCTACCGTGCGACCGGCGTTCGTCCGAAGGCGTGCGAGCGGCTCAAGACCGCCGGCATCCACCTGCCTCCCGACATGTTCGAAGGCATCACGGAGGTGCGGTAGTGACGTTCGTCATCGTCGGGATCGCGTTCGTGGTCGGGGCGGGGGTGGCGGTCGGGATCGCCATCATGATGGCCCGCGTCCCCGACATGATGGTGCAGAAGAAGGTCGAGGACCGCCTGCAGGAGATCGCGTTTGGCGACCGGCCCGAGGCAGCCAAAGACAACCCGAAGCTTCTGAAGAGCCAGAACGTCGGCCCACTGCCTGGTCTCGACCTGGCGATCGGCGGCACCGCACGCGGTTCGAAGATTACCGCCTGGATCGAACAGTCGGGGACGAAAGCGACGCTGAGCGCCGTGCTGCTCGTTTCATTCTTTCTCGGCATCGCGGCAGCTGTTGGCGTTTTCGTGTTGACGCGGACATTGCCAGCCGTCCCCGCCGGGTTCATCGCCGGGTTCGGCCTTCCGTTCCTCGTGCTGCGCATCAAGCGGACGCGCCGTATGCGTGCGTTCGAAGAACAGTTTCCCGAGGCGCTGGACCTGATCGCCCGCGCGTTGAAAGCCGGCCATGCGTTCGCGACCGGCCTGAAGATGGCCGCCGACGAACTGCACGAGCCGGTCGGGCCGGAATTCCGCAAGACGTTCGACGAACAGAACTTTGGTCTTGCACTCAAGGACGCGCTGGACAACCTCACCGTCCGCATCCCGCTGCTCGACGTGCGGTTCTTCGCGACGGCGGTCCTGATCCAGCGCGAGACGGGCGGCAACCTCTCGGAGATCCTCGAGAACCTCGCTCACGTCGTCCGCGAGCGTTTCAAGATCCTGCGTCAGGTCCGCGTTTACACGGCGCACGGACGTCTGACCGGTTATGTGCTGCTGGCGTTGCCGGCAGTGCTCGGGATTGCGCTGATGTTCATCAACCCTGAACACATGGACCTGTTGTTCCGCGAACGCATGGGGCAAATGATGCTGCTCGCCTGCGGCGGCATGCAGACGTGCGGGTATCTGTGGATCAGACAGATCGTCAAGATCGAGGTGTAGCGTGCTGCTTCCAGTTCTGGCCTTCGTGTTCGGGACCGCCCTGATTGCCGGCGGCGCCTTGCTGCTCATGCCGCGGCGCGCGGTTGCGATCGACCGGCGGATCGAAGAGCTCACGTCACAGCGCGACTTCGACGGACCCGCGAAGCCGAAGAATGCCAGGATGGTCGGCATCTTCAAGCGGATCGGCGACAGAATGCCGCGCTCGCCCAGGGAGATGGGGCCACTCCGGCAGCGTCTCGTCCAGGCGGGTTACCGCCGTCAGGAAGCGGTCACGATCTTCTTCGGCATCCGGGTGCTTTTCGCGCTGGCCCTGTTTGGCTTCTGCGCCACGCCGATTCTCGCCCGCCCGAACATGCTGATGGCGCTCGGCGGCCTCGGGCTCGGCTACATCCTGCCGGGAATGATCCTGGCCCGCCTGGCCAAGCGTCGTGCGAAGAAGATCCAGTTGTCGCTGGCCGACGCCCTCGACCTGCTGGTGGTCAGCGTCGAGGCCGGACTCGGTCTCGACCAGGCGCTGTTGCGGGTTGGCGCGGAATTGCAGTTCGCCTATCCGGAGCTCGCGGAGGAACTGAACCTGATCAACCTCGAGCTGCGCGCCGGCAAGGCCCGTGCTGAAGCGTTGCGCAATCTCGCGGACCGCACCGGCGTCGACGACCTCAGCGCGCTCGTCACCATGCTGATCCAGACCGACAAGTTCGGCACCAGCGTGGCGCAGTCGCTGCGGGTGTATTCGGAGACCCTGCGGACCAAGCGACGGCAGCGCGCGGAAGAAGCCGCCGCGAAGACCGGCGTCAAGATGGTGTTCCCCCTGGTGTTCTGTATTTTCCCGGCAATCTGGGTCGTGACCATCGGACCCGCGGCGATCAAGTTCGTCACGGTGCTCTTCCCGATGGTCGATCAGATGAAAAAGTAACCATGTCACTCGCCAACATCATCCGCATGCCGAGCGCGGGCGCGAATGAGCCCGCTCCCGGAGCTCCGCCGGCAACGATCAAGGAAACCGGGCTCCATCCCGACACGCTGTCACAGCTGCTGTTGAAGACGCTGTTGAACGGCGAGGCCACCGGCAGCATCCTGGCCGAACGGATGCGCGTGCCGTATTCGCTGCTCGACGCGATGATCCAGCACGCCCGCATCGAGAAGCTGCTCGAAGTTCGCGGCATGACCGGAGTCGGCAGCGCCGGCTACCGCTACGTGCTGACCGACCTCGGGCGCGACCGCGCGATGCAGTTCATGGACATTTGCCGCTACGTCGGCGCGGCACCGGTGCCGATCGACCAGTACAACGATTACGTGCGCGCCTGTATGGCGGCGCGCCTCCCGGTCGACTGCGACAAGCTCGAGACCGGATTCGGTCACCTGGTGGTGAGCAAGAAGATGCTCGATCAGCTCGGCCCCGCGGTCAACGCCGGCAAGTCGCTGTTCCTGTATGGCGCGCCCGGCAACGGTAAGACCGTCGTCGCCGAGGGGATCGGCAAGGCACTCGGCAGCGACATGTATGTGCCGCACGCCGTCGACGTCGACGGCCAGATCATCACCATCTTCGACCCGGTCAACCACCGCCGCGCTGAGGCGGCCGAGGCGACGGTCAGCGTAGTCGCCAACGCGACGCTGGATCAGCGCTGGGAGCGCATCCGCCGTCCGGTCGTGGTCGTCGGCGGCGAGCTGACGCTGGAGATGCTTGATCTGTCGTTCAACCCGATCTCGAAGTTCTACGAAGCGCCGATTCAGATGAAGGCCAACGGCGGCGTGTTCGTCGTCGACGACTTCGGGCGCCAGCGGATCCCGCCGCGCGACCTGCTCAACCGCTGGATCGTGCCGCTCGAGAGCCGCGTCGACTACATGACGCTGCACACCGGGCGCAAGTTCGAGATCCCGTTCAACGTCTTCATTATTTTCGCGACCAACCTCAAGCCGGAGTCGCTCGCCGACGAGGCGTTCCTCCGCCGGATCCCCTACAAGATCCTGGCGAACAACCCGACGATCGACGAGTACTGCCGGATCTTCGAGCTGAACTGCAAGAAGCGCGGCCTTCGGTTCGATCCGGTGATGGTGGAGTACCTGGAGCGCAGCTACTACCGCCCGCGCAAGCTCCAGATGCGGGCCTGCCATCCGCGCGACCTCGTCGAGCAGGTGGTCGACATCTGCCGGTATCAGAAGAAGGAGCCGGCAATTTCGCGCGAGCTGCTCGACATGGCCTGCAGCAGCTACTTCCTGGAAGAGACCGAGTCGCAAGGAGTGGAAGAATGAGAGCGCTAGCGATTGCCCTGAACCTGCCGTTGAATGGCCGGTCGCTCGACTGGTCGGCACAGGCCCGGCTGTTCGGCGACCTCGCCGCTCGCGCCGCGATCATCGTGCTTTTCTCGATGATGGCCGTCCGGTTCGGAGCAGACTTCCTGGAAACCGGGCGCGTCACCGGCCTGTTCCTTCTGGCGAGTGAGACGCTCGTGGTGGTGCTGACGCTGGTGCGCCGCTCGGCCGCCGCGATCGATCGCAGCGTTCGAGCCAGGGTCCTGACGCTCGTCTCGATCATGGGGCCGCCGCTGCTCGTGCCGGGTGCGGCTGCCGCTCTGGCGCCGGAGCTCACCACGGTCTCGATCTCGATCGCGGGTCTGGCGATCGTGATCGCGGGGAAGATCACACTGGGCCGCAGCTTCGCGCTCCTGCCCGCAAACCGCGGCGTCGTCTCGACCGGCGTGTATCGCGTGGTTCGCCACCCGATCTACATGGGTTACCTGTTCACCCACGTCGCGTTTCTGCTGGCGAGCCCGTCGCTGTTCAACCTGATGGCGCTGCTGGTGGCAGACGGCGCACTGCTCGCCAGGGCTGCCTGCGAGGAGCAGACGCTCGCCCTCGACCCGCAATACCGCTCCTACCAGTCCAGGGTCCGCTGGCGGGTTGCTCCTGGGTTGTTCTGACGATGTCAACTTCTAACCTCTAACTCCTAACTCCTAACTCCTAAATTTAGAAGTTAGTAGTTAGGAGTTAGTAGTTAGGAGTTATCGTCGTCAGAATGACGAGCGTCGCCCCGAGATGCGATTGAGGATCATCCCCGAAGCTCTCGACCAGGGGGTGATGATCGAGCGCCTGTTGCACGATGCCGCGCTGGACGCCGATCCCGCGGCCATGGACCAGTCGCACTTCCGTCAAACCCGCCGCGTACGCTTCGTTGATGTATTCCTCGACCACTGAAGGGATGTCGCGCGGCTGAAACGCGTGAAGATCCAGCTCTCCCTCGATCGGGATGCGGAGAGGGTCAGGATCGGTCGGACCGGTCATAGGCCGCGGTCACCGACGTCGAGAGCCCGCCGCGCACCGAGAAGTCTCCCGTCACCGTCATTCGCCGCGGCCGGCACGCGCCGACGAGATCGTCGAGGATCTGGTTGGTCACCGCCTCGTAGAAAATCCCTTGATTGCGGAATTCCAGCATGTAGTACTTCAATGCTTTCAGTTCCAGGCACAGCTCATCGGGAACGTAGTTGATCTGAATCTCACCAAAGTCGGGCAGCCCGGTCTTCGGGCAGACCGACGTGAACTCCTCGCAGCGGATTTCGATCTCGTAGTCGCGACCCGGACGGGGATTCGGGAAGGTCTCCAGGGTGGGCGGCGCCATCTCGAAAATTGTACCATTCAGGCCGAAATTCATCTGTTTTTGGGTTCAGCTCGATTGACACGGGAAAAAGGAGAGGACTAGGATACCTAGCGATTTCTCCGCTGTTGCTGCACGCGCGCGTGGCTCTGCGGGAACGGTAAGCGCGCCCAAGCAAAGGGGAACGGCCGATGGCAGAGGCCCGCAGAATGGGCAAATCAGAGTTGTTCTCGCACTTCGCGGATCGCTTCGAGGTCAAGCGGACGCAGGCGCGGGAATTCTTCGATGAGCTGAACACGCTGGCGGAGAAAGAGCTGAAGCGTTCCGGTGAGTTCGTTCTCCCCGGGATGGTGAAGCTGGTTATTCAGAAGCGTAAGGCGCGGATGGGCCGCAACCCCGCGACCGGCGAACAGATCAAGATCGCCGCGAAGACCGTCGTCAAGGCCAGGATCGCCAAGCAGCTGAAGGACGCCGTTCTCCCGAAAAAGTAGTGGTAGAAGCGATTGCGGTAGAGGCCGGCTTTAGCCGGCCTTTCACCTGGCTTTAGCCGGCCTTACGCTTTCATCCCCTCAACTTGCGCGCGATGTCGCGCAGGTCCAACCTCGACATCTTGTGCTTGAGCGTGCTGAGCGGCAGCCCGAGATACCGGGCTGCGGCCGTCACGTTCCAATCCGCTTTCTCGAGCGCGCGGAGGATGAAATTGCGCTCGAACGTGTCGCACGCCTCCTGAAAAAGTGTTTCGGTTCGCCGTGCCGACGAATCGAGCTTCGCAAAGTGGTACTCGAGCGGCAGGTCCTCGTCGGTGATCCATTCCTTGTCGGTGACCGCGACGAGACGCTCCATCAGGTTCTCGAGCTCGCGAATGTTGCCGGGCCACCAGTAGGTGGAGAGGATTTTCAGCGCCGAAGACGACACGCCGCGCACCGGCTTTCGGAACTTTGTCCGGTACCGGTGCACGAACAGCCGTGCCAGCTCGGGCAGGTCCTCGAGGCGGTCACGCAACGGCGGCATGCGGATGGGGATGACGTTGATGCGGTAGTAGAGGTCCTCTCGGAACCGCCCGTCCTTCACCGCCTTCTCGAGATCCACGTTGGTGGCGACGACCAGACGGAATTCGGTCTTGATCGGTTTAGCGCCGCCGACGCGTTCGATCTCACCTTCCTGGATCGCGCGCAGCAGCTTCGCCTGCAGGTCGAACCGGAGATCTCCGATCTCGTCGAGAAACAGCGTGCCGCCGGTCGCCAGTTCGAACTTTCCGAGTTGCTGCTTGTGGGCGCCGGTGAATGCGCCGCGTTCGTGACCGAAGAGGGTGCTCTCGACGAGCTCGTGGGGGATCGCCGACAGATTGACCGCGATGAACGGTTGCTCCTCCTTCCCTGACTTCCGGTGAAGCAGCCGGGCAAGCAACTCCTTACCGGTGCCGCTCTCGCCGAGGATCAGCACCGTGGCCGACAGCGTGGCGACCTTGTGGACGAGCTCGACGATCTCTCGAATCTGCCGGCTCGGCCCGATGAGAAACTCGCGGTCCGCTTGTTCGGCGACCTGCGCGCTGAGCGTGATCACCTGTCGATTGAGATCCTGCCGCTCGCAGGCGTGCCGCACGAGAGAGCGCAGCTCGTCGTGATCGAAATCCTTGGTGATGTAGTGGTAGGCGCCGTGCTTCATCGCCTGGACGGCGGTCGCGACCTCATTGATCGCCGAGATCATGATGCATTCGACCAGGTGGTAATTCTCCCGCACGATCCGCAGCACGTCGAAGCCGCTGATGCCGGGCAGCCGCACGTCGAGCAGCATCAGGTCGACGTCGTCTTCGCGCAGCCGGACGAGCGCGGCCTCGCCGCTCGACACCGTCAGAATGCGATAGTCCCTTTTCAGGATCGCCGACAGCGTCTCCCGCATCGATTGGTCTTCGTCGCAGACCAGGACTGTCTTGATCGCGGACATCCGTGTGCGCTGAATTCTAGTTGAATAGCCGACATCCCCCAACTAGCGACCTGGCAGATCGCAACTCCGAGCGCCCCAGCCCGGCGCGCCGTTGCGAAGCTCCGCGGGTCAAGGTAAGGTACGGCGGTTGTGGTCCTCTGGTTTGTTGCAGGCATAGGCCTGCTCGTCGCCGTAGCCGCTCTGACGCTGGCGCGCCGTCTGTCCCGCAAGCTCGACGCGCTGACCCAGTCGGTACTGGGAATTGCGCTATGACTACACGCGGCTTCGCTCGCAGTTGTCACGCCTCGATCCCGGCGAAGCGGATGCCGAGGCCGCTCCACCGCCACCGCCGCTCGAGCAGGTGGCGTTTGTCCCCCTTTCATCGATGAAAAAGAAGAATGGCTAACGAATACGACGTCGTAGTGATCGGTTCCGGCACCGGCGGTTACGTGGCGGCGATACGCGCCGCGCAGCTCGGCCTCAAGACCGCCGTCGTCGAACGGGCGCCGGTCCTCGGCGGCACGTGTCTCAACTGGGGTTGCATCCCGACCAAGGCACTGCTCGAGCACGCGCACGCGCTGAAGATCGCGCAGGAGTGGAAGGAGTGGGGGCTTACGATCGGCCAGGCCGCCCTTCGACAAGACTCAGGACCGGCGATCGGTGTCGACATGGCGCAGGTCCACGCGCGCAAGGACAAGATCGTCAAGGGGCTCACCGGTGGCATCGAGCTGTTGTTCAAGAAGAACAAGATCGACTGGATCAAGGGAAGCGGCCGGCTTGCAGGCAAAGGCAGCGTCGAAATCACCGATGGGCAAAAACAGACGCTGACTGCGCGCAAGGAGATCATCGTCGCCACCGGCTCGACACCGCGCAGCGTGCCGGGCATCGAGATCGATCGCAAGCGCATCATCACCAGTGACGAGGCGATCAATCTCAAGGAGATTCCGAAATCGATCGCCATCCTCGGCAGTGGCGCGGTCGGTGTCGAGTTCGCGTCGATCTTCCGGCGCTTCGGCAGCGAAGTGACCGTCATCGAGCTGCTGCCGCGGATCGTTCCCGTCGAAGACGAAGCGGTCTCGGCCGAGCTCGAGAAGTCTTTCAAAAAGCAGGGCATCAAGGTAATGACCGGGACGAAGGTCACCGGCGCGAAGGTCGGCGCCGGCGGAGTGGATCTCGAAGCGCAGACGCCCGATGGCAAGAGCACGAAGCTGAACGCGGAGTACCTGCTCGTGGCGACCGGCCGGGGGCCGGTCACGACCGGTCTCGGCGCCGAAGAAGCCGGCCTGCAACTGGATCGTGGCTATGTCCGGGTGGACAAGGAATTCAGAACCGGCGTGCCCGGGATTTCGGCGATTGGCGACGTGATCACCTTCGAGAAGCCCGGGCATGCCCAGCTTGCGCACCTGTCGTCTGCCGAGGGAATCGTTCTGGCCGAACGGATCGCAGGCGCCGAGTACCGCCCGATCAACTACGACGAGGTGCCGGGCTGCACCTACTGCGATCCAGAGATCGGGAGCGTCGGCCTCACCGAAACGCAGGCGAAGGAGCGCGGCTACGACGTCAAGACCGGCGTCTTCAAGTTCGGCATCCTGGCGCGGGCGCGGATTGCCGGCGAGACCGAAGGGTTCGTGAAGATCGTGTACGACACGAAGTACGACGAAGTACTCGGGGTCCACATGATCGGCCCGCGCTCTACCGAGCTGGTGGCCGAAGCGACGCTCGCGCTGCGGCTCGAATGCACGGTGGAAGAGCTCGTGCGCACCATCCACGCGCATCCGACGATGTCGGAAGCGGTCGGTGAGGCGGCGCATGCCGCTCACGGTGCGCCGATCCATGCCTGAGCCGGTGCGTGCGCCGCGCGCCTCGGACGCGCTCACGTCGAACCAGCTCCTCGAGATGTACTGGTTCGCGCGGCTTGCGCGCGAGATCGAGGAACGGCTGGTGATCCTCTTCCGTCAGAGCAAGGTCATCGGCGGTCTCTATCGGAGCCTTGGCCAGGAGGGAGAGTCGGTCGGCACCGCGTACGCGCTGAAGAAGACCGACGCCGTGTTGCCGCTGATCCGCAACATGGGCGCTCTGATGACGATGGGTGTCCGGCCGAAAGAGATTTTCCTGCAGTACATGGCGAAGGGAGAGTCGAATTCACGGGGCCGCGATCTCAACATCCACATCGTCCATCTGCCCGAATGGACCCGCAGGCCGGACCCCGGTGGGCCCGCCCTTCAGGGCCGGCGTGACGATGAGGACGAACCGGTTGTCGTCGGCCCGATCAGCATGCTCGGGGATTCCATTCCCGTCGCGGCCGGCATCGGTCTCGGCGCACGGATGCGCGGTAAGGACCTCGTCGCGATGGCGTGGATCGGGGACGGTGCGACGAGCACGGGAGCATTTCACGAAGGGCTGAATTTCGCCGCCGTCCAGAAGGCACCGCTGGTTGTCGTTGCCGAAGACAACAAGTACGCGTACTCCACGCCGATCGCCAGGCAGATGGTCATCAAGCGGATCGACGAACGCGCGGCGGCGTACGGGATCCCGCACGAGATGGTGGACGGCAACGACATCCTCGCGGTGTATGACGTTGCGAAGCGGATGGTCGATCGCGCCCGGGCCGGCGAGGGAGCTTCCCTGATTGGCGTCGACACGATGCGCATGCAAGGGCACGCGCAGCATGACGACGCGCGGTATGTGCCGAAGGGGATCCTTGAAGAGTGGCAGGCCAGGGATCCGATCGCGCGACATGCGCGAACGCTTCTCGATCGCGGCGTCGCCACCGAGAAGGACATCGCCGATCTCGATCGCAGGGCGAAGAGTTACGCTGCGGACGAAGCCGATGCCGCGGAACAGTCGCCGATGCCCGATCCAGCGGCGGTGGCCCGCGGCGTGTACGCCGGCGACGACTACGCCGAGCCCACGCTGGAGTTTGTGCAATCGCCGTGGCCGTAATCACCTACCTCGAAGCCATCCGCCAGGCCCTCTTCGAAGAAATGGCGCGCGACGAGCGCGTCTTTCTGATCGGCGAAGACATCGGCGCCTACGGTGGCGCGTTCAAAGCGACCGACGGGCTGATCGAAAAGTACGGCGAAACCCGGGTTATCGATGCGCCGATCTCGGAACAGGCGATCGTCGGTTCCGCAATCGGTGCCTCGTACATGGGGATGCGGCCGGTCTGCGAGATCCAGTTCATCGACTTCATTGCGTGCTGCTTCGACATGCTCACCAACTTCGCCGCAACCAGCCGCTACCGCAATGGCGCGGGCGTCCCGATCGTGGTGCGTGGCCCCTGCGGGGGGGGCGTCGGTGGTGGTCCATTTCACTCGCTCAATCCGGAAGCGTTCTTTCTCAACACGCCGGGGTTGAAGATGGTGGAGCCTTCTACCGCCGCCGACGCCAAGGGACTCCTCAAGGCGGCAATTCGCGACGACGACCCGGTGCTGTACTTCGAGCACAAGTTCCTCTACCGGCGGATCAAGGACGATGTGCCCGACGGCGACTACGTCGTCCCGATCGGCAAGGCAGCCGTTCGCCGCGAAGGAACGGATCTTTCGATCATCACGTTCGGCGCAATGGTGCACACCGCGCTCGAGGCAGCGACGACGCTGGCTGGCGACGGAGTCGAGGCGGAAGTGATCGACCTGCGGAGCCTGGCGCCGCTCGACCGCGACGCCATCCTGGAGAGCGTCAGCAAGACGAACAGGGCCCTGCTGCTGTACGAAGCCCGCCTGACGGGCGGTATCGGCGGCGAGCTCGCCGCAATCATCGCCGAGCACGCCTTCGAGTACCTGGACGCCCCGGTGATGCGAGTGGCGTCCGCAGACGCTCCTGTACCCTACTCCCCGCCGCTCGAAAACGCGTTTCTGCCCAATGCGGATAAGGTAATAGACGCCGCGAAGAAGCTCGTGGCCTACTGACTGGCGACTTGCGACTGACTAGCGACTAACGACTAGAGACTGACATGGCTACAAACGTTGTGATGCCCCAGATGGGGGAGTCAATCGCCGAAGGCACGATCGTCCGCTGGATCAAGAAGGTGGGCGATTCGGTCGATCGTGACGAACCGCTGTTCGAGATCTCCACTGACAAGGTGGACGCTGAGATCCCCTCGCCTTCCGCAGGCGTGCTGACCGAGATCAAGGTGAAGGAAGGGGAGACGGTTCCGGTCAATAGTGTCGTCGCCACGATCGGCGCGGCGGGAGAAGCCGCGGCGAAGCCACCGGCGAGTAGCGACGCGGGAGCACCTCCCCAAGAAGGCCTGCCCCAATCCGCTGTCGGCCAGCCCGAAACCGGCCCCTCGAAAAAGGCGCCGGCGTCCGACCGTGCCGCGGTCAGCGAAGCCCGGCCGTCCACCGCGGCGGCACCGGCAGGCCAGGCGGGGCAGCCGTCCAGGGAAGAACTCCGTCGCCAGAAGTCTTCGCCGCTGGTGCGGCGAATTGCCAAGGAACACGACGTCGACATCCAGCAGATCCAGGGCACCGGCATCAGCGGGCGAGTCACGAAAGGGGACATTCTCGGCTACATCGAGTCCGGTGCACCGAAACAGGCGCAGGCCCGTACCCTGCCGCCTGCCGGCCCGGCGTTCCGCCCGGGCGAGAACGTCCAGGTCGTGCCGATGAGCGTGATGCGCAGAAAGATTGCCGAGCACATGGTGCTCAGCGCGCACACGTCACCACATGTCTACTCGGTTTACGAAGTGAACTTCGGGCGTGTCAGCGCGATGCGGGACAAGCGGAAGCGGGAGTATGAAGCAGCCGGCGCGAAGCTGACGTTCACCGCGTTCATCGCCAAGGTCGTCGTCGATGCGCTGCGCCAGTTCCCGATCGTCAACGCGTCGGTGGACGGCGACAACATCGTCTACAAGAAAGACATCAATCTCGGGATCGCCGTCGCGCTCGAAAACGGCTTGATCGTCCCCGTGATTCGCAACGCTGACGAGAAGAACCTGCTCGGGCTCACCCGCGCGATCAACGACCTCGCCGTGCGCGCGCGCTCGAAAAAGCTCAATCCTGATGAAGTGCAGGGCGGGACGTTCACGATCACCAACCCCGGCATCTTCGGCGCGCTGTACGGCCTGCCGCTGATCAACCAGCCGCAGGTGGCGATTCTCGGTGTCGGCGCGATCGAAAAGCGGGCCGTTGTCGTAGACGATGCGATCGGCATCAGGCCGATGTGTCATCTGAGCCTCGGCTACGACCATCGGCTGGTGGATGGCGCGGATGCCGGTCGCTTTCTGTCGTTCATCAAGGAAAGGCTCGAGGGCTTCGACGAAGCGTGGTGCTAGGACGCGGCGCGCGGTGCGCAGGGCGCGGGGCGCGCGGGGCGCGGGGCGCAGGGCGGCATGAGGAACATAGAAGTTAGGCGGCTCGGGCGGGTGTCCTACGCCGACGGGTTGGAGCTTCAGAAGCACCTGGTCGAGCAGCGCAGGGCGGGTGAGATCGGCGACCAGCTCCTGTTGCTCGAGCATCCGCCGGTGATCACGCTCGGAGTCAAATCGCGTAACGACCGGTCCCACGTCGTCGCGACCGCTGATGCCCTGGCTGCCGAAGGAGTGGAAGTCTTCGAGAGCGGGCGCGGCGGCGATGTGACGTATCACGGGCCCGGGCAGCTCGTCGGGTATCCAATCCTCGATCTGAAACCGGATCGCTGCGACGTCCACAAGTTCGTCAGAGACATCGAAGAGGTAATGATCCGGACCGCCGCCGCCTTTGGCGTGACCGCCTCACGCATCCCCGGGCTGACCGGTGCGTGGGTCGGGGACGAAAAGCTCGCGGCGATCGGCGTCCGCATCGCCCGATGGATCACCAGCCACGGCTTTGCCTTCAACGTGAACACCTCCCTCAACCACTTCGATCTCATCGTCCCTTGTGGCATCACCGACCGCGGCGTGACATCTCTCGAGAAGCTTCTCGGACACGCCGTCCCCATGCATGAGGTAGAGGACGCTTGTGCCGTCGCGTTTAGCGACCTCTTCAGTTAGCACGTCCGCACGTCTGCACGTCCGCACGTCGCACGTGCACGTGGCACGTCGCACGTGACACGTCGCACGTCCGTAACGTGCTCATATTCAGCACGTTACGCCCGTTGAACGGTGTTCGGAATAACCAAACTCCGCAGGGTGTTCTTATTCCTACGGAGGCCCCGAATGCGGCAACAGGGCAGTGAAAAGGACCTGATTGTCAGAATGCAGGCGGGGGACGGTACGGCCGTCGAGGAACTCTCGACCACCTACGGCCCACGAATTCAACAGCTTGCGTTCCGATATCTCAAGAACTGGGAAGACGCTGAAGAAGTCACGCAGGACGTCCTGCTGAAGGTGCATCGGAAGATCGATGCCTTTCGCGGCGACGCTGCGCTCTCGTCGTGGATCTACCGGATTACTTTCAACACCGCGATGTCGCGACTGCGGACGAGTCGCTTTGCGCGTCCGCTGGAAGTGCAGGCGCCGGAGCCGTCGGGCGAGAACTCGGACCGCACGCCGCAGGAGCCGGGTGACTGGTCGGCGCTTGCCGACGATGGTGTGCTGCGCGCGCAGATGAGGGAGCGGCTGGTCGACGCACTCCAGCATCTGCCGGCGGTTTACCGGGTTCCTGTGATCCTGCGCGACATCCAGGGGCTTTCCACGGCGGAAGCCAGCGCCGTCCTGCGCGTCAAGCCGCAGACCTTGAAGTCGCGTCTGCATCGCGGCCGTCTGATTCTGCGCGAGCACCTGGCGGATTTTGCCGGCGCGCTCACGCTCCACGAACGCGAACTGAATTAACCTTACGTGGGGCTCCGCCCCACACCCCGGCTCGGTCGCTCGCGGGGGCCCCGACGCCCCGCGCCGCTCCCTCGCAGGCGCGCCGTGCGCGCCTAAGCTTCCAACGCATTGTCGAGGGTGGTCCGCTCCAGGCGGGTAAGCGCTGGCTCGATGATGCGCCGCACGCCTCCGGGGCCAAGCTCCACTGGCATTGCGACCACTCTTCCCCTGCCCGTCTCGACGAAGCATGAATAGCGGCGGCGAGAACCGTCGCACAGTGCTTCGACGATCCGTGCGGTGGCGGATCCCAATGCATAAGGCCCTGGCGGCCAGAGGCCAGTGACGCGCGCCGCAAGCGCAGCGATTTCGTGCGCGCCAATGACCGAGGTCAGCGGCTGGCCGGAGACGGTGGCTTCTTCCCACGCGATCACCGCGTGTTTCGGTGGCACGCCGACCACCGACAGCGACACCTCGACCCCTGACGTATCTGCAATCACTCCGCAAAGAGCGCGCAGCGCCGACTCGAGCGCAAGCGGCGCCGCCCCGATTGCCCTGGCGGGAGCAATATGCAACTCGCCAATCGTCCGCTTCATCGCTTCGCGTGGGGACGCGCCGGCAAATACGACTGGTGCGTCGACCCCGGCTCCCTGAAGCCGCCGCACGAGCGCCAGTGCTGCATCACCGGAATACTCGCCGTCGCCAGCCGCCGAGTCCGCCAGCACAACTACCTGTGCTCCCGCAGCGGCGTGCAGCGAATCCGTACCTGTCACCGATGCATTGAAGTTCTCAACCGGTCCGGACTGGAGAATGTCGAGCGCTTTGCCCTGCGCAATCGAGCCGGCCGAGTCGATCAGCCGGATCTGTCGCACCCGGCCGCGCGCGGCAAGTTTGTGCGCGACAGCTCCGCCAATCGGGCCGGCGCCAATGATGGCGATGAACGACATTCAGAGTCGTTTATTCTAGCCTCATGTCACTGCTTGCCGGCCGCGTTGCGCTCGTCACTGGTGGGTCCAAAGGCATCGGCGCCGCAATCGTCCGGGCATTCGCGGACGCGGGTGCTTCGGTCGTCTCAACCAGCCGATCGGGCGGGTCGACGAGTGAGCACGTGCGCCAGGTGCGCGCCGACGTCCGGAAGCCTGCCGAGGCGGTGCGAGCCATCGAGGATGCGGTGTCGGCGTTCGGCGGCCTCGATATTCTGATCAACAACGCCGGTGTGGGTGCCTTCGCCAACGTCGCCGACATGTCCGTTGAAGAGTGGCACCAGGTCATCGATACCAACCTGAGCGGCGTCTTCTACTGCTGCCATGCCGCTATTCCGCATCTTCGCCGGCGCGGTGGCGGTTGGATCATCAACATCAGCAGCCTTGCCAGCCGGAACGCGTTCGCGGGCGGCGCTGCCTACTGCGCGTCGAAAGCGGCCCTGAACCAGTTCAGCGAAGCGCTGATGCAGGAGGTCAGGCACGATGACATCCGCGTCAGCTACGTGATGCCGGGTTCGGTGGCGACCGAGTTTGGCCGCGGATCGACCGCGAAGAGCGGCTGGGCGCTCACGTCCGAAGACGTCGCGCAGGTAGTAATGGACTTACTCGCCATGCCGCCACGCAGCCTGCCGAGTCGGGTGGAGCTCCGGCCCTCGAAGCCGCCGAAGAAGTAGTCAGTAATCAGTAATCAGTGATTATCAGTGATCAATCATCAGTCATCAGATAACTGACCACTGCAAATCGATGGTTCGACGCCACGTTGACGCATCGATATTCGCGCCTGAGACAACGATCGCCGTCCGTCGTCCGCGGAGGTCTACTCGCCCGGCCCGGACCGCCGCGACGGCAACCGCGGCCGCCCCCTCGACGACCAGCCGTTCCTCCAGGAACATCATGCGCACCGCTTCAACCGTGTCCGCCTCCTCGACCACGACGATCGACTCGGCATGCTTACGAACGAGGTCGAACGTGGGTGTGGCGGGATCCAGGTTGCCGGTCAGGCCGTCCGCAATCGTCTGGCCCACCTCGATCGTGACGATGCGTCCCGCAGCGAGTGAGTGAGTGAAAGGCGTGGACGCGGCGTTCTCGGCGCCGACGACGCCGACGCCTGGTGCGGCGAGAGCGATGCCGCTGATCAGACCGCCGCCACCTACAGCGGCAACGATCAGCTCGACCGACGACAGGTCCTCGACGATCTCCAGCCCGACGGTTCCGGCGCCGGCGATCACGTCCGGGTGCGCGTAGGGCGAAATGTAGACCGCATCGCCGTTCGCGGCATGCTCACGCGCTCGACGCTCGGCCTCGTCGTAGTCCGCGCATGGGCGCAGCTCCGCGCCAGCTTTGCGGATGGCGTCGACCTTGGTACGCGGTGCGTCTTCGGAAATGTAGACCGTCAAGGACCTCGCTGCCGCTGCGGACGCGTGAGCCATCGCATAGCCGTGGTTCCCGGCCGACGCGGTGACTATTGGTCGCGAATCGCCGGACTCGACCAGTTTCAGGACGGCGTTGGTGGCGCCCCGGATCTTGTACGAGAAGGTCGGCTGCAGGGACTCGAGCTTGAGGAAAACTTCACCACCCGCGATCTCCGAGAGCCCCCTCGACTGGCGCAGTGGAGTGCGCAGTACGCGCCCCTTGATCCGCACAGCGGCCGCCGCGATGTCATTGATATCGGGGGTCAACGCGCCTGTGTCAGGATCTTAGCGAGGTTCGCTGCAAAGGCGCTGCGTGCCATCACCTCGTCCACTCCCGCCTCTCGCGCAGCGAGGATCAGCGGCGTGTCGACATGCGACACGAACCCCATCGTCGGAAGCGATCGCAGATCCGGATCCTTCCGCAAGGCGCTCACGGTGTTGATCGGATCCGCTTTCGCGGAATTCAAGTCGAAGATGAGGAGCGCGGGCTTGAGCGCACGCGCCTGCGAGATGATTTCATCCGGGGTGCGCGCGAAGATGAGATCAACACCCGCCAGCTTCGCCGTGGTGCGGATTTTTGAGGAAAAGAGCAGGTCGTCCACCGCCGCGAGAATCATCCGAAGATTTTACGTCACCGGTCCGTGGCTGCGTGGCCGTTGTCCCGCCCTCGAGGGTCGCTTCATCCGGCAACGGCTCGAGCCTGTAGAGGTGTGTTCCGTTCATGACCGCGGACGCGATGAACGTCGCCACGAGCCCGGCGATTGCGACGATGCCGCCCACGTCGAACAGCAGCATGCGTTCACCGGCAATGTTCACGTAGGGAGAGCGCAGCAGTTGCAACGTCCCAATGGCCAGGAGAATGCGCAATTCGGTTGGGCCGAATTTCCAGAACGAGATCCGGAATGTGCCGACCGCGTGCGTCGCAAGCGCGATCTCCACCATCAGCAGGTAATAGGCGATCAGGAAGCCGGCCGCCACCATCGGAGACATGAAACCGCCGAGCGCGAATCCCGCCAGGAGCATCAGGATGCCGATTACGTCCAGCACGTGATCGACGTAGAAGCCATAACGCGGACGTTCGTGGCGGCGGACGCGTGCGAGCGTCCCGTCGAGACTGTCGCCGAACCAGTTCAGCGCGAGCATCCCGATCGCCGCGAACATCGCCCACGAGTGCCCCGGGCCGATCCAGTAGCAGATGCCCGCGCCGGCTGACGCCAGCCCGGCGAGAGCGGTCAGGTGATCGGAGTTCATCCATGCCGGCAGCCGCTGCGCCATCCAGACGAGGCAGCGTTTCTCGGCGGCGGCCAGGATGCTCGTATGAACACGTTTCGCTTCACGATAAGGAGTTGGAGTCATGTCATTCCGGAATGCGAGAATGGACGGCAGACCGGCTCATGATCATCGAAACCCGCGCTACCGCCCCTTTTTACAAGAACGGATTCGTCCTCGGATGCGAGGCGACGTTAGAGGCCGTGGTCGTCGATCCTGGCGACGAGGTCGAGGATCTCCTCGAAGTCGTAACCCGGCGCAAGCTGCACGCTAGGCACATCCTTCTGACCCACGCCCACCTGGACCACGTCACCGGGGTCGCGGCGGCGAAGCGGGTGCTCGGGGTGCCTGTGTGGCTGCACCGCGACGATAACTTTCTGTATGAAGCCGTGGTGCAGCAGGGACTGATGTTCGGTCTGCGCGTCGAGCCGCAGCCAAAGATCGATCGCTTCTACGCCGCCGGCCAGAAGATCGAGTTCGGCAGATACGAGATCGACGTGCACCACACGCCGGGCCATTGTCCCGGCGGCGTATGTCTGGCGGTCAACGGCGACCAGCACACTGAGGGACCCACGGACCGCCGGACCCTGTTCGTCGGCGATACGTTGTTCGCAGGATCAATAGGACGAACCGACCTGCCGGGCGGGGACATGGATACGCTGCTGCGGTCGATCCGCGACGTGCTCTTCAAGTTTCCCGACGACACCGAGGTGTTTTCCGGTCACGGCGACATGACGACGATCGGCCGCGAAAAGCAGACGAATCCGTTTCTGCGGTAAGGCGGTAGAGGCCGGCTTTAGCCGGCCTAAGTGATTGTGGTGGAGGCCGGCTTTAGCCGGCCTGTAGGCCCTGTGGCGTGAATTCCACGATCAGATCAACGCGGCCGATGCCGAGCCGATCGCCCGCCTTCACGGTCTTGCGTTTGTCGATCCTCTCGCCGTTGACGAACGTTCCGTTGGTGCTGTCGAGATCCACGACTTCGATCTCGGTGGCGCCGGCGGTCAGGCGACAGTGAATGCGCGACACGAGTGCCGCATCAACGGCGAAATCAGCGCGCGTTGCCCGGCCGACGGTCTTGATGTTGCCCGGGAGTATCCGGAACGTAAACGATGGCTCCGCTCCCTCTTCAGTGCGCAGGACCCACATTCTCTATTTGTGCGCTGCGAGCTGCTCGAGTACGCGCGGGTGCACGACTTCGCCGCCGCGGGTGAGGAGGGTCTCGCGCGTGATTTCATCCGCCGTGTCCACCGGCAGCGACGCCTGCTTCGCCCCTTCCTTCCCAAGCAGGTGCAGCAGGAAGGTGAGGATGTTCTTCGAGTACATCTGGCTTGCGTGATACGGAATGAGCGCCGCCGGGTTCGAGGGGCCGATGATGGTGACCCCCTTGTGTACGACAGTCTCGTCGGGCCGGGTGAGCTCGCAGTTCCCGCCTCGTTCGGCAGCGAGGTCGACGACCACAGACCCCGGAGCCATCGCCTCGACCATTTCTGCCGTTATGAGCTTGGGCGCCGGGCGTCCGGGTATCAGCGCCGTGGTGACGACCACATCGGAGCCGGCGACGACTTTCAGCATCATCTCGCGCTGCCGGCGATAGAACGCCTCATCCTGCGCCTTGGCGTATCCCCCTTTGTCTTCCGCGTCCTTGGATTCGATCGGCAGTTCGACGAAGCGCGCGCCGAGGCTCTGGACCTGCTCCTTGACCGCCGGGCGCACGTCGTACGCTTCAACTTTTGCGCCGAGCCGTCGTGCCACTGAAATCGCCTGCAGACCGGCGACGCCGGCGCCGACGATGAAGACGCGGGCAGGGGAAACGGTGCCCGCGGCAGTCATCAGCATCGGGAACATCCGCGGCAGCGTCACCGCTGCCAGCAGCACCCCCTTGTAGCCGGCGATAGTGGCCATCGACGACAGCGCGTCCATGCTCTGCGCGCGCGTGATCCGCGGCATCAGCTCCATCGAAAATAGCGTAGCGCCCGACCCGGCGAGCGCCCCGATTGCAGCCGGCGATCCGAGCGGGTCGGCGAACCCGATGACCGCCTGATCCTTCCGCAGAAGGCGCGGTTCCCCCGGTGCGGAGCGGATCTGCAGGATGATGTCGGCCGTTCCAAAAACGTCCGCCCGACCAGCCGTCGCCGCTCCCTGCGTTCGATATTCATCGTCGGTGAACCCGGCCAACGCACCGGCGCCCTGTTCGACGACCACTTCCAGGCCTGCCTTCTTGAGCGCAGGGACGGATGCGGGGATCAGCGCAACCCGGGTTTCGCCAGCCGCGGTTTCACGTGGAATGCCGACCTTCATGCCGACAGAGTGTAGCGTAGGCGGGCCTTCAGCCGCTGGCCTGCGCGCATCGACCGTGCGCTTTGGCGCGATCCCTTATCTGACTTGTGACGACCGGGGGGACGAGCCCGGCAACTTGCTGGCGGGTTTCCTCGTCAGTTCCTTCCGGAGGTTGGCTCATGACGAGGGCGATTGCAGTGGCGGCGGTTGTGTGCGGGCTGGCGATGATCTCACTTTCGGCGCAGACCAAGAAGGCGGCGCCAAAGGGGACCACCTACGACGTCACCATCAATGCCGACGGCGCGGCGCATACGGGGACGATGCAGCTGGCGGTGGCCGCCGGAAAAGTCAGCGGCGAGATGCACATCAAGAATCCGTCCGAGATTACGGGGAAGGCTGCCGGGGTAACCAAGGCAGGGCAGATGCTCCTCGACTTCCCTTACCGGATGGTCCAGCGCGCATGCGACGGGCGGATCGTGATGGAGATCAAGATGCCGCCAAAGCCCGCGGCGGCGCCAGCAACCGGAACGGTTTCAATTACCGGCTGCGGCCGCACCGAGGCAAACAAGTTGTCGGGAACGATCGAGCTGAAGGCGCAGAAGCAGAGTCAGCCCTAACGCGCTGAACGACGAATCAGGGCGGCGCAGGAACTCCGCGATCTTGCGGCGACGGCCGGGACGATCGTCTTTTCCTTCAGCGTCCCGTACTCCGTGACCTCGCCGGTTTCGGCGCGGACCAGCAGGTGATTCACGGCGGGAAGCCGCAGCACCTCCACTGGCGGCTTCTTCTTGCGTTGACCAGCCAGCGCCGCCAGCTTGTCGGCGTGGTGGGGCGGAACCTGCGTGTCGAGCGCCCCCTGGATGATCAGCACCGGCTGCTTGACGCGCGGCATCCACTTCGCCGGGTCGAACTCCAGCAGGCTCTTGAACCAGGGCGAATCCGCTCGCTTGCGCATCTCCTCCGGTATTCCATCCCAGCCCACGCCGGTCATCACCGCAAGCTGAATCTTTTGCTGGAGGTCGATCTTCGCCTTGCGCTCTTCCTCGCCTACGTTCATGACCTCGAGGACATGACGCTGCTGTTCGAGAATCAAATCGGCCCCTTGCGTGCCGGGCGCGGCGATCAGGACCATGGCCGCAAGATCCTCCTGGCGGGCGCCCGCGATCATCGCGACGGCGCCGCCTTCGCTATGCCCGGCGATGTTGATCCGCTTCTTGTCGACGTCCTTGCGCTTCTTCAACCAGGTGTAGATCGAGAGCGCGTCACCCGCATAGTCCTCGATCGTGGCGCGCTCATCGCGTCCGCCGCTCTTGCCAACCGCTCGTTTGTCGTAGCGGACGACGAGATAACCCTGCTCGGCGAGCGCGCCGGCAAGCTGGGCGAAGATCGGTATGCCGGCCACCGTTTCATCCCGATCGACCGGCCCCGAGCCGGGGACCAGGATCACGGCGGGATGCCGGACGCCCTTGGTCGCCGCACCAGCCGGTGTGGTGATCGTCGCGGCGAGATTGAAGCCCAGGCCCGGGATCATCACGTCGGTGTCGGTCGGGTTCCGCAGCTTCTGCTGCGCGCCGGCTGTCGCAGCAGCGGTCAGGAGCGCGAGCAGTGCGGCGGTACAATTGCGGACAAAGGGCATGATTGGAGAATAACTCTGAACGCTGAAGTCTGAATGTTGAAGCCTTGAACCCCCAAGAATACGAAGCGCTCCACTCCAGTGCCGGCTGGCTGGAGCGGGAGGATGTCGGACGGCTGTGGATCCGCGGAGAGGATCGCCGCTCGTACCTTCACAATCTTCTGACGAACGACATCGAAGGATTGTCGGCGGGCAGCGTTCGCTACGCCGCGCTCCTGACACCGCAAGGGCGGATGATCACCGACATGCACGTGGTCGAGCGCGGCGACGCCCTGCTCATGACCGTCCCGCGCGCGCTCACGACGTCGATCCGGGATCGTCTCGAGCAGTTCGTGTTCAGTGAAGACGTCCAGGTCGAAGACGCTCACTGAATGCCACGGTTCACATCGGGATCTACGGGCCGGCCGCCGATGATGTGAGAAACGCTCTCCCCGCCGAAACCACATTGGTGGTGACGTCTTCCGATGAATTCGGTTTACCTGGTTGGGAAGTGGTTGTCGACCGCGAGCAGAAACCGGGGCTGATGGAGGCGCTCACACGCGCCGGCGCTCTTCCCGTCAGCATGGAGATCGTCGAGGTGTGTCGAGTCGAAGCCGGAGTGCCCCGCTTTCTCGTCGACATGACCGAAGAGACCATTCCACTCGAGGCCGGCATCGAAGATCGCGCAATCAGCCTGACGAAGGGCTGTTATCCCGGCCAGGAAATCATCATTCGGGTGCTCCATCGCGGCGGTGGACGAGTCGCTCGCCGGCTCGTCAGGATCGGGCTCGCCGCCGGGTCGCGCGTGCCCGTGCGCGGCACTTCACTGCATGTGCAGGCACGCCTGATCGGCACGGTGACGAGTGCCGTCGACTCTCCGGCATTCGGACGTCCGGTCGCGCTGGGCTACGTGCATCGTGACTTCGCAGAGCCGGGCATGACGATCGAGGTGGTCTACGATGACGGCACTCGCGTCGCAGGCGAGGTGCTGGCGCGCTGATGCCCGGCGCGGTTCTGCTCCTGCAGCTCGCGGTCATCATCGTTGCGGCGCGCTCATTCGGATGGTTGTTCCAGCGGATTCGCCAGCCGGTCGTCATTGGCGAAATGGTCGCGGGCATCGTCCTCGGCCCATCTGTGCTCGGCCATCTCTTTCCCGCTCAGCATGCGGCGCTCTTCCCAGCGGAGTCGCGCATGGTGCTGACGTTCATCGCCCAGGCTGGTGTCGCGCTTTTCATGTTCGTCGTCGGCACGCGCGTCGAGCTTGACGTCTTTCGCAGGCACTCTCGCGCGATCGCCACGATATCGGCGTCGGGGATCATCGTCCCGTTCGTGCTCGGCGGCATCCTCGCAGTCTTTCTTTTCGATAGTTTCGGGACTGCCGCGATCCCACGAGTTCCGTTCATCCTGTTCATCGCGACCGCGATGAGCGTGACCGCCTTCCCCGTCCTGGCGCGAATCATCGTCGAACGGCGCCTCGACGGCACGATCCCGGGGAATACAGCGCTGATCTGTGCCGCGATCAATGACGCGGTGGCGTGGGTGCTGGCGGGTTCAGTCGCGGGGCTCGTCGCCGGCGGTGAGTCCCGCGTACCGCTGGCGGTTCACGGCGTCTTTCTGGCCTTTGTGGCGGGAGCGACGACCGCTGTGCTCGCGCCGAGACTGGCGCCGCTCGCGGCGGTTGTCGAAGCGCCAGCATCCCGGTTCCTGCTGCCGGTGTTCTTCGCGCTGACCGGGCTGCGGACGGATCTGCGATTGCTCGCCGCCGGAGTCGGATCGTGGATGTGGTGCGCCGCGATCATCCTGGTGGCCACCGCCGGCAAATTTGGCGGGACGACGATTGCGGCGCTCGCGGCGCGGATGCCTCGTCCAGAGGCACTGACGCTTGGCGCCCTGATGAACACCCGCGGCCTGATGGAGCTCGTCGTCCTCAACATCGGATACGAGCTCGGGCTACTGCCTCCGGAAGTGTTTGCAATGATGGTCGTGATGGCGCTGGTGACGACCTGCGCCGCGGGTCCGCTGGTGGATCGCTGGTCCGGTAGCTACCGCAGAGCGTCCGCCGTCGCGGCACCGTAGAACTCGTACCACGGACGAGCAGCTTTCAATCGGTCGTTCACGTTCTGGATGTTGCGGACGCCTTCCCCTTCGAGCCAGGTGCGAAACGCCTGACCGCCCTGCTTGCCGAAGATCGGGATGCCTTCCTTCCACGTCGCGCGTCCGCACAGGACGCCCGAGAAACGCGTGCCTGCTTCGGCGGCGAGCTCGAGCGATTCGGTGAACTCCGCGTTGCTGACGCCTGCCGACAGGTAGATGAATGGCTTCGTTGCGACGTCCGCCGAGCGGCGGAAGTGGTCCATCGCTTCCTGTTTCGTGTATGCCTTCTGCCCACCGAACCCGCGCGTCCCCTCGACATATTTCAGGTTGATGGGCACTTCGACTTTCATCACGTCCACGCCGTAGCGATCCTTGGTGAACTCCTGCATGCTGCCGGTGACTATCTCCGGCTTTTTTCGGGCGAACTCGGGGCCTTTCTCGTCCGCGCCTTCTTCATAGCCGACGAACTCGAGAAAGAACGGGATGTCGTTGGCGCGGCACTCGTCGCCGATCCGCTCGACCCATGCGTGCTTGTGGTTGTTGATCTTGTCGGAGTCGAACGGCGTGTAGTAGAGCAGGATCTTGATGCAGTCGGCTCCCGCCTCTTTGAGCCTGCGCACGGACCAGTCGTCCAGGAGGTCGGGCAGCCTTCCCGGCGTGTTGGCGTCGTAGCCCGTCTTCTCATAGGCGAGCAGCAGCCCCGCGTCTTTCGCGCGCCGCTTGCTGGCGGGAATACCCCATTCCGGATCCAGCAGGATCGCACTGGCGTGCCTGGTCAGGACCTCGGTGACGTGCGACTTGAACTCTTCCATGTCGCGGTCGCCGACGTCCGCGCCTTTTTCTTTGGCCAACGCCTTCTTCAGCGATCCTCGCTGGTCCATCGCAGCCGCGGCAATGACGCCGCGCTGATCCGCCACTGCTTTCATGCCTGCCAGCTTGCCTTCGCTGATCTTCACGGGTTGTCTCCTGTCTTCGGGGTCAGATCTTGTTTCTTGCACGTTTGTCTTGTCTAGATGACAACAAGCGTATGTCGCCCGTGGAGGTCAAACGTGCAAGAAACAAGATCTGACCCCGAGGAAAATCTTATACCGGGTAGTGGGCTTCTTCGATTGCGGCGGCTCGGAGCGCCTCGGTCACGATCTCGTCGATCGGCAGCCCCGACTCGGCGGCTTCAACGTCCGCCAGCCTCGCCTTCGTGGCCGGGTGGCGAGGGGTAAACAGCGTGCAGCAATCCTGGTCCGGAATGATGGAGATCGGATAGGTCCCCAGGCGTTGCGCTTCGGCCGTGATTTCGTCCTTGTCCATGCCGACCAGCGGCCGCAGCACCGGCATCGTCACCACGCGGTCGATCGCCGACATGTTCTCCAGCGTCTGCGACGCGACCTGGCCGACGACCTCGCCGGTCACCAGCGACTGCGCCCGCGCCCGCAGCGCGACAGCTTCGGCGATCCGCATCATCAATCGGCGATAGATAACGACCCGAAGCGGAGGAGCCACGCTGAGGACGACACGCTGCTGGATTTCTCCGAATGGCACGAGAAAGATGCGCGAGTCGTACTGGAAGCGCGTGAGCACGCCGACCAGCTCTCGCACTTTCTCCTGCGATGCGCGCGAGAGAATCGGATAGCTGTGAAAATGGACGAAAACCACGCGGCAGCCGCGTCTGATCATGCGCCAGGCGGCGACCGGCGAGTCGATCCCTCCTGACATCAGGCACACGACGCGTCCGCTCGTCCCCGCCGGCAACCCCCCTGCGCCCGGCTCCTTGCCGAAGTAGTAAAACGCCTCCGACGTCAGGGCTTCCACGTGAATGGTGAGCGACGGACGGGCCAGATCGACGCGCCAGCCGCGTGCTTCCTGGATGCGGCCGCCAACTTCGCGTTCGATTTGCGGGGAGGTGAGGGGAAATCGCTTGTCCGCGCGGCGTGCGCTTACGCGGAAGGTGTCGGTCTGACGATCGCCGAGATCGTTGAGGATCTCGCTGGCGATCGCATCCACATCCAGGGCCGCGCGCCCGGCACGAGCGAAATTCGCCACGCCGAAAACCTCCGAGACCCGGTCGCGGACGCGGTTCCAGTCCGCCCCTTCGGCGAGGGTCAGCTCGATCCGTCCCATGAGCACGCGCACTTCACGGACACCGACGTTCTTCGTCGCCGTCCGCAGATTGCGCGCAAGCCGCGAGACGAACCAGGGACGGTTGTTCCCTTTGAGCGCGATCTCCTGGTAGTGAACGATTACTGACTTCATCAGTTGCCAGTTTTCAATTATCAGTCATCAATAGAACTCGGCATTGATTACTGATTACTGGCTACTGATTACTGACTACTGATCACTGATTACTGCTCGCGCAGCGCGCCGCCCGCTCAGGACGGCGCTTTCGATCGTGCCCGGGAGTCCCGTGTCCGTCCAGTCGCCAGCGAGATAGAAGCCTTTCAATGGCGTTACCGTCGTCGGACGCGGCGGCTGTCCGGGGCTGAGAGAGAACGTCGCGTGTTTCTCGCGGACGACGGTAGCTCGAACGAGAGTCGCGGCGGCCGCGGCGGGCAGACTTTCCGAAATCTCGCGGGTAGCCAGTTCGATCAGCTGCTTCGAGTCGAGGCGCACGAGCGCCGATGCGGCGCTCGACACGAGCGACAAATGTGACGCGGTTTCGCCGAAGACGCGCCGCTTGTCGAAGACCCACTGCATCGAGCGGCCGTGGAGGCCGACGAACTGGTCCTCCATCACGACGCGGTCGTACCAGAGGTTGACTGTGACGATCGGCTTCGAATGCATCCGCGAGGCGTTGTCCACCTGTTCGGTCAGCACCGCAGGGACGGCCTCGAACAGCGTGCGCAGCTGATGCCAGGGGACCGTGGAAATTACCGTCCCGGTCGGGATCCATTCGTCGCGCAGCTGAACGCCGGTGACCCGTATGCCGTCGGTGGTGACCCGAGCGAGCGCATTTGTCCGGACCTGGCCGCCTCGCGATTCAATGAAGGCGCGCGCGGGCTCGGCATACATCCGGTCGAGCGGCGTCGATGGCAGCACCAGCGCGGATGCGCGGCGATCCGGCGCGAACATGTCGGACAGAACCCGGACGAACGGAGCTGCGGCAGCCTCGCTGATCGGCTGGTTCAGTGCCGCAACCGCGAGGGGTTCCCACAGCCACGCAATGAGTTCCTCGCTCTGCCGGTGCGCGCGCAGCCACTCAGCTACGGTCAACGCTCGGTCCGTGGCGGCCGCGTTCCGCAACGGACGCGCCAGGCGGATCGCGGACAGGCGGTCACGAAGTGGCAAGGCGTCCCACCGCAGAACGCCAGCGAGCAGATGCCACGGCGCCGGCAGCGGCGGACAGGACAGGAGGCTTCGGCGTCCGCTCGCGTCCAGAAAGGGGATCTCGAGCGCGTCCTGCACGCGAATGTTACCGGCCGCGCCGATCCGCTCCAGAAACGCCAGCGTCTCGCGGTAGCACCCGAACAACACGTGCTGGCCGTTGTCGACCAACTCGCCGGTGTCGCGATCCGGGAACGCTGTCGCGCGCCCGCCCAGTCGCGGCCTCGCGTCGAGGACGATTGCCGGCGTCCCACGATCGGCAAGAAACGCTGCCGCACTCAGCCCGGCAAAGCCGCCGCCGATCACGACGGGAGGGCTGGCTGGATTGGGGTCAGACGCCGGCAAGGACCCTCGCCCACGTTCTCAGGGCGATAAGCGCGCGGCGAGGACGGGGGATCCGGATGACGCGGGAGAAGACGTCATAGTCGGCCGCCTCGATGCGTTTCAGTATCGCGAAATAGATCGCCCCCATGATCTCGGCGGCCGCGAGTCTCCGTGCGTCGGTGGCAGGAAGCGACGCCGCCGCGCGGGCGTAGTAATCCCGGGCGCGGACGGCCTGATGCTGCAGCAGCGACCTCACCGCCGCCGAACGGACACCCTCGCCGGCAGTCGCTGTCTCGCGTCTCAAATCCTCTTCGCTGCACCCGAACCGCCGGAGGTCCTCCTGCGGGATGTAGACCCGGCCACGCGACAGATCCTCCGGCACGTCGCGCAGGATGTTGGTGAGCTGCAGCGCGACACCGAGGTCGGTCGCGTACTGCCTCGCCTTTGGATCGGAATAGCCGAAGATCTCGACGCACATCAAACCGACCGCGGATGCGACACGCGTGCAGTACAGGTACAGGTCCTCGAACGTCTCGTAGCGCCTGGATCCGACGTCCATCGCCACACCGTCGACGAGCGCGTCGAAGGCATGGCGCGGCAGGTTGAATCGGCGGACGAGCGGCAGGAGGGCATTCCCCTGCGGGCTCTCAGGCGCGCCGCGATCGAAACACGCCGCGACTTCGCGGCGCCAACGTTCGACCTCGGACGTCGCGTCACGTTCCCCCGCCTCGTCCACCGCGTCGTCCACGGCGCGGCAGAAGTCCCACACGGCAATGATCGCAGCCCGCTTCTCAGAGGGGAGAACGAGAAATGAGTAATAGAAGTTGGTGTCGCGGGACATCGCACGTCAGCACGTCAGCACGTCTGCACGTGGCACGTCTGCACGTGCGCACGCCGCACGTCGCACATCGCACGTGCCGCCGTGCTACGGCCGATTGTTCCACATGAGGGTCCGCGCGAGTATGCCCAACGCGTCGGCGGCGGTGAGTTTGGGACGGAACTGCAGCATGTCGTAATCGCACCGCTCGATCTTGTGCAGGATGCGCGATCCGCCGAGCCACGTCGCCCTCAATTCCAGCCGCAGGCGGCCGTGGACGGCGTCGGCAACGGGACGGCCGGACTCAAAAAGCGCCCGCGTTTTCGCGACACAGGCGCGCATGGTTTTTTTCCATTCCGGAGTCATCCGCGCGGCGTTGAGGTCACGCTCAGCCGCACCGGCCGCCGTGAACTCCTCCCGCGGGACGTACAGGCGGCCGTTGTGCCAGTCGGTCGCGAAATCCTGCCAGAAATTCGTCAGCTGAAGCGCCGTGCACAGAGCGTCGGCTGCATGCTCTGCACCCTCATCGCGGACGTTCGCGACGCGCAGCACGAGGCGGCCAACCGGATTCGCCGATCGCCGGCAATAATCGAACACTTCATCCCACGTCTGGTATCGATGGACGGTGACGTCCTGTTCGAACGCGCTGATCAGATCCTCGAAGAGCTGTACCGGCAGATTGCGCCCTTTGATCGTGGCTCCGAGCGCAATGAAAGCAGGATCGGTCTCCGGCTGGCCGCGAACCGCCCGATGCAGTTTCGCTCGCCATTCACCCAGAAGCCGCAGCCGCTCGTTGGCATCACGCCCTTCATCGTCGGCGAAGTCGTCCGCCGTCCGTGCGAATGCATAGATGGCGGCAATGTGCGGCCGCATCCCGCGGGGGAGCAATCGTGAGGCAACCGGAAAGTTCTCGTAGTGACGGGCAGCGATTTCGGCGCAGTGCGCGTAGGCCACGTCGAGCGCCGTCACCATTCGAGCTCGGGGGCGCCGGCGCGGGCATTTGCGACCCGCGCGAGAACGAACAACAGGTCCGACAGGCGGTTCACGTATACAAGGACGTCCTGGTCCACCGCGCCGGCCCCGAGGCCGACGATCGCACGTTCGGCCCGGCGGCATACCGTCCGGGCCACGTGAAACGACGCACCGGCCTGGACGCCTCCGGCAAGAATGAAGCGTCGCAGCGGTGGAAGCTCCGCCTCCAGGGCGTCGATCCACCCTTCCAGCCGCGTCACATCGTCGGTCGAAACCGCCGCCTTGGTGACGCGCTCCGCGATCCTGTGCGACGGATCGGCAAGACGGGACCCGAGCGCGAAGAGATCGCGCTGAATCTGTTCGACGATGGCGGCAAGCTGTGGATCGGCGAGTGATGCGCGCGCGAGCCCAAGCCAGGCGTTCAGCTCGTCGACGTCGCCGTAAGCGCTCACGCGCGCGTCAGCCTTCGAAACCCGCGTGCCGTCGAACAGGCCGGTCTCGCCAGCGTCGCCGGTCCTGGTGTAGATTTTCACGGCCTGATTATAAAAGCCCGCCGCCGACATCTCACGCTTCCGCCGCCGCTCAATCGCCAGTGGTTCCGGCGCCGTCTCCTGCAATGGTACCGGCGGAACGGGCGCGACCTGCCCTGGCGACGGACGACCGATCCGTACCACATCCTCGTCTCCGAGGTGATGCTGCAGCAGACGCAGGTCGACCGCGTGCTTCCGAAGTATCACGAATGGCTGGGGAAATACCCGACTCTGGAGGCACTGGCGGACGCGCCGGAAGAGGACGTGGCGGAGACCTGGCGTCCTCTCGGCTACAACATCCGGCCACGGCGCCTGCACGCGATCGCACGCGAGTCGGTCTCGAGCTACGGCGGTGAGCTGCCCTCGGACGAAGAGACGCTGCGGTCGTTCAAGGGGATTGGCGAGTACACCGCCGGGGCGGTCCTCAGCTTTGCGTTCGGCCAGCGCAAGGCGATCCTCGACACGAACGTCGCGCGCGTCCTGTTCCGGGTGTTTGTCGGCGCCGGGGATCCAAAAACGCACAAGATGCGGCGTCACCTGTGGAGTGTGTCGCGCACGGTCCTGCCGATGCGGAACGTCTTCGACTTCAACCAGGCGCTGATGGATTTCGGCGCCACGCTGTGCACCGCCCGCAAGCCCAGGTGCGCCGACTGCCCGATGAAGAACCGCTGCACCTCGTTTCCGTTCGAGGGCGGCCGGAACGGAGCGGCAGCGAGTGGAGGCCGCTAGTCGGGGTGCAGGGGGCCCCGACGATTCAACAGATGACTACACAAAGGGTGATTGTCACAGCGGCGGTGATCGAACGTGATGACGCATTTCTCGTCACCAGGCGGCTTCGCGGCGTCCATCTGGAAGGGTTCTGGGAGTTTCCCGGGGGGAAGTGCGACCCGGAAGAGCACCTGGCCGACTGCCTGCGGCGCGAGATCCAGGAGGAACTCGCGGCCGACGTCATCGTCGGAGCGGAGATCTACTCAGTCGCGCACGACTACCCCGAGCGAGTCGTCGAACTTCATTTCTTCGCGTGTGAACTGGCGGGCGACCCGAAGCCAGTCCTGGGGCAGGAGATGCGCTGGGCGAAGCGCGCGGATCTACGCGCGCTTCAATTCCCGCCGGCCGACGACGAGTTGATCGAGAAATTAGTCAGAGGGCAGCCCTCCTAGCGTTTTCTCAGCGACTCGACTCCCTGAACCGGCCCCAGGCAGGTGGTGCCGGAGTAGGGCACTCGGATCGAATCCGTCTGCAGTTCGGCGGTACCGGTCAAGCTGATGCTGCACAAAGGAAGGTCGGCGGCAGTTGCATTGCCGGTAGCTTTCCACTGCAGACTGGTCGGAGTCGTGAGCGTACCCTCGGCAACGCCCGAGAGCTTCAGGCCCCCCGCGCAGGTCGCGCTGAAGGATCCCGTTGCTGAGGTGGCGGTCTGTTCGGTGACGGACCACTTGAAATCACCGCAGGCATTCGGCGACGGGATGATGTTGCCGGAAGTCCATACGCCCACGAACGCGGTCGTTCCGGTCGCGGAGGGGCCGGTGATGTTGCTTTTATGTTCGAAGCTGAAGCAGCCCGTCGAGGCGACCATGCAGGCGGCGGCTGCGGCGCTGACGATTTGGTTTCTCATATTCCTTATCTCGGACGTACGAGGGGCCAACTTTCGCCCTTCAAGGCAGCTGGAGTGCAAGAAGTATAACAGCGCCAAACCACCGATTTCACACGGACTTACGGATGAGGTCCGCGCTGGGCGTTGCGAAACTGGGGAACCCGGATCATTTCTGTAAGCGAAAGCCTTCCAGGTAGTGCGAAAGCCCTTCACGGGTGCTCTGAAACGCCAGCTCGTTCCATGGGATCTCGGACGGAGCAAACCACCGAGCTTCAAGACACTCGTCATCCACGCACAACTCGCCTCCGGTGGGCGTCGCCGCATAAACGATCACGACCAGCGGCCGGCCGGGATATGAGTAGATGTTGACGAGGCTGTCGAGGCGAATGTCCAAACCGGCCTCTTCCTTCGCTTCGCGGATCGCAGCCGCCGTGATCTCTTCGCCGCGATCGACGTAACCTCCGGGGAAGACCCAGAGCCCATATCCGGGCTCGATCGCGCGACGCACCAGCACCAGACGCCCGGTGTCGTCCGCGATGATCGTCCCGACGGCGACCTTCGGATCCAGATAGATCACCTGACCGCACTTGGTGCACACAGGCCGCATCGGCTCGCCCGCCTTGAGCTCGCGGAGCTCCAGGACGCCGGCGCACTGAGGGCAGAAGCGGTAGGTGAGATCCATCTATATAATTTTCCTCATGTCGATCCTGAAAGTCGCGCGCATGGGGCACCCGGTGCTGCGCGCGAAAGCGCGGCCGCTTTCAGCGACCGAGATCCGCTCGCCGCGTATTCAGCAGCTGATCGACGACATGTTCGAGACGATGCGGGAATACCAGGGCATCGGCCTGGCAGCGCCGCAGGTGCACGCCAGCGTGCGCCTCTTCGTCGCGGGCCTGGAGGCGAAAAAGGACCTGTCCCGAGCGAGCGCAAGCGAGTCGAGGGACCGTAACATCGACGACGAGGATGATGACGATCAGGATCGTCAGTCAGTCCCGCTCATGGCGCTGATCAATCCCGAGATTACGCCGGTCGGCCGCGAATCGGTGGAAGACTGGGAAGGCTGTCTGAGTATCCCCGACATCCGCGGCCGCGTTCCCCGCGCCCGTGAGATCGTCGTCCGCGGTTACGACCGGACGGGAAAAAGAACCGAGATGCGCGTCTCAGGCTTCACCGCGCGGGTGATCCAGCACGAGACCGACCATCTCGACGGCATCCTGTTCTTCGACCGGATGATCTCCTTCGAATCCCTGACCTTCCTCGATGAATTCGGCAGATTCTGGAGCCATCGCGAAGTCGTCGAGGAATAATTCAGTCGGCGATCGTCCGCTTCCGTTCGAGCATTCTTTCCGACCCGAGGCGTTCGAGCTCGACGACTGAATGGTCGACGAACTTCATGGCGTCGGCAATTGCACGATGGCCGGCCCGGTCGCCGATCAGCGTGTGCATCTGCTGACAGACGCGCCGGTAGGCCGGATGCCCCTGCGGCGCGGTGCGAAGCTCGATCATGTGCATTGCCTCCCGCGCGTTCATATCCATATAGAAGCGGACGCGGTACGCCATCGCGACCGCGTACTGCGCCGCGTCGGGGAGACCGGCGGCTTCCAGAGCGTCGTACAACTCGGCGCTGGCGCTCATCACTCGGTCCCAGTCCTCGCCGGCGCCTGCTTCCCGAATCGCCTCGGGCTCGGTGTAGCCGTGAGTGGTCGTGAGCCGTTGCCATTCCAGTGTCAGCAGCCGGTGGCGCTGGAGATCGCGGAACGCGCCGTAGTCGGTGAGCACATCGAACCTGTAGGTCGTTCGTTCGAATGCGCGCCCGGGACGATGGCGACGGTTGGTACGGTCACCGACGTAAGCTCGAAGAACGGCCGCGCGCTCGTCGGCCGTCATCCGTCGCGCGATCGCGAGGAGTTGATCGTCGGGAAGCGCTGAGACCGCGTACAGCGCAGCTGCGACGACATTCGTCTCACCGTCGGGATCGAAACCGGTCAGCGTGACTTCGGCGCGCGGCTCGACGGCTTGATCGTCGAGCAGCGCTCTGGCGATCGCCGCGACGTCCGTTTTCGTTGCTGACTGGTACTGGCTCCACCGCCCGCCACGGTCCGGCAGATCCACGCGAGTGAGGAAGGCCGGGATCACCTTCCGCAACTCGCGCAGCATCGCGTCGCCGCACTCGCGCACTTCGTTGAGCGGATGCGCCCGCATGCGCAGGAGGAGCGATTCGTACGCCTGCCCCGTACCGTAGATACCGACGTTCGATTGCGTCGCCGCCGGGAGCATGCCGCGCAGCGTATCGAGTGCCTTGGCGCGAATCGCGGCCCGGTGCACGCCTTCGCTGTCGCCGCCGCTCTTCGGATAGCGGCGCGAGAAGTGGTCCTGCATCGCCGCGATCCACTTGGCATAGAGCTCGAATGCCTGGTCCATCACTTCGATGTAGCGGTGGCGCAGTGACCCCTCGACCTCCAACGGGACGTGATAGCGCCATCGGCCGTGCAGCTTGTCGGTGTATGGCACGTATCGCGTCGACTGTTCGAGGTACGCCATCAAGCGTCCCCACTCCAGCACCTTTGTCAGGATGTTCGAGACGTACTCGCACGCGACGTGCGCCCCGCCGAGTTGAGCGACCGAGTCGTCGCCATACTCGTTGAACACGCGCGCGTACAGCTTCTCCGCGCGCTCAACACCGACGCCCGCGGACGTCGCGACCGCTCCAGCCGGCATGTTGTCGGCGAACTCGTCCAGGAACAGACGGCGGAGGGATTTGGCGGAGCGCGAGTATCGCGCGAACAACGCGCCCTTGACTGTTTCAGGGAGGTTGGTCAGCGCGAAGATGTGACGGTCGGTATTGGTGAAATAGGGCGCGAGCTTCGCATGCTCGGAGTCGGTGAACGCTTCAACCAAGATGCAGGATTATCCGCCAGAACCCGGCGGCTTCAAACGGCTCACGTCCCGCCGAAACCGATGATGACCTTGCCGTTGTCGACGATCACCGGCACGCGGCGCACGCCGTTGGTGTACCCGAGCATCCGGTCCATTTCAGCCCGGCTGGAGCGGACGTCGATGTACTCGAACTCGATGTCGCGCTGAGCGTAGTCCGCGCTCGCCGCGCGCGTGTACGGACAGTTTTCCTTCCCGAAGATCAGAACCATCGAGGTAATTATCGCAGACGCCCCGTCGATATGCGCGCCTTTCCTTCAAAAACGCACGATTTACTCAAGGAATTTGACGCCTTGTGAAACTGTTCACACAATAGGGACACATGGGACTTCCGACACTGCGCGTTATTGCCCTGCTGTTGATGGCCGTCCCGGTCATGCCTTCCGCCCAACAGCGGCTGACCGCAGACGAGATTGCGCGGCGCGTGCAGGATCGCGACACCGGCCGCGACTCGCGCGCGACGATGCGCATGAAGCTCTACGATCGTCAAGGGCGTGTACGCGAGCGGTCGATGACGCTGGTGTCGCTCCGCGGCCGCGGGACGCCCGGAGCGGGGCAGGCCGCGCCGGACGGCGACCGCCTGCTGATTCGCTTCAGCTACCCGAACGACATTCGTGGCACCGGCTTCCTGGTCTGGGAGCATCCGAAGCAAGACGATGAGCGGTTTCTCTACCTCCCTTCGCTCGGGCGCGTGCGCCGCATTGCCGGCACAGAGACACAGGAGAGCTTCGTCGGCAGCGATTTCACCTACGAAGACATCGGCGGACGCGAGCTCGACGAGTACACGTATTCGCTCGTCGACGAGAACGCATCGTGGACCCCGGCATCAGGTGGAGCGGCACGACCCGCGTGGCGACTCGAATCTCGACGAAAGGACGCGTCCGCGGAGTTCCCGCGGGTCGTCTCGCTCGTCCTGAAAGACAGCTTCGTCGTCGTCGAGGCCGAGATCTACAACCGGCGGAACGAGAAGCAGAAGCAGTACACAGTGGGCCGTCTCGAGCAGGTTGAAGGCATCTGGACCGCGATGGACGCGCGTATGACCAACGCTCGCGAAAAGACGCGGACGGAACTGGCGATCGAGAAGATGGACTACAACGTGGGCCTGACGGAGGCGGACTTCTCGCGGCGTGAGCTCGAGCGGGGCGCGTCTTGAAGGGGCGGTTCGCGAACCGCCCCTACTTCTCTTCGGCCACACTGGCCGATTTCATCTACCGCTGGCGCCTGCCTGCCACGGCGGTCATCATCCTTGGCGCGATCCTCAGCGTCCCCCGCGCCGACATCACCCACATCGACAACGACATCACCGCCTGGTTCTCGAAGGAGGATCCGGTCTACAAGGACTACGAGCGCTTCCGGAACGAGTTCGGCGGAACGCGTTCGCTCATCGTCGCGCTCGAAGGCCGACAGCAGCGACAGGCTGTTCTCGCGGGAGACGCTGAAGTTCATCCAGCAGGTCAGCGGCGACATCGCGCGCATCGACACCGTCAATCGCGTCGACAGCCTCGCGAGCGCAACGATCGTACGGGCATTACCAGGCCGGCTAAAGCCGGCCTCTACCGAGACTGCTCAGGAACGCGGCGGTAGGGGCCGGCTTCAGCCGGCCCAGGAAGAAGATAACGACGGCGGCCTCGATGTGCGGCCGCTGCTCGAGGACGCCGACACGCAGCGTCCTGAAGATGTTCGCGATCTTGCCCTGCGCGATGATCTGCTGAAAGGGGACCTTGTCTCCGGCGACGGGCGCGTGACTGCGATCGTGGTCAGCTTCGACGAGGAGCGGATCGACAAAGTGCGCGGCGGCGTCATTCAGCAGATCCACGACGTGGTCGACCCGCGGCTGCCGCAGGGAGTCACCGCGTATTACAACGGCAGCCTCGAAATCAGCGAGACCTACAACCGAATCACCCTCGACAACCAGCGCAAGTTCACGCCGCCGATCTTTCTGTTCACGGTCCTGGCGATCTATTTCGCGTTTCGCTCCTGGCAGAAGACGCTGCTGGCCATGTTCGCCATCCTGATCAGCGTGCTCTGGACGCTGGGGCTCTATTCGCTGATGGGGTTCAGCTACAACGTCCTCAGCAGCATGCTTGTGCCCCTGGTCGTCGTGCTGGCGATCGCAGACGACGTCCACATCATGCAGCACTGGGACTCGGTGCGCCGGCAACTGGATAAAGAACGGGCATTCAAGGACACGGTGGCGCACCTGGCAATCCCGCTTCTCGGCGCGAGCGCGACGACCGCGCTGGGGATGTTGTCGCTGGCCACCAGCAACGTGGTCGCCGTCCGATCCTTCGGGATCGGTTCCGCCGTGGGGATCATGGTCGATTTCGTCATCTCGCTGGTGCTGGTGCCGACGCTGCTCACCTTCGTGAAGCCGACGACCGCGGTTGCGCCACACGAGAAGTACTTGCTGCGCCCGCTGAAGGCAATCGCACGGCTGACGTCGGCGCATCCCGGCAGAGTGCTGATCGTCTCGCTGCTCATCGGCGGTGTGGCGGCAATGGGGATCTTCAGGCTGAAAGTCGACACCAATCACATCAACTTCTTTGCCAGCTCGCATCCGCTCGGACAATCCGCGCGCGTGATCGATCAGGAACTGTCAGGGGTCTACAGCTTCCAGATCATGCTCGAAGGGCCTCCGGATTCGCTGACGACGCCGGACGTCTTACAGCGCATCGAGCGGCTGCAGCAGCAGCTGCGCGCCTTTCCGTACGTTCGGAAGGTCACCTCGGTCGCCGACTACATCAAGCGGATCAACAAGGAACTGAACGACGGCCGCGCGGACGCCAGTGTGATCCCAGCCGATCGCGCCACGATCGCCCAGGAGCTCTTTGTCTTCGCGCTCAGCGGCGAGGGTCGCCACGAGCTCGACCGCGTGATCGCCAGCGACCATTCGCGTGCGCAGATCAACGTCAAGCTGCAGGCGATGAGCTCCGATGTCGTCCTCGAGTACATCGAGGAGTCGGAGCGGCTGGCCGCCCGGGCATTCGAAGGCACGGGCATCGCTGTGCTCACCACCGGCTCGGGGCGGCTGTTCAGCACGCTCGACCACTACCTCGTCGAATCGCAGGTAAGCAGCTTCGGCACAGCGTTCGTCACCGTTTTCGGGGTGATCTTCATTGTCTTCAGATCCTTCAGGTTCGGATTGCTGACGATCGTCCCCAATGTGCTGCCGGTCATCGCCGTCCTCGGCGTGATGGGCTACCTCGGGATTTCAATGAACATCGCGACCGTCATGGTCGCGAGCGTCGCGCTCGGCGTCGTGGACGACGACACCATCCACTTCATCAATCGCTATCGCCGCGAGATCGCCGCCGGAAAGTCTACGGATGACGCCATCGAGCTTGCGACGGCGAACGAAGGGCGGGCGTCGCTGACCACCGCGATCATCAACAGCTGTGGTTACGGCGTGCTGTTTCTCTCCGAGTACAAGCCAACCGCCTGGTTCGGCGGTCTGCTTGCGCTGACGATGGCGGTGGCGTTTCTAGCCGAGGTCTTCATCCTCCCGTCGATGATCAAGCTGCTCCCCCGGATCTTCGGCGCGGCGGCGCTCAGGCGCACCGCGGTCGTGGCGGGAGTCGCTCTCAGCGTTCTGCTCTGCCTGGTGCCAGCTGCGGACGCTCAGACATTCGATCGGCCGTCTGGCTACCTCTCGCTCTTCGCGGATTACTTTCCGAATCGTGGGGACACGACGGAGCTTCGCGCCCGAGTGTTTGCCGAGCAGAAGGTCAGTGCCACCGACCACCTGCGGTTTACGTTCTCGGGATTCGCCGAGGCTCTGGAGGCCCGCAGGCCGCTCGGTGCTGACGCCGGGCGCGAACGAGTGAGCGATGCCGTCGCGCATGCCCACGAAGCAACGGTCGAATTGCGATTCGGCAAATTCGATCTGTACGCCGGCTACGGTCGAGTCGTCTGGGGTCGGCTTGACGAACTTCAGCCGACCGACGTCATCAATCCGCTCGACATCTCGAGATTCTTCTTCGATGGTCGGAGCGAGGCACGGCTCCCGGTCGCGGTCATTCGCGGGCGGCTCTTTTTCTCCGAGGATATGTCCTTGGAGGCCGTCTATGTGCCGGAATTCAGGCGTGGCCGTTTCGACCGCCTCGAAGAGCCGTCGTCGCCATTCAATCTTTTTCCGACCCGTCCGCGCGCGCTCGAGCCATCGACCTCCTTCAGCAACGCGCAGGGAGGCGCGAGGCTGAATGCCACCTCGGGTCGTGTCGACTGGAGTGTTTCCGCGTACCGCGGGTTCGAGCCGTTCGGCACTTTTCGGATCGCGCCCGCCGGCTCGGTTCCGCCGGTCCCGCCTCCATCGGCCATCGTCGAACAGGTCTTCCCGCGATTCACCATGATCGGTGGAGACTTCGAGACGGTGTCCGGCCAGTGGGGCATTCGCGGGGAGGTCGCCACGTTCGTGGGCGATAACTTTCAAGCGGTGTTCCCGACGCCTGCGCTGGTGCGCGGAAACTCCGTGGACGCGGGCGTAGGTCTGGACCGCAAGGCCGGAAACTATCGCATCAGCGGCACCGTGATCGTCCACTACGAGAACTACGATCGGCCCCTGAGCTTCGAAGACAGTTCGAAAAACCGTACCGATGTTTCGCTGCTGTTATCCACCGACCGTACCTTCGGCCGCGAACGTTACCAGCTGCGCGCGTTCACGGTTTACAACCCACCCGAAGGCTCGGGTTTCGCCCGAGGCATCGCCTCGGCGAAGCTGCACGACGACCTCGCCCTGGAACTGTCCGCCGGCTGGTTCGCGGGTGGCGGCCGGGACGTCATCGGTCGCTTCGAAGACAGCGACTTCACCTACGCCCGACTCAAATACTATTTCTGAGTGATCGAGCGCCTCTTCCGGCTTTCCGAGAACCGGACGACCGTCCGGACGGAAATCATCGCGGGCATCACGACCTTCCTGACGATGGCGTACATCATCTTTGTACAGCCGACCGTCCTCAGCGCCGCGGGGATGGATTTCGCCGCGGTTCTCGCCGCCACCTGCATTGCGAGCGGCATCGCGACGCTCCTGATGGGATTTCTCGCCAACTATCCCATCGCGGTAGCTCCCGCGATGGGGCACAACTTCTTCTTTGCGTTTGGTGTCGTCGTCGGCATGCGCGTCCCCTGGCAGGTCGCGCTCGGCGCGGTTGCGATTGCCGGGGTGATCTTCATCCTCACCGCTGGCGTCGGTCTGCGCGAGAGGCTGATCACTGCCATTCCTGAGAATCTCAAGCACGCAATGGCGGTCGGTATCGGTCTGCTGATCGCCCTTGTCGGCCTGCAGTGGGGCGGCCTGGTCGTCGATTCCCCCGGTACGCTCGTCACGCTCGGCCGCCTCGGTTCGCCTGGGGCACTGCTCACGCTCTTCGGGCTGTTTGTGATCGCTGTTCTGATGGCGCGAAAGGTTCCCGGCGCCATTCTGATCGGCATCGTCGTCTCCGCGGGCGCAGGTCTGGCGGGTGGGGTGGTCAGCTACCAGGGAGTGGTCGGCGCGCCTCCTTCCCTGGCGCCGACGTTTCTACAGCTCGATCTCGCCGGCGCGCTGAAGCCGGCAATGCTTCCGGTGATCCTCGTCTTCTTTTTTCTCGCGTTGTTCGATTCGGTTGGGACGCTGGTCGGCGTCGCCAGCCAGGCTGGACTGATGCGCGGACGGACGCTGCCGCGGGCGAAGCAGGCGCTGCTCTCCGACGCGATCGGAACGGTCATTGGCGCCGGCCTCGGCACGTCAACCGTCACTGCGTACATCGAAAGTTCCACGGGTGTTGCCGCCGGCGGACGCACCGGTCTTGCCAATGTCGTGACTGCGGCGCTCTTCTTTCTTGCGCTGTTTTTCTATCCGCTCGCAAAAATGATCGGCGGTGGATACGCGGCCGACGGAGGCCTGATCCTCTATCCGGTGGTCGCTCCCGCGCTCATTCTCGTGGGCACCATGATGATGGCGAACGTGCGCGCGATCGAATGGACGGATCCCACCGAATCGATTCCCGTCTTCCTGACGATCGTCATGATGCCGCTTACCGTCAGCATCACTGAAGGCATCGCCTTCGGATTCGTGTCGTATGCGGTCCTGAAAGCGGCCACCGGCAGATGGCGGGAAGCGCATTGGCTCGTCTACACCTTCGCCATCCTGTTCGTCCTTCGTTACGCATTTCTGATGCGGTAGGACGATATCGGGATGGAACCTTTCGCCAACCCGGATCTGCTGGTGACCCCGAAGGAGCTGTCGGGGATGATCGCCGGCACGGAGGGGAAGCGTCCGCTCGTGCTCGATCTCCGGCCGCCGGAGGACTACACGGAGGGGCACATTCCGGGCGCAATCCATCTCGACCTGTGGGGCATCAGCCTGATCGACACGGACCCGGCGCCGCTCAACGCCTTTCTCTGGATCATCGAGCATCTCTTCGCAACTCATGGCGTGGCCGCTTCGACAGCGATCGTGGTCTACGACGATCAATCGGGCATGAGAGCCGCGCGGGCGTTCTGGTTTCTCGAGTATTTCGGCCATCGCGCCGTGCGGATGCTGGACGGCGGTTTCAGGGCCTGGACGGCGGCCGGCTACGAAACAACACGTGACGCGCAGCCGCCGCCGAAAAGCGATTGGACCGGGACGCGGCAGGCGCACACACTCGCAACCCATAAAGAGGTGCGCAACGCGCTCGAGCGCCGGGACGCGGTGATCCTCGACACGCGCAGCGATGCTGAATACAACGGGACGGCCGTCCGGGCGAAGCGCGGCGGAGCAATCCCTGGCGCGGTGCACATCGAGTGGAGCCGGAATCTGGGCCCGTCCGGAGAGTTCAAGAGCGCCGACGAGCTGCGCCGCATGTACGAGGATGCAGGCGTGACGCCCGAACGCGAAGTCATAACTTATTGCCAGGGAGGTTATCGCGCCGCGCACTCGTTTATTGCCCTGCGCCTCCTTGGCTACCCGCGCGTGCGTGTCTACCTCGGGTCGTGGAAGGAATGGGGCGACCGAGAGGAGTTACCCGTAGAGATTCCGAAGCGGAATTGAATCATGAACAACGTCATTGATTTCATCAACACCAATCGCGATCGCTATCTGGACGAACTGAAGGAATACCTTGCGATCCCCAGCATCAGCGCTCTGCCTAGAATACCTGCGATCCCGAGCATCAGCGCTCTGCCGGAGCACGCGCAGGACGTGCGGCGCTGTGCTGATTGGACGGTCGAAGCGCTGAAGCGCGCCGGGATGGAGAACGTGCGTCTGATCGAGACGCCCGGACATCCGGTGGTCTATGGCGACTGGCTCGGCGCCGAAGGTGCGCCGACGATCCTGTTCTATGGCCACTACGATGTGCAACCGGTCGACCCGCTGAACCTCTGGGAGTCACCGCCGTTCGAGGCGACGATTCGTGACGGCGAGATCTACGCGCGCGGCGCGGCCGACGACAAGGGACAGATATTCATGCACTTCAAGGCGATCGAAGCGCACTTGAAGCAGAACGGCCGCCTGCCGGTCAACATCCGGGTCATTCTCGAAGGGGAGGAAGAGGTCGGGTCCGCCAACCTGGATGACTTCATCAAGGCGAACCAGGCGCAGCTCGCCGCCGATGTCGTCGTCATCTCCGATTCGCCGATGTTCGATCGAGGCATTCCGTCGATCTGTTACGGGCTGCGCGGCCTCGTCTACTTCCAGATCGACGTGCGCGGCACCAGGAGCGACCTGCACTCCGGCTCGTTCGGGGGAGCGGTGGTCAACCCGAACATGGCGCTGGCGCAGATTCTCGCGCAGATGAAGGATCGCGGCGGCCGCATCAAGATCCCTGGCTACTATGACGATGTACGGGAGCTCACCGCGGAAGAGCGGGACCAGTGGAAGCGGCTGCCATTCAACGAGCGGCGCTATGCGAAGGAGATCGGCGCGCCGAAACTGTTCGGCGAGAGCGGCTACAGCACGCTCGAGCGGGTCTGGGCGCGGCCGACCTTCGACATCAACGGCATCCTGGGCGGGTTCACCGGGGAAGGGGCCAAGACCGTGATCCCGGCAGTCGCGATGGCGAAGGTGAGCATGCGGCTCGTGCCTGACCAGGATCCGGACAAGATCGCGCAGCAGTTCGAGGACTACGTCATGAAGATCGCCCCGAAATCCGTCGCAGTGAAGATCACCCGGATGCACGGAGGCAAGCCGTGGATGACCGAGTTCGACAATCCGTTCGTGCAGGCGGCCGGACGCGCGATTGAAAAAGGGTTCGGCAAGGCGCCGGTCTTCAACCGCGAGGGAGGATCGATCCCGGTCGTTGCGACGTTCCAGGAGATTCTCGGCCTGCCCTCAGTACTGTTCGGCGTCGGCCTGCCCGACGAGAACGCGCACGCCCCGAACGAGAAGCTGGATCTCGGGAATTTCCACGGTGGCATCATTGCGTCCGCGTTTCTTTACGACGAAGTCTCGCGGGTACCGTCCAAATAACAAAACCGGTAGACCGAATTTGGGGATTCGGGCTATTTACAATTCCCTCCGCCCCGCCTAATCTGTGTCGCAACCCCGGAGGGCGCGTGACGCAGGAACGGCGGCTGGTGCCGCGATACCGCATCGAATCAACGATCGCGGTTGGAAAAGGCATTGGCCGCACGCTCGACCTGAGCTCGCGCGGGGTGTGCTTCGAAACCACGGAGCGCCTCGAACCGGGCGAGACGGTGGCGATCGTGTTCCCGTTCGAGCGGACCGGACCGGGTGCCTCAGTCAGGTGCACCGCCTCGGTGGTGCGCGTCGAGCCGCACGGTGACCTGCTCCGGGTGGCGGCGACCTACGAGCCGGTTTCGTTCAGCGTACCCGAGTAAACGGCAGTCCGATCTCGACGCGCGCGCCGCGCTCTGCTGATTCGATCTCCAGCGTGCCGCCCAGGGCGGAGACGCGTTCCTTCAGCGTTCTCGGCCCTGCCTTCATGGCATTGAGCGACGCCAGGTTGTGGCGCCCTCGAAACCCCGCGAAGCCGCGCCCTTCGTACGAAACCGCGAGCAGCAGCTCCTTCGGTGAAGCGACGCACGTGACCGTCGCCTCCTTGGCCGATCCATGCCGGATCGCGTTCACCAGCGCCTCGCGCACCATCCGCGAGACTTCGTGCACCATCCGCGGCGGCAAAGGCGTCACCTCGCGGTGCAGGTTGAGGTGCACACGGATGTCCCACTCCCGCGCCACCCGCATCGCCGACTCGCGAATGTGTTTGACGACGTCGACCGTAGTTCGGTCGCTGTCGGCGCCGGGCTGGAGGCTGGCGATCGCCAGGCGAAGCGCGTGGTGCTCGGAGAGCAGCGTCTCCTCGACCATCGCGAGCCGCTGTTCGGCGTCCCCCCGGTTGCTGTTGACGGCCTGCCGCGCGCGCTGCACATGCAGCGAGGCAGCGGTCAATGACTGAAGCACCCCGTCGTGGAGCTCGCGGGCTAAACGCAGACGCTCTTCCCCGGCGGCCCCCTCGCGGAGCTGCTCGACGAGCGCCTGCAGCTCGAGCGCGCCGGCGACCAGCCGGCCGACCACGTCCCCGAGCAGCAGGTCATCGTCGGAGAAGCCTCTTCGATCGAGGGCGAAAAGGCGTCCATCGATGGTCTCTGTGGCGAGTCGCAGTGAAAGGACGCTCTTCACCGCGAAGCGTTCGGAAAACCGCGGATCCAGCGGCTGACCTCGCCAGAACTCGAAGCCTCCTGGCACACGCTGCAGGACGTCGCACCGCGACCTGCTTGCATCGTTGCAGGCGAAACTCGATCGGTCGAGCGGTTCGGCGACGATCGTCCCGAACACATCGGGCGCCTCGCGAGAGGTCAGGAAGACGTCCGCCTCCTTACTGGCGACTCGGAGTGAGGGTTCGTCCCCCTCAGTCCATACGAGTACCGCTCGCGGCGCGCGCAGGAGATCGGCCGCGTAGGTGAGAACTTCCTGCAATCCCTCCGACCCTTGCGTCGGCAGCCGCCGCGGCCACGCCGCAAGGCCAGCGATCTCGCGCTGGAGGCGACGTTGGTAGATGCCCAGGTACCCGAGAAGGGCGGCGACGATTCCCAGATGCGCGCTCCGCGCAATGAACCGCCCTGAGTGGAAGTCTTCCGGTACGCCGAGCGCGGTGGTGGCGAACGTGATGCCCATGTAGGCGATCAGGACGGCACTCCCGGTCAGCATCGCCCCGCGGCCCTGCCACCTGATGGCCCCGCAGACCGTCGCGAAGACGAAATACACGAAGAGCGGGCTCTCCGGCCCCCCTGTCAGGTAAACGAGAGCGGTGAACGCCACCAGATCAATCAGATGGGTGGCGAGCGGAACCCCTCGGGTCGTGACGCCGCGGCTCCAGGTCAGCACCGTCACCGACGCCGAATACAGCAGGAACCAAATTGTAAGTGTGTAAGCCGCCGGGCTGTAGGGCATCTGGCTGGCGTCGCGGGCCAGTGAAAGCGCCAGGAACGCAGACAGGAACAGCCGTCCCGCCGAGATCACCCGCTCGGTCCGGTTCCGTGGGGAGTAGCCCTCTTGGACAGCCATTTGAGCGCCGTCATTCTAATCCGGCTGAGGTGGGGGTATATGCCCGGGCACGGCCAACTACAACAACATCGCGGCCACGACGATCACCGACGACGATCGACAAGGCGAACGCGGCGGTGGCGGTGACGCCGTACGACGTGACGTATGACGGGCTGCCGCACACGGCGACGGTCGCCTCGATCACCGGCGTCAACGGCGAGACGGGCGCGACGGTGGGCACGGTGGACGTGAGCGACACGACGCACACGAACGCCGGCACCTACACGACCGACACCTGGAGGTTCACGGGCACGGCCAACTACAACAACATCGCGGCGACGACGATCACCGACGACGATCGACAAGGCGAACGCGACGGTGGCGGTGACGCCGTACAGCGTGACGTATGACGGGCTGCCGCACACGGCGACGGTGTCGACGATCAGCGGGCGTGAACGGGGAGACGGGGGCGACGGTCGGGCACGGTGGACGTGAGCGACACGACGCACACGAACGCCGGCACCTACGCGAGCGACACCTGGACGCTTCACGGGGACGGCCAACTACAACAACATCGCGGCGACGACGATCACCGACGACGATCGACAAGGCGAACGCGACGGTGGCGGTGACGCCGTACGACGTGACGTATGACGGGCTGCCGCACACGGCGACGGTGTCGACGATCACGGGCGTCAACGGGGAGACGGGCGCGACGGTCGGGACGGTGGACGTGAGCGACACGACGCACACGAACGCCGGGACGCTACGCCAGCCGACGCCTGGACGCTTCACCGGGACGGCCAACTACAACGACATCGCGGCCACGACGATCACCGACGACGATCGACAAGGCGAACGCGACGGTGGCGGTGACGCCGTACGACGTGACGTATGACGGGCTGCCGCACACGGCGACGGTCTCGACGATCACGGGCGTGAACGGAGAGACGGGCGCGACGGTCGGCACGGTGGACGTGAGCAACCCCGGCGTATTTCAACTACGCCAGGATCGCCGGTAGCTGCGGCGGTGTGGATCCCGACATCGACATCGATCTGGAATATAGAGGAGAGCCGGCGATCGCTCGCGTCGTGCCGGTCTACTCGCTCAATGGCGGGCATTACCAGTACAACTGGAGCACCAAGAACGTGCCCACGGGTCTCTACCGGATCTTTGCGATCCTGCAGAACAACCAGCAGGTCTACACGGGACATCTGCCTCAGCAAGTAGGCAGATGAAGCGTGAAAGTGCTTGCAGTCTCGAGTCGACGGTCACGCAAAGCAGAGCAGATTCGCCGGCTACGCCCGGCTGGCGGATTTGCTGCCAGGCGCAGGACTGCACGCTACTGCGGATGAGCTAGGTCGGCTCTCGACGAGGCTGGCAGGGGCCACCGTAGGTTGTAGGTAATAGGGGGGGTATACCTTCGGGGCATAGAAGGATGTAGCGAATGGCCTATGTTTTTCGCTGGCCCTTCCCCGTAGACTCGGTTCCGCTCTGTGAAAGGGTTGTGGGCTCATCCGGGTAACACACCGCAGAACGCCGGCAACGCCCAGCTGGCAAATCTGCAACACAGTGCGCATGACTGCGCTAAAGTGCCCGGGTGGCCCACACATCGTCTGACCGATCGGCGAAAACGATACGGGTGATCATCACCGATGACCACCCCTTGGTACTCAACGGGCTGGATCACCTCCTTCGCGAGCATGGCGACTTCGAGGTGCTGGCACGGTGCTCGTCAGGGAAAGAGGCGCTGGAAGCGGTAAGGCGCCTGCGTCCGGACATCCTGATTCTGGACCTGATCATGCCGGGAATGGACGGGCTGAGCGTCGCGCGCGACCTGCATGGGACCGGCGACATGCCCTTCGTGGTGCTGCTGACCGCGCAGCTGCACGAGGACCAGTTGATCGAAGCGCTGCACCTCGGGGTGCGCGGTTTCATCCTGAAAGAGATGGCCACCAGGTTCCTGGTGGACTGCCTTCGCCGGGTGCACGCCGGCGGGCAGTGGCTGGAGAAAGACTCCGCCAACCGCGCGATGGCCAAGCTGGTCAAGCGCGAGGCGAAGGGGCGCGAGGTCGCCACGCTGTTGACCCCGCGCGAGATCGAAGTCGTGCGCATGGTGGCGAAGGGGCTCACTAACAAGGAGATCGCCGCCCAGTTGTGCATCGCTGATGGAACCGTGAAGATCCATCTGCACAACATCTACGAGAAGGTCAAGATCAACCGGCGGGCCGAGCTGGTGCGTTTCGCCGACGAATTCGGGCTGGTCTGAGGGTTCGCTCTTTAGAGGTACGCAACGATATGTTCGCCACTCGCGCCACTCGCGCCACTCGCGTCACTCGTGCCACTCGCGCCGCCCGCCCCGTCCTCGTCCAGCGGAAGGATCGCCGGGCAATCCGAACACCCTACGAGGAGGTCGTCCTGGTGGACGGCGAACCGATGACCGGGCAGGACATCAGCGTAACCGGGTTGTCAGTCGTCCTACGGCCGACGCTCACGCCCGGCGACATCGTCCGCATAACGCTCGCCGGCACCCCTGGGAGCCCGGATGAAGTCGCCAGCCAGGCCCGCGTCGCCCGCATCGACCCCGGCCCCGAAGGTATCGTCGTCGGTCTCCAGTTCATCGAATAACCAGTTGTCATAGCTCGCCGTCAAGAAGCACCCTGCGAAATGACCGTTCCTTGAAAGAGGGACGGTCGTTTTTTTGACCCGTCCCCATTCATGGTTCATAGTTCATAGTTCATAGTTTTTCGATGAAGGGGATCATTCTCGCCGGCGGCGCCGGCACACGCCTCCATCCGCTCACGCGCGTCGTCAGCAAACAACTGCTGCCGGTATACGACAAGCCGATGGTGTATTACCCGCTGACGACGCTGATGCTGACCGGCATCCGCGATGTGCTGGTGATATCCACACCTGAAGAGCTCCCGCGCTTCGAGGAGTTGCTTGGCAGCGGGTCGCAGTGGGGGATGCGCTTCTCATACGCGCCGCAGCCGAAACCTGAAGGGCTGGCCCAGGCCTTCATAATTGGCGCGCCATTCATCGGCGGCGACTCCGCCTGTCTGATTCTCGGCGACAACATCTTCCACGGTGAAGGTCTGAGTGCGCTCCTCCAGTCAGCCGCGGCGCGCGATCACGGGGCGACGATCTTCGGCTACTACGTGAAGGACGCGGAGCGCTACGGCGTCGCCGAGATCGACGCGACCGGCGCGGTGCTCAGCATCGAAGAGAAACCGCTGAAGCCGAAGTCGCATTACGCGGTCACGGGGTTGTATTTCTACGACAACTCGGTGGTCGAGATCGCGCGAAACCTGAAGCCTTCGGCGCGCGGCGAGCTCGAGATCACCGACGTCAACGTGGAGTACCTGCGGCGAGGCTCGCTTCGCATGGAGCTCTTCGGCCGCGGGACGGCCTGGCTCGATACCGGCACTCACGAGTCGCTCCACGACGCCTCAACCTTCATCGCGACGGTCGAAAAGCGGCAGGGGCTGAAGATCGCATGCCCCGAAGAAGTTGCCTACCGAAAGGGATACATCGACGCGACGCAGGTGCGGCGGCTGGCCGAGCCGCTCCGGCAGAGCGCGTACGGACAATACCTCCTCGACATGCTGCAGGAATACATGCCGGGCCCCGGTCAGCAGCAATGGACGTAAAGACGTCTGCCGGCGCAGTGAGGCAAGCAGCGCGGATCGACGGCGTCGCAGTGAAGGACCTCAGGGTCATTCCCGACGAGCGTGGATACGTGATGGAGATGCTGCGTGCGGACGATCCGGACTTCGCGGGTTTCGGCCAGGCTTACATATCAGCCACGTACCCCGGGGTGGTCAAGGCGTGGCACTACCACAAAGTACAGGTCGATCAGTTCATCTGCATCGTCGGGATGGTGAAGCTGGTATTGATCGACACACGTGAGGGTTCGCCGACGAAGGGCGTGGTGAACGAGTTTTTCCTCGGCGTTCAGCGTCCGCAACTTGTCGTCGTGCCGAATCTCGTTTATCACGGATGGAAGTGCATCAGTGAGGAGATGTCGCTGGTCGTGAACATCCCGACCGTGCCGTACAACTACGCTGAGCCGGACGAGTTGCGCATCGCGCCGCACGGCACGCTTGCCTACGACTGGACCCGAAAGGACGGTTACGGCGGGCGACCCCCCGCTCTAATTGAACCCTGCGACGCGTCGGCGCAGGGCCTTCACGTGGTCGATGACGCGCGTGTTCGCGCCGGCGTCGTCATCATTGGCCTGCTCCTCCTCGTCCCCTTCTTCACTGATCGTGAACTCCTGCGCTTCCACCCCATCCCCGGGAGACAGCCGCAGGTACTCCTCCAGGTCCCGAAGCGCCGAAGCAAAGTCCTCGAGGTGATAGGCGAGGAGGCCGCGATCGCGCAGCTCGTGGACCGCTGATGGATCGGCGGTGAGCAGCAGCGTCGAGACGAAGCGCGCCTGGGGAAAGGACCGCATCCTCACATACAGGCGCTTCAGGTTGACGAGCATGCGGACGATGATTTCGTGTCGCGTCGCGGGTGCGAGCAGCGACCGGTCAAATGCTGCCTCGTCGCCGACGTGGTGGTGCAGCAGCTGACGGCAGTCGTACTCCGACAGAAGCGCTCCGCCATGGAAGGGATCAATGATCAGGTCGTCGCCGGCGGCGGCGCCGGTGGCCCGCAGCAGAAAGTGTCCGGGAAAGTTGACTCCCGTGATCCCCAGTCCGGTGCGCCGGGCGAGCTCCATGTAAAGGACCGCGAGGCTGATCGGAATCCCGGTCCGGCGATCGAGCACTTCGTTGAGAAAACTGTTCCTGGGGTCGTCGTACTGCTCGCGATTGCCGGCGAAGCCTTCCTCGTCGTACAGATACTCATTGAAGGCAGTGATGGATTCTGACGATGTGGCAATCGATTCGCCAAGCCTTCGCGACGCGCGTGCCCCCATCTCGTCGAGACGTTCGAAATACCGCGTGGTATCGAGCGCCGGGTATTCGACCCGCGCGACCGCGAACGCAGCAGGCGCGAGGTCGCTGCCGGGCGCGTTCAGCGCCCGCTCGAGTTCGGCTGCCACTTCCAGCGTCCGGGCCTGGAGATTTAAAGCGAAGTGCACTGCGGCGATTGTAAAACGGAATCAGAGAGCCCGAATCAGCCCAGGCGTGAACTCGGCGAGAGATCCGATCACCCGGTCAGCCGCCTGGAGCTGGGCCGCCGGATACGAGGTGGTGATCCCGACACACTTGAGCCCCGCCGCTTTCGCTGATTCGATGCCCCAGCGCGAATCCTCGATGGCCACGCACTCGGAAGCGTCGAGACCGTGCAGTCGCGCCGCACGCACGTAGGGGTCGGGCCACGGCTTGCTGTTCTGCGTATCCCCTGACGCGACGATGAAGCGGAAGTGGTGTCCCAGGCCGGCGCGCGCGAGGATCATCTGGATCTCGTGGCGGAGGGCGCCCGAGGCGATACCCAGCGGGAAGTGTTCTGCGAGCGCTTCGATGCAGGCGGCGGCGTCAGGAAAGAGGACGTCCGTCCGCGCAATGACCTGGTCGAAGACGGCGGCTTTGGCATCGATCAGAGCTGTCACTTTCTCCTCGGTCAGAGGCCAGCCCTCCCGCTCACCGAGCTTCCTGAACATCTCGCGATCGTCGTACCCGAGATAGTTCGCGAAGTAGTCCTCGCGGGTCAGTTCGATGCCCACCGAGGCAAATACCTCCTGGCATGCCGACAGGTGCAGCGGCTCGGAGTCGGCCAGCACGCCGTCGAAGTCGAACACGACTGCAGTTATCACAGGAGGTCAGGAGGTCAGGAGGGGATTACAGGAGATAAGGAGATCAGGAGGTCATATTGTTCAACAAGAGAGCTCAGGCTCTTCGAAGGTAGCCGTTCGCCGGCCCGGATGGGAACCTGCAGACGGTTCTCGCGCGGAGGCAGAGGGCAATCGTACTTCTCGTTGAAGACGCAGAAGGGGTTGTAGGCGCGGTTGAAATCGAGGTCGTAGATGCCACTCGCGGTGCGATCGAGATCGAGGTAGCGGCCGCCCGGATACGTTTCGTTCCCGTTGCTGAGATCACCGAACGGGACGAAGAGGCGCCGCATATCGTTCTGCTCGGCGTCGACGAACGCGGTCAGGGTGAACTCTCGCGACTGCAGTGTGAATCGGAGAGTGCCGACTCGCCGCATCTTCCGCCTCAGCCCCGTCGACGTCGGCAACTCGAGCACCCCCGCCTGGCCGGGATTTTCAGGCCCGGCAGCAGTCAACGCCGCCGGCACCTGGTATGCGGGATCGATGGGGTAGTAGGCAAGCGGTGGAAACGTCGCGCGCTTCTCCGTCGGCACCGGCGATTCACTCGATCGCATGAAGCGGTCCTTCTCGGCGCGCCATGACGCCACGTCCCCGCCAGGCGCCGGCTTCACTTCGCAGCCGAGAACCGTGATGACGAGCACGAGTAATGCGACGGATCTATGCAAAGGGATATCGACTGAGCGAGAGCGCCGCGGCAGCAAGCTCGCTTCTGAGATGGCTCGTCTTCACCGGGCTGCGGTTGAACATCTCACGAATGGTATTGACCGCCGCGTGCAGCTCGCTGCCGTCGAGCATTGCCGCGAGAGCATTTCTGGCGGCGACTTCCACCCGATCCGCAGCGTCGATCAGAAATACCGTCGCAGCTGCCTGATGCAAAGGCTCCCTCGCTCGTGCCGCCATGCTGTCGGCGGCAAAGACGTCGATGAGGATGTCGGCCGCGGGCAGCAGCACGAACTGCTCGTCGCCGAGCTTGTCGCCGAACTTCTCTGCGGCGGTCGACAGCACGAAGAGTGCTGCCTGCTTCATTGCGCCGAGAACGTCGTCAGGCCGGCTGTCAGGCCGGCTAAAGCCGGCCTCTACCGCAGGCGGGCTAAAGCCGGCCTCTACCGCCTCTACCGTGCGGCGTTTGACGAGCATGCCGGGTATGAGCAGCCGGTTGATTTCGTTGGTCCCTTCGAAAATGCGATTCACGCGCGCGTCACGGTAGTGCCGCTCGGCGTCGTAGTCGCGGACGAATCCGTTGCCGCCATGGATCTGAACGTTCTCGTCCACAACGTAATCGAGCGTCTCGCTGGCCGCGACTTTGACGATGGAGCACTCGATTGCCAGCTCCTCGAGCGCCGACAGCAGCGCACCGCCGTCGTGATGGCCGTCCATTGAGCGATCGAGCAGCCCTGCAATGCGGTACAGCATGCTTTCGGTCGCGTACTGCCGCACGATCATTTCCGCCAGCTTGTAACGGATCGCCCCGAAGTCCGCGATGGGGCGTCCGAACTGCCGCCGCTGCTGCCCGTAGCGCACGGATTCGCCGATCACGAAGCGCGCTCCGCCGCTGCACATCGCGCCGAGCTTGAACCGGCCGTAGTTGAGGACGTTGAACGCGACCTTGTGGCCCCGGCCCACTTCGCCAAGGACGTTCTCCGCCGGGACCCGAACGTCCTGCAGGATGAGCGGCGTCGTCGACGAGCCGTGGAGTCCGAGCTTGTGCTCTTCCTTGCCGGTCGCTACTCCCGGGAATGCGCGTTCGACGATGAACGCGGTGAACGCTTCGCCGCCGACTTTGGCGAACACCGTGAAAATGTCCGCGAAGCCGCCGCTCGTGATCCACATCTTCTCGCCGCTGAGAACGTAGCTGCCGTCCGGCTGCAGCGTTGCGCGCGCCTTTGCGCCGAGCGCATCGGATCCCGATCCTGATTCACTCAATGCATACGCGCCGAGGATCTCGCCGGCAACGAGCCGCGGCAGGTACTTCTCCTTCTGAGCCTGGGTGCCGAAACATAGTAACGGCGTGATCGAGAGCCCGGTCTGAGCGCCGAAGATCGTCGCGAACGATGCCAGCCGCCCTACGGCTTCGCCGACGATGAGCGACGACACCTTGTCCATGGCAAGGCCGCCGTACTCCTCGGGGACGTCCGTGCCCAGCAGCCCGAGCTCCGCGCACTTCACCACCAACTCTCTGGCGCAGCCCCAATCCTTCGCCTCGAGGCGCGGATTGGCGGGCAGGACCTCGTTCTCCATGAACTCGTCCGCTGTCTGGCGGATGAGACGATGCTCCTCCGACAGCGATTCCGGCGTGAACACAGAGTCTGACGCTGCCGGTTCAAAGAGCCAGGACGCTACGCGTTGGTCGCTCACAGGTTGATGGTTCACAGTTCGCTGGTTCACGGTCCACCGCTCGGCGCCGCGGCTATCAGTGTAGTCTGCGGAGACGCGGGATTGATGCGGGCACCCACGGGGTCCTCGGCACCCAGCGGGACTGGTGCGGGCACGCCCGCGGTGTTCGGAACGCGCGGCGAAGGCACATCAGGTCGCTGGCGCCTCGGCCTACGGGCGGAAAAACGCGCTTCGGTGCGTCCCTCACGATGGCGGCTCAGGCTGGGGCTTTTCGAAAGCCGGTAAGGGATCGGTTGGGCGAACGGATGATTCGCACGGAAGTGGCGAAACAGCGCCTCCGCCGGCCGGGACACCTGCAGCGCGTTTTTCGAGTCTCACGCAGCGCCCTGGCCGCATCGCGCCTGCGACCTGACGTGCCTCCGCCGCGCGACCCCTGATTCGAACAGGCGGGATTGGCAGGCGGGCTCGCGCAGGTGGGCGCACGGCGGGCCGTCGGGCTGCCGGGCGACGGGCCCCGCGTGGGTGCCCGCAGCAATCCCGCGAGGGCGGAATCCGCGACGATTAGAAATCGGCCAGCAGCTCTTCCAGCGCTTCACCGACCTCGGCAGCCTGCCCTTCGAACAGGTGATTGGCGGCGTCGATGACGACCAGTTCCTTTGGTTCTTCGAGCTTCGCGTAAAAGCTCCACATCCCCTCGAGAGGACAGACTTCGTCGGCCTCTCCCTGGACCAGGAACTTCGGCTTCGTACTCGCCAGCGTATTTGGAAAGGTGTAGTTCATCCCCGATACCGAGGTCACGACCGGCGGGGCGATGCCGATCAACGCTGACACCCGGTTGTCTGCGGCGCCGACTTCGAGGGCGACCCACGCTCCAAACGAGAATCCGGCAGACCACAGGCGCACATCCGGGTATTTCGCGGCCATGTAGTCGAGCGCCGCGCGGAAATCCTCCTTCTCTCCTTCGCCGTTCCCGAACGCACCCGCGCTGCTGCCGACACCACGAAAATTGAACCGCAGGACGGCGCATCCGATGCGAGCCAATCCTTTCGCCCCCTGATACACCGCCTTGGTGTGCATCGTGCCCCCATGCTGCGGATGGGGGTGGGCAAATACCACGGCGGCGCGCGGCGTACCGGACTGAGTCGATTGTGCAGGCGCGTCGAGGATGGCTTCGAGAAAGCCGGCAGGTCCGCGGAGGTCAGTAATGGTGGGCATCGAGCAGTTCACGCTTCACGGCCGGAGCTCTCGCGACGAATCCGCCGACGATCGAGGCAAATGTGTCCGGTCTGGTGAGCAGCCCGAGATGCCCTGTCCGCTCGATCATTGTGTACTTCGCACCAGGGATCAGCGAGAGGTAACGCCGCGTTGCTTCCACCGGGACCACCGCGTCGAGGTGAGGTTCTCCCGTCGTCACGAGGGTCGGACAGGTGATGGCCGCGCAGTCGGCCGTGAAATCCATCGACTGCTGTTCGACGATCCGGGCGGCCATCAGTGAAGGGATCGCCGGCGCGGTGACGACCCGGAGCATGTGCGTCGCGCAGAATCCAAGCCTTTCCGGAAGGGTGTCATAGGCAGCGTGGATCTCCGGCCACAGCCGCCCCGGGGCTGTCGCCAGAAATGCCGGGGTCGAAATCCACGGTCGCGCGATGTAGCCGCTCTGACGGGGATTGGGCTTCCAGCCCGGAGATGGTGACGACACGAGGATCAAGCGGGAGACGCGGTGCGGCCGGGTGGCGGCGTAGCGGAGCGCCACGAATCCGCCGTAAGAGCTGCCACATACGGCGGCACGCTCAATACGCGCCTGGTCGAGGACATCGTCCAGCTGGCGCAAATAGTTCTCGAAGCCAAGCGCGCTGTCCATACGCCAGCTGGCGCCGAAGTCGCCGCAGAGCGAGTAGCTGATCGTCCGGCACGTCCGCGACAGCGCGTCGAGGGCCGGACGCAGCCATTCCCATCGGCCCTGGATGCCGGGAACGACGATGAGCGGTGGTCCGGATCCGTTTGAATACACGTCTAACGCTACCGGGTCAGGATGTTATCGCGATCGAACAAAGCCACGCTCAACATTACGAGCAACCCCCACGCCACAGCCATCGCCACGGCCATGAGGTATCCTGATCTATCCGGCGGCTCTAGGAGCGCCGCAACTGCGGATTCATGGAGTGCATATGAAAGTGTTTCGAATCACGGTCGCTCTGCTGATGGCACTGACACTCTCGACTGCCGCCTCTGCGCAGAGCCGCGGCAAGCTCAGGCTCACCGGCAAGGTCCTCAACGAAGCTGGGCAGCCAGTGGACGGGGCCGATGTACGTGCCGCAAAGAAAGGTGAAGCCGAGCCCGAAATACGCGCAACCAAGACGAACAAGAGCGGCGAGTGGACGCTGGCTGGCCTCGCCGCGGGTGAGTGGGTGATCGAAGCGATGAAAGATGGCGTTGGCGCCACTGTCACCGAAAAGCTCACCGAGGATATGGCGAGCAAGACGGTCACGATCACGTTCGGGAAAGCCGCGGCACCGGGCGCTCCTGCTGCCGCAGCTCCGGCCGCGCCGGCGGCGCCGGACCCGGCCACCGAAATCAACGCCGCCGACGTGCAGGCGATCCAACTCGCGAAGGAAGGAAAGATCGCCGAAGCGCGCAAGATCTACGAGGACCTTCTCGCGAAGTACCCGACCGTCTACCAGCTCAACGCGATGATTGCGCAGATGTACGCAGCGGAGAACAACGTTGCGAAAGCGAGCGAGCACGTCAAGATCGCCCTCGAGAAAGAGCCGACAAACGCCGACTACCTGATGCTCCAGGCCGAGCTTCTGATGGAGTCAGGGGACAAAGAGGGAGCGCAGAAGATCCTCGACACGATCGAGATCAGCAAGATAAAGAATCCTCGCGCCTTCATCAATAACGCCATCCACAAGATCAATTCGGGCGACAAGGTGCAGGCCGAGCAGGCGGTGGAACTGCTGACCAAGCTGATCGCGCAGTTCCCGAACGATCCCCTGCTGCTGTACCTGCGCGCCCGCGCTTACATCGCCGGGACGAAGCTGGTCGAGGCGAAGGCGGACCTCGAAAAATACGTCGCGACGGCACCGCCGACGGCGCAGCAGATGGCGGATGCGAAGAAGCTGCTGGACCAATTGAACAAAAAGTAAGAACCGGATGAGGATCTACCGCTGCTCAGTCGTCGTAGTCCTGGCGCTGCTGCTCCCGGGCTGCAACGGCGGCGACGGCGGTAGTCCCACGGCACCGGCGCCAGGCAGCAACACCAATCCGTGCGGCACCGCGCTCACCGCCGAGCAGTTCGTTCAAGCGCCTCCCGACGAGCAGCTCCGCTCAGACAAGCGCACCGCACTCGACCGCGACACGCGATACCGCGTCTTCGACGCGCTTTCACTGCACCGCGAAGCGGCGCAGTGGCGAGAGCGCACCGGACGTGACCGCCGGCAAGAGGCTGCTCCCCCAGGAACGCAGACTGCCGGACGCGATAGCGTCGATATCGGCGAGATCGCCGTCGTTCAGGACGACGGTGATCTCATCGCGCCTCCCAACTCGTACGACCTGCGCGGGCTCGGGCTGCGATTCACCCGCAACGGTGCCGGAGGATATGACGTCAGGCGCATCACCGCGGGTTTCCGGACCACGCTCGGTCGCCAGCTCACGCTCACCGACGATGACAGTACTTCGGCGAATGTCCCGTTCTCGTTCAACTTCTACGGGCGGGGGCAGACCACGGCATTCGTCAACTCCGATGGCAACGTCACCTTCGAGCAGGAAGACCGCGCCAGCACGGAGCGTAACGTGGCCCGCCTTCTGACCGGCCCGCCTCGCGTCGCACCATTTCTGGCCGACCTCGACCCGACCACCGGCGGTCGGATCTTCGTGAACGCCGTCGCCAACGAGTACACGGTCACCTGGTGTGCCGTTCGAGGATTCGATTCGACTCGAGCGGTGACGACCCAGATGACGTTGCTGCCTGATGGCGCCATCGAGATGCAATACCTCGACACCGCGGTCTCTCTCACCGACGCAGTCGTCGGCGTCTCTCCTGGACGCACCGGAGAGTTCCGGTCGGTGAATCTGAGCGACCAGGGGCCGACGACCGGCGGCACGGCGGCGGTCGGCGAGCGCTTCGCCTCACGGCCGCAGCTCGATACGGTGGCGCTGACCCAGAAGTTCTACGCAACGCATCCGGACAACTACGATCAGCTGGTCATCTGGACCGACGCGTCACTCGTCCAGGGCGGAACGTTCGCGTTCGAGCAGACCGTGGCGAACGAAGTCAACGGGATAGGCGTGGCCACCTTCGACGCGTCGCGCGAGTTCGGCAGCGGCGGGCGGTTGCGCAGCCTCGTGATGATGGACTGGCTCGGCAAGTATCCGGACGATCCGACACAGCGCTTCCTGGGCGAGAACAACACCCTCAGCGTCCTCGGCCAGGAGTCGGGTCATCGCTGGCTCGCGTTCATGGACTTCCGCGATCGCAACGGCGCGCGCTCCGACCGGCTTCTCGGACGCGACCAGGCGCACTGGAGCTTCTTCTTCGATTCGGACGCCTCGGTGATGGAGGGTAATGACATCGAGGATCTCGGCGGTGGATCCTTCCGTACGGCCGCCGCCGTCCAACGCTACAGCCTGCTGGACCAGTACGCCATGGGGCTGGTCCGCGACGTTGACGTGCCGCCTTTCTTCTATGTCGAGAATCCCATCAATCTCTCGGTCAACCGCACCTCCGAGTCGGCGCCGCAGGTGGGAGTGACGTTCAACGGCACGCGCCGCGAAGTCCTGATCCAGGACATCGTCGCGATCCACGGTCCACGGACGCCGTCGGCCAACGAATCCTCCCGAGTCCACCGCCAGGCGTTCATTTATATTTCGAGCGCCGGCCGGAATCCCGATGGCGGACAGGTGTCGAAACTGGATCGCATCCGCACGATGTGGGAGCAGTTCTTCCTGCAAGCCACCGACAATCGCATGCGCGCCATCACGACGCTGCGCTAGCTGCTGCAGCTTCGACTTCAGGCAACGAGCTGACTGGCAGCTGGATCCTGCGTTGCCGCTGTGTCATAAATGACCGCAATGAAACGTGCACTTTGTTGTGCCGCAGTGTCGATGCTGGTTGTTCCGCTGTTCGGGACGACGGGTCCACGCGCACAAACGCCTTCGACGGTTCCCCAGCTCGATTTGCGCCGACTCGACTCGATCGTGCCGCTGGTGACTGAGGCGATCGAGCGAAAGAACCTTCCGGGCGCAGTGGTCATCGTTGGGCGCGGCGACAAAGTGGTGTATCAGAAAGCCATCGGCAACCGAGCCGCTGGTGCCGAAGGTCGAGCCGATGACGCTCGATACCATCTTCGACCTGGCGTCGCTCACCAAGGTCGTCGCGACGACAACCAGCGTGATGATGCTCGTCGAAGAGGGGCGCGTGCGGCTGAGCGACCGCGTCGCCAGCTTCATTCCGGGGTTCGAGCGCTACGGCAAGGGGGACATCACCGTGCGTCACCTGCTGACGCACGTGTCGGGGCTTCGGCCGGACGTCGATCTCGGGGACATGTGGACCGGTTACGACAAGGCAATCGAGCTTGCGATCGAGGAAGTACCCACCGCCGCGGTCAACGAGCGGTTCGTCTACAGCGACATTAACTTCTTCCTCCTCGGCGACATCGTCCGGCGGGTGAGCGGCAAGCCGCTCGATGTGTTCGCCCGCGAGCGGATCTTCCAGCCCCTCGGGATGAACGATACCGGATTCAATCCGCCGGCAGCGCTCCAGGCCCGCATTGCACCGACGGAGAACTGCACACCATACGGGTGGCCGTGTGAGGGACCGGAACGGAAGATGCTCCGCGGCGTCGTGCACGATCCCACGGCGCGGCGCATGGCCGGAGTGGCCGGGCACGCCGGGCTGTTCAGCACGGCCGCCGACGTTTCCATCTTCGCCCGAATGCTGTTGAACAACGGGTCGCATGGCGGTGTCCGCATCCTCGCTCCGCTGACCGTCGCGCGGATGATCAGCCCATCGATGCCTCCCGGCGAGCGCAACGTGCGTGGCCTCGGCTGGGACATGGATTCGTCCTTTGCGGCCAACCGCGGCGAGCTCCTTCCGCTCGGGTCTTTCGGCCACACCGGCTTCACCGGTACCTCGCTATGGATCGATCCGGCGACCAGGATGTTCGTCGTTTTCATGTCGAACCGGGTCCATCCTGACGGCAAGGGGGATGTCACGCCGCTTCGTGCGCGGGTGGCGACGATTGCGGCGTCCGCACTGACCGAGCTGCCTCCCGCTGTCGAACGCAGCGCCGCCTGGAGTGCGCGAGACCTGGCGCCTTCGGGCACGATCCACCCCGTGACCGCAGCGCCGGTACTGAGTGGCATTGACGTGCTTCGGGCCGATGGATTTGCCGCTCTGCGCGGGAAGCGCGTCGGGCTCATCACCAACCACACGGGACGTGCGCGTGATGGGGCAACGACCATCGATCTCCTTCACGGCGCAAAGGACGTGAAGCTGGTCGCGCTGTTCAGCCCCGAACACGGCATTCGCGGCATCCTCGATGCGAAAGTGCCGTCGGAAAAGGATGAGAAAACCGGTCTCGTGATTCATTCCCTGTACGGCGAAACGCGCCGGCCGACCGACGAAATGCTCCAGGGAGTCGACGTGCTCGTCCTCGACCTGCAGGACATCGGCGCCCGCTTCTACACCTACATGACGACGATGGCGTACGTGATGGAGGAGGCGGCGAAGAAGAAGATCCCGGTGGTCGTGCTGGACCGGGTCAATCCGGTGGACGGCGTGCACATCGAAGGGCCGGCGCTCGACAAAGGGTCGATCGGATTCACCGGATACTTTCCGTCGATGCCGATCCGTCACGGCATGACCCTCGGCGAGCTCGCGAAGCTGTTCAATGCCGAGAACAAGATCGGCGCCGACCTCACCGTCGTTCCGCTGAAGAACTGGCGCCGCGACCAGTGGTTCGATTCGACGGGGCTTCCGTGGATCAATCCATCGCCGAACATGCGGAACCTGCTCCAGGCGACGGTTTACCCGGGCGTCGGCGCAATCGAAGGGACGAATCTGTCGGTCGGGCGCGGCACCGACACGCCCTTCGAGCAGCTCGGCGCGCCATGGATCGATGGCGTGAAGCTCGCCGAGGCGCTCAACGCCCGGAAGATCCCTGGAATCAGTTTCTATCCCGTTCGGTTCACACCAACGTCGAGCAAATACGCCAACGAAGAATGCCAGGGAGTGTTCCTGGTGGTGACCGACCGCCTGGCGCTCAGGCCGGTGCGGCTCGGCGCGGAAATCGCGTCCGCGATCAGCCGTCTGCACGGCACGCAGTTCCAGCTCGAGGCGGCGGAACGGCTGTTCGGCTCGAAGGAAGGACTTGCCCGCATCCGCGCCGGCGACGATCCCGCGACACTCGTATCCTCATGGTCTGCCGCCGAAGCCCGCTGGCGGCTGCTACGAGCCAAGTACTTGCTCTACCGGTAGGGGTCAGATCTTGTTTCTTGCACGTTTGTCCTATTTAGATGGCTAATAAGGTTTTCACCGCCTGTCATCCAGAAGCTACAAACGTGCAAGAAACAAGATCTGACCCCTAGATGGCGCTGACCGTCGGAACGCACCTCGGCTCCTACGAAATCCTATCCGCACTCGGCGCCGGCGGTATGGGCGAGGTCTACCGTGCGCGCGACTTGAAGCTCAATCGTGACGTCGCGATCAAGGTCCTGCTTCCTGCGGTAGCGAACGACCCCGAACGCCTCGCACGATTCCGGCGCGAAGCGCAGGTGCTCGCGTCGCTCAACCATCCGAACATTGCGCACATCCATGGCCTGGAAGACTCTGCTGGACCCTGCGCGATCGTCATGGAGCTGGTCGAGGGGCCCACACTCGCCGATCGCATCGCGCAGGGCCCGATCTTGCTCGACGACGCGGTGCCGATCGCGCGGCAGCTGGCCGAGGCGCTGGAGGCCGCTCACGAGCAGGGCATCGTCCATCGCGATCTGAAGCCGGCCAACATCAAGGTGCGGCCCGACGGCACGGTGAAGGTGCTGGACTTCGGATTGGCGAAGGCGCTCGACCCGCCCGCTGGCACGGAGGCGGGCGGCGTTCTGGCGAACTCTCCCACTCTCACCAGCCCGGCGATGACTCAGCGGGGCGTCATCCTCGGCACATCCGCGTACATGAGTCCTGAGCAGGCGAAAGGGTACGCGGCCGATAAGCGCAGCGATGTGTGGGCGTTCGGATGTGTCCTCTACGAGATGCTGACCGGGAAGCGCGCATTCGAGGGAGATGACGTTTCGGAAACGCTCGCGACGGTTATCAAGGGTGAACCCGACTGGAACGCGCTCCCACCGACGGTGCCGCCTGCGATCGCAACGCTGATCCGCGGATGCCTGCGAAAGAGCAGGACGCAGCGTATCGGCGATGTCTCCACGGCGCGGTTCGTGCTCGGCGAGCCGGATGCGCTGAGGCAGACGGCTGTCGGGTCACCTGTTGCTCGAACATATCGCTGGCGCGGCGCGATGCTCGTCGTCGGTAGCGTCCTGATAGGCGCCATCCTCGCGGCCGCAGCTGTGTGGAAGTTCAGGCCGACCCCGACGGCTCCGGTAACGCAATTTGCCGTGAGTCTGCCTCAGGGGCAACTGTTGAACCCAAATCGCAGAGCAATAACCATCTCGCCGGACGGCAGTCGGATTGTTTATTCGGCGAATGGCCGGCTCTATCTGCGGTCCATGTCCGAGCTGGAACCCAGAGAACTACCTGGCACCGGCCTGGCTATCAGCCCCGAGTTCTCGCCGGACGGCCGCTCGATCGTGTTCTGGGGGGATTCGATGCTCAAACGGCTGCTCGTCGACACGGCCGGTACTGCGACCACAATTTCGGAAGTCGCGGCGGCCCCCTTGAGCATCTCGTGGAGCGATGCCGGCATTGTCTTTTCAGAGGCGGGGAGCACACGCATCATGCGGGTGTCGCCGAACGGCGGCAAGCCGGAGGTGCTCGTAGACGTGACCAAGTCAGGCGAGCTGCTGGAAGGTCCCCAGTTTCTCCCCGACGGTCGCATGCTGCTTTTTGCGGTCGCGAAACGAACCGGGACATCGATCAATCGCTGGGACGCAGCGCAGGTCGTCGTGCAGGCTCCCGGGACAGGTGTGCGCAAGACACTGATCGAGGGCGGGAGTGATGCGCAGTACCTTCCGACCGGACATCTCGCCTACATGTCGGGAGGAACGGTGTTCGCGGTGCCGTTCGACCTCCGCAGTCTCACAGTGACGGGTGGCGCCGTTCCGGTCATCGAGGGTGTCAGCCGCGTGATGGCGGCGAGCGGCGCGGCCCATTTTGCGTTCTCCAGGTCGGGTTCGGCGGTCTTTGTACCCGGCGGGTCAGCGACACAGCATCAGTTGGTCGTGTTCGATCGCAGCGGCGCCGTAGAAGGTCTGAAACTCTCACCTGGGACATATCTGTTTCCCCGAGTCTCCGCGGACGGCAAGAAAGTCGCGTTCGAAACGACCGATGGAAAAGCAGCGGTCATCTCGATCTACGAGCTGTCCGGCGACAGCTCCCCGCGCCGGCTCACGTTCGGCGGAAACAACCGCTTCCCGGTGTGGTCGGCCGACGACCGGCGCGTGACGTTCCAGTCCGACCGCGAGGGAGATCCCGCGATCTTCTGGCAGCCCGCCGATGGCGGCACGGCGGAGCGCCTGACCACCCCGGCGCGCGGCACGTCCCATGCGCCGGAATCATGGTCTCCGGACGGTCAGGTACTGCTGTTCAGCGAAGCCAAGGACGCCACCTGGTCGCTCTGGACATTCTCGCTGCGCGATCGAAAAGCGTCGCCGTTGAGCGACGTCAACGGTTCGATGCTTCCAACCCTCGCCACCTTTTCGTCCGACGGTCGCTGGGTGGCCTATCAGGTCGGAGAGAGCGGCCAGGGCGAAGCGATGCTGTACGTTCAGCCCTTCCCGCCGACGGGCACGAGGTATCAGATCGGGCGCGGCGGCCGGCCAGCCTGGTCTCGTGACAGCAAGGAGCTGTTTTTCGTGCCGGCCCCGGCCCAGTTCTCTGCCGTTCGAGTCCGGACGGAACCGACCTTCGCGGTCTCGAGTCCAGAGGCTGTGCCCCGTCGATTCGGCATCGCCGATCCCGCGAATCCCCGGCCGTACGACACGCTGCCCGGTGGACGGTTCATTGGAGTGACCGTGCCGGGCTTGAGCCAGACCGGATCAGGGCCGGCGCAGATTCAAGTGATCCTGAACTGGTTCGAGGAGCTGAAGGCGCGGGCGCCGTCGAAATAGCTTCCAGCTTCCGGCTACCAGCTTCCAGCGGAGGAACGGAGAGCTGATGGCTGCTGACAGCTGACAGCTTGTTACATCTGATACAGCATCACGTAAACGATCACCCCGGTCACTGACACATAGAGCCAGATCGGGAGCGTCCAGCGGGCGATCTTTCTGTGCCTGTCGTAGCGCTCGCGCAGCCCGCGGGTCAGAGTGATGATCGCGAGCGGTGGCACCGTCGCCGCCAGGACAATGTGCGAGATCAAGACCGCGAAATACACCTGGCGGATCGCGCCTTGTCCGGGGAACGGACGCGCGCCAACGTTGGCGTGGTAGACGAGATAACTGATGAGAAAGAGCGAGGAGGTCGCGAAGGCGGCGATCATCGCGCGCCGGTGCTGCTCGATTCTTCCACGACGGATCAGCCGGTAGCCGATCACAAGGAATATCGCTGAGATAGCGTTCAGCGTCGCATTAAGCGCCGGCAGGTCGGAGAGGGACACTACGCTACACGCGTCCGGCGATCATCAGGATCCACAGCAGCGGCAGGTAGGTGATGGATCCGATGAAGAGGCGTTTGGCGTCCGGCACGCTGCGGGTCATCGCGAACCGGACGGTCAGCGCCACGAACAGCAGCGTCAGAATCAGCGCGCCGACGAAATAGGTGGAGGTCGTCAGCCCGGCAAGCGTCGGCATCAGACTCATCGGCAGCAGCGCCGCGGCGTAGGCGACCGACTGGCGTGCGGTACTGCGGCCGTCCGGTTCGATGACCGGCAGCATCGGGAAGCCGGCGCGCGCGTAGTCTTCGCGATACATCCAGGCGATCGCCAGAAAGTGCGGCAACTGCCAGAGAAAGACGATCCCGAACAGAATCCACGCACCCGGCGTCAGCGCGTTCTGCGCCGCCGCCCAGCCGATCACCGGCGGCAGCGCGCCCGGGATCGCGCCAATCACGGTGGAGAAGGACGTGACTGGTTTCAGCGGCGTATACACCGCTGCGTAAGTGATGAGAGTCGCCGCGGCGACCGAGGCGCTCAACACGTTGACCCCCGCGGCGAGTATCGCGAGCCCCGCGGTCGACGTCACGGTCGCGAACATGAGCCCCTCGAACGGGTTCAGCCGCCGGTCTGCCATCGGACGAAGCCGCGTGCGCAACATCTGAGCGTCGGCGGCGCGTTCGAAGACCTGGTTGAAGGCGGAGGCGCCGCCGGCAACGAGGGCGGTGCCGATGAATGTGAGCGCCACCAACGGCACGTCAGACATCCGCCCGCCGCCCATCACGTACCCGACCATCGTCGAAACGACGACGAGAAGGTTGAGCCGTGGCTTCGCGAGCGTGACGTAGTCTGCCGCGCGACTGTTCAGCCGGCAACGATGGCGTCGGCTTCCCTCATGGGTGGACTTCGCGAGCCGGTCGACGGAAGCCGGCATCTAGCCGCGCCAGTGGAGCGGCCGGCTAACGACGGACTGTCCGCAAACAGCGGCCGGAAGCTTCTCAGCGTGAGGACCAGCGACGTTCCGAGTACGAGCGCGCCGTTGGCGACGTGAGCGGTGTTGATGACCGGATGAAGCCCGGACCAGATGACGAACGCACCGAGCGTCCCCTGCACGAGAACCAGAGTGACAAGCAGCACCGCGGGTCGCGTCAGCCTCGAATCCCCTGAGTGCTCTCTCCAGACGCGAATGGCAGTCGCGAGGATCGCGCAAAAGGCAACCAGCGCTCCAACGCGATGCGCAAAGTGGATGGCAACGCCCGCGTTCCAACTGGTCGGAACAATTCCTCCGAACGCCAGCGGAAAGTCCGGTATCGCCAGCCCCGCTCCGTTATGCCGCATCGTCGCGCCGAGCAGTATCTGAAGGTAGATGACGACCGTGGTCATGAGCGCCATCGACCGCAGACGTGGATCGTCGCTGATGGTGTCTGGCTTCCGCCAGCCGGGAGAGGTGAAGACCGCGATCGCGATCGTGGTGCAGAAGAAGAGCTGCGCGAGGCCTGCGTGGCCGATGGATACCGGCGCCGGCAGGAGCAGAATGACGGTCAAGCCGCCGAGCAGTCCCTGGAGGATTACCGCGCCGAGGGCCGCGAAACCAAGCTTCCACATCCAGGCTCTCGGGTCGACCCGCCAGATCCACACCGCGAGAATGATCGTGAGAAAGCCGACCGTGCTCGCGATCAACCGGTGCCCGTGCTCGTAGAAGATGCCGCCGACCATTTTTTCCAGGGGGAACGAGAACATGAAGGAGCCGTACGTATTCGGCCAATCGGGCACCGCAAGGCCCGAACCCGTGCTCGTCACCATCCCCCCCGCGGCAATCAGGAGCACCGTCGAACAGACGACGAGAAGCGCGTAGCGGTGGAGCCACTTCATCGCTTGAACGTGAAGCTGACCGACTGGGTCCGCTTCTCTCCAACCGTCACGGTCTGCGTCTGTGGAGGCATCTTCTCGTGCCACGCCTCGACGGTGTAGGTGCCGGCCGGAAGGTTCTTGAGCTCGAACTTCCCACCGTCCGACGTCACTGCAAAGAACGGATGATCGAGGATCCCGCCGAACGACGTCATCCAGCCGTGTACGTCGCATTTGAACGGCACCATCACCTCTCGTGCCGTGAAGACCTCGGTGTTCTTCATCCCCCTGATGTGCTGCCCGAAGTTGAACTCGCGATTCACGTTCGCCATCGCGTGGACGTTGTGGAGCGTATCGTCGCTGTTGGTGATCTCGATCGGCTGGCCCACACGTGCGCCGAACACGTGAGGAACGTAGCGGCAGCCCTGTTGATCGAGCTTCACCGGCTCGGTCGGCACGTCGAAGTAGTAGTTGCCGAGGCCGTCCTTCACATAGACGAAGACGTTGTCGAGACCACCGTTCTTCACCATGTAGGTCTCGGAGGTGATGCCTTCAGGGTTGACCTTCATGCAGGATGGATCGGCGTTGATCATCACCGTGGTGTTCGCCGGAGGGGCTCCTTCGAAGATCACCCGTCCGGTAATGTTGCCTGCCTTCGCCGTATCCACTTTCAGTGCGCCTGGCGGCGGGGCTGCGGGCGCGGCGCTCTTCTGATCGCCGCTGCACGCCGCGCAGGCGATTACCAAAGCGGCCACCACAGGCCGCATCCGCTTCAGTGTCATGATCTTGACGATATTATCACTGCGTCGTTGGGGCTCCGGCAGCGCGGAGCTTGCGCAGGATCCTGTCTTCGATCCAGTGTGAGTCCCACCATTCGACCGGGTTCACCATCTGGCCGTTGACGAGCATCGTGAAGTGGAGGTGGTCGCCTCCGGCCATGCCGGTCATGCCGCTGCGTCCGAGCTGCTGCTCCTTTTCGACCATGTCGCCCGCCTTCACGTCGATCGACGAGAGGTGTGCGTAGAGTGACTGCACGCCCATCCCGTGATCGATGATCACGGCGTTGCCGTAGATCCCGAGCTCCTCCGCGAACAGGACCTTGCCGCGATTCGCCGCGACGATTGGCGTGCCGGCGTAGGAGGCGAGGTCGAATCCGAGGTGGATCTGCTGATCGACGTCCTTCCCCTTGTAGATGTAGGTCCGGTGATCCGCGAAAGCCGACTGCACGCCGGTATTGGTGAACGGGTGGAACACGGCGCCGTTCCACAGGATCGAAGGCGCGGTCTGTGACGCAAACGAGCCGATCTTCTCGTTGTTCTTGCGGCGGAGCTCGCCATTGATCACGAGAAACTTCTGCAGCGTATCGCCGGTCGGATTGACGTCCCGGGTACCTTCGAGGATCGCGGGAACGACCCGATCGAGGAAAGTATCGGCAAGCTCGATCCGGCTTTTCTTGAACGGTTTCGGGAAGACCCGGTAGTCGAAGTCCGCACGCGCCGAGTTGCCCGCCTCGTCGCGCGCAAACACCCGGATCGGGGTCTTGAGGTCCTGATCGTGACGCAGCGCGAAGAATGCGACCCGCACCGCCGGGTCAGTGATGTTGATGTCCGCCAGCCCCGCCGCTCGCGCCGGATACCCCGGGTATTCGATGTCCCCGACCAGCACGCCGGACCTCACATCGTCCGGCGTGACGCGATAGACGACGGCTTCGGCTCCTCCGTGATTGACGAAGTGGTGACTGGAGACGACCGAGACGCGCGGGCGCTCGAGCCGCACCTGGACGTCCTTCGAGGCGGATCCCGTCAGTGTCCTCAGCCCGAACAGGACCGGCCGTGACGCCGTGACGGTAATGCGCGCCGGGCCGGACTTCAGCTCGGGCACATTCTCCCTGCCTACGGTCCGCGTGACCCGGATGACGTCCGCTCCTTCTTCCTTGACGTCCGCGCCAGCGTCTCCGAGGGAGTAGACCGGAAACGCCTTGCCGTTCTGCTCGACCGCGATCGTGAGCGTTTTCAGTTGCGGCGCCGGCGCTCCGACGAGAATCTCAACAGGCGTCGAGGCGCCGACGAATTTCTCAGGCTGTTTGAATTCGATCGCAGGCCCACCCATTCGGCCGGCGAACAGCCACGCACCGCCGAGAAGAACGAGGATGAGAACGAGGAGGCCGAGGACGTAACGCATCCTGTGATCATAACGGGATGCGCGGGGCGCGGTGCGCTGTTCGCGGTGCGCAATGCGCGGAGGCGGACGGGATGCGGAATGCGGAGTGCGGGTGCGGCTAATGTCCGGTAGCGAGCTCGCCGCGCCGCAGCTTCCGGTAGAGGTCCAACGCTTCACGGATGATCTGAAGCGCTTCGGCTGGGCCGAGCATATCTTCCACGATCACCTGTTTGTGTTCCAACGACTTGTAGTCCTCGAAAAAACGCCGGACCTCGCGGAGAACGTGCCCCGGGAGTTCGGCTTTGTCCCTGTAATCAGCGAACGCAGGATCGCGCACCGACACGGCCACGATCTTGTCGTCAATACCCTTCTCGTCGCGCATCCGCATAACCCCGATGGCCCGAGCCTCCACGATCGTCAAGGGATAGACCGGCTCTTGACTGAGCACCAGGGCGTCCAGCGGGTCGCCGTCGTCACAGTACGTTCGCGGGATGAATCCGTAGTCGGCAGGATAGTAGACCGCGCTGTGAAGGACGCGATCCAGCCGCAGAAGGCCAGTCTCCTTATCGAGTTCGTACTTGTTCTTGCTCCCTTTCGGGATTTCGATAATGACTGGAAATGCAGACTCGATCAGCGCATCGTCTACGTAGTTGTCGTGCCACGGATGCATCGCAGTTCTCGATCAGTGTAGCTCGGGGCGTCCGGTAATCACGGGGCGGTATCGCGCCGATGCAGTTCGCAGGGCCATAGCCCTCGTTCTCTTGGTCGTGTTTGACCCTTGCCGCACCCGGCTGGTAAAATCAAGGTTTCCTGCGGCCTGTGCCGGTATCGTCTAGGGGTCAGGACACGTGGTTCTCAGCCACGGGACCGGGGTTCGAATCCCCGTACCGGTATACCAACTCCTTTCCGCCAAGATCGTGATCACCGCCGGGAGTTCCTGGCTCCCTTCGGGGCTGCCCGCCTATCACAATGTCAATTCGTCCTGACCTTGGCCATTGCGCTGAAAAAGCCAGCTTGCTTCGGCTGAAGCTTCGCGGCCGCGACGCTTTCTTGTTGTGCCCGCCACTTTCGTCGCGGTTTCCTGGCGTCAGCGGCCAGCAGACTGCAGGAACCGTTGCGCTGCGCGTAGCTCGGGGCGATCGGGATCAGCGCTCTTCCACATCTCAATCAGGCGCGAGTACTGTGCCCTGGCAGTGGCTGTATCGCCCATTGCTTCGGCAGCCCGTGCGACACCGGCGATCGCCTTGGGGCGGCCAGGCGTGCGTCGCAGCGCCTGCTCGAAGTGCTTGCGCGCGTCCGCGGGCCTTCCCATGTCCATCAACATCGATCCAGAGAGCTCATGGGCGGGAATGACCGGATACGGCGGCTGCGACAGGCTGTCGATTGAATCCTCGATCGCCGCCGCGGCCTCCATCTCCTTCATCGCACCCGCCGCGTCGCCCGCGGCATGCGCGGCCGCCGCGGCCGCTTCTCGCGCCTGAATCGTCAGAATCTGCTGCACGAACGGATGCTGGCCCGGGGCGCTCGCCCGCTCTGCCATCTCGGCCGCCTTGGCCTTTGCCGTGGCAGCGTCCTTCCGGCTGGCCGCCGCCATCACCTCGAGCTGCAGCTTCATCACCGCAAAATCGCTCGAACGCGCGATAAATGGCAACGTCGGCACCTCGCCCCATGATTCCGATTCGACGATGAATCGGACCAGCGTGTCGAAGTACCCGTAGAGCACGCGATCGGGCAATGCGAAAATCGTTCGGCCACGCACATGGCGGGCCTGGAGATCTTGCGAGTCTGGAGCGGTCGTTCGGTTCACGATCGCTGCGTACTGGTCGCGAAACAGATCGACCGTCTTTTTCGCATCCCTGTAGCGGCCCAGTTGAAGGTAGTTGTAAGAGAGGTAGTTGAGCGCGTGGAAGTCTCGCAACTCTCCAGGCTCTCCGCTGGCCTTTACATCGTCGTTCGAGATCTTCCACGCGTTCTCGTTGGTCGCCGCCGCTTCGTCCCAATACCCGAGGCGCGTGAAGATGTGCGACGGCATGTGGTAGGCATGCGGCACGGCAGCGGCCGTCCTGGCGTACGTGCGCGCAGCCGCCAGGCCGCTTTTCGCATGAACGGGGTCATCGTAGGCGTGAATGAGATAGTGCAGCACTCCCGGATGCTGCTTGTCGTGCGCGTAGACCGATTCAAAAAGGGCGACCGCGCGGCCCTGCATCTCGAATCCTTTTGTCCCTTCTCTGATGCTGGCGAGGATCGAGAGACCATAAAACAACGTCGTCTCATCATCGGGATACTTCGCGTGCGTGGCGGCCATGTGATCCCGGTACGCCTCGTCGCGCGCCTGCTTGGGACCCGCGCCGGCATCTTTGTAAAGCGCGGCTGTAGCCAGGAGATACATGTGTTCCCGATCGTTCTGCGACCGAGCTTTGAGGCCCTTCTGCACGTACATCCATGCCGCTACTTCGTCCGCGCGCGAAGGCGCATCCCAGAACGGGTGGTTGTAGGTCATGGCCGCGCCCCAGTAGGCCATGGCGCAGTCGGGATCCGCTTTCTGGATCTCCTGAAACTGGGTGAGGGCCCGCGCGTACCAGAAGTTATGGAGAACGGCCAACGCGCGATCGAATCTGGCTTGCACGGACGGAGCGCACGACGTCTCCATATGTGCTTTTCCAACACCTTCGGAACCGTGGCCGTGCTGAGCGAGCAGCGCCGAGGCGCCAAGCGATGCGACACACGCCGCGGCCATGGCTCGACCGAGACGCGATACCCTCGGGGAATGTCGATCGATGGCTCCCATGATGGTGTCCTTCTGACGAGTTCAGCGACCGCGCGGCCTCAGCGTCAACCCTAACGTCCCGCTGCTGCAGGACCGGCGTGCTCGGTCAGATAGGCGACGAGCGCGGCCTGTGCGATGACGCGATCGTTTATGCCCGTCAGGTTAGCAGAGTTGGTCGGCCTCGTTCGGCGACGTTGCGTCGCGCGCCTTCAGGCCGCAATCCCGCAGAATTTCACGTTCCAACCCTTCGCGTAACCCCGTACCGGTACCACTCCTCACGCATTGATCAGTCCTCGGGGTCACAGCGCACATACGCTCGGGCGTGACGTTCACACGCACCAGTCGGTGACGAAGTCGATTGCCGCAACGATCGTCATATCGCTGCTCGTATAAACTCGACGCCTCGTGAATCTAAAACCCGGAACTCGACTCGGCATCTACGAGGTGCTCGAGCCCATCGGCGCAGGCGGAATGGGCGAGGTGTATCGCGCGCGCGATACGAGACTGGGACGAACTGTTGCACTCAAGGTTCTGCCAGACTCCGTCGCAGTCGATCCCGAGCGCCTCTCCAGGTTCCGCCGTGAAGCGCAGATCCTCGCCGCGCTGAATCATCCGCACATCGCGGCGGTCTACGGACTCGAAGAAGCGAACGGGCACCTCGCGATCGGCATGGAACTCGTCGAAGGCGAGGGACTCGATGAGCGCATCGCGCGCGGCACAGTGCCGCTCGACGACGCGATCGGCATCATGCGGCAGATGGCCGAAGCGCTCGAAGCCGCCCACGAGCGCGGGATCATTCATCGCGATCTGAAGCCGGCCAACGTGCGTCTGACGCGCGACGGGAGTGTCAAGATCCTCGATTTCGGACTCGCGAAAGCATGGGAGGCCGAATCGTCGGGCTCCGGATCCGCATCTGACGCAGCAACCCTCGCGCATCACTCGACAACGGCCGGCATGATCCTCGGGACGGCGGCTTACATGGCGCCCGAGCAGGCCCGAGGACTTCCTGTCGACAAACGCGCAGACATCTGGGCCTTCGGCGTCGTCTGCTACGAGCTGCTCTGCGGCCGTGCGCCCTTCGGCGGGGCAACACTCAGCGACACACTCGCCGCCGTCCTTAAACAGGAAGTTGACTTCAACGCGCTGCCGCCACGCACACCGCATGCGATTCGCGCGCTGCTGTCGCGTTGTCTACAGCGTGATCCGAAATCACGGCTGCGCGACATCGGTGAAGCGCGGATTGTGCTGGCGAGTCCATCGGCGCTGGACGTCATGCCGCCAACGAGTCGCGTCGATCGGTCGTGGACGTCCCGCCGTCGGCTCCCGATCGCACTCGTCGCGTTGATCGCCGGCGTTGCAGGGTGGGCGTTGTCCTCCCGCGCGCCGTGGTCGTTCTCACGAACGCAGCAATCGGACGCCCGGCTGCTGACGCTGGGCATCGATGCGGGCGCCGGCACGCAGACTGCGGGCGTTGGATGGGTCGGTCTCAACTGGATCGGTCCAACCGCGGTTCTATCGCCGGACGGTCAGAAGCTGGTTTTCATCGCACGCGGACCATCCGGCGGTCTCTGGCAGCTCTTTGCCCGACGCCTCGACGAGTTGAAGGCGACACCGCTTGCCGGCACTGAAGGAGCGTACGCGCCGTTCTTCTCACCCGACGGAAACTCTGTCGGGTTCTTTGCAAATGGACAGTTGTCGAAGGTCGCGCTGGAGGGAGGAACCGTGACGCGTCTCTGCCCCGCCGAAGATGCGCGCGGTGGCGCGTGGAGCGACGACGGTCTGATCGTGTTCTCACCCAGACCCGACGGTCCGCTCTTCAGCGTATCCTCGGACGGCGGGACCCCCTCGCAGCTCACGACGCTCGATAAGGCGTCTAGTGAGACGACGCACCGGTGGCCACAGTTTCTTCCGGGCAGCAGGACGGTCATCTTTACGGCGCACCCGGCATCGGCTGTCGCCGGCAACCTAATCGCTCAGACGGCCGACGGCCGGCGCACGGTACTTCACCAAGGCGGTCTCTTCGCGCGATACGCACCGACCGGACACTTACTGTACGTGAACGAAGGGAAGCTGTTTGCCGCACCATTCGACGTGAACCGACTCGCGGTCACCGGTCGCGCCGTAGCCGTGGTCGACGAGGTGGCGCACACGTTGATCAATGGGACCGCGCAGTACTCGCTCTCGAACACCGGACTCCTGACGTACCGGCGGGCGCGCAGCCGAAATCGTGTGATCGAGTGGATGGACCCATCCGGCCAGACGCGTCCGCTGCGCACCGCCCCCGCGGAGTACCAGGAAGCGCGGATCTCGTTCGACGACACGCGGCTGCTGTTCGTGATCGGCGATGGCTCGCAGTCGGACATCTGGGCCTACGACATCGCGCGTGATGCGATGACGCGCCTCACGTTCCATGACGACAACGACTGGTCTCCTGTCTGGTCGCCTGACGGGAAATGGATCGCGTATTCGTCGTGGCGCTCGGACGTCGGAACCTTCAATCTGTTCGTGCAGCGCGCTTCCGGCGGGGGCGAGCCGCAACGCCTCCTGACGAGCAGGAACCGCCAGCTGCCCATGGAGTGGCATCGCGACGGAAAGCAGCTCCTCTTCCTGGAAAACCGGCCCGGCACTGGGGCGGACCTGATGGTCGTTCCCGTGGAGGTCACGGCCGACGGTACCGTGAAGGCTGGGGAAGTCAGACCGGTGGTGGACAGTGTGTCGGACGAGTCTGGAGCGGCCTTCTCGCCCGATGGCAAGTGGCTCGCCTACGCATCGGACGAATCGGGCAGACGCGAGGTGCACGTCAAGCCGTTCCCGGGCCCCGGCGGACGATGGCAGGTCTCCACCGAAGGCGCCGAATGGGTGGAATGGCGTTCGAGCGGTCACATCTTCTACGGACGGTCCGAGGAAGTCGTGATGCGAGTCTCGTATCGCGTTGATGGGAGCACGTTTGTCGCCGAGAAGCCGCAGGTATGGATGCGGATCCCCGCGGGGGTGTCGTGGGTCGATCCGTCGATGGATGGCACGCGCGCTGCGATCATCCGCGCGGAGGATGCGCGGCCGGAGGCCATAGTGCTCGTGGTGAACTTCTTCGATCAGCTCCGCCGGGTTGTGCCGGCTCCGAAGTAAGCCGCTACGTTTGAACGCGACGCTTAGGGAGCAAATCATCCGCGCGAGCCCAAGCGATTGAGACGGTCGCGAGTAATCATTTAATAAACCGTCCAAGACGCACGCGGCGGACGAGACTCGAATCGAACGGCCTTGGGCTCCGTCTTGACATGACGACGGACAAACAATTCCGCATCCTCAAGCGCTTTGATCAGGTTCGCTGGTTGTGCTGCCTGGCCGTTGAACGCAAAACAGTGCGGCCGATCGAAGGACTGACTTCGCGGCGACGCGGCGCGTGCGCGCGCACCGCGGGCGGACGGTTTGGCGCGTTTGCTGACTAGCCCTCGTAAGCGATGAAGATCGGATTTCCATCCGGATCGCGCACCGCGAGCGTGCGCGACGGGTACTGCGCCTCACGCATGACGCGCAGGATATCGAAGCGTGGGTGTGCAGAGGGCGCGACGATGTGCATGCGCGCACCACGGCGCCCCCGAATCAGGCCTCGCGCCTTCAGCTCGTCATACGCAGTCAGCACGGTATTGCGCGAAACATGGAGCGTCCGGGCGAGGACGCGCGATGACGGCAGTTGGGTGCTGTGCACCACTTGGCCGATCTCGATCGCGTGTTGGAGCTGACGGACAATCTGGAGTGACAGCGGAATACCGCATGCGCGATCGATCGCGAACTGGCCCTTCAACTGGATCTTTACGCCCACCACGACGATGGGAGAGTATCGCAGCTGGAGAGGAGCTGTCATCATGATCTACGGGGGCAACGCAACCGTCTACGTCTCCGACATGGACAAGGCCATCCGGTTCTACAGCGAGGTGCTCGGACTCCAGCTGACGAACCGCTTTGCGAACCACTGGGCCACCGTCCAGGCAGGGAAGAGCCTGGTCATCGGCCTGCATCCCAGGAGAACTGGAAGCCCGGCGCCGGGAACGAGAGGCTCGGTGCAGATCGGCCTCGTCCTGGCGCAGGATCATTCGATCGAGCAGTTTGCGGATCGCCTGCGAAAGCACGGCGTCGCGATCAGCGAGATCATCGAGTCGGAGGCGGGTAACTACATCAACTTCGAGGACCCCGACGGCAACCTGATCTACGTCGGCGACTGGGACCCGGACTTCGACGCGCGCCCCGGAGAGCCGCTGGAGGAGCGCCTGGCCCGCCAGCGCGAAGAGGCCGTGAGCGCATCATCGCTCAAGGGCTGACTCGGTCTGGACCAGAGAGGCCGCGAGCATGCCGTCCTCGGCCGGAACGAGGTAACACGCGGCGCGCCCCGATCGCGCTCGACGGCGTACCTCAGACTTGGACGCTCCACTGCCAACCCGTCCGGGCGGATCAAGGCTGTGCTGAGGGCTATACTCAAGGAAGGCTCGTAAACAGCCATGTCCAACGAAACGTCAGTCGTTCATAGCGACCCTGAGATCCTCGGTGGCACTCCGGTTTTTGTCGGGACTCGGGTGCCCGTCAAGTCGCTATACGACTACCTCGAAGCCGGGGATTCGCTCGACGAGTTTCTCGAGAGCTTTCCCTCGGTCACTCGCGAGCAAGCAGTTGCGGCTCTTGAACTGGCGCGCGCAATGACCGAGGCGCATGCGACTGCTGCTCGATGAGTGTGTGCCGAGCCGTTGCTGCGTGATCTGACCGGCCACGACGCACATCACGTCGTTGATCTGGGTTGGTCGTCCAGGCGCAACGGTAACTCTGAACCTCATGGTTGCCGAGCACTTCGGGGCGCTTCTCACGGTCGATCGGAACCTCCCGTTTCAACAGAACTTGCACGCGAGCGGCATTGCCGTCGTGATAGCCGTGGCCCGTACAAACCGTGTGAAGGAGCTGCGTCCGCTCATGTCGAGGGTTCTCGACGCCCTTCGGGTCGTGAAGGCCTGAGTCCTCAATCCCCTGGGATGAAGTCCGCCGGGAAGCTCAGCTAAGCTGCAGGATGATTCCGTCGGGGTCACGAAAGTAGACGCGGTTGCTGCCCGCCGGCGAAACCGGGTCGAGACCGTGGTCGCGGAGCACTCCCATGCGCTCGTCGAGGCTGCGGTGCTTCGATGCGTGGAAGGAAATGTGATCCACCCCAGGTCGCGTCACTTCGTAGCCGGTGCTCACCGCGCCACGCCCAAACAGCGCCACCCACTGATTGCCAACGTCGAGGAACGTGGAGTTGGAGGACTGACTGCGGATGCGTCCGCCAAGGTGATCGCGGTAGAAGGCGATCGAGCGGGCCAGGTCGGAGACGCGCAGCGCGATGTGGTCTATGCCGCCTACGGGAATCGGCGCGCCCTGCCCCGGTTGCGGCACGGACCTCCTCACAACCGCGCCTGCCGCGGCGGTCGGCGCGGCGCAGAGCGCCCCGAGTCCGGCAATCAGCTCCCGGCGCGACATCACCCCGCGGTCGAAACAACACACCAAACGTTCGATTTCGGCTGTCATACGCCCCTCCGGTGAACTAATCCTACCCGCGGCTCATTCCAAGACAGGTCTGAGCCCAGCCGGCGGCATGTTGTATCCCAGATGGGTTTCGCCTTGTCGTCATCGCAGCAGCGAGTCCAGGACCGGCGCGCCCGCCGTCACCGGCTTCAGCGTGATCTCTTTCACGTCCACGGTGGACTGGGTGACGTCAATCTTGATGTCGGCTGCGGTCCAGATCGCGCCCCCCTCGGAGACGATGGCGCCGCGCACGACGTACGTCGCGCTCCCGACGAGTTTGAAGCGTTCCAAGGTGAACTCGAACGGCACTGGCGGCTGCTTGCCCCCGAGATCGATCCGGTGATCGGCGACCGCCGGGGCGTTTGGGAGCGCCGGCAGATGACGCAGCTCGATGACCGCGCGGCCGCCGGGCGGCAGCGCCGCGCCCGCCTCGTAGGTGAGCGAGCCCTTGATCGTCAGTTTCTGAATCTGGTCGTCAGCGGCCAAGCGCGCCACGGGAGTGGCCGCCGTCCACCCCGCGAGCAGGATGATTGAGAGACTGAATCGAAGCATCGATGTGCCCTTTCTGAACCGTCATTGCTTCAGCGCCTCGCCGCGCGCCGTAGAGGCTCGTCACTCGCACCGAAAACGCCGACGGGATCGATGCGATTGGCCAATCGCAGCAGAGTATCGCGAAGCTGGTCGAATTGGCCAGGCGCGAGTCCGCGCGAAAATTCCTCTTCCACATTCAGGCAGACAAAAGTCCGCGGTCTCGGATCTCGCTCGGGAGAGCGATGCAGAATCTGCCGAAAAAATGAGTCGCCCCGTCCGCTTAAATCGGGCCTAGTGATTGCATGCAGCCAGCGATTCACGAGAGTCGGGTCTCGTCCAATTGGGGGTCGGTGCATGTCTGAGACGCGCGAGAACCACACGAACAACTGGGAACGAAAGCTCGCCACGTATGTCGTCGCGGGCGGCGCGGTGCTGGCGGCAGCAGATAAGGCGGAGGCCGGGCCGATTGTCTACAGCGGCATCCAGAACACGCCGATCGGACTCGGTCAAACCGTCGCGCTCGACCTGAACGGCGACTCGGTCAACGACTACAGCTTCAGCAACTCCTTCTCTGACGCAGGCGACGCCGATCCTACCAATGACAGTCGCGAGCTGGACCTACTGTCTGGATCGAACTTCGCGGCCACCGACACGCTTTTCGTGGCCAAACTTGGTCCGGGCGTCCCGTTACCAGGGACCCAGGTTTTCGATGATGGGACGAAGATAATGGCCAACCTGAACCGTAACGCTCCGCCGATCGGCCCGTGGTTCGGCGCGGTTGACGGTTACGTCGGGCTGCAGTTCGATATTTCCGGACAGTTGCACTATGGATGGGCGCGCCTCAGCGTATCCGGTGACCCGAACGTCGATACGGGGTTAACCGCCACCTTGCACGACTGGGCATATAACACGACCCCGCTCGAATCGATCGCGACCGGTCAGACAGCCGAGGTCGTGCCGGAGCCGTCGTCGCTCACCCTGCTCGCGCTTGGCACCGCAGGTCTGGCCGCTTACAGACGCCGGCAGCGTCGCAAGCAGGACAACTAATCTCCTCGACGCGTGGCCGACACGCCTCGGGCCAGCGCACGGCGACTACTGCTTGTCGGTTGGGATGGGGCCGACTGGTCTCTCCTCAAGCCGTTGCTCGAGTGCGGCCGGATGCCGCACGTGAGTCGGCTCGTCGAGCGCGGCGTGATGGGCAACCTGACGAGCCTCGTGCCGCTGACCTCGCCGTCCCTCTGGACGTCGATCGCCACCGGCAAACGTCCTGACAAGCACGGCATCCTGATCGACAGAGAACTGGATCAGGAGTTGGGGATCCTTCTTCCAATATCCCGCAGACGACGCCAGACGCCGGCGTTCTGGAACATGCTCGACCATCACGGCCTCAAAGGGCATGTCATCGGCTGGCCCGTTTCGGACCCGGCGGAGCGCGTGAACGGCACCATCGTCTCCGACGCATTCAGCCGCGTCGTCGCGCCGCACGGCGAGCCGTGGCCGTTCGATGGCTCGTCAGTCTCGCCCTTATCGGCGCACCAGGCGTTGAGCGAACTCCGGGTTCATCCCGGAGAGATCCATGCCGATGCACTGGTCCCGTTTGTCCCGCAGCTGCCCGAGATCGATCCGGCCATCGACGCTCGGATCTTCGCCATCGCCGACGCGGTCGCGGAGATGACGACCGTTCAAGCGGCGGCGACGTGGGCCATTGAACATCACCCCTTCGATTTCGTGGCCGTCCAGTTCAGCGGCCTCGAAAAACTGACCCACCAGTTTCTGGCATTCCACCAACCGCGCATGAGCCACGTCAGCGAACGCGACGCGGCGCTTTACGGCAACGTGGTCTCTGTTGCGTACCAGTTCTGCGATCTGATGCTCGGACGGCTGATCGAGCTTGTCGGCGACGATGTGACCGTGATGGTCGTCTCGGATCACGGCTTCCGGATGGGGGACAACCGACCCACTGAGGGCGCAACCAAGGACGCCTGGCATCGCGGCCAGGGCATCTTCGTGCTCGCAGGTCCAGGGATTCGCGAAGACGAGCTCGTCCATCAGGCGAGCGTCCTCGATGTCACGCCAACGATCCTCACGCTTTTCGACGTGCCGGTTGGCGCGGACATGGACGGGCAGGCCGTGCTGTCTGCGTGGAATGCGCGGCCAGTCGTTCGGACGATTCCGAGCTGGGATCGCGTCGCTCCATCGGCGCCTGTCGCGACGTCGACTTCGTCCGAGAGCGACGACGCGTTTGCGGAACTCCGCGCCAGCGGCGTTGTTGACGTGCCGCTTCATCGCCTCGAACATCTGGCCGAATCGGTTCGACGTGCCGAGGCGTACCAGCTGGCGATGGTCCATCTGCACAACGGGCGATATCAGCCCGCGCGCGATCTTCTCACCGGGATCCTGAACGACGATCCTGACAACGCACTGATCAGGCTGCAAGCGACGTACTGTTGCGTGCAGCTTGGCGAGTGCGATCTGGCGCGAGAGCTGCTCGATGCCCTGGGGCACCGTGCGGACTTATCGAACGAACTGGCGCTCTTCACCGCGATGATCGCGCTGGTCGAGCGCAGACCGGACGATGCGCTGGCGTCGTTGGATGCCGCGGCCGGCATCGATCGACGCGAGCCGCTGGTCTTTTGCTTTCTGGGGGACGCGTATCTTCAGCTGTCCCGTCTCCGAGACGCCGAAAATGCGTTCGTGCGCGCGCTCGCCATCGACGAGCAGTGCCTGAACGGGCACGTCGGACTCGCGCTGACGTATGCCAGACTGCAGCGCTGGGAGGATGTCGTCGACCGCGCGCTGACCGTCGTCCGTCTCGATCACCATCAAAGCGGCGCGCACTATCTGCTCGGGATGGCGTTGGCGCACCTGGGTCGCGTCGAGTGGGCGATCCAGGCGTTCGAGACCGCCGCCTCGATCCGTCCCGACTGGACCGCTCCGAGACGACGGCTTGCGTCTCTTGGGCGGATCACGGTACGAGTGCCACGATGATCGCCAGCATCGCCGATATCGAGGTCCGAGCACCGCGGCCAGACGAATGGCGGGCCTGTCGGGCGTTGTTGCCGGAGGCTTTCTCGAGCGGTGTGCTTCCGCAGCTGCTGTTGGCCGCGAGGGCCCAGCCGTTCGGCTATCTCGGTGCGTGTGCGGCGGAACCACGATCGTATGAGGCGAGCCCGGCCTGGCATCTGAGTCTGCACGTCGCGCCGCCGTTCCGGCGTCAAGGCGTCGGCTCTCATCTGATCCGGACGTTTGTCGACCGACGCGCAGGTCCGTCGGTTCGCACAGTGATTGCGTCGCATGCCGACGACGAGCCCGGGGCGGCGGCGTTTCTTCGCTCAGTGGGCTTTGCCTTCTCCTTCCGGGTGTCTCGGTACGAAGTGGAGCTCGCCCCTTATATAGAAAGGGGACAAGCGTTCCGCGCTCGTCTGGTTGCCCATGGGAAAGTGCCGGCCGGTGCCGCCGTCGCGCGTGTGAGCGAGGTATCGCGCGAGGACGTGGCGCAGCTGCTCGGGTCGCGGACCGGCCCTGTCGCCGATGCGCTCGGCGCGTCGTGGGGGGACCAATTGAAGCGGACGTCCGTTCGGGAGATGTCCACGGCGTTGATGCTCGACGGCGCGATCATCGGTGTGGTGCTGGCCGACCTGGAAGGGACGCGCGGAGAGATGCTCTGGCGAGCGGTCGCGCACGACTATCGGGCAGGGTGGGCCAACATCGTGCTCAGCACCGCCTCTGGCGAGCGGATCTTTCGCGCCGGCGGCCGCACGCTTCGATTCACAACCACGCGTGAGACGCCGGATACCGAGCGCGCCGTCCGCTTGTACGGCGGCGAGCACGTGACGCACACCGATTACTTCGTGCGGAATTTATGAGCCGATCTCTCTATCTGATCAACCCGTCCACCGACGGCTCGGCGTACTACGGCGCGGACTTCTTTGCCGCGGCGAACATGACGCCCGGCTGCGGCGTGGCGGACCTGTCCACGGCGACGGTGGCGGCCCTGGCGCCGTCCGACTTCGACGTGCGCATCACCGATCAGCACGTCTCGGAAGTCGACCTCGACACCACGGCGGACTACGTCGGCCTGACGGGCAAGTCCACGCAGGCGACCCGCATGATGACCCTCGGTAAAGAGTTCCGTGCGCGCGGCAAGACCGTGATCATGGGCGGGCCCTTCGCCAGTCTCTCGCCGCACGTCCTGCGCCCCTATTGCGACATCCTCGTCCAGGGCGAGATCGAGGACATCGCGGGCGATCTGTTTGCCGATCTCCGCAGCGGCCGCTGGAAGGAGCACTACTTCGGCGGGCGGCCCGACATTGCCCGCTCTCCGGTGCCGCGCTGGGACCTGTATCCGAATGATCGGGCGATGGAAGGGGCGCTCCAGACGTCGAGAGGGTGTCCGTTCGAGTGTGAGTTCTGCGACGTCATCGCGTACCTCGGCCGCAAGCAGCGCTTCAAGGGCGTCGGCCAGGTGCTGACCGAGTTGGACGAACTGCATCGTTGGGGTTATCGGCGCGTCTTCCTCTCCGACGACAACTTCACCGTCGCCAAGAATCGCGCGAAGGAAGTGTTGAGCGCGCTTCGAGACTGGAACGGCCGTCACACCACGTCAGGTCCGATCACGTTTCATACCCAGGCGTCGATCGAAGCGGCAGAGGATCCGGAATTGATTCGGCTGTGCGCCGACGCGGGTTTGACCGGGATGTTCATCGGAATCGAAACGCCGAACGAAGCCAGCCTGCGCGAGACGAAGAAGTACCAGAACCTTCGGCGGTCCCTGAACGACTCGGTCGAGACGTTCGTCCGAAACGGCATCACCGTCCGGAGCGGCATGATTGTTGGGTTCGACTCCGACGGCCCGGACATCTTCCAGCGCATGTACGACTTCGCGATGTCGCTGCCGATTCCGATCCTCAACCTCGCCAGTCTCAGCGCGTCGAACGCCACACCGCTCTACCGGCGGCTCAAGCTCGAAGGGCGCGTGCGCGGCGAGGATCATGAGCTGCAATGCTCGCCGCTCGAGACCAACATCGTGCCGAAGCAGATGAGCCACGAGGAGTTGATGTGCGGCATGCGGTGGCTCGCCTACGAGCTGTATCGGCCGGAGGCGTTTCTCCATCGGCTTCGGATGTTCGTCGACCTGTTCAACAGCGAGCGCCTGACCCGTCGAGCGAAGGCGGCATCTGCACCGTCGCAGGCGATCCGGCCGATCTACCGGGACACGCTTACGCTGATCAAGAACATCCACCGCTTCGGGCCCGAGGAAGCTCGCATGTGCAAGGAGATCTTCGGTCCGCTGAGGCGCGATCCCGCCACCAATGCCGCAGTCATGGAAATTCTGTGGGGCTATCTCCAGGTGCGGCACGCCTACGCGCCGGGTGGCGGCTCCTGGTCCGAGGCGCCGGCCCCGAGATTCGCGAGAGCGGCCGCGAGCGCCTGAATCGTTGGATGCTCGAAGAACAAAGCCGGGTCAATCGGTCGGTCGAGCCATTCCTCGAGCTCGAGCGTCAGCCCCACAGCGGTCGCCGAGTCCAGGCCCAGGTTCCCGATCGGCGCGTTGACGTCGATATCTGCAGGCGCGCACTTCAGCAGGACGGCAAGGCGCGTTCGCAGCGACTCGCGGATGGTTTCTTCGGTCGGCCACTCCTTCAACGTCATCTCGCTCTCCGGCAATCGGGATCGCCGTAGTCGGCGACAGCCACGTCGAGCAATTCTTCCATCAGTTGATCCCGGCAGCTTCGGCGCCGGATCTTTCCGCTTGTTGTCCTCGGCGCGGCGCCGCTCTTCAGCAGGATGACCGCGTGCGGCCGGATGCCGTGCTCTTCCACCACCGCCCGGCGCACAGCTGAAATGATGTCCGGCCCGACCGCCGGTGGGGCGTGCCGCACGAGCTCGTGAACGACGATCAGCCGCTCCTCGTCAGCGAGGTCGACGGAGAACGCCGCGCCGTGTCGCGCGAGCGCTCCATGGGCGCGTTCCACCGTCGACTCGATGTCCTGCGGATGGTAGTTGCTTCCGCGGATGATGATGAGATCCTTGAGGCGGCCGGCAACGAAAAGCTGGCCGTCGTGCACGAAGCCGAGATCGCCCGTTCGCAGAAACGCTCCCGCCTCGGCGCCGTCGAGCGTCGCGCCAAACGTGCGAGCCGTGTCAATAGGCCGGTTCCAGTAGCCACGCGCCACGCCGTTCCCGCTGACCCAGATTTCGCCCACCTGCTGTGGCGGCACGCGCCGGTGCGATTCGGGATCGACGATCGCGATCTCCTGGCCGAGCCAGGGATGTCCGCATCCGACCAGCGCCCGGCCCTCGACTGACGACGCCAGTGGCACCGCGCGTCCTCGCTCGAGATCGGTCTCGCTGAATCTGCACACGAGAGGCGCGGTGGTCACATCGTCCGTGGTGACCAGGACCGTCGCTTCCGCCAGACCGTAACTGGGGCGGAACGCCTGCATTCGGAATCCGGAGACCGTGAAGGCGCCGGCAAATCGCTCGAGCGTCTGCGCTCGCACCGGTTCGGCGGCGACGAACGCGGCGTGCCAGCTGCTCAAGTCGAGGGACGATCGGTCGGCCGCCGGGATTTTCTCGACGCAGAGATCGTAGATGAAGTTCGGACCGCCGCTGACCGTTGCGCGATAACGGTCGATCGCCCGCAACCACCTAATGGGCTTCTGTATGACATGCAGCGGCGGCAGCAATACACAGCGCCCGCCACGATAGAGAGACGCAAGAGTGCCGACCAGCCCGAGATCGTGAAAGAGCGGCAGCCAGCTGAGGAACACCGGCGGCGTTCCAGTGTCAGCAGTCGCCGATTCGATCATCTGCAGGTTGTATGTGAGATTGGGGTGGCTGATCATCACGCCGGCCGGCTCGCCGGTCGAACCCGACGTGTACTGAAGGTAGGCCAGCGAATTCGCATCCGGCGATTCGCCTGATTCGTGGTCGAGAGTCTCCCGGCTCACCAGCCATTCAGCTATCCAATGAATCCGCGACAGATACGGTGCCGCGTCGAGCTTGCGCGTGAGCCGGCGAAGGACATCGGCCGTGGTTGCCGCGACGGTCGCACCGCAGTCGCGGGCGAGCGCGTCGAGGCTGTCCAGTGTCTGATTTGCCCGTGGCAGGGGAGCCGGAACAGCGATCAGGCCGGCATAAAGACACCCCAGGAATGCGACGAAGAATTCCGGTCCCATTGGATGAACGAGGAGCACCCGCCCGCCTGGCCTCGCCACTGACAAAAGCTGCAACGCCGCAGCCCGAGCGGCCCGATCCAGCGCGCCGAAGGTCCAGTTCGTCTCCTCGCCCTCGCCGTCCGGTAGAAATGTGCAGGCGACGAGGTTCGGAACCGTATCCGCGTACAGTCGCAGTCGTGCGGTCAGGCTGTCGGTTGACGTCACTAATCGTGGGGGAGCTGGCGCTTCTCGCCGGCTCGCTCCCTCATGGCGTCGCCTTCGTCGTCAGTTGCACGGTCGGTCTCTGTCCCGCAATCTGGTCGATGCTGCTCCCGGAGCACGAAGCCGGCGCCAGGGATCTGCAGTTTCATCTTAAGCGGCATTTTCGACGAACCACGTTCGAAAATCGTCCCTGACAGGTCGCGGTTGGACTGGCGCTCGTCTGTTCCCGCAAACGCGGCGGCCGTTCATCCGCCCGAATCCGCCCTTCGCCGCATTCCGGTGGTCGGCACTGAAGTGGGCCGCGATAATGGCTCGCGTGTTCAGAGACGCTCGCGTCCCCGAGATCCGCTGACCCCATGCCGTTCGCGGTCGAAGTAGCCGCTTCGACGCGACCGCGGCGCGCTCTCAGGACGCCTATACAGGTATGCTCGACGTCGTGTTCGAACTGGCGACGACCGCGAGGCCGGTCGACATCGTTGTGAAAACAACGCGGCGCGTTGCCGTCGCAGTCACAATCGCGATCGGCGTCGCGCTCCTGCTGTTGATCCTCTGGAAGGGATCGACGACCGCGCTCTTTCTCCGAGCGATCATGCTGGCCTTGTCGGCCACGACGGTCTTTTCACTCTTCGAGGTGTGGCCCCGAAGACTGCCGCGTTGGGTCGAGCGATGGATTCTCCAAGTTGTGGCCGTCGGCGCCGCCATGCCGGTCACGGTGTTCGTGATGCACCGCCGGGCCACCTCCCCAGGAGCGCCGCCCTTCTTTGAAGACCACAACTGGATGCTCGTCGGGTTCGCCGCCGTTCTCATCGCGCCCTGGACGGCGGTCGCGACGGTGGTCCGCCAGAAGGAAACCTTCGCGCGCCACCAGACGCTGGCGTTCGCGCTCGAGCGCAGTGAACTCGAGCGCCAGGCGCTCGACGCGAGATTGCATTTGCTGCAGGCGCAGGTCGCGCCGCATTTCCTCTTCAACACACTCGCGAACGTGCAGGCGCTCGTCGATGCGGGCTCGCCGCATGCGTCGGTCGTGCTGCGAAGCCTCACCGCGTACCTGCGCGCGGCGGTGCCGCTGCTCCACGAGTCCGCGGCGACGATCGAGCGCGAGCTGCAGCTGGTTCGGCCATATCTCGAGCTGATGCAGATGCGCATGCCCGATCGCCTCCAGTACGCGATGAACGTCGACCCCGCGGCGCTGAAGGTGCGCTGTCCTCCGACCACCCTGCTGACGCTGGTTGAGAATGCCGTGCGACACGGGATCGACCCCAGCGAAGAAGGAGGCCGGATCGACGTCGACATCGCACGGCTTGGTGAACGTTGTGTGGTCCGCGTAACCGACACTGGCGCCGGACTGCCCTTCGACTTCGCTCAGGACAAGCATCACGCGCCGAACGGTCTGGGGACCGGGCTCACGACTCTGCGCGAGCGGCTGCAGCTGATCTTCGGCGAGGCAGCGCACCTGCGCCTGATCGCCCGCGCTCCCCGCGGCGTCGTCGTCGAAGTCGACATGCCGGCCCAAACCGGGGCCCCCGACGCGCGGACTTTGCGCGTTGGGGTGGATACATGAACGCCCGCCCGACAGCGTTGATCGCGGACGATGAACCGCTGCTGCGCGAGGCGCTGCGGCGCCAGCTCGCGATCGTCTGGCCCGAGCTCGAGATCGTCGCCGAAGCGCGGAACGGACGGGAGGCGGTGAGGTTGTTCGACGAGCGTCATCCCGGCATCTGTTTTCTCGACGTCCACATGCCGGGACTCTCCGGCGTCGACGCCGCGAACCACATCGGCAGGCGCGCCCATCTCGTGTTCATCACTGCCTACGATCACTACGCAGTGCAGGCGTTTGCGCACGGCGCGCTCGATTACCTGCTGAAGCCGGTCGAAGAGGCGCGGCTCGCGGAAACCGTGAGCCGTCTCAAGGAGCGTCTGCACTCGTCGAGGCCGGCGATCAACACCGAGCAGCTATTGCAGCAACTGAGCGAACAGCTCGCGAAGTTGCAGGGTGGCGGCGGCAGGAAAGAGGCTCTGCGATGGATTCGCGCGCAAGCGGGGAAAATCCTGCGCCTCATCGCGATCGACGACGTCGACTACCTTCGCTCCGACGCGAAGTACACCATCGTCGCCTGGCGCGATGGAGGGAAACCCGTCGAGGCGGTGGTGCGGACGCCGCTGAAAGAGCTGCTCGGGCAGCTCGATGCAGTGCAATTCGCGCAAGTCCACCGATCGGTCGTCGTCAATCTGCGCGCGATCAGCCACGTGAAGCGGCATGACAACGAAACGGCGGAGATTCATTTGAAAGGTCGAGACGACGTTCTTCCAGTGAGTCGCAACTATCTGCACGTGTTCCGCCAGATGTAGCCGCCGTCCGTCCTCGCCGATCCGCCCTTCGTCGCAAGCTGGTTGTTCGATCGCCTGCGCGCGACCACGATGTTTGCGGATGAAGGAAAACACGATCCTGGTCGTCACATCTCTGCTCTCGATCCTCCTGCTGACGCTTCACGTAACGGACGACATCGTCCGTGGGATATCGAAGGCCGGGCCGTCAAACACCGCGCTGCTGGTGCTCGCGGTCTTTGTCTACGGCACCCTCGTGCTGGCCGAGCAACGATCGGGACACGTCATCATGCTGCTCGTGGGATTGTTCGCAGCGGCGATGCCTGTCATCCACATGCGGGGGGCGCATTACAGCGAGATCGCGAGATCCGCCGGCGGTTTCTTCTTCGTCTGGACGCTCTGGGCGCTCGGCGGGCTCGGTGGCGTCACCTTCATCCTGTCGGCGCGAGGATTGTGGAGTCTGCGACGGCGGCAGCTTCCGAGGTAGTCATGCTCTTACCAATCCATATCGCCGCCGGCGGGCTCGCGATTGTTCTCGGCGCGGTCGCGCTGTCCGTGAAGAAAGGCGGGAATATCCACCGCCGCAGCGGGCTGCTGTTCGTCTACGCGATGCTCATCATGGGATTCAGCGCGTCAATGCTCACCATCATGAACGGTGGCGCCGACGGAAATGTGGTCGCCGGCGTGGTCACGGCATATTTCGTCGGCACGGCTCTCACCTCCGTCCGCCCGGCCTCGTCCTGGACGCGCGTGATCAACGCGACTGCACTGGCGGTCGCAGTCGTGCTCATCTTCTGGAGCCTGGTGAGCGGAGCGACGTTCATCAACACACCCGGTCGCGACGCGAACGGTGTCCCGTTCCGAACGGCGGGAGTGATGTCGCTGGTCGTTGCCACGGTGTTGGCGATGGCCGCGGCGGGCGACGTGCGCATCATGCGCGCCGGCATGCCTCGCGGTGCGCCGCGCTTGGCGCGTCATTTGTGGCGCATGTGCTTCGCGCTGTTCATCGCGGCTGGGTCGTTCTTCTCGGTACGCGAGCGCGTGGCACAAATTCTTCCGGAGCCCTTCACGACCGGGCCGATGCGCGCGCTGCCGATCGTGCTGTTGTTTGGCGCGATGTTCTACTGGCTATGGAGGGTCCGCGGCCGCCGTACGTTGCCAGTGCTCGTCCGACACGATTCCGTTGTGGTCGCACCTCGCGCGAATTGACGTCGCGCATCCCGTAGGCGGCGGGGACCCGTGCCGTGGTCAGCGGTCGATGACGGCCATGTTGCCTTCGTCATGCCGCTCGCCGGCGGCCGGCGCAAGGTTGTTCAGCCGCTCGATCTGTCCAGCGCTCAGCTCGATGCGGTCGGCCGCCGTGTTCTCCTCGACGCGGACGACGCGTTTGGTGCCCGGAATCGGGGCAATGTCGTCACCTTGCGCGAGCAACCAGGCCAAAGCGATCTGTGCCGGTGTGGCTCCCAGTTCCGCGGCAACGGATTGGACCTCGTCGACGATGCGCAGATTGCGCTGGAAGTTCTCGCCAGTGAAGCGCGGGTTGGTCTTGCGCCAATCGTCGTCGGAGAGCTGCTCGGACGAGCGGATCTCGCCGGTGAGGAAGCCGTGGCCGAGCGGCGAGTAGGGAACGAACCCGATGCCGAGCTCGCGCAGCAACGGCAGCAGGTGGGTCTCCGGGTCGCGGGTCCACAGCGAGTACTCGGTCTGCAGCGCACCGACGGGATGCACGGCGTGGGCGCGTCGGATCGTGGCAGGGCCAGCTTCGGACAACCCGATGTAGCGGACCTTGCCCTCGGCGACGAGCGTGGCCAGGGCACCGACCGTGTCCTCGATGGGCGTGTTCGGGTCGACACGGTGCTGGTAGTACAAGTCGATGTGGTCGGTTCCCAGCCTCCTGAGTGAACCCTCGACGGCCGCGCGGATGTTTGCCGGGCTACTGTCCAGGACGCCGCTGCCGCCGCCGGCGTGCGAGACAAAGCCGAACTTCGTCGCCAACACCACTTGGTTCCGGCGGTCCTTGATCGCCCGGCCGACGAGTTCTTCGTTGGTGTACGGGCCGTAGATTTCTGCGGTGTCGATGTGGGTGACGCCAAGGTCCAGCGCCCGATGGATCGCGCGAATCGACTCGGCGTCGTTGACCGCACCGATGTTGTAGTAGCCGGACATCGACATGGCGCCGAGTCCAATGCGAGAGACGTCAAGGCCGCCGATCGAGATGTGCTTCATGGTGTTTTCAATGTAGCTGGCTAGGCTCTCAACCCGTTTGCCGGATCCATCGAGTTCATTGCCTAAAATGACGAGTCGGTAGGGAAACGAGAAATAGAAGATTCGGCCGCGTGCTAGACTTCCATCGAGACAGACACATGCGGGAATCCTTGATGTCCGAGCAAGCGCGGCCATACACGTCCGACAGTCCGGCAACAATCGCCCTGGCTCGCGCCATCTCGCGCTTTGCCCAAACCGACGGCGACCACACCACTGCGATTCCAGCCCTCACGCTTCATCGCCGCAACGCGCCAACCGAGCCCTTGCACTGCATCTACAACCTGGGGCTCGGCGTCGTCGCGCAGGGGGACAAGCAGGTCCTGCTCGGCGGCGATTCGATCGACTACGGCCCGGGGCAATCGATGCTGACGACCATCGATCTCCCCGTCATCTCGCATGTCACGCAAGCCAGTACCCGCGAACCGTTTCTTGGCATGATGCTGACGCTGGACGCTCGTTCGGTCCTGCAGATCGCTTCCGAGATGGATGAGCCCCGGCCTCGGCGAGAGCATGCCTACCGGGCCATCTCGTTCGAAGCACTCGACCCCACCTTGCTCGATCCACTCGTCCGGCTCGTCAAGCTGCTGGGGGAGCCAGCTCTGGTTCCCAGACTGGCGCCGCTGATTCAGCAGGAAATCACAGTCCGTCTGTTGACCGGCGCGCATGGCGCGCAACTCCGACACCTCGTTACGACGGGGTCCCCCGGCCAGCAGATTGCGAAAGCGGTCGCCTGGCTCAAGCAGAACTTCGTTCAGGCGCTGAAGGGGGACGACTTGGCGGATCGCGCGCACATGAGCGCCTCAACCTTCCGGCAGCATTTCCGCGCGCTCACGGGCGTGAGCCCGCTGCAGTACCAGAAGCAGCTGCGGCTACAGGAAGCACGGCAATTGATGCTGAACGAGAACCTCGACGCGGGTAGCGCCGCGGTGCATGTGGGGTATGAAAGCGCCTCGCAGTTCAGCCGTGAGTACAGTCGCCTGTTCGGCGCACCGCCGCAGCGCGATGTCACGCGCATGCGGCTCGCTCCCGTTGCCGCTGCGGCCGGCTCGCGCCGAACAGAAGCCAGGTCCACGGCTGGCAGAACGAGTTCACGCCATCGGTCGACCCGACTTCGGAAGTGAGCGGAAGCTGGACCAAACAGGGCAGTGTGGCACGGGACATCATCTTCACGTTGCTGCCCGAGCGACTGAGATCGGGATCAAGGATGAGGGTCACATGGCCGCGGAATCGACGAGGGGACACAACAATGGCCGAAGTACCGATTGCTTGCACGTTGACGCCTGAAGCGTTGCGGACCCGTCGCGAGGGCCTGTTAATGGATCTTGTGCGGCGTGCGGAACGCCGGGAGGATCTCGATGACGGACTGCGTCTCGAGTTTACGCCGTCCGCAGAAACGATTGCCCTCATCGCGCGAGCCGTCGAGGCTGAACGTCACTGCTGCCGATTCCTTCGATTCGGCATGACCGTGGAACCCGATGGCGGACCGGTGTTCCTCGAGCTGACCGGACCTGCAGGGACTCGAGAATTCGTCAGCGCCTTGATCGAAGAGTGACCACCAACGTCGTCACACGAGCCCGAAGCGCGTTCCGCACCCGTCCGTCCACTCGCGTTGGTTATCGCTTCGTCGGGAGCGGTTCGAACTCGTAGATGCCGCCGTCCGCCATTAGCGCCAGAAAAAGATGGCCGTCCCTGATGACGTACGAGCGGATGTTGCCCCACTGCTTCACGATCTGATCGTGCAGCGAACCAGCCGGGCACTTCGCGCGCGTCAAGGCCAGCGGTCCGAACGCGATCTGGCTCGAGCCGCTTGATTTCCAAGTTCCGCTTCCCCGATTGCAGTCGACACGTGCGCTTACCCGTCCACCAGCGGCGAAGTCGATCGTGTACTTCGTGCGGTCATCGGGTGTCAGCGTCGTGTCATTACTCCCCTGGAACTTAACGAGCTGCCACGACGTTCCTGCTAGTCCGGACGATGCCGAGGACACCTGACTACCGGCGGCAAACACGGCCAGTGGCGTCCCCGCGTTATCAAGTAGTTCAAGGCGATCTCCAGCAATGGTCAATCGGGTTGCGCTCTTCAGCGCGTCTCGAAACGGAGCCTCGGTCCCGCTTGGATTCAAGCAGGCCATCTGGGTCCCTGCCATTTGCCCAAACGTGACGCGATCGCCGTTGAGTTGATAGGTGCCCGTGAGCCGGTTGCAGCCGTCAGAGCCAGACACGCGGCCCGCTTGAAACTGGAGATGCGCTTCGCGTTTCAGATCCTGCGTGGGCGTTGGCTTGCCCGCTAGCTCGATTGCTTTCCAATAAGTCCCTTCCAACGGCCTGGTGCCTGCTGCACTGGGTGGCGGCGTTTGACCCGCACCGACTCTGCGCAGCATCAGAGAGATCTTGGTCGGGCTTCCGCCGGCGAGCACCGGCGCAGCGGTGTCGGTTGTGAACAGGAGCTTTTCGTCGAGGAGGATCCTCGCTCGGACGACGTAGCGGTGGCCAGCCACTATAGTGGCCGGCTCATAGGCAATGGTGAACGCGATGGGCGGATTGCCGGGCGACGTGAGGCGTGTGCGGGCGATGGTTTCCGCCTTCGCGTCAGCACGCGACACATCCTCGAGCACCGCCTCGAATACCGCTGCGGGCGGCAGGGCCATGCGCTCCCGATACGTCGCGGTTCCCTGAATCGATTGAGCCATCGCCGTGCTCGCCATCAACGTGAGGAGCACCAGAAGAGCGGCGCGTGAAACGGTGTTTGTGCCGAGGGTGCTCATGGTGCCCTCCTTGGAGAATGCTCAATGTCACTGCTTGGCCGTGGACGCGGACACGGGTTTGGCGCCCACTAAGTTAGGCAGCCTTTGGCTTGAGCTGCGAAACAAACGGTCCCGCGCGCCGCACTCCCCAGGCGATTGGCGTGCCGACGCAAACCATGTGAATCCCCAGCTGCGGCCAGCTCATCGAGCCCGGCCATCGCGGCGGCGTGTGCAGGTAGAGGCTGCGCAACCACGATAGCGCCGGCAGCGTGCCGTAGTTCATCGCGCAGAAGACGATGACACCGTAGAGCGGCCCCACGATCCAGAGCGGCGCCGTGCGCAGGACGACCAGGCGGCGGCTGAGCGCATAGAACACCAGCGTCGCCGTGAGCGCGACGGCGAAGTGCATCGCGAGACCGACGGCCGCCATGCCGGCACCGCCGTCCATCGCAGCGCGTCCCCAAAGCGCGGAGGCCACCCCGCGCAGGACCTGCGCCGGCGTGCGGCCGGCCTGGCTCCAGGCCTGAACGCAGGCGGCAGTGATGTCGAGCACACCACAGAGCAGCCAGGCGGTGAGAATCGCCTGACCAGCGGTAACCGTAGTCGGCCGCAGGCCATCTTGATCGACTGGCACGGGAGTAAGAGTCTACCTCGGGCGACTCGGCGCCCTCCGCCCCGCGCCTCGCGGCTCCGCATTCCGCATCCCGCATTCCGTCCCTTGGCGGCTTCGTAGACTTTCTACACAATAATCAGTAGGCTTTCTACACAATGGCTAAGAAGCCGCCCTCTCGCGTCGAGCTCCTTCGAGGGACCCTCGATCTGCTGATCCTGCGAACGTTGCTGCCAGGACCCGAGTCACGGCCACGCCATCGCGAAGCACATTCAGCGGACCTCTGAAGACCTGCTGCAGGTGGAGACCGGTTCTCTCTATCCCGCGCTTTATCGGCTCGAGGCCAAAGGGTGGATCGCCGCCTCGTGGGAGCTGTCTGAGAAAGGCAAGCGCGCCCGCTACTACCGCATCACCGCGTTGGGACGAAAGCAGCTGGCCAGCGAACAGTCGAAGTGGGACGCGTTCGCGCGCGCGATGGGACTGCTGCTGAGGCCGGCCGATCAGGAGGGACGATGACCTCGCTCTTTCGGAAGTTCACGTGGTGGCTGCAGCGGCGGCGCAAGGAACACGAGCTGCGCGAAGAGCTGCAGTTCCATCTCGCCGAGGAAGCGGGTGAGCGCACCGCTGATGGCCTGTCCGAAGAGGAGGCGCGATGGGCGGCGCGCCGCGACCTGGGGAACGTGACGTTGCTGCAGGAGAACACGCGCGTCACTGTGGTCGTGGATCCTCCTCGAGCAGCTGGCGCAGGACGTCCGATACGGCCTGCGGGCGATGTTCAAGAACCGCCTGTTCACGGCGCTTGCAGTGCTGTCGCTCGCGCTGGGGATCGGTGCCAACACCGCGATCTACAGCTTCATGGACTCGATCCTGTTGCGCTCGCTGCCGGTGTCGGATCCGGCATCGCTGGTGGTGGTGAAGTGGCGCAGCAAACCGTTCAACTTCTCAGCCGGCGGCGACTTCGTGATGCACTCCATCAACGGCAGCATCGAGCGCGACGGTTCGGACAGGACGGCGGCGATCTTCCCGTTCCCGGCGTTCGAGCGACTGCAGGAAGTCTCGGCGCCCGTCCTGTCCAGCCTCTTTGCCTACCAGCCTGCCGGTAACCTGAACGTGCAGATCAAGGGTCACGCGGAACTCGCGAGGGGTCATTACGTCTCGGGTGACTTCTTTCGCGGCCTGGCGGTGTCGCCGGCCGCGGGTCGGCTGATCGCCGGCCCCGACGATCGCACCGGCGCGCCACCCGCGGTCGTGATCAGCATGGGCTACAGCCAGCGGCGTTTCGGCGGCGCCTCCGAGGCGGCCGGTCAGCCGATTCTGATCAACAACGTGCCGTTCGCGGTGATCGGCGTGACGCCGCCCGAGTTCTTCGGCGTGGATCCCGGCGCGGCACCCGACGTGTATCTCCCCATGCATGCCGAGCCCTTGTTGGACCCGGATGCCGCGGCCAAATACCTTGACCCGAACTACTACTGGGTCCAGATGATGGGACGGTTGCGTCCCGGCGTTCGCCGCGACGAGGCCCAGGCCGCGCTCGGCGGGCCGTTCGAGCAATGGGTGACACCCGACCGCGACAAACGATCGGGAGCGCGCCAATCTTCCGGTGCTGCGCCTCGAGGAAGGCGCGGGCGGGCTCGACAGCCTCAGGCGCCAGTACTCGAAGCCGCTCTACGTGCTGCTGGCGATGGTTGGTCTGATCCTGGCGATCGCGTGCGCGAACACGGCGAATCTGTTGCTCGCGCGGGCCGCCGCTCGAAGGCGCGAGATGGCCGTGAGGCTCAGCCTCGGCGCCGGACGCTGGCGGATCGTCCGTCAACTGCTGACGGAAAGTGTCCTGCTGGCCGCGCTCAGCGGTGCGCTCGGTATTGTCATCGCCGTGGTCGGCATTCGTACCCTGACGCTCCTCCTTGCGAACGGGCAGGAGGGGTTCACGCTGCACGCCGAACTGAACTGGCATGTGCTCGGCGTAACGCTGGTGCTGTCGTTGCTTTGCGGCCTGTTGTTTGGCCTGGCTCCTGCGATCCAATCCACTCGTCCGGCGCTGATGCCGCTGCTCAGGGACCGGTCTTTCAGCGAACCGCGCGGGCGACTGCGCGACAGGATTCGACGGCCGAGCCTGAGCCAGTCGCTGGTGGTGGCGCAGATCACAATCTCGATGCTGTTGCTGGTCGCGGCGGGCCTGTTCGTGCGAACGCTCACGAATCTCCAGTCGATTGCGCTGGGGTTCAATAGCGACGGTGTGCTCCTGTTCGAGGTGAATGCCCCGCAGGCCGGGCATCCGTCGGCCACGGTCGCCGCTCTCTATGCGGATCTGCGGCATCGCCTGAACGAACTTCCCGGCGTTCGCGACGCGACGCTGTCGCACGCCTCGCTCATCAGGGCCGGCCGGGGGCACCCCGTCACGGTCAATGGCCTGCGAACTGAGGGTACGCGCATCCTGTACACGGGGCCTCGGTTCTTCACGACCATGCAGATTCCGATATTGCGGGGGCGCGAGATTTCGGAAGGCGATCGCCAGGGAACGACGCCGGTCGTGGTCGTGAGCGATCTTTTCGCGAAAACCAACTTCGGCAAGGCGGACCCGATCGGGCGGCATATCGAGGTTGGCGGCAGCCTGAAGGTCGGCGACGCGCCCGTCGTCTGTCCAAATCGTCGGGGTCGCGGCAACCGTGCGATACGGCGGGCTCAAGCGCGAGATTCCACCAGTTGTGTATGTGCCGTACGCGCAGGTCCCCCTGCCGGTGCTGCGCGAGATGACGTTCGCGCTGCGCACTGACGGTGATCCGCTGCGTCATGTCGCGGCGGTCCGTCGGATCGTGCACGAGGCCGACAGTCGCGTGCCGGTCACCAATATCAAGACACAGGCCACCGACATCGACCAGACCATCAATCAGGAGATCGTGTTTGCCAGGCTGTGCAGCGCGTTTGCGATCCTCGCGCTCGTGATCGCCTGCGTCGGGCTCTACGCCACGATGGCTTATGCGGTGGCGCGTCGGACCAGCGAAATCGGGCTGCGCATGGCGCTGGGAGCCGGACGCAGCGTCGTCGTCTGGATGGTGTTGCGTGAGGTCGCTATGCTCGCTGGCGTCGGGTTGGCGATCGGCGTGCCCACGGCTCTCGCCACGTCGCGGTTCCTCGAGTCATTTCTGTTCGGCATGCAGCCGAACGATCCGCGCGCGTTGATGCTGGCGGTAGTCGTTCTGTTGACCGCGGCGCTCGTGGCCGGCTTCGGACCCGCGCGGCGAGCGTCGCGGGTCGATCCGATGATCGCTCTTCGCCACGAGTGAGCGGTCCCACTCCGGATCACCGGGTGCGGCGGATGCCGCACGAGCCGGTATCAATGTGATACCATTGAGCATCCGGGAGGTTCTACGCGACTATGGCCAACCTACTGGTGCGTGATCTCGATGATGACGTCCTGAAGCAGCTCAAGGCAGCTGCAAAGGCCCACGGCCGTTCCCTCCAGGCCGAAATCCACGACGTCCTGCACCGGGCCAGCACCCGCAATCTTGCCGAAACGCGCCGCCTCTCCGCAAAGTGGCTGAAACGACTGCGGCATTCGTCACAATCTGACAGCGCCGTAACGATCCGACAAGATCGCGACGCTCGGTGAGCGTCTTCGTCGTCGACGCCAGCGTCGTCTTCAAATGGTTCGTGCCGGAGATCCACAGCGACGCAGCGCGTCGACTGCTGGCAGGATCCCATCAATATCTCTCGCCGGATCTGTTGTTTCCTGAGGTCGGAAACGCAATATGGAAGAAGGTGCGACGAGGCGAGTTGACCGCCGAGGAAGGCCAGCGACTGGCGGCCGATATCTCCAGCATCGCCGTGGAGACCGTCTCGACCCGCGGTCTGATGATCGACGCGCAGGCCCTGGCCATCACGACCGGCCTGACCGTCTACGACGCGATGTATCTGGCACTCGCGGTCAGACTCGAGACAGAGCTGATCACCGCCGACGACAGACTCGGTCGGATTATTGGGGGGCATCCCATGACCGCCGCGCACGTCCGTCTGGTCCAGACGTTCGAATGATTAGACTTGGGGATTTCTCAGGGTAGATCAGGCACACATTGAGCGCTCATGCGATCGCCCATGCCGGGGCGCTGCAGGTTCGCCCGTCGGACGCGTTCGGCGAGGGCAGGCTCGTCACAGCGCCATGGTCGCGGGCGCCCGAGCTTGATGGTGGAAAGCGGCCCGAGATAGAGGACCGCATCGAACTGGTCCTCCATCGGCGCGAGCCACTCCGGTGGCACATCCCCGGCGTTGGGCCCGAGGTATTTCGAGAGCCCTGTCCGTCCGAGCGAAGTTCCGCGAATAGACGTCAGGCTTGGCACCGGCCAGTTCTGCACGTCAGCTTGTGGACTCGCCAACTCGAATGCGGCGTTGGTCCAGATCGTGAACACCTTCGTCTGCGATCCCTCGAGCAGCGTGACGATCGATCGATTGGCGACCTTTCGGAAAAAGTGTCCGGCCCCGTAGAGGAGCAGCGCGCGGCGGTCCTTCGATAACACCTCGCGCCGCAGCAGCTCGACCCCGAAGACGTCGCGGCTCGAACTCGGCAGACCCTCCCAAGCCTTGTAGTCGTCGATCGTTTTCAGCGCGTCCCAGTCGATCGGCGGTTCGCCCAGTAGAATGCGGAGGCGTCGGTCCGCCGGCGCCGAGGCGTTGAGGGCGCGCACCGTCTTGAACAGCTCGGGAACCTCCAACGCCGCGGCCTGCTGCTGCGTCGTGTCGAGCCAGATGCGCTGCAAAGCCTCGGTCGGAACGTTCTCGCCCCGAGCGTATCGATCGGCCAAATCCTGGTATCGAGAGTTGCCTATCTCCACGACGATGTCGTCGACGACTGCTCGGAAGCCGGGATCGCGGATCAGCGCGAGCTGGAAGGCTTCGCCCAGTACATTGCCATGCGCGTCGCCGAGAGCCACGAGTCGATACTCGCGATAGGCATCGACGATTGTGGCAATTGCGTCCCGAGGCACGGCGGGTTTCGCGCCGGGCTCCTGTCCAGGCACACTCTTGTCAGCGCCCAACAGGAGGAGCGCGACAATACCCAGTGAAACAACCTTCAAAGGATCCCCCCCGGTCATGAGCTAGCCAATCGTCCTATCTGCCGGCCGTTCAGTTCACCACCACGGTCGGAGGCGGTGAGGTCGTCACGATCGAGCTTGGTGTCGCGCGCGAGATAGACTTCTCCCATGCCGCCCGAACCGAGGAGCGAGCGAATGACGTACTGCCCGAAAATCGCGCCGGCTGGCAGAGGCATTGCGGCTGCTATTGTGCACGCTCCCGAGCGGATCGGCATATTTTCTAGGCACCCGGTCCCCGTATTAGCTTGGTGACCGAGAAGCTCCCCACCTCACGGATCAAGAGGTGGCGGTTGTTCACCGCTCTCACCGTATTGCCGCTCTTCGACGCATGTCTCGGATATCTCGGGTTTCCACTCTGGTGGGCGCTGAGGAATGCGCCTGGCCACTTTGTCGAACCGGCGATGCCGGCACTAGCGTTTGCGGCGATCAACGGTGTGATGGGATTGTTCGTCAGCGTTACGGCGGTCCTGCCCGTCGTGTTCTGGCTGCAGAAACGCGGACCGCTCACACTCCAGAGGCTGACGCTCGCCGGCGCAGTGCTCGGCAACTTGCCATTCGCGGTCGTCGCTGCGGTGACGGTCGGAATCGCGTTCGGGCATCTGATTGGCGGTACGCTCTCCGCCCATCTGAGCCCGGCGCCGGAGCTCTTTGCCGGAGCACTGCGCGTCATCCTGCTGGGCACGTTCATGGGGGCGGCGTCGGGAGCCATGTTCTGGCTGCTGGCGGTATTCGGCCGCGAAGTCCGGCCGCGGCCGCCCGGTTTCCTGGCGCTTCGTTAGCAGGCATCCTGAGCTCCTGTCGTTCGTGTCGCCCCTTTTGCCCTGCTGATCTCCTGTAGGCTATTCGGGTCCCCGTGAAGCGTAAACTCCTCGCCGGCATCCTGCTCGGCCTCGGTGCCGCGGCGATCATTCTGTTGATCGGCGCCACCGGCGTCTTCGAACGTGTCGAGCTGATTCTGTACGACTGGCGGATGCGGTCAGTTGCACGCACGCCTCCCGACGTCCATAAGGACATCCTCCTCGTCGAGATCAACGACACCACCATCCGTGATCTCGATCCGGTCTTCGGGCGGTGGCCCTGGCCGCGTGTCACGTTTTCGATGCTCGTGGACTTCCTCAACCGCGCCCCCGCGAAGGTCATTGCGGTCGATCTGGGTTTCTACGAGCGAGACCGCGTCCTGCAGCATCAGATCGGCACCGAGAAATGGTCCGGCGCCGAATCAGACGATGCGCTGGTGAAGTCGGTGAAGGAAGCGCCGAGCACGATCCTGCTGGCGGACGCCGTCTACGAGGGGCTGGTCAGCGGAGAGCAATCGAACAAGGCCGCCGAGTGGCGCTCGGAACCGTATCGGCTCGATCGGAGGATCTTCGAGCGCCGCACGATCATCACGCCGTATCGTGAGCTGAACGATGCAGTGGCGACGCTCGGTCACAGCTTCGCGGCCCTCGACGCCGGCGGTTCGCTGCGACGGATCGTTCCGTTCGTCAGGAGCGGCGATCGGTTCATGCCTTCGCTCGGCGTCGCCGCGGCGGTACGTGGCGCCGACATACGGCCAGACGAGGTCACACTCGATGGCAACACGCTTCGAATGCGCGACCGCGCAATACCGCTGATTCCCGTACCGGTCAAAGACGCGATCACCGGCCAGACGGTGGACCAGCTCACGATGCTGGTCAACTACCGCGGGCCGGCGGTGCTCACCAATGGCGAGCGGCCGTATCAAAGCTTCGAGGCGCGGCACATCTTCGAGTCGGAAATCCAGTTGTTGTCGGGGACCAAACCGACGATCGATCCGGCCCTGTTCAAAGGCAAGATCGTTTTCATCGGCCTCACTGCGTCCGGCCTGGTGGACGTGTTTCAGACTCCGTTCGACAGCCGAGGGCAAGGGAAGATGCCCGGCATCCAGATGCACGCGAGCGTTGCGGACAGCATCCTCTCCAATCGGTTCATCACACCTGTCAGCAACAGCTACCGGATGGCGACGACCATCAGCGCGGCTCTCGCGTCGGCCTCCTCGCCGCCTTCCTGCCGTTTACCGCCGCCGCGATCGTTTCGGTTGTGGTGATGATCGCGTGGACTGTCTATGCGTGGATTGCTTTCAAGAGCGGACTCTGGGTAAACCTCAGCCAGCCGCTAGCCGCGATGGGCCTGGCGCTCTTTTCGGGCACCGCGTATCAATACTTCGTCGAGGGAAAAGAAAAACGGATCGTCAAGAAGTTATTCGGCCGTTACGTATCGAGAGACGTCTACGACCAGCTCCTGGAGCATCCGGAACGCGCCGAGCTCGGAGGTAACCGGCGCGACATGTCGGTGCTGTTCTCCGATATCCGCGGATTCACGAGCGTGACGGAAAAAGGAGATCCGGAGGAGCTCGTCGCGCAGCTCAATGAGTACTTCTCCAGGATGGTCGAGATCGTCTTCCGACATCACGGGACGGTCGACAAATTCGTCGGTGACATGGTCATGGCGCTGTATGGCGCCCCGCTGGATGATCCCGCAGCACGCGGAGCACGCCGTCGCCACCGCGGTCGACATGGTCCGCGAGCTCGGCGAGCTGAACCGGAAGTGGGCGCGCCGAGAATCGTGCACAGCTCGATATCGGCATTGGCATCAATTCGGGAGACATGATCGCCGGCAATATCGGGTCGTCCTCGATCATGAGCTACACGGTCATCGGCGACAACGTCAACCTCGGTTCGCGGTTAGAATCCCTGAACAAGGAATACAGGACGCGGATTATCATCAGCGACGCGACCCGCGGGCGGCTGACAGGCGCCTACGAAATCGCACCGCTCGGTGAGGTCGTCGTCAAAGGAAAGACCCGTTCGATTGCCATTTTCGAAGTGAAAGTGCCGTCACCCATGGCGACGGCCTCCCAAGAAGCCACCATATGAAGCATGCTGCTTTTGCTCTCGCAATCCTGCTGACCGCTTCACCGGCCTACGCGCAGATTGGCGGTCTCACCAAACGGATCGGGCAGGCCAAGGACGCCAAGGATGCCTACGACGTACTGAACATGTCCGAAAAGGACGAGCGGCAGCTCGGCGAGCAGGTGAGCGCTCTGGTCCGCAAGGAGTTCGGCGTCCTGCAGGATGCGGCGGTCACCAAGTACGTGACGCTGGTCGGGACGGTCCTGGCGCAGGCCAGCACGCGACCCAACCTTCAGTGGGAGTTCATCGTCCTCGATACCGACGGCGTCAACGCGTTTGCGGCGCCGGGCGGCATCGTCCACATCACCCGAGGCGCACTTGGTCTGATCAAGAGCGAGGCGGAGCTGGCCGGTGTCCTCGGGCACGAGCTCGCGCACGTCACCAAGAAGCACACGATCAACGCGATCAAGAAGAACAAGAGTTTCAAGATTGGCGCAGATGTAGCGCCCGGCAGCAACGCCTTCTTCGACGCGCTGGCCGGCGCTGCCTACGAAAACATCGTGGAGAAGGGTTTCGATCGCGGCGACGAGGAGGACGTCGGATCAGGAGGGCGTCCGGCTGGTGAACAAGGCCGGATACGCACCGAACGGTCTGGCGACCTTTCTTGGAAAACTCGCCGAGCGCAACAAGAACACGCCAACGCGCAACGCGCTGTTCGCATCGCACCCGGAGACCCAGGGACGGATCGAGAAAATCGGCAAGCAGGTGAAGTCAGAAAAGCTGGCGGCCGCGGCCATGGTCGAGCCCCGATACGTGTCCCAGATCAAATTCGAAGCGAAGCCGGTCAGCGAAGTCGCGACGGTCGTCGCCGGAACGCGCGGGGTCGCCGGCGACGAAAAGGAAAAGAAGGAAGAGAAGCCGCCCGAGGAAAAGAAGAAGAAGGGATTCGGCCTCGGCAGCCTGGGGCTCTCGTCAGGCAAGCAGGCTGAATCGACGCAGGCATCCGCATCGGCAGGCGGCCGCGCAGTCGGCACCGATCGTCATGCCCAGGGTGGCGACAATCCCAACAAGCTGAACGTGACGATCACTCCCGCCGAGCTCGAGGAGTTCAGGAAAGGCATCGCCTAGATGCGCCGTGCATCCTCTTAACCTGCATTTGATCGCCGGCACCGCCGCCCTCGTGGCGGCGGTTGCCATTTGGGGCCTGACGCTCAACCGCATCGTCCGGCGGAAGCTGCGGCTTTCGATATTCCTGTTTGGTATCTACGCCGCCGCGCATCTCGTCTTTGCGCTGAGCCCGGCGTTCATGCCGCGCATCGACACCGACCTTTACAGCTTCGAGCGGCTCGCCTTCGCCGCCGCGCTGATCAACCTGCTCGTCGTCAGTCTGATCAACCCTCTGCGGTCCGACCGGGTGCCAGACCGCTTCCCCTCGATCGTCCAGGACGCGATCGTGATCGGCATGTTGATGCTGATCGCCACCTTCGCGTTCGGCGAGAAGTTTCTGGCCACTTCCGCCGTCAGTGCCGTCGTGCTCGGGTTCGCGCTGCAGGACACCTTCGGCAACGCGATTGCCGGTCTCGCTATCCAGAGCGAGAAGCCGTTCAACATCGGCCACTGGGTCAGGGTCGGGGACTTCGAAGGGCGCGTGGCGGAGGTCTCATGGCGCGCGACGAGACTCCGCACCAAGACCGGCAACTTCATCGTTCTGCCGAACAACATCGTCAGCAAGGAAGCGATCGTCAATTACTCCGAACCTGTCTCGCCGACGAGAATCACAGTGCAGGTCGGAGCCGCCTACGATGCGCCTCCGAACCGCGTCAAGGCCGTCATCCAGGAGGCGATCGCGAATTGTCCTCTCGTGCTGGCCGCGCCAGCGGCGCAGGTCGTGCTGGCCAAGTTCGACACCTCGTCGATCAACTACGACGTCAAGTTCTGGATCGACGACTTCGAAATCGACGACAAGGCACGCGACCAGGTGCACAGCGCGATCTACTACGCGTTCCGCCGCCGCAACATCGAGATCCCGTACCCGACCCAGGTGGAGATGTCGCGGGACCTGCCTGCGCAGGACGTCCAGGCGCAGTCGGTCGAGCGCGAGAGTCTGATCTCGGCCGTCGACCTGCTGTCATCGCTGAGTCCGGAGCATCGCAGAATGATCGCGGCCTCGACGACGACGCTGCAGTTTGCCGATGGAGAAGCGATCGTCCGCCAGGGCACGCCGGGTGATTCGATGTTCATCGTCTGCTCGGGGAAGGCGGCGGTGATGCTCGAGGGGCAGCGGACGCCTATCGCAACCATCGAGCAGGGAGGGTACTTCGGAGAGATGTCGCTGTTGACCGGCGATCCGCGGACCGCAACCGTCGTTGCCCAGGGTGACGTGGTCGCGCTCGAGATCGGCGCCGATGTGTTCCGTCAGCTGGCCGATCTCAATCCGCGCGCGGTCGAGCAGGTGGGTGTCGCCGCTGCAGCCCGGCGCGCCGAGCTCGAAGGTGTGCGCGCCTCGATTCAGGCCGCGGCCGTCGTCGAGGCGCCCACCAGCTTCATGTCCAGGATGCGCAAGTTCCTCGGGATATGGGGCGGTTCGCGAACCGCCCCTACCTGGTCAGTACCCGTACCCGTATCGCGCCTGGCGATAACCCTGGTCGTAACCTGCGTCGAATCCGGCGCGGTAGTCAACCTTGTACTGGTCCCGCGAACCGTACCGGTTGTTGTAGCTCCGGTCACCGTCGCGATACCACTCGTGGCGGCGTGCATCGAACGATCGGTTCTTCCGAATGTCTTCACGACCTTTTTCCAGACCGTCACGAAGGCCGTTGTCGTAGGCAACCGAGTAGTAGCCTCCACGCTGCCCGTATCGCGGATCCCCTCCGAAGATGCCGCCGAGAACCCCTCCGCCGCCCGTGCCGTATCTGCCGCTGCCGTAACGATCGTCGCCGTACCGCCCGTCGCGTGAGTAGCGGCGATAACCATCGGAGTAGCCGTCGGCAAAGCCTGACCTGAACGCCTGACGGTACATGTCGCGGTTGCCGTAGGAGTTTCGATAGCCAACATCCGCCCGCGGAAGTCACCTTCATCCTGGTATCGGTAGCGATCGCCGCCGCGACCGTCTTTCTCACCTTCCTTGATGCCTTCGCGGAACGCCGGTGTCATATCCGATGCGGCGAGTGTCGACACCTGATCCGTAACCGTAGGACGGCCGACGATAGCCGCCGTACTGTGCGAGCGCAGGTGTTGCAGTTGCGATCATGAGAGCGCCAATTGCCGGCGCGAGGAACATGCGTTTCATGGAAGCCCTCCGTGCATCAGCAGAGGGGCAAAAAGCGCGCCGAGTACGACCGTCGAAAAAACCTCAGAAATTCTGCGGATTCTTGTGCGTCACACCGGTCGCTCTGACCGAGCGCGGTCGCAGGCGTGGACAGCTACTGCGACCAGACGAGGACACGATCTCCGCCGTCGTTCACCTGATCGAGAACGAGCGTCGGCCCGAACCTTTCCAGATCCTCGACGGTCAGCTTGAGGTCCTCGAGCTCCATGCTTCGATCGCCGAAGTCGATCGCGGCGCCTTTCATTTTCAGGCGCAGCAGCCAGAACGGGATCGTCACTCGTACCAGGCTGCCATCATCCGGGTCGAACGCCAGGACGTAGAGCTTCTCGGGAATCCTCGGGTTGGCCGGCGTCGGGCGATCGGTGTTCGACCTCAGAAAGTTACCGCGCTCGTCGAGCTCGATGAGCGCCTTCTGACCGGTGAACTGTGACCGGATGGAATCGAACTCGCTGGCGGCTGTAGTCGCGGACACGTTTCTGGCGGAGATGTTCTGCGAGAAAAAGTACAAACCGGCGCCAGCCATCGCGATCACAAACAGCACGCCGACAACGACGATGCTGACGATGATCCAGACCCATGTTTTGACTTTAACGGCCATTGGCATTCCTCAGGAGCTTCCGCGCATCTTCCACGCACGCCGGATCGTTGCCCTGCGAGCAGAGCGCTTCAGCCTGCCGCGCCTCGTCCCGGACCGTCGCAGTATCACCGCGTTTCAGGGCAAGCCGGGCGATTTCCGTTCGGGCGCGTCCGGCAACCCATGCCTGCGCGCCGGCCGATGTCGCCGCGACGAGATCGGCGATTGCGTCATTGCGTCCAAGTGCGGCGCGTGCGGCGCCACGCTTGTATCGCCATAACTGTTCCTCCCCCGGCATTCTGGGCCGGGTATCGCGCACCAGCGAGGCGAGGCCGGCGGTCAGGATCGATTCCGCTTCCGCTGCCCGCCCGCCGCGGAGCGCGGTTGCCCCGTGCTCCAGAACGACCAGCCGGTTACGCGGATACGCCTCGCGGAGCGCCCTGAGCACGCGCGAGGCCTCGTCGAATCGCCGCTCGCGGTTGTACACCAATACGAGTGCGAACATGGCATCGGTTCGCGCCTCTCCTGACCCCCCGGCAGCGCGCTCGAGCATCTCGATCCCTCGCTCCCTGCCCCCGCCAAGACCGGCTACGTAGGCGAGCATCCGCATATGCAGGGGGAGACTGGCGACCAGGTATCGATAGGTGCCGACGACAAGACCGGCGTCGGTTCGCGAGGGATCGAGCTCCAGCACCCGTTCGTGCGCGTCGTAGCATCGACGCGCCGTCCGGAAGCCTGCCATCAATTTACCTTCGACCGTCGCCGTGTATGACGCTTCGAGACCGAGCGCCGCTCCCAGGTCGTAATGCGCCTGGGGGTCACGCGGCGAGGCCTTGACCCGCTGGCCGGCCAGCGCGAGGGCTTCCGCGAGGTTGCGTTTGAACTCGGACGCGAGGTGCTCCGGCGGTTGTTTCAGCGCGACTTGCGTGCGCGTGAACCGGCCGAGGTAATGATCGGCCGTCACCGCGCCGCGGCTGAAGAGAATGTTGAGCCACAACACCGACGCCAGCGTCCGTCGTGGCGCGGGGTCAGAAGGAGCCGCCGCTACGGCGCGCCGGAGTCGCTCGATCGCCGCCTCGTGATCCAGGTTGTATGCGAGGTCGAGAGCTTCCGCTCTCAGGTCCGGCGATGGGTGACTCGAAAGGTCGACGCCCGGCACGCCTGCCGCCACCACGAGCAGCAAGCCGATGGCTGGCCACAACCGTAGCATCGGTCTATGATAGCCGTCGCAGTGAGTAGTGACTGATCAGTGGTCAGTTAGTCAAGTAGTCAGTTATCAGTTATCAGTGTTCGAGAATCGGGAATATCGAAAATAAGATTGACCGGTCACTCCTGTGAGTACATTACTGATACAAGATACTGATCACTGACAACTGGCCCAATTGACCTTCTGGAGGGACGGAATGCCGCGCGGAAGACCGAGAAAGACTACTGACGACGTACTCATGAAGTCAGCCGAACTCATTGGATGGGCGCTCGGAGGCATCGAAAGGGAAATTGGCGCCACACGGGAGCGTCTCGCGTCGCTGACGGCGCAGGCCAGCACGCTCAGGGCACGGCTGGCGCGCGGAACCTCGCGGAAAACAGCTTCGCAGGAAGGCAGCGGCAGTCAGGCGGCCGCAACTAAGGGCCGCAAGCGACGTCGTCGAAAGATGTCACCGGAAGCGCGTAAGCGAATTTCCGAGATGATGAAAAAGCGCTGGGCCGAGCGCCGGAAGAAGTCGTAGCCGAATGATCTCGTAGTCCAGCCCTTTAGGGCTGCTCATCGAAGGACGTCCAGCCCTTTAGGGCTGCTCATCAGTTCATAGTTCATAGTTTCTCCCCGCGCCGCGCTTCTTTGCCCGTTCGAATGCAAGGTGCGCGGCGCCCACATCCTCCACCGCCATTCCCAGGCTCTTGAAGATCGTGACATCGCTCGCGCGCAGTCGACCTGGCACCGCGCCGGCAACGACTTCTCCAAGTTCACCGGCGATGTGTGAGGCATCGATTGCCCGGTCGGCGATCGCCAGCACGACGTCCCCTGCCTCGGCGAGGGCCCCCTCGCGTGAGTCGACATAAAGTCGCGCTCGCGCGACGAGCGCGGCGTCCATCTCGCGCTGGTCCGGCCGGCAGGCCCCGACTGCGCAGATGTGTGCCCCCTCTTCGACCCATTCGGATCGCAATACCGGCTCGCGGGACGCCGTCGCCAGGACGATGAGGTCCGCGCCGGCGACTGCCTGCTCGGCGCTCGAGACCGCAACGACCCGGCTCCCTGACGTGGATGACATTTCGGATGCGAAGGTCTCGCGATGCTCGGCGGAACGGCTCCAGACGCGCACCTCACGCAGGCGACGTACTCGTGGGATCGCTTCGAGATGGCTGCGCGCCTGTACGCCTGAGCCAATGATCGCGAGCGTTCCGGCGCTCTCGCGCGCCAGGTGTTTGACTGACACCGCCGACACTGCCGCCGTTCGGGCTTCGGTGATGTAGCGCCCGTCGAGAATGGCCTGCAGCGCGCCGGTTTCCGGATCGAGAAGCGTGATCGTCGCCAGGTGTGTCGGCAGCCCGCGCTCGGCGTTGGCGGCGAATACCGTCACCATCTTCGTTCCGAGTGCCGGCAGCGCCGGCACAAACGCCGGCATGACGCCGAAAAACGACTTTTCACCGACGGCAAGGACCGTCCGGAGCGGCTGCTGCACGCGGCCTCCTGAGAACTCCACCAGCGCCGACTCCATCGCCTGAATCAAGTCGTCCATGGAGATGAGAGACTTCACATCGGCTTCGCTCAATACGAGTGGCATGCGCGGATTGTATAGACTCCGGGCTGATGATCCGCATTGAAACAATCGATGCACACACGGCCGGCGAGCCCCTGAGGCTGATCGTCTCCGGCTTTCCACCGGTCAAGGGAAAGACGATCCTCGAGCAGCGCGAGTACGTGAGAAAAAAGCACGACCGGCTGCGGCGGGCGCTGATGTTAGAGCCGCGCGGACATGCGGATATGTACGGGGCGCTGCTGACGCCGCCCGAGCACGAGGGATCGCAGGCGGGCGTGCTGTTCATGCACAACGAGGGCTACAGCACGATGTGCGGCCATGGCGTTATTGCCGTCACCAAGATTGCCCTCGAGCGAAACCTCATCGTCGTGCCGCGCGAACCAGACGGTTCGTTCCGACTGACGCTCGATTCGCCGGCCGGTCCGATCCACGCGACGGCGCGGACGGCCGACAGTCGCGTCACCAGCGTCGCCTTCCGCAATGTGCCGTCTTTCGTGCTGCACGCATCGTTGCCGGTGCGCGCCGGCACGCGGGACGTCAACGTGGACGTGGCCTTCGGCGGCGCGTTCTATGCGATCGTGGACAGCGAAGCAGTCGGCATTCCGATCATTCCTGAACGGCTCGCGGACCTCCGTCGAGTCGGGATGGAAATCAAGCACGCGGTCGAAAAGGCGGTCGCGGTCGAGCATCCGCTCGAGCCACAGCTGCGCGGGATCTACGGAACGATCTTCACAGGACAGCCATCGGACGAGGGCGCCGACCTGCGGAACGTCACGATCTTCGCGGACGCCGAAGTCGATCGCTCACCCTGCGGGACCGGCACCTGCGCCGTGATGGCGGTGCTGTCGGAGATGGGCCTGCTCGGGCCGAACCAATTGTTCACGCACGAGAGCATCATCGGCACGAAGTTCCGCGGTCGTGTCGTGGATATGGGTTCGCTGTCACCGACAGCCGAGATCAGGACCATCGTGCCGGAGATCGAAGGGGAGGCCTACATCACGGGGGAGAGCACGTTCATTCTGGACGATCAGGACCCGCTTCGAGATGGATTTCGTCTGTAGCGTTATGGTCGTCGGCGGCGACCTGCAGGTGATTCGCGGCGGGCCGAGTCGCGCATCAGCCCCGCGCAAGCAAAAGCAGAGCCGAAGGGTTCGCAGAGTTCACGCGCCGTGTCGGCTGGCAAGGGCAAATCAGGCCCACGGCGCCTCGGCCGGACGCGGGGAAAAATGAACCTCCGGCGCGAGCCTCACGATGGCGGCTCCGGCTCGGGTTATCCGCAGGATTTTCGAGGATCAGTTGGGCGGACGGGTGATTCGGCCGGCAGTGGCGAATCGGTGCCTCCGCCGATCGGAACGCCTGCGGCTCATTTTTCGAACTGACGGTGCCCGCTGGCCGCATCGCGCCGTGGACCTGACTTGCCCCTGCCAGCCATCGCGTGTCGAGTGATCGGACCGCAGCGACCGCGTTAGGCCGAGGCGCCGTAGAACGATTCAACGGTGTCACCACCCGATGGCGAGTCCGTCTTTCCTTGGATCGGAACCGCCCATCATCACGCCGGTTCGGGGATCGATCAGGATGCCCTGGAATCCGCCGAAGACGCCGACACCGCTGACGATCCGATGGCCGCGCGTGTCGAGGCCGAAGCGCGCCTCCGGAGAAATCGCCGATTCGAGCGCGAGCCCGTTCGCTGTATGCCGGAATCGCGGTGCCTCGCCCGCCTCCTGGACGTTCATCCCGAAGTCGATCAAGTTCAGGAGCACCTGCACGTGCCCCTGAGGCTGCATGTCCCCGCCCATGACGCCAAACGACAGCCACGGACGTCCGTCCTTCATGACCATCGCCGGTACCAGGGTATGAAATGGCCGCTTGCCAGGTGCGAGGAGGTTCGGATGACCAGCACGAAGCGAGAACAACGCGCCGCGGTTGTGCAACGTGATGCCGGTGTCGCCGGCCACGATCCCGGCGCCGAAACTTTCGTAAATGGACTGGATCAGTGAGATGACGTTGCCGTCCTTGTCGGCGGCGGTCAGGTAGATCGTGTCACCGTGCGCCTGCGGATGCTCTTCGCCGGCGGGAGAGGCGCCATCGATGGCGAGCGGCTGGTACTCACGCCCGGCACGTTCGGGATCGATTTCCTTCCGTCGCGCCGCGGCGTATTCCTTCGAGAGCATTCGCCGCAGCGCCGCCGCTGGCGTCGCGGCCGGATCGGCAAGCCAGGCGTCGCGGTCGGCGAAGGCGATCTTCTTGGCTTCGACCAGAAGGTGCAGGTACGCACCAGTGTTATGCCCCAGCGCTTTGAGATCGAAGCCTTCGAGGATGTTCAGCATCTCCAGCGCGACGACCCCTTGTGTGTTCGGCGGGAACTCCAACACCTCGAAGCCGCGATAGGCAGTGGAAAGCGGCTCGGTCCAGTCTGATTTGTGCGCGGCAAGGTCCGCCTCGCTCAGCAGTCCATTGCGCGCGCGCATGTCCGCGGCGATGGCTTTCGCGATTGCGCCCCGGTAGAAAGCGTCACGACCGCCTCTGGAGATCAGTTCGAGCGAAGCGGCGAGCTTCTCGTTGCGGAAGATGTCTCCCGTCCGCAGCGCGCGGCCGTTGACCAGGAACGTCGCGGCGGCCGCCGGATCCTTCGCGAGCGTTTCTTCCTGGTCCTTCCATTGCGTCGCGATGATCTCGCTCACGGCGTAGCCACCTCGCGCGTAGCGGATTGCCGGCTCGAGGGCTTTCGCGAGTGTCAGCGTGCCGTGTTTGGCGAGTAGTTCGCTCCAGCCGTCCACCACGCCCGGCACGCTCACGGAGAGCTCGCCGCGATAAGGAATCGATGCGAGACCTCTGCGCTTGAACTCCTCGACAGTGGCCGCCGCAGGCGCGCGGCCGCTCGCATTCAGAGCGCGCACGCTCTTCGTCTTCGGGTCGTAAACGAGCGCGAACAGGTCGCCGCCGATCCCGTTCATCGTCGGCTCGACGACGCTGAGGACGGCGGCGGCGGTCACAGCAGCGTCAACGGCGTTGCCTCCCTGTTGGAGTACCGCCAGCCCTGCCGCGGACGCCAGCGGTTGACTCGTCGCAATGATGCCGTTTCGCGCCATCACGACCGAGCGGGTGGCGCGCGGGTTCGGAGCGGGGCGGTCGCCGGGAGCCTGCCCGTCCACGCCGACGACCGCCATGATCAAAGCACCGAGCAGAAGGAGTGACCGCATGATGTCATTTGCCGGTTGCATTCTAAGCCACCTGTGCCTCGTTCCTGGGGGGATGCGGTACCATTCAACGAGATGAGCATCCGGGATCGCGTCGCCACGCTGGCGGCCGAGCTGCCGAAGGAGCCGCAGTATCCGACGCAGGGGGCGACAGTCTTCGTCGACCTCCAGCGGCGCGAAGTCGTGCGCGGCTATACGCCGATACGGGTGGTCAAGACGCTGCTCGCCGGCCGTGGCGCCAACATGTTCTACCTGCACCGGCTGCTCGACGAATCGCTTCATCCGCTCCATCCCGACGTTCCGCTGATATTCGGATCCGGTGTGCTGACCGGGATCGTGCCCTCCGCTGCGCGCGGTAATGCGACCTCGTGGTCGCCGGAATCGGGCGTGATCATGGACAGCAACGCCGGCGATCACTTCCCGTCCTTCATCCGCATGAACGGCATCGACCACATCGTCCTGTTCGGCGAGACCCCGACGTGGACGCTGCTGCTCGTCAAAGGCGGGCGGATCGAGTTCGTCGATGCAGCCGCGTACGTCGGTCTGGACAACATCGATCTGCGGGAGCGGATCCCTCAGGAGTTCGGCGGCACGTGGGCACGCGACCTGGCGATGGTCAGCGTCACGCGCGCAGGAGAAAACCAGGTGCTGACGTCAGCGATCATGGCTGGGCCCAAGGCGTGCTACGCGCGCGGCGGCCCGGGCGCCAAGATGGGATCGCTGAAGGTCAAGGCGATCCTCGTGCAGGGGCAGACGCGTGACTTCGAAACCGCTCAGCCCTACAAGGGCTACAACCGGACGATTGCCCAGAAGCTGCTCGAGACGTCGGTCGTCAAGCACGCGCTGAAGACGACGGGGACGCCGTTTCTCTACAAACCGAGCCGGATGCTCGGCGCAATGGGCACGAAGAACAATCAGGAAACGACCTGGACGGACAAACTCGATTCCGATCACATCACGCCATATCGTCCGGGGATGGCCGGCTGCTTCCGATGTCCGGTCAACTGCCGTCCGCTCAACGAACTGAACAAGGATCCCCAGGACAAGTACGGGCGCGGCGATGGGCCCGAGTACGTAACCCTCGGCAAGTTCGGGCCGAACGTCGGGATCGATCGCATCGAAAGCGTCATCCGCCTCAACAACATCTGCAACGATCTCGGCCTCGACACGGCGTCCACGGGATCGACGATCGCGTGGGCGATGGAGCTCTTTCAGCGCGGTCTGATCACGCAAAAGGCCACAGGCGGCCTCGAGTTGACGTGGGGCAATGCCGACGTCGTGGAGCAGTTGCTCTTCCTGATCTCACGACGCGAAGGATTCGGGAATGCACTGGCAGACGGCACGCGGGCAGTCGAGAAGGGACATTTCCCGCAAGAAGCGCTGAAGTACCGCATGGCGGTGAAAGGGCTGATGCAGAGTGATCCGCACGATGCGCGGATCCTGAAAGCGTTCGCGCTCGGGCTGGCCGTTGCGACGCGCGGAATGGATCACCTGAGAAACCGCGTCACGCTCGAGATCAACGCGCGCATCAACGATGATCCCGCGTTCAAGCAGCGCCTTTACGGCGCGCCAGTCAGCCCGGCGCCGAACAGCTACGACCAGAAGGAAGTCGCGGTGCGCGCGTGTGAAAACATTTACGCCGTCGGGGATTCGGTCGGGATGTGCCGCTTCACCACGAAACTGTTCAACAGCCCGTCATTGCCGGGCCTCGAAGAATTCTCCGCACAGATTCAGAACGTGAGCGGACTCGCGTTTTCGGTCGATGAGCTCAATCTCGTCGGGCAGAACATCATGGGAGTCGAGCGAATGATCAATCATCGACTTGGCGTCCGGCGCGCCGACGACACGCTGCCCGGGCGATGGTTCGAAGAGCCGATCCAGGTCGGATCGTACAAAGGCGAGAAGATCGATCGCCGCGAGTTCGACGAAATGCTGACGCGTTTCTACGCGGTGTCGAACCTCACGCCGGAAGGTGTGCCGAGCGACGGCTGGCGCCAGCAACTGATGCAGGTGCTCGGATGATCAGCGTGCTGCTGCCGTCAACGTTGCGCGTGAGCGACAGCGACCGGATCGAAGTGCACGAGACCGTCCAGAGCGTCGCCGAGCTGGTGGATGCGATCGACAAGCGCATCCCCGGGTTCCGCGAACAGCTGGACGACTCGGTCTTCAACTTCGCGGTGAACGACGAGATGCTGTTGTACCGCGCGCGTGAGCGCGCGCTGCAGGATGGCGATGTCGTCGAAGTGATCCCGACGATCTCGGGAGGCTAGTCGGGACGGTGGAGGCCGGCTGTCGGTGGAGGCCGGCTTAAGCCGGCCTCTACACAAAGGCTACGGCGACGACGACTAAAGCCAGAAGCAGGGCGACGAGCGCCTCCGCGTTGCTCGAGATATCCCGGTCGAAATACATTGGATTTTCCGCCTTTCCCTTGGTTAGACGCGGGAGCGGGACGGAAAGTTTAGTGCCCTATTTGGTGGAAGTGAGTGCCGCAGCCAGGTAACTCTTACGCGCCCGAGCGTTCAACCCCGGTTTCTTGAGTTTCACCTCCAGTTTGTGAATCTTCCCGTCAAGTGCGGCGGGGGAGAACCCCAGAACGTACTGGCTGTGAAGCTCCTGGGCGACGCGAGTGAACGTCGGGCCGAGCTCATCCTCTTTATTGAGCATCAAAAACCCGCCACCCGTCTCTTCGGCGAGTTTCTTCAAGCCGCGGTCCGGCGTTGAGCGCTGGGTCTGCCCGCCGAAGGAGATGCGAGTCTCGAGACCAATGGCGTACACCATGACCTCTTTGGTCCGGGCCTGGTCCATCACATCGTCGAGATCGCGGCGGCTGGCGGTGTCTGCGCCGTCCGTGAATACGAGAACCACTTTCCGTTGCGGGACACCCTCGAGTCTGCGAATGCTCTCGTCCACTGCGTCCCACAGGCGCGTCGGATATCCGAAGTCGAGCTCGCGCAGCGATCGCACCAACAAATCTCTATCGCTGGTGAACTCGTCCTGCGGAAGGAATTGGATCTTGTCGTTGAACGCACCGACTCGCCCGGTATCTTCAGGCTGCAGCCGAATGAGGAACTGTTCCGCTCCCTGCTTCACACGGTCGAGAATCAACGTCATGCTGCCGCTCGAGTCGAGCATGACGATAGCCGCGATCGGGACGCTCTTGTTCTCGAAGAGCGTCAGCGGCTGAACCTTGCCGTTGTCGAACACCTCGAAATCACCGCGCTCGAGATCCGGAACGAGCCGCTTTTCTCCGTCCGTGACCGTCACGTAGAGCGGGACGGTCAGCGTTCCGCTCTTGAACTTTTCCTGCGCGGCGGACGAGGCAATGACCAGAGCGGCGATGGCTGCGACGGCAGCTGAGTGTTTATGCATGGTGATTCAGTTCATTATGCGCGGTTCGCGAGGCGCGGGGCGCGGTGCGCAATTCGCGGGGCGCAGGGCGCTGTTCGCGGGGCGCGGTTCGTAGTTCATCGTTCAGAGTTCTTACTTCCTCAGGACCCGGATGAGCGCCGGTTCAATTGCCTCTGCCATCCGACGGTATCCCTCTGGCGATGGATGAAGACCATCGGGGGACTCTGCCAGGCGATCGCTGTCATCTGAGTCTGCCACGGCTGATCGGGTATCCGCGAAATCAATATGCTTCGTGTCGGTCGCAAAGCGTCGGATCCACTCGTTGATTTCCCGCATCCTGCCGTTCTGTTCGGGGGTGGCGGTGTTATACGGCACGATCGTACCTGCGACCACACGAATGCCGACCCTGGTGGCAAGCTCGTACATCGCAATCAGGTGCTCGATGACGTGCTGCGCTTCACGTCCCTGGTATACGTCATTGACGCCTGCGATGACGACCACCGCCTCCGGGGCGAGATCGACGACGTCGCGCTCGAACCGGCCGCGGATCTGATCGCTGCGCTCGCCGTTCACCCCATGGTTCATCACCATCCACTCAGGGTGTGCCTGCATCAGCCAATAGGCATACTGGCTGTTCTCGTCCCCTGCACCGGAAGGCGGGGCCTCGACACGCGATTTCCAGCCTGGGGTACCGGCGGTCGTCGAGTCGCCCATAGCGACGATGGTGAGTTGGTGTTGCATGACAGCCCTTAAAGGGGCAGGCAGCCTAGGGCTACCGAAAGCGGGTCGAAGATGGAGGCCTGGACGACTGGAGCTTCCGCGCCACCTTTTCAGCGGCACGCATCACCCGCATGATGTTCAAACCCAGGATCTTGCGGATGTCGTCGTCCTTGTAGCCGCGGCGAAGGAGCTCGGCGGTCAGCGCGGGATACTTCGAGACGTCCTCGAGCCCCTCGGGGACGCTGGTGATTCCGTCGAAGTCTCCGCCGAGGCCGATGTGATCGATGCCAGCCACTTTGCGGATGTGGTCGATGTGATCTGCCGCATCCGCCACCGTCGCGCGCGGCGCCGGGTTCGCCTTCGTCCAGGTGTCCATCGCGGACTTGCGCGCCGCTTCGTCAGTGGGAAACTGCTTTTCCAGACGCGCCGCTTCCTCGCCTTGAAGCTTGCCCCACGCAGCCACCCGCGGCGAGAGGAAGCCCGGCACGAACGTGACCATCACGACACCGCCGTTCTTTGGCAGCAGCCGCAACACATCGTCCGGCACATTGCGGGGGACGTCGTTCAACGCTCGCGCGGATGAGTGCGAGAAGATGACCGGCGCCTCCGAGACGGCAATCGCGTCGGTCATGGTTTCGGGGGAGACGTGGCTCAGGTCGACGAGCATGCCGAGCCAGTTCATTTCGCGAACCACTTCCTCGCCGAAGGGGGAGAGCCCACCTGCTTTGGCGGTGTCGGTGGCGGAGTCGGCCCACGCCACGTTCTTCGAGTGGGTAATCGTCATGTAACGAGCGCCAAGGCGATGGAACATCCGCAGCGCCGCGAGCGAGTTGTCGATGCTGTGGCCGCCCTCCATCCCGATAAGCGACGCGATCTTCCCCTTCTTGAAAATGCGCTCGACATCGTCGGCAGTCAGCGCCAGCTCGAATGTGTCCGGATACTTCCGCATCATCCGGTGGACGACGTCGATCTGTTCGAGCGTGGCAGTGACCGCGGTTTGACCCTGAAGGTCCGCGGGAACGTAGACCGACCAGAACTGGCCGCCCACCCCTCCCGCCTTCAGTCGTGCGAGGTCGGTATGTATCGCCGGCTGAGACGTTGAAATGTCGAGCTTCTCGGTATCGCCTTTGGCCTGTTCCCGCACCACCCACGGGTAATCGTTGTGGCCATCGATGAGCGGAACTTCCTTGTGGAGCGCCCGCGCACGCTGGAGCAGGGCGGCGTCGGGCCCCTGCCGGCTCGAGAGAGTGATCGGCATCAGCAGAAGTACAGCAAGCGAGATTCTTTTGAGCATGGAATCGACACTGAGGTGCTGGCCTTCTGATGATGACACGGAAGCGGGACGCAGCTCGGGACTCGGGACTCCGGGGCTAGGGCTGGAGGTCGGATAACGGGCTCGATAAGCGCCAGTGGAGATCAGAAAGCAAAAAGCTGGGAGCTGAGAGCTGAGAGCTGATATCCGACTTGACTGGTCGGATATCGCCGGATTAGGCTTGAAAACGCGACCAGTCTCATAATTCGAGGATTTCCTTCATGTTTCAGGCGTTCGTGATCACGCTCCGCGAGGGGCTCGAAGCATTTCTCATCATTGCCATCAGCCTCGCGTATCTGAAGAAGAGCGGCCGGCAGGGTCTCCTCCCAGCGGTTCATTGGGGGATCGGAGTCTCGCTGGTGGTCAGTATCGCGGCCGGGATTGCGTTCGCTCGGGTCTCGAACCAGGCTCTCTGGGAAGGGACGCTCGCCATTGTCGCGGCTGTGCTGGTGGCCTCGCTGACCGTGCACATGTGGCGCGCCGGCCGGCGGATGAAGGCGGAGATCGAAGGGCGCCTGCGATCGTCTACAGCGAAGACGGGGCTCGCGGCATTTGCCGGCGTCTTCGGGTTCACGGTCCTGATGATGACGCGGGAAGGCATGGAGACCGCTCTTCTCATGAACGCTCTGATCTTCCAGGTGAAGTCAGCGCAGATCATCGGTGGTGCGGTCGCTGGCACGCTCGTCGCGGCGTCGATTGCCTGGCTATGGTCGCGTTACGGCCACCGGGTCAACCTCGCGCGGTTCTTTCAGGCCACGGCAGTTTTCCTCTTCGTGTTCGTCATCCAGTTGGTCATCTACGGGTTCCACGAGCTGACCGAAGCCAACGTTTTCGCGATCGACCGATGGTGGCACGACGCGACCGAGCCTTACGGGCCGGATGGTATCTACGGGCAGTACCTCACCTACCTGCTCGTTGTTCTTCCAGTCGCCTGGCTTGCGATCTCGAGCCTCATCAAGCGGCAGCCTCAGGGACGGTCACAGACCGCATAGCTTGGCGTCTGGGTTAGCATTCGGGCATGTCAGACGCCCCGCCCCTGAACCTCGAGTTGATCTGGGAACACGATCTAGTCCTCAGCGGAAGGTCGTCCCAGGCGACGATGACGCTGGACAGCGACGGTGTCGCCGGACCTTCGCCGATGCAGTCACTGGCCTTTGCGCTGGCCGGCTGCATGGCAATGGATGTCGTTCACATTCTGAAAAAGGGACGGCACGAACTGCACGGCCTTCGGCTCGACCTGTCGGGCGCCCGTGCCCCTGACAACCCGAAGCGTTTCACCGCGTTCACGCTCCATTTCACTGTCAATGGGGCGATTCCGGCCGACGCGATCCAGCGCGCCCTCGACCTCTCGCAACAGACCTACTGCTCGGTGTGGCACTCGCTGCGGCAGGACATCCCTCTAACCACGACCTACTCGGTGTCCACCGCCGACTGAATGCCCGCCCCGGCGGCGAACCGTCGCGGATATCTGGACTGGCTGCGCGGCCTTGCCGTCATCATCATGATCACGGCGCACATCCTCGACAGCTGGACGAGGTACGACGACCGCCATTCCGCGTTGTACGGCGCCGCCATGATTGTCGCCGGCATAGGCGCACCGCTCTTCCTCTTTCTCGCAGGCGTGTCGGTATCGCTGTCGGCCGCCTCGAAGCTCCGTCGGACGTCAGATCACACTGTCGCTGCGGCCGCGGTCGTGCGACGCGGTCTCCAGATCTTCGGTCTCGCGTTCCTGTTCCGTCTCCAGGCCTGCATTCTCAGCTGGGGTCCCTGGCGGACCTTGCTCAAGGTCGACATTCTCAACATCATGGGACCGAGCATCATGGCGGCGGCGGCCTTGTGGGGGTGGTGCCGCTCGCGACGCGGCCGGTGCATTGCGTTTGCGGCTGCCGCCTTGGCGATCGCGTTTGTCACACCGCCGGTGCGCGCCGTCGCATGGCTCTCGCCGCTGCCGGATCCGATCGAGGGCTATATCCGGCCGCGTCCCGGCTTCACGAGCTTTGCATTCTTTCCCTGGGCGGGGTTTGTCTTTGCCGGGGCTCTGCCCGGCGTCCTGATCGCCGAAGTCACGGCAAGATCCGCGGAGCGGACACTCGTCACTCGCATTGCGCTTGCCGGCATCGTGGTCGCCGCCGCTGCCTTCGCCGCGTCGTTCTTTCCGTCCCCGTACGCGCGCTCGGAGTTCTGGACCAGCTCGCCATCGTTTTTTCTACTTCGCATCGGGATCCTCACCGCGCTGATCGGTTTCGCGTACGCGTGGGAGCGCCGCCCCTGGGACGGCGGACGGTTCAGTCCTCTGCAACAGCTCGGACGCACTTCGCTGTTCATCTACTGGATTCACGTCGAGATGATCTACGGTCTGGTCGTCCGCCCGCTGCACAAGAGCATGAGCTTTCCCGCCGCCCTTCTGTCCATCGCCGTCTTTTCGGCCTTCATGCTCGTCTGTTCGATCGCCAAGGAACGCCTCGCGCTTCGATTAAGGCGCAAATAGCTATCAGCTATCAGCTATCAGCTATCACCCGAGCCCCCTCCCGCACCCTTGGCACCCCTCGCACCCCCTCGCACCCCCCCGCACCCCCCCGCACCCCCCCGCACCCCTCGCACCCCTCGCCCCGCCCTGCACCCCTCGGCCCGCACTCGTGCTCTAATGCCGCCCTGCATGCGCATAGATCTCAACTGCGACATGGGAGAGTCGTTCGGGCGCTGGGAGCTGGGGTCGGATGCCGCCATCATGCCGCACGTCACTTCTGCGAACATTGCATGCGGTGCCCATGCCGGGGATCCGGCGGTCATGCGCGCCACGCTGCGTCTGGCGGTGCGGCACGGAGTAGCCTGCGGTGCGCACCCGGGGTTCGCGGACCTGGCCGGGTTTGGCCGCCGCGAGATCCCGACGACACCGACCGAGGCCGGAGACCTCATGCTCTATCAGATCGGCGCGCTGGCTGCGATTGCGGCGTCCGAAGGCGTGCGCCTGTCGCACGTCAAGGCGCACGGTGCGCTCTACAACATGGCGGCCCGCGATCGCGCGCTGGCTGACGCGATCGCATCCGCGATAGCGTCATTCGATCGTTCGCTGACGTTCTTCGGGCTTGCCGGTTCGGGGATGCTGGACGCGGGCCGCAAAGCCGGTCTGACGGTTGCGGCCGAAGGCTTCGCCGACCGCGCTTACGAAGCCGACGGATCGCTGACGTCCCGATCGATCCCGGGTTCCGTTATCACCGATGTCGACGCCGTCGTTGCACGGGCGGTGACGATGGTGCGCGACCAGAGGGTCCAGGCGAGAAATGGCGCGGAGATTCCGCTCCAGGTCGACACCATCTGCGTGCACGGCGACACGCCCGGAGCAGACCGGCTGGCAGCCGCGCTACACGCAGGTCTGGAGCGGGCCGGCATCGACGTCGCGGCTCCGGCGCCCAAAGCGGATATGAGATGGTGGCGGGAAGGGACGCCGCAGGCCCGCAAGGCGCTCATCGCCGCGGGCCTGGGGTGGATGCTCGACGCCTTCGACGTCACCCTCTTCGCGATGGCCTTACCGGCCATCCGCGCCGAGCTGGGGCTTTCGGGATCCGAGGCGGGCGGGCTGGGATCGGTGACGCTTCTCGGCGCTGCCGCCGGCGGTGTGTTCTTCGGGTTCGTAGCCGATCGGTTCGGGCGCACGCGCGCACTCATCTTTAGCGTCGCGCTCTATTCCATCTTTACCGCCGCTTGCGGCTTCGCCACCACCTTGACGCAGTTGGTCGTGTTCCGCACGCTCCTCGGGATCGGCATGGGAGGGGAGTGGGCAAGCGGTGCCGCGCTCGTCTCCGAAACCTGGCCGGCGGAACATCGTGGCAAGGCGCTCGGCTTCATGCAGAGCGGCTGGGCGATCGGTTATGCCGCTGCCGCGCTCGTGAATGCCGCGGTCCAGCCTGCTTTCGGATGGCGCGCGGTCTTCTTCGTCGGCATCCTCCCCGCGTTTTTCACTCTCTGGGTCCGGCGCAACGTGGAGGAGCCGCCGATCTGGAAAGCGGCGCAGACCGTCGTGAAGCGGGCGAGCCTGGCCATGGCCTTTCGACGTCCGCTGCTCGGGCTCACGGTCGCGCTCACGGTCATGAACATGTTCACGCTGTTCGCGTGGTGGGGCTTTTACCTGTGGCTGCCCAGTTACCTGACGCAGCCCGCGTCGCAGGGGGGTGTCGGCCTGCAACTGCTCTCCAGCTCGGCGTTCATATTCGTGATGCAGGTGGGCATGTGGTTCGGCTACGTGACCTTCGGCTTCGTCAGTGACCGGGTGGGTCGAAAGCGTACCTACGTTACGTATCTGCTCGCCGCGGCCGCGCTCCTCTTCCTGTACGTGACGATCCGCAACCCGGTCGCGCTCCTCGCCCTTGGGCCATTCGTCGCCTTCTTCGCGACTGGCTATTTCAGCGGATTTGGCGCGGTGACCGCGGAGATCTTTCCGACCGCCATCAGGGCGAGCGCCCAGGGGTTCACCTACAACGTCGGGCGAGTCGCCAGCGCCGTCGCCCCATGGGCTGTCGGCACGCTCGCGCAGAGCCAGGGGTACGGCGTGGCTCTGTCGCTGTCCTCAGCCGCGTTCCTCGCCGCCGCCTTCGTCTGGATCTGGATCCCCGAAACGCGGGGACGCGAGTTGGTGTGAGGAAGGGCTGGACGCCCTTCGATGGGCAGCCCTAAAGGGCTGGACGCCCTTCGATGGGCAGCCCTAAAGGGCTGGACGCTCTCGCCGAATGGCGTTCAGCCCTAAAGGGCTGGACTACGGGCAGATACCCAAAACCGCGCGCAGTTTCGGTCGACACAATATATGATGGGCGCCGGGGTCAATAGAGCCGCGAAGAGGCGATAGAATCCCTCTAACGCATTGTTAAAGAACAGCTTATGATTAGCGTCGCAGCGATCCGGATGCAGCAGTTCGGCGTGCAGTTCTACCAGGCCGCGCTCACCGCGAAGGACATCGACAAGCTCGTGCGCTTCGAAGTCCTCAGTTACGGCGAGCAGGCGCAGGGGGTCCGCGGCGGACGCAAGAAGGCCGCCCCAACCAACCACGAAGGTCAACTGGGACCTGCTGGAACGCCGGATCGCCGCGAACGACAAGGCCTACCAGCGCCAGATCATTCGCAAGAAGATCGACGAGCTCGTGCAGTACTACGAGCAGTGTCGTCAGGCACGTGACCTTCCGTCGATCCCGGGCGCCGTCATCATCTCCTGCGACGAGCCATTGAAGTTCGAGCCAACCGAATCGGGTGCCGCGGTCGGGACCCTCAAGGTGCCGGAGCGCGAAGGGATCCTCCGGGCGATAGACGGCCAGCACAGGCTCCTCGCGCTGCATGCCGATCGCGACAGATTCGAAGGGGAAGACTTCACCGTCCCGGCGATCATCTTCGACCGGCTGCCTGAAGATCACGTCGTTCAGATGTTCGTCACGATCAACGCGAAGCACACCCGGCTGAATGCGTCGCATCTGGTCTCGCTGTCAGGACGCCAGCTCTATCGCGACGACAACCTCGCCGCGGCCCACGACATCGTCCGCGCGCTGAACGACCGCGAGGATTCACCGCTGTACGGGGACATAAAGCTGCTCGGCGTCGGCCGTGGCCGGGTCGCTCAGGCCCCACTTGCGCAGGAATTGAAGAAGCTGTTTGCGTCGGAGGCGTTCGGCGCGGGCCGGAAAGGCGAGGCGTTTCGCGAGGAGTCGAAGAAGTTCTTCGTGAACTATCTCAAACAGGTCGCGCAGATCTTCAACGCCGCGTGGACCGGCCGGAAGTACAGCATCAAGTCCGCGTCCGCCCTCCGTGCGTTCGTCCGCGTTGCCCCCGACGTTATTCGTCGGCTGGACCAGGAGCATGCGGACCGCACTGACTTCCGCGCCATCGGCCGGGTCATTTCACCATGGGGCCGTCGAATCGGCGACTTGAGATTCGAGACGCAGGGGGCCTGGAAGCAGACGAGTGTTGATCAGCTTGCGAAGGAATTGCGGCTGGCGCTGCAGTATCCGGAGGGAGCGGCAGTGTAGGAGTAGTCAGATATCAGTGGTCAGTAATCAGTAATCAGTGGTCAGTGAAAACTGAAAGCTGAAAACTGGCGCTTGGTAACTGAAAAAGGGCCTCATGTTTCCATGAGGCCCTGCTTGGTTTTGCGGGCGACCCGGCTCCCCAGCAACTCACGGCTCCCTGCCGTAAATATCAGGCCGCCTGCGCCAACCAATTGAGCAAGCGGTGTACCCTGGCTTTTCCTAAGAAATCCTCGCATTTCGAAGATCACGCTCACTGCTGAGGCAACAGATTCGTAATGACGATTACGATATTGAATTCCAGGTACGGCCGGATCGTTTCGTCTCCTCGCGGCGTTGCTGCTGCTGGAAGCCCAAGGGTCGGCTCAGCGTCCCGACTGGGTTCCGAAGCTGCGCGCATGGGTCACCGCGAATCAGCAGCAGATCATCACCGAGCTCGTGGATCTGCTCTCGATCCCGAACGTCGCTGCCGATCGCGCGAACATCCGGCGCAACGCGGAGCATCTCCGAGGCCTGCTGCAGAAACGCGGTTTCGGCGCCGAGCTCCTGGAAACATCGGGCAATCCACTTGTCTACGGTGAATTGAAAGTCCCCGGCGCCCGTCGGACTCTCCTCCTCTACTTCCACTACGACGGCCAGCCGGTGGACGCGAAGCGCTGGCAGCAGCCGGATCCGTTCAAGCCGGTGATCCGCGACGACAGGATCTACGCCCGGTCCGCTTCCGACGACAAGTCGCCGATCGTGGCAATGCTTTCGGCCATCGACGCGCTCAGAGCAGGTGGATTTCACCCGACGTCCAATATCCGCGTCATCCTGGACGGCGAAGAAGAAGCAGGTTCGCCGAGTCTGGTCCCGGCGATCGCCAGGTATCGCGACAAGTTCGCCGCCGATCTGATGGTCATCCTGGATGGCCCCGAGCATTCCAGCGGACGGCCGACCATCGCATACGGCGCCCGCGGCATCGCGACCGTCGACCTGACCGTATTTGGACCAAAGGTGGGGGTCCACAGCGGCAATTACGGTAACTGGATTCCAAACCCCGCTCAGCGCCTGGCGCTGCTCCTGGCATCGATGAAGGACGAGCAGGGTCGGGTGCTCATCGAGGGTTTCAACGACGCTGTCGCGCCACTGACTGCCGAGGAGCGCGCCATGCTCGACGCCGTCCCGGACGATGCGGCGTCGATGCTGCGCACGTTCGGCGTCGCGGCGCCCGAGGCTGCGTATCCGAAGCTGCAGCTGGGCCTCCAGTATCCGACTTTGAACGTGCGCGGCCTGTCCAGCGCATTCGTCGGCGCGGGTGCGCGGACGATCATCCCCGACAGCGCCACCGCCGCCATCGACATCCGCCTCGTGAAGGAAACATCGGGAGACGTCCTCGTCGACAAGCTTCGTGCTCACGTTCGCAAACAGGGCTATCTCGTGATCGATGGCGTGCCGGATGATGAGACCCGGGGGAAGCACTCGAAAATTGCACGAGTGATCGCCGTCAGCGAGACCAATGCCTTCAGGACGTCGCCGGCCGATCCTCAGGCGCGCGTGCTGGCCGCTTCGGTGCGGGAGGCGCTTGCGGTCGAGCCGGTCCACTTGCGGACGCTCGGGGGTACCGTGCCGATTGCGCCGTTCGTCCAGGCACTCGGCTTCCCGGCAGTGCTGATGCCGACCGTGAACTTCGATAACAACCAGCACGAGGAGAACGAGAATCTGCGGCTCAGCAACCTCTTCGAGGCCGTCGTGAAAATTGCCGCTATCCTGAGAATGTGAAGTCGCCGGCAGCCCGCTGACGGCCGGACGGTCGGCGCTCCGGCTGTGTTTGCCCGATTGCCCTGACGAGTTGCAAAGGGGGTCCGCTTGCCGCACACTGGTAGGGTCTGCCCCCGATTTTTGGGGGCTCCCACCAGGAGTATTCCCGCATGTATGGATCGTTTCGGCGGCTCTGCCGTGCGCTGACCGCTGTTTGCCTCGTCTCGTTCTCATCGGCCGCGGCCGCCCAGACGGCAGCCCAGGCGCCTAAACCTGATCAAAAGGCCCCCGCCGCCGGAACGCTGCCGAGCGCGCGCAGCATCATCGATCGCCATATCGAAGCCATTGGCGGCCGCAAGGCTCTCGCGGCGCTCAACTCGCATCGCATCAAGGGGAAAATGGAAATACCCGCCAACGGCATCTCAGCCACGATGGAGGTGCTCTCCGCTCGCCCCGACAAGACGATCATCCGCATGAACGTCCCTGGGATGGGTGAGATGTTGGAAGGATTCGACGGCACTCACGGCTGGGCCGTGACGCCGATGACCGGGCCGGCGCTGTCGACCGGCGCGGAGCTCGAGGATCGAAAGCACGCGGCCTATTTCGACAGTGAATTGCGCGAAGAGTCACGCTACGAGTACATGAAGACCGTCGAGAAGACGACCTTCGAAGGGCGGCCCGTCTACAAGATCGTTCTCAAACGGAAGGGTGCCACCACCGAAGACGTGGAGTACTACGACGTCGAAACTGGTCTGAGGGCGGGCGCCGAGCTGACGCGGAACACGCCGATGGGCGCAGTCAACGTTGTTGCGATTCAGACCGATTACAAGAAGTTCGGCGACGTAATGTTCCCGACGACCATCAGACAGAAAATGATGGGCGCAGAGCAGATCATGACGCTGACCTCCATCGAGCACAACGTCGTCGATCCTGCGAGCTTTGATCCCCCGGCAGCGATAAAGGCCCTGATCAAGTGATACGCCTCCGGGCAATCACCGCCGCGACCGCGCTCTGTGCGTGCGTCGCAGTGATCCACGCCGATGTCCCGAAGGGGATCGAAACCTTCGACGCCGCGTGGACGATTGTTCGAGATACGCATTTCGACTCGGCGTACAACGGGGTCGACTGGAATGCGGTGCGCACTGAGCTGCGTCCGCGAGCCGAGGCGGCGAAGACGACCGGTGAGCTGCGCGGCGTCATTACGGCGATGCTGTCGCGTCTCGGCCAGTCGCACTTCGCGTTGGTGCCCTCGTCGGCTGAATCAGCCGCAAAAGACGGTTCGGGGGACCCCGGCGGCGGATCGGCGACTCCCGGATTCGACCTGCGTCTGGTCGGGACCGACATTCTGGTGACCGGCGTGGCTCGCGAGGGCGGTGCCGCGACAGCGGGCGTCAAGCCTGGCTGGCGCCTGACGGCGATTGCCGGCAGGCCGGTGAAAGACTTGCTACAGAGGCTGCCAGCCGGCCTCAACGACCGACTTCGCGGGCTCGAGGCGTGGCGGTTGATACAGTCGCGTCTTCGTGGCTTCGAAGGCTCCGCGATCGAGTTGACGTTCGAGGATGGTGCAGGTGCGCAGGTGCAGCGCAGCGTCACGCGGCAGCCGGAACAGGGCCAGCCCGTAACCGTCGGCAGCCTGCCGACGATGTTCGTGCGCGTCGAGGATGCTGAACACAAGACGCCCGCGGGCCGTCGGGCCGGACTCATCGGATTCAACGTCTGGATGCCCGTCGTCGACGGACTGTTTCAAAAGGCGGTCGACCGCTTTCGCGACGCCGACGGCATCATCCTCGACCTCAGAGGCAATCCGGGCGGTCTGGCTGCGATGCTGATGGGCATCTCGGGTCATTTCGTGAGTGAACGCCGTCCACTTGGCATCATGAAAACGCGGTCGAACGAGCTGCGCTTCGTTGTGAATCCCCGCGAGGTGGACGCCGAGAGCCGGGCCGTTTCGGTGTACTCAGGCCCGGTTGCCATTGTCGTGGACGCGATGAGCGGCAGCGCCTCGGAATGTTTCACCGGGGGCATGCAGTCGATCGGCCGGGCGCGCGTGTTCGGGCAGACGACGATGGGTCAGGCCTTGCCCGCACTCTTCGACAAGCTGCCGAACGGCGATATCCTCATTCACGCTTACGGCGATTTCGTAACTGCCGATGGGACGCGGCTCGAGGGACGCGGAGTGATTCCCGATCAAGAGCTTCCTCTCCGGCGCGAAGACCTTCTCGCGGGTCGCGATCGCTCGCTGGAAGCGGCACTCGCATGGATCGATACGGCGGCGGGTCGGAAATCACACTAAACGTTGCTGGGTATAGGGTTGCCGGATATACGGTTGCGCTTCCGGGAGAGCGTCTGATAGACTGCGTCTACCTGCACGACTGTTTTTCCAGCCCCCACAACAGGCCCTGATTCGGGAGAAATACATGGAGCAGCGCCGGCTGCGTCTCGGTGACATCCTGGACGACTACTGTCCTCGTGAGCGTCGCGTGACGAATCACGCGGTGGTCGCGATGATCGAAGAGAGCGTCAAGCAGACACGCTGCACGACGTGCGACGCGGAGCATCCATATAAGGGTGGCCGCGAGCCGCGCCGGCGCAAAGCGCCGGAAACGTCGGCTTTGTATCGCGAAGTGCTGGCTGACATGCCGGAAGCACCGCCAACGCCACCGGCCCCCTCGGTATCCGATGGCAACACCCTCGCCGCTTCATCTGAAGTCGAGGCCGTGGCGCTGCCGGCTGTCGTCACGGATGCCGAAGAGCTCCCTGAGGTTGCCGAACCCCGCGAAGAGGGTCCGGTTCATCGGCCGCTGATCAGGGCAACGCTGCCGCGTCCCGAAGGACAGAAAGAAACCCGTCAGATCCCGGACTTCACCATCCGTCATAACGCTGGCCGCGGCGGCCAGTTCCGCGGCGACCGTTCCCACCGCGCCGGGGGCGCGAACGGCAACGGCAACAATGGCAACCGGCCCCATGGCCGTCGCTTCGCGGGCGGGCACTCATCCGGGGCGCCAGGCCGCGGGTCGTCGGGCCGAGGTGGTGGCGGCGGATTCCGTGGTGGCCCGGGCCAGGGGCAGGGCCCGCAGCGCCACGGCGGAAAAAAGCGCTCGCGGTAAATCCCGATGTCGACGTGGAGCGCGGTCTTTCTCGGCCTTCTCCTTCTCGGTCAGCAGTCTTCACAGCCAATCAAGTTCGAGCCCAAGGCGGGGGTGCAGACGTTCGCGGTCCGCGAGCCGGTCCTGCGCCTTCAATCGGGCGCCGTTGTTGAATCGCGCACGTTCTCGCGCCCCGGAGATTATTACGAGCGGACGGGCGGCCCCTGGCCAGGCGAAGTGGGCCCGTTCTACTTCGAGGGGGCGACACCGAACGACACGCTGGCTCATTCGAATCCTCAAGCTGCGCCTCAATCGTGACACTGCGGTCTCGGCGCTCAATCCGAACGGCATCAGCGCGGTAGCGCCCGACGCGCGGACGCGCATGCTGAACGATCCGCTGCCGGCGCGTCGGTTCATCTGGCAGCTCGATCGGACGCGCAACGTCGGCATTCTCGAGATCCCCAACTCCGCATCCAAGCGGATCGAAGTGCCGTTGCGGCCAATGCTCGGCCGCCTCGCCGTGGCCCCGGCCGGTGAGGAAGCCTGGGGTGGTCTCTGGCCGGGCAACTTCGGTGGCAACATGGACTCGGCCGACGCGCGCGAGGGGACGACCGTCCATCTGCCGATTTTCCACGACGGCGCCTACTTCTACTTCGGCGACGTCCATGCTCTTCAGGGTGATGGCGAGATCGTCGGCTCCGGTCTCGAGACGACCGCGGACGTCACGTTCCAGTTCGAGGTGATCAAAGGCCGCCGCATCCGCTGGCCGCGGATGGAAGACGAGAACGACATCATGGTCGCCGGCAGTGCGCGTCCGCTGGTCGACGCCTTTCGGATTGCGCAGGTCGAGTTGATCGAGTGGCTCGTCGATGAGTACGGCTTCGACAAGCTCGACGCTTACCAGATCGTGTCGCAGGCCGGCCATACCCGAATCGCCAATGTGGTCGACCCCAACTACACGGTGATGGCCAAGTTTCCCAAGAAGCTGCTCCCGCCGAAAACCAGATAGCTTCCGGCTGTAAGCTCATAGGCAGCCCCAAAGGGCTGGACGTGCTGACGAACGGGCAGCCCTAAAGGGCTGGACGTCCTGACGAATGGGCAGCCCTAAAGGGCTGGACTACGAGGTGGGATGGGGATGACAGACCTTTCTGGAAAGACAGGGTTGATCGTTGGCGTTGCCAATAAGCGGTCGATCTCATGGGCGATCGCGAAGGCGGCCGCCGATGCAGGGGCGAGACTGGCGGTCACCTACCAGGGAGAACGCCTGGAAGAAAACGTCCGTGAGCTCTGCGCCGGTCTTCAGGATCCGCTGGTCCTTCCTCTGGACGTGACCGACGATGAACAGATTGCGAAAGTGTTCGAGGAAGTGGACCGCGGGTTTGGCGGCCTGGATTTCGTCGTGCACGGAGCCGCGTTCGCCCCCGCGAGGAGCTCGCCTCACCGTTCGTCCAGACATCGCGCAAGGGATTTCGTGTTTCGCTCGACGTCAGCGCCTACTCGCTGATTGCGCTGTCACGCGGTGCGATGCCCTTGATGGAGCGCCGCGGCGGCGGCAGCATCGTCACGCTGACATACCTCGGGAGCACACGGGTGTTCCACAACTACAACGTCATGGGGGTCGCCAAGGCGGCGCTCGAAGCCAGCGTGCGGTATCTGGCCGCCGATCTCGGCACCAGGAACATCCGCGTCAACGCGATTTCCGCCGGGCCGATCAAGACGCTTGCGGCATCGGGGATCGCCGGCTTCACCGACGTGCTGCAGCAGTATCGCGACCGGGCACCGCTGCGACGCACGGTGGACACGGCGGAGGTGGCCGATGCCGCGATGTTCCTGATCAGCGACGCGAGCCGTGCGGTGACGGCGGAAGTGCTGATGGTGGACGCCGGCTATCACGCCACAGGCATGTAGTTTAGAGCCGCGGTAACATCGGAGGTGCGATGAAGAGGGCTCCGCGGCTTCCCATGCTGTTCCTCAGTCTGATCCTGCTGACGCCACTCGTGTCCTTCTGCGGCGCGACTACAAGCGGGACTGTCGACGACCCTACCATCAGCCAGCGGATCAAGCTGTTGTTTCTGAACGATCCGCTCATCCGCCCGCAGAACATCGAGGTTCAGACGTTCAAGGGCTCAGTCACGCTCGCCGGTCGGGTCAGCGACAAGCAGGCCGAGGAAAAGGCCATTGCCCTCGCCCGTACTATTCGCGGGGTCAAAGACGTGAAGTCGACGCTGCGAATTCAGCCGGACTGATTTCGCGGGTCGCGGGTCGCTGTGCGCAGTTCGCGCCGCGCATCGCGCGCAGCGCACCGCGTTTCATCGTTCATCGTTTTCTTCGACCCTGATCCGGCCGCGATCGATCCCGAGCGCGCTCAGCATCTCGGGCACTTCATCCACCATTGCCGCGGGTCCGCACACGAAGCACAGTGTCGCCGGCGTGTCGATCAGCGCAGCGAGTTGTGAACTTGTGACCCGTCCGCGATCGCCGCGCCAGCGATCTCCGCCACCCCGTGTAGCGGTGACGATCAACTGCAGCTCACCCCGTCGGGCCATGCCCCGCAGTTCGCTCAGGTAAGCGAAATCGTCGGGCGTGCGCGCGCTGTAGAGCAGCCTGTAGCTGCCGGCGAGCCGGGTCGCGAACGCGTGCCTGATCATCGAACGCAACGGCGCGATGCCGGTGCCTCCGGCAATGAAGAGAAAGTGTCGCTCGACTGGGTTGTCGGGAAACGTGAACCGGCCGAAGGGTCCGCGAACGGCGAGACGCTGACCGCGCGCGGGAGTGGGGAAACCGTCACCCCACCGCTCATGCGCGTCGAGTTTGACCAGGAACTCGATGGTGTGATGCTGCGCGGTGTCTTCCGGGGCGGATGCGATCGAATAGGGCGCGAGTAGGTTTGCGCCCTCAGGGCCAAGCCGGGCCCACTGCCCGGCGCGGTAGGCGAAGCCGCGATCGGCAACCGTCAGGCGGACGATCCGCGTAGACGGGCTCGCCCGGCGCACCCCACAGACTGGAAAGACATGCAAGACCGCTACAGGATACCTGCCGCCGCTTGCGCCGTGCCCCGGTCGATGTGGTGCCCCCGTCCTTTTCTGAGCGACTTGTCCTGGTACATGCGAGCGTCCGCCGCTGCCATCAGCGCCTCGTAACTCGTGCCGTCGTGCGGATAGACGGCGGCGCCGACGCTCATGTTGAGCGGTACGCGCTTGCCCTGACGGGTGACGAAGCTGACCGCTTCGATCCCGCGCTGGAGCTCCTGACGCTTGTGCTCGGCTTCGGCCAGGCGGCAGCCTGGCAGCACCACGATGAATTCGTCGCCGGCATACCGGACGCAGAGATCGTACGGCCGGATCGCGGCACGGAGAAAGGCGGCCACTTCACGAAGGGCATCGTCACCGACGTGGTGACCGTGCGTGTCGTTGATGTTCTTGAAGTCGTCGATGTCCATCACGAGCAGCGATACTTCCCACTTCAGCCGCTCGGCGCGGGCCAGCTCGCGGTTCATGTGGCTGACGAGATACCGCGTGTTCGGCAGCGTGGTCAGGGCATCGGTCAGGGACTCTTCGTGAGTCTGCTCGAACAGCATCGAGTTGTTGATCACCGCCGCCGCCTGCTCCGAGACGCGATCGAGCAAGCGCCGGTGGTCCTCGCGATAAAAGCTGGATCTCGACGTGGTACACGGCGAGTACCCCGATGATCCGTTCGCTGAAGACCAACGGACACACCAGCGCCGACTGCAGCTTCATCGGGCCGCCGAGGCCGGACGCTTCCAGATCGAGCGCCGGGCGGCCGTTGACGAGCGCGCGACGGTTGCGCGCCACCCATCCGACCAGACCCTCGCCGTTCGGGATCGCCATCTGCTGGATCAGTTCCTCGTCCTGACCGCGCGCGAATGTGCATCGCAGCGTGGCGCTGCTGTCGTCGTAGAGGAAGAGTGCGGCGCACGAGAACGGCACCAGATTGCTCAGCTTGGCCGCGATCACGCCCATCGTGCCGGTCACGTTGAGGCTGGTGCCCATCGCCTGTGCGATCTCGTAGAGCGCATGAATCTCGCGATGGGCAAGCGCGATGTCGTCGAAGACGTTCTTCTTCTCCGGCGGGATCGGGACCGTGAGATCACCGGCGGCGGAGCGCCTGAACGGATCCTCGAACTTCTCCATTTCGGCAGTCAGCGCCGGGAGCATCTCGACAAAGCGCGCCACGATCGCCGGATCGAGAGCCTTTCCTGACTCCTGCTGCACCAGCGCTACCGCGGCGTCGTACGGCATCGCCGTGTGGTACGGACGATCGGTCATCAGCGCGTCGAAGTAATCAACCGCCGAAATAATGCGCGCTCCGAGCGGGATCTCCTCCTGCTTCAGGCCCTTCGGGTATCCCTTGCCGTCCCATCGCTCGTGATGGCTCAGGATCAGCGGTGACACGGGGTAGGGGAATGGAACCGAGGCGATGATGTCGGCGCCCGTCCTCGGATGCGCGCGGATCTTCTCGAACTCCTCCGCGGTCAGCGGTCCAGGCTTCGACAGGATGTGCTCGGGGACCGCGATCTTGCCGATGTCGTGGAGCAGCGCCGCCGTTCTCACGCCCTCGATATCGTGTTCGGACATGCCGAATGACCGGGCCAGCGCAGCCGCGTACTGCTGCACCCGCCGGATGTGCAATTGGCAGGTCTGGTCCCTCGCATCGATCGCAAGCGCCAGCGCTTCGAGCGTAGCCATGTGCAGGTCCGACATCTGGCGGACCTGGAGCTGCTCCTGCGCGAGCCGCTTCTTGAAAACTTTGTAGGTCGTATAGGTGAGAAAGAGCGGTGCGAGCCCCAGTGGGATCCACCAGCGCTGCGGCATCTGCATGACGATGATGAGTGCCGCGGCCACGGCGGCGGTGCCGACGAAGGCATAAACGAACAACCGCGTGTGCAGCGGAAGCGTCTTCACCGGTCAGGCGCTCCTTTCCGCCACCAGCGGTCGCCGCAGCCGGCGTTTGTCATCGGGAATGATCGCGGCAATCGCGCGCCTGACGCCTGCGGGGCTCCGGAGCTCGAGCACGGGGTTGTCGTGCTGCTCCGCGGCGGCGTCGAACGCGACGTCCACCGGTTCGAAGGCGATGGCCTCAGCCTCCGATCCGGCGCCCCAGAGGTCGCCGTCGGCGGTGGTGCCCCACGTGATGGGCTCACCGGAGGTGGTCGTCGACGCGCCCCAGGTCACATCGTGCCGCCACGCCGTTGCGGCCGGCGAGAGATTTCCACCGCGCACGCGATGGTTGCCCCAGATCACATGACGACTCCATGTCGCGAAGTTGTCGGACCGCGGCGCTGCTACTCCCTTCAGGAGTGCGGTCGCAAGCTGGACGGCGCCGCGAGTGTTGAGAAAGCCTGCCCCCTGCGCCGTCAACTCGATGTGCGGCCGCCGCTCGGCGGTGTACTGGATGATGGCTTTGACGAGATTCGGCGTCAGTTCCGGATTCGCCTGGAGCATCAGTGCAATCGTGCCGGCCACGACGGGAGCTGCCATGCTCGTCCCGGTCATGCTGAGGTACGGGAGTGTCGCGGTATCGACCGCTCCAGCCAGCCGTGCAGCGGGGTTCAGGTTGTAGATCGTGCTGCCTCCAGCGGCGAGTGATTCGATCCCCACGCCCGGAGCAACGACGTCCGGCTTCATCGCACGATCGATGTTGGTCGGACCGCGAGAGCTGAATGACGCAAGCGTGTCGTCGGCGCGTGCGGCGGTACGCTGGTGATTCGAGGCGCCGACCGTCAACACCCAGGGAGCATTCCCAGGCGCCGTGATTCCTCCGCGCTGGATCTGCCCGCTGTCGCTGCGCCCAAGGTTCCCCGCCGACGTCACGACAACGATGCCGGCGTCGACGGCGCGTTTCGCGGCGAGCGTGAACGGATCCTTCGTGTAGGACTCGTACACACCGGCGGCGACCGAAAGGTTCAACACGCGGATGTTGAACCGCGCCCGATGCTCGATGACGTAGTCAATGGCGGCAATCACGTTGCTGATGAACCCGTCGCCGGCGCCGTCCAGCACCTTGAGAACGATCAGGCTTGCCCCGGGCGCCATGCCGCGTCGCGCGCCCGCCGAATCGTAGCCGCTGCCGGCAATGATCCCGGCGACGTGCGTGCCATGACCGTAGTCATCGTGGGCCTGCGGCATGTGCGCAACGAAGTCGGCGAAGTGCACGACGCGATCGCTGCCCAGGTCGTCGTGCCAGTTGACAACGCCCGAATCGATGATCGCGACGCCGACGCCGGCGCCGTCCACACCGAGCTCGTCACGGACCTGGGACGCGCCGACGGTGGCGGAGGTCCGTTCCAGGGTTCCGTGGACGCGGCGGTCCAGCGTGACCGACAGCACGTCCGCACGAGCGGCAAGTGATTCGAGGGAACTGTCGGCGATCAACGCCACCTGCGCGTCGAGCATCGACAAATGACGACCGGCAGTACCGGCGACAGATTTGATGGCCGCGTTTGCCGAAATTCCGGGAAGTGTTCGGACGATGACCCGCGACAGTCCCTGCCCCGACGCCGCACGCGCACGCAGCGGCGGATCGAGTTTCCCGTCCGTGCCCGCCCCCCGGGCGGGCGCCGGAACGATCGCCAGGAGCACGATGACAAATCTGGTCAGTCGTACGAGCATTTTGCAGGGTCTGAGAAGCCGGGTGTCGAGCCGCGACTGCAAAGCGGCGGCCCGCTGATCAGCTGTTTGAGGTAATTACCCTAACACGTTGATGTATAAAAGGATAGCAGCAATTGTCGGTCTGGCCCATGTGGCCGGCGCAGTCGTTTGTGGGGTTTAATTGTGTGCCCTTTTGAAACACTGCTGGCAACAATGCCACCGGCGCCTACGCGCCGGAAACATCACTGGTCCTCAATGCGTGAAGGGCCGCTCTGGCGCGATTCGAGGCCGTACTCCTCGATCTTTCGATAGAGCGTGCCGCGGCTGATCTGCAGCACCTGCGCGGCTTGCTTCTTGTTCCATCGCACCGCTTCGAGCACACGCATGATGTGGGTGCGCTCCGCTTCAGCGAGCGACGGCAGTCGCCCTTCACCGTCGGCGGGGGCCGTCTCCCGCGCGTGCAGCAGGTCGATATCGGCCGGCTTGATGACCCGCCCTTGCGCCGACAGCGCCGCGCGCGAAATCGTGTTCTCCATTTCGCGGAGGTTGCCGGGCCAGTGATACCGCGCGAGGAGGTCCAGCGTTCCTTTCGCCAGTATTTTCCCGTCCGGTGGGAGCCCGTTGGCCGCGCAGTGGCGCTCCAGGAACCGCCGCGCGAGGATCGGGACATCCCCGCTCCGTTCACGAAGCGAGGGGAGCCGGATCGCGAAGGCGTTGATCCGGTAATACAGGTCTTCGCGAAATTGCCCGTCGCGGACGAACTGATCGAGGGGCTTGTTGGTCGCTGACACCAGTCGGAAGTCCACATCGATTGGTTCGTTGCCGCCGACGCGCTCGAACCGGCGCTCTTCGAGTGCGCGCAGCAGTTTCGCTTGCGCGAGCAGAGCGAGGTCGCCGACTTCGTCGAGGAAGAGCGTTCCGCGATTGGCAAGCTCGAGCCGTCCGACCTTGCGATCGTGCGCGCCGGTGAACGCTCCCTTTTCGTAACCGAACAGCTCCGATTCGAAGAGGGCCTCCGGCAGCGCCGCGCAGTTGACGGTCTGGAGACGGTGCGCTCCGCGGCGGCTCAACTCGTGAATCATCCGCGCGACGATTTCCTTGCCCGAACCGGTCGGGCCGAGGATCAGAACGGAGATGTCCGACTTCGCCGCGGTCCGGATCCACTCGAACACGACGAGCATCTTTTCGTCGCGCCCGATCATCTCGCGGAAGCGCTGGACTGCCGGGGAGCGGTCTTCAGGGCTCGCCGGTACGCGCCGCTCGCGGAACCGGTCGATCAGCGCACAGGCCGCGGGAGCCGCGGGAGACTGGAACCGATAGCGGCGCTCGCTTTCGTCGTCCGACACTCGCGCGACGCCAAAGTTCACGAGCTCATGGAGGCAATTCTCGATGTCGAGCCTCATGCGGCCGAACGACTGCATCAGGCCGTCGACGTTGAACGAGTCATCCGGGTGCGAGGAGAGATGGCGCAGGAGGCTCGCCCGCAGCGGCGACTGCACCAGCGCCTGAAAACGCTGGTCGAGGTCCTCGGGTGCCTCCGCTCGTGGCGCTTCGGTGTCGACGCTCACGGCTCGGTGGTGGTGGCCGGTGGCGGTGTCTTGTCGCCGCGGTAATAGGCGGACTGGAACTCCTCGATCAGGCGCTTCATCTCCACCGCATCACCCTTCCGATGCCCGTGACAGCGGACCGGGCTCGCCCCCCCGGAAGTTTCGATGAGGATGTCGGAGAAAAAGAGGTTGCGATCGATCAGGACGGAGGAGACGTGCGCCATGTGGATCGACTGCTCGCGGCCGCCGACCAGCTGCGGGGTGAAGTGCACGATGCTCGTCGGGGTGACGGCAACCTGCGTCGGGTAGAGGAAGTTCCCCCGGCTGAAACGGCTCGCTCGAAAGACGTTTGCGCCCGCGATCCGGCGCCCCTTCGACCAGTAGAACAGGAAGACGAGCGCAACGATGACGACCGCGCCAAACGCGATCCACCACAGCGTCGTGTCAGTACCGACACTCGACTCAGGCATCAGTGATCAGAAAAGGTGCGCTTACGTTCGCCCGGACGCGGTTCGCTGTCAAGGTATTTCAGGCTATGCTAAACGAACTTCGGAGGTCGTGAGTGCCCCACCGAGCGCCCGGCGCGCCGGGCCCCAGCGCCGGCAATTATCTCAGCGGGAAAGTCATCACATACTATCGGCCGCGCGGGAGCGAAGACATCCGGCAGCTGATCGACAACGGCTTCCAGGCGTTCAACGCCGGGCGCCTGTCGGAGGCGTGTCACATCTTTTCGGACAAGATGCTGGCCGCTGAAAACGACACGACGATCGGCCTCACTGTTGCCGGCGCCCTGACCCCAGCCGGGCTCGGCGGCTGCGTGATCGAGTTGATGGACCGTGGGCTCGTCGACTTCATCATCAGCACCGGCGCCAACCTGTATCACGACCTCCACTACGCGCTGAACTTCGACCTGCACCGCGGCTCGCCGTTTCTCGACGATGTGGAGTTGTACGAGAAGGGGATCATCCGCATCTACGACGTCCTCTTCCCGGCGACGGTGCTCCTCGAGACCGATTCGTATATCCGCGACTTTCTGGTCCGCAGCGGGATGGGTGGGGCGATGTCGACAGCGGAGTTCCACTATCGCCTCGGTCTGGATCTGCTCGAACGCAACCCTGCCTGCGTCGAATATTCGGTCGTTGCTCGCGCCGCGTCCGCCGGCGTCCCGATCTACACGTCGTCGCCCGGCGACAGTTCGATCGGGATGAACATTGCGTATCACGAGCTCATGAACGGCGGCACGCTGATGATCGATCCCAACCGCGACGTGAATGAAATCTGCGCGATCATTCTCGCCGGTCGGCAGAACGGCTGCGTGATTCTCGGCGGTGGCTCGCCGAAGAACTTCTATCTCCAGGGGCAGCCCACGCTGTGGGAGGTCTACGGGATACCGAAGGGGGGCAACGACTACTTCATCCAGTTCACCACCGATCAAGTGGTCTGGGGGGGATTGTCAGGCGCGACTCCGGCGGAGGCAGTGAGCTGGGGCAAGGTCAATCCAGGTGTCCTGCCTGACACGGTCGTCGCATACGTCGATTCCACGATCGGCTTTCCGCTATTCTGCGAGTACGCCATCGGTTCGCCGAATGGCCGCCGTCAGCGCAAGGAATTGATCCACAAGCGTGAGGCACTCGTCGCCGACCTGCTGCGGCAAGCGAAATCGGCTGGCGCTGAAAAGCCGATCACCACCGAGCCCGCCGAGATCGACCGGCATAGATAGAAAACGAGGGCACGTGCGACGTGCGACGTGCGACGTGCGACGTGCTGACGTGCTGACGTGCTGTAGGGATTGAATGGGGACTCTGGCTTCTGAGCTCACGCCCCACGTTGTGAGATCTCCTGATCCGCGCGTGTACGCGGACGCCAACATACCGAACGGCGTGGTCAGCTACATGCGCATCCGGCTCGGCTGGGACGTCCTGTTCGTGCTCGAGCATGACGACTTGCGACGGGCCCGTGACACCGAACATTTCCGGCTGGCACGCCAGCTTGGCCGCACACTAGTCACTCTCGATCACGACTACGACGACGATCGCCGGTTTCCGCCTCGTGAGGGGGCAGGGGTGATCGTCTTTACCGCGCCTGACGAGCAGCGACTGCGCCGCCTGCTGCGGCGGGCGGATCGCGAGTTGTTCCGTGTTGAAGGGGCCGACCCGCTTCCGCTGGAAGGCCGCAAGATGCAATGGTACCCAGCCGGACCGGATGACGCGGCCGACGAAGAATGATTCACCTGACCGGCGCGACGGTGGTTCAGCCGGGCGGCCTTCTGTCCTCCGCGACGCTGACGATCGAGGGTGACCGCATCGCCGAGATCACAGCTGGTCACGAACCTCACGACGACAGCATCCAGCTTCACGACCACTACATCGTTCCCGGTTTCGTGGACGTCCACGTTCACGGAGTTGCCGGTGTAGATTCGCTCGAGGCTCCCGACGCAGTCGGGCGAATTGCGCGGCACCTGCCCCGGTACGGTGTCACCGCATTCTGCCCGACGTCGATCGCATGTGACCCGGGCGTACTGCGGACCTTCCTCGAGAGCGTTCGCGTCGCGCGCTCGAGCCCGCCAGGCAACAGCGCCCGGGTACTGCCCGCCCATCTCGAAAGCAACTTCATCAACCCCGAGTTCAAGGGCGCGCAGCCCGAAACATGCATCCGTGGTCCGCGGACGGTCATCGACGGTGAGTTCTCCGGCGAAAGCATCCTGCGAGAGATCGAGCGCGGCCGTGCAGACGTCGGGATCATCACAGTCGCGCCCGAGATCGATGGCGTCCTCGAATTGATTCCCGGGCTCGTCGGGCACGGTCACCGCGTGTCAGTCGGGCACTCCGGAGCCGACTACGAGCAGGCGCTCGCCGCGGTGGCAGCCGGCGCGCGTCATGCGACCCACCTGTTCAACGGATGAGCGGGTTCAGTCATCGGAATCCCGGACTCGTCGGCGCCGTCCTCGACAGTGACGAAATCGCTGCGGAGGTTATCTGCGACGGCGTCCATGTGCATCCGGCAGGCGTGCGTCTCGCAGTGGCGGCGAAGAGCCCGTCTCGGGTGATGGCAATCACCGACGGAACCGCGGGCTCGGGCCTGGCGGCGGGTACCCGGGCCACGCTGGGTGGCCGGGCGATCATCGTCCGCGATGCGGCCTATCTGGACGATGGCACTCTGGCGGGCAGCGTGCTGACGATGGACGGCGCATTCGCCCGGCTGGTGACGCAGATGGGTTTCAGCCTGGTTGACGCCGCATTGATGTGCGCGACCACGCCGGCGCGTGAAATGGGCCTGCTGGGAGCCGGGATCCTGGCCGCGGGGGCCCTCGCCGATCTGGTTGTGCTCGATCGAAACCTCAATGTAGTTGCGACTTACGTGGCCGGAGTCCGCGCCTTTTCACGCGCCGGCGGCCCGCTCGATATGAAGCTCGAGCGTGGAACGGACCAGAGGCACGGAACGTCTATGGCTGTTATGAAAGGCCCACTGTCGGCGGCGCTCCTGCTCTTTGGCGCGGCTAGCGTCGGCTGCATGGTGACTGTCGACTCCCACAGCGAAGTCCAGCGGGAGGAAAAGCGGTTCACCGTCACCGGCACCCCCGACCTGCGGCTGACGACGTTCGACGGTTCGATCCAGATTCAGTCGTGGGACAAGCCGGACGTCCTGGTCGAGATCGAGAGACGTGGCCCGACCAAGGCATCCCTCGAAAGCATCGAGGTCATCGCGAACCAGAAGGGTGATCGTATCGACCTCGAAGTGAAACGGCCGCGTTCCGAATCGTATCGAGTGGGGTTCCACCGGACTCCCAGTGCCAGCCTGATCGTCTCCGTGCCCCGTGACGTCAATATCGTCGCCCGCACGGGAGATGGATCCATCAAGGTCGAACGCGTGAATGGGCGCATCGAGCTGAGGACCGGCGATGGCAGCATCCGTGCCGCCGAGGTTTCCGGCGAGCTGGAATTCAACACGAGCGACGGCTCGGTTGGCGTGCAGAAAGCCCACGGCCGTCTGAGCGTGGATACCGGCGATGGCAGCGTCGACGTCGGCGGCATGCTGTCGGCGGTCAAGCTGCATACCGGAGACGGATCCGTGGTCTACCGCGCCGATCCGGGATCGACGATGGGCGAGAACTGGGACATCACGACCGGCGATGGCAGTGTGTCCCTTTATCTGCCGACGGGATTCGGCGCCGAGCTCGACGCGCACACCGGTGACGGCAGCATCCGAAGTGACCTCGACGGGCTCCCGCCGCCTACACGTGAGCAGTCCCGCCGAACGCTGCGGGGCAAGATCGGCGACGGCGGCAAGCTCCTGCGCGTCCGGACGGGTGACGGGGCGATTCGCCTCGGCACGAGCTAGACCGGGGCTCTGCCCCGGACCCCGGCTCGGTCGCTTGCGGGGGCCCTACGCCCCGCGCCGCTCCCTCCCACCCCAGCGCGCAAACAACGCGCGCCGGGGACCCCGGCTCGCAGGCGCGCCGTGCGCGCCTTAACCGCTCGCCAATCTACCGCGGCGGCGGCGCCGCATACCGTGCCGGGTCGCGGATGCCCGCGTCGGCAAATGCGTCGCGCCTTTCGCGGCACTTGCTGCACTGGCCGCAGTGTTCGCCCCTCACCGGCTGCATGCACGACAGCGTGAGCTCGAAGGGAACTCCAAGCGTCTGACCTAGTCGAATCACGTCCGCCTTGGTCATCGCGCTGAAGGGTGCGTCGATCGAGATGCCGAACGCCAGACCAACGGACAACGCATTTTCCATCGCATCAAAAAAACCGCGGCTGGAATCAGGGAACGGATTTCCCGCCAGCAGACCGATCAGGACGCGCGGCGACCGCGTCCTGGCCATGTAGACCGCTGCCTTGGAGAGCAGGATGACGTTGCGCCCTTCCAGGTAGACGTCCGAGTCGGGTGTGTCGAAGCCAGGGGCCTCACCTCGGATCGCCCAATGCGTCGACGGATAGACGTCAGTCATATCGACAGTCAGTGTCTTCATGGGCCGCAGCCGCGGGAGCGTCGCGACAAATTGCGCGGCCATCGTCCGCTCGTCCCCCTCCCACGCGAGACCGACGCTGACATAGACGGGCTGGACGTCGTCGCTGTCCGCTGCCGCCTTCGCGAGGAGCACCGCGCTGTCGAGGCCCGCCGAAAACAGAACTGTTAAGATCGAATCAGCCATGTATCTCGTCACGAAGCGCATTGATTTCTGCTATGGCCATCGGCTGCTCGACTACGACGGCGTCTGCAAGCATCCGCACGGGCACAACGCGGTGGTGGAAGTCGACGTCCGCACCGACGATCTCGACAACCGCAACATGGTCGTCGATTTCAGCGACATCAAACGCATCGTCAAAGGATGGATCGACCGGGAGCTGGATCACAAGATGATCCTGCGGCATGACGACCCGCTGGTCGCGCCTCTGCGCGAGCTGGGCGAGCCGATGTACCTGTTGGAGAGTAATCCTACCGTCGAGCGGATCGCGCGTCTGCTGTTCGAGAAAGCACGCGAGCTCGGCGTCCCGGTCGTCACGATTCGCGTCTGGGAGACGCCGACTTCCTTCGCCGCTTATGCGGCAGACGACCGTTGACGTAGGGGCCGTTCGCGAACGGCCCCTACACCGGAAACGCGACCTATTTTCTGAAGGGCAATTCGTAAGACAGGTAGAGGAACACTCCTGTGTTCGTCTCGTCTGCGAAGGTGATCGGGATTGCGGCCCCCAGGATCAACTGCTGATCTCCAAGATTCCAGCCGCCTCGGGCGCCAGGTGAGAACGTGAAAACGGTCTCCCGTTGGGTGCCTCCCAGCTCCCCGTACGCCGCCACGAGGGAGAGCACGTTCTCCAGCATCAGGTTGAACATCGGCCGCAGTCGATAGATCGCGCTGCCCGAAACGGTCGGTGTCAGCAGCGACACCCTTTCGAGTGGTCCCCTTGCCCGCGGCAGCCATGTGAATCCGGCGTTGCCGTGGAAATACAGGTCGCCGCTCTGCTTGCTGAGCGGAAGGTTGATCTGCAACCCGATCGAACGATCGCCGCTGCTGTCGGTGGGAAGAATCAGCGAAATACGTGGTGAAAACGCCGGGATGCCCGGACCCTCGACAGTCGCCTGGTAGCGGTAGTTCAAAATCACATCCCCGATGCCAGTCGATCGTTCGGAGTGGCCGAGAGCCCGCAGCGTGTAAGACAGCTGGTGCTTCTGCGAGGTGACGGGCCACTCCTGGGTGAACGCGAGCTCCCATACGTCGCCAATGCGCACAAATCCGAAGATGTTCTGAAAAACTCCCGCCGGCTGGTTGAAGGCTTCCTCGACCAGGAATGAGTTGTCGAGAATCGCGAAGGGCTCGCTTTTCGATGCTGGCAGCAGGCGTAGTCGCCTGAGCCAGCGCCGTCAGCGGAAGAAGTAGACAGAGGACGACAACCTTGAGTGCCTCGACCAGAACCTTGGAGGCGGCGCGCGCGCCGATGGTGACCCGCTTGTTGCCTTCACCTCTGAGCCGCACGCTGTCGGCGACTTCGTCCCGCTCTTCGACTTCGACGACGCTGCCCGGCTTGAGGTCGTGACGTTCCACGAAGAGCAGGAACGCACTGTCCTGGTCGGTCACGCGACTGACGGTTACACGGGAGTGAATCGGGCAGGTCAGCAGCGTGTCGTACTGCCGACGGTCGAACGCGCCGTGGGAGTCGGGGATGGGATCCCCGTGCGGGTCGAACTTCGGGCGTCCCAGCATCTCGTCGATCCGGTCGATGAGCCGTTCCGAAACCGCGTGCTCGAGATGCTCCGCTTCGTCATGCACCTCCGTCCAGCTCATGCCCATCACTTTCACGAGGAAGAGCTCGATCAGCCGGTGCCGGCGCAGGACCATGGCGGCCAGCTTCTCCCCGGCCGCGGTCAGCCGGACCCCCGCGTAGGGCTCGTATTTCACGAGCCCTGATTCCGCCAGCGTCTTGACCATCGTCGTAGCCGTTCCGGGCACGACACCCAGCGCGCTCGCCAGCCGGCCCATCGGGACGAGGTCGCCCCTGTTTAGGCCGATTTGCGCCTGAAAAATGGCTTTCAGGTAGTTTTCGACGGTATAGGTCGGCAGCATCGATTTGACTTGGAAGCATACAATTGATTATTTTGAATTGTCAAAATATGAGATTGAGGACCTCGAAATGACCTCCCTGACCCGCCGCGGATGGCTTCGCCTGGCCGGATTCGGCTCAGCCGCCGCTGGCCTGCTGCACGGCGCCCGGGTGCGCGGGCAGCAGCGCGGTCATTCGGCCGGGACGATGGATCATGCCGCGCATGCGATGGGCCCGATCGGCAGGGCGGACACGAGCATCTTCAACCCGACGACCTACATGCGGGCCTGGAACTTTTCCGACAGGCCACCAGAGGATCGTGCTCGTTACTACAAGGAGACTCCGCGCCCGGACGGCAGCCTCCTGCGCGAGTACGAGCTCATTGCGGTCGATCGCGAGATCGAGATTGCGCCGGGGGTTTTCTTTCCGGCGTGGACGTTCAACGGGCAGGTGCCGGGCCCGACGATCCGGGCCCGCGAAGGGGACCGCGTCCGGGTCACGTTTCTGAACCAGGGGACACATCCACACACGATCCATTTTCACGGGTGGCACCCTCCCGAAATGGACGGTTCGCTGCCCGAGCACCAGGTCCAGCCCGGGGCGAAGTTCGTTTACGAGTTCGACGCCGAGCCGTGGGGCATGCATCTGTATCACTGCCACGCGGTGCCGCTGAAACGCCATATCCATAAGGGCCTCTACGGAGTCTTCATCGTCGATCCGAAAACACCCAGGGCCGAAGCCGACGAAATGGTCATGGTCATGAACGGCTTCGACACGAACTTCGACTCGGATAACGAGGTCTACGCTGTCAACACGCTCGCACACCACTACATGTACGACCCGATCCGCGTCGAAGTCGGAAAGCTGGTGCGGATCTACGTGGTGAACCTCACGGAGTTCGACCTGATCAACAGCCTGCACCTTCACGGGATGTTCTTCGATGTGTTCCGAACGGGCACTCGGGCGACGCCTGACGACACGACCGACACGGTCATGTTGTGCCAGGGAGAACGCGCTGTACTCGAGACGCGTTTCCGTTATCCGGGCAGGTTCATGTTCCACGCCCATCAGAGCGAGTTCGCTGAGCTTGGCTGGATGGGACTCTTCGAGGCGACGGGTGCCCGACGTGATACCTGACACGGTCGCTTCGTCAGCCGGCCTTAGCAAGATGGCGGTCTCAGCGCTGCTGCCACTGGTGCTGCTCGCGGCGGTGCTGTTTGCGATCTTCAGGTTCGGCCCCAGCGAGCTTCTCAGGGATCCGGACGCACCGCCGGTCGAGATCCTGTCGGTGCAACGCGCGCTGCTGAAGTCCGAAGGGATCATCCTCACGGTGCTCAACGAGAGCCCGGATCCGGTGACCATCGCGCAGGTCGTCGTGGATGACGCGTTCTGGAATTTCTCGGCGGATGGTCCGCTCACGGTTGGACGGCTGCGACGGGTCACGCTGACGATTCCCTATCCATGGGTCACCGGGGAGACGCACCACATTGCGATTCTCACGTCCACCGGCACCAAGTTCGAGCACGAGATCGCGGTCGCGCTGGAGTCACCCGAGCCCGACCTGCGGCATTTGGTGCTCTTTGCGGCTATCGGCGTGTTCGTTGGCGTCATTCCGGTCGCGCTCGGTCTCCTGTGGTTCCCGGTGATCAGGCGCATGGGACGCTCGGGTCTCGACGCGGTACTCGCCTTCACCATCGGCCTGCTGCTTTTTCTTCTGATCGACGCCGCCACGGAAGGGCTCGAGTCGAGCGCCACGCTCCCCGGAGCATTTCACGGTGTGGCCTTGCTGATTGCGTCCGCGGCGACCGCTTACCTGGCGCTCGAGGTGCTCGGCAGCTGGCTGGCGCGACGACGCGCGCACCTTCGCGGCGAGGGCCCGGCCTCCGGGTGGGTACTGTCGCTCCTGATTGCCGTAGGCATCGGCCTGCACAACCTCGGGGAAGGGTTGGCGATCGGCGCAGCCTTTGCCCTCGGTGAGGCCGCCTTTGGAACGTTATTGATCGTCGGATTCACGCTGCACAACGCAACCGAGGGTCTGGCGATCATCGCCCCGATGGCGAAGGAACGCCCGTCGGTCTGGACGCTCGTGAAGCTCGGACTGATCGGCGGCGTGCCGACGATTGCCGGCGCCTGGATCGGAGGGCTCGTGTATTCACGTCCCTTCACCGTGTTCTTTCTCGGCCTGGGCGTGGGCGCGATTGCCCAGGTAGTCGTTCTGATCCTGCGACAGATGGCGCGTGAGCGGCCGCTCGCGGAACGGCTCGTGCACGCTCCGGTCATGCTCGCGTTGCTTGGCGGCTTCGCGGTCATGTACCTCACGGGAGTTCTGGTGGGATAAATGGAAACTCTGAACGCTGAACTCTGAACTGAGAACAATTCCTGAGCGAGCGGAGCGGAGTGGGCGAAGGGGCCCCACGCAGCGGATAAAAAAATGACGATACGGGCGAGAAACAGGGCAATCACGGCTGGTGGAATCGTTGCGGTCATCGCGATTTTCGCGACGCTGCTGCCGATGGTTGCATCGAGCGAAGTGGATCCGAAGCGTGAGGTGCACCTGGTCATCCGTGACATGGCGTACTACCTCGACGGCAAGGGAGAACCGAATCCGACACTGGAATTCCGCCGTGGCGAGCGCGTTCGACTGCGGGTCACGAGTGAGGACGCCGGGATGGACCACGACTTCGTGGTGAAAAACTGGAAGGTCGCGACGAAGCTGCTCGAAGGCCGCGGCGAAGAAGTGGTCAACATCAGGGTTCCGAAACACCCTGGCACCGACACCTACTTCTGCACGCCGCATTCGGCGAAGATGCGGGGCACCATCGTGATCCAGTAACGCTGTCATGCGTGATGGGGCGCTCGACAGTCCAGGGTCGAAGCGGGTTTACGTCCGGCGCCTCTTCGCGACCATCGCGGACCGTTACGACCTCATCACTGTTCTTCTCTCCTTCGGCCTCGACCGCGCCTGGAAGCGGCGGCTGATCTCGCTGGCCGGTCCGCTCTCAGGCAAACGCGCGCTCGATCTCGCCTGCGGCACCGGGGACATTGCGTTCGGGCTATCCGCTGAAGGCGCGTCAGTCACCGGTCTCGACATCACGTTCCGGATGGTTGAGATCGCGTCGGAGAAAGGCCGGCTGCCTTCGACTGCGCTCAGGCCAGGAAAGGCGGCCTCTACCGCCCCGCACCCCGCGCCCCGCGCCCCGCGCCCCGCGACTCCGCACCCTCGCCCCGCTCCCCACGCACCCCGCATTTCGCATCCCGCACCCCGCATCCCGCACCCCGCATTCCTGGTCGGAGACATGATGGCGCTGCCATTCGAGGACGCCTCATTCGATGTCGTCAGCACAGGTTACGGACTGCGAAACGTTCCCGAACTGAAGGGGGCAATCGCGGAGATCAGGCGCGTGCTGCGGCCGGGAGGGATGCTGCTGTCACTTGACTTCGACCGTCCGCCGAGCGCGATCGTTCGCGCCCTGTATCTCGGCTATCTGACGGTGGTGGGCGCCGCGCTCGGGTACATCCTGCACCGCGATCCGGATACGTATCGCTACATTCCTCGATCGATCACGCGGTATCCGGGCGCACCGGCAGTTGCGCGGATGATGCAGGACGATGGATTCACGTCGGCGGAGTGTGTGCGTGTTCTCGGCGGCCTGATGGCGATCCACGTCGCAAGGAAATAATGTAGGCTCGATCGGTGGCTGTTGAAATCTCCGAGTTGCGGCGGCGCATCCGCGCCGCCATCGAACTTGCCAAAAAGAATGCGGCGGCGCGCCGAGTCCGGACCGACGAGGCCGCACGTGAGTACGAGAAGTTTCTCGCGGAAGTGGCCGTGCCCGCGGTCCAGCATCTTGCGTCCGCGTTGACGGGCGAAGGCCACCTTTTTCACGTGGCGACGCCGGCCGAATCGGTTCGCCTGATTTCCGGATCCTCTCCGGACGATTACATCGAACTGCTGCTTGATTCGGCCGAGGATCCGCCGGAGGTCGTCGCGCGCGTCCACCGCGGCCGCGGCCGCCGGATGATCACCTCGGAGCGCCCGGTCCGCGAACGCACGGCGATCAGGGATCTGACGGAAGAAGACGTATACACCCTGGTCGTGCAGGAACTGAGTCCGTTTCTCTCTTAAACCAGCCGTCTCAGATTGCCTTTTGCGATCGAAGCGCCGAGATCTCGGCGTCAGTCAACCCTGCAACCTCGCGGAGGACCTGGTCGGTGTGCTGCCCGAGCGTGGGAGGTGGCGCCTGCGCCGGTGCCGGGAGCTCCGACAACTGGACCGGGTTGCCCAGCGCTCGGATAGCGCCTGCAACCGGATGTTGAAATTCACGGATCATCCCCCGGGCGGCGAGCTGTGGGTCTTCCAGGACTTCCCCGACTTGCCGAACCGAGCCGCAGGGGACGCCTGCGCCTTTGAGCGCGGCGACCCACTCCAATCGGGTCCGCGTCCGCAGGCGATCCGCAAGCGTCGCCCGCAGCGTGTCGTAGTTGGCCAGCCGGAGCCGATTGGTGGCGAAACGCTCGTCGCGCGCCAGCGCCGGCGCTTCGATGGCCGCACAGAATCGGCGCCACTGATCGTCGTTCCCGACGGCGATGACGAACTCGCCGTCGAGCGCCTCGAACGTTTCGTACGGCGTGATGGTCGGATGCCGATTGCCCATCCGCGGCGGCGTCTCGCCGGTCGCAAAGAAAATCCCGGCCTGATAGGTGAGGAGGGCGGCCGTCGCGTCCAGCATCGAGATGTCGACCTGTTGCCCGCGGCCGGTTCGTTCGCGAGCCAGGAGCGCGAGGCTAATGCCCTGGACGGCGAACATGCCGCTGACGATATCGGAGACCGCGACGCCGAGACGATACCCCGGCCCGTCTTGTGGGCCGGTAATGCTCATCAGACCGCCTTCTGCCTGGGCGACGGCGTCGTAGCCCGCTTCGCGGCGCCGGGGGCCTGTCTGCCCGAATCCGGAGATCGAGCAATACACCAGGCGCGGATACCGCGGCGCAAGCTGCTCGTATCCGAGTGACAGCCGATCCATCGTCCCCGGTCTGAAATTTTCGACGAGAACATCCGCCTTCGACAGCAGTCGGTCCACGACGGTCGCGCAACTCGGGTGCTTCAGGTCGAGCGTCACGCTTTCCTTGTTGCGATTGATGCTCAAGAAGTACGCGCTCTCGCCGTGGACGAACGGCGGCCCCCATCCGCGCGTGTCGTCTCCATTCCCCGGCTGCTCGATCTTGATGACGCGTGCGCCCATGTCGGCGAGCTGCATCGTGCAGAACGGTCCGGAAAGGACCCGGGTGAAGTCGACGACCGTAATCCCTTCGAGCGGACGGTTCATCGCCGTTTGCGAGCGCGGCGGGCGACGGTAATCAGGTCGGCGAACAGTGCGTACGCCGTCTGTGTCAGATCGCCCGACAACTGGCACACGGCGATGCGATCGAGGAGGTCGGTCTGCAGGATGAGCGCGTTTGCGCCTCCGTCGAGCCCGCCCAGCAGATGGGTCGTCGGGAGCTCGCGCAGCTCGACCCGGGCGCTGATCGTCCCGCCGGTCGCGCGCCGTGCCGACGCGACGAGCTTCATGCGATTCCCACGCTGATGGGCGGCGTGAACGGCCGCTTGATCCGCTTCGCTGATGCCGGTCCGATGCACATCGTGGGGCGTCATCCCCGCGTCCATCAGGACGTTGGCGAGGGCCGCGGTCTTCACCGCGGCGTCCCAGCCGTCGACATCCAGCGACGGATCGGCTTCCGTAATGCCGTCCGCGTGCATCTGTGCCAGTGCCGCATCGAACGCCACACCGCGTTCCAGGGACGTCAGGATGTGGTTGGTCGTCGTATTGATCACCCCTTCGAATCCGGCGATCTTCACGGCGGGAAGATTCTCCCGGACCATGGAAAAGACGGGAACGCCGTCCATGACCGCGCCTTCGAACAGAAAAGTCACGCCGGCTCTAGTCGCAGCATCACGCAGCGTCTGGTAGGCAAACGCTACCGGTCCTTTGTTCGCCGTCACAACGTGACAGCCCTCCTCGATGGCGGTTCGGATATGCGAAATCGCCGGTTCGCCGTCGACCACGTTGAGCGTCGTGACCTCGATCACGACCCTGAGGTCCGCCTTGGACTCGGCAACGTAGCGGATTGCCGCGAACGCGTCCTCACACGGCTGTCCGCCGGCCATGCACCCATGGCGTGTGGCAGTCGCCACGATGTCGCAGCTCAAGCCGTAGTCGCGTGCAAGGACCTCGCGCTGTTCGTCGAGCATCCGCTCGAAGCGTCTGGCGACGTTGCCGTAGCCGATCAGCGCTATGTGAGCGCGCATCGCGCGAAAGTGTACCCTATTGATCTGGAGGTAGTTGTGCGACCAGCAGCTGTCATCGCGCTCTCGGTTCTGCTCCTCGGCGCACCCGCGACGGCGCAGGAGGCCAAATTCGATTTTCCGGTGGTGGTGACCTCCGGTGAAGCGGAGGTCAAGAGGGCCGCCGACCGGGCCTGGGTCACGATCAACGCGGAGTCGCGTGCGCGCGACCCGAAGGAGGCGCAGCGCGCCAACGTCGAAGCCATGAACGCGGTGATGCAGAAGCTGCGCAGCCTGTCGCTTGGCAGCGATGCAGTCCGCACGACATCGGTGGAGCTGCACCCTGAGTTCGATTACGCAAACGGACGGCAGACGCTGCGCGGCTACGTCGCCCGCAATACGATCGAAGTGCGCGTCGATGAAATCAGCCGGGCCGGCGAGGTGATTTCCGCAACGGTCGGATCAGGCGCCACGTCGATCGGCGGTCTTCGGTTCGATATCAAGGACCGCGCCGAGGCGGAGCGCGAAGCGCTGCGAATCGCCGTTCAGAACGCCCGTGCGCGCGCCGAAGCGGCCGCGAGCGGGGCCGGAATGCGGATCGACAGGATCGTCCGCATCCAGGACCATCCCACATCGATGCCGGAGCCGAGACCGATGATGATGGAGCGCACCATGGCGGCGCAGGCGCCGGTGCAGGATACGCCGGTCACCCCCGGCAATCTCACGATCCGGGCGATGGTGACCGTGACCGCTGCGCTCAAATGACTGGAGTGCCCCGCGTGAAATCGCGCGGGGCTGGGTCCGTCGCGTCCAGTTGGGCGTAGTCCAGCCCTTTAGGGCTGCCCGGGTCCGGGGCGTCGTCGAACAATCCCACCAATTCCGCGGCGCCGAGAAGCCGCGGCGTCTGATCGATCGGCTCGAGCTCGCGGAACTCTTCCGAGGCTGTCACCCCTTTGTCTTTGAGCCGCCGGGCGGTGACGAGCACGCGGCTCTCGAGCGTGCCGATCGCACCGTTGTAGGCCTGAACTGCTTTGGCCAGGCTGCGGCCGACGTTCTCGAAGTGCTCGGCGAGCTTCGCGATGCGGTCGTAAAGATTGCGGCCGAGATCGCTGATCTCCTGAGCGTTCTTCGCCACGGTGTCCTGCTGCCATCCGTAGGCGATCGCTTTCAGCAACGCAATCAAGGACAGCGGGCTGGCCAGCATGATCCCTTTGCCCATGCTGAACTCGAGCAGCGCCGGATCGTGCTGCATGGCCGAGGAGAGCAGCGCCTCGCCAGGTACGAACATCACGACGATGTCGGGTGCCGGCTGGAAGTGGGCCCAGTAGTTCTTGCCGGCGAGCCGATTGACGTGTTCCTTCAGTTGCCGCGCGTGGTCCTTCAGTTTCGCGACGCGAAGATGTTCCTCGTCCCCCTCCATCGCGTCGAGGTATGCCGCGAGCGGCACTTTCGCGTCCACGACCACGTTCTTGCCGCCGGGAAGTTTGATGATCACATCGGGGCTCAAGCGCCCTTCCTCGGTCTGCGTCGACTCTTTGAAATCGAAATGGATGGTTTCCAGAAGGCCGGCGCTCTCGAGAATGCGCCGGAGCTGGATTTCTCCCCATTGGCCGCGAGTGTTCGGCGAGCGGAGTGCCCGCGCCAGCTTCGTCGTCTCGGAGTGCAGGACCTGTTGGGACTGCGACAGGGACCGGAGCTGTTCTGACAACTGCGCCTGCGAGCTCGCGCGACCGCGCTCGACTTCGTTCAATTTGGTGTCGACGTTCTTGAGAGACTCGCGCAGTGGCTGCACCAGCAGATCGATCGCCTTCTGCCGCACCTCGAGGTCCGTAGTCGCGCTTCTTTGAAATTCACCGAGCGACGTCCGGGCGAGTTGGAGGAAGGACTCGGTGTTTCGTTGGAGCGCTTCCGATGAGAGTGCGGAGAAGGCATCGCGCAACTTGCTCTCGGCGTCCTGCAGGACGGCGAGCTTTTCGGCACCGCTTCTCCGTTCGGCATCGAGGGAGGCGGCGAGTGCGGCCTTTTCCTGAAGCGCGGCCTCGTGTGCGTGCCGTGCTCTCGAATTCGCCCAGAGCGCACCGACGGCTCCGCCAAGCAGAAGTGCCAGAACCGGCAGATACAGGGTTTCCACGTGGACGAAGTTTAGGCGAAAGGTCCGCTAACCTCAAGAACTGTATGATGAATTACCGTGCAGCTCCGTAGTCCAGCCCTTTAGGGCTGCTCAATAAATGCTCCCCGAACTATCTCAATCCGAACTCATCCGATATAGCCGCCATCTGACCCTGAGCGAGATAGGCGTCGCTGGTCAGCGGCGGCTGAAATCCGCCCGCGTGCTATGCGTCGGCGCTGGCGGACTCGGCTCCCCTGCGGCGATGTACCTGGCGGCGGCGGGAGTCGGCACGATCGGGCTGGTCGACTTCGATGCGGTCGACGTCACGAATCTCCATCGCCAGCTTCTCTACTCGGTCGACGATGTTGGACGACCGAAGCTCGAGGCAGCAGCGGAAAGACTGCGAGGCCTGAATCCGGATCTGGAAGTAGTCGCGCATCAGGTCACGCTCGATGCGTCGAACGCGCTGCAGCTGGTGTCTGGATACGAAGTGGTGCTGGACGGCACCGATAACTTCACCGCCCGTTACCTGGTCAACGACGCGTGTGTGATGGCGCGCAAGCCCAACGCCTGGGGAAGTATCTCGAGGTTCGAGGGGCAGGCCACAGTGTTCGCGGCGGAAAATGGACCGTGCTACCGGTGCCTGCACCCGGAACCGCCACCCCCCGGACTCGTGCCGAGCTGCGCTGAGGCGGGCGTCCTCGGCGTCCTTCCAGGGATCATCGGCACGATACAGGCGACCGAAGTCATCAAGCTGCTTCTCGGCATCGGCGAGCCGCTCATCGGTCGATTCATCATCTACGACGCGCTGCGCATGCGCTTCAGGGAGCTGAAGCTGTCCCGTGATCCGGAGTGCGCCGTCTGCGGCGACAGTCCAACGATTCTCGAGCTGAAGGCTTACGAGGGATATTGTGAGACGGGCCGGCCGGCCCCTACCGCAGCTGGAGTGGTAGAGGCCGGCTTTAGCCGGCCTGACACCAGCCGGCCTGACGCGGACATCACCGTCCACGAACTGAAAGCGCGAATGGACCAGGGGAATGCTCCGGTTGTCATCGATGTGCGCGAGCCTCACGAGCACGCCATCTGCAGCATCCCCGGGTCCCTCCTCATCCCGGTGTCGCAACTTGCGGAACGGCTCGGCGAATTCGATCCTGATCAGGAGGTCGTCGTCCATTGCAAGAGCGGCGGACGAAGCACCCGATCGGTCGCCATGATGCGCGAGAGAGGCTTCACCAAGGCCCGCAACCTTACGGGTGGGGTGATCGGCTGGGTCACGGAAATCGACCCGAAACAGCCCAAATACTGAGAAACGGCCTCCGGAAAGGCCCCCGCATCCCGCATCCCGATTCCCGCATTCCGCGAAAGATAGACAGACCGCGGCCGGTGGCGGATAATATAGGACTGTATTGGTCGTAGTTCGACCGATAGAGATTACGATGCTGCAGATCAGCGAAAACGCCGCAAAGCTCATCAGGAAGATGACCGCCAGGAACGGTCTCCCCCAAGGTGGCCTTCGCATTGGGATCAAGGCCGGCGGGTGTTCCGGGCTGAGCTACACGTTCGCATGGGAAGCCGCCCCGCGTGAGGGAGACCACGTCTTCGACGGGCCGGAAGGGTCGAAGGTGTTCGTCGATCCCAAGAGCCACCGTTTCATCGACGGCACGACGCTCGATTACGACACGAGCCTCGTGAGCAAGGGATTCATTTTCAACAACCCGAACGCCAAGTCGTCGTGCGGGTGTGGAACTTCGTTCAGTGTCTAGCGGACAGCCGTAGGGGCGGTTCGCGAACCGCCCCTACACAACGGAACATATGTCAACTGCAACTGAAACCATCGAACAGCTCGCGACACGCGAATACAAGTACGGCTTCGTCACCGACGTCGATGCCGACACCATTCCAAAAGGGCTGAACGAGGACGTCGTCCGGCTGATCTCGAAGAAGAAGGAAGAGCCCGAGTGGATGCTCGAGTGGCGGCTCAAGGCGTTCCGCCTGTGGCTCACGATGAAAGAGCCGACCTGGCAGAACGTCAAGTACGAGCCGATCAACTACCAGGACATCGTTTATTACTCCGCTCCGAAGAAGAAGAAGGTCCTGAACAGTCTGGACGAGGTCGATCCTGAAGTCCGGGCAACGTTCGACAAGCTCGGGATCCCGCTCGACGAGCAGAAGCTGCTTGCCGGTGTCGCGGTCGACGCCGTGTTCGACAGCGTCTCGGTGGCCACCACCTTCCGCGCGAAGCTGGCCGAGAAGGGAATCATCTTCATGTCGTTCTCGGAGGCGGTGCGCGAGCATCCGGACCTCGTGAAGAAATATCTCGGCTCGGTCGTTCCATACACGGACAACTTCTTCGCCGCACTCAACTCCGCGGTCTTCAGCGACGGATCGTTCGTCTACATCCCGAAGGGCGTCCGCTGCCCGATGGAGCTGTCGACCTACTTCCGGATCAACGCGAAAGACACCGGCCAGTTCGAGCGCACGCTGATCATCGCGGAAGAGGGCTCCTACGTCAGCTATCTCGAGGGCTGCACCGCCCCGATGCGCGATGAAAACCAGCTGCACGCCGCGGTCGTCGAGCTCGTCGCGCATGACGATGCGACGATCAAGTACTCGACGATCCAGAACTGGTACCCCGGTGACAAGGACGGCAAGGGGGGCATCTACAACTTCGTCACCAAGCGAGGTCTGTGCTCCGGCCGGGGTTCGAAGATCACCTGGACTCAGGTCGAAACCGGTTCGTCGATCACCTGGAAGTATCCGGGCTGCATCCTGCAGGGTGACAACTCCATCGGCGAGTTCTATTCGGTTGCCACGACCAACAACTGGCAGCAGGCCGATACCGGCACCAAGATGATCCACCTCGGGAAGAACACGAGAAGCACGATCGTCTCGAAGGGCATCTCCGCCGGTCATGGCCAGAACACCTACCGCGGCCTGGTGCGCGTCGGGAAGAACGCGAAGAACGCCCGCAACTATTCGCAGTGCGATTCGCTGCTCATCGGTGACAAGTGCGGCGCGCACACGTTTCCGTATCTCGAGATCCGGAACACCTCCGCGCGCGTGGAGCACGAGGCGTCCACCTCGAAGATCGGCGAGGACCAGATCTTCTACTGCCGCCAGCGCGGGCTGACGACTGAAGACGCAGTCAACATGATCGTCAGCGGGTTCTGCAGGGAAGTATTTCGCGAGCTGCCGATGGAGTTCGCGGTCGAAGCGCAGAAGCTTCTGGCGATATCACTGGAAGGATCGGTCGGATAGGGCCGTCTGAACGGCCCTACGCGGATTGGGTGCGTTGTAGGGGCGGTTCGATTTCACGACGTTGTAGGGGCGGTTCGAGAACCGCCCAGGAAATGCGGTGTCAAAACAAATGCTCGATATCAAGAATCTTCAGGTACGCGCGGAAGACAAGCAGATCCTCAAGGGGATCGATCTGCACGTGAACGCGGGCGAAGTGCACGCCATCATGGGGCCGAACGGCTCCGGCAAGAGCACGCTGGCGCGTGTCATAGCCGGGCATCCGGAATACCAGGTCGTCGAAGGGGAAGTCACCTTCGAAGGACGCGATCTTCTGGAAATGGATCCTGACGAGCGCGCCCGCGAGGGTGTGTTCATGGCGTTCCAGTATCCGGTGGAGATCGCGGGCGTCCAGAATCAGTACTTCCTCAAGGCCGCGCTGAACGCCAAGCGGAAACACATCGGGGAACCCGAGCTCGACGCCATGGAGTTTCTGCAGTTGATCAAGGAGAAAGCGCGACTCCTCGATATCGACCAGGCGATGCTGAGCCGCGCGGTGAACGAGGGTTTCTCCGGCGGCGAGAAGAAGCGCAACGAGATCTTCCAGATGGCGCTGCTCGAGCCGAAGCTGGCACTGCTCGACGAAACCGACTCGGGCCTCGACATCGACGCGCTGAAGGTAGTGGCCAACGGCGTGAACTCGCTGCGCAGCCCCGACCGGGCAACGATCATCGTGACGCACTACCAGCGGCTGCTGGATTACATCATTCCCGATTACGTCCACGTGCTGAGCGCCGGGCGGATCGTCAAGTCCGGCGGCAAGGAGCTCGCGTTCGAGCTCGAGAAGAAGGGCTACGGCTGGCTGGAAGCCGGCGTCGAGCCGGTCGGAGCGTGATCGACATGCCACAGGTCGCAGAAAAACTACAGCCCTGGCGTGCCACGCTCGAGACGCGTCCGCTGGGTGGCCCGCGGTGGTTGCAGGACCTTCGCGACCGCGGTGCGGCGCGCTTCGCCGCCCTCGGCTTCCCGACGGTGCGTGACGAAGAGTGGCGGTTCACCAACGTCTCGCCGATCGCGTCGACCGAGTTTCGGACCTCTCCGCCCGCGATCGTGACGGCAGCCGATCTCGCCACGGTGCCCTACGCGACGTTGTCGTTCCGGCTGGTTGTCATCAACGGACGGTTTTCCGCCGAGTTGTCGCAGCTGATCGGCCTGCCCAAGGGCGTTCGCGCCGGGTCGCTTGCGGCCGCGATGAGCGAGCATTTGGATGTCGTGCCGCGCTATTTCGGTCAGCTCGGGGATTTCGATGCCCGGAGCTTCGTCGCGATGAACACGGCGATGACGAGCGATGGAGCGTACGTATACGTTCCTGACGGGGTCGTCCTCGAGCAGCCGCTCGAGATTCTTTACGTCAGCGCCGGCGGTGATGTCCCGGAAATGAGTCAGGCGCGAACGCTGATCGTCGCTGGCGACCGCAGCCAGTCGCGCATCATCGAGACGTATGTGTCGCTTCGCGGAGGCACCTACTTCACCAACGGTGTCACCGAGGTGTTTGCCGGCGAGGGGTCGATCCTGGACCACTACAAGGTCCAGCAGGAGAGCCTCGAGGCGTACCACGTCGCCAGCATCTTCGTGAACGCTCAGCGTGGCGCGACCTTCTCGTCACATTCGTTTTCTCTTGGCGGGAAAATCGTCCGCAACGACGTCGTGGCCACACTCGACGGTGAAGGAGCCGAAGTCACGCTCAACGGCCTCTACCTCGCGGACGGCGAGCGCCTGGTCGACAACCATACCGAGATCGACCACGCCCGCGCGCACTGCCCGAGCCACGAAGTCTACAAAGGGATTCTCGGCGGCAAGGCCCGCGCGGTCTTCAACGGCAAGATCATCGTCCGGCAGGACGCGCAGAAGACCAACGCGAAGCAGACCAACCGCGCGCTGCTGCTCTCTGATCACGCGTCGATCAACACCAAGCCGCAGCTCGAGATTTTCGCCGACGACGTGAAGTGCACGCACGGCGCGGCCATCGGGCAGCTCGACGAGGACGCAATCTTTTACCTCCGCGCGCGCGGGCTGACCTACTTCGAAGCGCGCGACATGCTGATTCACGCCTTTGCCGGCGAGATCCTCGACCGCGTCCAGGTCGAACCGCTCAGGATTGCGCTCGAGGCAGAACTGTACGCGCAACTCGCCAAGGATCTGGCCGAGATGGATGCTGTATGACTTTCGCTGCCGGAATGCGGGATGCGGAACGCGGGACGACGACGTTCGATGTTCAACGCATCAGGGCTGATTTCCCCATCCTGCGCCGGCAGGTGCACGGCCATCCCCTGGTCTATCTCGACAATGCCGCGACGACGCAGAAGCCGCAGGTTGTGCTCGACGCGCTGACGCGCTACTACACCGACATCAACTCGAACGTGCACCGTGGCGTGCACAACCTCAGTGAGCTGGCGACGACGGCGTACGACGGCGCACGGACGAAGATCCGGCGGTTCTTCAACGCCGCCAGCGACCGGGAGATCGTCTTCACCCGAAACGCCACCGAGGGGATCAACCTCGTGGCCGCCGCGTTCGTCAGGCCGACGCTTCAGCCAGGCGACGAAGTGGTGATTTCCGCAATGGAGCATCACTCGAACATCGTTCCCTGGCAGCTCGTCTGCGAGGAGCGCGGCGCCAGGCTTCGCGTGCTGCCGATGGACGACCGCGGGGAGCTGCTGGTCGACGAGCTCGATGCGCTGCTGACCGAGCGCACGCGGATGGTGGCGATGTCGCACATGTCCAACGCGCTGGGGACGATAAATCCGATTGCCGACATCGTGCGGATCGCTCACGCGCGCGGCATCCCGGTCCTCGCCGATGGCTCGCAGGCCGCGTATCACATGCGGGTCGACGTCCAGGCGCTCGGAGTGGACTTCTACGTCGCCACCGGGCACAAGCTATACGGGCCGACCGGTATCGGCGTCCTCTACGGGCGCGAGAAGTTCCTCCAGGAGATGCCGCCGTTCATGGGCGGCGGCGACATGATCAGCTCGGTGACGTTCGAGAAGTCGACGTGGAACGCGCTGCCGTTCAAGTTCGAAGCGGGCACGCCGCACATCGAAGGGGCCATCGGTCTCGGCACGGCGATCGATTACATTTCGGCCGTCGGGTTCGACGCGATCGGCGCTCACGAGCGCGACCTCCTCGAATACGGCACCGAGGTCCTCCAAAGCCTGCCATCGGTTCGACTGATCGGGACGGCCCCGCGTAAGGCAAGCATCCTGTCGTTCGTCATGGAGAACGTGCATCCGCACGACATCGGGACGATCGTCGACCGGGAAGGCATCGCGATTCGCACCGGCCATCACTGTGCGCAACCGGTGATGGAACGTTTCTGCATTCCAGCGACCGCCCGCGCGTCGCTGGCGATGTACAACACGCGCGAGGAGATCGACGCGCTCGGCGTTGCGCTTCGAAAAGTGCACGAGGTATTCGGCTAGTGGCAGGCCACTGATGTCGGACCTCAGCGATCTCTACCAGGAAGTCATCCTCGACCACAACAGGCGGCCGAGAAACTTTCGGCGGATCGACCCGGCGAGCCATCACGCCGAAGGGTACAACCCCCTTTGCGGCGACAAGTTGAGCCTGACCATGAAGGTGGACGGCGGTAGCATTGCCGACGTGGCGTTCCAGGGATCCGGTTGCGCGATCTCGAAGGCCTCCGCATCGCTGATGACCGACGCGGTGAAGGGTAAATCCGTGGAGGAAGCGCGCGGCCTCTTCGAACGCTTCCACCGGATGGTGACGACGCCGCCGGACGCGCCGGTCGAAGACATGGGCAAGTTGTCGGTGCTGGCCGGCGTGCGTGAATTCCCGGTTCGGGTGAAATGCGCGAGCCTGGCGTGGCACACCCTCAAGGCTGCCCTCGATCGCGAGGAAGCGGTATCGACAGAGTGACGCCGTGGGAGTCTGGCCTCTGGAGTTTGGAGTCGTGAAGAATCTGCCGGTCGTTCAACCGCCGCCCGCCGACGTGCCTGAAGCGACCAGTGATGCGTCCGCGCTCGTGATCGATTCGCAGAAGACTGCGGCGCTGAAGCCGGAAATCATCAAGGCGCTGTCGACCGTGTTCGATCCCGAGATCCCGGTCAACATCTGGGAGCTCGGGCTGGTTTACGACATTTTCGTGGACGCCAACGACGTCGCCGGCATCATCATGACCCTGACGTCGCCAGGATGCCCGGTGGCGCAGACGCTCCCGATCGAAGTGGCGAACAAGGTCAAGGCGGTGCCCGGAGTCTCGGACGCCAAGGTCGACATCGTCTGGGAGCCGACATGGACCAAGGAACGAATGTCGGAAGCTGCAAGGCTGCAGCTGGGGATGTGGTGAAACGTGTCACGTGCGACGTGCGACGTGCGACGTGCGACGTGCGACGTGCGACGTGCTGACGTGCTCACGTGCTGACGTGCTGGTGAAGTGAATGCTACGACTATCGAAGAAAGCTGATTACGCGCTGATCGCCATGAAACATCTGGCGACGCGGCCGGATCATGGTTCTTCCAGCGCGCGTGAGATCGCGGAGCAGTACGACATCCCGGTCGAACTGCTGGCGAAAGTGCTGCAGCGGCTGGCCCGCCACCATCTGGTGACCTCGCACCAGGGGACGCGGGGCGGCTATCGCCTCGCCCGGCCGGTGGCCGGGATCTCTGTCGCCGACATCATCCAGGCGATCGACGGCCCGCTGACGGTCACCGCGTGTTCGACCGAGGACGAGAACTGCGGCCAGTACGCGAAGTGCAGCGTCCGGGACCCGCTGTGGAAGATCAAGGACCGGATCGTCTCGGCGCTCGCGACCTGCTCGCTGCAGGAGATTTCCGCCGACCTCATGGACCCGGCTCCTCCGACAGATCCGCCCACGCCGCTCGCCTTCACGCGCAGCGGACGCACTACCTGAATTCATCGCCTGCGCCGTCACAGGAGATCAAGAGATCAGGAGTAATTAGAGCGACTGGATGCCGATTTATCTCGACTATCACGCGACCACGCCTGTCGATCCGCGTGTGCTCGACGCGATGCTGCCGTACTTCACCGTTCGATTCGGCAACCCCGCGAGCCGGCAGCATTCCTTCGGATGGGACGCCCAGAAAGCGGTTGACGCTGCGCGCGAGCAGGTCGCCGGGCTGATCGGGGCGAGTGCCGGAGAGATCGTCTTCACCAGCGGCGCCAGCGAATCCAACAACCTGGCGATCAAAGGGACCGCGTGCGCGCTCCGCGACCGTGGCAATCACCTGATCACTGCGGTGACCGAGCACAAGTCCGTCCTCGATACCTTCAAGCGTCTTGCCGGCGAAGGATTCGACGTGACCTGGCTGCCGGTGAACAGCGAGGGATTCATCGATCTGGAACAACTGCGGCGGTCGATATCCGACAAGACCGTGCTGGTTTCGCTGATGGCGGCAAACAACGAAATCGGCACCGTGCAGCATCTCCAGGAGATCGGCGCCATCGCAGCCGAGCGCGGAGTGATCTTCCATACCGACGCCGCGCAGGCGGCGGGCAAAGTGCCGCTCGACGTCAAGGCGATGAACGTGGATCTGCTCGCGCTGACCGGGCACAAATACTACGGACCCAAGGGTGCAGGGGCGTTATTCGTGCGACGCCGCAAGCCGAAGCTCCAGCTGGCCTGTCAGATCGATGGCGGTGGCCATGAAGGCGGGCTGCGGTCGGGCACTCTCAACGTCCCAGGCATCGTCGGGCTCGGCGCCGCCGCCGAGATCTGCCGATCGGAGATGCCGTCGGAGGCGCCGCGTCTGCGCAGCCTCCGCGATCGCCTGCTGGAATCGCTGCGCCGCGAGCTCACCAATGTTCGCGTGAACGGTCCGCTCGGGGAGTGGCGGCTTCCACACAATCTCCACGTGACGTTCGACGGCGTGGAGGGGGAGCGGCTGCTGATGGCAATCGGTGACCTCGCGGTCTCGACGGGATCAGCCTGTAGTTCGGGCAGTCAGAGCGCCTCTCACGTGCTCGAGGCGATCGGCGCGGCCGATCGGCCTGGCGCGTCCATTCGCTTCGGTCTCGGCCGGTGGACGACCGAGGCGGAGATCGACGCCGCTGCCGAGCGGGTTGTGAAAGTTGTTCGGAGTCTGCAGGCGCAACTGGCATGACTACGACGCGGATCACCGTCGCCCATAGTCCTGACTCCGACGATGCGTTCATGTTCTTCGGTCTGGCGAGCAACAATGTCGACACCGGCGGGATCATCGTCGATCAGGTGCTCTCGGACATAGAAACGCTCAACCGCGCCGCCTTCGACGGCAAGTACGAAGTCACAGCCGTGTCGTTCCACGCGTTCGCGCACCTTGCCGACCGGTACGCACTTCTTCCCCACGGCGCGAGCATGGGGGACAACTACGGCCCTATCGTCGTCGCGGCTGGTTCCGGGAGTGCGCCTTCGTTGGAGGGCGTCGCCGGCGTGAAGGGGAGAACGATCGCGATCCCGGGAACTCTGACTACCGCCTACCTGGCGCTGCGGCTATACGAACCGGACTTCGAATATATCGTGGTTCCGTTCGACGAAATTCAGCAGGCGCTTCTCGACGGCAAGGCGGATGCCGGTCTGCTCATCCACGAAGGGCAGCTGACTTACGCGGACGAGGGATTCCGGAAGATCGTGGACCTCGGCGAGTGGTGGGCCGAGCGCACTGGCGGTCTTCCGCTGCCGCTTGGCGGGAACATCATCCGGCGAGATCTCGGCCCCGAGATGATCCGCAAAGTCTCGAAGATGCTGCACGACAGTATTGCCTACGCACTCTCGCACCGGAAAGAGGCGGTGGAGTACGCCGAGCAGTTCGGTCGCGGCCTCGATCGCGAGCGGACCGACAAGTTCGTCGGGATGTATGTGAACGACCTGACGCTTGGGTACGGCGAGAGAGGCCGCAAGGCCGTCGAGCGGTTGATGACCGATGCGTTCGAGCGAGGCTTGATCCCGCAGCGGGTCAAGGTTGAATTCGCCGCCTGACGCCGCACATCTTCAAATCCGCAAAAACGAAATCTCCCCGGGTCACGATCTCGCCCGGTTCGGCGTCGATGCGGCTCGCGAACATCGGTCCCGCGAGGACGCACGTGTGGAATTCCCCTCGCTCCCCGCACGGATCGACCCCCGGCGGCAGTGCCGCGAGTAACTCGGCGTCGTAGCGACGTCCAGCGAACTCATTCGCCAATACCCGCTGGTCCAGAGAGGTAATCCGCGCGTCGACACCTGACTGGAGGATTTCTCCAGCCAGAGCGCGAGTATCGATCCCCCAGAGCGGGAACAGCGGCTGGAGACCCGATCCTGCGAGCCGGTCTTCGCGGTAGCGCCGCACGTCCTCCAGAAAGAGATCCCCGAACGCGACATGCGTGAAACCCGCGGCCACGGCCTCGCGGACGGCTACTGTCATTCGTTCTTCGTAGGCGTCGTTCGAGCAAGGATTGGGCAGCGGGATGACCGTGAGTGGCAGGGCTGCGGCGGCCGCCTGGGCGCGAAGAATACTCGTCCGGACGCCGTGCATCGCCACGCGATCAGCCTCTTGGTTCACCGTCGTCAGCAATCCAGCGACCGGCGCGGACTGGCTCCTCAGCACGTGGAGCATCCAGGCGCTGTCTTTGCCGCTGCTCCACGACAGGAGGATCTTCATGGCTGGCGTTTGATCGCGGCCGCGATTACTTCAATCCCTTCCACCACCCGGGGGCCGGGGATTACGGTACGCGGGTCGGCGATGATGTGGACGCGTCGATTGGCGACCGCGGGAACCGAGGCAAGCTGCCCCCAGACGGCGACTTCCTTCTTCTCCTCGTCGGCTCCGATCGGATCGGCGCGGAGTTCGAGGATTACCTCCGGTCGTCGCGCCAGGATCAACTCCGTCGTCGCCTGCACGGCTTCGCGATTCATGTCCGCGAAGACGTTCTGCCCTCCGGCGGCGGTCACCATGTCGTGGATGAAGCCGATCCCGCCGCTCGCATAAATCCCCCGCAGCGCGTAGTTCTCGCGGCCGAAAACGATAAGCGTCCGCGGTCGCGGTCCCACCGCCGACACTCGGCGGATGTCGTCTATGCGCGATTCGATATCACCGGCCAGCTTCGCGGCACGATCGGCGACACCGATCCGGTTGCCGACACTGCGAAGGGTCGACGTGACATCCCGCAGGCCGGCGTGGCTGTAGACGTAAGCCGGCACCTTCGCGCGTTCCAGCTGTTTCCTCAGGTCTGATTGGGTGTGGTACAGGATGACGAGGTCCGGTTGCAGTGACAGGATGCGTTCGAGGTCCGGATCGAGCAGCGCACCGACCTTCGGAATCTTCGCGACCTCCGGCGGGAACCGATCGAAGCTGCTGACGCCGACGAGACGATGGCCGGCGCCGAGCGCGAACAGCATCTCGGTAACCGCGGGGATGAGGGATACGATGCGTCCCGGGCGCTCCGTCGTCTGCGCGACGGCCACCGGCCTTGGCACCAGGTACACCGAGGCCACCAGGAACACAAAGAAAAGAGAGAAGACCTCTTCTCACGTCCGCCTCACAAGCAACCACAGGAAGAATGGCCCGCCAATGATCGCCGTAATGACGCCGACCGGGAGCTCGAGCGGTGACATCACGGTGCGCGCGAGCGCGTCGCACGCGATGAGAAACGCGGCGCCGAAAAGCGCCGACGCCGGGAGAACGATCCGGTGGTCGGCGCCTACCAGCAGGCGCACGAGGTGCGGGACGATGATCCCGATGAACCCGACCGGGCCGCCGACCGAGACCGCGGCGCCGGTGGCGAGTGATGCGCTGAAGAATGCCGCGCGCTGCGCGCGCGTCACGTCGAGACCTCGGCTCTCGGCGGCGTCCGGGCCGAGGCTGAGAAGATTCAGCGGCCGCGCCAGCCATCCGAACACTGCGAACGAGATGATGACCAGCGGCAACGCGGCGAGAAGCGGCTGGTAGCTGCTGATGTCGAGATCTCCCATCAGCCAGCGCAGGATGCGGAACGTTTCGGCGAAATCAGCGAAATACTGGACGAACAGGATGAGCGCGGAAAAAAACGCGTTCATCGTCACTCCGGCCAGGAGCAGCACGTTCGTCGACAGGCCGCGGTGCCGCGCCTGGGCGAGAAAATAGACGATTGCGACCGCTATCCCCGATCCGGCAAAGCTTGCCAACGGCGCAAGCGGCAGGCCGATCCACGCCAGCGAGGCGCCGAACGTGATCGCGAGCATCGCACCGAGTGCCGCACCGGCGGAAACGCCGAGCGTGAACGGAGTCGCGAGCGGATTACGCAGCAGACCCTGGAAGACGACTCCGGCGCTCGCCAGCATGGCGCCAACGAGCGCTCCGGCGAGCACCCGCGGGAGCCGCGCAACGAAGAAGATCTGCGCGTCCACGTTGCTGTCGAACGGCACGGTTGAATCGAACACGCGGCGCAGGCTGATCGATGTGGATCCGGCAAGGGGGCCGAGGATGACTGCCGCCGCCGCAAGGCCTCCGAACACCAGCAATGTCAGCGACAGCCGCCGCGCCAGGGACCTGTCTCTACCAAGCGCTGACGGCGCGAGGTCGGATCTCACCGGTGCTCGTCCCGACCCAGGGGAGTCACCCGCAGATGTCCACTCCGTGGATGCCGCGCAACCTCGGCGTCAACCTCGTAGAGCTCGCGAATCCGGGCAGGGGTCAGGACTTCGTCGACAGGACCGGTCGCCAGCACGCGCCCTTCCTTCAGCATCACCAGCGTCTGGCAGAGGCCGGCGGCGAAGTTGAGATCGTGTGTCGATACGACGACAGCAAGATCATGCGTCTTGTGCAGAGAGGTCAGAAGAGAGGCCACCTCCAGCTGGTATTTCAGGTCCAGTGCGGCGGTGGGTTCATCGAGTAAAAGGATACGGGTGTCAGGCCGGCGGTCAGGCCGGCTGGCCGGCTGCCTTCGACTGCGCTCAGGCCAGGAAAGCCGGCCTCTACCGAGATTTGCGCCAGCGCGGCGGCGATGATGACGCGCTGCTTCTCACCGCCGCTGAGGGTGGAAAACGGGCGCGACTCGAGGTCGAGCGTGCCGGTGGCCCGAAGGGCTTCGCGCGCCACGACGATATCGGCGGGGCCCTCGAGCGCAAACGGACCGAGGTGGGGGTAGCGTCCCATGAGCACCACCTCGAGCACGGTGTACTCGAAAGCCAGCTGCGTCTCCTGCGGGACGACGGCCATCCGCTGAGCGACCAGCGCGCGCGGGAGCGTCCTGAGCGGAACACCGTCGAGCGTGACGCTGCCTCGGGCTGGGGCACGCGTCCCGGCCAGCAGCCTGAGTAAAGTGGTCTTGCCGGAGCCGTTCGGCCCGATGATCCCGACAAATCCGTCGTCCGCAACGTCGAGCGAGACGTTGCGGACGACCAGTCTGTCGCTGTAACCGAACGTGACGTCAGCGGCCCGCAGCAATCCGGAGACCGAGTGTGGCACGGCGTCCAAGCGCCGGGAATCCGAGTGCCTCTTCGTAATCGCGCCCCGCGATGTTCTCGATGCGCCCGAAGACATCGAGGGTTCGATGAAGGCGCCACGCCGCGCCGGCGTCCCAGACGTTGAAGCCGTCGGCGAAGAACAGGCCACCGAAGGTGCCGGATGACGGCTCTACGTCGAGGGCACGCCCACGCCCGCGGCCGGTGACGAATGCGGTCAGGCGGCCCGCCGACATCCCTGCTTCCAGCGACAGCTGATGCCGAGGACGGCGCAGCAGCGGGTCGCCGACCTCGAACGGTGGTGGCGCGCGCGTCATCACCGTCGACCGCGAGGACGTCGGTGTCCATGAACGTGTAGGCCACGCGCCCGTGGACGTCGATCGCCCGCGGCGCGTTCAGTCGATGACGTCCGGTCAATCCAAGCTCGATCCCGCGCGCGCGCGCATTTGCGATGTTGTCGGTCTGGAATCGGCTCGAGTCCTGGAAAGATCCAACGGTGACAATCAGATCGTCGTACTCGTTGTAGAACGCAACGGCCTCGAATTGCCCCCGGCCACCGGCAAAGGCGTGTTCGACCGCCGCTTCGGTGCTGAAGCTGCGTTCCGGCTCGAGTGCTGGATTGTCGGTGAAGGCCAGCTCGAATCCATCCGGTGGTCGGATCCCCGTGGCGATCGCGCCACGCAGCTTGGTGTAGTTTGCCGCGCCCGGCCGGACGAACCATGCGACGGCCGCACGCGGATTGACCGAGACGACCGAATCCGAATCCAGTGTTTCGGCGAACCGCTCCCGGTGAATGTCGTCGAGTCGCAGGCCGCCGGTGAGGAAGAGGCTGGAGCTGGTTGTCCAGCGTGCTTCAGCGAAGTACGCCGCCGTGCGCCGCTTCACCTGGACCTCCTGTCCCTCCATGTCGGTAATGAAGCTGCTGCCAGTGCGCTCGCGCTGCAACTCGAGGCCGGCGCTGACGTCGAACGACGAAGACACCGGCACGTCCAGCTGCGCGCGACCAAGCCACCGGTTCGAGTTGGACTCGGACGGACCGAATGGACTCGCGAACTCGCTGCCGAGCCGATTGTATGCGGCCAATACCAGCACGCGGCCGGCGCGTCCGACCGGGAGTGCCCCGGATGCCGATGCAAGGGTTCGCGAGTTGTCGACTCGTGAAACTTCGTCGATCTGCTCGTACAGCCCCAGCGGGTTCTCTCCAAACGGCCCGGGCGAACCGCGTTCGTCGGTTGCATGGCGCACTTGCGCGCGCACCGATCCTTCCCCCTTGCGCCAGCCTGCGGTCATCGCACCGGTCACCCGTTCGTAGTCGTCATTGGTGACCGTCAACCCTGACGAGGTGACGTGACCGTTGAAATTGTCGGTGCTGAACTGGTCGGCTGACGCGCCCCATTCGAAAGCGCCGCGCGAGCCGGCCGTTGACGCAGCCAGCCGATACGTGTCGTACCCTCCGGCTTCGACCGTACCGCCAATGGTCGGCGGCCCTCCCCGTCGGGTGATGACTCGCACCACCGCGCCGATCGCATTGGATCCGAACAGTGCACTCTGCGGTCCGCGCACCACCTCGATCCGTTCGATGTTCTCGGCCGACAGGTGACCGAAGTCATAGTCGCCGCCGAATGCGTTCACCGGCACATCGTCCACGAACACCAGCGTGTAGTTGGATTCACCGCCGCGCGGGAAGACACCGGTCACGGCGCCTGGGCCACCCGTCGCCGCCACTGTGAGCCCGGGAACTCGGCGGAGTACGTCTACCACTGAATGGATCTGCTTCTCACGCAGGTCCTCGGCGGTAATGATCGTCACGGTCGAAGCGGCGCGCGAGAGAGGGATCTCCACTTGTGCCGCGGATACGACGATCGACTCGGAAACCGCGCTGATCGTCAGGCGCAGATCGCCGATGTCGCGCGCGGCTGCTGCAGCCTCCACGATTACCGGCTCGGCGCGGAAACCGTCCGCCGCAATGCGCAGTTCGAACCTGCCTTGGTCGGGCAGCACGACGGTGAACTCTCCGCGTGCATTCGTGAGCTCGGACCGCAGCAGTCCGCCGCCGGACGCGATTACCCGTGCGTCGGCGATCGGCCGGTTGTCGGGATCGACGATGCGGCCGGTGACCGGGCCGGCCAGCGCCGGGGCTGCAGAGACGAAGAGGGCGGAAAAAAGAGGGAGAAAGCGTACGTTCACAGGGCTCCTTTCGGCGTGTTCACGCGCCGCGCTTCGTGAGAAGCGAAAGGGACGGCCCGGCGACAGGATCCTGGCTCGCGGGTCGTTGCGGCATCCCCTCCTTCCCAGGCGCGTTTCGCGCCCAGTGGCTTGTCCCGCCGAAGCTCGCAATGCGAGCGGAGGCGGACGGAATGCACTTCCCGCTTACAGTGGCGGCACCGCGTGGGCTTCACACCCACTTCGCATGACCGCCGGGCTTGTCTCGCCGACGCTCGTGTATCGAGCGAAGGCGGACAGAGCCGGTAGAACCGGCTCCTCGTCAGTTGTCCTCGCAGAATACCACGTAGAATGCCGGGGTCGGCTGCGAAGTTGCGAAGGCGGGGCTGGGGCTGGGAGGCCGGCGCAGTGTGAGCTCCTAGCCGTTTGTCGAGCGCCTCTCGCGGGTGGTCGACAATTGAGCGTTACACGATCCATGACGATGCTCACCGAGCGCGTTGAGGCCGCTGGACTTGCGGACATTGCCGAGAAGGTACAGGCAGGCGTCCGCTTGTCGCTCGAGGACGGCGTCAGGCTCTTCGAGTGTGAAGACCTCCTTGCCGTCGGCTATCTCGCGAACCGCGAGCGTGAACGCCGCCACGGGAAGCGCACCTACTACAACTTCAACATCCGTCTCGAAGCGACGAACGTCTGCGTCGCCAGCTGCCTGTTCTGTTCGTTCGCGCGGCTGAAGCCCGGGGACGCCGGTTCTTACACGATGTCGCTCGAAGAGGTGTTCGACAAGCTGCGTCAGCGGGCTCATCAACCGCTGACCGAAGTCCACGTCGTCAACGGCCTGCACCCGGACCTGCCGTTCGATTACTACCTGGACATGCTGCGCGGATTGAAGACGATCCGTCCGGGCGTTCATCTGAAGTGCTTCACCGCGGTGGAGATTGCGTTTTTCTCGGATCTCTACAAGATGAGCGATCGCGAAGTGCTCGAGCGCCTCCGCGACGCCGGGCTCGACTCACTGCCCGGCGGCGGTGCGGAGATCTTTGCCGAGCGTGTCCGTAAGAAGATCGCGCACGACAAGGCCGATGCGGAGCGATACCTCGCCATCCACCGCATCGCTCACCAGATGGGCATGCGGTCGAACGTGACAATGCTCTACGGCCACATCGAAACGCATGCGGAGCGCGTCGACCACATGCTGCGGTCGCGCGCGCTGCAGGACGAAACCGGCGGGTTCCAGGCGTTCATTCCACTGGCGTTCCATCCTGACAACAACCAGATGCGAAAGTTGCCCGCCCCCTCTGCGACCGATACCCTTCGGGTGCATGCTGTCGCTCGCCTGATGCTCGACAACATCCCGCATGTGAAGGCCTTCTGGATTGCGACCGGTGTAGAAACGGCCCAACTGGCGCTATGGTTTGGGGCGGACGATCTGGACGGGACGGTGCAGGAGGAAAAGATCTACCACATGGCCGGGGCACGCACTCCAGAGGTGATGACCACGGCCGCCATTCGCCGGCTCATCCGTAACGCAGGCCGGGAGCCGGTCGAGCGGGATACGCTGTACAACGTGGTAACGGGTCCGGAGATTCCGGACGAGGTGTCCGCCGGTACGGTGGATGCCGTTTCAGCGTCATAGGTCGAACGGAACGCACGTCATCATTGATGGACATCAAACTGCTCACTCAGGTCGAGAAAGAGAGCATCGGCGAGCGGCAGCCGCTCCCCGAGAAATACCTGCGTCTTTCCGACGACGAAATGGACGAGCGGATCGCGGCTGCGAAGCGGACGCTCGGTGACCGCGTCGTCATCCTGGGCCATCACTATCAGCGCGACGAGGTCATCAAGTTCGCCGATTTCACCGGAGACTCGCTGAAGCTGTCGCGCGCGGCCGCGAGCAAGGGCACCGCGGAGTTCATCGTCTTCTGTGGCGTCCACTTCATGGCGGAGAGCGCTGACATTCTCCGCGCGCCGCATCAGAAAGTCGTGCTGCCCGACCTCGCCGCCGGCTGCTCCATGGCGGACATGGCGGCCCCCGACCAGCTCGATATTGCCTGGCGCGAGCTCGCGGAGATGGGTGTCCGCACGGACGCGATCCAAAACGGTCGTGCAGGCATCATTCCGGTCACCTACATCAACTCGTCCGCAGCCATAAAAGCGTTCGTCGGCGCGCACGGCGGAATTGTCTGCACGTCCACCAACGCGGCGGCAGTGATGCAGTGGGCGTGGGAGCGCGGCGAGAAGCTGTTGATGCTTCCCGACCAGCATCTCGGCCGCAACACAGCGTGGAAGATGGGGGTGCCTCTCGACCAGATGGTCGTATGGGACCCGAATGAGATGTGGGGAGGCCTGGAGCCTTCGCAGGCGATGAATGCGAAGCTCATTCTGTGGAAGGGCCACTGTTCGGTCCACACACGCTTCACGACGCAACAGATCGACGCCTTCCGCAAGAAGTACCCGCACGGCAAGGTCATCGCGCATCCCGAATGCACACTCGAGGTCGTTCAGGCGGCAGACGAAAGCGGATCGACCGAGAGAATCATCAACGTCGTCAAGAACAGCCCGTCGGGCAGCGTCTGGGCCGTCGCGACGGAAATCCACCTCGTCAACCGCCTGATGAACGAGGTGGCGCCGGACAAGACGGTTGTCACGCTCGACCCGTTCGGCTGCCTGTGCTCGACGATGTTCCGTGTCTCGCCGAATCACCTGCTGTGGGTCCTCGAAGGACTCGTCGAAGGCCAGATCCACAACCAGATCATCGTGCCCGACGACCAGAAGCGCGACGCCAAGCTGGCGCTCGACCGCATGCTCCAGGTTCCCGTCTAACTCCGTTCCGCCGCGCCCCGCGCCCCGCGCCCCGCGTCCCGCGCCCCGCGCCCCGCGCCCCGCGCCCCGCGTCTGCTGATAAGATCGATCGAAAGAAGGAGACAGCAGAAATGGCTCACGAAGTTCCGCCGCTTCCGTACGACTACAACGCGCTGGAGCCCCACATCGACGAACAGACGATGAGGATCCACCACGACAAGCATCATGCAGCGTACGTGACCAACTTGAATGCGGCGCTCGAAAAGCACCCCGAACTGCAGCAGAAATCCGTCGACGATCTGATCAAGGGCATCAACAGCGTCCCCGAGGACATCAAGACCGCGGTCCGCAACAACGGCGGCGGTCATGTCAATCACACGATGTTCTGGGAGATCATGGGCCCGGGCAAGGGAGGCGCTCCTTCCGGCAGGATCGGTGACGCGATCAAGTCGTCCTTCGACAGCTTCGACAGCTTCAAGGAGCAGTTCGCAAAGGCTGGGGTCACGCGATTCGGCAGCGGCTGGGCGTGGCTGATCGACGCCGGCGGCAAGCTGGTCATCGAGAGCACGGCGAATCAGGACAGCCCGCTGATGGAAGGCAAGAAACCCCTTCTCGGCCTCGACGTGTGGGAGCACGCGTACTACCTGAAATACCAGAATCGCCGTCCTGACTACATCACCGCCTGGTGGAACGTCGTCAACTGGGACGCCGTGAACAAGAGATTTGCGTAAAGTAATACTCAGAAACTTCCAGTCGCCTGGCGACATCGTGATGCTCACCGCGGCGGTGCGCGACCTTCATCGCGCACACCCCGGTGAGTTCATGACCGACGTGCGGACGTCGTGTCCTGCGCTCTGGGAACACAATCCTCATCTCACGCCGCTCGCCGATGACGATCCCGCGGTCGAGACCATAGACTGCCATTACCCGCTGATTCACCAGAGCAACACGACGCCGGCGCACTTCCTTCATGGGTTCCCTGCGTTTCTCAACCAGAGACTGGGGCTCCGGATCCGGGTCACGGACTTCAAAGGGGACATCCATCTGTCGGAGGAGGAAAAGGCCTGGACCGCCCACGTCGCTGCGACGGACGCGGCGAGCGTCCCGTACTGGCTGCTCGTGTCGGGCGGCAAGTTCGATTACACGATCAAGTGGTGGGATCACGACCGCTATCAGCAGGTGGTCGATCACTTCCGCGGCCGCATTCAGTTCGTCCAGGTGGGGGAGACCTCACATCATCATCCGGCGCTGGATGGCGCCGTCGATCTTCGCGGCCAGACGACGCTGAGACAGCTCGTGCGACTGGTCCACCGGGCGCAGGGCGTGATCAGTCCGATCAGCCTGCTGATGCATCTTGCCGCCGCGGTGGAGACCCCAGCCGGCTCGCCCAGGAACCGCCCTTGCGTGGTGATCGCGGGCGGCCGCGAGCCGCCGCACTTCACGGCTTATCCACATCATCAGTTCATCCACACTGTCGGCGCTCTGAAGTGCTGCGACAATGGCGGCTGCTGGAAGTCGCGAACGCTGCCGCTCGGCGACGGTGACGAGAAGGATCACCCCGACCAGTTGTGCGTCGACGTGGTCGGAAAGCTGCCGCGGTGCATGGACATGATCTCCGCCGAGGAGGTCATCCGACGAGTAGAGTTGTATTTCTCAGGCGGGTTGCTGGAGAGGACCGCGACCGGCGTGCCTGTGTTCGCAGAAGCAGGATGAGACCCATGGGTAACGACGAGATCACACGAGACCAACAGATCCTCGAGGCGCGGCGTCGCTTCCTTCTGCTGCTTTCCGGCGGCGCTGCAATGCTGGCGACAGGATTCCTGTCGGCCGCGTGCGATAACCTCGACTCGCCGATTCTCACCAGTCCGTCCAGTTCGTCGTCATCCAGTTCGTCCTCGTCACCATCCGGTTCTTCGTCATCGAGTTCGTTGTCTTCGAGCAGCTCCTCGTCGTCGTCAAGCAGCTCCTCTTCCTCGTCGAGCAGCTCGTCATCGTCGTCGAGTAGTTCCTCTTCATCGAGCAGTTCGTCTTCCTCGAGTTCATCCTCATCGAGCAGCTCGTCATCGTCAGTTCGTCGTCTTCAGCAGCTCGTCGTCCATCGTCATCCTCCTCGTCGAGTTCGTCGTCTACGGGTTCCTCGTCGAGCAGCTCCTCGTCGTCTGGCGGCGGCTCCTCCTCCTCTTCGTCCTCCTCCTCGAGTGGATCATCGTCCAGCAGTTCGTCGGGAAGCTCGCTGATGGCCAAGGCCGACCCCACCGATGAACCACGTGGGTTGTTGGTCTAAACACGTGCGACGTGCGACGTGCGCACGTGCTTACGTGACGGCTGCCAGTGCGGCGAATATCTCTTCTCTTGACGGGAACTCGTCCTGGCGGTCGCCGATGAAGGAGTAGCGGACGGCGCCGGTGCGATCGATGATGAACACTGCCGGACGCGCGATGTTCCAGGCGAAGACGCCGACCGCATGCCAGACTCCATACGCCTTCAGCACTTCACGGGTCTCGTCGACCAGGATGTTGAACGGCAGCCCGGTCTCCTCGACATAGCGGCGCACCGGCTCGGATGTTTGCGCAACTACGGCGACCACCTGCACCCCGAGTCTGGTGTATTCCGGTGAGTCATGTGCCAGTTCACCGAACCGGCGGCGGCAGTTAGGTCACCAGGTGCCCCGGTGGAACGCGAGCAGCACTGGCCCGCGCGAAAGAAAATCCGCCAGGCTCCGGCGATCTCCTTTCTGTGTCGGCAGCTCGAACGGTGGGGCGGTCGTCAGCGGGGAAGTGTGGGGCATCAGAACAGCTTCACGTTAACCATCTGCCCCGCTTCGACGATGTCGGTTTGCGCGGGGATCTCGATGTAACCGTCGGCTTGCGACATGCTGGTGATGTCACCGGACGCCTTGAACGCCGGCACGACTTGTCCGTCAGCGATGCGGACGGTATAGAACTGGTGGCGTCCCGTCGTCGAGACGATGCGTCTCGAGAGGGGCAGGGTCACGGTCCGCGGCTCGTATGGCGGAAGCCGCGCGACCTGCCGCAGCACCGGGACCAGCAGCATGTAGGCGTTCGACAGACACGAAGTCGGATAACCAGGCATGCCGAACACCGGGGTCGTACCGATCCGTCCGAAGACCGTTGGCTTGCCCGGCTTCACTGCGATCCCGTGGAAGATGACCTCGCCGATCTGCATCAGGGCGTCCATGATCAGGTCGCGTTCCCCCACCGAGCTTCCACCGGAGAACACGACGATGTCCGCTTCGGCGGCGGTTCGGATTGCGCTCACGAGTTCGGCCAGGACGTCAGGAGCCGGAGGATGGGGCACGGCAACGCCGCCATGCTCGCCGATGATCGCTGTGAGCGTGAAGTGATTGATGTCGTAGATCTGTCCGGGGCCGAGCACCTGACCGGGTTCGACGATCTCGTTGCCGGTGGAAAGAACCGCGACGCGCGGACGCTGGTAGACGTCGACGTCGAACACTCCGACGGCGGCGAGAGCGCCGATCCGGCTGGGATTCAGCACGTCCCCCTCGGCGAGGAGCGGCTGCCCGGCGGCGATATCCGCCGCGCGCCGTCCGACATGCTGGCGTGGATAGACTGGCGTAAAGACGCGAACCTCGGCCTCGCCGGCCTTCTCGGTCTCCTCGACCATCACCACTGCGTCGGCACCCTCCGGCATCGGCGCGCCGGTCGCGATCTCGATGCACTCGCCGCGCCGTACGGCGCGGGTTGGCAGCTCGCCGGTGTAGACCTTGCCGACCGATCGGAGGATCTTCGGCTCGTAGCGTCCGGCGCCGAAGGTGTCTTCGGCGACCACCGCGTAGCCATCCATGGCGGCGCGGTCGAACGGAGGGACGTCGACGGCGGCGGACGTCGCCGCGGCAAGAACGCGTCCGCTGGCCTCGCGAATCGGTACCCGTTCGATGCGCGCGATCGGGACGGTGACGTCACGGATCAGCGCCATCGCTTCGTCGAGCGGCAGCGTCTCCCGAATGGGGCGCATGGTCGTCATCGTCTCAACTCCCGCACGACGTGGCCGATTTCGGGAAGGATCAGCCGGGTCATGCCCAGCGTGACCGCATGCTGCGATCCGGGAAGCGCAAAGATCGCCGTCCGTCCAATCGCCCCGGCACACGCCCGCGTCAGCATCGCGGCCGACCCGATTTCCTGATAACTCAACACCCGGAACAGCTCGCCGAAGCCGTCGAGTTGTTTTTCGAGCAGACCGGCGATTGCTTCGTAGGTGCTGTCGCGGGAGGTGATGCCCGTGCCGCCGGTCGTGATCACGACGTCGGCGCCCGGCGCGTTGGCGATGATCGCATGGCACACCGCGTCCGGCTCGTCCTTCACGAGCGCGCGGCCCATGATCGTGTGGCCTGCAGTCGCCAGCAGACCAACGACGGTGTCACCGCTCAGATCGTTCGCCTCCGTGCGCGTGTCGCTGATGGTCAAGACAAAGCAGCTGACTCTTGCCGGGGCGGTCCTCCGGTGCTCTTCGGTCGACACCCCGTGATTATAGATAGAATGACCGAAATGCTCAGGTACGCCGCACTTGCAGCGCTTGCACTCGTCGCCCTGTCATCACTGCCGGGCGCACAAGCGTCGCGCGGGCTCGACAAGGACGCGGAGAAGTGGGTCGACTCGACACTCAGAAAGATGTCTGTCGAGGACAAGGTCGGGCAGATGCTCGTCTCTTCATTCCAGACCAGCTTCATGAGCACGGACTCCGACGAGTTCGACGAGCTGGTCAAAGCCGTTCACCAGTACAAGGTCGGCGGTTTCCACGTGTTCGGTGGAACGGAGCGTGTTCCGCCGGTCCTCCTCAACCCGACCTACGGCGCCGTGACGCTCGGCCAGCCGCTCGAAGCGGCATCGATCATCAACCGCCTGCAGGCGATCTCGCCGCTGCCGCTGCTGAACACCGCGGACTTCGAAGCTGGCGTCGGCTTTCGCATCGCCGGAGCCACCGCGTTCCCGCGGCTGATGGCGTTCGGCGCCGCTCGTGATGAGCGTCTGGCGCAGGAGGCCGGGCGCATTACCGGTGAGGAAGCGCGCGCGCTCGGCGTCCACGTCAATTTCGCCCCGGTTGTGGACGTCAACAACAACCCGCGGAACCCGGTCATCAACACGCGGTCGTACGGAGAAGATCCGCAGCTGGTCGGCCGGCTCGCTGCCGCCTACATCCGCGGTCTTCAGTCGGCCGGTGTATCGGCGACGTTGAAGCACTTTCCGGGGCATGGCGACACCGACGTGGATTCGCACCTCGGCCTCCCGATCATCCGTCATCCGCGGGAACGCCTCGACCGGATGGAGCTGCCGCCGTTTCGTGCAGGGATCGCGGCCGGCGCTGACGCCGTGATGACCGCGCACATCGAAATGCCGGCGCTCGATCCGGCACCGAACACGCCGACGACGCTGAGCGGACCGATCGTCCAGGGGCTGCTGCGGAAGGACCTCGGGTTCGGTGGTCTCATTTACACCGACTCGATGGGGATGGCGGGCGTTGCGGCCATCTACAATGCCGGCGAAGCGGCCGTCCGTGCGATCGCGGCGGGCAACGACGTCATCCTGCACTCGCCGGACGATGGGGCTGCATTTGCGGCGCTGCGCGACGCGGTGAAGGCGGGGCGCATTCCGGAGGCGCAGGTCAACCGCTCGGTCGAGCGCATTCTGCGCGCCAAGGCGCGCGCCGGGCTGCACCGCAACAAGCTGGTGAACCTCGACGCGATTTCCACCGTGCTCGGCACGCGCCGCAACCAGGCTCTTGCCGATGACGTGAGCCAGCGCTCGATCACGCTGGTCCGTGATGAGAAGAACCTGGTGCCGATGAAGATCGCGCGTGACGCGCAGATCCTCTACCTGTCGGTGCTGGACTTTCCGTCCAACTGGCGCATTGCGGCGCCGAGCCGGACGTTCATTCCAGAACTGCGGAAGCGCTGGCCGAACGTGACGTCGATCGAGTTGTCGGATCGTACTTCGGCGTCGGAGATCGAGCTGGTGCGCGCGATGGCCCCGCGCTATGACGCTGTCGTTGCGTCGGTGTTCGTGCGCGCCGGTTCCGCCAGCGGACGCATGGATCTCGCGCCGCCGCTGCAGCGGCTGCTCACCGATCTCGGCCGGGCCCGGCGTCCGCTGGTGACGGTGTTCTTCGGCAATCCGTACGTGGCGACGTTCATGCCGGAGCTGCCGGCGGTCATGCTCACCTACGACTTCTACGATCGCGCCGAGGCATCCGCCGTCCGCGCGCTCGCCGGGGAAGCGGCGATCGGCGGCCGGCTGCCGATTGAGCTGCCGGGTCTGGCCAAGGTGGGATCGGGGCTCGACCGGCCGGCTGTTGCGCCCCCCTCCACCAAGTGAAACAGAGTGCACCTTAAAGTGTTCTTGATCTCTTGCCCTCTTGTTGAAATGCAGGAGTTGATATAATCGACGTTTCTCCGCCCCGCGCCCTTAGCTCAGTTGGATAGAGCGTCTGGCTACGAACCAGGAGGTCGCAAGTTCGAGTCTTGCAGGGCGCGCCAAAATCCTTAGCATTTCAGTGAACTGACGCCCCGGAATCCTCCGGTCGGTGAACAATTGTGAACAATTCGCCGCCGACTTTGTCGACGGCAGTTCGCATCGCGCCGTCGAGCACCTGCGTGTAGACGTTGAGCGTCGTGTCGACGTTGGCGTGTCCCATGAGTTGCGCGATCACCTTGCCGGGCACCCCTTTGTCGTGCGACCACGACGAGTAGGTGCGCCGGAAGGTCAGCCACGTCGCGTGCGGTAGACCCAGCGCCTCACAGGCGGGAAAGATCTCGCGCCTCAGGACGTTGTTGGGCGAGATCGGCTTGCCCGTTCGTGTCGAAAACACGAGCGCGGCTGGTTCCCTGCGTCCAGCGCGCTGCTTCCACTCGCCGATGAAGCTCAGAGCCGCTTCGGACAACGGAATCTGACGGAGTCCGGCCTCGGTCTTCGGGGTGCCGAACGTGCCGTCATAGACCGCCTCCCGCACGGTCAGCACTCGCGCCTCCTGGTCGATGTCCTGCCACCGCAGCGCGAACAACTCGCCGCGGCGCAGGCCCGAGACGATCGCCAAGCCCGTCATCGCCCGGCTCAGCGGTGGTAGCGCGTGTAGCAGCGCCGCCGCCTGCGCGCGTGTCAGCACCCACTTCGGACGGACCGTCCTCAGCTTCGGCAGGTCGACGCCACGCGCAGGGTTGTCCTGGAGGTGTCCCCACTTCACCGCCGTCCGTAGCACCGCGCTCAGCACATCGTGGATGTGATCGATTGACTTGGGCGCGTACCCTTCCTGCGTGAGATGAGCGACGTACACCTGGATCTCCTGCCGCGTGATCTCTGACACCGCCTTGTCACCAAACCGCGGCAACAAGTGCTTCTTGAGCATGAAGCGCCGATGCTTCTGCGTCGAGTGCTTGTACATCGGCAGCACCGACGACTGCCACTCGTTCGCCAACGTGCGGAACGTGACGCGCGAGCGCGTCGGCGTTCTGCGTCCGGCTGCTGCCAACTTCTGCGCGAGAATGTCCGCCGCTTCACGGCGCGACATCGGTCCCAAGCGTCTCGTAGCGCAGCACCCGTTTTCGCGTGCCGTCGGGAGCGATTTCCAACTCCCGCCAGCGGATTGCCCACCCCCTTCCTTTCGCGAGCAGACACCCGCTTCCGTACTGTCGTTTTCGTCGAGCCATTCGAGAGACTTCCTTTCCTCTCGTTGGCTCTTCGCGGTTCAGCCCTGCCCCGATTGTATCGGGTGCCGGGAACGGAATCACGTTGTCCGGCATTTCCGTTCGATGAAGGCGCGGACCGCGCGCGGGTCGAAGCGCACGTACTTGCCGATCTTGATGTGCGGCAAGCGCTCCGATCGCGGCAGTGCCGCGCGAGCGCGTGTGTTCGTACACCCAGCTGCGGCTGACTTTGAGCAGCGCCGCGACCTCGCCGACGGTCAGCAACTCGTGCAGATCCGCAGCGGATCTCTCCTGCAGATCGCGACGAACGACGCTGTTCTCTTGGTCCGAGATGTTCTGGGCTGTCAGCACCGATTGACCACGTGCTCATGGCTGCCTCCGCGCGTGCTCGCCAGCCGGCGAGTCCAGTGATCGTGTTGTGGGTAAGTGACGCGCGCGGGCGCGCCGACCATGATGGCCGGCGGGCTGCTTTCAGGGCGCGGGACGAGGGCATGATGCCGACGTCAAACCGCGTGGAGCGAATTGCGCCGCGCGGTTGTGGGGACGATCTCAGCGATCGTCTTGGTCCACCATCAGCGCTTGGCTGCGTCAACCATCGGTCGACGCCGCCGAACGCTACCGTCGGCCGCGCTCGTCTTGAAGACGAACTGCGCTGAGAGCCGACGGTTCCGTGCTGAAGTTCGCTGTGCGGAATGATGGCGCTGCGCGCGATCACGGTCGCACCGAACTTCGAGCTGCTGTTGCGTTGGATCGGCCCTGGGGGCGAGGGTTGGAAACGCGCTCCGGAAGCACTGCGTGCGAGGCGGAGGGTGGTGTCGTGTGACACCGACGCGATACCCGCAGAATACGCCTGCGCGAACTCAACGTCAAACTGAATTATCGACCTCGTGCGAGGCGCACCCCGCGTGAGGCGCCATCATGCTGGTCACCATCGCGCAAGAGCCCAACACGTGCCGCGCGGAGGCGTCGTCAATGCCCGAAGGCCCGGCCGCCGGCCGGGTCGAAGCGAAGCGAAGAGCATTGACGACGCCGAGCACGGCGCCAGCATGAAAGGCGCGATGGTGCGACGGCAAGATCTGGATCCGGAAACGCGACGTTCCTTCCGGGAAAACATGGGCACGCGCGCGAACCGATTTCTGTTCGATTCGTCGGCCGCATTGTTCCGGCAAATCTGGACACAAAGACGTGCACGCGGGCGGCGCGTTCGTCCTGCACGAACAGTGCACGCAGACAGCGACATGCGGCACGACCAACGATGGCGTGAACGACCCCGTCTCGACGGCCTGGGGTCACTGGCGGGGCAGGACAGCGGGGTCGTTCACGCCATCGTTGGTTCAGCGACTGCGACACCGACTCCGATAGTGACGGCGGCACAGAGCGCCGCCTCGATGACGCGCTCGCGGCAAGTTGCTGCGATAGAGACGCTTGCACACGGTTCGCGGTCATGGGGCTACCAGGGGTGAGGGAATGTCTGGAGAGGGCGTCGAAACCGGGGGGCCAACCTGACGCGATTTTCGCTTCGCCCCTCTCTTGGCCCACGCCTCCCGGTCCATCGTGCCGGTGAGCTGCAGATACTGGGCGTTCAGCATCTGGACTTCGCAGGCCGACCAGCCATGCATGCGATCGTCACGAAGGCTCGTCGATGACGACCTCCACAGCACCACGTCACCCTCTCGTCGCCAGGCTCGATACAGGGCCGTGATCTTCGCCATCCCCTGTTGCGGAACTCCTGTGCGATGTAGCGATCGGTCGGGTCTCCGAGGTGTCCGCCCTGCTCCTTCCGCTCGCGAAAGTACGTCTCCAGAGCCTTGCTGACGCTCGGATTCAGCGGGGTCCAGAGCTCCTCTCGGAGCGCCGCTTTGTAGAGCGCCACGGACTTCCTGAAGCGCCGCGGCACGAGCAGACGCACCGTCCATCTGTGCAGGTTGAGGAGGAGGTTGTGGTGACGAATCAGGAACTGGCGGAAGTCCACGGGGATTCGCCGGTTCACAAGGTAGAGGAACACGAACCGACTGGTGTCCTCCTTCTCGATGCCGATGGGCAGCTTGTCGGGAAAGCAGCGGACGGTCTTCCGTGAACCTGACCCGAACGTGATGTGCGGATACTCCTCTGGGCGCAGACCCGTCTCCTGCGTGACGTCGAAGAACGTTCGCTTGTCCGCCTCGGGACTCAACCACCAGCAGCGCCGATCGCTCAGCACGGCGTCCAGAATCATCACCCTCTCGACCATGCGGCCGATCGATTGCAGACGGCGATTGCGGTTGTCCGGCTGCCCGATGGCCTCGTAGAGCGGCTTGTGGTGAACGTGGTAGAGACGCCCTCGGCGGACAGGTCCTGGCTCGATGGCTCGGGCGAATCCGCGAGCCACCAGGCGGGCGACGAATTCGCGGCTGTTCTGGCCACGCGCTGTGCCGGTGAACGTGCAGTACTGCCGTTCCAGGAAGCACCCGGAGTGGACCATGACGGTCACGAGGAACTCACGCTGCCGTTGCGTGAAGCCGAAGTCACGCGAGGCTCGATCACCCGGCTGATGGTGACGCTGTCGAACGTCGGGTTGTGCGGGTATTCGTGCGTCACAGGAATTCCTCCATGACGCGCGGATGCGGCCGCGGAACGACCGCCGCCACCGCGGGAGCCGACGACGTAGATGCGGAAGCCGGTCTTGGCGCGGCTGGCGGCGTGAGCGCCGCGGTAGTGCGGCGTGAACAGCTCGACGTCCTCGTGGCGTTCGCGCCCATCGACCTCGTACTCGATGCGGTAGTCGGGGAAGTGCACCTGGCCGTCGAAGTACGGCAGGTCGTGCTCGCGCGCCCAGTCGCGGATCTCGTCCTCGTCGCGGTCGGGTCGGCCGTCGCTGTCGGAGCGGTTGCGGTTGTGCTCCTGCAGGAACTCCTGGTACTCGCGCTTCAGGTCCTGCTCGAGGATGACGCGCCGGATGTCGAGGTCGCCGTGCTCATCTCGGAGACGGGCTTCCTCCTGGCGGTACGTCGCGTAGAGGTTCGAGTCGTGGTCGATCTCGCGGGAGCGGCTGACGCCGGCGTAGAACGCCTGCGATGGCCTCATCGTCCCGGTCCAGCGAGTGCGAATCGAGCAGGTCTCGGCCCGTCCTTCGTGAGGGTCAGGCCGCGCTCGTCGTCGCCAAGGTCGACGGTCTCGACGAGGCCCTCGTCGCGGAGGTGGTCGAGGGTGTCGTGGTCGATGTCGAGGTCCTGTTCGGGCACGACCCGGAAGGCGCCGACGGCGGCCAGCGTGCGGCTGTCCTCGCCGTTCAGCTCGTAGACGCGATCACGATCGACGACCAGTTCGCGCTCCTCGCCGCGCGGCAGGTCGAGGTCGTGCATCAGGCCGTCGCGCGGATCGTGGTCGTCCCGGTCACGCTCGTCGTACACGCGCGGCCGTTCGTCGTCGCGATCCCGCTCGCCGTATTCGCGCGGATCACCCCATCGAGCGTCAGACATCGCCCCTCCTTGCGTTGGGTGCTGCTGTTTGGGTTGTCCGTGAAGACGCCCTGGCAGTTGCTGCGAGGGGTGGTTCAGGGAGGCGCCGAAGCGCCGGGGCGTTTCGCCGCGGCGTTCAGGGCGTGGTCGTGTGGGAACCCCGGCTCGGGGCCGCTAAGAGCGACCGAGCGGTGAGTTCGGCCCGCCGCGCTTCCATGACGGCGACCGACCAGCAGCGACCGCTGGCTTCTCCCCTTATACGCTGATCCTCACGAGACGACAAGGAGAACGTCGAGGGAAGGGGACCGCTGGACGTCGGCGGTTATAAGTAGGGGTTTTACTCGCCGGTTCGAACAAGGTGGAAGCCGACCATGATGAACCTCAAGCAGTTTCGTGTCACAAACTTCAAGTCCGTTGAAGACAGCGGATGGATTGAAACAGCGCCGATGATAAGGTCATTCGTGCGCAAGTTCGAAGCGTCGCCGAATGCGTAGGCGGCTATCGGGCGGGCAGGGCTCAAATGACGGTTCCAAACGCCGCTCGTGCGATCATTGCGCCGGAGAAGATCACCGGGTACCTGCTGAACGTGTCACACAGGCGGGGCGGCCCGAAAGCGAGATTGCTCGTTGGTCTCGGCTATCGGGCGGATGATCCGCAGCGGCTGGAATCGGACCTTCGAACGCAGCATCTGTCGCTCGACTTCGCGCGGACGTCGGTAAACGCGTACGGTGGTGTCTACGAGATCGAAGGGCCGATTAAGGCGCCCAGTGGCAGGATCGTTCGGTTCTGCTCGATCTGGCAGGTGGACACTGGAACCGAAGTGCCCAGGTTCATTACCATGTATCCGAGGTAGGAGATGGCCTTCGACTTGTACAGCGACGTAATCCTCACCCGCGACGTCAACGAGCGCGGACTCCGTGCTGGCGATGTCGGAACGGTTGTGGAGGGGCACGCCGTGCCTGGCGTCGCTGAGGAAGGCTACTCGGTCGAGTTTTTCGACATGACCGGCAACACGGTGGCCGTGGTTACGCTGCCGGTAAGCGCCCTGCGCCTGCCGACACCGGCTGATCGGCCGGCGGTGCGAGCCCTCAGTGCCTGAGGCCTCCTACTGTTCAGGAGAAACGCTGAGGGAGTGACCCGGCAGACCAACGCAGCTCCTGAACCTCACCGTCCCCGTTTGAGCGTGGACGGGAGAAAACGTGCCCACTGCCCGCGCAGGATCCGCTTCATTCGATTCGATCGGCGCATGACGTCCCCTCCACACCACACGGCACCGCAGCGATTACGCGATGGCAGCTTGCTCGAGTCCGTACTTGCGGACGCGCCAGTGGAGCTGCGTGCGCGACAACCCAAGCCGCCGCGCGGCTTTCGTCTTGTTTCCGCGGCATTCCTGCAGGACCTTGGCAATCGTGGTGCGTTCGAGTGCGTTCAGGTCAGTGGTGTCGTAGCGCGATGACCTGGCAGCCGGTTGCAGGGCGAGATGATCCGCGTCGATGAGTCCGCCTTCGCAGAGAATCGACGCGCGCTCCAGGACATTGCGAAGCTCTCGAACGTATACAGATTTGCGAAGCTCGCGCCACCGGAGAGGAACGCCCCCTTCGCGAACCGGGCGAATCCGTTCGAGGTCGCCGGCAGCCTCTTCGGTCCAGCGAAGTCGCATCAGCGACGCGGTGTTTTGGCCGTCAAGTGTTTTTCAAGACGTGCGCGGACTTCTGCGTGGCTCAAGGTCTGGCCGCGCTCTACCTGCGCCAGGCCTTTGTCGACTTCACGCACGAACCAATCGTCGTAGGCGACCAGCCGTTCGATGGCTTCACGGGCCAGCGCCTGCGGACCGATTCCCCGCTCCCGTGCGATGCGCGTGAGCTTCGCCTGCAAGTCAGCTGACAGGGTCACTTCCATCGGACGAGTGTACCGGAGCGCCGCGCCGCGTCAACCGTGAACAATCAGTGAACCACAGGGTCGAGCGCATCGGCACAGTCGAGGCTCAGATCAGCCGAAAAACCACCGCCGTGATGAGTGTCGGCACAAAGGCACCTGCGAGGAGATAGCCGGGATGCACGGCACCGTCGAAGAACCGGCCGAGCAGCGCCTGCCCGGCGGGGTTGGGCGCGTTGGCAATTACGGTCAGGCCTCCCCCCGTGACCGCGCCACCGACGACCGCCTGCTTGAGACTGTCGTCGAGGTCGGGCACGAGCGTCGCAAGATACGTAATCAGGGCGTTGTCGTTGAACGCTGTCAGCAGCGTCGAGCCGATGAACAGCGGCGTCTCGGAAAGACCCGAAAGCACGGGTCCGATCCACCATCCTTGAAGGCCGCCGTGGATGACGAGTCCACCGAGGAAGCACCCCACCAGCAGGGGCGTCTTGAAGTCCGAGAGTGAGGAGTACGCCGCGGTGGCGCGGTCGAAGCCCAGGAAGAACAGAAAGCCTCCGAGGAACATCGCCGGGTGGTGCGCGTTGATCACGGTCCAGACCATAAAAGCGACATGCACGGCAGTGACCCAGCCCGGGATCGGCAGCAAGCCGAAGCCGGCGGCGACCGCTTCAGGTGTAGGGCTCGCGATGTCGGCGACCGCCGGTTTAAGTGAAAGCGCCGCGAGCCGGTGGCGAAAAAACAGGTAGTACGCCGACGTGGAGATCGCGATCGCGAGGGCCGCGCGCCATCCGAAGTGGGCGAGCATGAAGGCCGTGTCCCAGTTCCATGCTCGCGCGACCATGAGCACCGGAGGGGCCGCGAAATGCGTCAACGTGCCGCCGATCGATACGTTGACGAAGAGCAGTCCGAGCGTCGCGTACTTCAGGGTAGGCCCGGGATCGAGATCGTAGAACTGACGCCCGAGGAGCAGGGCGCAGATGGTCATCGCCGCCGGCTCCGTAATAAGCGATCCGAGCAGCGGCCCCACAGTCAGAATCGTTATCCACCACGCCGCGGGTGTCCCTCGACCCACATTCGCTACCCGTCTCAGCACCGCCTCGGCGAGTTCAATGATCGGTTGGGTCGACGCGAGCGCCATGATGACAATGACGAACAGGGGCTCAGTGTAGTTGACCGACTCCTCGATATAGTGCGCGACTGTCCCCCAGCCGCGGACGAGTGCGAGCGAGATCACCAATGGGATGATCCACAAGCCGAAGATGACTTCGATTTCCCCAAAGAAGTGCAGCATCTCGGCCCCGACACTGGGAACCAGTGGCCGTCCTACAGCCTTCGCTCGCTCGTTCTCGCGTTCCTGAAGACGATGGGCGGCACGCGTGAATTTAATGGCGACGAAGGTGTGGACGACCGCGAGCAGGAAGATCGCTGTTGCCACGGCGTTGAACGGATCGGCGTCGATGCGCGCCAGCAGGGTCCCCCATAGCGAATCGGCGCGACCCGGATAGGCGGAGAGTGGAAGCGGGAACTGAACATCGTGCTGAGGCGCGATCATCAGATAAGGTCCGCGCTCGCCGGTTCATGCAGCGGTTCGGGGATCGTCTTGGCTTGACCCGTCACGATCAGCGCGCGGCGGGTGAGCAGCGGCGCGACCACATCAAAGATGACGACGGCCGCCAGAACAATACCGGTGACGGTCGCTGCGTATGCCGGAAATGCAGTGCGGATCTGAATCGTGAGGCCGACGGCGAGAGAGGATGAAGAAACGAGACAGTACTTCGCCGGCTCCGTCATCTGGATCCTTCTGTCAGCCACTCGACTTCGAGTCCTGCCGGCCCGATGACGCACGGTCGGATCCGGTCATCCACGGCCAGTGCTGCCGCTCGATCTCTCGCGCCCTTCTCCAGACATAGTCCCAGGCAGGAGGCGCGTTGCCATTACGGATGTAGCGGGCTCGGCGCCGCAAGACGGCCGCGAGGTACTCTGTGCCGACCTCGTCGTGAGCGTCGCTCATCCCGCGATTGTAGGCGCGAACCGCGAGATCCAGATCGCCGCCCGGTTCGTCCAGCATCAGGGCCATCCAGATCGCCACGAAGCGAGCCGCCATCCACGGATTGTAATAGTCGTTGTCGGCCAGCCGCGCATCCACGATGCCGATGTCATGCAGCTCACGCAGGCGCTCCCGCGCGGATATGCCTGTGCGGACCGGTGTCGCGATTGCCGTTCGCGTCGATCGACAACGCGCGATGGTCGAACCACGACTCCGACATGACGATGGCGGCCAGCGTATCGGCCACCAGCCCACAGCGTAGACTGGCGGACGCCCCGACGCCGTAATAGCCGGCCCAATACTTGACCATTTGCCGATAGGCGACGGTACGCACGGGTTGGGGGACCGCATCCCAGGCCGACGCGTCCATCGCATCCCACCGTTGCGGATTCATCAGTAAGCTCTGATATCGCTTCAACATGTTGTCGGCCGCTTCGTGACATCCTCCGCTCCGTGATGATGCAGTCAATAATGACAACGGTTGAGGGCCGACACGCGAACGGCGAGCAGCTCCGCTCTCGCCGCGACAGCGGTCCCGGCCGGTGCATCAGTTGCCTGTGCAGTTCGTAGTGCTGGCGCATGACCGCGGGATGGACCCTGTGCACCTGGATGATATTGGCGGGATCACGGACGCGATCGGCGACCAGGATCTCCCTCTTCGGGTGTGTAATCGATGAAAGCCATGAACGACTGCCCGGAATGACGAACGATCTCACCTATCGACCCACGCCACTCGTCTTCCACCGTCTCACAGCGGACGAGCAGCACGCGAGCCTGGAGACGTTTCGCAACCGCATGATCACCCGCCGGACGGTGCGCCACTACTCTCAGGAGCCCGTACCGGACGACGTGATCGATGGCGCCATCGCGGTCGCCGGCGCCGCTCCCTCTGGGGCGAATATGCAGCCATGGCGATTCGTGGTGGTGCGCGACCCGCAGCTGAAACGCCGGATCCGTGAAGCGGCTGAAGAGGAGGAACGGGCGTTCTACGACCGGCGAGCGCCTGGCGACTGGCTGTCGGCACTCGCCTCGCTGGGCACCGACTGGTCCAAGGAGTTTCTCGAAATCGCTCCGTGCCTGATCGTTGTCTTTCGCGTTGACTATGCCATCGTATCGGACGGCGACAATGAGCGGCACGTCAAGCATTACTACGTGTCGGAGTCGGTGGGCATCGCCTGCGGGTTCCTGCTATGCGCGCTTCACATGGCCGGCCTGGCCACGTTGACTCATACGCCGAGCCCGATGGGATTCCTATCGTCGATCCTCGGGCGGCCGAAGAACGAGAAGCCGTTTCTGCTGATTCCCGTCGGTTTCCCGGCACCTGGCGCCGTCGTTCCAAAGATTACGAAGAAGGGGCTCGACGAGATTCGGCTGAATCTCTGAACGTTCTTGAATCATGGCTACGGGCATGATTCCCTTGCGTACCGAGCAAGTTTGAAGGAAGTGTCATGCTGCAAATGGCTGTCGGTTGCCTCGCCTCGCTGTTGACGATCTTCGGGAACGTCGCTCTGGCATCGCAACAAGCACCTGTCGATGTCCAGCGGATCGGGCCACAGGTGGGCGCCGCTGCGCCGGAGTTCTCGGGCGTCGACCAGTTCGGCCGGACCCACACGCTGTCATCGGTCATGGGATCGGCGGGTGTGATGCTCGTCTTCTTTCGCTCTGCCGACTGGTGACCATACTGCCGCACGCAGCTGGTCGAGCTGCAGGGCCGTTACGCGGACATCCAGAAGCGCGGACTCGGGCTGGTCGCGATCAGCTACGACTCTGCGGATGTGCTTCACGAATTCGCGAAGAGCCGGGGGATTACCTTCCCCCTGCTCGCGGACCAGGGCTCGACGATCATTCGCCAGTACGGGTTGTTGAACGAGAGCGTCAACCGTCAGGACCGCACCTACGGCATTCCGCATCCCGGCACGTTCATCGTCAACCGCCGCGGCCGCGTGACAGCGCGGTTCTTCGAACAGGCCTACCAGGAACGTTTCACAGCCGGCAACATCCTGGCGCGGCAAGGCACGAGCCTGTCGGGTGTGACCACGGATCTCAGCACTCCCCATCTCGATGCAACCGTCGCTCTGAGTGACCGGCTGGTCGCCCCGGGCGAACGCGTGTCACTCGGGCTTGACGTCGTCCCTAAACCGGGAATGCACCTGTATGCACCGGGCAAGCATCGGTATCGTGTTATCCGGATGGTCTTAGACCCACAGCCATGGCTGCGCGTTCACGAGGCGGAATACCCGCCTTCGACCATCTATCACTTCAAACCGCTCGACGAACGAATCGAGGTGTATCAGAGACCGTTTCGTCTGCTGAACGATCTGACCATTCTTGCGACGCCCGAAGCGCGAAAATTGCTCGCGGGTCAGACGAAGCTCGAGATCACGGCGCGGCTCGAGTACCAGGCGTGCGATGATCGAGTTTGCTACACGCCGCAGACGATTCCGCTTCGGCTGACGGTCGATCTCCGGCCCCTGGAGCGGAAGTGACGAAGGGTGCACTCCACGCCGGATGGTCGGGATGTTCCGCGCGCTGGCTCAGTCGTCCTGGCGCGCCGGCGCATCGTTCCCGAGAGCGCGGACGACCGCGAACTGCTCCTCGATCTGTCGCCGCCGACGCGAGATCGCCTTCACACGCCGCTGTGCTCTGACCAGGAGCGCCACGGCGACGCCGCACAGCGCGGTCTGCACGAGCGCCCCGAGATATCCGCCTCGTCCGACTTCCCCCCAGTAGCCGAGCGCCGCCATCCCAGCGGCGCCAACGGCAGAGAAAGTCACTCCCAGTCTGGCCGCGAGCACGCGATCGGCACCGAACAGCACACGACGCCGCGCGAGGACCCACGCGGAAAACATGGCCCACGCGAGAGCGGTGCTCACGATGAACCCGAACGCCACGTGCGTCCGTCGCGGAAGTGATGGCTCCGTCGCCCAGAGCGATCCGACGGCTGTCGCCATCATCAGCGACATCACCAATAACAGCGTATGGCCCATTCGGGAAGGCAGCGACAGATTGGCGGCAGCGAGCCGCTGGATATCGGCAACGGACGGCCGAGGAGAATCGATCGGCTGCTGCGACTGAGATGAGACGGTCACGGCTGTAGTCCTTTTCGTTCGAGTTGTGTTCGAAGCATCTGCCGGGCGCGGAACAGTCGAGACTTGACCGTTCCTACTGGAATCGCCGCAATCGCTGCGATGTCGTTGAGGCTCAGCTCACGCAGGTAGAACAGCACCAGCACTTCGCGCTCCGCGAGCGGAAGGCGATTGAGCTCCGCCTGCACGACCGAGAAATCGCCCGTGCGCTCTTCATCCGCTGCCGGTTCGTCGATCCCGCCAGGCTCGAGCTGCTCCATTGGTGGCTCGGCGTAACGGACGCGAAGGCGGTCCATCAGCACGCGCCGCGCGATGCCAAACAGCCACGCCCGGAATCGCGTGGCGTCGCGCAGCGTCGGCAGGCCGCGGAGGGCGCGCAGCCAGACCTCCTGCACGACATCGGCGGCGGCATCAGCGTCGTTCGTCAGACGGACGGCGTAACGCCACAGCAGCGGATGCCATTTGGCGATCAACGGGTCGAACGCCTCGCGCTCCCCGAGTTGACACCGCAGGACGAGCCACTCGTCCCGGGCCATTTCCTCTGAACGCGCGTCGTGGGTATTCATCCGATTCCAGGTAGCTCCTGTTCAAGGAGTCGCGGATTCTGGAAAAAAGTTCACCACGGCGTGAACCTTCCGACCTCATTCCCGACTCCTTGTTTGGAGGTTGAGCATGACTCGGAGCGCCTTGGTACGTCTAACGGTCGTCGCGGGAGTGTTTTTGTGCGGCCTCTTCGCCGTGCAGCCGAGGGCCCAGCAGATTGGGCGCGCGCCCGTCGAAATACACGTGCCACGGCCGCCCACACCTATCGTGGCCCTGGGGCGCGGGCATCTCGTGTACGAGTTGCACACGACCAACTTTGGAACGTCGGCGGTAACTCTTCAGCAGATCGATGTGCTGGACGGTGAACGCAGCCTGCTCGCGAGTTGGAGTGGGAATCAGCTGTGGCAGCGCATCCGAATTGTCGGGCAGCCTGACGGCACACCCTCGGCGATCGAACCCCTGCAGCCGGGAATGCGGGCTGTGGCCTACCTGTGGATTAGTCTTCAGCCGGGCGCGAGCACACCCAAAGCTCTGATGCACCGTCTGACGCTGGTTGACAGTGCCGCCCAGCGCGAGACGATTACTTCGACGGCGGTGCCACTGCCACAAGCAGCCCTCCCGACCGCCTCGCCGGTCAGGGGCGGCCCCTGGGTGGCCATTCGCGGTCCCTCCAATGCATCGGGCCATCGCCTGTCACTCGTGACGGTAGAAGGCCGGACTCGCGTCCCGCAGCGCTTCGCGGTGGACTGGACGCTTCTCGGCGATGACGGTCTTCCGTTCCGAGGCAGTCGAACGGAGGTCACGAACTGGTATGGCTACGACGTTCCGGTGTACGCGGTCGCCGCGGGAACCGTGGCGCTGATTCGGGATGGCAGTCCGGACCATGCGGCGTTCGGCGCACAACACCCTGCGGTGATCGATGCCACCGCCGCGCCGGGCAATGTCGTCGTCATCGACCTAGGGAACGCTCGGTTTGCGACGTATGCCCACCTTAAACCAGGAAGTCTGCGCGTGTCCGAAGGGGATCGTGTCGTCGAGGGACAGCTCCTGGCGCGCATCGGCAACTCCGGCAACTCGCTTGGACCGCACCTGCACTTCCACGTCAGCGACGGCCGGGAGCCATTGGGCGGAGAGGGATTGCCGTTCGCCCTGCAGTCTTTCGAGCTCATCGGCAGGATCCCGTCGTTGCCAGGACTGCTCGCTGGAAGCCCTTGGAAATCGAATCCGGAACAACCGTCGCGG
>CAWEMY010000008.1:0-118352 GCA_963810305.1 uncultured Acidobacteriota bacterium
ATCTCCGGCTCGAGATGCGCGGCCACGGAGAACGCCAGCCGCATGTACATTCCGGTCGAGTAATGCTTGACCGGCGTGTCGATGAATCTGTCGACTCGGCGAACCACACGATCTCGTCGAACTTGCGGGCGATCTCGGCGCGCCGCATCCCGAGGATGGCGCCGTTCAGAAAAATGTTTTCACGGCCGGACAGCTCCGGATGAAAGCCGGTGCCGACTTCGAGAAGGGAGCCGACGCGCCCGCGAATCTCGATGCGACCTTCAGTCTGCTCGGTAATCCTCGACAGGATCTTGAGGAGCGTTGACTTCCCCGCGCCGTTCCGGCCGATCACCCCGACGACGCTCCCCGCCGGAACCTCGAACGACACGTCCCGCAGCGCCCAGATGAGATCGCTTGGCTTTCTCGCGAAGTCCGGTTGCGGAACAGCGAGCCAAAACGCCGCACCGGGGTGGTGATGGTCTCGGTGATCGTGTCGCGCAGCGTCCGGTACCGCTCCCGCCTGCCGATGCGGGACCGCTTGCCAACACCTTTCACACTGATCGCGATATTGTTCAGACCGCCGGGCATGTCATTTCTTCGCGATAACCTACACGACGAATGCGGACCCTGACGGGCGACTGTAGACGGCGAGACGGTGAAGCGGATGCCAACGCGAGTCCGGCGCCGGCAGTCTCGCCAGACCCAGGCCCTTGACTATCGGCATTGCAGAATTCAGGTTAAGTTGAGAGCCCGAGTATCGTTTGGTCGATGAACGCTTGCGCAAGGCCGTCCGGACGGAACTTCCGGGCGAAGTGCGCGCCGGATGCAAGGATCTTTGGCACATCCGACACCTCGAGCCACTTCGGATGGGCGCTATCCTCTTTTGTCCAATCCGCGTATCGCTTGTGATTTTTTGCGATTCGCAGTTCCGGCTGGCTACACAGTGCAGTCTAAAGAACGATTCTTCGGGATTCTCGCGTGAGCGATAGGACCCGTATCAGACCCGGAATGGAAGGATCATCCAGAAGGTGGTCAATAGCCTTACGATTGGCCTGAAACCAAAAATCCCCTCCGTAAATTCGTGAAGGACGATTGAGATGTAACTGCTGGATCATACGATCCAGCTTCCCAAGTGAGACGTATCTCTTTCGGATTGGGAACACGCGGGAGCAGAGTAAAGTCCTCGAGGGACAGGGCCACCAGAGGCACGTGCAGTACCTGTGGTACGCCAACGGGATCCAACTTGGACGCCCGTGTCCGCCGTCCCGCGCCGTTTGGCCGGGAGGAAGCGCGTTCCATAAGATTTCGCGGTTGTCTAGATACGCGTCATAGGTGGTATTGGATAACTCGGCCACTATCTCGGCAGCTGGCCTTACGGGATAGTCACTGCCACTTAAAAGAACAAACGACTCGGGCTTGTCAAACTTTCTCAAGAGACTAAATGCCTTTAGTGCGCCCAACGGCGCGCCCATATCGCCCCACCGAGTGACAACGTGAGGATGCACAAACCGCACGTTCCTCGGGAAAACCTTTTCGTTGAGGGGACACTCAATCCTAAGTCATGGTGGCTTGCGATCGGCGGATCGCCAAACATTGCATTCAGGGTCTTCACCAGTCGGAGCAGTTGGTCGGGCTCATGGTGAGAAAGGATGACAAATCCGATTTTGACCAACTACGTCCTCCTCTCGGCTGTTATTGCTGCCGTTGATTTCAGACCTGCTCATACGAGATCTGCGAACGTTCGCTCGGTCTGCCGGAAATACACAAGGCCCCCGATCAGCATCAGAGTCACGACGGTCACCGAAACCGCCAGAACGGCTCCTGGACCCTCCGCCTTCCCGAGCAGTGCCCAGCGAAACCCTTCGACGACGCCAGCCATCGGGTTGAGCCCGAGAGCGCGCGCCACTCCTCGGGCACGATGCTGGTGGGATAGGCAACCGGCGTCGCGAACAGCCAGAACTGCGTCAGGAACGGAATCGTGTACCGCACATCGCGGTACTTCACGTTCAGGCCGACAGCCACAGGCCGACCGCCAGCGCGGTCGCCAGCGCGAGCGCGATGAACAGCGGCAGGAAGACGACGGCGCGGGTCGGCACGATGCCGTAGTGCCACATCAGGCCGAGCAGCACGATGAACGCGATGGCAAAGTCGACGAGGCCGGCGAGCACCGAGGCGAGCGGAACGATCAGCCGCGGGAAGTACACCTTCGTGATCAGGTTCTGGCTGCCGACAAGGCTGTTGGCCGACTCGGTCAGCGCGTGCGCGAACAGCTGCCACGGCAGCAGCGCCGCGAACGCGAACACCGGATACGGAACGCCGTCGGACGGCATCTTCGCGAAGCGCCCGAAGAAGATGCTGAACACGACCATCGTCATCACGGGTTGAAGGATCGCCCACGCGGCCCCGAGCACCGTCTGCTTGTAGCGGACCTTCACGTCGCGCCAGACGAGGAAGTACAGCAGCTCGCGATACGCCCAGACGTCGCGCAGGTTCAGCCGGACCAGCCCCGTCGCGGGCTCGAGCACGAGAACGGGAGTAGACGCCATGAATTAGCAGCTATCTCATAAACGCAAACAGGCTCGGTCAACAAATACCGGCAACGCGAGCGAGCGACAGCGAGTGAGCCACGCGAACGGAGCGCGCCGGCGAAGCGGCGTGCGAGAGAGCGTGTTGGGGAGTCCGAGGGGCAAAGCCCCTCGGATAAGACTAGTGCGCGGTCGCCCCCAGCACGGTCAGCGCCCACGCGCGCGACCAGTGCAGGCGATTTGCGCGAAACTGCGCCCACAGAGCGCCCACCGCGCGCGGGTCGAGGATGCCCCCCGACGTCGCCATCGCCTCGAGCTCGTCGCTCGACGCCTTCATCCATCGATCCATCGGGAACGAGAAGCCGCGCTTGGCAGCGGCCCCGGCTCGCGACAGCAGTGGATCGCCGACCGCACCGGCCAGCAGCGGCTTGTTGACGCCGTTCGCCCGCTTGAGGGCGGGCCGCACACCCGCCGCGTATTCGACGACCAGATGATCGAGAAACGGCACGCGGACCTCGATCGAGTGCGCCATGCCGAACACGTCGGCGTCGCGCAGGAGCTGATCGTGCAGATACCGCTTGAACTCAATGTAGTTGAACCCACTCACGCCGTCGCCGCCGGCCTGGTGCGGGCGGACGCCGTCGAACTGACGTTCGACGGCCGCGTCGATATCGCCCTGGCCGATGCCCATCAGATCCATGATGTAAGACGGCGGGAAGAAGCCGCGCATCAGCAGGTACAGCTCCCCGCTCGAGGCGCGCGGCGCCAGAAAGCGCATCCGCATCCAGTTGTCTTTTCCGCGGATCCGGCCCCAGGCCGCGGCACCCCGGGCGAGCGCCTGTCGCGCGACGGAGGGGCAACGCATCATCCACGGACCGCCGCGACCGATCCACTCGTAGTGCTTGTAGCCCCGGAAGACTTCGTCGCCGCCGAGGCCGGACAGCACCACGGTCAGCCCCGCTTCGCGCGCGGCCTTCGAGACGAACCAGGTGTTGACGCCGTCGTTGGTGGGCTGATCCATGGCCCCGATAATGGCCGGCAGTTCCTTCCGGAACTCGTCGCTGGTGACGCGCACCTCGTGATGATCTGTCCCGAAGCGGCATGCCACCTCCCTGGCCTGGCCCGCTTCGCTCCATTCCTCCTCGTCGAAGGTCACCGTCAGCGTCGTCAGGCGCTCATCCCTGGCCCGGCGGGCGGCGAGCGCCACGATCGCGCCCGAGTCCAGACCGCCGCTGAGGAACACCCCGAGCGGCACGTCGCTCACGAGGTGGCGCGAAACCGAGTCCTCCAGAAGGCTGCGAACGCGGCTCGTGACCGTGCCTGGCTCGCCGGCCTCCGGACGATCGCGCCGCTCGACCTGACGGAGGTCCCAGTACTGACGGGTCCGGATCGCGCCGTCCAGGCCGCACACGAGGTAATGCCCGGGCATCAACGACGCCACGTTCCTGACGATCGTCCTGGGGGCGGGGACCGATCCGCCGAGGAGAAATCCCGTGACGGCATCCAGGTCGCGGTCCGGCGGAACGAGGCCGCTGGCGAGTAGCGCCTTCACCTCGGACGCAAAGAGCATCAGCCCAGCGGCGGCGTCGACGTGGTAATAGAGCGGCTTGATCCCGACCCGGTCCCGCGCGAGCAGCAGTCCGACACGCGGGTCGTACAGGCCGATCGCGAACATGCCGCGCAGCCGCTCGAGCAGTCCGTCCAGTCCCCACTGCTCGTAGCCGTGGACGATGACCTCGGTGTCGGCGCGCGACCTGAAGTCGTGGCCGAACGAGGTCAGCTCGCGCCTCAGCTCTCGATGGTTGTAGATCTCCCCGTTGTAGGTGACCCAGACCGTGCGGTCTTCGTTCGCCATCGGCTGGCCGCCCGCGGCCGAGACGTCGATGATCGACAGCCGCCGATGACCGAGCACCACCCGCTCGTCGGCGAACACGCCATCGCCATCGGGACCGCGATGGATCTGGACGCTCGACATTCGGATTACGGCCGCCGTGTCGTCGGGATGCAGACCATCACGCCGGAGCAATCCGGCGATGCCGCACATGCTACGCCTCGCGCTCCTCGGCCGTGGACGCTTCCCATGTCTGCGTGTCGACGTTCAGGCCAGGAGCAGCGCTGATTACCGTGCCCGACGTAGCCGTGGTTCGCTTTTCCGAGCCGTTGCCGTTGCTACTACCATTCCCATTCCCACTGCCGTAGTAGTGGTAGTACCCCTCGTAGTAGTACCGGTAGTATCCGTAACCCGGCGTCTTCGGGTTCCAGAAATTGAGGATGGTTCCGAGAATCGGGATCCCGTCCTCGGCGAACCGCGTCTTGGCCAGCAGGGCGGCGTCGCGCGTCGTCACGCCGGAGCGCACGACCAGGATCAGGGCGTCGCCGAACCTGGCGACGACGCGCGCGTCGGCGATGTTTACCATCGGCGGCGTGTCGATGACGACGGTGTCGAACTTCTGCCGCGCGAGCTGGACGAGCTCGGCCAGTCGATGCGAATGGAGGAGGCTCGACGCGTTTCGCCGCGAGCCGCCGGAGGGCATGACGTACAGGCCAGGCACCGCGGTCGGCGCACACGCTCCTGCGAGCATCGCGTCGTCGAGGGGAGTCTTCGACAGCAGCAGATCGCTCAGGCCGTGTTCGTTGGCGACGCCGAACACGGCGTGCTGCTGGGGCCGACGCATGTCGGCATCGATGACCAGCACCTTCTGATTGATGTCGGCGAGGGAAATCGCCAGGTTGCTGACGACGGTCGTCTTCCCCTCTTTCGGGCTGGCGCTCGTCAACACCAGCACACGCGGCCGCTCAGCGGTGCCGCTGGCGGAGAAGAGGATCGACGTCAGCGTCGTCCGGAACGACTCGGCCAGCAGCGACGTCTTCTGGTTCCACGAGATCATCTCCACGCGCGACGCGGGATCGTCGCCGGCGACACCGCGCAGCGCCAGTACCGGCTTCCGCAGCCTGCCGCGCGGCGACTCCAGCAGATTGGAGACGGGACGACGCCGAGCTCCGGCAGTGACAGGTAGTAGGGGATGTCGCCCGGATCCTGAAGCGTGCGGTCGGCGCGCTCCCGGAACACCGCGAACGCCACACCCAGGACGAGCCCGAAGAGCAGTCCGACGGTGGCCCGCTGGCGCACGTTCGGCTTGTACGGGATGGACGGTCGTTCGGCCGCGTCGACCACGCGGATGTTGTTCGCGCGCAGGGCCGAGGCGATGCTCGCTTCCTTCAGCCGCTGGAGCAGCGTGTCGTAGAGCAGCCGCGTGGCATCGACATCGCGTTTCAGAAGGCTGTAGTGGGCCGTCTCCTCGGCCTTGCCCGACACCAGCCTGCCCTGTTCCGCGTAGGCCTGCGCAGAAGGCCCTCGCGCCGCTGCGCCGCTTCGTACTCCTTGCGGATGCGCGTCACGATGTTGGTGCGCGACGCCTTCAGCGAGGTCTCGATCGTGGTGATCTGCGCCTGGACGCGCTTCACCTCTGCGTGATTCGCCGTGTAGGTGACCGTCAGCTGCGCCAGCTTCGCCTGCAGGTCGGCGAGCGACTTCTGCGAATCCTTCAGCGACAGGTCGTCGAGCACGTCGGGGAGCGCCCCGGGGGGCTCGACGACGCCATTTCGTACTTCGACTGCTTTGCGATCCGGTCCGCCTGCGCAGCCGACATCTCCTTCTGGAGATCGGCCAGCGTCAGCTCGCCTCCGTCGATGCCGTTTTTCTCGCCGGCGAACACCAGTCCGGTCGCACGCGCGTAGGCTTGAAGCTCGCCTTCCTGCTTTTCGAGCTTTACCTTCAGATCCTGGAGCTGCTTGGTCAGCCACTGGCCGGTGTATTCGGTGGTCTGCCAGCGTGACTCGAGGTTCTGGTCGATGTACTCGCGCGCCAGCGTGTTGCAGAAGTCGGCGGCGACCTGGGCGTTGGTCGAGTCGCACGACACTTCGACGATCCGGTTCGTGCCCGAAGAGCGGACGCGGACGCCGCCAGCTGCCGTACCGAGCGCCAGCTTCCAGAGCTGGTCCGCGCTCGGAGGATTGAGCCCGAGCGCCTTACGCCACACGCCAAGACGATCCGAGGGGCGCAGGCCATCGGGCGGCGGCATCGAGTCGAGCTTTCCGCTGACGCGCTTGAGCAGGCTGCGGCTCTGCAGGAGCTTCACCTGGGTCTGGATGTCTGCGTCCACGCCCATGGCGGTGTTCTCGACCGTCGGCGACATGTTCTTCATGTTCAGGAATTCTTGGTTCAGCCCCTGAATCTCGAGCGTCGTGCGCGCCTGGTAGATTCGCGGTTTCGACAGCGTGGACGCGAACCCCCCCACCGCACCAATGCACGCCGCCACGAGAATCGCGAGCTTGTGGCGGCGGATCATCTGCCAGTACTCGAGAACACCGGCGTAGTCGCGTTTCAGTCCCGGACCGGGTACGTCGATCGTGACCGGCTCCGGCGGCGTCTGTCCCGGCAGCCTCGAAGCCATCGGCTGCCGATCGCTGTAACGGACCAATTCCTGATTGCTCATGGCATGACGCCTGGTTAATAGATGATTCCGTAGGTGCTGATCATCACGCCTACCTGGATGGCCGCCTGAAGCAGGGCCGCCGTCGCGCGCTTGCCCTTGCTGTCGGGCACCACGAGGATGTCGCCCGCATAGAGCGCCACGTCCTCGCTGCGGCCCTGCATGACCTTCGACAAATCCACGGGGATCTCGGTGCGCATCTGACCGCCTGCGGCAACCCGCAGGATGCGCGCATTCTTGGGGGCCGCGGTCCGCAGCGCCCCGCCCGAGGCCGACAGAGCCTCCACAACCGTCATCGACTTGCCAACCAGCAGCGGCACGGCTCCGACCTTGCCGACTTCGCCCACGACGTAGACGACCTCCGCGCGAGGGATCGAGATGACGTCGTCCGGGCGGATCTGGATGTTCTTCTCGGGCGAGGTGGCGTCCATCAGCGCCTTCAGCGGCACTTCGGCGATGCTGTAGCCGGTTGCCGGATGATTCGCGGCGCCGGGAAGCGGAATCGGGCCCTGATCCAGCTTGCGCGTGATGCGCACGACCGGGCCCGCGTCCGCGGTCGGCCCGCCCGCGGCCGACAACAGCTCGATGAGGGTTCCGTTCCCGCCCAACGCACGGACACCGGGCTGAGCAACAGCGCCGAGCACCGACACGGACTGGCTCCGAGCGTCGATGACGGTGACGGTGACGTCCGGCTCGTTCAGATACGTCTTGAGCCGATCTCGAATCGCCGCTTCGAGCTGCTCCTGGGTCAGGCCCGCGGCATGGATCCTTCCAACGATGGGCAACCGAATGTCGCCGCTTGGATCGACGCGCTGCGGCTTGTCGGAGAACTCCGGCACGTCGACCGCACGCACCAGGATCTCATCGCCCGCGCCCAGCACATAGGAGGCGCGACCGCCGGTCTGATCGCGCGTCGCCGGCGCCGCCGCGGCGGCTGGAGTCTGGAACGCGTGCGCGCGGCTCGGCACCCCGACGAGCAGCAGAACCGTGCCGGCCAGCGACACGCCGAGCGCTACCCGTCCCGCAAAGTCATGACTCACGACAACCTCCACTCTTTGATCGTCGGCGGATGGGGGATCAGTCGATTCAGGGACAGCTCCGCTCTCTCAGTCACAGTCGCGCCGAAGCGGAACGCGAGCGCGTGGAGCCGGCCTCCTCGCGCACAGTCGATTCCGTGACAGAACTGCGCGCCAGGTCCGCGCTACGAAGCGAGCGGAAGAGTTGTCTCAGACTCCGCAATACCGGAGGGGAACTCCGTCCGAGCGGAGTCTGAGACTCCGCCTCGCCCTAGCGACTTAGTACTTCAAGCAAAATTCCCGGGACTCGGGACGCCGGTAGCTCGATGTTCGCGAGCCCTCGGACCCAAGTGCGGACACGCGTGCAGCAATTGGTGCGCCATTATTCTTGGCAGGAAAGGTCGTGAAGCCTCCGGTGCTGGACGCGGTCGAGCTCTTCCCAGCCGAGAAATTGGAGACACGCGTCGAGCGCACTCGAGCCACCGTCTGGCTTGTCGTTTGGGTTGGCGCCGAGCTCAAGCAGGTAATCGAGCGTCTCCCTGTTCGAGATGAACGCTGCCCTTGCGAGCATGCCGGCCAGATCGGCCGCGCGATTCGGTTGGAGTCGCTTTAGCGCCGCGACGTTGCCCGACGCACTGGCCTCGTGCACGTCGAGAAGCGGCACCGACGTGACCTCGGCCCCGTGCACGATGGCGGTTGGATGAATGCCGGGTTGTCGATCAGAAGTGAATCAAGCGAGACGTGCATCCACGAGAGGCTGCGGAGCACATCGCCCCGGCGAACCACGGATTCTCTACTGCAAAGGGATATGCGCGGATGCCGAACAGGTGTTTGTGTTCGTCATGAAAGTGGTCGGGGCGGAGGGATTCGAACCCCCGACCCTCTGGTCCCAAACCAGATGCGCTACCAGGCTGCGCTACGCCCCGACGGCAACGATTATCTCACGTGCGGAAACACATGCGACGTGCGACGTGCGATGTGCCACGTGCTGAAGATCATGTGTCACTGTCCCGCTTCCGTACGTGAAACACCAGCGTGCCCGCCTCGTCATGCCATTCGAGGAGCTCGTGACCGGTGTCTTCCACCCACGCCGGAAAGTCGGCGATCGCGCCGCGATCGGTAGCAAGAATCTTGAGCACTTCCCCGGCCTTCATGCTTCGAATCTCTTTACCGGCTTTCACGATCGGCATCGGGCACAGCAGGCCGCGCGTATCCAGCAGCTTGTCTTCCTTGATCGGATCGGTCATCGCAGCCTCCGCCTCAAATGAAGAGCGTCACGTGTGCCTTGCGCGCCTCCGAAAGGAACGCCGCCGCTCCCCCGAACTCGACTCCGTCGATGAACTCCTCCTGTTTGTATCCGAAGACGTCCATCGTCATCTGACACGCGATCAGGCGGACACCCGACTCGCGCGCAACGTCGAGCAGCTCGCGAATCGGTGCTACACCCTTCTTCCGGAACATCGACTTCATCATCCCGGTGGCCATTGCCGTCATGCCCGGCATGGCAGTCAGGATGTCCGGCATCGCGACCGGCATCGGCATTGCCGGATTGGCAACAGGCGACACCTGCAGCTTCTTCTCGAAATCCTTGCGGACGATGTTCAGGCCATAGAAGGTGAAAAAAATCGTGGCGTCCATGTTGGCGGCGGCGGCAGCCGTGGAGAGGATCAGCGGCGGGTACGCCCAGTCGAGCGTCCCCTTTGAGGCGATGAAGCACGCCTTGCGCGATGCAGGATCCTTCTTGAACGCCGCCTGTATCTCTTCCCGGACAATCTGCCGGATGGTATCGATGTCGACCGCGGCGAGGGTCAGGTCTTGCGTCATTCCAAACTCCGTTGGGGCGGGGCTGGCCCACGGTAGCACAAGCTCACGTGCGATGTGCGATGTGGACGTGCGACGTGCGACGTACGACGTGCAGCGTGCTGACGTGCTGACGTGCGACGTGCCCACGTGCTCACGTGCGGCATTCTGCCAAGGTGTTTAAGAGGCTCGGGTGCAGAAGCCCCCCTGTTCGTTGCGCAGGAGGTCTCGCGTTCAGACCACTGATCAGGCGATGTCGGCGTCGAGGCGCTACCTGGGGGTGACGAGCGGCTTGGCGGACTCAGGCTAAGAACCCGATGGCTACGTTCTAGGCTCATACCGCATAGCCACCGCCCCCGAGCCGAACTCCAGCCGGCTCACGAGCCTCAAGTCGACACGCTTCGAGAGCCCCGCGAACAACGTCGGCCCGTGGCCGGCCAGCCTGGGATGGACCACGAACTCGTACTCATCGATCAATCCCATCTCCGCCAACGCCAGTGGGAGCGTCACCCCGCCCACGAACAGGCCCTTGCCCGGCTCCCGCTTGAGCTGATGAACGGCCTTGCCCACATCCCCGCGCACGAGCTCCGCGTTCCAATCGACCCGGTCCAGGGTGCTCGACACGACGTATTTCTTTGCCGCGTCGATCGTCCGGGCGAAGGGTTCCGTCCACTCAGGCATCGCCACCGTCCGAGTCGCCAGCCGCCACGCTGCCTCCATCATTTCGTACGTCACCCGGCCAAGGAGAAGGGCATCGGCCTGGACGATGTTTTCCATCGCGTGACGATGCAAGTCTTCGTCCGCGATCATTTCCCGATGATCGCAGCACCCGTCCAACGTGACGTTGATGGAATACCGAAGGGGTCGCATTGCGTAAGCGTATCGCCGATCAAGGTTAGATAACCTTCGCGCTTCATGCGCTCATTGCCGCGCCGCTTCCGCTTTACTCGGCTCGGCGAGGTGGTCTCGACACGGAGCCGATGCAACCATGCCGTCATTTTGCATGGTAAAATGACGACATGGTGGCAATGCGCCGATACCGACGAATTCTAACCCCGCCCCGGGGAAGCTTCTTCCTGTATGGCGTGCGCGGGGTCGGCAAGAGCACGTGGGCGCGTCAGACCTTCCCCGATGCTCACATCATCGACCTGCTCGACGAGAGCCGGTATCAGTCGTTTGCGGCCAACCCCGCACTGCTCGGGCTGGAGCTGCGGACGCTGCCGGCCAATCAAGTCGTCGTGCTCGATGAAGTGCAGCGCGTCCCTGCGCTCCTCAATGAGGTCCACCGCGCGATTGAAGGCACTCGCCGGCGGTTCGTGCTCTTGGGATCGAGCGCGCGCCGGCTGAAGACCGCCGATACGAACCTGCTAGCTGGGCGCGCGGCGCTGCGGACGATGTATCCGCTCGCGCCAGCTGAATTGGGGAAGGACTTCGATCTTGGGTCGCGTGTTGCGGTTTGGCAGCATCCCCGTGGTGTGGCAGGCCGACGATCCGCGCGCGGCGCTCGAAGCCTACGTGCAGTTGTACGTGCGTGAGGAGATTCGGATCGAGGCGCTCGTCCGCAACCTTCCGGCATTCCTGCGGTTTCTCCCCGTGGCTGCGTTGTTCCACGGTCAGGTGATCAACATTGCGGGTCTGGCGCGCGATGCCGCCACGGCCCGGACCACCGTCGAGGGATACCTCGGCATTCTGCAGGACACGCTCGTCGCGACACTGCTGCCCGCATTCGAGGCGAAGCTGCGCGTGCGCGAACGGCAGCACCCGAAACTCTATTGGGTCGATCCAGGACTGGCTCGTGCCACGAAGCAACAATTGGGGCCGGTCGTCGCCGAAGAACGCGGTCCGCTGCTCGAAGGCCTCATCCTGACGATCCTGCGCGCGCACAACGGTGACTCAGAGCTGTTCGAGGAGGTGTCGTACTGGGCGCCTGCCCAGGCGCGGCAAACTGAAGTCGACTTCCTGTTGCGGCGCGGTCGCGAGTTTCTCGCCGTCGAAGTCAAGGCGCAGCCGCGATTCTCGACGCCGCAATTGGCGGGACTGCGGGCGATCGGCGAACTGCCGCGGCTCGCGCGACGAATCCTCGTGTACCTCGGGGAGCGTCAGCTGAGAACGGAAGACGGGATCGATGTCTGGCCGCTCGATCGTTTCACAGCGGCCGCAGCAGATGGCTCACTTTGGCCTTGAGTGACGACCGCCCACGCGCTGCCGACCGAAGTTGCAGCGGGCGCTGGCGATATTCAAAGCTCTCTTTCGGCAAGGCGTCGGAACTCGTCAGGGACGGAGCGCACCACCCGCGATGCTGACCCATAGTCCACCGCTTTTCCTCCGAAGCGCTTGCGGATCGCATCGACGGCCCGGTCTGCGCGCGATCGCGCCAGGCCTTTCTTTGTGCCAGGACGGCATCCTTCGTCGGCAAGCCCGAGCGGCAGCTCCAGTTGCACGATCGCATGCGCTTCGAGATTTGAGACGGAGATCGCCAGCAGCGAGATCGTCCTCTCGTCACGGTGATCCGCAAGGACGCCGCGCACCAAGTCCTCGGCGATCTCAGCGAGAGCCCTCGTTGCAGAAATCGGCGCTGACAGCGTGAGCGAGCGCGTGACCGAGCGCAAATCGGCGAAGCGCACGCGGACCGTGATCGTCCGGCCCGCCAGGGATTTGGCGCGGAGCCGGGCGCCGATGCGGTCGGCGAGATGATGGAGCGTCGGTTTGAAGACGCGCTCGATCGCAGGCCGTCGTCCGAGCGCCGATTGTGCGCCGGCGGAGTGCGCGCGCCGGCGCGTCTGGATTTGCCGCGGATCGCGGTTCCACGCGAGTGCCGTCAACTTTCTTCCCACCGCGTGCCCAAGCAATCGCTCCACGGATTGAGGAGAGCTCTCAGCCAATTGACCGATGGTGGTGACGCCGATCTTGGCGAGCCGCGCCTCGGTGGCGGGGCCCACGCCCCACATCAGTGCGACGGGCAGCTCGTGAAGGAACTCGAGTTCAGTATCTGGATCGACGACGACCAATCCATCCGGCTTCGCGACCTGCGATGCGATCTTCGCCAGGTGCTTGGTACGCGCCACGCCGATTGACATCGGCAAGCCAAGCTCGGCGCGCACGCGAGCCCGAACCGTCCTTGCGATCTCTGCCGGCGAACCGAAGAGATGCGTGCACCCTGCGACGTCGGCGAAGGCCTCGTCGATGGAGATGCGCTCGATGGAAGGCGTGAAATCGCTCAGGTACTCCGATGGCGGCGTCGCCGAGCCGTTGGTATTCGTCGAAATGTCCGCCGACAAACACGAGGTCGGGACAGAGTTGCCGCGCGCGCCGTCCAGGCATGCCGCTTCGTACGCCGAAGGCCCGCGCTTCGTAGGAGGCCGCGAGAACGACGCCGCCGCCGACCGCAATCGGCTTGCCGCGCAGGCGAGGGTCAAGCAGCTGTTCGACCGACGCATAAAAGGCGTCGAGGTCCGCGTGGAGAATGGTGGCTGTGGAACTACGCATCACACCCACCACAGCGCAGACGCGAGTCGCGACTCGTCGAGTGCCGGTCCGACGCCCAAACGGAGCGCCACTGGAGCGCCAGCTGCAATCAAGCGCTTCAGCTCCGTCGTCAATACCCGTAGGCGATCGAACGATGCGAGGGTGAAGGCCTCACGACGTGCGGCCACTGGACGACGGTAACCCGGTGGAATCGGTGGCGTCGCGTTTGCGTCCACTGCCCCGCTCAACACCAGCTCGCTGTTCTCGATCACAATGAGCCGCGCACAACTGTCAACGGGCTCGCGCCACACCACGCTCGAATCGAACAACCGCGTCAACCAGATCGCGCGGCGTCGGGCAAGCGCCGCCCGCAACGCGAGCCGCTCCAGCGAAACTTGCACGAACTCCGGGGTCCACACCGTCACACCACGACGCGTGTCGTTGGCATCGTCTTCGACATCGTCCTCAGCAGGGTCGCGGTCTCGTCGACCTTCTCGCCACAGGCGTGTGCCAAGCCGCAGCAGCTTCGCGTAGTCCGAGAGGTCGACGCGCGACAGTTCAGGATGCGTTGCGCACAGCCGGTCGTAACCGGCGATGAACGTGCGGTCGTCTGGGCCCCGTGAACCGGACGTCAGAGCGGCGCACCCAGCCCGGGCGAGTGCCGCAAATTGATCGAGCGTCTCGGCCGAAGCAAATGGTCCGAGCGGGCAGTGTGGCGACGGCTGCGGACTACGCGCGCTGAGATCCGGCGACGCGAACCACAAGGCGCGGTCCTGAATCGTGAGCGTGACATTGTAGGGCGGTCGGTGCCGCTTGATTTCATCCGGCTCGAGGAGCGCGGCCTCGAGCGGACTTGGTGTGACGTCAAACGAGATCGCACGTGCCTGCGACAGCATCTCGAGCAATCGCTCGGGCACGCCGTTCTGCTTCCGAAAGTAGCTGTTGACTCGATGACGGAGCGACGCCGCCTTGCCGACGTACAGGACGCTGCCGTCCGTCCGAAGCATGCGATAGAGGCCAGGCGCATGCGGCAGCGAAAGCCGCACGTCGCGCGGCATCGGCCAAACGCGACGTTGACCCCGGATCGGCTTGGCGGGTTCGTCGAGCCAGTCGTGGAGCGCGCCCCACGTCGACACACCCTGCAGCTCGAGCAAGGCGGATCAGCTGGTGCCAGACGAACGCCGTCGCTTCGACGTGATCGGCGCTGCGGCGCAGCGCGCCGACGGCGCGACCGAAATATCCGGCGAGGGCGCGCAGGCTGCAGCGAGGCAGATTCGGGAAGAGGCGCCTGGCAATATCCCGCGTGCAGAGCACGTCGAGCGGAAACACTCCGGCGACCAACGAGCGAAGGAACGGCTGCTCGAATCGAGCGAAGTGGATGACCGTCGGCGCGGGCTGTTGCGAGAGATCGGCCGCTTGGTCGGACAGCTCGCGCCAGGCGAGGTGTCCCTCGACAGCGTCGCGCAGCATGTGCTCGGAAATCCCCGTGATCCGGGCAACGGCTGGCGGAATCTGCTCGCCGTCCGAAAGCGCGATCAAGGATGCATGCGCGTGCGTGATTGTCCCGCGGAGGACGCGGGCCCAGCCGATTTCAAGGAGATGCCCTCGCGGCGCCGCGGCCGTGGCTTGGCAGTCGACCACCAGCACCTCGAGTTGCGACAGCGGTTCGGAACGACTGACTAGCACCATCGTCACGACCGAATCTGATTACGCGACCGCCGCTTCGCTGCAGCACTCGCTTAAGCGAGCAGTTGCTTCAACCGTCGCTTCCTCAGCGTCTCGTCGGGCGCGGCCTCGTGGATCGATTCAGCGATGACCTCAACTGAGCGCCGAACGCCGGACGGACCTGTAAAGCTGACCGTGCACGTCCGGACCGCCCACGGCCCGTCAGCGTATCATATTCGCTTTTGTTTCGCCCCCAGACTTGTCGAGGCTGACGAGGTAGCGACGGGCACCCCGCCTGACTGCAACCATGTCGTCATTTTGCACGGCATTGTGACGACATGTGCCGAAGTCAGATGTCGCCGCCCTGTTCCAAGGACGTCTCGCAAGATTCTGTTAGCGAGCGTGCAAGCAAGCGGCGCGCATTTTGACTGTTTGGTACATATTGGGCAAAATAGACGCATGAAGGCGAAGATCGGGAAAGCGGATTCGGAGTCAGGCTCGCCTGCTCGCCGACCACGACGCAGGGCGGGTCGCGTCGCGTCGTTCCGAAACAGCCGCGGTGAGACACTCGAGCCGTCTTCAGTGAGCGCGAGCGAGGCGAAGAGTGAGTTTGGGCGCGTCTTGGAGATGGCCATTCAAGGCGGCGCCGTCGTGATCACGAAGCACGACTCGCCCAAGGCCGTCCTCATTTCCGTCGAGAACTTCAACGCCTTATCGGGCGCAGCCGAGACGAAGCTCGATACGCTCAGCCAGGAATTCGATGCGCTCCTTGCGCGAATGCAAACATCCAAAGCGCGTCGCGGAATGAAGGCGGCGTTCGCCGCGTCCGGAAAGCGTTTGGGGAAGGCTGCGGTCGCGGCGACGCGCTCGCGTGGCTAGTTCGAGGCGTCGTCCATGCATCTACGTGCTCGCTGGAACCAACGGTGCGGGCAAGAGCAGCGTCGCAGGCTCGATGTTTCGGCAGGCCGGCGCAGACTACTTCAATCCTGACGAAGCGACCGCCCGAATTCTGGCCGCCAATCCTGATATTTCGACCGCAGAAGCGAACAGCGCTGCGTGGCATGAGGGGAAACGCCTCCTGGAACGAGCGATCGCCGAACGCCTGGACTTCGCGTTCGAAACGACACTTGGCGGGCACACCATCAGCGCTCTTCTGCACGAAGCGTTGGCGGCTGGAATCGAAGTGCGCATGTGGTTCGTGGGATTGAGTAGTCCCGAACTGCACATGGCGCGGGTTCGATCCAGGGTGGCTCGAGGCGGACACGACATCCCAGAAGACAAGATTCGGGAGCGCTACGATCGGAGTCGCATCCATCTGATTGAGTTGATGCCGCGACTCACAGAGCTTCGAGTCTTCGACAACAGCTTTGATGCCGACCCGCATGCCGGACGGGCTCCCCAGCCGATACTCATTCTTCACCTTGCGAAAGGGAAGATTCTGGAGATGGTCGAGTTGTCCAAAACGCCTCAGTGGGCCAAGGCTTTGGTGGCCGCAGCGCTTAAGATCTCGAAGTGATCTGCCTTGAGTGACGTTTCGGCCATCGATCGACCTGCTGCCGCAGCCAGGCCGGCACTGACGTTGTCCTCACGATCCGTCAACGCGTTCCGCTCGGAACATCGTCAGCTCCCAGGTGTTGGATCGCTCGTCGTGGCGGACCAGATACGTGTCGCCGTCTGCGCCTTTCAGCTTGAAGTAACGGTAGTCGGGTGCCAGCCACGCGTCGAGTACTTCCGCAACGCCGATGCGCCGGTCACCGAGGATCAGCGTGCGTGGCGTCTGCTCGCCGCGATGGCCGGCGTAACACTCGACACCAACGCTCTGGTGAGATCTAGATCTCATGACGCTCTCACGCTCGCCGCGTAGCGACTCGGCGGCTGGCCGACGTGGCGGCTGAACGCGGTGCTGAAGGTACTCGCAGAGCCGTAGCCCACGCGTTCCGCCACCTCGGCCAGCGCGAGGTCTTGCCGGCGGAGCAGATCCTTCGCGACCGCCATTCGCCAGGCGAGCAGGTACTCCATCGGCGGCAGGCCCACGGTGCGCGTGAAGCGTTCGAAGAACGCCGAGCGCGAAAGCGCGGCCGTCTTCGCGAGTTGGACGATCGTCCAGGAACGCGCGATATTGCCATGCATCTGACGGATCGCTGGCGCGAGGTACGCATCGGCCAACCCGCGCAGCAATCCTGGAGGGGCGTCCTCGCCTGGGGCCGCCCGCAGCGCTTCAATCAGCAGGACCTCGACCAGCCGCGTGAGCACGAGGTCACGCCCCGCCCTCCGCTCGCTCGCTTCCTCGCCGACGAGGCGCACGAGCACGGAGAGCCGTTCGACGCCGCGCACGTGCACGAGCGACGGCAGCAGCGACACCAGCAAGGCAGTGTCGGGCGAGTCGAAGACGAACCAGCCACCGAGCAACCGCACGTCGGGTCGCCCACCGCGCGTGCCGTGGCGAACTTCACCCAATACCTTTGACGTCACCTTCGGATCGAAACGCTCCAACTTCACAGGCTCGAAGCCAGACATGGTGAAACCCGGCGTTGCCGGCAGGAGCACGAAATCGCCGGCCTCGAGTGTCAAAGGCAGGTGGCCATCCACCGCCAAACGACACGAGCCCTCGAGTACCGCGCAGAAGCTCGGCTCACCGAAGGCCGAGTAGCGGACACCCCAGCGGCCGGCGCCGCTGATGAGTCTCGAGAACACGGCACGGGGCTGAAGCAGAGCGATGACTTCCGAGAGCGGGTCGTTCACGTCTGGACGGTTGCCAATGAAATATGGACTCTGCGTTGTAGCGAGTCCGGTTTGTCACCGTCATAGTAGTCGGTGAAAGGATTTGCGGTCCACCGACAGGTGAACCCCGAAAGGAGTCCGAGATGAACACCGTACTCATTACAGGGTGCTCTTCCGGCTACGGTCTCGAGACTGCGCGCCATTTTCACGCGCAGGGCTGGAACGTGATCGCCACCATGCGAACACCGCGGGAAGACCTTCTGCCCCGATCGATTCGACTGCGCGTCCTGGCGCTCGACGTGACGAAGGCCGAGAGCATCGCTACCGCGATCGAGGCGTGCGGGCCCGTCGATGTGCTCGTCAACAACGCGGGCATCGGGGTCGTGGGCGTCTTCGAGGCCACGCCGATGGCGACGGTGCGCGAGGTATTCGAGACCAACACCTTCGGCGTGCTGGCAATGACACAGGCGGTGCTGCCCCAGATGCGCGCGCGGAGGTCGGGGGTGGTGGTGAACGTGACTTCGAGCGCAACGCTGACCCCGATGCCGCTGGCGGCCGCATACACCGCGAGCAAGATGGCGATCGAAGGGTTCACCGGATCACTCGCGCACGAGCTCGCGCCGTTCAACGTGCGGCTCAAACTCGTGGAGCCGGGCTACGGCCCGACCACGCGCTTCACGAGCAACGGGGGATCGCGGATGGAAGGGCTGTTTCCCGAGGCCTACGCGGCGTTCACGAAGCCCATCCTCGCGTCATTTGCGCGAGGTGAGGACGGTGACGACGGAGTCCGACGTGGCGGAGGCGGTGTACCGTGCCGCGAACGATGCGTCTGGACAGCTCCGATTTCCAGCAGGAGCGGACGCCGTGGCCCTGGCTCAGTCGACATAGGCGGTGCGGTATCACGCGCTTCGTGTTGCCACTGGTCCCGGCCGAACCTTGACTTTTGTGCACAGTGTGCACACACTTGAGGACATGAGATCGGCCTACGTGTCCGGCCGCGTGCCTGCGCGTTACGAGCGGTTGGTGACTAAACAGGCACGCGCCGCTCGGACCTCAAAGAGCGATCTCGTCGCGCGATACGTCATCGAAAAGAGTCTCGAAACCGAGTTTCCTGGAATCTCCTTTCGCGATTCGCTTTCAGGCCGGGAAGCGTACCTGACCGGCCATCGTGTCGCCGTGTGGGAAGTGGTCGTCGTGCACGAGGAAACCAAATCGGTGGAGAAGACAGCGAGCCACTACCGGTGGCCGCGCGTGCTCGTCAAGCGAGCGTTGGCATACGCCAAGACCTTCCCCGAAGAAATCCACACCGCGCGTGACGAAGAGACCGGCACAGCCTCGGCTGCTCGCTGACGAGAATACGTCGCATCGATTCGTCTCGGCCTGCACACGTTTGCGCCGGGATTTTCCGGTCCTTCACATCGCACGGTGGCAAGACGGATCCTGGCTTGGCCTGGACGATCAGGCCCTGTTGATCTCCTGCGCCGAAGCCCGTTTGGTGCTCGTCGCCTTTGATCGCGCAACGCTCCCGTGGCACGCGGGCCAGGTGCTGCGCGCGGGGGAAAGTCACGGCGGCCTCATCCTGTTCCGCCGCAGCGTTCAGAGTACGAACTACGGCGAGCAAGCGCGCCTGCTGACCGGGTTCTGGTTCAATGAAGGTCGCGCTTGGGATTGGATGAACCGAATCGTCTACCTGCCGAAATCGCCGTGACCACTTGAATGTCGCTCGGGACAGGCACAGACCTCGCGCCCTGGTCGGACGTGCGACGTGCGACGTGCGACGTGCGACGTGCGACGTGCCACGTGCCACGTGCTACGTGCCACGTGCTACGTACTGACTTGAGACCGCGGACCTGACGTATTCTGCCGAGGTGTTTGAGAGGCTCGGGTCACTCCCCCGCCGTCTGCGATGGGCGCTGCACAAGTGGAATCCCGCCGCGGACCGCGAGTTTCATGATGCGCTGTTCGGCGTCCAGCGATACGATCCGTTCTCGTTTGCCTACCCCGGCTACATCACGATCCGCAGGTTTGCGGAGCTGACCGAACCGTATCTCGCCGGCGTCCGCGCCGCCGTGGACCTTGGCTGCGGCCCTGGGGAAATCACCTGCGAGCTGGCGCGGCGCAACCCGGACATCTCCTTCGTCGGCGTCGATCACAGCGACGCGGCCATCGCGCGCGCGCGAGAACACCAGGCGTCGCTCGCCCTGACGAACCTCGACTTCCGAACCGGGGACGTATCCGCATTCTCTCCGGAATCAGCCGACATCGTGCTCATGTTCGACTCCTTCCATCACCTGCTCGACCCGGCCGCGTTCGTGCGGGCACTGAGGCCGTCGGTGCCGAAGTTTCTGCTGGTCGAACCCGCCGGCGACTGGCTGGGCGGCTGGCAGAAGACCCTCGAATTCGACTGGATCCCGCTCGACATCGACGCAATGCGCGCACGACTCGAATGGCAACTGAATGTCGAGACGCCTCTTGACTCGACCACCACTGCCACCGAGGAAAAAGGACAACCGGTCGAGCACCGCTACACACTGTCCGATCTGGAGGGATTCTTCGAAGGCTACGGCCTTGACGTGAGAGGGACGATCGCGGGTATCGGCGAATACCCGCCCAACCCCTACTCGACGAGCGCCCTCCGCGAGGACTTCGGCAGGATCGCGGCAGACACACTCGCAGCGATCGAGAACCTGCTCGTGAAGCACGACCTCGATCTGCATGCGAAGCATTGGGTGATCTTCGCCGAGCGGGACACACCGCACCGGTTGCGTACGCCGCGCGCCATCAACCCGCGGACATCGGACCCACCCGAACGATTACAGGGCGCCCATGACGTCGAGTACAGGAGACTATGAAGGACCAACCGAAGTCGCGGCCTCGACCGTCTTTTCGGCCACGCTGACGCTCACCAACCGAAGCTGGCGTCCCTGGAGCAGTCACGCTGACAGGCCCCCCGTGTTCGTCAGCTATCACTGGCTTCAGGACGACGGCACGATGGCGATCGAGGATGGCCGACGCAGCCCGCTTCCTCGCACGCTGCTGCCGGGAGAAACGCTGACGATGACGCTGACGGTTGAAGCCCCGCCGCGCGCCGGAAGCTACATCCTCGCCGCCGATCTCGTCGAAGAGGGAGTGACGTGGTTCAGCCGCGCCGGCGCGCGGATGCTGAGAGTACGAACAAGGGTTAGACCGTCCTCCTGAGCTTACTTGTGCACGAGTGACGTTGCCTTCGAAGCAACTTCCCCCTCCTGCGCGGCGACCGGGGCCGACGGCAGCGCAAGAACGAGCGCCGGCGCAAGACAGAGTACGCGATAGGTCACCGATCCCATGCGTGGGCCCAGCATCGGCGAGCCGTGTAGATTGAGCACGATCAGCCCGGCCTGACGATCCCGCGCCAGCTTCGCAATCTCTTCGGCAGGATCTCCAAAGGCGACCAGGGCCTCGGTATGAAGGCCGGACGGCATCGAGGTCAACATCGCGTTGAGCGCGTCTTCCGCCCGCGTCCGCCGCTCGTTGTCGATGCTGGCAAGATGCAGCCTGGCGGCGAGGGGACTTCGAATCGGTTCGACCACGTGCGTCAGGAGCAGCGGCACCTTCAGCGCCTCGGCAATGTCACGACCGAGAGTCACGGTGTGCGCCGACCCGGAGGTCATGTCGACGGGTACCAGGACCCGTCGGACGATGCGCTGAAGCTCGTCGAAGTCGCGCGGGACGTCGAGCGCCGGCGGTGTGGCGAGCACCGGGATCGTCGTTTCGCGGAGCACGCGCTCGGTCGTCGATCCAAAAAACAGCTTCCGCATCCCGGTGAGGCCATGCGTGCTCATCACGATCAGGTCACAGCCGCGTTCGTGCGCGAGATGCAGGATTTCCTTGGCCGGCTTGCCCACTGCCACCTCGTAGTGCACGTCGGCGGTCTTCAACGGGTTCTCGCCGATGGCGCGCCGCGCGAAATGGGCAAGCTCGCGACGCGTTTCCTCGGCGTCCCATACGACACCGGTCCCGAGATCCACCGCTTCTGTCAGCAGCGGGTCTTCGACCGCGAGGACGATCAGGCGGCTGGCGAAGTGCTCTGCCACCAGGACAGCGCAGCGCAGGGCCGCACGGCTGCCATCGGAGAAATCAACGGGACACAACACGGTGGGCCGGACAGTCATGCAACCTCCCTGCTCTGAATCCACTTTACAACTCAACGCCCCGACCTTGCGTCTCGACGAAGATCTTCGTACATTGGACGGGTGACCTGCTGTTCCCGGCGTGAGTTTCTGGAACGCGCGGCGCTGGCCTGCGGTGTGCTGGTTGCGCGCCAACCCAATTCCCTCCCGGGTGTTTCAGAGATCGCGCTGGACTCGCCGAACTTCACGGATCTTCAGTTTTTCAGGCAGCTTCTCTCGAACGTTCAGATCGTGCAGCTCGGTGAGAACGGTCACGGCACCGCCGAAGCTGCGCGTCTGCGCGTTCGCATCGCGCGCTACCTGTGCGAGGAGCTCGGCTTCGACGTCCTCGCCTTCGAATCGTCGCTCTTCCTTTGTCACCTTGCCGACTCGCGCACCAAAGATGCAGAGCCTCAGCGAACGTTGACGACCTCGCTGGTTGGCGTCTGGCACACGCGGGAAGTCTTGCCGCTCTTCGAATCGCTGGCGGACTGGCGAAAGGCTGGAAGGCCGGTTCGTCTGGCGGGGTTCGACGTCCAGCCGATCGGCCCGAATCGCAAACTTCGACCCGCATTCTTTGCGGATCTCGTGTCGCCACTGGATGCCGAGTACGGACGGACCGTGCTGGCGCTCGATTCGGAGTTTCTCAGCGCCTATGACAAGGGCAGTTCCGCCCGACGCGAACATCTGCGGGCAAATGGCGAACGGTTAGCCGCCGGCTACGACCGCCTCGCTGCGTTTATCAGCGACAAACTGGAGCCGCTGCAAAAGCAAGCCGGGCGCGACGCCGCGCTCGTGGCAGGCCAGGAGGCACGGTCGATGGCCGCGTATGCGCGTTTTCAAGCCGCCGGAAATATGCGGGATTACGCGGAGATCCGCGACCGGGGCATGTTCGAGAACCTCAGGTTCCTGGCGGAAGATCTCTTCCCGGGCAGGAAGATCATCGTCTGGGGCCACAACTATCATTTGCGTCACGCGAACGCCGCGATTCCTGCCAGCAAAGAGATCTTTCCCGGAGTGCAGGCGAGCTCGATGGGGACGTGGACGCGAGCCCACTTCGGCGCGAAAGTGTTCACGATCGGGCAATACGAAGGAACAGGAACGGCGCTCGACAACAGCCGCAAGGAATATCCGATCGCACCGCCCGCCGCCGGAACCCTCGAGGACCGGCTTTCTCAGCTATCGAAGCGGCCTGTGTTCGTCGACATTCGCCAGGCGGCTGCGACGAGACGAGGCGAGTGGCTGAATCAGCCTCTGACCGCCAGATTCAACGGCCAGCACCCGGAAACCCTCATCCCCTCAGCACAATACGATGGGCTGCTGATGATTTCCGAAGTCACGCCCCCCCGTTTCCTGTATTGAGCACGTAAGCACGTACGCACGTGGCACGTCGCACGTCGCACGTGAGAACGTCTACTCCACCCACTCCGCAATGAAGACGTTGGTCTCCCCTTCTGCCTTCGCGTTGCGATTCGACGCGAACACCAGGTGTTTGCCGTCCGGCGAGAACATGGGGAAACCGTCAAAGGTTTCGTTGAAGGTGATGCGCTCGAGACTTGTCCCGTCCAGGTTGACGCGATAGATATCGAAGTTGCGCCCTTTCGGGTCGGCGATGTTCGACGCGAAGATCAGGCGCTTGCCGTCAGGATGCCACGAGGGGGCGAAGTTGGCTCCCGTGAGTTTCGTGACCTGCGTCAGATTCCGCCCTTCGCGATCCATCACGAACAGCTCGAGCTCGGTTGGACGCCACAGTGCCTTCTTCAGCAGCGCGCGATAGTCGTCCATCTCGGCGCCCGCGTCGAGGTGGCGGCCGCGAAACGCGATCTTCGTGCCGTCCCAGGAGAAGAACGGACCGCCGTCTGGCCCCGGGCGATTCGTGAGGCGGCGCACTCCCGAGCCGTCCGCCTTCATGGAATAGATCTCCATGTCGCCGTCCCTCACGCTGGTGAATACGATGGTGCCGTCGGGGGCGATTGTCGCTTCCGCGTCGTACCCCGGACTCTTTGTCAGATTGATCAGCCCTGACCCGTCGGCCTTCGCGCGATAGATGTCGTAAGCATCGTAAATGGGCCAGACGTAGCCACGTGAAAAGTCAGGCTTCGGCGGGCACTCGGGACCGGTCCCGTGCGTCGACGCATAAAGGATGTCCTGCCCTCCCGGATAGAAATATCCGCAGGTCGTCCGCCCCTGCCCCGTGCTCACGCGCCGTTCGCCCGTCCCGTCGATGTTGATCGTGTAGATCTGGTCGCAGGAGGCGCCCGCGCGCGTGGATTGAAAGATCAGGCGCTTCCCGTCGGGAGAGAAATACGCTTCCGCGTTCTCACCACCGTGAGTTAGTTGCCGGATATTCCTGAGGTGTTTCTCGACGCTGGAGTCCGCCGCCACAGGCCCGAGGTGGGACGCCGTGACCAGACAGAGCGCCGCTATGCCAGCAGTGAATGCGAGATTGCGCATGGATGTCAGAACTGTCGAAGGATAAAACCTAAGAGTACCCGATTTGCGGGAGCGGGCGTATCAAGTCGTGGCGGGAGAGCAGTTATTGGCGACGGAGCGACGGATCTCCTCCGTCCCCTCCGTCGTGCGCGATTGAGATCAGCGGCGTTTTCTCGATCCTCCGCGCATCTTCTTCTTGCCTCCTCCCGAGGCTTTCTTCGAACCGCTGCGGCTGGTCTTTCGGGCCGTACTGCTCGCTCCCTTGCGGGCGCTCCCAGCGGCGCCCTTCCGGCCGGCGGTCGTCTTACCCGACCCACCGCTGGAGGCACCTTGACGCTCGCCACGTGCCGCTGCACGACTGCCGCTGGTGCGTTTTCGGCCGCCCCCGCCAACCGATTTACGAGAGCCGGCGCCGGTGGACTTCCGGCTCCCTGATGCTCTTCGCGAACCTCCCGCGGTCCCCGAGCGTACCCCGCGATCGCTGGACGATGACTCCTCACCAGTGATCCGCCAGCCTCCGCCGACTTCCTGCTCCATCCCTGCGTCCTCGTCACCGCCAGCGCCGCCGCTGCGATCGATAGCAGTCGCGTCTCCACCCTCAACATCCCTATCCATATCGTCGTCATCACGTGCCATGTAGGGGTTCCTCCTTCAGCAATCGACGCAACAAACAGGCCAAAGCATCGCGGAACCCTGGAGCAGCGCCGGCCGTAGAATACGAAGTCATTCGTACATGTAACTCCTAACTTTCTAACGCCTAACTTCCAACTTCTAAAGTTTTAGAAGTTAGAGTTAGAGGTTAGGAGTTAGAGGTTAGGAGTTAGCCGAAGGCGATCCCAGCGCCAGTGTCGCTCGGTCGTAAGATGGACTCCTCCCATCCACCTGTCGATACCATTCAGCCGGATGTGATCTGTTTGTGCCGAGAGCACATCGCGTCCGGACGATGTGATTTCAACTGTGGCGGAGGTGAACGGCAGTCGAAGGTTGTCGCCGGTCACCGTAACGAGTGGGGACGGCGCGGCGGCCATGCGCCGGACGATGGACCAGAAGGTCGAGTCGCCCATGAAAATCCGCTCCTCCATTCGTTGCGTGGCAACGAAGATGTCAGCGCTGGTCGAATGTCCCGCCAGGATCGCCGTCAGTATCTGACTTTCACTTCTCGATAACCCATTCACGAGTCCGGGAAAGTCGTCCATATGACGATGTAACGCACCTTTCAGGAACGGGAGAATCGACAGGTCCTGGTGATTCATCCATTCGAGAAGTGGCGTCGGGTCCGGCCCGCGAAACAGGTCCCACGCCCTGGCTCCGAGCGCGATCTGTTCCGCCGTGATCGGCCGCCGCTGCGGCAGTAGTGCCGCCAGCTCAGAGGGCGCGAGTTCCCCGAGGCCGGCGAATCGCGGCCGTCCCGGGTATTCGCCGATGCAGATGAGGCTGAAGCGCGTCTGGCCATGGCTGATCTGCGACAGCCAATGCAGATGCCTGACCAGAATCAACTGGTCGAACAGGTCGTGCTCGAACCAGAACACGAGCTCGTCGTAGTCGCCGTACCGATCGAGCGCCGCGTCCCACGCGTCCGTATCGGGAGAACCCTCGTCAACGGATTCGCGATCGTAGGTCTCGTGGTACCGCGCGCGGATGCGGCGAAGCTCCGAGGCGGAAACGTTTGGCACCGGGCCGTCGTGGAGCACGTGGGCCCATACCGTGAACACACCGGCGACATCCGAGCGTTCGAGCGTTACGCGCGTGGAGTCCCCGTTCAGCACATGAAGCGTCCGCATAAGTAACTTCTTTATACTGCGGCTGTGCCACGTGCGTACGCCTTCGCGGTGATGGTGCTGCTCGCCGCCGGTTGTCGCGGTGGAGAATCGACGTCAACCGGTGCTCCAACGATCGAACCCGCGTCGAAGAACCTGCTGCTGGTCACGATCGACACTCTGAGAGCGGATCACGTCGGCACCTACGGCAATCGCGCGGCGCAAACACCAGCCATGGACAGCCTGGCCGCACGCGGCGCGGTCTTCGAGCGTGCATATGCCACCGCGCCGATCACACTCACGTCACACGCCAGCATCATGACTGGCCGGTACCCCGCCGGCCACGGAGCGAGGCACAACGGCATGCGGCTCGACCTCCAGACTCCGACGCTTGCCGATCGGCTGAGCGCGAGCGGATTCGCGACTGGCCGCATTCGTGGCGGCGTTCCCGCTGGACCGGCGCTTCGGGCTGATCAAGGGATTCCAGACCTACGCGGACCAGCTGCCGCGTGCGGCCGACGGACGTCCGGCGAACGAGCGACCCGGGCGGCTCGTCGTGGATGAAGCACTCGCATGGTTGAACCGGCAATCGGATCAGCGGTTTTTCCTCTGGGTCCATCTGTTCGAACCCCATGCCCCGTACGGAAATGCGGGCGACGGACGCCCCGTCGAGGCGCGATACAGCGACGAGGTCGCCGAGGCCGACAGGCAGCTCGCGCGCCTCCTCGGCGGTCTCGGCGACAAAGCGCCATCGACACTGACCGTGGTCACGTCCGACCACGGCGAAGCGTTCGGCGAGCATGGTGAGATCGCCCACAGCATCTTCGTGTACGACACGACGCTGCGGGTACCCCTGATCGTCGCCGGGCCGGGCGTTCGCGCCGGGACACGAATCAAGCAGCCCGTGTCGGTCGTCGATATTGCCTCCACCGCGTCGAACCTGCTGGGTGTCGGAACGTTCAATTCCGATGGACTGGATCTATCGGCCGCCCTCGCCGGCACAGAGCCACATTCCCGGACGCTTTACGCCGAGTCGTTCGCACCGCTGTTCGACTTTGGATGGAGTCCGCTGAAATCAGTGCGGGAGGGTGACTGGAAGTACATCGACGCGCCGAAGCCCGAGCTGTTTCATCTCGCGTCGGACGCAAGCGAGAGTACGAATCGTTATCAGGCCGAACGCGCGCGAGCCACCGGTCTGGCGGAGCAGGCGCGCCGGTATGCCGGGGCCGAGACCGCGCTCACACAGCGAAAGGATCCGGAAGCGGCGGCCCGCCTGCAGGCGCTCGGCTACGTTGGTGGCGGCGCAGCAGGCAGTCCGACGCGGGCGGATCCGAAGGACAAGCGCACACTCGCGGCGCGTATTGCGCAGGTAACGTCGGGAGAACTGCGTGGTCCGGAGCTGGAACGAGCGCTGCGTGGCGTCCTCGCCGAGGATCCAAAGAACCCGCAGGCGAACCTCCGGCTCGGTTACGTGCTGCTCGAATCGAATCGTTGCCGCGACGCCGCCTTCCGATTTCGCGCGGCGATCGACGCGCAGCTGCCCTCTGCCGACGCACATCTGGGTCTCGCCGCGTGTCAAGCCGCTCAACGCCAGTTCGATGATGCCGCCGAAACACTTCGCGCCGCCGAGCGCGTCGAACCCGGCAACCCTGTCGTCGTCGCCAATCTCGGTCTTGTTTTGTCCGACGGCGGCAATCCGCAGGCGGCGATCGATCCGTTGCAGCGTGCGCTCACCACTGACCCCAACCTTCATCACGCGCGGTTCGCGCTCGCGATTGCATTCGCGCGTGCGGGACGCCGCGCCGATGCCGCGCGAACTGCTGAGGAGTTGCTGCGGCGATTGCCGGCGAATGCGCCGCAGCGTCCCGAGGTACAGCGGCTCATCGAGTCGGTGAGATGAAGCGCTGACGGCGGCTGAATCCCGATTTACGGACGCAGCGACCCCCTGCATCCAACCGCTTGGATGCAACAGTGGTTTCGTCCCGCCCTTCACAACATCGACGCCTTTACTGCAGAACAACTTATCGGTGATTTCCGTCTGAACAACGAGGCGGCGTTCCGATTGCCATTCTATTTACCGGAAATTGTCGTTTTCCATCACACCATCCACGGAGGCCGAATCGAAATGAAGAGGATCATCCTCAGCGCCCTCACGCTGTTGTGCACGCTCGCCGTCTCTACGGCGAGCGCGCAGCAGACGACGGGCAACATCACCGGAAGGATCATCGACGCACAAGGTGGCGCTGTCCCTGGCGTTGCCGTCACGGTAAAGAATCCGACGACCGGTTTGACCCGCACTGAAGTCTCGGATACGGAAGGGATCTATCGCATCAACGGGTTGCCCGTTGGCACTTACGAGCTTCATGCCGAGCTGACCGGATTCGCCGCATTCGACCAGAAGGACGTCGTGGTCAACGTGTCTCAGACCACCGACCTCAACATCAACCTGCGCGTCGCGGGACTGACTGAGAGCGTCAGCGTTTCCGCAGAATCACCGCTGATCAGAACGACGGACTCATCGGTTGGCGGCGTGGTCGATACTGCCCGGATCGAAAGCCTGCCGCTCAACGGCCGGCAGTTCGCGAACCTGGCGGTGACGATCCCGGGCGTCGGGCTCGGCTTCCACTCTGATCCGACCAAGAGCACCCAGTACTCGCCGCAGATCGCTGGCGGCAACGGCCGCAACGTGAATTACCAGATCGATGGTGGCGACAACAACGACGACACCGTCGGCGGACTGCTGCAGCTCTTCCCGCTCGAAGCCATCCAGGAATTCAACTTCGTCACCCAGCGCTATAAGGCGGAGTACGGCCGCAGCAACGGCGGGGTGATGAACATCGTGACCAAGAGCGGCACCAATGATTTCTCCGGCAGCGGATTCCTGAATTTCCGCGACAGGAGCCTCAATGCCGCGACGTTCACAGAAAAGTTGAACGACCTCGAAAAGCAGGATTACCGGCGCTATCAGTTCGGCGGATCCTTCGGCGGCCCGATCGTCCAGAACCGCGCGCACTTCTTCGCGGCAGCCGAGCGGACGCAGCAAGACACCGCTCAGGCCGTCAACACGCTGGGCCTGTTCCCGGCACTCGATGGTGTCTACACCACCCCAAACCGCGAGAATCTCGTCACGGCCAAGGCCACCATGCAGGTGACCCCGGAGCAGTTCCTGGCCGTTCGCTACGGCCGGAATACGAACTCCCAGGTCTACGGCGCGTCGACGCGTGCGGTTCCGGAAAGCTGGGGGGACAGCACCAACAAATTCAACTCATTCAACGTGAATCACAACTGGGTGCTGGGCGGAGGAAAGCTGAACGAGTTCATCTTCCAGTTTGCCGATTTTGCCAATCACGTAGCCGCCCGGACGGGAGCTCCGCAGGAGACATTTGCCAACCAGGTCGTTATTGGCTACAACGCGAACACACCCCAAACCACCGAGCAGCGGAAGTATCAGTTCCGTAATGACTTCTCCTGGCATGTCACCGGCATGGGCGGTTTGGGCCATGACTTCAAGGCCGGTGTCAACTTCATCAACGAGCCACGGCTGTTCGTGACATTCTCATCGGGCAGCACGGATTACGCCTACACGCACCTGGACAACAACCAGGCCGGGCCGATCAGCGCGATCACTCGTCAGAAGGAAGGGGCATCGGCAAATCTGCCGATGAAGCAGTACGGGTTCTATTTCCAGGACGATTGGCGTGTCGGCAATCGCTTGACGGTCAACGCGGGCCTGCGCTACGACCTGACCACCGGGTTCGACATCGACCAGTCGCAGATCCCGAACTATCAGATCCTGACGGCCGCCGCCGCCGCAGGACGCTTCAACGGCGTACCCGGTTGGGATGAGTTCGAGGAAGAGAAGGGTGAGGACACCAACAACTGGCAGCCGCGAATCGGCGCGGTCTACGACCTGCGCGGTGACGGCCGGGATGTCATCCGAGCCGGCTGGGGCATCTACAACGACTACGGGTACACCAACGCGACGATCCTCTTCCCGGGCCTGAGCGCACAGGGGGGATCGGGCGTGGTGTTCACCGCGACCGACACGGCGGGTCTGAGAAACCCGGACGGCAGCTTCTTCAGGGTCGGCCAGCCGGTCCTCCCGAACCTCGCCGCCGAGAATGAAGTCGATCCGAACGGACCGTTCTACAGCACGCAGCTGACACCGCCGCAGATCCGCCAGCCGTGGACCAGCCAGTTCTCGCTCGGGTGGTCTCATGAGTTGACACCGTCGACGGTGCTGGACGTGGACTTCGTGGATGCCCGCGGCCGGGATCTCGGCGTGCGGTGGCCCTTGAACACCAGAGTCAATGGCGGCGACCGACGTTTCGCCGACCTCAATCTGAACCCGGCCAATCCAACGCTGAACATGAGTGTCGGCCGGAGCACCTACCAGGGCATCAACTTCGGGGTGCGTCGTCGAATGGATCACGGGGTTCAGTTGAGCGCCTGGTACTCGCTGGCGAAAGCCAAGGGCCTGGGCGGCCAGTCGCTGGACGAGCTGACGACGAACCTGGTGCAGGATGCGTTCGACCCCTTCGCCGACGTCCAGTGGGGTCCGTCGATGCGGTCCGATGCCCGCCACAAGGTCACGGTCAGTGCGATCATCCAGGCACCATGGGGTATCACGGTGTCGCCGATCTTCCAGTACCGGTCGGCGCTGCCGATGATGATCTGGACCGGCTACGACGTAAATGCTGATGGCGTCAACAACGACATCTTCACCACCGCTTTCAAGTTCACGGGCGTGGACGATCAGGGGAACCCGTCGTTCGAAGAGACGGGGCCGTGCGAAACGGTCAATTGCGGGCGGGGTCCTTCGTTCAGCCAGCTGAACCTCCGAGTGGGCAAGCGGCTGTCGCTTGGCGGAGCCCGCGCCCTCGAGCTGTTCGGCGAGGTGTTCAACCTGTTCAACGCCAAGAACCCGAACATGTTCTCGAGCAGCACCAGCAGTCCGCTCGTCGCATCGGGCCGTGTCAACACCGGAACGGCGGCGAACCCGACGCCGAACGCGGACTTCATGCGCCCGCTCGGGTACGCCGGAGACATCAAGAATCCGGAGCAGCGCGTCGGGCAGGTCGGGTTCCGATTCGTGTTCTGACGCATGCGTAGGGGCCGTTCGCGAACGGCCCCTACCTCAACGCCTTCAACAGCTGCCCCGCCGCGGCTCGCTCTCGGGCGAATCGCGGCGGGGTTTTTTTCAGGACTTCGCGGTAGGTTTCGGCCGCCTTGTCGGTCCGGCCGCTCTGCTGGTAGGCAATTCCGAGATTGAGTCTCGCTTCATGCAGTTCCGGGTCGCTTTGAAGCGCGCGTTCGAACAGCGGCACCGCGTCAGCCGGTCGACCGGCTTGCACTAACAGCGTGCCGAGTCCGTTCAAGGCGTTAGCGTGCGCGCTGTCGTGCTCGAGCGCTTTTCGGTAGGCGGTCTCTGCGCGAGTGACCTCCTTCATCTCACGTCTGGCGTTTCCCAGATTCGTCCAGTACGAAGCGTTGGTCGGATCCGCTTGCGTCGCGTTCTCGAACGCCGCCGCGGCCTCGGCAGGCCGGCCGGCGTCCGCGTGCAGCAGCCCGAGACCGTTGAGCGCCATCGCGCTGCCGGAGTCGAGCGCAAGTGCGGCCGCTTCCGCGCGTGAGGCCTCGGCGGCATCTCCCGCTTCACGCGCCGCGACCGCTAGATCGTGAAAGAGCGCCGCATCGCCGGGCCATTTTCGGACCGCGTCTTTGTAGATCGCTACGGCTTCGCCGGGACGCCCCGCTTCCTTCAGCGCCTGGGCATACGTCGTCTGAAAGATCTGCGCCTGCGGATGCCGTTCGGCGAGCCTCCTCAGTTCCGCTGCCGCAGCTGCCGCGTTACCTGCACGCAATGCGTCGAAGGAACGCTCGAACGTCGTCCATGATGCGATCAGCCGGGCAGGATTGGGGGCCTCCGGATCCTCCACAACTGCGGGCGTGGAGCCGCTGACGTAGCCAAGCGCGCGCAGCCGTTCGGCGGCCTCGGGCGCAATTTGCGCCGGAGCCTTCCGCGACACTTGCATCCGCATCGCTGCCGCGGCCATGGCCTCGACGCGCGATCGGTGAGCTGCGGCAAGGTTGTTCTGTTCCGCGGGATCCTGTTGTACGTCGTACAGCTCGCGCTCCGACGACAGGATCAACTTCCACTGGTCCTCGACGAGAGCGCCGAGCTGATGCCAGCCCACGCGCCGGGGATACAAAGTCTCGGCGAACAGTTCTTTGCCCGCCCCAAATTCAGCGCTGGTAAGTCCGGCCGCTGCAAGCAGCCTGATGCCGAGGGAAGCAAGTGATGCCGGCGAGTGATCGGCACGGTTAGTCGGCTCTCCGGGGATCGTGATGATCATCGGCACGCGCAGGGTCGAATCGTACGCGAGCATCCCGTGGGTCTGCTCGCCATGCTCACCAAGTGATTCGCCGTGGTCGCCGGCGACGGCGACAATCGTCGACGCTGCGAGCCCACGCTTCTCGAGGGCGTCTATGAGTCGTCCGATCTGTGCGTCGGCGTAGGCCACTTCCCCGTCGTAGGCGTTGCCGCCGGCCTTGTCGAGGAACGCGCGGGGAGGCTGGTAAGGCGCGTGCGGATCGTAGAGATGAACCCAGGCGAAGAAGGGGGAGGACGCGGATGGAAGCCACTTCAACGCCGCATCGACGACATCCCCTCCGCTTCTTTCAGCCTCGAGCTGCTCGGCCCTCAGGGGATCCCGCCGGACCGCATCGTCGTAGGTCTCGAATCCGTCGTTCAAGCCGAAGCGTCGGTTCAGGACGTACGCGCCCACAAACGCGGCCGTCCGGTACCCCGCCTGGCGGAATGCAGTTGCAAGTGTCCGGCTCTTGCGGTCGAAAACGACGCCGTTCTCGCGAACGCCATGCGCCGGCGGCGTCAGGCCGGTCATGATCGAGGTGTGTGATGGGAGTGTCAGCGGCGCCGTCGCGCGAACATTGGTAAAGGAGACGCCGCGCGATGCCAATCGGTCGATATTCGGGGTCAGGCCGCTGCCGACGCGATCGGCTCGCAGCGTGTCGATCGTGATCAGGACGACGTTCAGCGCGTGCGCGGGGCTGGGGGCTCGGGGCTGGGGACTGGGGGCTCGGAAAAGCCACGACGCGTGCACGCCAGCGCGGCAACAGAGGATGAGCGCGACAACTCCAAATCTCCAACTCCAAACTCCAAAGGAACGTCTCTTTGAAGTTTGAAGTTTGGGAGTTTGGAGTTGACATTACTCCGCCAGCGTTAGTACCGGTAGTGCTCCGACTTGTACGGTCCCTCGACTGGCACGCCGATGTACTTCGCCTGCTCCGGCGTCAGCTTGGTCAGCTTGACGCCGAGGTGGTCGAGGTGCAGCCGGGCGACCTCCTCGTCGAGGTGCTTCGGCAGGATGTACACCTTCTTCTCGTAGTTGCTGTTGTTGGTGTGCAGCTCGATCTGCGCGATCACCTGATTCGAGAATGACGCCGACATCACGAAGCTCGGGTGACCGGTGGCGCATCCCAGATTCATGAGGCGTCCCTCAGCCAGGACCATGACGCTGTGGCCGTCCGGGAACCGGAACTCGTCGTACTGCGGCTTGATGTTGATCCGCTCGACACCCTTCGCCTTCTTCAACCCGGCCATGTCGATCTCGTTGTCGAAGTGGCCGATGTTGCCGACGATCGCCTTGTCTTTCATCCGGGCCATGTGGTCGGCGGTGACCAGGTTCAGATTGCCGGTCGCGGTGATGAAGATGTCGGCGCGGCCGATCATGTTCTCCAGCGTGTTGACTTCGTAGCCTTCCATCGCCGCCTGCAGCGCGCAGATCGGATCGATCTCGGTGACCACGACGCGGGCGCCCTGGCCGCGGAGCGCCTGCGCGCAACCCTTGCCGACCTCGCCGAAGCCGCAGACCACCGCCACCTTGCCGCCGAGCATCACGTCGGTCGCGCGGTTGAGACCATCGATCACGGAATGCCGGCAGCCGTAGATGTTGTCGAACTTGCTCTTGGTGACCGAGTCGTTGACGTTGATCGCCGGGAAGAGCAGCGTGCCCGCCTTCATCATTTCGTAGAGCCGATGGACGCCGGTGGTCGTCTCTTCGCTGACGCCTCGCAGGTCCTTCGCAACCTTCGTCCAGCGCTTCGGATTCTCCGCGAGTTCCTTCTTCAGCAACTGGAGAATGACGCCCCATTCCTCAGGGTCGCTTTCCGCGTCGAACTGAGGCACCTTGCCGGCCTTTTCGAACTCAACGCCCTTGTGCACCAGCAGCGTCGAGTCACCACCGTCGTCGACGATCAGCGAGGGGCCGGAACCGTCCGGCCACATCAGCGCCTCGCTCGTGCACCACCAGTACTCCTCGAGCGTTTCACCCTTCCAGGCGAACACTGGTGTCCCCTTCGGGTTCTCCGGTGTTCCGCCAGTCTCGGGGCGGCCGACGACAACCGCCGCCGCGGCGTGGTCCTGCGTCGAGAAGATGTTGCACGACACCCAGCGGACGTCGGCGCCGAGCTCGGTCAGTGTCTCGATCAGCACCGCGGTCTGAATCGTCATGTGCAGCGAGCCCATGATCTTCGCGCCTGCGAGCGGCTGCTTCCCCTTGTAGCGCTCGCGCAGCGTCATCAGGCCGGGCATCTCCTGCTCGGCCAGCCGGATCTCCTTGCGGCCGAACTCGGCGAGGCCGAGGTTGGCGACCTTGAACGGATCGCGGCCGGCCTTCACCGCCGCGTCGTATGCATGCATTTCCTTCAGTGCGACACTCATTGTTTCTCCTTTATTTATCGCCGGGGCCCCCTGCACCCCGGCTGGCGGCCTGCACTCGCTTTCGCTCCGTTACGGCCGCTCAGTTTCGCTTGATCTGCGCCTTGCGTGCACTGGTAACGAACAACGCGGGGCCCTTCGCGTCATGATTCGACGGCAGCGCAACGACACGTGTGTCGCTGAAACCTGCGTCGTCCAGCAGCCCTTTCAAATGGTCCGGTTCGAATCCGAGCCAGACGTGGCCCATCTGGTGCCGGTACTCTTCGCGATCGTGCGGGAGCATGTCGCAGATGAGCAGCCGTCCTCCCGGCTTCAGCACCCGCGCCGCCTCACGCAGCGCGGCGGCAGGGTCCGCCACGTGATGGAGGACGAGCATGAGCGTTGCGGCGTCCAGCTCCTCGTCCGCGATCGGAACCGCCTCGAGCTCGCCGCGCCGGACGTCGACATTCGAGTGCTCGCGCAGCCGCCGACGGGCCGTCTGCAGCATTTCGCCCGAGCGATCGACGGCGACAACTCGCGTGACAAATGGAGCCAGGGCCGCTGCGACCTGGCCGGTGCCACACCCGAGATCACCGACCACCCACGACGCATCCAGGAGCGCAGGCAAAGTCTGCAGATGCGAAGCGCGCCCGAACAACTCCTCGCGGAGAAGGTCCCAGCGTCCCGCCGCTGATTCGAAGAACGCCTGCGATTTCGACTGCCGCCGTGCAAGCACGCTTTTCAACCGCCGGGCATCCTGATCGGCCCCGGCCGTGCCGGCGACCTGCTCCCGAAGCAGCGTCCACAGCCGCTGCCCCGCGGGATCTCGATCCTCATGCGCGAGCGTGTAATACCGGCTCGTCGCCTCCCGGCGTGACGTGACCCACCCGGCGTCGAGCAGCGTTTTCAAATGCCGGCTGACGGTTGACTGCGGCAACTGAAGCACTACGCACAACTCGGAGACCGTCAGCTCGTTGCGGTCGAGCAGCAGAAGCATCCGGCTTCGCGTGGCGTCCGCCAGGGTTGTCAGGTCGGCAAAAATCGGCGGCGGTGCGGCGGTGCGAACATCCATCCGTGTATCCGGATCATTGCATGAATGCTGACGCTTGTCAACTTCTAACGACTAACTCCTAACTCCTAAGTCCTTTCCGTTCCTCTCTCTTAGGAGTTAGAGGTTAGAGGTTAGAGGTTAGGAGTTATCGCTTCCTCAGGACTTTGCCGGGAAGCGAGGAGGTGAACTTGCCATCATCGATCACCACCTGCCCATTGACGAGGACGTAGGCCATGCCCTCGGCGAGCCGGTGAGGGTCGGTGTAGGTGGCGCGCTCGACGATCTTGGCGGGGTCGAAGATAGCAAGGTCGGCGGCAACCCCTTCCCTGATCGCGCCGCGGTCCGTCATCCCAAAAACCGTGGCCGGGAGAGTCGTCATGGAGCGGACCGCGTGTTCGAGGGATACCGTCTGCCGTTCGCGAACATACAGCGACAGCTTCCGGGCGAAGGCGCCGTAGTTTCGCGGATGGGGCTTACCTTCGGTCAGCAGCACGAGGCCACCGTCGCTCGACGTCATCGTGTACGGCTGCCGCATCAAGTGGACGATGTCCTCTTCGGCCATGTTGAAGGACACGATCGATGCGCCACCACGCGCGATCATTTCGAGTGCTTCGCGGACCGGCGGGTGGTTCTGCGACATCGCAATCTGTTCGAGACTCTTGCCTTCACGCGCGGGATCCGCGCGGTAGTGCGCGATCACGATTGCGCTCGCGCCGCCGCGGCGGCGGAGGTTTTCGGTCGCGATCTTCTCCACCCGTTCGAACCCCGCGCGCTGATCTGGTGACATTGCCTCAGGGGTCGCGAGGTGCTCGAGCGAAGGCACATCCACACCGTCCGGTAACAGTGCGGCGCGAAGGCTCGTGGATGAGGCTTCGTAGGCGTATTGGTCGGTGAACACCTGAACGCCGCGGCCGCGGGCCGCGTCAATGCGGTGCGTGATCGCGTGCGCGAGCCCCCAGCTGTCCGGTCCGAGAGCCTTCACGTGGCTGACGATGCCGATCGTTCCGGCTTCCTGCGCAATTCGAATGACCTCTTCGACCGCGGCGACGACGCCGATGCTGTAGTTCCCCTCGTCTCGTATGTGGCTCGTGTACAGGCCGCCGCGTTCCGCGGCGACTTTTGCGAGCTCAATCACCTCTTCAGTCGTGGCGAAACTGCCGGGCGTGTAGAACAGTCCACTTGAAAGGCCGTAGGCGCCCTGGTCCGTCCCTCGCCGGACGAGGCCGCGCATCTTGTCGAGTTCCTCACCCGTCGGAGCGCGGTTCGCCGACCCCATCACCGCACGACGGACGCTGCCGTGGCCGATCAGCAGCGCGACGTTCGGCCCGAGGCCCCCTTTCTCCAGCTCCGCGCGTTGCGCGGCAAGATCCACGGGACCGCCACCATCGGGGTTGACAACGGCTGTGGTCACTCCCTGCGCGATCAGCGGCTGCCCCTGGCGCAACTGTTCGCGGTTCAGCCCTTCGCCCGCATGTGAGTGGACGTCAATGAATCCTGGTGTGATAAGCCGATCCGCCGCGTCGATCACGCGAGCTGCGCGGGCGCCGGGCAGACGCCGAACCGCAGCTATCAAGCCGCCGCGAATACCTATGTCGGCACGGATCCAGGGATTGCCCGAGCCATCCATGACGCGACCGTTCTGAATCAGGACATCAAAAGTCTCTGACGGCTGGGCTTGTGACAGTGCCAATGACGCTATAACGGCCACCAGCGCGAACAACGGGCGAAGCATCGGCGGATTGTAGCGCGGGCATGCTACGTGCTACGTGCTACGTGCTACGTGCTACGACGTGACGTGCTACGTGACTGACGTGCTGAGAGCCTGGAGCTGATGATGACTGATGGAACAAGAAATCTGACCCTCGATCGGAGTGAGAAGAGCGTCTGGGACAAACCGGGATTTGGGGCGACACTTTCGACCTACGACCAGGAGCGCTGGTTTGCCGCCGCCTGGGGATCCGCGCTCGCGATGATCGGCGCTCGCCGAGGTGGGTTCGCCGGCGGCCTCATTGCGACGCTCGGGACGGTTCTGACCATCCGCGCCGCCATGGGACGCCATGATTTCAGGGCCGGCCGCGCGTGGCTCGATCGCGCGCTCCAGGATCGCGGCTACAGCCCGCAGGACGTCGTCGACGACGCCTCGGCTGAGTCCTTCCCCGCGAGCGACTCCCCGTCGTGGACGCCAACGGCTGGAGCCAGGGCCGAGCGCTAATGGATTGGCGATTGCTGATTGCGGATTGGCGATTGCCGGATTGCAGATTGGGAATTGAGGATTGAGAACTGACGATTGACGACTGACGACTGAGGATTGACATGGACTACATGGAGATGCAGTTTCCCGGCGACACCCAGGATGCGCGTGCTCGGAGCGGACGCAACATCAGCGATGCGGAGCGCTGGCTGTCGATGGCGGCGGGGATCGGTCTCGCGGCGTATGGCGTCAGCCGGCGGCGGCCGGCTGGGTGGGCATTGGCGGGTCTTGGTGCGCTGCTCTTCCGGCGCGGCGCGACGTCGCACTGCGATGTCTACGAGATGCTCGGCCTCAACACGGCGGGCACCGGCGAGGATACTCGTCGTGCGCTTGGCGGGAGCGCGGGCGTCATTGTCGACGAAAGCGTCACGATCAACCGGCCGATATCCGAGCTCTATCGATTCTGGCGAAACCTGGAGAACCTGCCTCAATTCATGTTCCACCTCGAGTCGGTCGAGCGGATCACCGACACGCTGTCGCGGTGGCGGGCAATGGGGCCGGCGGGCAGCAATGTCGAGTGGACCGCCGAGATCATCAACGAAGTGCCAGACCAGGTGATCGGCTGGCGCTCCATTGAAGGGTCCGACGTCGTCTCCGCCGGGTCAGTGAACTTCGACCAGGTCACCGGCGGAACGCGGGTCCGCGTCCGCCTGCAGTACAGCCCGCCGGGAGGCAAAGTCGGGGCCGCCGTCGCACGGCTGATGGGCAGGGATCCGGCCACCGAGATTCGTCAGGACTTGCAGCGTTTCAAGAGGATCGTCGAGAGCCAGGACGTTCATAGTTCATAGTTCATCGTTCATGCCGTCGGCGATCCGCCAGCGCATACCAATCAGCGATCGCCGAAGCGTCGAGCTGCCCGAGGTGCCTCACCGCGCCTGACGGCGTGAACGTGCCGGAGGCACCGTCCCCATCATCGGCAACATAGACGGGCCAACCAAGCGTCGGCGCGACGTCACACAGAGCTCCGATGTTCCTGGCTTCGTCCGACAGCCGCCCTACGGCGAACACAAACGGCTCCTTCTGTACGTCGCGTGGTGACAGGCCAGCCGACACAGACCCGTTGGGAATGACCGAGCACGGCGCCGCGAACTTGTATTCCCGCTTCATCTCGGCCAACAGCGCGAATGTCGTTGCGGCAACCATCGTCGCAGAGTCGAGCCCGGTCTCGACTCTGCGGCCGTATTGCGTCCAGATGGGCGGTGCATCCTCGCCGTGCACTCCACGCCACCAGGTGCGGACGCACGAATGGACGACCGCCAGCACCGGCACCGGCCATGGGAGCACCGCGTGCCAGGAGCCATTGAGATGAACGACGTCGGCGCGGCAACGGCGCGCGGCGTCCAGCAACCAGGCCGAGGACGCGGCGAAGTCGTTCTCGGCGCCGTCAATCCATTCGAGCTTGAACGGCGCCTCCACGACTTGGACGTCCGTCGCAGCGGCTGCCGAGCGCTGCTGGGCAGTCATCGCGGGTCCCATCACGGCCAGGGTGACTTCGACGTCGCGATCGCGAAGGGCAGCGGCGAGATCCAGCGCGTAAATCCAAACGCCGCCCACCGCGTCGGCCGTCATCAGGACGCGCTTCACCGTCGCCGCCGCAGCATCACCAGGCCGCGGCAGCTCTCGGTTCGGCGTCATGCTGTGAGTCTCACCTGCGCTGAGAGATTGTCGAGCGCGCGGACGCGGTGGCCGCGGGCGAGCAGCTCGTCGGCCAGATGCGATCCGATGAATCCCGCCCTCCCGTTATCAGGATGTGCATGAACGATGTGATCCTTCCCCGTGGATCGTTTTCACGGTGTCGGACTGGCGCAAAACCCCTCCCGCAAGGACCAGTGAGCAAACGCAGTTCCACCGCTGGCCGCACGACCATTCGCGCTCAGGGCGTATGGGGATGAGAGTTGGAGACGGCGAGCGTATGAAATCCCCACGCGAACTCGCCAGAAGTAATCACCCCGATGGGGCCCGGGTATGAACAGTGCGGGAAGGACTGACAGGAAATCTAGGAGCGGAACAAGTAACTCGTTTTCACGAAGAACATCGAGCGCCACCAGCGAAGGATTCGACAGGACACCACCGCCAGCGCGTTCGACGCGCGATCGCCGAAATGAGGATCGGTGGAGGGCAGAGACGTGCCCGAACTGCGATCACCGATCGCAAGCTGTCGATAGATACGGGATATGAACCGGTGATTCGGGGATGGACGGTGCCCTTTTAGGTAAAATGATGAGCAGGAGTCTCTATGGCCCAGAAATCCCGACCTACATTGATGAAGCGCGAGCGTGAGAAGGCTCGCGTTGAACGACAGAAGATGAAAGAGGCGCGTCGCGCGGACCGTTCCCAGCGCCCTTCTGATCGCCCTGACGATGGCACCGATCCAGACATCGCACACATCAAGCCGGGACCTCAGCCGTTGGCCGATTGGCAGGTCGATCCAGAAGAAGAGGCCGGAGAACCCAAAAACGGCTGATGTTGGGACATCAGCCCTAAAGGGCTGGCCTTACGAATAGCGGGCTTGACACTATATCCGCTGTGAATATACTCACCGCGTGACGTTTACCGCCGACGAAGTCGCTGCTCTTCTTCCGCTTCCATCCGCAACGTTTCATATCCTGATCGCCCTCGCCGAGGGGGACCGGCACGGCTACGCGATCATCCAGGACACCAGCGTCCGGAGCCGCGGCACGATCCGGCTCAGTCCGGGCACGCTATATCGCTCCGTCCAGCGAATGCTCGAGCAGGGGCTGATCGAAGAGACCCGCACGCGTCCTGCACCGGAGGAAGACGACGAGCGGCGTCGGTATTACCGGCTGACCAGGTTCGGCGCCGCGGTCGCGCGTGCCGAAGCGGGACGGCTTCAGGATCTGGTCACGCTCGCGAGAGCCAGCGGCTTTGCGCCGGAGTCTGCGTGATGGCGCTGTATCGCCTGCTGCTCCGCCTCTATCCGGCATCCTTCAGGAACGAGTACGGAGAAGAAATGTGCCGGTTGTTCGCCGAGCGCCGCCGCGTCGCGGGCGTCGGTGCGTGGATCGAAGTGCTGTCCGACGCCTTCACCACTGCACCTCGCATTCACCTGGATGTGCTCATCCAGGACCTCCGCTACGCCAGACGCTCTCTTCTGCGTACGCCGGCATTCGCGCTGACCGCCATTGCCGTAACCGCTCTTGGTATCGGGGCGAATACGGCGGTGTTCTCGATCACCGATCGCGTGCTCCTGAGGCCACTTCCCTTCCGGGCCCCCGATCGACTCGTGCGCATCTGGGAGAACTCGCCGTTCTCGCCACAACTCGAGCCCGCACCCGCAAACTATCGCGACTGGCGCACGATGGCGACGAGCTTTGAATCGATGGGCGCGCACATCGTGCTCTCGTTGAACATGATCCGTCCCGAACCGGAGCGGGTCGCCGGCAGCGGCCTGACCTCACACGTCCTGCCGCTGCTCGGTGTGCAGCCGGCCCTGGGGCGGTGGTTTCTTCCGGAGGAGGATCGCCCCGGCGCAGCCGGCGTTGCGATCCTCAGCGACGCGCTCTGGAGGCGGGCGTTCGCCGCGGACCCGAACGTTGTCGGTACCCAGGTACGCCTCGATCCCGAAGTGTTCACCGTGGTCGGAGTGATGCCTGCCGGCTTTTACTATCCCGATCGCGAAACGCAGCTCTGGGTCCCGGCCCGGCTGCCTCCCGACGAAGACCGCGACAATAACTGGCTGGGGGTCGTGGCGCGACTGAAGCCGGGGGCTACGCTCCAGGACGCACGCAACCAGATGAACGGTGTGATGACGTCGCTGGAACGCACCTATCCGAAGGAGCTCGAGCAGACACGCGTAACGATCCGGACGCTCGACGACCAGGTGTCGAATCAGTCGCGCATGCTCCTCCGCATGCTCGCCGGCGGCTCGCTCTGTTTGCTGTTGATCGCCTGTACCAACCTGGCGAGTCTTCTTCTCGTGCGGTTCATCACACGCCGCCGCGAGATCACCGTCCGCGCGGCGCTCGGCGCCGGGCGCGAACGGATCGTGCGGCAGCTGCTCACCGAAACACTGCTGCTGTCGGCGATCGGAGGTGCGGCCGGGATTGCGCTGGCCGCGGTTGCCACGCCTCTGCTGGCGCGCCTCGTTCCGACGTCATTGCCCGTCTCTGACGCCACCGTACTCGATGCCAGGGTGCTGGTCTTCGCGGCGTTTCTCACGACGGTCACCGGCCTCCTCTTCGGCGTCATCCCGGCATTGCGGGCGTGGCGCGGGACCGGCGCCGAAGGGCTTCGCGAGGGGGCGCGCGCGGCGCTGGCCGGGCGCGAGCGGCTGAGAGGCATGCTCGTCGTCGCGCAGATTTCCGCGTCCATCGTCCTCCTCGTCTGTGCCGGATTGATGATGCGCGCGCTGGTCCGGGTACAAACGATCGACCCCGGCTTCTCGGCTGAGAACGTGCTAACGATGAGGACGTCGCTGCCTGCCGGCAAGTACAAGACGACGGCGGCGAAGACGCAGTTCTACGATCGCGTGCGTGCCGAGGTGAGTGCGCTGCCAAGTGTTACGAGTGTCGCCTACACGAGTGGCGCCCCGATGGCGATGCGCGGGGGTATCTGGCCGGTGGAGGCACCCGGCCAGGGTGCGGTACAGCAGGAGCTGCAAACAAGTACCGCCAGCTTGCGAATCGTGACGCCAGCATATTTTCAGACCCTCCGCATCCCATTGCAGTCCGGTCGGGATGTCGCTGAGTCGGATACGTTCGACAGCCAGTTTGTCGCCGTCGTTTCGGAGTCGTTCGCGAAGCGCTACTGGCCACGAGGCGAGGCGATCGGGCGGACGTTCAAGTTCGCGTTCTTCGAGCGCACGATCGTCGGCATCGCGGCCGACGTGCGGGTCCGCGGCCTGGAACGGATCAGCGAACCGCAGGTCTATGTCCCGTACAAGCAGTTCCCCGACGGCGGCGTCCCGTTCTACGCTCCAAAAGATCTCCTGATCAGGAGTGACGGGGATCCAACCTCCCTCATTCCGGCCGTGCGCGGCATCATTCGCGCGGCGGACCCCGAACTGCCGATCTCAGACGTCCGGCCGATGGCGGCCATCGTCGCACTGGAGACCGCTTCGCGGCGAACACAGATCAGTGTCCTTGGTCTCTTTGCCGCCATGGCGCTGCTCCTCGCTGGAGTGGGCATCCATGGACTCCTGGCGTTTGCCGTGTCGCAGCGCCGGCAGGAGATCGGCGTCCGCATGGCGCTCGGCGCGCGCCCGGCAAACGTCCTGGGCATGGTCCTGCGGGAAAGCTTGGTGCTCGCAGGGATCGGTTGTGTGACGGGCATGGTGCTGGGGTATTTCTCCGGCCGTGCCTTCGACGCGATTCTGGCTGGCGTGCGCCCCAACGACATTCCGACGTTCGTCGCCGCGGCTGCGGTCACGCTCCTCATGACCCTGTCAGGCAGCCTCGTTCCGGCGCTGCGAGCCGTCAAGGTCGACCCATCCACCGCCCTTCGCAACCCGTAGTCCAGCCCTTTAGGGCTGCGCACTCGTAGTCCAGCCCTTTAGGGCTGCGCACTCGTAGTCCAGCGCTTCAGGGCTGCGCATCGGTAGAACGTCCAGCCCTGGCAAAACGGGACGGCCCCCGCTGTCGTATACCCTCTATATATGGCCGAAAGTCCCGCGGGTGCGGACGTCAAAGAAACCGGCGTCGGCAGTTATTTCGTTGCGAATTACCCCCCCTTTTCAGTCTGGACCGAAGCAGCGCTGGCGGATGCAAACAAGGCGCTCGCGTCTCCTCCGCAACCGGATGTGCCGCTCGGGCTCTACCTGCACATTCCCTTCTGCCGAAAGCGCTGCCATTTCTGTTACTTCCGCGTTTACACGAACAAGAACTCGCGCCAGGTTGAGGAGTACCTCGACCTGCTGGCGAGCGAATGGGACATGTATCTCAATGCCGCGGCGGTGGCCGGGAGACGCGTGGACTTCGTCTATTTCGGCGGCGGTACGCCGTCGTTCCTGTCGACCTCGCAACTCGAGTCTCTGGTCGGCCGGCTGACCGGCGGCGTCGGCTCGTGGCCCGGGGCGGCCGAAGTCACGTTCGAGTGCGAGCCCGGCACGCTCTCCGAGTCCAAACTGGCGGCGCTTCGCGGATTTGGCGTGACCCGCCTCAGCCTCGGTGTGGAAAACTTCGACGATCAGATCCTTGACCTGAACGGCCGCGCGCACCGATCGCCGGAGATCTTCCGCGTCTATCGGCAGGCACGCGCGGTGGAGTTTCCGCAGATCAATATCGACCTCATCGCCGGCATGCTCGGCGAAACAGAGGCGAACTGGAAGAACTGCATCGAGCGGACGCTTGCGCTGTCGCCCGACAGCGTCACGATCTACCAGATGGAGCTTCCCTACAACACCACGATCAGCGGAAATCTGCTGAAGGGATCCACCGAGATGGGAGCGGTTGCGGGGTGGGATACGAAGCGCCGCTGGGTCGCCGAAGCATTCGAGGCGCTGGAGCGCGCCGGGTATCACATCGGCAGCGCCTACACCGCCGTGAAGAATCCGGAACGGACAACGTTCCTCTATCGAGACCGCCTTTGGGAAGGGGCGGATCTGGTCGGGATCGGCGTCGCATCGTTCGGCCATATCAACGGCGTCCACGTCCAGAACGTCGACACGTGGGAACGCTATGCCGCCGCTCTGAGCGCGGGGGAACTGCCGCTCGGCCGCGCTTACCGTCCCTCGGTCGACGAGCGGCTGATTCGAGAATTCATCCTGCAGATGAAGCGCGGCGCCGTGCGCCCCGCCTACTTCGAGGAGAAGTACGGCGCCGATCCGCTCGTCCGCTTCGAGCCGCAGCTCGAGTCGCTGCAGTCAGCGGGCTATCTCGCCGAGCTGTCACCCGACCGGATCGCTCTCACCCGCGAGGGGCTGATGCGGGTGGACTCGCTGCTCCATCAGTTCTTTCTGCCTGAACACACCGGCATCCGGTATACATAGCTTCCAGCTTCCAGCTTCCACCGGTTATGAACGATTACGATGTTGTTGTGATTGGTGGCGGACCTGCGGGTTCGACCACGTCGACGCTGCTCGCGCAGCGTGGCATTCGTGTCGGGCTGTTCGAGCGCGAGAAATTTCCGCGCTTCCACATCGGCGAGTCGCTGATTCCGGAGACCTACTGGGTCCTCAACCGTCTCAACATGCTGCCGAAGATGCAGCGGAGCCACTTCGTCAAGAAGTACAGCGTGCAGTTCGTAAATGCGAGCGGCAAGCTGTCGGCCCCGTTCTACTTCTGGGACAACAAACCGCACGAGTGCTCGCAGACGTGGCAGGTCGTCCGCAGCGAGTTCGACAAGATGATGCTCGACAACGCGCGCGAGCACGGCGTCGATGCACACGAAGGCGTCCACGTGCTCGATGTCCTCTTCGACGGCGACCGGGCGACCGGTATCCGCGTCAAAGATGCCGACGGCACACGCCGTGAAATCCACGCGAAGGTGGTCGTGGACGCCAGCGGCCAGGCGGCTCTACTCCAAAACCGCTTCAAGCTTCGCCTGTGGGATCCCGTCCTGAATAAAGGTGCGATCTGGACGTACTGGGACGGGGCCTATCGCGACACTGGCCGCGACGAAGGAGCGACGATGGTCCTCCAGACCAGCGACCGGCAGGGTTGGTTCTGGTACATCCCCCTCCACGACAACATCGTCAGCGTCGGGGTCGTCGCGCCGTTCGATTACCTTTTCAAGAATCGATCGGGGGGCCACGAGCGGACCTACGAGGAAGAAGTCGCTCGATGTCCGGCGGTCAAGCAGCGAGTTGCTGGCGCGAAGCGCGTGACCGGGTATTTCGTGACCCGCGATTACTCGTACCGTTCGAAGCAGGTCGCGGGGGACGGCTGGGTACTGGTCGGGGACGCCTTCGGCTTCCTCGATCCGCTGTACTCGTCCGGCGTGTTGCTGGCGCTGAAATCCGGAGAGCTCGCCGCGGAGGCGATCGCCGACGGTCTCGCCGCCGGCGACACCACCGGCGCCCAGCTTGGACGCTGGGGCGACGGGTTCAACGAAGGTGTCGACCGGATGCGGCGGCTGGTGTGCGAGTACTACGACGGGTTCAGCTTCGGGAAGTTCGTCCGGCGCTATCCTGAGCTTCGAAATACGGTCACGGACCTCCTCATCGGCGACCTTTTCACCAGTCGGGTCGACGAGGTGTGGGTCCCGATGGAAACGCTCTACGAACCGGGCCGGAAGACGATCCCGACGTGGAAGCAAGGGTCGCCGCAGGACCAGGTTCCGGACAAGGCCAACGAGCTAGTGCTTCCCGATGGACGAAGGCCCTGAGGAGTACTCAATAATTCAGTAATCAGTGATCAGTAGTGGTCATTGACAACTGACTGCCTGCTGATAACTGACTACTCATTGGTAACTGATTATTGATGCCTGACAACTTCCGCGGCGAGTATCGCTATCGCCGGCGCGTCCAGTTCGCCGAGACGGACCTCGCCGGCATCGTGCACTTCTCGATGATGTTTCGCTATATGGAAGAAGCCGAGCATGCGCTGTGGCGCGCCGCCGGCCTGACGATCGCGGCGCCAGGCAGCGACATCGGCTGGCCGCGCCTCGCCGCCGAGTGCCAATTCCGCAGCCGCCTTTATTTCGAGGAGGAGTTCGACGTTCTCGTCCGCGTCGCCGAGGTGAAGACGCGGACGCTCGAGTACGAATTCACGATCCTGCGCGGCGAAACCGTCATTGCCGTTGGCACCATGACGGTTGTCTGCGTCAAGAAGAGTCCCGGCACGATGAAGGCCATCGAAATCCCCGACGAGATAATCGAAAAGCTGGAGGCCGTTCTCAAGTAGCGGCACCCGTCGCACCCGTCGCACCCTGGGCACCCCTCGCACCCTTCCTGGCACCCCTCCCCCTATTCCGCGCGCAGCGCGATGGCAGCGCTGACATTCAGCGCCCGACGAAGCGGCAGGACGGCGGCGACGGCGACGATTATCGCGAGTAGCGCTGCGGGCGCACCAAGCGTGGCCGCATCCCAGCCAGGCAGGCCGCTGACGAACACGCCGATGAGGCGGCCACCAATGATCGCGATCGTCGTGCCAGCCGCGAGTCCGGCGACCGACACGTAGGCTGCTTCCATGAAGACCAGCCGCGCGACCTGCGTGCGGGCGGCGCCCAGCGCGACTCTGAGACCGATCTCGCGCGTCCGCCGTTGAACAGCGTCGTTCATGACTCCATACACGCCGATCACCGCCATGACGAGCGCGAGCGCGCCGCAGACGCCCACGAGCGCGGTCGTGAGCCGGTCGATGGCGAGCGCTTCGGCAAGGTGCTGCTCCATCGTCATCACGCGAGTGATCCTCACCGCATTGTCGATCCGCCTCATCATGTCGGGCAACGTCTTCAGCAGTGGCTCCGCGTCCCCCTGCGTGACGATGAACAGGTTGCCTTGCGCCACGTATCGCTGGCTTACCGGAAAATAGACGGTCGGCCGGGGTGAATCCTGCAGCGTCCGGAAGCGACGGCCGCGCACCACGCCGACGATTTCGTGGCGCGTGCCCTGGTCATCGATAAGGTGCTGGCCGGCGGCAACGGCGCCGAAATACCTTCTCGCCAGCTGTTCGTCCACGATCACAACCGGTGGCGTAAGCGCCTGGTCGCCTCCATCGAACAGCCGTCCTTCCACGAGCTGGATCCCCATGGCGTCGAAGTAGGTCGTCGATGCAACGTTGACGTCGAACTCGACAAGGTCGGTCAGGTCGGCGGCGCCGGCCGCGATGCGAAACTCATTGCGCGTCGTTGCGACCAGCGGCGCCGAGGCGGCCCAGCCGACGGCGTGGACGCCAGATGTCTTGCGCAGTTTTTCGACCAGCGTCCGCTGAAACGCAATGCCGCGCGCCGGATCGGCGAACCTCCCTGGATTCTCGAGCGACACCAGCCCCACGTTGCGCGCAGGAAAGCTGCTGTCAGCGTTCAGCACGGTCCGCAGACTGGAGATCAGCAGCCCCGCGCCGAGGAGCAGTACCGTCGACAACGCGATCTGCGCGGCGACGAGCGTCGCGCGCAGCCGGCGTCCCCCCTGCTGGTCCGACACGCCGCCGGCGTCGGCCCGCAGCGCCAGCGCCGCCGGCGACGATGTCGCGTGCGCTGCGGGTGCGACACCAAACAGTGCGCCGGCCGCAAACGCGATCGCGATCGTAGCGGCGATGACACCGGGCTGCAGCGACATATCGAGGATTGCGGCGTGGTCCGGGGAGAACAGCGACGGAACGATGCGGGTCGTCCAGGCGGCGAACAGCAGTCCGAGCGCGGCGCCGCCGAGTGACGTGACCAGACTCTCCGCGAGCAGCTGCCGCACCAGCCTTGGTCGTGTCGCGCCGAGCGCCATCTTGACCGCCAGCTCGCGCCGGCGCGAGAAGCCGCGCGACAACAGCAGGTTGCCGGCGTTGATGCACGCGCTGAGCAGAAGCATCAGAACCGCCGCCGCAACTACTGCGGCGATCAGGGCAGCTTGTGCCCGAGCCTCGGGCTGGAGCGGCGAGTACGAGAGGGCCCGAATGCGCCGGGCCTTGTCGGGCTGCGTCTGTGTGCCGCGGTTGGTCTGGGGAAACTCGGCCGCCAGTCTCTCGGACAGGCTTTGCAGCGCGTCCTCAAGTTGCGATGAATCGGCGCCGGCCCGCATTCTCGCGATCAACCCAAGACGACGGTCGCCGCGATCGCCAGCCTCGGATCCGGTGATCGGGATCCAGACATCCGACAATCTTCCTGCCTTGAGTCCGCGGAATCGCCGTGGGGCGACGCCGATAACCTCGTAATTCCGCCCAGATGCCGTCAGTTTCAAGGCGCCGAGTTGAGGAGAACCGGCAGCTTCCCAGAGCGCCAGGCTGATGACGGCGGAGGGCAGCGATCCGTTCACATCCTCGGCGGTGATCATTCGGCCAAGATGCGGCGTGATCCCGAGAGTTGCGAAGAAGTCGCCGCTCACCGCAGTGACCCGTGTCATGAGGCTGTAGCCGCTGACGTTCACCGTGGCGCGTGTCCGATCGTCGGCAGCCGCGATTGCTCCGAAGACTCGTGTCGTGCTCGCGAGTGTCCGGTAGTCGGGCCACGATGACGGGCCGAACGGGCTGCCGTCGTACTGGCCGGTATACAGCTCCACAAGCCGATCCGGATCTGTGATCCCGGCGGGCGCGCGGAAGAGAAGGGCATCGACCACGCTGTAAACCGCGGCGTTGGCGCCTGTCCCGATCCCGAGGCTCACGAGCAGAAGGGCGGTCAGCCCTTTCGCCCGTCCAACGCTCCGGACGGCGGCTAGCAAGTCGTGATGGAACACCGGCGATGAATGTGCCAGAGAAGTGCCAGAGCAAGACGCATCCTGAAAGAGAAACATCGGAGATTCGAACCTGGAAGCCCGCTGCAATGGGCACACAGTCCGGCGACGGGATTCTACGTCCCACCACCGGACACACAGAGAATGTCTGGGCGCAGAACTGCACGCGGTAATGTGCTGCAGGCTCGGGTCTTACTTCAGCTTGATCGGTGCGGCACATCGTTTGATCGCACCCTGGCTCGACCAGGATCTGCGCAGGTCGTAGGACGGGGGGAGGCTGATGGACTCACTGCACCAGGATCTGCGTTACGCCCTTCGCGCACTCCGCAAGACGCCGGTCTTCACGGCCGCCGCAATCCTGACGCTTGCACTGGGCATTGGCGTCAACATCTCGGTGTTCACGGTCTTCAACGCGGCGCTGCTCGAGACACTCCCTGTCAAGCAACCCGACCGGCTCGTCCACGTCTATTCGTGGTCGCAAGAAGGCGGAGATCATACCGACTTCTCCTACCCGCTGTATGTCGATCTTCGCGACGGCGCGCGGACGCTCGAAAACCTTGCCGCCCATATCTCGACCGGCGTCGGCGTCAGTGCCGATGATCGGAACGACCGGGTCGTGGCCGAATTCGTATCGGCGAATTATTTCTCCACGCTCGGCGTCGAGATAGCCCTCGGTCCAGGGTTGAGCGGACGAGACGAGCTGCGCGGCGGACCGGCGACGGTTGTCATCAGCGACCGGCTATGGCGGACGTTCTATCGTGGTGATCGATCGGTTGCCGGCAGCCGACTGCTCATCAACGGCACGCCCGCGACCATCGTCGGCGTCGCACCGCGCGCCTTCGAGGGCATCGTTCGTGGGCAGCGAGCGGATGTCTGGATGGCGCTCCCGCAATTCACCGCGACTCGAAATCGTCCTGACACCCTGATGGGCACGCGCGAATCGAGCTGGCTCTCGCTGGTCGGGCGACTGGCGCCGGCGGCGACTCGCGAACAGGCGGCGTCCGAGCTGACGGCAATCGGCAGCAGCCTGAAGGTCATCAACGCGGGTCCCGGCTTCATCGCTCGAACCCGTCCGGCCGCGGGAGGCGATTCCGGCCTGGTCGAAGGTCTGGAGCGGCCACTCGGTCTGCTGATGCTGGTCGTCGGCCTCATTCTCGTCGTCGCATCGGCGAATGTTGCGAACCTGCTGCTCGCCAGGTCTCATGCGCGACAGCCGGAGATCGCGATGCGACGTGCGCTTGGTGCCTCGCGGACGCGGATCGTCAGGCAGATGCTCACCGAGGGGGGGCTGGTCGCGTTCGCCGGCGGGGCGGCAGGTTTGCTCCTCGCCTACTGGTTCGTGGCGTTGTTCGAAGTCCGGACCTCGACCGGCACCCTGCTGGCACTGCCGCTGGAGCCGAACCGCACCGTGATCGCCTTCGCCTTTCTGCTGTCCGCGGCTGCCGCGATCGGCGCCGGTCTGCTGCCGGCATTGAGCACTTCACGCCCGGACCTGCTGGTCGTGGTCAAGGGCGTCGACCGCAGCCGTTCCGGCTCTACCCGACAACGGATGCGTTCCGCGCTCGTCGTCGTGCAGGTCGCCCTGTCGCTGGTGCTGGTTGTCGGCGCAGGACTCTTCCTTCGCAGTCTGAGCCGGCTCCAGGCGGTCGACCCCGCGCTCGCGAGCGATCGAGTCGTGGCGGCGACGCTCAACCTCACGCTGCGCGGTTACGACGAGGCGCACGGCCGCCAGTTCTACGCCGACGTTCTCCAACGTGTGGGCGCGTTGCCGGGCGTCGACTCCGTAAGCCTCGCCTATGTGCTGCCGGTGACTGCCGGCGGCATGCGGATGGATGTGCCCGGCACCACGACGAAGCCGGCGGTCGAGGGACCCGTCGCCGTCGACATGGTGCCCGTCTCGCCGAATTTCTTTCGAACCATGGGTGTTCCCCTACTGGCTGGACGGGACTTCTCTACCGCCGACAGCGCGCAATCCCCGAGGGTCATCATCATCAACGAGACCATGAAACAGCGGTTCTGGCCCGATGGGAATGCCGTGGGCGAGTCCTTCACCATCAGCGGCGAAGCCTACGAAGTGGCCGGCGTCGCGCGCGACACGAAGTACAGGAACCTGCGCGAGCCTGCGCGAATGGCCATGTACCTGCCGTACGCGCAGTCACACGAGTCGGTCGCGAATCTGCTGATTCGTACGTCGTTACCGATGTTGAGCGTCATGGACTCCGTGCGTGCCGCGGTTCGCGAGCTCGATCCCGCTCTGCCGCTCTACAACATCCGCACCATGGCGGAGCACATCAACCGTTCTCTGTATCTGGATCGTCTGCGCGCCGAGCTGATCGGGTACCTCGCTGGCCTCGCGCTCGTCCTGGCCGCGATCGGCATCTATGGCGTCGTCTCATTTACCGTCGCCGAACGGACACGCGAAGTCGGCATCCGCGTCGCGCTCGGAGCGAACCCGCGCTCGGTTCTGCGAATGATGCTCGGATCGGGGCTGAGACTGACCGCGCTCGGCATCGCTGCCGGCCTTGTCCTGTCGTATTGGCTGACGCAGAAGATTGCCAGCGATCTGTTCGGCGTCGGCACCAGCGATCCGATCGCACTCGCCGGCGCCTGCGGCCTCCTGCTCGCCGTGGCCGCGTTCGCGACGCTCCTCCCCGCCCGCCGGGCGACCCGCATAGATCCGATCGCCGCGCTCCGGGCGGAGTGAACACGTGCGACGTGCGCACGTCGCACGTCGCACGTAGTAACGTTTAGCCCTTGTCGGTGCAGTTCCAGAAAGTGCGCTGCGCGTATGTCGGACGCCCGGCCGTCCTGGACGGCCTCGATCTGACCGTTCAGCAGGGTGAGATCGTCGCCATTGTCGGGCGCAGCGGTGCGGGGAAGACGACTATCCTGAAGCTGGTCAACCGGCTCCTGCTGCCGTCGAGCGGCGCCGTGATCGTGCAGGGGCGTGACACGCGCGAGTGGGACGGCATCCAGCTGCGGCGCCGCACCGGCTACGTCTTCCAGGACGTCGGGCTCTTTCCGCACATGAGCGTCGCTGACAACGTTCGTGTCGTTCCGCGGCTCGAGGGCTGGCCCTCGGACCGGCAGGAGGCCCGAGCCCGCGAGCTGCTGCAGCTGGTCGGCTTGCCGCATGACGACTACGGCGGACGCTTTCCATCGGAACTCTCGGGCGGGCAGCGGCAGCGCGTCGGTCTGGCACGCGCGCTGGCCGCCGATCCGGAAGTGCTGTTGATGGACGAGCCCTTCGGAGCGCTCGACCCGGTCACGCGCGCCGAAATTCGCAGGGAGTTCTCACGCATTCAATCGCGGCTCGGGATCACGGCGATCCTGGTGACGCACGACATGGGGGAGGCTTTCAGTCTCGGCCACCGGGTCGCGGTGCTCGACGCCGGCGTGATGATCGTGTGTGACACGCCGGCGGCGGTGGCGGCGTCGCGGGACCCGCGCGTCCGCGCCTTTATCGACAGTCTGCCGCCGCTCCCGACTGCGTGATGTCCGTTATCCGTTTCTGGCAGTCGCACGTGACGGAGCTCGTGAGCCTCCTGCAGCAGCATGTACTGCTGGTCTGCGTTTCAACTGCGGTTGCGGTCGCGATCGGTCTCCCGGCTGGTGTCATGGCGGCACGCCGTCCGCGTGCCGGCCGATTCATTCTCGGCGTCGCCAACGTTGCCCAGACGATTCCCAGCCTGGCTCTCTTGGGTTTCTTGCTGCCGCTGCCGTTCATCGGTGGGATTGGGGCCCGCACTGCGCTGGTGGCGCTGACCCTCTACGCCCTGCTGCCGATCGTTCGTTCGACCGTCAGCGGGCTTTCCACCATCGATCGGGCGATCATCGAGGCCGGCACCGCGATGGGGATGACCCCGCGGCAGCTTCTGACGATGGTGGAGCTGCCGCTGGCGTTGCCGCACATTGTGTCGGGGATCCGCGTGGCAACGGTGATCGGCGTTGGCACCGCAACCGTCGCGGCGGCTATCGGAGCGGGAGGGCTCGGCGAGTACATCTTCCGCGGCCTCGCGATGGTCGACAGCACCGTCATACTCGCCGGGGCCATTCCTGCGGCGGCGATGGCGCTGCTGGCGGACGGCGCCCTCGCGGTTGCCGAACGTTGGCTCCGGAGGGGTCGGCGTCCCAAACGGGGCGCAGCCGTTGCTGCGGGGGTGGGGGCGCTCGCAGTTGCCCTTGTTGCGTTGGCGACGATCGGCGGCCCGAGCGGCTCGACGGTTGTCGTCGGGTCCAAGAACTTCACCGAGCAGGTCATCCTCGGCGAGATGGTTGCGCAGGCGCTCGAACGAGAGGGCGTCACGGTCGAGCGAAAACTGAATCTCGGCGGGACCTTCGTCTGCGACAAGGGGGTCCGCAGCGGCGATCTCGACGTGTATGTCGAATACACCGGCACCGCGGTCTCTGCCATTTTCCACGAAGAAGTGCCGAGAGATCCGCAGCAGGCGCTCACTCGCGCGCGCGAGCTGTACGCCGTGGCCCAGCTCAGTGTTCTGCAGCCGCTCGGGTTCAACAACACCTTCACGATCCTGGTGCGTGGTCGCGATGCACGGGAGCGCGGGCTTCGGACGATCGACGATCTCGCGCCGCTGACGGCCCGCTGGACGCCGGGGTTTGGACACGAGTTTCTGCAGCGGCAGGACGGCTATCCGGGCCTGGTGGCCACTTATGGCCTGCGCTTCGCGTCACAACCGCGCGGGATGGAGCTCTCGCTGATCTATCGCGCGCTGGCCGATGGGCAAGTGGATGTCGTGGCGGGTGACGCGACCAGCGCGCTGATCGCGTCGCTGGACCTGGTCGCACTCGAAGATACCCGCCACTACTTTCCACCGTACGACGCCGTCCCTGTCGTCCGCGCCGCCTCGCTCCGGCGCGAGCCCGCCATCGCCCGCGCCCTGTCCACCCTGGCCGGCCGGGTCTCGGCCGAAGACATGCGGGCCCTGAACGCCGCCGTCGATCTCGACAAGCGCGACGTCCGCGAAGTGGTCGCCCAGTTCCTGAAGTCTCGGCCGTCAGCCGGCACGTAACTACGCCTGTCAGCGCGGGGCGCGGGGCGCGGGGCGCGGGGCGCGAGGCGCGGGGCGCGGGCGCGGACGCGGGCGCGAGCGCACGCCTGTCCCGCCGTAGCGCGAAGCGCGAAGGCGGATAAGCCGCGGTATACTCCGCCGCAATGCGCCACGACACACTGGTCAAGCTGGCCTGGCTCTACGCGGCCGGGTTCATCGGCATCTTTGTCATCACCCATACCCCCGCGCTGACCGACGCGAACGGATTGTCATTCGGCCTGTTCAAGATCGATCCGGTGGATGATTTCGTGCATCTCCTGTCAGGAATCGCGGGCGTCATCGTTGCCTGGCGCGCCCACCGGTATATCCCGCTTTTTTTCAAGATTGTCGGCATCGCTTACATGTCAGACGCGATCGTCGGTATGACGATGAGCCGCGGGTTGCTGGATGGCAGCGTGTTCATGCAGGGCCCCGGCGGCGCTGATTTCGGGATGACGAACTGGGCGCTGAACCTGCCACACGTGATCATCAGCGGCATCGCGTTGATCATCGGGTTCATGGGACGGCCGGCGCTTCAGCACCAGCACGTGTGAAAAGACGCACTGCACCGGCGCGGCGCCGAGGGCGTCTGTTCCGTCTGACCAAGCGGCTCCTCCAGGCTGCGATGCTGGCTTTCCTTTTCGCCGCGGCGGGATCGTCGCTGTTCATCGGCCTCAACTGCTTCAGCGGCAGCAGCCGTACGCAGCCGCCGCCGCGTGCGCCTCACAGCAGTATCGGCAAGCTGCCAGACTACGCGCGCGCGGAAGCATCCACCTTCTTGACGCTGCCCGAGTGGTTCATCGTCTACAACACGGAAGAGTACGCGCGGTTCATCGGCACACACAGCCCCAGCCGCTTTCCTTATGGTGGATCGATCGCACAGTACTGGCGTTACTACGGTGGGATGTGCGATGCGACCAAAGGCGTCTACCCCTTCAGCGGCGGTAACCATATGATGCTCGCGGTCATCGGATCGAGCTTCACCGCGGAGTACCTGCTGAAAGGGCTTTACGAAAAGACCGCCGGCCGGCTCACCGAATCGATCGCCGGGCGCGACACCCCGGAGGACGTCTTCGCGCAGAAGACCGCGCTGGAGTACGGCAGCTTCATGCACACGGTGCCGTGGTACGAGTTCCCGTTCTTCTCGAAAGTCGGACAGTTGTGGCGCGAGACGCCGGCGATGGGCCCCCACGCCCTGCGCAAATGGGAGCGCAAGCTTGCGCTCACGGCCGAATTCACCGCCAAGGGCATCTACGGCTTTTTGATCGGTGTGAGCTCGGGCGCCGCATATGGCGCGGAAGACCTGAGAATTCATGCCTGGATCGAGAACGTACCGGACGCCGTATTCGCGGACAACGTCGTCAAGAAGGTTGAGCAGCTCGGACCTCGTTCATACATCGTCACTCTGCCGCGGTACGAGGCCTTTACGACACGGGCAAAGCTGCTGGTCAAACAGGGCGTCCGATTCGTCGAGATCGCCGGGAACGACGACATTCTTGTGACCGTTCTCGCGCGTGGGCCGGTCGAAGCGGGCGATGGAGTCAAGGCGGTGCTGGACGAACGCTTTCTCACCGACAGTGCCAGCCACCGAATCGCACTCACGGTCCCGGTGCGTTCGCTGCACGACGTGATCCTCCGTCTCGAAAAGAGCGGCGCGACCATCGAACACATCTATGACTACTAGGCGACGGTGGTGGCGCGTTGTCGTGCTCGTCGCGGTTCTCTCTGCGGTGGTCCTCTGGCAGGGGTGGAACTACGCCGCGGATCCGGCGGGTGAGAAAGACTGCTCCCCCGCCGCCCCTCGCGCGACCGAAGGCACGGTGATCAACGACGTCAGTTGCCTCAATCCGACGCGGATCCACAGCATCGTTACCGTACGCGAGGTCGAGGACGTCCGGCAGGCTTTCGCCACGGCGAGGACCTACGGCGTCAAGGTGTCCATTGCCGGCGCGCGCCACAGCCAGGGGGGTCATGCGTTTGCGCCGAACAACATCGTCCTCGACATGCGGTCGTTCAATCGGATGTCGCTCGATGAAACCGCCGGCCTTCTGACGGTCCAGAGCGGCGCGACGTGGCACGACATTCAGAATCGGCTGCACCCGCAGTACGCGGTGAAGGCGATGCAGTCCACCGATGTCTTCACCGTCGGCGGTTCGATCTCGGTCAACGCCCACGGCATGGATCATCAGGCGGGATCGGTCGGACGCACGGTTCGTGCGATGCGGGTCATGTTGCCCGACGGGGTGGTCCACACGATCAGCCGTGCGCAGGAGCCCGAGCTGTTCCAGCTGGTCGTCGGGGGATACGGTCTCTTCGGTGTGATCCTCGATGCCGACATCGAAATCACCCGGAATGCGGTGTATCGCTCCGCCCGCGAGGTCATCGACTATCAGGCGTTCCCGGCGTTTTTCGAAGGGAAGATCGTCCGCGACCAGACGTATCGGCTGATGTATGCGCACCTCTCGACGGCGCCGCAGTCGTTCCTCCGCGAGATGCTCGTCTACACGTATCAGGACGTGAACGCTTCCGTCACACAGATCCCGCCGCTCAGCGAGGTCGAGGGAGTGAAGCTTCGCCGGCTGGTATTCAATGTCTCGAAGCTCGGCTCCCTGCCCATGCGAATCAAGTGGTGGGCCGAGAAGCATCTGGAACCGAGACTCGAGACCTGCCCGGCCGGCGAGTCGGACGGGTGCCTCGTCTCCCGCAACCACCCGATGCACGATTCAGTGCCGTATCTGATGAATCGGCTGGCAGGCGAGACCGACATCCTGCAGGAGTATTTCATCCCGCGCGAGCGGTTCATCGAATTCGTCGACGGCCTCCGCCGGATCACTCTCGCCAATCGCGCGAACCTTCTGAACGCATCCGTGCGGGTCGTCCACCAGGAAGACAACTTTCTGAGCTACGCGCCGCGCGACATGTTCGCGGTGGTCCTCTACTTGAATCAGAAAACGGATCAGGCCGGAAACACCCGGATGGTTCAGCTCACCCGCGACCTCATCGAACTCACGCTGGCAATCGGCGGACGCTTCTTCCTCCCCTACCAGCTTCACTACACGGACGCTCAGCTCCGGCGAGCCTACCCGGAGATCGACGCCTTCTTTCGAGCCAAACACAAGTACGACCCTGGCCTGATCCTCACCAACACGTTCTACAACAAGTACGCGCCGCTTATCCTCGCGCAGTAGTGACTGTCATAATGCTGTTGCGAGATGGCCACCGCGCCCCCGATGCCGAAGACTGAGACTGCAGCCCATCCGGCATCGCGCCCGGCTGATGCAGGTGTCGCACCGGAAATCTTCACTCCCGACCAGCTCGAAGCCCACGCCGTCAAGATTGCGGCGACGCATGATCTGTCGCCGAATCCAAAGCGCGGGAAGCCGCTCCTGCCGCGGCTCGACGATAGTGCGGATCGCCTGGACGCGGCCTACAGGTTCCTGGTCACGACCGCCAAGAACGGGGCGGTGGCGGTTGGATCCGAAGACTGGCTGCGCGACAACCACCACGTCGTCCAGGATCAGGTGCGCGAAATTCGCCAGCACCTGCCGCGGCGGTACTACCAGCAGCTGCCGAAGCTTGCCAGCGGCCCGTTCGCCGGCTATCCACGCATTTACCTGCTCGCGCGCGAGCTCGTGACTCACACCGCCGGTCGAATCGACCTCGGGACCATCGTCGACTTCACGCGTGCGTATCAACGCACCTCGCAGTTGTCGATCGGCGAGACCTGGGCGATCCCATTGATGCTGCGCCTGGCGCTCGTCGAGGAACTGCGGCGGCTCGCGAATCGGGTGGTCGAGGCGCGCCGCGCGCGGGAGAAGGCTCGGAAGTGGCACGTCCGGCTTGCGGAAAAAACCTGGAGCGACCGCCAGGTGACCCAGATGCTGGAGGATGGCCGGGGACCGGACGGCCGCCTCTCCGCCGGATTCGTCGTCGAGTTCCTCCAATGGCTGCGCGATCAACCACTCACCCACGCGCCGGCCTGGCAGGCGCTCCACCGCGCACTGGAGGAACAGGATGATTCTGCAGACGAAATGCTGCGTCTCGAACACCAGCGCGAAGCGGCGGACCAGCTCGCCATCGGCAATCTGATCAACACAATGCGGCTCGTCACCGCGATCGACTGGACGCTCTTTTTCGAGCGCGTCAATGTCGTCGAGGAGGTGCTTCGCAAGGATCCTTCCGCGGCGTACGCACTGATGGACTTCGCGACGCGGGATCGTTATCGGCACTCAGTCGAGGCCCTGGCCAAACGAGCGCGGCGCCAGGAAGCCTCCGTGGCCGAAGCGGCGGTGAACCTCAGCGTCTCGGCAATCCGCGACGATCCCGAACACGATCGGCGCCACCACGTCGGCTACTACCTCATCTCACGCGGGAGGTTTCAACTCGAGCGGCTGATCGGGTATCGCCCGACCCTGCGGGAGCGGGTTGGCCGGTTCACGTTCGAGCATCCCGCGGCGATGTACCTCGGGCAGATCATCGCGGCGACGGCCGCCGGGCTCGCGAGCGTGCTGTTGTACGCGGCGCGGCACGAGGGCTCGGTAGCGCAGCTGTGGCTCGTCGCCCTGGTTGCGTTGCTGCCGGTCAGCGAGCTGATGATCAGCATCGTCAATCTGCTCGCCACATCAGCGGTTCCGCCCCGGCTGTTGCCGAAACTCGCGCTCCGCGACGGCATCCCGAGTGAGAGCCGAACGATCGCCGTCGTGCCCGCCATTATCGATTCGGTCGCAAAAGTTCGCGCGCTGATCGATGACATCGAGGTCCGCTTCCTCGCGAACCGCGACGATCACCTGCATTTCGCGTTGCTCGCTGACTTTGCGGACGCGCACCAGGCAACCGAGGAAGGGGATGACGAGCTGCTCGCGCATGCGCGGCTGCTGATCGATCAGCTGAACGAGCGCTACGGAGCGGCGCGCTTCTTTTTCTTTCACCGCGAGCGGCGCTGGAACGCCAGCGAAAGGCGCTGGATGGGATGGGAGCGGAAGCGCGGCAAGCTCGCGGAATTCAACCGTTTCCTGCGCGGCGCCACGGACACGAGCTTCGTGGTGACGCATGGCGACACATCCATCCTCCGCTCCGTCAGGTTCGTCATCACGCTCGACTCGGATACGCAGCTCCCGCTGCAGGCAGCACGGCGGCTCGTCGGCACGCTTGCGCATCCATTGAACCGACCGCGTTTCGATCCGGCAAAGGGACGCGTTACGGAGGGGTACGGGATCATCCAGCCGCGGATCGGGGTGAACCTCGTCAGCGCCAACCGCACGCAATTCGCCAAGGTCTTCTCCGGACACGTCGGGGTGGACCCGTACACGACCGCCGTGTCGGACGTCTACCAGGACTTGTTCCATGAAGGGAGCTACGTCGGCAAGGGGATCTATGACGTGGACGCCTTCGAAGCGGCGCTGGCAGGACGGGTTCCGGAAAACACGCTGCTCAGCCACGATCTGTTCGAGGGCTTCTACGCGCGCACCGGGCTGGTTACCGACATCCATCTCGTGGACGACTATCCCGCGACGTATCTCGCCTACGCGGCCCGTCAGCACCGCTGGGTGCGCGGCGACTGGCAGATCGCCCGGTGGCTATGGCGGACGGTGCCGGACGCGTCTGGACGTCGCCTCCGGAATACGCTCCCGTCGATTTCGCGCTGGAAGATCCTCGACAATCTTCGCCGCAGCCTCTTGCCGCCGGCACTAGTCATTCTGCTCGTTACGGGATGGACCATTCTGCCCGGGACCGCCACGTTCTGGACGTTGCTTGCCTTGCTGGTTCTCGCGTTCCCCGCCTACATCCAGGTCGGACGATCCCTCTCCGGGCGCATTCGCGGTGTGCCTCTGAGCCAGCACATCGCGGCCGAGCGCGACAACATTGCGACAAGCGCACGGCAAGCCTTCCTGTCGACCGTCTTTCTCGCGCACCAGGGCTGGCTGATGGCGGATGCGATCGCCCGAACGATCTGGCGTCTGTTCGTCACGAGGCGTCCGATGCTCGAGTGGGTCTCGGCCGAGCGGTTCCGCGCCATCAAGCTGTCGCGCGGGCAGATCCTGCGCAGCATGTGGGCCGCACCGGCGATTGCCGCAACCACCGCGATCCTCGTTGGGGTCGACGAGCCCTCTCGCCTGATGCTCGTGGCGCCACTCATCGTCCTCTGGGCTGTCTCTCCCGCCATCGCGGATGCGATCGGACGGCCGATCCCACGCGAGCGCGAACCATTGGACGCCGCGCAGCGCATGGAGCTTCGAAAAGTTGCGCGGCTGACCTGGCGCTATTTCGAGGAACTTTTCGCCCCGGCGGATCACTGGCTGATCCCTGACAACTACCAGGAAGACCGCGACGAGCTCATCGCGCATCGAACGTCCCCCACCAATATCGGGCTGCAGTTGCTGTCGACGCTCGCGGCGCATGATTTCGGCTACTTGAGCACCGCCGGTGTCATCGACCGGCTCGAACCGACCTTCGGCACCCTGGTGAGGACGCAGCGATATCGCGGACATTTCTATAACTGGTACGACACGCGGACGCTCGTGCCGCTGGCGCCGACGTATATCTCGACGGTCGATAGCGGGAACTTCGCCGGCTACCTGCTGACGCTCAAAGGAGGTCTCGATCGGCTGGTCGACTCCGAACCGGTGATCGACGCACGAGCGATCGCCGGCATTGAGGATGCCGTCGCGCTGTTCGTCGCCGCGATGGAGCGCGGCTCCGATCGCACCGCCACGCGGTCGGTCGCACAGGAGTTGACCACCCTGCGGACGCTGCTGAAGGAACGCCCGCATTCGCTCGGCGGTTGGCGGCAGTTGATGGATGGCATCGGTGACCAGCTTGCCACGATCAGCGTGCTCTTCCATGAAATCGAAGACGCGTCCAGCGATGGCGGAATGGCCGAAGCGACGGTATGGCTGGACCGCGCCGCAGCCGGCGTCGCGCAGTGGCAGGCGGATCTCGAACGGTTTGCGCCATGGGCTCACCAGATCGACCCACCGCTTCACGGGCTTGCCGCACCATCCGGAGTTCCTACCCTCGCCGGCCTGGTCGAATGGTCAACCGAAGCCTCGGCGGCGCTCGAACAAATCACAGCGGCGTCTGATCTGCGTGCTTCGATCGAACGGTCGAAGGCACAGACTGAGGAACTGATCGAGCGGATCGCGGGCCTCACCGGGCTGGCCGACGACCTGATCGAAGAGATGGAGTTCGGGTTTCTGTTCAACCGGGAGCGTCAACTCTTCTCGATCGGGTTCAGCGTCACCGACGGACGGCTGGACTTGTCGCATTACGACACCCTGGCGTCCGAAGCGAGACTCTCGAGCTATCTCGCCGTCGCCCTTGGCCAGGTCTCCCGTGAGCACTGGTTCAAGCTCGGGCGCTCGCTGACGCCAACCGGCACCGCACGGGCGCTGCTGTCGTGGACCGCCTCGATGTTCGAGTACTTCATGCCGTTGCTCGTCATGCGTGCTTACCCCGACACGCTGCTCGACGAAACCTACCGCGCCGTCCTTCACCGCCAGATCGATTACGCCGCGCAGCACCGGGTACCGTGGGGGATTTCGGAATCCGCCTACAACGCGCAGGATCAGGAGAAGAACTACCAGTACCGCGCGTTCGGTGTTCCCGGGCTCGGCCTCAAGCGGGGTCTCGGCGAGGATCTCGTGATCGCCCCCTACGCCAGCATCCTCGCGGCGCCGCTCGCGCCAGCCACCGTGCTACGCAACCTTCAGGCCCTGGCGCGCGAGGGGCTCGCCGGACGTTACGGCTTCTACGAAGCGATCGATTACACGCCGTCCCGCGTACCCGAAGGTGCGAGGCGTGGGGTGGTGCTGCCCACCTTCATGGCGCATCACCTCGGCATGAGCCTGCTCGCCCTGGACAACGCCCTCAACGAGCTGCCGATGCAGCACCGATTCCATGCCGATCCCCGCGTGCAGGCAGCGGATCTGCTGTTGCAGGAACGAATCCCGCACCAGGTTCCGCTCAAGAATCCACCGATCGAGGTTGCCGAACACGTTCCGTCGGCCCGCACCCCGTCGGCCGCGGCCGTGCGACGTTACACGACGCCGCACACCCTCAGCCCCAGACCGCACTTCCTCTCGAACGGCTCGTATGTCGTCCTGGTGACCAACGCGGGCGGCGGCTACAGCCGACGTCAGCAGATCGCGATGACCCGGTGGCGCGAAGATGTCACCACCGATGCCTGGGGCAGCTTCTGCTACATCCGCGATCTCGATTCAGGCGAGTACCTGGTCCGCGGCACACCAGCCGAGCCTGCGTGAGCCAGATGAGTACGAAGTGAGCTTCGCCCCGGACCGTGCGGTATTCCGGCGGGTGGACGGCGGCATCGAAACGCGAACCGAAATTGTCGTCTCTCCTGAAGACGATGCGGAGTTGCGGCGGGTGTCGATCACCAATCACGGCGACAAGCCCCGGCGGCTCGACCTGACCAGCTATGCGGAGGTCGTACTCGCGCCCGGTGATGCGGATCTGTCTCATCCTGCCTTCAGCAACCTCTTCGTGGAAACACGCAGTGTGAAGGAACGCGACGCGCTGATCGCGGTGCGGCGCCCTCGTGCGGGGAACGATCGGCGGTATCTCGTTCATGTCCTGAGCGGGCGGGGCCGGGGCGGCGCGCCGACCCAGTATGAAACCGACAGGCGGCGATTCGTCGGTCGTGGAGGGACGCTCGAGCGACCGCTGGCTCTCGCGCGCACCGCGCCGCTATCGAATACCACGGGGGCGGTACTCGATCCGATCGTCAGCCTTCGTCTCACGCTCCGGCTGCCGCCAGGTGCGACGGCACGCGTGGCGTTCACCACCGGCTACGCGGAAACAGAAGAAGCGGCGCTGCTGCTGATCGAGAAGTATCACGACCGCCGTGCTGTCGCGCGGGCCCTCGCACTCGCGAGCACGCACAGTCAGATCGAGCTGAGACACCTCGGCCTCACCGTCGATCAGACGATGGCGTTTCAGCGGCTGGGAGGGCGCCTGGTATCGGGCGACGCGCGTCTGCGTGAACTCGAAACGATCGAAGAGAACCGGAGGGGGCAGCAGGATCTCTGGAAGCACGGCATCTCTGGAGATCTACCGATCCTGGTCGTGCGGCTCACTGACGCACTCGGCGTACCGCTGGTGGCGGACCTGCTCAAAGCGCACGAGTACCTTCGGCTCAAAGGGCTCCAGTTCGATCTGGTGATCCTCAACGAACACCCGACCAGCTACCTTCAGGACCTCCAGGACGAGTTGCAGCGCCTGGTCGAAAGCGGCCCTGAGCAGGCGTGGGTCGACAAGCCGGGAGGGGTCTTCCTCAGGCGCGCTGATTTGATGCCACGCGAAGATCAGCTCCTGCTTCGCGCGGCCGCACGCGCGGTGATGGACGCCGCGGACGGATCGCTCGTCAATCAGCTCGCCCGGCCGCACGCGCCATTCGTTCCGGGACCGACACGCTCGGGGATTTCGGATCCGGGGGCCTACGTTGTTTCGGCGCCCCCGTCCGCTACTCTTCCCGAGGCCCGGGATCTCGAGCAGTTCAATGGCCTGGGCGGCTTCGGCAACGATGGACGTGAGTACGTCGTCATCGCGGGTGGCGCCGAACCGGGCCTCCCCCCCGTGCCGTGGACCAACGTCGTCGCTATGGAAGCCTTCGGGTTTGCGTGTACCGAGTCTGGCCCGGGCTACACGTGGTCGAGTAACAGCCATGACAATCGTCTGACCCCGTGGCGGAACGATCCGGTGTCGGATCCACCCGGCGAGGCGATGTTCATTCGTGATGAGCGGTCCGGCGCGTTCTGGTCGACCACTCCACTGCCGGCCGGGGGCGGCCAGCGATATGTCGTGCGTCACGGGCAGGGCTACTCCACGTACCAGCACGCGCGAAACGAGCTGTCATCCGACATGACGGTCTTCGTGCCACGCAGGGAGCCGGTCAAGATCTTCCGCCTGACGCTCAAGAACACCGCCGCCGCGAAGCGCCGCGTGTCGGTCACGCTGTACGTCGACTGGGTGCTCGGAGAGAACCGCTCGCGGACGTCGCTCCATCTCGTCAGCGGTATCGAACCAACGACCGGGGCGCTGACCGCGCGCAACGCCTTTCGGCCGGCCTTCGCCCACCGCCAGGCCTTTATCGATCTGACGCCGGGCGACACTCGAACGCTCAGCGGCGACCGAACGGAGTTCATGGGGCGCAATGGTTCGCTGCGCCGTCCCGCGGCGCTCGGCCGCGCGGCACTGTCGGATCGCACCGGCGCCGGGTACGACCCGTGCGGCGCCATCCAGGTTCAGTTCGACCTCGAACCGTCCGAGGAACGGACGATCATCGGGCTGCTCGGCGAGGCCGAAGACGACGAGGCTCTGCGCTCAATCGTCATGCGTTTCAGGGATCCATCGGCGGTGGACGCGGCGCTGAGCGAGGTCCAGGCGTTCTGGGACGGGCTGGTGGGAACGGTCACGGTCCACACGCCAGACCGCGCCATGGACCTGATGCTGAACCGATGGCTGCCGTACCAGACACTCGCCTGCCGTATCTGGGGCCGATCGGCGTTTTATCAATCCAGTGGCGCGTTCGGCTTCCGCGATCAGCTGCAGGACACTGCCGCACTCGTCGCATGCGATCCCACGCTCCTCCGCGACCAGGTCCTCCGCGCCGCCTCACGACAATTCGCCGAGGGTGACGTGCAGCACTGGTGGCACGAACCCGGTGGCCAGGGTGTGCGCACCAGGTTTTCGGACGATCGGTTATGGCTGGTCTATGCCGCCCTGCACTACGTGCACACGACGGGTGATGCCACGGTCTTCGACTCCAGCGTTCCATTTCTCACGGGGCGCCTGTTGAACCCCGAGGAGCATGAAGCATACGAGCGGCCCGAAGTGTCGTCCGAGAGCGCGCCGCTATACGAACACTGCGTGCGGGCAATCGACGTGAGCCTGCAGACCGGCGCACACGGCCTGCCGCTGATGGGCACGGGCGACTGGAACGACGGGATGAACCTGGTCGGCGCCGGCGGGAAAGGTGAAAGTGTCTGGCTCGCCTGGTTCTTGATCTCGCTGCTGCGGCCCTTTGCCGAGGTGTCGGAGAGACGCGGAGACTCCGCCCGCGCGGGTCTTTACCGACAGCACGCCGACAAGCTGGTCGCCGCGGCCGAACAGTCGTGGGACGGTGATTGGTACCGGCGCGCCTACTTTGATGACGGCACGCCGCTTGGTTCGAAGGAGAACGCCGAGTGCCGCATCGACGCGATCGCGCAGTCCTGGTCGGTCATCTCCGGCGCCGGCGGAGAGGAACGCGTCAAGAGAGCGATGGCGTCGGTCGAAGAACATCTCGTGCGGCCTGCCGATCGCCTCGTGCTGCTCCTGACACCACCGTTCGATCGCATGGAGCCGAGCCCCGGCTACATCCAGGGGTATCTGCCCGGCGTGCGGGAGAACGGCGGTCAATACACCCACGCGGCGCTCTGGAACGTCCTCGCTCTAGCGCGCCTTGGCGAAGGGGATCGCGCCACCGCCATGTTCGGGCTTCTCAATCCCGTCAATCATGGACGCACACCGGAAGACGTCGCGCGTTATGGCGCGGAGCCTTACGCCCTTGCCGGGGATGTCTACTCCGTGCCGCCGCACGTCGGTCGCGGCGGATGGACCTGGTACACGGGGTCGGCCGGCTGGATGTATCGCGTCGGTATCGAGGCAATCCTCGGCATCACGTTGCGGGATGGTGCGCTGCATCTCGATCCATGCATCCCCCGCGAATGGCCAGGGTTCGAGGCGGTGTTTCGCCGCAACCACGCGTCGTTCCGGATCGTCGTCGAAAACCCCGATCGGGTGGCCAGGGGCGTCGTGCATTTGGCGCTCGACGGCGCGGATCACACGGGGCGTGACATCCCGCTTCTCCAGGACAGCGCGATGCACCTCGTCAAGGTTGTTCTAGGGCTGTCTACTTCTTCTCCGCGCCCTTCGTCTTGAGTGCGCACATCTGGGCGATCTCGGAGAGCCGCTTGACGGAACGGACCGAAATCGTCTTCGCGTGCTCGTCGACGATCCCTGTAACCTCGAGCCGGTAGCCAACGTCAGCCATCAACGACGCGTGATCCTTCACGGCGTACATGTTCTTTGCCTGCTCGCTGACGAAGACCGGCGCCGCCCCGTCGCCGAGACACTTCTTGACGCAGATCGTCCCGTTTGGCGTGATGTTGCCGCTCTTCACTTTCGCGGCGGCACATCCCTCGTCCGAAAACCAACCCGTCCACGTGGTCTTGATCTCGGTGCGCCCTGCGGCGGTGCCCAGAACCGACGCTGACAGAACAATCGCGCACACTGTTGCTGATCTTCGAATCATGACTCCCTCATCTCATCGGGGTTCGGTCCCCTTGACGATCGGATCGCCCCGCTTCACCCATTCTTCGTAACCGCCGATCAGTGCATACACGTTCGTGACGCCGCTCTTCAGCAAGTTGACCGCCACACGGGCGCTCGTCTGCTCGGCCAGTCAACTGCAGTAGGTGACGATGCGTCGCTTCTCTGAGGACAGCTTCGCTACTGCTTCCGGCTTCGAGAGTTCCTCCGGCGTCATCAGCACTGCACCAGGCAGGTGCCCCCGTCGGTAGCTGTCCGGATCCCGAACATCCAGTATCAGCACATCGTCTGCTGCCAGCTTCTTGAAGTCCTCCGGAGATATTCGCAACGCTGGAGACTTCCAGTCGTTGATCTCGGTTGGTCGACCGGTTTGAACAGGCGCCGGCGTGAGCACCAGCAACCACTCTTCATCGCCGTGGTCATTACCATGATCGTTCGCCCGCTTCGTGAACGGGTCCTGTGCATGGACTTCCGCAAAGCCGGCCTCACGTGCGTCCTGCCTGACAAAGTCGATGCCGATCTCGTGATTGCGTGTCTGGTCGTTTCGCGCGCTCGACCGACGTGACCCCGAAATCGGTTCGACGATGACGAGACGGCCGCCCGGCTTGAGCGCGGCCTTCAGCGCGCTCAGCATCGCCTTGTGCTCGTTCATCTCGTGATACGCGTTCACGATCAGTGCCGCGTCGAGAATCGCCGGCGGAAGCTTCGGATCGCTCGCCGCGCCGTGCACGACCTCCACGTTCTTCAGGCCTTCGGACGTGACGCGGGTGCCGAGACGGCGGATCGCGTCGGCGCCGACGTCCACCGCGTATACGCGGCCGGTGTCACCGACCGCGCGTGACAGCCGCGACGTGAAGTAGCCACCGCCGGCGCCGATGTCTCCGACGACGGCGCCGGGCTTGACTCCCATGGCCGCGAAGATCTCGTCGACCTTCTGCCACTTGTCCCTGTTCTGATCGTGCGAGCTGTCCTGCGCGAGCGCCGGGACGACGGCGATCACAGCCAACAGCGCCGCCATTCGGATATTCCGTAAGCGCATCGTCATGCCTCCTACCGTAGCCCGTTAGACGGCAGGTCCGGTCGAGCAGACGTCAGGATTTCGTCAGGAAACCGCAAATTCACAGCTTCCTGACATGACGCTGACGCGTTTCTGACAGCGCTCCAGCTGTGGCCGTTTTAGAATGGTGGCAGGATGCCCGTCCCCAGGCGCTCACGATCGACGCTGATCGTGGCGCTGCTCATCGCGACGCTCGCCCTCACCGCGACCCTGGCGTACGAGGCGCAGCAGGCGGCACGGTCGCATCGTGCCGCGGCGGAGAGCGTCTTGCGCGACTACGCCGCGTTTGCCGCGTGGGAGTTTTCGCGTGTCGGACGACAACAACTACTGACCGCGATTCAGCAGGAGCTCACGCGGCTGAAGACCGCGGTCGAACCGTAACGGCCTGCAGGCCGCCGTTGCATCGTCGCCCGGCTGTCGATCCGGGTGCGGCGGGGCGCACGCGATGCGGACGGTGTTCTCCGCTGCATTACCCGACGCGAGCTTCACCTTTGCGGGAGAGACCGCGCCTCCTGAAGTCACCGACCTGTTGAACCGGACCGTCGCCATCGCGATGCGCGCGCCAAAGGATTTCACCTGTCCCGCGCTGCAGGTGGTATCGAGCGCCGGCCGGCCGGTGGTAGTCGTGTGGCGTCCGGTTCACGACCATGGTGACACGCCCATAGGGGTGGTCGGATTCACGACCGACCTGGCGTTCATGACACACATCTTCGAGAACGTGCTGAAGAAGCATTCACTGCTGCCGCCGTCGCTGACGGGTGCATCGGGGAACCCGAACGGTCTGCTCGCGCTGCGGGTCGCCTCGCCGGACGGCCGGCAACTGTTCTCGTCGACGAGCGACTGGTCCGCGTACGCCGCCGATCAGCAGTTTCAAAAGGACCTCGGGGCGCTGAGACTTTCAGTGGCGCTGCGTCCGGATGCCGCCGGACGGCTGATCATCGGGGGCCTCCCGCGCGAACGACTTCCGCTCGTCGTCGGGCTGTTGGGTCTGACCGCCGGACTCGTGGTCGTGGCGCTGGTTCAACTGCGGAGGGAAGCCGAACTGTCGCGACTGCGGTCCGATTTCGTATCCGGCGTGTCGCACGAGTTGCGGACGCCCCTCGCGCAGATTCGCATGTTCTCCGAAACGCTGCTGCTCGGCCGCGTCAGGTCCGAACATGAAGGACGACGATCGCTCGAGATCATCGCGCGCGAAGCCCAGCGACTGGCGCAACTGGTGGAGAACGTCCTGCTGTTCTCTCGCGGCAGAGCGCCGGGCGCCTGAGATCTCGCCACAACCGGCGCGGCTCTCACCGATGATCCTCGAGATCGTCGAGAGCTTCGCCCCATTGGCCGCCGCGCGGCAGGCTCACGTGGTCACACAACTCGACCATGCGGTTGGAGCCAATGTTGACGGCGGCGCGTTGCGACAGATCGTCCTGAACCTGCTCGACAACGCGGTGAAATACGGCCCGTCCGGCCAGGCCGTGACTGTCGGCCTTCGCCTGGAAAAGGACTGCGCTCGCATCGAGGTCGCCGACGAAGGCCCAGGCATCGACGCCGAGGATGTCGAGCGGATCTGGCAGCCGTTCAATCGGCTCGAGAAGTCCGCGGCCGTCACCGGAGGCACCGGCATCGGCCTCGCCATCGTGCGGCAGCTGGTGGACCTGCACGGCGGTCGCGCCTGGGTCGACCGCACCGCCGCCGGCTCCCGGTTCGTCGTCGAACTTCCCGGCGCCTGGAGTCAGACCGGCGACGCCGCCGCCGTCGCATGACCCGTGTCCTCATCGTCGAGGACAATCACGACCTGGCGTTCGGTCTGCGCAACAACCTGGAGATCGAGGGATATGCCGTGGACGTCGCCGCCGACGGTGCGTCCGGTCTCGCGTGCGCGCGCACCACGCGTCCCGATCTCGTCGTCCTCGACCTGATGCTGCCGGGGATAGACGGGTACCGCGTGCTGCGGCAACTGCGTGACGATGGTCTGTCGATGCCCGTGCTGATCCTGACGGCGAAAGGTGAAGAAGCGGACAAGGTCCTGGGCTTCCGCCTCGGTGCGGATGATTACGTCACCAAGCCGTTCGGCGTCCTCGAGCTGCTCGCCAGAGTGCAGGCATTGCTCAGGCGCAGCCGCCCAGCCGTCCAGCCGACCGTCCCCGTAATCGAGCGATTCGGAGACGTCGAAGTGGATGGCTCGACGCGAACCGTGAGGCGCGCCAGACACGTCGTGCCCCTGACGCCGATGGAGTTCGACCTGCTGGTTGCGCTGCTCCGCCGCCGCGGCGCCGTCGCGTCGCGGGTCGAGCTGCTATCCGAGGTCTGGGGTCATTCTTCCGCTGTGCTGACCCGCACGGTGGACACGCATATCGGGGAATTGCGGCGGAAGCTCGAAACCGACCCGTCCGCGCCAACACACATTCTCACCGTTCGAAAGACGGGATACCGGCTGCAACGACGTAGGATGCGGGATGCGCGGTGCGCGGTGCGCGATGTCCGCCTTCGCGCGAAGCGCTTCGGCGGATCTCGCCGTAGCCTTGGCAGAGGCGGAGGAGATTAGCTCCTGCGCCACGAGAACAGCAGACCGGACCACGTAGCGTCGATCGCACAGACCTTTCGATCGACGAGGCCGTGTGGGAGGATCACTTCGCGGAGCACGTCCTCGGTGACATCGGTCTTTACCCCGGAGGCCTTTTTCGGCCAGGCGATCCAGAGGCTGCCCTCCCCTTTCGCGGGCGCCACGCGGCGCAGATCTCCCTCCAGCTGCTTGCGTGAGGTGATGAACCAGATGGTCAGGTCTCTCGGCGCGGCGAGCCCGCGCTGCAGCTTCGCTCCCGGCGGCAGTGTGCCGAGTGTCTTCGCGAAATCCGCCGGTGCACCGACGGTGGCGACACGTGTGCCCTCTTTGATCTCGAGCTTTTTCGGTAAGGGAGTTCCTGAGTAGCCAGCTGTCATGATCACAGGAGATTAGGAGATCAGGAGGAAGACTACAGGAGGCAAGGAGATCAGGACGGTCGGGAACAGGCGGTCGCTCCGCGCTTCGCCGGCGCCGGATGTCGCGACCGGCCGCCATCCGCAAGCGACCAGAATCAGATGTCGCTTGCGGATGGCAGCCGGTCGCGACATCTGCGCCGGCCAAGGGCCGGCGCGACCGCCGGATCTCCTCGTCTCCTGAACTCTGTACTCCTGATCTCCTGATCTCCTGTGATCCCCCCTCAGTTGGTGCCCACGCGCGGCGTCAGCCCCATGTTGTGCATGATGAACGTGTAGATATCGGCGGTGGTCTCGAGCTGCTTGGTGAGATTGCTCGCGCCGTGGCCCGACTTCGTGTCGATGCGGATCAGGATCGGCTTGTCGGTCTTCGCCAGCTCCTGGATGGTTGCGGCGTATTTGAATGAATGCGCCGGGACGACCCGGTCGTCGTGGTCGGCGGTGGTGATCAGTGTCGCGGGATACTTGCCGTCCTTGCGGATGTTGTGCAGCGGTGAGTACGCGTGCAGCGCCTTGAACTGCTCGGCGTCGTCGCTGGAGCCGTAGTCGGCGATCCAGTTCCAGCCAATCGTGAACTTGTGGAAGCGCAGCATGTCCATGACCCCGACCTGCGGGATCGCGACGCCGAACAGCTCCGGACGCTGATTCAGGACGGCGCCGACGAGCAGACCACCGTTCGATCCTCCCTGAATTGCGAGCTTCGGCGTCGAGGTGTATTTGCTGGCGATCAGCCATTCGGCCGCCGCAATGAAGTCGTCGAAGACGTTCTGCTTCTTCAGCTTGGTGCCCGCCTGATGCCAGGTCTCGCCGTACTCACCACCCCCGCGGAGGTTGGCATTGGCGTAGACGAAACCCTGCTCGAGCAGCGCGAGCCGCGCCGCGCTGAAGGTCGGTGACTGCACGACGTTGAAGCCGCCGTAGGCGTAGAGCAGCGTCGGGTTGTTGCCATCGAGCTTCAGGCCCTTCTTGTGCACGAGGAACATCGGTATTTTGGTGCCGTCCTTGCTCGTGTAGAAGACCTGCTTCGTCTCGAACTGCGTCGGATCGTAACCGGGCACTTTTGGTTGACGGAAGATCGAGCTCTTCCTGGTCGAGATGTCGTACCGGTAGATCGTCGGCGGGGTGTTCAGTGAATTGAAACTGTAGAAGACGAACGTGTCGTCACGGTTGCCGCCGAAGCCACTGGCCACGCCCGGCCCGGGCAGGGCCACTTCGTTTTCCAGCGTGCCGTCCAGGCTGTAGACGTAGGCCTTGGTGGTGACGTCCTTCAGATAGGTTGCGAAGAGCTTCCCGCCGGCGGTGTTCACGCCCTGCAACGGTTCCGGTTTCTCGGGGAGGACGGTCTTCCAGTTCTTCTCGTCAGGCTGTTTCGGATCGACCAGGACGACCCGCTCGTTCGGCGCGTTCTTGTTGGTGACGATGAGCAGTTTGTCGTCGACGTTGTCGATGACGCCAAAGGTGTCGTCATTGATCTCGGCGAAGACTGGCGTGAACTCCTTCTGACTCGCGGACAGATCACGGATGAACACGGCGTTGCCGTTCTTCCCCTTGCCGCGCTCCGAGATCGTCAGAATCGCGAACCGTTCGTCCTCGGTGGTTCTGATCATGTGGAATCGCTGCGCGTTGCCCTTGTCCTCGTACACCAGGGTGTCGTCAGCCTGTGCGGTTCCGACCTTGTGGAAGTACACCTGGTGGTTCTCGTTGATCGACGCCTTCTCCTTGCCCTGCTCGGGCGCCGGATAACGGCTGTAATAGAAGCCGTCGCCGTGCCAGGCGACCCCCGAGACCTTCACCCACTCGACCGAGTCCGGCAGCGTCTTCCGCGTGACCAGGTCCATCACCTTGTATTCCTGCCAGTCCGACCCGCTCTTGGAAATCCCGTAGACGGCATATTTCGCGTTCTTCGACGGCGCGAATGCACCGAGACGCGTCGTGCCGTCCTTCGACCACGTGTTGGCGTCGATCAGCACCTTGGGGCTGCCGCGCATGCCTTCCTGGTAATACAGGACGCTCTGGTTCTGCAGCCCCTCGTTCTTGCTGAAGAACACATAGGTGCCCTTCCTGAACGGCGCGGAGAACTTCTCGTAGTTGTTCAGCGCGATGACCCGCTCGGTCAGCGACTTTCTGTACGGAATCTTCTCGAGGTAGCCGAACGTCAGCTTGTTTTGCGCCTCCACCCACGCCGCGGTCTCGGGCGAATTGTCGTCCTCGAGCCAGCGATACGGATCCGGCACGGCGACGCTGTGGTAGGTGTCGACATGGTCGACCTTCCGGGCCTTCGGATACTCGAACGACTGCTGGGCAACGAGTACGGCAGAGGCGATCAGGAATAAACCAGATGTGGCGATGGACTTCTTCAGGGAGCGGAACATACAACTTTCTCCTGGAAAACGGGAACCCCAATTATACCGGTCGCCAAACCGCCGGCCACACGCCCCGTCACATTCATGTGGCGCTCACTGCCGCGCTTGAATAAGCCTGACGCATGCGCCGCCATGCCTCTCTCATCACCCTTGGCCTTGCCGCGATTGTCATCGTCACCGCCGGCGACCTGTCGATCGCTCAGCAATGGCCACGCTGGCGCGGGGCGGCTTTCGACGGCACGACCACGACCGGCCGAAATGTCTTCGACCGTCCTTTTGACCTCAAGATCCGCTGGAAGAAGAAGCTGGGTCCCGGCTATTCGGGAGTGGCGGTGGCCGATGGCCGCGCCGTCACCATGTTCTCGGATGGCCGGAATGATGTCGTCGTCTCACTCTCCGCCGACACCGGGAGTGAGCAGTGGCGGACGCCAGTCGGGCCGACGTTCCCCGCTCGCGATGGTTCGACCGGCGGCCCCGTCTCCACACCTGCGATCGCCGACGGCACCGTCTTCGCGATTGGCCCGCACGGCAATCTGGTTGCGCTGCGCGCATCGGATGGCCGCCGGTTGTGGAAGAGAGATCTCGTTGCGGAGTTGGCGGGGACGGAACCGCAGTGGGGCTTCACCACGTCGCCGTTGACGACAGCCGGGAAAGTGATCGTGCTGACTGGAGGCACGCACGCGGTTACCGCGTTCGACGCGCGAACCGGCAGGACCGTGTGGCAGACCGGCACCGATGTCGCGAGCTACCAGTCGCCGATGCTGATTCGGAGCGGCAACCGCGAGCTCGTTGTCGTCGGAGGCGATCAGTTCCTGTTCGGCCTGGATCCGACAGATGGACGCGAAGTCTGGAAGTATGCGCACGGCGGCGCCGGGTTCTACGCGAAGATCATCAATCCAGTGGTCGTCGGCACCAACGGCCTGCTGCTCACCAATCGTCCGGATCAATCAGTCCTGCTCCGGCTCGAGAAGCCCGACGCGCCGCCGACCGTTGCCTGGACCTCGCGGGAATTGAAATTGAACTACGGCACGCCCGTGGTACGCGGCGACGTGGTGTTCGGATACTCCGGCGGCTTCCTCACGGCAATCGATGCACGAACCGGTGAGCTGAAATGGCGGTCACGCCCGCCCGGCGATGGCTTCCCCATTCTCGTCGACGGCCACCTGGTGATCGCCGCCAAGCAGGGGCAACTTGTCGTCGCCGATGCAACCGCGGACGGCTACAAGCCCAAGGCATCTCTCGACTTGTTTTCGAACCTTCTCTGGACACCACCGTCTTTCGCGGAAGGCCGTATCTTCGCGCGTGATTCATACGAAGAGGTCGCTGCCGTCGACGTGATCTCCCGCGACCGCATGACGGAAGCGGGGCCTGAAGGCCGGCTGAAGCCGGCCTCAGGCCGACCAGCGTGAAGCCGGCCTCTACCGCGAAGCCGGCCTCTACCGGGAAGGTCCCGGCATCGCAGTTCGCGCAGTGGGTAGAGAGCGTCGAGAAATCGCCAGACGGCGCGGCGAAGGTCAAAACCTTCCTGGACGAGCAGAAGTCCTTCCCCATCATCGAGGGAGAGCGCTTCGTCCATATCGTCTATAGCGGCGCGGCGAAGGACGTTCAGCTGCGGTCCGACCTCCTCCCGACCGGCGGCGAGATCGCCATGCACCGCGTCGGAGGGACGGACCTGCGGTATGCGTCGTTCGAACTCGAACCAGACGCACGCGTGTCGTACCAGTTCCTGCCAGCCCTTGGTGAAACGATCGCGGATCCGCGCAATCCGGTGAAGGGGACGTCGCAGAACTTCCCCGGGGACGTATCGATGATCTTCATGCCGCGCGCCGATCGCCGGCTTCCGGCCGCGACCGCAACGCTTGCCGGAAAGATCGTCGACCTCGAGTTCGACAGCGGCACGGCGCGATCCGCGCATCTCCAATGGGGCGGCAAGCGCGAGGTCCACGTCTATCTGCCGCGCGGTTACGAACAGGAGACGTCCAGACAATGGCCGGCGACCTACGTCCTCTACGGCAACGAGATGCTCAAGGATGGACACCTGGCCGCCGCGCTCGACCGCGAAATGGGCACGACTGTGGAACCTGCCATCATCGTCTTCGTCCAGAGCACGAACGCGTATGAGTACGCACGCACGTTCCGATCCGCCCACGTGCAGATGGTCACCGAGCGGCTGGTGCCCTGGATCGATGGACAGTTCCGCACCCGCAAGGACGCCAAGAGCCGGCTGCTGGCGGGCGCAGACGAAGCGGGCTTTGCTGCCGTCGAAATTGCGCTGCGTTCGCCGGGCCTCTTCGGCGGGGCCCTGGCCCAGTCGCTGTTCCCTCTGAGCAACGGTGACGACGAGCTGCTGGATTTGATCGATCGAACGCCGAAAGGGACGCAGGCGTTCTATGTCGACTGGGGCCGTTACGATCCCCGGCGCAGCACGGACAAGCTCGATGTCCCCGGTTTCAGCGCGCAGGTGCGCGACCGTCTCACCAGGCGCGGCTACACCGTCCGCGGACACGAGTGGAACGACGGTTCCATCGTGACGCTCTGGTCGGCACGTCTCGTGGCGGCGTTGGCGAAGATGCTCCCGGCGTCCCCATCACAACAGCTCGAGCCGCGCCACGATGTCACGCTCGCCTTCAATCGCGCGCTCGGCGTTTCATGTGAGCATTGTCACGTTCCCGAGCGGTGGAGCGATGATGCGAAGCCGCAATTTCGGACGGCGCTGGGCATGACTCGCATGGTCGCGGCGCTGAACAGCGGCGCTCTCACGGGAGTGGGAGAAGTCGCGTGCTGGACATGTCACCAGGGCACGATTCGTCCGTCACGTCTGCCGCGCCCTGCGCTGGACGCGGAGCTGGCGAAATGGCCCGGTGAGCTGTCCTCTTCGCCGGAGTCGGTCAAGCTCACCATGGCGGTCTACAACGTTACGCTCGGCGTGACCTGCGACCACTGCCACACGGCGGACTGGAAAGAGTACGCGAAACAGCCGATGAAGCTGGTCAAGACGATGAACGCGATGTTCGAGGAGTTTCCGAAGGACATGCCGGCTACGGCGCGGACCCAGTGTTACATGTGCCACAAGGGATCGACGAACCGGATCGGGGTCAGATCTTGTTTCTTGCAGGAATGTCCTGAAATGCGAACGTCATCAACTTTGGACAATCGTGCAAGAAACAAGATCTGACCCCGACCCCTTATTCGTTGGCGAGGGCCAGGACGGGGTCGATGCGGGTGACGCGCCGCGCCGGCAGGAAGCTCGCGATCAGCGCGACGACTGCCAGGGTGACGACGACGGCGGCAAACACTGCCGCGTCGCGCGGATTCACGTGGTAGAGCACCGGCTGCAGTGCGCCGGACGCCAGCAGCGCAATCCCCAGTCCGAGGAAGAGCCCGATGGCGAGCTGCCAGATGCTCTTCCTCATCACCAGGAGGACGAGCTGCATCCCCTGAGCGCCGAGTGCGGAGCGCACGCCCATCTCTCGCGTCCGCTGCGTCACTGCGAATGACATCACGCCATAGAGTCCGGCGGCGGCGAGAAGCAGCGCGCAAATCCCGAAGGCCATGAAAAACGTTCCGAACACCGTATAGAACCAGGTCTGACGCTCGATCACACGGCTCAGCGTGCTGATCTCGTAAATCGCGAGCTCCGAGTCGAGGGACGTCACCGCCGAACGGATCAGCGGGGTGACGGCGGCGGCATCACCCCGCGTCCGGACGGCAATGCGGACGCCGTTGGCCACATCGCTCTGCGCGATCGGGATGTAGTAGCCGACGGGGCTCGCATTGTTGTTTCCGATCCCCTGCATGAGCAGGTCCGGAACGATGCCGACGATGGTCATCCACGGCTCTTTCGAACCCGGCCGGATCCGCTTCATCTGGTGGCCTACCGCGTCAATGCCCGGAAAGTGCGTCCGTGCGAACGATTCGTTGATGATCGCGACCGCCTGACCGACGGACGTATCAGAGGTGGTGAACTCGCGTCCGTTCAGGAGCTTCGTCTGGAACGTCTCGAAGTACCCCGGCGTGACGATCCCTTCCCGCGCCAGCGGGTAATCGCTGTCCTGCGCGTAGGCCTTGCCTTCGATCTGCACCGGGATCGACCCGTTGCCGGCCGCCGGCAGGCCATCCGACAGCGTGGACGCTTCAACCCCTGGGACCGCCTGCAGCCGCGGCAGCAACTGCTCGAAGAACCGAATGCTCGCCGCGGAGTTCGGATAGGTGCCGCGCGGCAGATCCACCCGCGCCGTGAGGACGTTCTCCACGGCGAATGGCATCGGCACGTTTTTCAACTGCACGACGCTCTTGATCATCAATCCGGCGGCAATCAACAAACCGCACGACACCGCCAGTTCGGCGATCACCAGGCCGCTGCTGAACTTACCGAGGCGCGCACTGGTCGACGACCGGCTGTCATCCTTCAACGCCGACCCGGCGTTCACGCGGACCGCATGGAGCGCCGGGAGTGCTCCGGCAAACAGGCTGGCGAGCAGCACCAGGCCGAGTACGAAGAGCATCACCCGGTAATCGAGCTCGAAGGTGATCCAGAACGGCGGAGGATTGACCGACATCGACTGGGTAAACCAGCGCATGCCGAAGATGCTGAGCAGGACCCCGATGCCGGCGCCGGCGGTAGCGAGCACCAGTACTTCGGTGAGATGCTGACGCACGATGCGATACCGCGCCGCTCCGAGCGCCATGCGAACCGCGACTTCGCGGCGGCGCAGAGATGCGCGCGCAACCAGAAGGTTCGAAACATTCACGCACGCGATCAGCAGCACGCCGATCCCGGCACCGAGCATCGTGAACAGCAGCGCGTAAAGCTCGGGGCCCATGATCATGCTGGCATACGGCATCACGTCGGCGCCGATGCCGCGATTAGTGGCCGGGAATTCTGACGCGAGCTGCGCGGCAATGGCGTTGGCCTGCGCTTTCGCTTCTTTGATGCTGACGTCAGGCTTCAGACGGGCGATGACCGGGTAGATCGATCCCTGGCCGCGGGGCTTGGCGTGGGGATCAACCGTCAGTGGCGTCCACACGGCCTCCCGGATGGGGAATCCGAACTTCGGCGGCATCACGCCGATCACTTCCCGCTGGAGGCCGTTTGCGCGAATCGCTTTGCCAACAATCTCGCGAGAGCTGCCGTACCGGTCGCGCCAGAGATCGTGACTGAGAAGAATGATGGGCGGCCGACCGGCTTTGTCATCCCCCGGCTGGAAGCCGCGACCGAGCATCGGCTGCACACCAAGCGCCTCGAACGCCGCGACCGTCAACTGCCCCCCGGCGAAGCGTTCGGGGCGGCCGTCCTCGCTCGACAGGTTCACCGGCGCAAACGCATAGGCGCCGATCCGGTCGAATGACGTCTGACGCGACTCCCAGACCGCCAGGTCGTGCTCGCTCATCGCCTGCCGTGGCTGGTTCTGCGCCGGATTGGTCGTCACCACCGCGACGATACGGTCGGCGTTCGGGAACGGCAATCCCTTGAAAAGACCGCCATTTACGACGCAGAACACGGTCGTGCTGAGACCGATGCCGACGCCGAGCGTGAGGATGGCGACCAGGGAGAGGGTCCGGTACTTGACGAGCATGCGGACGCCGGAGCGGATGTCGGTGAAGAGCTGATTCATCCCTATCCAAGACGGACTTCGAGGCCGCCTTGTTCGATCGCTGAGGAGATCAGGAGACTTTACAAGAGATCAGGAGATCAGGAGTTTCTTTGGTTTTTTAGAAAAAGAGCTCCTGATCTCCTTGATCTCCTGTTCTCAACTTACCGGCGGACGTCGCGGGCGCCGTACTCCGAGAAGTCGCGCTCCAGGGTTGCCGCGTGGTCGACGTCGCGCGCGCGTGTGCCGAGAAGGATCCCGCCACGCTTGATGCCGGCCTCGTACTCAGCCGCACGGTCCTCGGGGATGCCGGCGCCGATCAGCGCGCCAACCAGCCCGCCGGTCGCTGCACCCGCGCCCGCGCCCGCGATGGCGCCGGCGATCGGACCGGCAATCACGAGACCCAGACCGGGGATGGCGATCGCGGTTGCCGCGGCGACAAACGCACCGAGCGCGGCGCCGACACCGAGGCCGATGCTGCCGCCAACCCCCGCACCCTGCGACGCCTTGCTGCCCCCAACTCGCCGGGCTTCACGTCGCCGAAGTGCTGCTTCCGCGTCTCATCCGACATGACGACGCTGATGTCGTCGGGGTTGTAGCCGTGCTTCGTCGTCAGGTCGTTGTAGGCCCGACCCGCCGTGTCCGGCGTGTCGTAGAGGCCCGTCACGAAACGCTGGTCACCGGCAACGGAACGCTGCGGCACGCCGTCGGTTTCGTCCATGACGTCGTTGTTGGCCTGACGCGCACGGCCGGCGGCGTTCTCACGCTCGCCTTCACGCTCGAGGGCTGGCATTGCCAGTGACTGCGCCCGACGGCATCCTTCACTGCTCCCTTCACCCGCTGTCCAAGAGCCGATGTTTCTTCTGCGACGGTGTCGTCCGGATATTTTCTGTCGGTCATTCACTCACCTCAAAATCCCATGCTGGGAGTCGGCGGAGATCGCCTCGCGTCGTTAGAGCAAGAGCGGAGCCATCGGCCATCTCGGGTGGGGATCGCTTTCGTGTGTATTTCAGGAGCGTTCTTCGGTCGAGGTCGGAGTGCGGGGTTTTTGAGTGGGTGGCGCGGTACCGACGTTGGGCAAGGCGCGGTCTGCTGATGCCGCGTCTCAGCGCACTTTCGTGTACTCGCTCCTCGACGGCGTGACTGATCCTGCTGGCGAGCCGGTCCGCTCGATGATCAGATCACCGCTCCTGTCGAGCCAGAGGACGCGTTTGCTTTGAATCGTCACGACGGCGCCTTTGTCCTTGGGCTTGCTCGTCGATCTGATCACCAGCTTGTCATCCTCCCATGCGGCGCGTGAGGTCACAGGGATGTCGCCGGGCGACATATTCACGCTTTCCGTTCCATCGAGCTTGTACGTCGCGGTAACCGTCTGGCCGCCGGTCTTGATTGTCAGCTGCAGTGTCGAAGAATCCTGCCGCGCCGCGAACTCCTCTCCCAGCATGGCCGCGAGCACTATGCGGCCGTCCGGCCCAGGTTGCTGCATGCTCTTTGCCTGATCGAATCTCCAGGAGCCGGAGAAATCCGGGGGCTGACGCGCAAAGTCACTTCGCGTGACAGTCGTCAGAAGTACAAGAAAGAGGACGGCTGGATTCATTTGCGTTTCGTTCCTGCCGCTCGCCGCTTGCCCTTGGCCGAGACAAATCGCCATGCTGAGTGCAACAGGTCTCCCAGCGCGTCCCGGTGGATGCGATGCAGTCGAACGAGCACGACTGGATAGTTCACATAGTGTGGCGTCAGATAATAGGTATTCGGGTCGTCGGCGATCAACGCGTCACGTTGGATGAAGTCGGTCCAGACGACGAGCGAGTCCGATTCGGCGGATCGGTGGGTGGGGAGGCACGCGAACATCCGCCCCCGGACCTTCAGTGCCGGAGACCCGTCAGCAGTCCCGTCCTCCACGTCCGGCAGATCCCGAACACGTTGACGAACGGTATCGAAGCTCATCCTCTTTGCCGGCATGGCGCTATCATCCTCTATGGTGCATCCCCTGCCGCGAACGTTCGCGGTGCTCGTCATCGGCGTCGCGGCGCTCACTCCGTCGGCTGCCGGTTTCGAGACGACGCTCGAGCCGGGCGCGTTTCTCCGGAACTACGGGGGCTTCTCGGCCCAGGATGTCGCGCGCGCAGCGGCGGGTACCGCCGTGGCCCGGGCGATCCAGGCGGACGCCGACGAAGTGGCGATTGCCGGGGCCGTGTCGATGGGGGTTTCGCGCCAGTTGTTCATGGAGCGCTTCCGCGATATCGCGGCGTTCAAACGCGCTCCCGCGGTGCTGGCCATCGGGCGTTTCAGCTCACCACCGTCCGCGAACGACATGCGCACGCTCACGCTGGACGATGACCGCCTCAGCTCACTCCGACGCTGCCGGCCAGGTGACTGCGACGTGCGGATCGACGCCGCCGGGATGGCACGGGTGCAAGCAAGTCTGAACGGTGGCGGAGATACAAAGGCCGCGACCGAGGCGCTGCGCGAACATCTGGCAGCCTACGCGGCCGACTACCTGGCTCGCGGGGACGTGGCGTTGATGGAGTATCACGACGAAAAGCTTCCCAAGCGGATCTCAACCGATCTCGCCCCGATCGTTCGGAAGTCGCCGTACCTCGACCACGAGCTGTCCGCGGTTCGCGGTGATATCACGGCGTTCGCCGGTGTCGGGAAGAGCACCAACGACCACATGCTTTACTGGTCAGTCGAGAAGATCGCCACGACGGAGGTCCTCAGCATTACGCACGTCATCATGTCCGCGCCGGAGCCGGGGCTGACCGTGATCGCCTCGAAGCAGATCTACGCATCACATTATTTTCATGCCTCCCTGGGATTGACCCTCGTGAGCGATGAGACAGGCGGCAAAGGGCCCAGCGTCACTGTCATCTACGTCAACCGATCGCGAGTCGACGCGTTCTCCGGCCTGCTCGGCCCGGTGAAGCGCGCCGCGGTCCGGTCGCGCGGCCGCAGCACCACCGAGCGCCTCCTCAGCGGTCTGCGCCTCCGGCTCGAAGGACTGAAGAAGTAGTCAGTGGTCAGTGCACCCTCGCACCCTTCGCACCCTTCGCACCCTTCGCACCCCGCGTGAACTACACTGATCCCATGGTGAATCCCACCGTCTCCCTCAAACACGTGCGCCTTGCGCGCGAGGAAGCCTGCGGTCTCTGCGGTGCGGCCTTCGTCGCCGCGGAGGATTCAGGATCGCGGGTGCTGACGATCAAAGTCGCGGACGATTCATTCGCGGCCCTGATGTGCGGCGGATGCTACTCGAGATGGTCGCACGGCGCCGCCGCGACCTTCCGTCGGCCGCTCGCTCTGTAAGCAGGGCCCCGGGCCGAATTCCCCGACCGCATGCGAAACATCCTTCTTGCCATCCTTCTTCTCGGACAGACGCCCGCAGTGCCACCGCCGATGCTGCCGGCCGTCGCCACCAAACAACTCGGCGCCAGCCTGGCGGCCTCCCGGGCGCACGCGCGTCACACGTGGCGCGACACTCCTCATGTCAACCCGAACGGAACGATCAACGGGTACATCGAGATCCCCCGCGGCGAGCGCCGCAAATTCGAGTTCGACATGCGGCAGAATCGCCGGGCGATCGACCGGGTGATGCCCCCTTCGATCGGCGGGTATCCGGTCAACTACGGCTTCGTTCCACAGACGGTCTCGTACGACGGCGACCCTTTCGATATCCTGGTGCTCGGCCCGGCGGCGAAGGGGGGGACGATCGTCCGCGGCACCATCGTCGGTCTGATGCACATGGAAGACGAGAAAGGGCTCGATTCGAAAGTCGTGGTCTCACCCGTCGGACCAAATGGGCGTCCTCTTTTTCAGCTGACCGAGAGCGACCGCCAGCGAATCGGGGACTATTTCAAGATCTACAAGAAGCTCGAACCGGGCAAGTTCTCGCGCGTGCCCGGCTGGGGTACACCGGAGGAGGGACGCGCCTACGTCGACATGACCCACGCTTTCTTCCTGAAATGCCGCGACAAGGGCAGCGCGGCGTGTAAGTTATAGCTGTCAGCTGTTCGCTGTTCGCTTAGAACGCACCGTATGGAGCCGAGGTTGTCATGAGATTCAGCACTTTAGTCCGATGCGCAGTGGTGATCGGCGCACTCGCCGGCGGCATTTCCGTACTTGCGGCGCAGTCGGGTGGGGCGCGGCGGGCCATGACGATCGAAGACCTTATCGTCGCGCCGCGCGTCGCGGACCCGCAGCTCTCACCCGATGGGCGGACGATCCTCTTCGCAAAGACCACCACCGACGGGAAGACTGGCCGGCGTAACGCGGACATCTGGATGGTGCCGGCGGACGGCGGCGGCGAAGCGAAGGCGCTGATCGCGAGCGACAAGACCGAGAATACGGCGCGCTGGTCTCCCAACGGAAAGCTGATCGCGTTTCTGGCGAACCGTGACGGCGCGATGCAGGTCTATGTGGCGGGTGCCGATGGCAGCAACGTCAAGAAGGTGACCAGCCTCGCTGCGGGAGTGCAGCCACCGCTCGTGTGGTCTCCGGACAGTGAACGCGTGGCGTTCGTGTCCGATGTGTACCCGGAGTGCACCGACGAAGCCTGCAACAGTAAGAAACATGATGAGGCGGAGCAGAATCCGGTCAAGGTCCACCGCTTGACCAGGTTGCTGTATCGCCACTGGGACGAGTGGCGCGACACGACCCGTCATCACGTATTCGTTGCCGCCATCGCCGACGGACGCGCGCGTGACCTGACGCCGGGAGATTTCGATTCTCCGCCGACGCAGCAGGAAGATGACGCCATCGCCTTCTCCCCCGACGGGAAAACCGTGGCGTTCGTGTCCAACCGGGAAGGCAACGACAAGGAAGCCTGGACGACCAACAACGACGTCTGGCTCGTCGCGGTGGAGGGAGGCCAGGCGCGGAAGCTGACCGCGAACCCCGCCGCCGACACCCATCCGACGTTCTCGGCCGACGGGCGGACGCTCTTCACGCTGGCACAGCGCCGAGCCGGTTTTGAATCCGACCGCTGGTACCTCGATGCCTACGACGTCGCGAATGGTTCGAAGCGGACGCTGTTCCCCACACAGGACATTTCAGTCGGCGGCTTCACACTGTCGAAGGACGGCGGAACGATCTGGTTCACGGCAACGCAGAACGCGCGTGACGTCCTGTTCACGGTGCCCTCCGCTGGAGGCACGCCAACGCGCGTTCTCCAGGGTGGAGGCATTTCCGCGATCAACGTCGGCGGCGATTTCGTGGTGTTCTCGAAGTCGTCCCTGACCGCGCCGCCGGAGGTGTTTCGCGCGTCCAGCTCCGGGGCGGCCCTGAAGCAATTGACCCACGTCAGCGATGGGTGGATCAAGGACATCGCATTTACGGAGCCGGAGAGCCGCACCGTGACCGCGGCCGGCGGGACGGTGCGGTACCTGGCTGATCAAGCCACCGAACTTTGAGCCGTCGAGGAAATACCCCGTCGTCTTCCTGATTCATGGCGGACCACAGGGTGTGTGGGGAGATGCGTGGTCGACGCGCTGGAATCCGTCGCTGTGGGCGGCGCAGGGTTGGGTGATCGCCGCTCCCAACCCAAGTGGCTCCACGAGCTTTGGTCAGGAGATGGTGGACCGCATCTCGGGCGACTGGGGCGGGCGGGTCATGACCGAAATCGATGCCGTAGTCGCCGACGTCTCGAAGCTGGCGTTCGCCGACAGCACGCGCATGGGGATCGCCGGTGCAAGCTACGGCGGCTACGCCGTGAACTGGATCCTCGGACATACCGACAAGTTCAAAGCCGCAATCAGTCACGACGGCGTCTTCAATCTCGAGTCGATGAGCATGGCAACCGAGGAGCTGTGGTTCACCGAATGGGATTTCGGCGGCAAACCGTGGGATCCGAAGACGCGCGCGCAGTTCGCGAAATGGTCACCCCATCTCTATGCGCACAAAATCAAGACGCCCACGCTGATCATCACCAACGAGCTCGATTACCGCGTGCCGGTCGACCAGGGGCTGCAGATGTTCACCGTCCTGCGCCGGAACGGCGTCCCCGCCGAAGCCCTCGTCTTCCCGGACGAAGGCCACTGGGTTTTGAAGGCGGCGAATAGCCGCTACTGGCACGAAGCAGTTTTTGGCTGGCTCGGGAGATACCTGAAGAAGTCAGCCAGCAATAATCCCTGATTACTGATTACTGATTACTGATTACTGACTACTTCTGCTTCTGACGGTAGGCGGCGACACGCATGGCGGCCTGGGTTCGGGCGGGGTCCACCGTCCCGTTGAATGTGGCGCCTTCACACAGGGCGAGCGATGGTGTCGTGACGTGGCCGCTGAACGAGGCGGTTCGCTCGACGTCGACGCGCTCGCCGGCGATGATGGTGCCGTCGAGGGTGCCGAGAACCGTTACCGCGCGCGCCACGATCCGCGCCCGTACCAGCGCGGAGGCCGCGATCTCGACATGGTGATCCGGCACCGTGATCGCCCCCTCGAATCTGCCCTCGACCGCGATGTCCTCACTCGATGTCAGATCGGCCAAAACGGTGAGCCCCGCCGGGAGGCGGGTCTCGGGATAATAGCGACGGTGCAGATCCATGCAGGTGAATGCTATCAGTCGATAGCCGGTAGTCGGTAGTGCGTGGGATGTTGCGCCGGAACCCTCATCATTGATCCCTGATCGCTAATCTTAAGACCAATCCCGAATCCCGAACCCCGAATCCCGAATCCGATTCGCGATCGGAGATTCGCGATTGGTCTGAGGATTGGCGATCAGGGATCAGCGATCAGGGATTAGAGCGATTAGCGATGAGGGATCGCTCTTGGTCTTCTCTGCCCGCGCTATACTGCGACGGCAGCTTGCGTATTGGACACTCACGCCGGCCGAATACTTGTTAGGCATCACTATGAATCTAGAAAGAAAAATATGAAAAATAGCTTGTCGATGTTGCTGTTTCTGCTCGGCCTCTCGTGCCAGGTCTTTGGTCAAACACCGGCGAAAGACTTTGAGGGTTCGTGGCAGGGGACGCTTGAAGCGGGCGGGCAGACGCTTCGTTTGGTCGTGACCGTAACGAAATCGGACGCCGGCGCTTACGCCGGGAAACTCGAGAGCCTCGATCAGGGCGCGACCATCCCGATTGACACCATCACGGTCAACGGTGATGCCGTGCGCCTGGAGATCAAGTCGCCCGCGATCGTCATCGAAGGCGCCCTGAACAAAGAGCGCACGGAGTTGACTGGAAAGTTCACGCAGGGCGACCAACAGTTTCCGATCACCTTAAAGCGCGGCGAGCCGGCCGGGGTAATGCCGCCGCCAAAGCCGAAGCCCGACTACTCCGCGCCCGCCGACGCACCCTACATCGCGGAGGAGGTGGTGGTGAAGACGCCGGCCGGCCACACGCTCGCCGGCACGCTGACCCTGCCCAAGGATGCGAGCCGCGCGAAACCTGTGGGCGCAATCGTCACCGTCACGGGATCCGGGCCGCAGGACCGCGACGAGAACATCGGGCTGCAAGGGTTTCGGCCCTTCCGCCAGCTCGCCGATTCGCTGGCGCGCCGCGGGATCGCGGTTCTGCGCATGGACGACCGCGGGACGGGGGCATCGGGTGGCACGTTCAAGGGCTCGACCAGCGCCGACTTCGCCGAGGACGTTCGCGCCGGCCTCGCGTATCTACGCACGCGGCCCGAGATCCGGGCCGATGGCCTCGGGGTGCTCGGCCACAGCGAGGGTGCTCTGATCGCGCCGATGGTGGCCGAAAAGGAACCCGCGTTGCGCGCCATCGTGCTGCTTGCCGGCATCGCGCAGCCCGGGCGCACCGCGCTCCACTTCCAGCTCAAGAACCAAATCGATCACAACACCAGTCTCACACCCGAAAAGCGCGACGCGCTCATCGCCGAGATCCCCAAGAGGATCGACGCCATGATGGCCGCTGACCCGTGGATGAAGTTCTTCCTCACGTACGATCCTGCTCCCACCATGCGCCGCGTGAAGACGCCGGTGCTGATCCTCACCGGCTCGCGCGACCAGCAGGCGGTGCCCGAGGAGGTGGCTCTACAGGAGGCCGCGTTCAAGCAGGGCGGCAACACGGACGTCACTGCGCGCGTTCTGCCCGACCTCAACCATCTCTTCGTGCACGACACCGACGGCTTTCCGGGCAACTATGCGAAGCTCCCTCCGCCGGTGATGATGCAGACCGAAGTGGTGGCGATGATCACCGACTGGGTCGCGCAGCGGCTCCGGTAATACCTGGCGCGCACGCGACTGACGGCCATCCGCTGCACGTCGAGCGGGTCACGTTGCGCGAGATTCGCTGATCGCTAGTCCCTAATCGCAATTCACGACCCCTGATCGCGGATCGCGGACGATTCGGGATGCGGGATTCGGGATCCGTTCGGAGATCAGGGATTAGCGATCAGCGATCCGGATCGTCTTAGTCTTCTCTCAGTGCAATCGTCGGGGTGAGACGGGAGGCGCGGCGCGCAGGAACCCAGGCGGCGAGCAGGCTGACTCCACTCAGGACCGCTACGGCAGCACCCAGTGAGGCCGGATCCCACGGTTGGAGGTTGAACAGCAATGCCGCCGCCCATCGCGACGACAGGACCGCCAGACCGCTGCCGATGAGAACACCGAGGGACAGAAGCACGCTCGATTCGCTGATCACCATCCGGACGACTTTCCGTGGATCGGCGCCGAGGGCCATCCGAATCCCGATCTCCACCTTGCGTCGCGAGACCATGTACGACATCACGCCATAGAGGCCGATGGTCGCAATCAGCATGGCCAGTATCCCGAAGAATCCCGAAAGCGCCGCCATCAGACGCTCGGTCACGAGTGAATCGCGCACGTAAGTTCGGACGGTTTCGTACGCGACCGTGGCGTTCGGCACCACCTCCAGGACTGCGCGAGTGAGCGCGGGCTGCAGGGACGCGGGGGGGATGTCCGAGCGCAGCACGAGATCCAGGAAGGGACCGTACTCCGACTCCTGCGCCGCCGCGAGGTAGGCGATCGGCGTGAAGTCTTCGCGCAGGTCAGTGTATTTCGTGTCTTTCACGAGCCCGACGATCTGGTAAAGCGGTTGCGGCTGGCCAGGGCTCGCCTCGATCTGGAACGACTCGCCAATCGGATTCTTCCCGGCAAAGTAGCGACTCACGAAGGACTCGTTGACGATGGCGGACTCAGTCGCGCCCAGCCGGTCTTCGGGACCGAAAATGCGTCCGGACAAAACCCGCGTATCCATGGTTCTGAAATAGTCGACGCCCACGCGGTTGAAGTTGACGATGCCTTCTTTCTTCGCCCCGCCAATCACGATGCTGTTGTTCCAACCGGAACCGCTCATTGGCACAATCGCCGCCTCAGCGGCCGAGAGAACACCGGGCACCGTTCGAACCCGTTCCATTACCTCCGCGAAGCGCTGCGCCAATGCGTCCTGCGGGAGGCCCGATCTGCGGACGTCGACGTTCACCGTCAGGATGCCGTCCTGCCGGAATCCCGGATCGAGCGTCGTGAGATTCCTGAGGCTGCGGCCAAAAAGCAGCGCCCCGACGACCAGCACCAGAGAGAGCGCGACCTGCACCACGACCAGTGCGCGCCGCAACGCGAACCGTTCGTGCGTGTCGCTCGATGACCGTCCTCCCGCCTGCATCGCCTTTCCGGGATTGGTCCCGGTTGCCTTGAGTGCCGGGGCAAGCCCAAAGAGCAGGCACGCGGTGACCGCAATGCCGGCAATGAACAAGAAGACGCGCCAGTCGGGATCGAGGTCGACGAACAATCGGCGGCTGTCAGTGCTGAGGAAGGCGACCAGCGTCTGGCTGAGCCACTGCGCCAGCAATGCCCCACCCAGCGCACCAAAACCGCCGAGCAACAGGCTCTCGGAAAACATCTGGCGGATGATGCGGCGGCGCGACGCCCCGATGGCGAGACGAACCGCAATCTCGCGTTCCCGTGCGGTGGCACGCGCGAGCATCAGGTTCGCAAGGTTCGCACAGGTGATCAGAAGCACCAGGCCGGTCGCACCGAGAAGGATCCAGAGCTGCGTCTGGTAAGCGGTTCTCAGACCGGAAACACCCGTCGGTGCGGCCGTCGCGGTGAAGGTGAAACTGGTGTACGTCTTTGCGGTCTCGACGTTGTAACGTGCGGGAACTGTCGCTCGAAAGATCGCTGGAGAGATCCCGACGAGCTGCGCCTGAGCGCGGTCCGCCGTCCAGCCTGGCTTCAAGCGACCCATGATGTCGAGAAACCAGAAGTCAGCCTTCCCGATCCCGGACTGGGCCCCGCGAATCAACGGTTCTGCGCACAGCGGGATTGCGACGTCGAAAGAACGACCGACCTCAACGCCGAAAAAGTCCGGAGGCGTGACTCCCACGATCGGAAACGCCTGGCCGTCGAGCATGATCGACTGACCGATCACTCCCGGGTTGCCGCCGTATCGTGATTGCCAGAACACGTTGGTCAGCACGGCTCCCGGCGCGCCGCATCCCTTGTGATCGTCTCCATCGCTGAACAGCCGGCCGACCTGCGCGCCGACACCGAGTGCCTGGAAGAAGTTGCCACTGACGTAGAGACCGTCCGCGGCCCGATACTCGCCATCGATCCCGATGTTCCAGCTTGTGATCCCCCATGCGAAGACCGCCGAGAAGCCCTGTTGCTCGGCGCGGATTGCCTGCCACAGCGGTTCGGAGAAGAACGGCCGCCGACTCATGAAACGTCCGGTTCGTCCGCGGTCGCTCGTGTTGATGCCGATCGAGACCAGCTCCTCCGGTCTTTCAATGGGCAGCGTGCGAAGACGAACCGCATTGACGAGTTGGAAGATCGCGGCGTTCGCGCCGGTGCCCAGCGCGAGCGTCAAGATCGCTACGGCGGCAAACGTTGGATTGCGAACGATGAGCCGGAAGCCGTAGCGCAGGTCCTGCCAGATGGTTTCAACGAAGCGAAGGGTATTCATTTGGTATATGTCCTCGCGGATCTGGGTCACGTTACCGAGCTTGCGATGTGCCGCAAACGCCGCGTCGTCTGGTGTCATGCCACGGGCGATGTTGTCGTCGATCTCATGCGCCAGGTAGTCGTGCAGCTCCTTGGAGCGCTCGGCGTCCCAGTGTCCGCGCCGGAAAAACCGTGACCAGCCCATGCCGTTCCAGTTACTCGGTGATTGAGGGCGCCGGACGGAGAATTCGGTTCACGGCGCGAACGATCTCGTCCCACCTGGTGGTCTGTTCAGCGAGCTGCGCCCGCCCCTTCGGTGTGAGTCGGTAATAGCGGGCCCGGCGATTGTTTTCGGACGTGCCCCAGAACGAAGAGATCCAACCGCGATCCTCGAGGCGGTGCAGGGCGGGATAGAGCGAGCCATGCTCGACCTGCAATACCTCTTCGGAGCGATGGGCGATCGCGTGCGCGATGGTGTGGCCATGCGCGGGGCCAATCGCCAGCGTCTTCAGAACCAACAGGTCGAGCGTGCCCTGCAGCAGCTCGCCTTGCATGGGCGCATTTCCTCGTTTGGGCATAGTTTCGTGGTGTGTCGTGTCGGTAGTCCAGCCCTTTAGGGCTGCCCGTTCGTCAGGGCGTCCAGCCCTTTAGGGCTGCCCGTTCGTCAGGGCGTCCAGCCCTTGAGGGCTGCTCACCTCTCCAGAAGATAATCTACCTGAGAGACGATGTCGAGAGCGGAAAAGATCCGTTTATCTATGGTCGAGCCCGCCTAGATCGTTGGGGGGAACTCCGGGGTCAGATCTTGTTTCTTGCACGTTTGTCCTGAATTCGCAACGTCAACGCGCGAGGACAATGCTGCAAGAAACAAGATCTGACCCCGGCTTACTTCGCGGCGATGCGGAACAGATGTGTTCGGCTGCGGAGATACAGATCGGTATCAATCGCGATCGGCGATGCGATGAACGACTGATCAGTCAACGTGTTGGTGGCCAACACTTCGAACTGCTGACCGGCCTTCACGACGACGACGTCTCCCTCTTCGGTTGCGAGGTAAACGCGATCGCCGACGATGAGCGGCGAGGCTTTGAAGTTGTATGGCTTGGGCAGGCGGGTCTGCATGTAGTGGGGTTCGCCGGTCGCCGCGTTGAAAACGCTCATCTGCGCGTTGTCTGAGATGACGTATAGCTTGCCATCGTGCAGCGCGGGTGACGCGGTATATGAGGTCCCGCGAGTCGTTTCCCACACGATTGCGTCGGTGCCCGTCAGATCACCGGTTCGACCGAGACGCACCGCCATCAGCTTCGGGTTGCGATAGCCGCTCATCAGGAGCACGAGATCGCCGTGCTGGACGGGCTGGGGGATGGGGTTGACGCCAAGGCCTGCGACTTCCCAGACGACCTTGCCGGTCTCGACGTCGTAGGCCTTTACCTTCGTGTCAGCGGTCACGACCAATTGTTTCGCACCTGCGTGCTCGACAACGAGCGGCGTGGACCAGCTCGAATTCTCCATGCGGGGTGCGCGCCACAGCTCTTTGCCAGTCGCCCCATCGAGCGCGATGACGAAGCCTTCCTGCTGGTGATCGAACTGCAGGTACACCCTGCCGCTGTTCACCACTGCGCCCGTACCCTCCCCGAACGCAAGCCGCATCGCCATCTTCAAACCGAAGTCCTTCTGCCACAGCGGCTTTCCTTCGAGGTCGTAGACGTAGAGACCGCGCGAGCCGAAAAACGCATAAACGCGCTGTCCGTCCGTCGCCGGCGCATTCGAGGCGAAGCTGCCATAAATACGGTGGTACCCCTCGTGAGGCACCGCCGTCGTGGCGGTGCGTTGCCAGAGAATCCTGCCGGTCTTGCGATCGACAGCCAGAACCTCGAAGCGGTGCTCCTGCCCTGCGCCAGCGCCGCCGCCAGGGCCGCGTCCTCCCGCTTCAGCTGGCGGCGCCGCTGCCGCCGATCCTGTGGGAATTGCGGTCGTCAGAAACAGACGGTCCCCCGCTGCCACCGGCGTCGAGTGTCCGCGGCCGGGAATCTCGACCTTCCACTGCACATTGGAGGTATCGCTCCATGTGAGCGGGACGTCGGCCGTCGCCACACCGTTGTGCCCCGGACCGCGCCAATGCGGCCATGCGGCTTGCCCGGCCCGCTGGCCGCCGGTCGAGGCGGCATTGCCGAGGAGTGGAAGGGCAAGCAGGACGATCAGGAGGCTGTCAGCGGGTCGCATCGGGAAATTCTGGCACAAAGGTGCTACGAAGCGGGGCGAATGCTACAATTCTCGCCGCGCGAGCGCCGCTTCTGGCGCCGCGCCTCGGTACGTCGACTCGGGAGTCTCTCAATGGCAGCAATTCAGGGTACGGTCAAGCGGTTGGTCAGCGACAAAGGTTTTGGATTCGTAGCGGCACAGGACGGGAACGAATACTTCTTCCACCGTTCGGCCTGTAACGGCATCCGGTTCGATGACCTTCGGGAGGGTCAGTCGGTTACGTTTGAGACGGGTCAGGGGCCGAAGGGTCCGCGCGCCGAGAACGTCACGCCCGCCTGAATCACGCCAACTCCTCATCTTCAACGCCTGACTCCTGACGGCACGGGTGTGTGTCAGGGGTCAGGCGTCAGCCTGCCGGCACTTCCCGGTTACGTTGCCAGAACCACCTTCAGGCACTCATCTTCCTTATTGTTGAAGATCGAGAACCCTCGTGGCGCATCCTCGAGGTGCATCCGGTGGGTGATGACGAACGACGGATCGATCTCCCGATCCTCGATGCGCTTCAGCAGCGGCCGCATGTAGCGCTGCACGTGGCACTGGCCTGACTTCAGCGTCAGCGACCGGTTCACGATGGCCCCCATCGGGAACTTGTCGAGGAACCCGCCGTAGACGCCGGCAACCGATACGGTTCCCCCGCTGCGGCAGGCGAGGATCGCCTGGCGGAGCGCCACCGGGCGATCGGTCTCGAGCAGCATTGTCGTTTTGACCCGGTCGTACGCTCCGGCGACGCCCGGCGCATGTCCTTCCATGCCGACCGCGTCGATGCAGTGATCCGGACCGCGGCCTCCGGTCATCTCGCGCAGCGCGTCGTGAACGTCCACCTGCTCGTAGTTGAGCGTCTCCGCGCCGGCGCGGTCGCGGGCGATGCGCATCCGATACTCGAACCGGTCGATGGCGATCACGCGCTCGGCGCCGAGCAAGTACGCGCTCTTGATCGCAAACTGCCCCACCGGGCCACAACCCCAGACGGCGATCGTGTCACCAGGCTGGATGTTGCACATGTCGGCCGCCATGTAGCCGGTCGGGAAGATGTCCGAGAGGAACAGCACCTGCTCGTCGGTCAGGCTGTCGGGGACCTTGATCGGGCCGACGTCGGCAAACGGCACGCGGACGTATTCGGCCTGACCGCCCGCGTAGCCGCCCATCATATGGGAGTAACCGTAGAGCCCGCAGGTCGAATACCCGTACAGCTTTTCCGACATCCACGCATTCGGATTCGAGTTCTCGCAGAGGGAGTACATGTCACGCTCGCACTGCGCACAATGCCCGCATGCGATCGGGAAAGGAACGACGACGCGATCGCCAAGCTGAAGGTTCCTGACCGCAGAACCCTTGTCGACGACTTCGCCCATGAATTCGTGGCCGATGATGTCGCCGCGCTTCATCGTCGGGATGAATCCGTTGTAGAGATGCAGATCCGAGCCGCAGATCGCTGTTTTCGTGACCCGTACGATGGCGTCCCGCGGATTCAGGATCGAGGGATCCGGAACGTTTTCCACCCGGACGTTTCCTGTTCCCTGCCAGCAATTGGCCTTCATGACCTCACCCCCGCGAGCGTCCGCGCTTCCTCAACGGACGGGGTCGGTTTGGCCGGGCGCCAGAGACCGATACCGTCTGAGATCGCAATCTCTCCGGCTTCGAGCAACTGCTTGAAACGGCGGAGGTCCTCTCGGACCTGTTGTTCCGGTTCCTCGCCGAAGAGCCAGGCGACGTTGCGTCCAAGCCGGCCGGCAGGCGGGCGGTACTGGAGACGTACCCGCACTTCAGTGCCGCGCGCCCCTGGCGCGGGCCGGAACTGGACCGTGCCACTGTTCTCAATCTGCGAGCCTTCGACTGACCGCCAGGCGATCAGTTCACCTTCACGATCCTCCACCATCTCAGCTTCCCACTCGACCGTTGTGCCCGCCGGTGCGGTCGCACGCCACCGGGACCGTCCATGGCTCAGCATCTGGACAGACTCGACGTGGCTCATGAATCGCGGAAAACTTTCGAAGTTCTTCCAGGAGCGGTAAACCTCACCGATCGGTTTGTTGATCGTCGCCACCTCTTCGACGTCCACCGACCGATCACGCCTGGCGATCGTTCTGCCTCGACCGCTCGAAGAAAACCGCTGAGTAGCCAGAACGGCCAATCCGCTTCCAACTATCGCGATCCCAATCCACCCGAGGGTGGTCACCAGCTGCTCCCGACGGTCCTCACCTGCCTGAATGTGCATCTCTACTCCCTGTGTGTCCGACTTCTGACTTGTTTCTGGGTTACTGACTTTTGAACTCTGATTTAGTAGCAATCATCGAACCCATTTCGGAACCTTCCTGACAGCGGTCAGATCGCACCCAACAACTGCCGCCACCTCGTCGTCTAATGACGGTCATGAACATTCCTACACTGGCGGGGATAGCGTTGATCGGCGCCGGGTTGCTCGTTCGAGCGCCGCTCGGTGTCGAGATGGTCGCCGAGGTGGCACACCTTCAGTTCCACAGCGACCTTCTCTTGAATCTTCATCACACGCTCTACGCCGCGGCGTGGGATAAACGTCCTGAAGCGGGAACCCTTCGGGCGTTCGCCGGACGTTTGCCGGCTCCGCTCGAGGCGCCGATGAGCCCCGAGGAACGGAAGGCCTGGGAGGCCGCCGTCACCCATTACGACGAGCAGGTCGCATCACGAGACCTGCTCTTCGGGAAGGGAATGGTGTCGCTAAAGGCCGCGCTCGCAGACGGGAATCTTTCTAGCGACGCGGTGGGCAAGGAACTGCGCGACGTACTCGAGGCAGCGACCCCCGTCTATCGTCGTCACTTCTGGACGGCGCACGACCGTGCGAACCGCGCGTGGATAGGGCAAACGAGCGATAAGCTCAAGATGGTCGCGCCGAACGTCGTGAAACGCCTCGAACAGCTCTACGGCGTCCCGTGGTTCACCTCCCCTACCCGCGTCGACGTGGTGTGGGTCGGCAACCGTCAGGGCGCCTACACGACCAACGGACCAACCCACGTCGTGATCTCGAGTGGCGACCCGGAGAACACTGACTGGACTTCGGTTGAAACGGTCTTCCACGAGGTCTCACACACGCTCGTGCTTCCGATACAGGAGAAGATCAATCGCGCGCTCGGCGACCGCAGAAAGGCGCACGGCATTCTCTGGCACGTCGTCCAGTTCTATCTCACCGGCGCAGTGGTTCAGGAAGTGCTGAAGGCGCGTGGCGTCGACTACACGCCGTACATGTATTCGACCGGGTTGCTCGATCGTGCCTGGAGCCAGTACCGCAAGCCAGTGGAGGACAACTGGTCGCCATATGTGACGGGGAAAGTGACGCTCGACGAAGCGATCGCTGCTACCGTCGGCGCGGTGAAGTGAGACGCGTCGGAGTCGTCCGCGGCTGTCGTGCGCGGGCCGCGAGCATTGCGCCGATGCCCGTGCAGAGCCCGAAGGACGCGGCGACGATCGCGAGACCGAGATTCGGTGTCGTTCCCATCAGGATCGCGGCCGCGGCCGCGCACACGGATCCCGCAGCAACCCCACCAGTCGTCTGGAGCGCGGTGACGCGTGCCGGCGGTGACCCGGGACGGCGGAGCGGCATGACGGCCGCGAAGGAGCCGAGGATAGCGGCCGCTGCCAGCCAGAGATACCGAACATCGTCACCGGTTTCGACCGCACGGATGCTTCCAAAGGCCACGGGGAGTGCAAGCAGAAGCATCGCGGCGATGAGAACCACGGGCCGTCCCCCTCCGATCATCTTCGAGCGGCCTGCTGAGCGAAAGCACCGGCGGTGATTTGATACACGTCGCTCTCCCGGCCGTCGGGTTCTGACCTGGAACCGATGAACGCCGCCCCGATCTTTTCCACCGCGCGCTGCGAGCGCAGGTTGTGGCGGCCAATCACAAAGAGCACTCGACTCACACGGCCGAACGCGTGCTGCAGCATCAGCCGCTTCATTTCGCCGTTGTAACGGCCGCCCCAGTGGGACCGAGCCAGGAAGGTCCAGCCGATCTCCACTTCATCGCGTTCGGCGTCGTAGCCGTGGTAGCGCGAGGACCCGATCACCTGCCGCGTGTGGGCATCGATCGCGATCAACGCGCCACCTGACGCCATGGCTTCGTCAAAGAACACCCTGAAGCCCTCCGGTTCGCAGCGATTCTTCACCGGATGCTGCTCCCAGATCAGCGGGTCGGCGGCGACCGCGTACAGGTCATCATGGTCCTCTGGACGAAGCGGCCTGAGCTCGATGAGATCTCCCTTCAGAACCGGTTGCCAATCGAACGACATCTTTGATCGCCTGTGCAAAATGACGGCATGTAATATCACCGACTTTCGAGCGCCAGTTTCGTGATTCGCTCTATGAACGGGCCCTTGGCCTGCGTGTAGGCCTCGCGATCAAGTCGGTGCTCCTTAGCCAGCCGTCGTTTCAGCGCCTCGTACTCACTGGCAACATCCGCGTGCGCACGTAGATAATCGCGGAACGCAATTCGACCGGACCACTGCGGCGTCCCCACCGGGATGAGGTGAAGATGATGAGTGCGGAATGATGGAGACGGCTTGCAGAACCAGTGCTCCAGTTCGACCTGGTAAGGGGCGTAGCTGTAACCCAACTCAGTCGCCGCCGCAATTGCCGGCCGTGATACGTCGAGCCCCTGCACACCGGCCATGATGTCGATCACCGGCTTCGCGGCAAGGCCAGGTATCGCGGTACTGCCGATGTGCTCAATCGGCCCTGCCAGCCACGCTGCCAACCCTCGACGAAGGATGTCAGCTTCCTCACGGAAACGTGTCGGCCACGACGGATCGTATGGAACGATCTCAACCGGCGCTTCGAGCGAAGTCATGAGATGAAGTTCACGCCGCAGTGGCGCAGTATAGCGCCCGCCGGTCCCCGTCCCTTTCTCTTTGCGAGTGCCGCCGTTTCTGATTAAGCTCCGGCCTGTATCACCACAGCCCTGAAGGGCTGGACGCCCTTCGCAGATGCAGCCCTAAAGGGCTGGACGCCCTTCGCAGATGCAGCCCTAAAGGGCTGGACGCCTTCGCAGATGCAGCCCTAAAGGGCTGGACTACGGAGCTGGAGGAAACCAAATGACCGCTGATCGCCGCTTTCTGCGAACTCGAATCATCCGGCTTTCCCTGGCGCTCTTGCTGATTTGTTCAGTTGCCTCCTCTCTCGGCTTCCTGAACGCGCAGGAAAAACAAGACGAGAAGAAAGACGCGGCTGACAAGGACAAGAAGAAGGACCTTCCGCTCGAAGCTGACCGGACGATCGCCTTCGATACGAGCGAAGGATCCTGGATCTCGCTCGACGTGGCGCCGGACGGAAAGCAGATCGTCTTCGAGTTGCTGGGGGATCTCTATACGCTTCCAATGGACGGCGGGACGGCGACGCGGATCATGGCCGGCAACATGTTCGACAGCCAGCCGCGATTCTCGCCCGACGGTTCGAAGCTCGTCTTCCTCTCCGACCGCAACGGCGACGAGAACATCTGGATCGCGAACCGCGATGGCAGCGATCCGAAAGCGATCACCAAGGGCAAGAACACACGCTACTGGTCGCCCGAATGGACGCCCGACGGCAAGTACATCGTCGTCTCGAAATCCGGCGCGCCTCCCGGCGGGACGCAGTTGTGGCTGTATCACGTCGACGGTGGCAGCGGCGTCAATCTCACGGGCGGCGAGGAACGGCGGCAGCTCAATCCGCTCGGCGCCGCGGTCGGCAAAGATGATCGGTTCGTCTATTTCACCGAGCGCACGGCCGCAGGCAGCGTCTACAACCAGATGAACTTCCGGTGGCAGCTCGGTGTCTACGACCGCCACACCGGTGAGAATTTCCGCATGAGCGACGAGCTCGGAAGCGCGATGCGTCCGGTGCTCTCCCCTGACGGCCGCTGGCTGGTGTACGCCACGCGGTGGGACGCGCAGACCGGCCTCCGCGTCCGGGATCTGAAGAGCGGCGACGACTCGTGGCTGACGTACCCGGTCACGCGCGACGACCAGGAGTCCGCCTCGACCCGCGACCTGATGCCCGGTTCCTCCTTCACGCCGGATTCGAAGGCGCTCGTAACGTCATTCGACGGGAAGCTATGGCGCGTCGAGGTCCCGTCCGGCGAGGCAACGCCGATCCCGTTCACCGCGAAAATCGAACAGAAACTCGGGCCGAAGGTCAGGTTCGAATACCCGATCGACGAGGGTCCCGTCCGCGCGCAGCAGATCCGGTATCCCCGGCTCTCCCCCGACGGAACCAGGCTCGCGTTCACGGCGCTCGATCGGCTGTGGGTCATGGACTACCCGGCTGGCAAGCCGCGCCGCGTCAGCACGATGGACGCCGGCGAGCACCAGCCCGCGTGGTCACCTGACGGGCGATCGATGGCCTACGTGAGCTGGTCGGACGCCGACGGCGGCCACGTCTATCGCGTCGCGGCCGACGGCGGCACCCCGCAGAAGCTGACCCAGATCCCGTCGTTCTATTCGGACCCGGTTTACTCCCTCGATGGCCAGCGCATTGTCGTCGTCAGAGGGCCGAGGGCAGAGCGCCAGGAGGATTTTTCACCGCAGGGCCGCGGCGGCCAGGCAATGGAACTGGTGTGGCTGCCTGCTGGTGGCGGCGAGGCCACGTTGATCACGCCGTTCCGCGGTCAGGGACGGCCGCACTTTGCCAAGGATCCGGCGCGCATCTACGCGTGGGAAGGCAGCCGTGGCCTCGTGTCGTTCCGCTTCGACGGCACCGACCGGAAGACGCACGTCAAGGTCACCGGTTACAAGAATCCGGACGCGGAGCAGGCCAGTAACGCCTCAGAGGTGATCATGGGCCCCGACGGCGAGCACGCGATCGCCGAGGCACAACATCACGTCTATCTGGTGACCGTGCCGGTGAAGGGAGGCGATGCACCGACGGTCGCGCTCGCCAGTCCGGAGAGTGCCTCCGTCCCGGTAAAGAAACTGACGACCGTCGGCGGCGAGTTCCTGGCGTGGGCCGGCAACGGAAGACAAGTGACGTTCGCGCTCGGCCGCACGCTGTTCAAGTACGACCTCGATGCCGCGAGGACGGCTGAGGAAAAGGAGAAAAAAGAAGCGGAGACGAAAAAGGACGCCGGGAAAAAGCCCGAACCGGAGAAGAAGGACGACAAGCCGGAGGCGAAAAAGAAGCCGGCCTACGAACCGGCACAGACAGAAGTGATCGTCGAAGCTCCGCGCGCGAAACCGAACGGCAGTGTCGTGCTGCGCGGTGCACGCGTGATCACGATGAAAGGAACCGAAGTCATCGACAACGCCGACATCGTGGTCAAAGACAACCGGATCGTCGAAGTGGGACGGCGTGGCCAGGTCAGGTTACCCGCCGGCGTCCGGACGATCGACGTGACCGGCAAAACGATCATGCCGGGCCTCGTCGACGTCCACGCGCACATCCGGCCGGCGTTTGACGTCCACAAGACGCAGGTCTGGGAGTATCTCGCGAACCTCGCCTATGGCGTAACGACGACGCGTGATCCGCAGACGGCGACGACCGACGTGCTTGCGTACCGTGACCTGGTGGAGACGGGCCACATGATCGGGCCGCGCGTCTTCGGTACCGGGCCGGGGGTGTTTTCGCAGGACAACGTCCAGAGTCTCGACGAGGCGCGAGACGTGTTGAAGCGCTACAGCCAGTACTGGGACACGAAGACGATCAAGCAATACATGGCCGGCAGCCGGCAGCAGCGACAGTGGATCATCATGGCCGCCAAGGAGCAGAAGCTGATGCCGACCCTCGAGGGAGGGCTCGATCTCAAGCTCAATCTGACGCAGATTCTCGACGGTTATCCGGGTCTCGAGCATACCTTGCCGATCATGCCGCTCTACAAGGATGTCGTGCAGCTGGTCGCGCAGTCCGGGATTGTCTACACGCCGACACTGCTCGTCCAGTACGGCGGACCGTGGGCGGAGAACTACTTCTACGAATCAACCGACGTGCACGGCGACCAGAAGATGCGGCGGTTCGCGCCGCATAGCGATCTCGACAGGACCGTGCTCCGCCGTCCGTGGTTCCACGAGCAGGAGTACTCCTTCCCGCTCGCCGCCAAAGTCCTCGCCGATATCGTCGCGGCCGGCGGCAAAGTCGCGCTCGGCGGCCACGGTCAGCGCCAGGGTATTCAGTGTCATTGGGAGCTCTGGGCGATCGCTTCCGGTGGGATGCCGGCGCACGAGGTCCTCAAGGTGGGCACGATCTACGGCGCCGAAGGGATCGGCATGGGCAAGGATCTTGGTTCGATCGAGAAAGGCAAGCTCGCCGATCTCGTCGTGCTCGACAAGAATCCGCTCGAGAACATCCGCAACACCAACTCGATCCGCTACGTGATGAAAAACGGCGAGTTGTACGAGGGTGACACGCTCGACCAGATCTGGCCGCAACAGAAACAACTGCCGCGACAGTACTGGTGGGATCTGGAACCGTCGCCGCGCAAGACGGCGCCCGTGCGTCCGCGCATCACCACGAACGGCGGTTCGCGGCTCCCGTAGGCCAGCCCCGTAGGGCTGTCTGGTCCTTCGTAGGCCAGCCCTTGGGGCTGGCTGGTTCGTCCTTCGTAGGCCAGCCCTTTAGGGCTGTCTGGTTCTCGTAGGAAAGCCGGCGCAACGTCGCGGTGGCGACTGCAGAGCTGAGGCGGCTGTAGTCGTTCACCGGCCATTGTCGTTAGACTGTCCCCGGCACATAATCACCCAAGCCCAACCCTCCACATGGTTTGCCCAAATTGCGGAAACGACGCCGCCCCAGTCACCGGGCGATGTGCGAACTGCGGAGCCACGGCGGCCGATCCAGCCGCGGTCACGATGTTGACACCGCCGCCGGCCGCCGGCACCGGACTATCAAATGTGACGGGAGTAACGCGTCCGGCTGAAAGCGGAAGTCTCGGTGAACGTGATCCCGAGGAAACGCGGCTTGGCAACGATCCGGATGCTGACGCTGTCACCCGCGCACATACACCGGGCGGCCGGCATACCGGGTCGGAGGGACCACTGGAAATCGGCCGGAATTTCGGCGTTCGCTATCACATCATCCGCCTGCTCGGGATCGGCGGGATGGGGGCTGTCTACCAGGCGTGGGATCAGGTGCTCGAGGTGGCGGTCGCGATCAAAGTCATTCGCATCGATCCCTCGATCGACCCGTCAACCGCCGGCGAACTGGAAAAGCGCTTCAAGCGCGAGTTGCTTCTCGCGCGGCAAGTCACTCACACCAACGTCGTCCGCATCCATGACCTCGGCGAGATCGACGGCATCAAGTACATCACGATGCCGTACATCCAGGGATCGGATCTCTGGACCGTCCTCAAGCGTGAAGGCCGCCTGCCGGTGCCGCGGGCGCTCGTGATCGCGCGACAGGTTGCGTCGGGGCTCGCGGCCGCCCATGAAGCCGGCGTCATTCATCGCGATCTGAAGCCGGCAAACATCATGCTCGACGCCGAGGACCATGCGTGCGTCATGGACTTCGGGATCGCACGGTCCACCACAGTCGGCCGGGGTTTCACCATGACGGTTGCCGGGGCCGTGGTGGGGACGGTGGAATACATGGCCCCCGAGCAGGCCAAGGGTGAAACGGCCGATCAGCGGGCGGACGTTTACGCCCTCGGGATGATTCTTCGCGACATGCTGCTCGGGCCACGTCAGCACGGCGCCGGCACGGCGATGTCCGATCTGATGATGCGGATGCAGCACCCACCGTCGTCGCTGCGCACGGTCGACCCCCAGATTCCCGCGGCGCTCGACGAGATCGTCGTCCGGTGTCTGCAGCCGGATCCCTCCGCACGCTACGAGACCGCCAGCGCACTGCTCGGGGAGCTGGAGCGTCTGACACCAGACGGGCACGCGCCGCTCGGCCGAGGGGCCGGCACGCAAGTGAGGCGGCGCCCGGCGGTGGTTGCGGCGCTGGCAGTACTAGTGCTGAGCCTGGCAGGGGCGGCGGCGTGGATCTTCCGCGATCGTGGGCCGTCCGCGCCGGCTGCGGCGGTGCCCTCTCAGCCGGTGTCAGTGGCCGTGTTGCCATTCCGAAACGCCACCGGAGACGCGGCGCTCGATTCGCTTGGACCGAGTCTCGCGGAGGTCCTCCGGGCCGAGCTTGGGCAGAGCGCGGCTCTGAGAACCGTGTCCACGGAACGCCTCTATCAGGTACTCGCGGATCTGAAGCTCGAGAGTGATGCGGCGCTCGACGACTCCATGCTGCGGCGGGTGGCGGAGCTGACCAGCGCCGACATCGTCCTTCGAGGATCGTACCTCAAACTCGGCAGTCAGATTCGCCTGACCGCGAGCCTTCACAATCTGAAGCGCGGCACGCAGGCGCCATTGAATGCAGAAGCGCCGAACGAAAACGCGCTGCTCACGGCCGTCGACACGCTGGCGCGCGGCACGCGCGAGAACCTCGTCGCTGCGGAAGCGATCGAGAAGCTGGACGTCACGGCGCGAGCGCCCATCTCGCGTTCGTTCGAAGCGCTTCGCGCGTACACCGATGGTCTGGGTCTTGCCCGCCAGGGCAAGCACGAGGAGGCCGTCACGCGTTTCAGGGCGGCAACCGAGAGCGACGCCGGATTCGCCCTGGCCTACTCTCGGCTGGCGCTGTCGTTCTCGTCTCTCGGCCAGGACGCCGAAGCTCAGCGAGCGTCGACGCGGGGGGTCGAGCTGAGTAGTTCAGCGCCCGCCGCCGATCGCTATTTCATCCTTGCGACCGACGCCAGCATCAGGAACGATAACGACAAAGCCATCGAGTACTACCGCCAGCTGGTGGACGCTGCACCCACCGACACGTCGATCCGCTTCGAGCTGGCGACGCTGCTCGAAGGCGCGGGAGATCTCGATGGCGCCCGCGACCAACTGAAGAAAGTCCTCGAAAGCGATCCGAAGTATGTCAGCGCTCTGCTGGCGGCAGGTCGGGTCGAGATCAAGCGCGGATCCCCTCAATCTTCGCTCGATTCCCTCAACAGCGCGCTCACGCTTTCGATCCAGTTGGGGAATGACCACACCCGCGCCGATGTACTTCAGGCGATTGGTGTCGCATACAAGCGGCTGGACAAGCCGGTCGATGCGCTCCGGTACTATCGCGACTCGCTCGAAATCAAGCGCCGGCTCGACAAGAAGGCGGGGATGGCGGCGAGCCTGACCGAGATCGCCCAGATCCACGCGCGGCTTGGGCAAAGCAAGGAAGCCTTGAGCAGCTACAAGGAGGCCGAGCAGTTACGCCGGGAGATCGGCGACCGCAGCGGCCTTGGCAATACGCTGCTCGACCTCGGAACGTTTTATCTCGAGCAGGCGAGATACGACGATGCCCTGTCGGCGTTCAAGGAGTCGCTGCAGATTCAGCGTGAACTGCGCAACGATGTGGCGGCCGCACGAGCGCTCAACAACATCGGCAGCGCTTATTTCGACAAGGGACAGTACGAGGACGCGCTGACCTATTTCGAACGGGCGCTTGGCATCCGCGAGAAGAGCGCGAACCAAAGCGAGCTGAGCCAGACGCTGCACAACATCGGCGAAACACACGTGCGCACGGGGCAGTTCGACCGTGCACTCGAACAGTACCTCCGGGCTCTGGAGCTCTCGCGCAAGGCCGGTGAAGCGCAGGCCGAGGCGATCGAGTCTTATTCGGTGGGCACGGTGTTCGAGTACCAGGGGCGGTATGGAGCGGCGCTGAAATCGCGTCAAGAGGCTTACCAGCAGTTCAAGAAGCTGAATGACCGAAGTCTCTGGAACGCCGAGATCCTGGCCGGGTACGGACGCAGTCTCATGCTCGTCGGTCAGCTCGACGAGGCAGGAAAGATCCTCGACGAAGCGATGCGCGTCGCGAGGGAGCAGGGCAATCAGGCCGTGCTCGCCCGCGCCCTCAATGACGAAGGGGAACGCCTGCGCCTGAAAGGGGACCACGCCTCCGCCCGGAAGCCATTCGACGAAGCGAGCCAGATTTCGGCCAGGCTGGGAGACCGTTTTCTCGTGGTCCGGACGAAGATCAACCAGGCACTCCTGGCAACCAGGGATCCGCAGCGGGCCGTGGCAGCTGCCGCGACTCTGGGCGGACTCTCGCAGGAGGCTGACGCGCAGGGGCTGAAATACCTCGCGATCGAAGCGGCGCTTGGACGATCCGAGGCGCTCCTCACTGCGGGCCAGGCAGCCGCGGCCGCCTCAGAGTTACAGCGCGCGTTGACGCGGGCCGAGAATCTCGGGCTGCGCATGCTGCGAGCGAAGGGAAACTTCCTGGCCGCGCGAGCGGCACACGCGACTGGCGCTGCCGCCGCGTCCAGACGCCATTACGGCGAGACCCGGCGCATTCTGGAAGAGACGAGCAAAGAAAACGCGGCGTCCACCATCGGACGCCGCGTCGATGTCACCGAGATGCTGAATGAGTCGGTGAAAGCGGTTCGCTAGCGCGTCGCTGTTATTGCCCGGCGCGACGTCGCCGGCGCTTCAACAACAGCCCACCCGCTCCCAGGGCCAACAACGTCATCGTGCCTGGCTCCGGCACAACCTGCACGAGCGCCACGTCGGTGAAATTGTCGCTGAGGGAGGCGCGGACGGCATCACCCGGCAGCTTGATGCTCAGAAACTCGCTTTCGCTGGGGCAGGTGTCGTAGTACGGGTTGTCACAGTCGAAGTCGAAGGGACTCAGGCTTGCACTGAAGAAGATACCCTGCAGGATCTCGTCGTAGATCTCGTCGGTATCTCCATTCTCTCCGATCTCATGAATGATCTCGGGAACCGGGTTGGTGCCAACCAACGGATTCGACCAGGCAATCAACCAGGTAATCGGACCCACGTATTCGGAGTTGCGAACCGGTTGAAACTCGGTGCTGTCAATCGGTTGGAGGCCATTGACATTGGACACGGCAGAGTATTCCACGCACTGGCCGTTCTGAGCGTACGCCACACAGACGTGATTCGGAAAATTCGGGCCGAAGGTGGTGCCTGCGGGCAGATAGTTTCGGAAGAACGCCAGCCCGAACGGCTCGAGCACCTCTTCGACGGTGACGCGCAGCAAGTGTTCGAAGCCGCCAAAGGCGGTGTCGAAGAAGTAAAACTTCGCGTTGTCGCCGCCGCCGGGGAAGAAGTTGCGGCAGATCACGCCGTCCCCGCCGTCGCCTCCCCCGGCACCCGTGTCGAACGGATTGTCATCGTTGACGCCGGCAAAGCCCATCTCCGAGCACAATGGGCCGGCCGACGCAGGCCCTGCACACACGATGAAAGAGGCGAACACGCAAACCGCAACCACCGTGCGGCGGAGCGCTACGATAGGGTCAAGGGACATGTGGGTGTCTCCGACGGGCATGTGTTTGAACAGCTGATTTGGCACGCGGCGGTACGCAAGAAATTCGCCGCACTGGCGAAATTCGCAGTTGTGACGTAAGTGCAGATGGCACAACGACCAACGCCGGATACGCCTTGCAGCTGAGCCGTGGAGAGTCGCTTCTTCTGATGACTTTTGGCGCGTTCAGGCGTGACAAGGCAACCACGAAAATTGCGGTCGCTCTGATTCTCCTGATCGGCGCGCTGTTGCGACTCTGGCAGTACGGTGCAAACAGTTCACTGTGGCTCGACGAAGCGGCGCTGGCGCGAAATATCGTCGACCGCTCGTCGCTCGAGCTGCTTGCGCCGCTCGACTACGATCAGATGGCGCCGGTCGGATTCCTGCTCGCGCAAAAGGTGGTGGTGACCCTCGCAGGCCCCTCGGAGTACTCGCTCAGGCTCATCCCTATCACTTGTGGCATCGCTTCGCTGCTGTTATTTCTGGCACTCGCCCGAGCGGTTCTCCCGACGATGGCCGCCGTGTACGCGCTGGGGCTGTTCTCGTTCGGTCAACCCTTCGTCTATTTCTCCGCACAAGTGAAGCAGTACGCGGTTGACGTCGCCGCAGCGCTGGTCGCGCTCCTCATCGTGGTGCGACTCTGCTCGACTACCACTGGCCGGCAGAGACTGGCGATCGGCCTGGCCGGAGTGCTCATCCCGTGGATCTCTCAGCCCGCGATGCTCGTTCTGGCGGGTGCGGCGCTCGGTCTCGGCGCACACGCGCTCCTCACTCGCCATGCCGGCACCATCCGTGCGCTCTGGCCCATCCTGGTTGCGTGGGCGACCAGCGCCGCTGCATCCGGGCTTTATGCGCTGCGCACGGTGTCCCCCTCCACCCGGGATTACCTCCATTCCTTCTGGCGGGAGGGATTCATGCCGCTCTCACCGTGGGCGCAGGTGCGGTGGCTGTGGGGGACATCGAACGACGTGTTCAGCGCGTTCGGCCCCGCGGTGTTCCCTTCCAACGGCGGTCTGGGATACGTCTGGTCCCAGTTGTTCGTGCTCGCGGCGGTGGTGGGCTTCGTGCAGCTCGCGAGGACGCGCCGCGAGGTCGCGCTGATTCTGCTGGGGCCGATCGTCCTCGCGCTCGCCGGGTCTCTGCTGCGCCTGTACCCGCTGTCCGGGCGGTTGTTGCTTTTCCTGGTACCAGTGCTCCTCCTCGCCGCAGCGGCTGGCGCGCACGCGGTCGTCGGCTGGAGTGTGCGGCAGGCGCGCGTCGCCGGCGCGGCTCTCGCCCTCGTGTTCGTCGGGATCCCTGTCCATGCGGCGGTGAAGACGCGTCCACCGTTCATGATCCAGCCGCTTCGCCCGGTTCTGGAGGAGGTCGTCAGACGCCGGAACCCTGGTGAACGGATCTATGTCGATCATGCTGCCGCTCAAGCATTCATGTATTACGCGTCGCGATTCCGCTTCGAGCCGTCTGAATTCATCATCGGCAAGTGTGCGCCGACTGACCGCCGCGACTACCTGCGGCAGCTCGACCAGCTGCGCGGCTCCTCTCGAGTCTGGATTGTCGGCACGCATCTGAGCAGGATCGAGCGCGCCGCCACGATCGGCTATCTGGAACGAATCGGTCGTCGTCTGGACACGGTGTTCGAAGCTCCGGCCAGGGCGCCTGTCGGTTTCGCCGCTTACGCCCGGCTTTATGACCTCACCGATCCTCAGCGTCTCGCCTCTGCGTCTGCTGAGAGCTACCCGATCCCAGACGTTCGCATCAATCCGCTGTCCTGCCGCGCAGGGCCGATGGCGCCGCAGGAGTGAGGTGTGCGAGTTCTGATCGTCGAAGACGAACCACAGCTGGCGCGGCAGCTCGCGAAGGCACTGCAGGAGGCTGCCTACGCCGTCGATACCGCTGCGGACGGCGCGCGCGCTGACTTCCTGATCCACACCGAGCGGTACGACGCGGTGGTCCTGGACCTCGGGCTGCCCGCACGAGACGGCATCAGCTGGCTGAAAGAGTGGCGGGAGCGCGGCGTGGCCGTCCCGGTCCTGGTCCTGACGGCGCGGAGCAGCTGGCACGAGAAGGTCCTCGGCATCGACAGCGGTGCGGACGACTACGTCTCCAAACCGTTTCGCTTCGAGGAAGTCCTCGCGCGTTTGCGCGCCTTGATACGGCGCGCGAGCGGACACGTGACGCCCGAGCTGAGATCGGGCGCCGTCATCTCTCGATCCACGTCTATCCCGCGTGACATTGAAAGGGAATCCGGTAAAACTCACCAGCCACGAGTTCCGTGTGCTCTCTTACCTTATGCACCATCGCGGCCGGATCGTCTCGCAAGTGGAGCTCACCGAGCACATCTACGCACGCGACGCGGACCGCGAGTCCAACACCGTCGAAGTGTTCATCGCGCGCCTGCGCCGAAAGCTAGGCGCCGACACGATCGAAACGATACGAGGTCTGGGATACCGGATGGGGGATGCGCGTTGAGCTGGTCGCTCAGGCGCGGGGTGTTTCTCGGAGCACTTTTCTGGACGACCGGGCTGTTCATCGTCTCCGGTCTCGTGCTCACCGCCCTGATGACGCACCATAGTGCCGCGCCGAATATCGTCCACGGCGCGTTCTCTCACTTCGGCGCCGCGTCGTTTCTCGCGCTCGCCTGCCTCGCCGCGGGCTTCTGGTATGTGCGCCGCGGTCTTTCCCCTGTGGCGCAGCTTCGTGCCCGGCTCGCCGACGTGCACTCGGGCGCTGAGCACCGCGTTGCCGGCTCGTACCCGGCGGAAGTGCAGCCGCTCGTCGACGACCTCAACGAGTTGCTCGAGCATCAGGAAAAGACGATCCACCGCGCGGTTGGCAAGGCCGGTGACCTTGCACACGGCCTCAAGACGCCGCTGGCGTTGCTCGCGCAGGAAGCCGAGACGGCCACCGCTTCAGGCAATCATGCCCTCGCTGCCTCGATCACGCAGCAGGTCGATCGGATGCGACGGCAGATCGATCACCATCTGGCACATGCACGGGCGGCTGCCTCAGGCGCCGTGCCTGGCGCCCGCACGCCGGTAGTGGAGTCTGCGGAAGGTCTGGTGCGGACAATGCAGCGCTTGTACGCGGACAAGCGCCTGGCGATTGACTGCGCGATCGAGCGGAATGTCGCCGTTCGTGCGCATCGGCACGATCTCGACGAAATGCTCGGCAACCTGCTCGACAATGCCTGCAAGTGGTCGGCGTCGCGCGTGCACCTCGGCTCGCACGCCACCGCCACTGGCGTCGTGATTGTCGTTGAAGACGATGGTCCCGGGATTCCTGAGGCACTCCGTCAAGCGGTCCTGCAGCGTGGCATACGTGCGGACGAAACGGCGCCCGGTTCCGGGTTCGGCCTCGCCATCGTCCGCGACCTCGCCGAACTGCACGGAGGGCGGATTACGCTCGAGCCCTCACCTCTTGGGGGGCTCCGGGCCCACCTCGAACTACCTCTCGCCGCTCAATAACCTCTGGCGAGACCCGAGCCCCGTGGATCCGCGGCGCCTTTGAATACCAGCACTCGCCCGCTTGCGTCGTATTCGATCGCCAGCGCATGGGCATTGCCCAGTTCCTGGACGATTCGCAGCTTGTGGCCTTTCGCTTCGAGCCCGCGCCGCACGTCGCCGTCGATGCGTTCCTCCACCAGCAGCGTGTCCGGCTCGGCAAAGCTGATGCGTGGCGCGGCGATCGCGTGCTCGACGTCCATACCGAAGTCCACGAGATTCATCACCATCTGCGGAACCGTCTGACCGATCGTGTGGCCGCCTGGAGTCCCAAGGGCTACCCACGGCCGCCCGTTCCGCATGATGATTGTCGGGCAGTCCCCCGAGAGCTTGCGGCGACCGGCGTGCGCGTCCATCGGATTGCCCTTCGGTTCGAACGTGCTGAACTCGAGCGAATCGTTCAACCAGATGCCCGTCCCCCGCGGCATGATCCGGCTGCCGAAGAGGCCGCCCAGTGTTTGCGTCGCCGAGACGACATTGCCCCAGCGGTCGGCCACGACGAAGTGAGTGGTGTGAGCCGCTGCGTCGGTAGTCAGCCCTAAGGGCTGGACTCGGGCATCAGCCTTGAGCTGGCTACGGGTGCATCAGCCCTAAAGGGCTGGACTACGGCGTGTCGCACCAGGCGGCACGAACGGCTTGGCTTTATCCGGATCGATCGCGGCTGCCTGCTCGCGGAAGTATTCCGTTGACAGCAGCCGTGCAGTCGGCGGAGGCGCGACGTCGGGGTCGCCGGCATACCGGAGGCGGACCCAGAAGCCGTGCTTGGTCGCCTCGGCGAAGCGGTGCAGATACTCGACGGAATTGTGTCCGGAGAGACGATTGTCGAAACGGCTCATGATGCCGAGGCGGACGAGGTAATCGAATGCATTCGCCGGGGGGGACGCCGTGACGACGTCGACATCGCGGTATCGAAGGGTGATCGGCTTCCGCCATTCGGCGCGGTCCGCCGCGAGGTCGGCGAGCGCGAGAAAGCCGCGCGCCGCGCGCATCTCCCCGTCGATCGCCTTTGCGAGCTCGCCCCTGTAGAAGACGTCGGCGCCGCCATCCGCGATCAGGCGCAGCGATCGCGCGAGGTCCTTCTGCTCGAGGCGATCACCGCGTGCCAGCGGCTTCCCGTCCTTGCCGTAGATCTCTTTCGCATGCTGCGGAAATCCACCGAATCCTGCCGACAGCAAATTGGCATCGCGACCTTCGAGGACGTAACCCTCGGCGGCCAGTCGTATTGCCGGTTCGAATAGTTGCCGCCACTTCAGGCGCCCGTACTTCTTCGACATCGCCTCCCAGGCATTGACATTGCCCGGTGTCGAGACCGACTTCGCGCCTTTGCGGTTTTCGAGATAGCCCGGAGTCGGGGCGCGGAAGGCGTCGGAGTCGACCCCGGCAGGAATTCGTCCGCTCGGATTCAGAAACCACGTCTCCTGCGACTCCGCGTGATGCAGCACGATGGTGCCGTAGCCCCCGGCGCCCGACATCGCTGGTTCGACGACATTCAGCGCGGCGGCGACCGCGACGGCGGCGTCGAAGGCATTGCCACCGGCCCGCAGGACCTCGAGCCCTGCCTCAGTCGCCAGCGGGTGCGCGGAGCTGACCATGCCGGATGCCGCGGGCGCTGCAAAGGGTTGTTGCGAGGCGATCGCCAGAACCGCCGCCACCGCAATCGCGGTCCGTGAACGAAACATGTGGTACCACCAATCCATTCAGCTGTCGTTCAGCTCCCGTACGACAGAATGTCGCCTATGCGAATCGAGCAGATCGGGCGCGATCTGCGGCATGCCCTGCGCGTCATCGCCCGGATGCCGCTCCTCGCCGCCGTTGTCATCATCTCACTCGGCGTCGGGATCGGAGTCAACACGACGGTGTTCTCCTGGATCCAGTTGTTCGTCTTCAACCCGCTGCCCGGCGTGCGCGGCGGAGGGACGTTCGAGCTGGTCGAGGCGCGTGCCGAAACCGGCACGTATCCCGGCACTTCATGGACCGAATACCGTGACCTGCGCGAGCGCCTGCCCGCCTTCGAGGATCTGCTCGCCTTCCGCATGCTGCCGGTGAACGTCGGCGAAACAGGGCAGACCGAGCGCACCTACGCACTGCTCGTGTCGGGGAATTATTTCTCGGCCCTCGACATTCGCCCCGCCCTCGGACGATTTCTCCGCCCCGAAGAAACGTCCCGGCCAGGCGGCGAGCCGGTGGTCATCGTCTCGCACGACTACTGGCAGACGCGGTTGGGGGGTGCACCCGACGTCCTGCAGAAATCCGTCCGCGTGAACGGCCGCGACCTGGTGATCGTGGGAGTGACACCTGACGGCTTCCAGGGGACGGTGCTCGGTCTGCAGTTCGATCTATGGATGCCGGCGACCCTTGCGCCCGCGATTCTCCCCGGCACCCGTGAGCTCGAGGATCGGAATTTGCGCGGCTACTCGGTGATGGGACGCCTGCAGCGTGGCGCCCACCGCGCCGAAGCACAGGCGCAGCTGGAAGGGGTGATGCGCGACCTCGCCAGGACCTTCCCGGCGACGAATGCAACCATGACCGGAGAGGTGCTGCCGTTCTGGCAGCAGCCTCGCGGACCGCAACGGATGTTCCTGCAGTTCCTGCTCCTCCTGCAGGGCGTGATGCTCCTGTTGCTCCTGGCCGTCTGTGGCAACACCGCGAACCTGCTGCTCGCTCGCGCCAGCACACGCAAACGCGAGATCGGGATCCGGCTGGCGATTGGCGCAGGGCCGTGGCGCATTGCGCGGTTGCTGGTCATCGAGAATCTCGTGCTCGCGCTGGCGGCCGCGGCAGTGGGCGTCGTGGTTGCGATCTGGGGAAGTCAGGCACTGCGTTCCGCCCCGTTGTCTACGGCGCTGCCCGTCAAGTTTCAAACCAGCATCGACGTTCTCGGTCTCGCCTTCGCCGCGCTACTCGGCGTCTGCTGTGCGGTCGTGTTCGGCGCGGCGCCGGCGCTGCAGCTCGCCCGTGTCGATCCGCAGCTGGCCCTGCGCTCGGGTGACCGCACGGCGTCACGCAATCGCCTGCGCAACATTCTGATGGCCGTCGAGGTTGCACTCGCCGTGATGGTTCTGGTGGTCGCCGGTCTCTTTCTTCAAAGCTTCCGCGACACGCGGTCGACCGATCCCGGCTTCCGTCGTGAAGGGGTCCTTCTCGCTGCTTACGACCTCAGCGATCGGCAACTGGACGAAAACGGAGCCCGTGATTTCGCACGACGGGTGATCGAAAAGGCGCGGGCACTTCCAGGGGTCGAGATGGCGTCGCTCGCCGTGTCGGTGCCTCTCGACATTCACGGCATGCCGCTGCGGACGTTCGCTCTCGAGGGACGCGCCAGCGATCCGGCGAGGCCCGATCGTGCGATCAGCAATATCGTGTCGGAGGGTTACTTCCGAACCCTCGGCATCCCGATCGTACGCGGGCGTGATTTCGCCGATCTCGCCGATACCACATCGCCGCGTCAGGTCGCGGTCAACGAGGCGTTCGTGGAGCGGTTCCTCCCCGGGCTGGAGCCACTCGGACGTGTACTGGAGAACCGCGAGCGCCGCTACACCATCGCCGCAGTCGTTCGGAATTCGACCTACGAATCATTCGGCGAAGCGCCAACGCCGATGCTGTATTTCTCCTATCGCGATCGCCCGTCCGCCCAGGTCGAAATCCATCTGCTCACACGACCGGGCAGCGAATCGCTCCTCGCGCCAGAGCTTCGGCGCATCGTCCGCGAGCTCGATCCCGCGCTGCCCGTGTACAACGTCCGCACCATGACCGATCACGTCGAGACGAATTTGTTTCTCAGACGGATACCGGCGCGCATGTTTGCGGTGCTCGGTCCGCTTCTGCTCGTGCTCGCCGCGATCGGCATCTACGGGGTCGTCGCCTACACGGTGGCGCATCGGACGACGGAGATCGGCGTGCGGCTGGCATTGGGGGCGACGCCGGCGCGGATCGTGCGGCAGGTGATTCGCGAGAGCCTCACCGTGATTCTCATGGGAGCAGCGGTGGGATGGATTGCGGTGTTCATCGTCAGTGCACACATCAACCGTGGACCCTTCGATTTCGGCGCGTTTGTCGGCGTCCCGGCGCTCCTGCTCGGCGTGGCGACTTTCGCGTGCTGGGTTCCAGCGCGCCGGGCCGCCGCTGTCGATCCCATGCGCGCACTCCGAACGGACTAGAACACCGCCGGCCGGTTCCGGTACGCTGTCGTATGACGCTCGCGACAGCGGTGGTCCTCATCGGCGTCCAATCGGCGGCTCCCGCCACCGGTGTGCTGGTCGAGGGCGTCGCCTGCCCGTCAGATCCGGAGCAGACCTACACGCTGTACCTCCCGTCTGCCTACAGTTCCACGAAGAGATGGCCGTTGCTGTTCGTCTTCGATCCGCGAGGCCACGGAACGCAAGCCGCGGCAGTCTTCAAGGAGGCGGCCGAACGTTTCGGCTGGATCATCGCCAGCTCCAACAACACCTCGAGCGATGGTGAGTGGGAGCCAAATCGCCGTGCGCTGGCAGCGATGTGGCCGGACGTCCGCCGCGCCTACGCCGTGGACGAGCGGCGGATCTATGCGGCGGGCTTCTCGGGCGGCGCCACGGTCGCATGGATCCTGGCGGAGACGACGGGGGCCGTGGCCGGCGTCATCGCCGCCGGCGCGCCAGAGCGGCCGGATGCGAAGCTCCTGCCGAAATCGGCTGCGTGGTTCGCGACTGCCGGACGCGCGGACTTCAACTTCCTCGACACCAAACGCACCGCGGCAAGGCTGGAACGGGCCGAAATCAGTAATCGCATCGAGTTCTTCGACGGCGGCCACCAGTGGATGCCATCGGGGCTGGCGACGCGGGGGCTGGCATGGCTGGAGTCGCGAGCGATGGCAGACGGACGGCGCGCGAAGGATCCGGAGCTGGCCCACGCGCTGATCGACGAGGAGCTGGCTTATGCGCGCGGCCTCGAACAGGCAGGCGCGTTGACGGATGCGTTGCGCGTGTACTCCACCGTGGTTTCCGACTACGGCGGGGCCGGCGATGTCGCGGCTGCCGCTGCGCGAAAAAACGAGTTGGCGCGCGATGAACGGCTGAAAGCTGCGGCGCGCGAGGAGCAGCGGATCGACTCCCGCGAACGCGCGGTTGTGACCGGGATCTCGAAGACGTTACGCGGTCTGTTCGAGCCGGAGCTGCCGCTGCCCGCCCAGCTCGTCGCGACGCTCGGCATCAACGGGCTGCGGCGGGAGGCGGAAGGCAAAGGATACGAAGCGGCATCCGCCCGGCGAATTCTCGAAGTGCTGGCGGTCCAGACGTCGTTCTATCTCCCGCGCGACTTCGCGCGGCAGAAGCAGTACGACCGCGCCGCCCTGGCGCTGGAGATCGCGACCGCCGCTCACCCCGAGCGTCCGCGGCCGTGGCTGGAGCTGGCAGCCGCTCGGTTAGGAATGAACCAGAAAGCACGCGCGCTCTCCGCTCTCGATCGCGCCGTCGAGGCAGGTTACCGAGACCGGTCCGGGCTCGAAACCGACCCCCGATTCGCGCCCCTTCTGGGTACGCCGGATTTTGAGAAGCTCCTGGCCCGGCTCCGGTAGCTCACAGGAGAACAGGAGATCAGGACCAATCTGTGGTTAAAGGCAGCTTTGTGGCGAACACCGTAATGGCGTGACGAACCGCACTCGCGTCCACCGTCGCGGGTATAGGATGGCCGCCACCATGACTCGAGTCGCGATTCTGATCCTCGCCGTGATGCTCGGTCCGCAGTTGACCGCGCAGACTCCCCCGCCACAGCAGATGCCGGCTCCGGGCACGCCGCGATGGCAGCCACCGGACCCGACCAACCTGCAGGTACTGCCGAAGGACATCCCGAAGCCGCAGCTGATCCAAATGATGCGCGGGTTCACGATGGGCCTCGGCGTGCGGTGCGAGCACTGTCACGTCGGTGAAGGCAACGATCTGTCGAAATTCGACTTCGCGAGTGACGCCAAGACCCGAGAAGGTGACCGCGCGCCGAATGATCGTCATGGCGCGGGAGGTCAATACCAAGCTGCTCGCGGGATTTCCTCCCGGTCGCGACGAGAACACGCCGGCGGTCACCTGTTACACCTGCCACCGCGGCGAGAAGAAACCGCTGACCGCGCGTCCGCCGCAGTGAATCTCTGAACGATGAACTATGAACTATGAATGCGGACAGCCCTAAAGGGCTGGACTACCGAGAGGTCTGATTCGCCTTTTCGCACCCCGCACCCCCGCACCCTCCGCACCCCCCGCACCCTCCCGCACCCCGCACTCATTGCCTTGATTATCGACACAATGCGTTGTAGGCTCGTTATGTCGATAATCGACAGCACCCGGCACCCGGCACCGCGGCACCTGACTTTCTGATGAAGCCAACCGACCTGATCCAGGGCATGCTCGACCTTCTCATCCTCCGCACGTTGCAACTCGAGCCGCTTCACGGCTGGGCCGTGGCGCAGCGGATCAAGCAGATCTCGAACGATGTACTCCAGGTGCAGCAGGGCTCTCTCTACCCCGCCCTCCATCGCCTCGAGGCGAAAGGGTGGATCACTGCCGAATGGGGCGCGTCCGATAAGGGCAAGCGCGCCAAGTTCTACAGCCTGACTGCCGCCGGCCGGAAACAACTCGGGCGCGAGCAGCAGGACTGGGCGCGTCTCTCCACCGCCATCGCCCTCGTTCTGAAAAAGGCCTGAGAAATCCCGTCATGAGCTGGTTCGATGCGTTCCGATTCCGCGCGCGAGGCCTGCGGCGCGGATCACTCGAGGACGAGTTCGATGACGAGGTGAACTTCCACCTGGACCAGCTCGCGGCCGAGTACGAAGCGCGAGGCCTGAGCCCGGCGGACGCGCGTGGCGCTGCACGGCGCGACTTCGGCATTGCGGCGACAGTCAAAGAGGATCTGCGCGCCGCGCGTGGCGTGCACCTGATCGACGCGTTCCTTCAGGACGTCCGCCACGGGATGCGCCAGCTCCGGCGGCACCCCGGCTTCGCCGCCGCGGCGCTGCTGACCATTGCACTCGGGATAGGCGCCACGACCACGGTCTTCACCGTCGTGTACAACGTCATCCTGCGGCCGCTTCCCTATCCGCAGCCGGAACGGCTGGTGACCCTGTGGTCTACCGCGCCGGCGCTGAATCTGCCCCGCGCCTTCGTCGGCGCGGCGAACTATCGCGACTGGCTGTCACGAAACCGTTCCTTCGAGAGTCTGGCGCTCGTACGTCACATCGGCAATTTCAACCTGACTGGCGCCGGTGAACCGGAACGACTGCAGGGCGCGCGTGTGACCGCCAGCCTGTTCACCGTCCTGCGGAACGAACCCGGTCCTCGGGCGGCCTTTCACGCCGCAGGAGGAGCTGGTCGGACGCGACACCGTGGTGATCCTCAGCGACCGCCTGTGGACACGACGATTCGGGCGCGATCCCGCGCTCGTCGGCCGCAAGATCGTCCTCAACGGCGAGCCGCACGAGATCGTCGGCATCATGCCGCCATCGTTCTCCTATCCGTCGCGTGAGTTCGAGATCTGGGTACCGCTCACCATCAACCCGGAGGACTACGTTACCCGTCTCGGCTACAACTTCCTCAGCGTCGGCCGGATGCGTCCTGGCGTGACTCTGGCAGCGGCACAGGCCGACCTCGATGCGATCGCCGCGCAGCTCGCCTCGGAATACCCGAACCCAAACAAGGACGTCGGATTTCTCGTGCAGCCGATGCGGGCTGATCTCGTTCGCGACGTGCGCCGGCCGCTGCTGCTGCTCCTCGCCGGGGTCGCGAGCCTGCTGCTGATCGGATGCGCCAGCCTCGCCAACCTCTTGATCGCGCGCGCCGTATCTCGCAGCAGCGAGCTGGTGCTGCGGGCGGCGCTCGGCGCCGGTCGTGGACGTCTCGTCCGGCAGTCACTCACCGAGCTGCTGCCGTTGCTTCTGCTCGGGGGGCTCGCCGGCGTGTTGCTGGCACGACTGCTTCTCGGCTTCACCGTTCCGCTCCTGCCGGCGACGATGCCGCGGGTCGAGACGATTGACCTGGATCTATACGTCCTGTTGTTTGCGGGCGGGACGCTGGTGGTGACCGGCCTTGCGACTGGAGTCTGGCCGGCGCTGCAGGCCGCGCGTTGGGATATCGCCGCCGCGCTTCGCGAATCGCTTCGCGGCAGCTCCTCCACGCTGCGTGGCTCGCGCATACGTGATGGTCTGGTCGTCGCACAGATCGCCGTCGCGCTCATGCTGACCGTTTCGGCTTCCCTTCTCGCCCGGAGCTTCGTCAAGATCGCGAACACCGACGTCGGGTTCCGAGCCGAAGGGGTCGCCACGCTCCACCTCGCAATCCCACGCGGCAAGTACCCCAAGGACGCGCAGGTCGCCGACGTGTGCCAACGGATCCTCGAACGCGTGTCGCGGCTTCCCGGAGTGCGCGCCGCCGGAATGGTCAATCGGCTGCCGCTTGCCGGGGGTGCGTCGGTCGGCGTCCTGCAAGTGGAGAACTCAGCCCTGCCGGAGGATCGAGTCGGCAGCGTCGACTGGCGCAGCGTAACGCCGGGCTACTTCGCGGCGCTCGGCATTCCGCTTCGCGAGGGACGATCGTTCGAAGAAGCGGATTATGCTGGTGGACAGCCGGTTGGCATCATCGACGATCGCCTCGCCCGAGCGGCATGGCCCAATCAGAGCGCGCTCGGCCGCCGCTTCCGCATCCCTCTTGGCAATTCTCCATGGGTCACCATCGTCGGCGTCGTCGGCCACATCAGGCACGACGGCATGACCGCTGAGGGGCGCCCGCAGGTCTACTGGAATTATCGGCAGCGGCCGCAGGATCGCATGGCGCTCACCGTTCGCTCGGATCAGGATCCCGGGATGCTCACGCGTTCGATCATCACGGAAATCCGCGCGGTGGATCCGGAGCAGGCAGTCTACGACGTCCGACCTATGACGGAGGTCGTCGACCGATCGCTCGGGCAGCAGTGGCTCACGACAGCGGTGCTCTCCGCGTTTGCCGTTGTATCACTCCTGATGGCTGCGATCGGCGTCTACGGCGTTGTCTCATACGGTGTGCGGCAACGCACGCACGAATTCAGCGTCCGCATGGCGCTCGGCGCAGCGAGAAGCGACGTCATGAAAATGGTGCTGCGCCGGGGCGCACGTCTGGCCGGATGGGGCGCTGCGATTGGCCTTGCCGGCGCACTGGTCGCGACGCGCGCGCTCCAGACGCTGCTCCACGACGTGAGCGTCACTGATGCGGTCAGCTTCGCCGTCGCAGCGGGGATTTTGGCGCTCGCAGCGCTGCTCGCCACGTTGATCCCCGCTCGCCGGGCGGTGAACGTCGAGCCGGCGACGGCGCTGAAATAACGTGCTTACGAGATCACGTGCGACGTGCCACGTGCTTACGTGCTCACGTGCCACGTGCAACGTGCTTACGTGCTCACGTGCGCACGTGCACGTGCGGACGTGAGCACGTGGCACGTCAGCACATAGGCACGTGGCACGTGAGCACGTCCGCACGTCGCACGTTGGCACGTTGGCACGTCCGCACGTCGCACGTCGCACGTCGCACGTCGCACGTGTCTAATCTCGCCTTAGCGCGGCCATCGGATCGATGGCGGTCGCTCTGCGCGCCGGGATGTAGGACGCGAGAACCGCGACCACGAGCAGCAGGGCACCGACGGCTGCGAACGTCAGCGGGTCGCGGGGGCTCACCTCGAACAGGAGCGTGGACATCAATCGCGTCAGCGCGAAAGCGACTGGCAGACCGAGCCCCAGGCCGATGACGGCGAGCGCCACTCCTTCGCCAGTACCATCCGCAGCAGCGTGCTGCGCCGTGCGCCGAGCGCCATTCGGATCCCCGAGCTCTGCGTCCACCGTGACACTGAGGTCGCGAGAACCCCACCG